>CAXTED010000004.1:0-329875 GCA_964243335.1 uncultured Sphingomicrobium sp. | reverse complement strand
CCCGACGCCGATTGTCGGTTATGGCGGCAGTGCGATCATCGGCTACGCCTTGAGCTTGCTGGCGCTGCCGAAGCTTGTGGACGCGCATGCTGGCGCAGTTCCTCAGACATACGATGAAGCAGATACGACGCCGCTCGACCAGCATCTGCTCGTCGGACTGGCCTGATCCCCATGTTCTCTTCTCACGCGGGCATTCAGCGCCGGCCCATGATAAGGTCTATGCTCCAGCGCCCATACCGCTACTGGCTGCTCGCGATCCTCGTCACCGCGTTGCTCTGCTACGTATGGATGGAGATCACACAGACGCGAGGCGCCCAGAAGATCTCGTTCCGTCCGGCGGAACAGGCTTGTGGGACGACCGGCTCGCTCCGCTACTGTGTGTATCGGGATCGGCGGGGCACGAACGGCGATATCGTTTATCATCTGCATGGTCGGAACCTGGACGAACGCGTTTGGAACGACGACACCTACATGACCGCGATGATACAGGGGGAATGGCAGCGTAGCCGAGCGCTGCCGCCCACTGTAGTCACCCTGTCCTACGGCCCGACCTGGCTGCTGACACCCAAGGGCGAGAAGGCCGACAGCGGCCTGCTGGACGATCTAATGCTGCGCTTGCCAGGGATCGAGGCAAAGGTCGGACGCCCGCGCCGCCGCCTGCTGGTGGGTGAGTCGATGGGCGGCCTCAACGTCCTGGTTGCGGGGCTCTCCTACCCATCGCGGTTTGCCAAGGTGGCGGCGCTGTGCCCCGGTGTATATGTGACCTCGCCGTCGCCTCGCTGTCCACGATCCGCGCGACGGCGGAACGCACGGGCGCGGACCCCAAGAGGGGGTTCGGCGTGTGGCTCATGGCGCGGAGGTATGTGGCGGACGGCGCGGAGTGGCGCCGCATCTCGCCACTCAACCTGATCGAGCGGGCGGGGCCGACATATCCAGCGCTCTACCTCTCGAACGGTTCGTACGACGCCTTTGGGACTTTCGAGGGCACGGAAAGGCTTGTCGAAATGGCGCGCCAGCGCGGCGTCAGGACGGAGTGGCATCCGCTCTACGGCGGCCACTGTTCGACTGACGTGCACTCGCTGGCGTCGTTTCTTGGGACATAACGGCAGCCAGACTATCTAAACAGGTTGAACACCGTTCATGGTGCACGTGCCAACAAGAAAGAGGGACTTAGTGACAGGAAGGGCCATCGCGAATACCGACGCCACTAAGCAGCGTCCGCGCTGGAAAGTTTGGGGTAAGCGAATCTTCATCGCACTCGGCCTGCTCGTCCTTGCTCTCGTCGGCCGGGCAACTTGGGCTCTGAACCAAACACGCGTTTGTTCTGTCGTCGCGCCTGGCCCGACGGGCGAGCGCATCCACACGAAGAGCATCTTGGCAAACTACTTCAGCAGTCAGGTCGGCGGGCGCGGCCCTGCGGTCCTGGTGGTCGGCGGTTATGAGGGCGGTCTCGGCAGCGAAGCCATGCGAGAAGCGCTCGCGCTTCAGGCAGCAGGCTTCAGCGCGTTGCAGGTCGGCTATCATTGTGCCGATGAGCTTCCCAATAAGATCTCGCGAATACCGCTGGAGCGTTTCACCGACGCCATCGACTGACTCAAGGCGCGTCCCGAGGTCGACCCCGGACGCATCGGCGTTATTGGCTACTCGAAGGGCGCCGAAGCTGCGCTCACAGTTGCCGTTCGCCGTCCTGACGTGCGGGCGCTGGCGCTAGGTATGCCCTCTTCTGTCGTTTGGGACGGAATGAGCCCGCTGAGCATGGTTTCCGGGGGACTGCGATCGGCATGGACAGAAGGCGGCAATGACGTGCCGAGTCTGCCCTATGGCTCATGGTCGCACCCGCGAGGCGGGTCGTACGGGGTGCATTTAAATGGATTGCAGAAGGTCGCCGAGCATCCCGAAGCCGTTATCCCAGTCGAGCGAACCGCAGCTCCGATCCTCCTCATCTGCGGCGGCGCCGATCTAACCTGGCCGAGTTGCAAGATGTCGGAGATGATCAGGGCGCGTCTTTTGCAGAAGGGCAAGGCAGCACCGATCCTTCTTCGCTATCCGCAAGCTGGGCATGGCGTGTTTGGACCGGCGCTCCGGTCTGGCAGCGGCAGCGCCCGATACTGGAGCATGATGGGCGGGACCGAATCCGCTAACATGGCGGCTCGCCGAGACAGTTGGCCGAGGACAGTCGAGTTCTTGCGGCAGCACCTGTCCGAATGACCCAGACGCGGTCACTCAGGCTGCCGAGCGGCTCCGGAAAGCGAATGGTCGTTCACGTGCTTTAGCGAGAAGGCTCATTGCCCCTTTCCCAGAGGAACCCGACCGCGCCGAGCAGAAAGCCGCCGAACAGAGTCTGGAGTTGGAGCGCCCAAACCGCAGATGGCAGATCGAGCCCGTACAGGCCATAGGAGTTCACAGCGACGTCGCTCAGCATGATCGCGAGAGCGAGCGCCAAGCCGGCGCGGCGCGCGCGGAGCAGAAGCATCGCTGCAAGGGGATCAAGGAAGGTCAGCGACGTCCAGTAGACGTTCATCCAGATCGGAGCGTCGGCGAACACCACCCAGCCGCGGTTTACGATCTGAAGCACGTGGGTGCTAGTGCCGATCACGAAACCGACAATCAATGCGCCGACGACCAGGCGCTGGACGGCAAGCCTCATAGGGTTGCTGAATAGAACGAAGAGATCTGTATGCAAGGCCGCTGCCTGACTGGCCGCAATGGGCGCATAGCAGCCAGTCTAATGTCCGCAATGAGTCGAAAGCGGACGTTCGCCGTGCCTTAAGCGATGTCCGCTTCGGCCCAAACAGTGTTTAAGAGCAGAAAGGCTGCCTTCGGGCGACTGCCAGGCGACACGAGACGCTCATTCATTAACCTTAAGCGACTGCTTAGCGCGCGTTTCAGACGCTTAGAGCTGCCGGCGAGCTTCCCAGAAGCGGCCTCGTCAGGCGGCGTAAACGTAACCCTCACCCGTTTAATCCGGATCCTCAAGCCATTGTGGCTCGTGCTGCGAGCCTGATCGCAGATCATAGTTCGTCGGGGTTCCACTATCAGGAGATCACAACTCGGCTGGGAAAGCCTCCTTCTGCTCGGCCAGGGAATCTAGTACCTGGCGCCGCCGCGACAGCGTCTCCCGATACTCTTGCGCCTCCACGTCTTTGAAGAAGGAAGCATCTGGTGCTAGTCTTAAAACTGCTGTCTCGACTTGGTCGAGAGAAGCCCGAAAGAACTCCTTTCGGAAGTTCTGAGCGTTGATCCGCGTACTTTCGAATTCGCTATGCAGCGCTCGCTCAAGCGCTGGAGCGTCATCGCTGTAGATGATGGCATGGGTGTCGAACACGAACGGGACACTGGCGTCGCCGAGTTCGCGCACCCGATCGATTGGATCTAGCCGTCGAGTCAACCCAATCTTGACGACCCCCTCGCCGAAGGAGCCAATGTTTGAGATGATGTACACGTAACCAGAGCGGGTTCTCTCTGCCATGGCCTGTGCCCGGGCGACCTTTGCGTGAGCTTCGGCAAGGTCCTTTTCCAACATAGCAATCTGGTCGGTGAAGGCGTCCAGTGTCGGCCCGACTATGCCTTGGGCCTCTTTCCTAGCTTTCTCCAGAAGGCGGGCATAATGCTCCTCCTGCTGCTGAGCTTCTTCCATATCCCGGAGCAACTTCTGCTCCTCGCGCGCAAGGCGGAGCGCTTCGGCCTTCTCCTCGCGTTCGGCCTTCTGCTTTTCTCGAGATTCGTGGGTCAGGTAAAGCTCTCTGAGCTTTAGCTGCAGAAACTCGGTGCTGACGTAGGTAGCGTTCGATGCGTTCAGCTTGTCGATTTGTTCTTTCGCGCGGAGAATGCGCTTCTCCATCGCGTTAACGTTGTTCCAGCGCGCATTGGCGATCGCAGCGTCACACTCGTTGTTGAATGCGCGGAGGGTCAGCCGGATGTTCCTATTGGTCATCGTTTGACCTTTCGACTGGCTGCCGTCGACCGTCCAGTTGGTGCTGCAACAAACCGCTGCCTTCTCGGCGATCATGCGCTTCTGGCTTTCGCGAATATCGGTAATTGCGGCTTCGTAAGCTTCGCTATCTCCATAGTCGAAGTGAGGCTCGTAAACTCCCATTTCGGCGAAAGCTAAGCGCTCATCGAAGATGGCTACCTCTTTGACGATGCGCTCATAGACGGACCTCTTCTCCTTGTACTCGGATTTGAGGGTCTCGGCTCGCTGCTGAAGTGCCGAGATCTCAGCCGAGACCCGTTCCTTCTCGGCATCGAGGTCTGTGACTCCAGCGAACCGCGATCTGATCCGGTCAATCTCTGCTGCGGCTTCGGTTCTGGCGGTTTCAACTCTCGCCTCGGCGGCGGGCTGCAGCTCAGAAAGCGCAGCTTCCGCGCGCTTGGACCTACTCGCCGCCTTCCGCCATGATATAGCGACGACGATGAATGCAAGCGGCGTACATAGCAGAAGCACAGCAAAGATCGCGGATCCCGTACTTTCCATCGATTTGTCTCCCTCTGGGGAGAGGATCTCGCGTGAGAGTAGTGATGTAAAGGTGCCACGGCCGCCTGCCGCGCAATGGAGCTTGCAGAAACTAGGCTGAGCAGGAGTTTGCACGCCGGGCAACCCGCCGACGGGCTTGCGAGGCAGGCTCTTGCTGCGGGACTGGCAATGAAGCTGGCTATCAGCGTCAGCCTTGAAGCTTTACGGTGGCAACGTCCCCGCTGCGGCGATTTGCTCCTACTTCGCAGATGCTCGTAAGCCCACGTTTGTTCATCCTTATCCCTGGTTTGCTGATGGTGGTAAGCGAAACAGCCGCTTTCGGGCGACCGACAGGCTTAAGCGGACGCTCGTTCATATTGCCGGTTGGCCGCTTTGCGTCCAGGCCGCACTCAGCGGCAGTTTGATAATCATCTCGAAGGCAGCCGCTGGTTCAAGGTTGCAACGAAATTGCGCTGGAAAGTTCAGTCGGTTTCGCCGCCTAACGAAGTCCTCTGGTGAACGCCGCGTTGACAGCATAGAGCCGCTCGGATGCCTCACTCGGTCGCTCTGCTAGCAGCCGCCGGAAGTCGTAAGATCGATCGTAGATGAAAACGGGCTCAATGTGTGCACCTATGATCCCGAGAAAGCCGTACCAAATTAAGAGGTCAACTACTCCCTCATGATCCATGTCCGGCCACTTGCTAGATATTCTTTCGAGTACTTCCTCGTGGGTCAGAAGGCCTGTCGTGCCAATGAACGCATAGAAGATTTCTGCTGGCGTACCCGCAACGTTTCGCATTTCGTAGGCAAAGTCTGAAACTAGATAGAGCGACATCTGATCCATCGCCTGCTCTACGTCAGCCTGGTCAACCAGCACGTGTCCTCGATTAAGCGCGAACGAAAGCACCCTTTCGGCGACCTCGATCAGAAATCTAGGACGGTACAGAGAAGCCTCTACTAGATGATCTACAGCACGCCTGCCGTCACTCATCGAGCAGTTGAAAGCCTCCCAAGCCTCGTCCGCTTGAGCCTCATTAAAGCTGCTTACTACACGCTCTTTAAGCAGGTGAACTAACTGAGCCTTATCGGACCAATCAACTTTTATGACGTTATCTTTGCCACGGTCAGCCGTATCTTCTACGAGCTCATCATAAACATCGCTTCGTATAAACATCATGTATCGGAAGTCAGTGTTCCTGCGGCGGAAATCCCGTTGCAGGCGTTTCAGTACCTCGATCAAGTGTCGGAGCATGCGGACGTCATAAGGCTCAAGCTTTTTCGGTGGCCACCCCTTATCGAGATCATCGAGTAGAACCACCACGTCGCTATAGAAGGTGCCCAGCCCAAGAAATGCGTCGCGTAAGGCAGGTATGATATTCTCATACATTGCGTTTGTTATCTGCGCACGGATCTCGTCCGGGCTCGGTCGGTCGACAAGAACGCGCAATACCTTCTCGACGGTCAGCTCGAGCCTTGCAGTGAAGTCTCCTGATACGAATTCGTTGGTGAGCCGGAATTCCGTCTCAATTTGACGTAGCTGTTCTTGTAAGTCAAAATCGTTCCGCGAGCGCTTCAATGCTCTCTGCCGAGCTGCGAGTACCAGCTCCAACAAGATCGTGAACTGCCAAAAGGAGGCGACGGTGTGGTCGAAGAGACCCTGACCCACTGAGCCGAGCAGTTGCTCCCGAAGATCGCTCAGATTATGCGCGGCTGGACGAAGATCCAGCACCAAAGCCCCGCTGTCACGTGCAAACTCCGAGCCAACTCTGATTGCGATAGCAGACTTACCTGAGCCCTTGCGGCCGACGATGATGGCACCCTCAGCGCGCACCGCTCTGGCGTACTCGGCTGTGTTGATGAAGTAATCTGCGAGCTGCTGACCTTCGAACTCAGCTGCCGACGCGCCAAGGTCGATTTTATTTAGCAAACCGAGGGACAGGCGAGCCGTGCGCCCGAAGCTACGCTGATTACGAACCAGTACTTGGCTGCAGTATTCGCTTACGTGTCGCTCGGTTTCTGTTCGGGACGCACTATTCGTGACGAAATCTCGGTAGTCGAGCGGTGCTGGTCCATTATCAAACTGGATGATCAGCGGCTCTACGTCAAAGCCATGAGCCAGACCGGCGACGAAAGCTGCTCGAAGATTATTATTTTGCCAATCAGCCATGGTCTCAGATAGCAGAGTAACAATCACACCTGCTGAAGAGGAAACCTCACTGATCGCATGACTTGAAGTCAATCTCGGATTATCAGATGGATCAAATGGTCTAACTTCCACTTGGCTGTTGGCAATTTCGCTAAATATATGGTTTCTATAATTCGTCTTTATGAGCGAGTCCAAGACAAATAAGGGTCTCGAATGATCCTTGTCTTTCCGCAGCTTTCCAGACCACCCGATTCCCTCCCAATGCTCGAGCTTCCGAAGTAAATCGTCCGTATTATCATACGTCAACCAACCTATAGTATCGAAAAGTCCTAAATTGCCCGCATTCTTAGTTGCGTAAGCAACTCCCGTGTTTACCAAAGGTATTACTGGCTTTTCGAGCGCGACGGCATATCCAAGTTCGTAATAGACATTGAAATTGGGGAAGGTGATGTCAGCAATCAGGACATCGCACTCGCTTATCCGTTCTCTTATCAAGCTATCGATGCGCAAGCCCACTATCGGGAGCTTCTCCCAAGGCTGCAGCCGGATTTTCGCTGATGTGTTGCGTTCGACGGCTTCTCGCAAAGAGTCTCGAACAATGGCCGGCACACTTGGATACGCCAGGAAGGCTGTGCGCGCCTGCTTTGCCAAAAATCCCCCCATGCATTTCACATCATGCTTTGTAGCAGTAAGCGGTCAAGATACCTGTTGTCAGGCTAGATGTCATTCTCAAATGACTACGCTGAAGTTGCGCACTCGCGTGACGCAGGATCGCATCCCCCGAACGTCTCATTCTGCATCATTACTCTACCCTATCAGTCCACATGAACGTACGTCCGGTTGGGGGTGGCGGAGCATCGGCTCTGAATGTCTGCTTGTGGGTCTTTTCTGCCGTCAGTGCGCAGCTCGGCGATGGGTCACCTGCTTACCTTCGTTCTGAAGACCCAGACAGTCAAGGCTCACATTCGACCCGCTTAAGCCGACTTTAGTGCGGCGCTCCTAGTGCCGTGGGAGCCGCTGAGTTACGGCATAGAGACGCGGGATACGAAACTCATGACATGCAGACTGGGAGAGCGTCTCACGACTGCCAGTCCTTCCTGCAGTCACCCGATAACTGCCCGAAGTTCGGTCACTTGCAAGCCACTCCCCTGTCTGTGTGCAAGTGATTGCCAGAGACTAAGGAAAGGGTGGTGCCACGTACAGGACTCGAACCCTCACACCATCTTCTGGCAGCAGGATTGGCTGTGTTCCGCGCTTCCCTGCGAACAACGCACATGTCGCCGCAGTCTCTGTGACTGCCACGATTGTTGAGGCAGGTGACGTTAGTCGCTGGTTGACCTACCAGCACGTGCATCCAGGAGCTGCCCACGACGTTTTCGGTTTGTGATCAGAGGCTTGATCAGTTCAGCAGGCTGACCTAACGGCTGCCCGCATGGCTCAAAATGCGCCGGTCGAGATACGCTTTCAGGCATCTTCCCGCCCCAAGGCGCCTCGTCGATACAGGCGTCAACGACATCTCTGGATCATCGCTGTCCTCGCGCTTCTGCTCACTGCTATTTGCGCCGCCGTGTACCTGAACGTCGGAGCTTAGAGCGAGCGCAACAGATAGCTTAAGGCCGGATGGCACATCAAACCAAGGATGCAGATGTCTTCGGAAACCAATCCTGAGAAGACCAACCGGCGAGGCTGCTATTTCATGCTGATGTGCCTTGTCCTCGTACTTATCCTTGTCGCTTGACTGGCTTCACAGCCAACTGACACACAAGAATCGAGAGAGGCTGTCAGCCAGCAAGTTTGATCGTAGCGTGTGGCTGCGATCAGTGATTTACCTGACTCGATGCCCGAACGGGACGAACGCTTAAGGAAGCTAGAATGGCGACAATCTTCGGAAACGTTCCGTTGATCGGCTTCGGGGGGACGAACAAGGGTCACCCTTCGAAGCGGTCTCTGATGAGCTCGAGCTTGTTGTCGCCATCAACTGACGTGCCTCACGCAGCCTAAATTAGTCTAGGCAAGTGTTCTCAGATCGGACTGTCCCAAGAGCAATCATCGCACATTAGGAACGGACCAGAAGCTTCGCCGCATTGCTGGCAGCCCCCTTCCCGATCGATGAAAAGGTGTTTGAGCCATTCCCACATGCGGCGCCCCTAACCGAGCTAAGCCCCTCCAACAACAACAAACAATCAGGAAGGCTGGCCATGAGCAGCTTTACGTCGGACCTACTGGTTAAGGTGCTTGCCGACGAGCGCAACGGCCAAGGTCTGTTCGAAGTCGCTCAGCCCTTCACCTTCGACCTTGGCTTTCTTGGATCGGGTGAAAGCATCACAGTGCCCGCGGGCTTCCAGACCGACTTCGCAAGCATCCCGTGGTTTGCTCGCTGGCTGTTTCCGATCAGCGGCAAGGTCGCAAAGGCAGCGCTTCTGCATGACTACATGCTCTTGTTGAACGATCCACGTGCCTCTGACGCCTTTGCTCAGGCTCTTGAGGCGGCTGGCGTGGGCAAAGTCCGGCGATGGATCATGGTGACGGCCGTGCGACTTTGGAATGGCTCCTGAGCGACTCCTCGTCGGTCCTGGCTAAGCATCATATTGCGCGATCTCTCGTACGACGTCGTTTTCGACGCCTAGGTACGAGCTTTCGTTGCCGAGCTCAGCGCACAGATTTCAATCGCGCCATGGACACGCTCGTCTTCGCTTAACTTCTTAGTACCGACGAGGTCGGGCGCCCAAAGCGTAAACTATCCATGCGCCGATGACCGAAAAGAACGATCCGGGCCGCGACCTTGGTTGCGAACCTCTGCGCGTGCGGCGCAGCGATGAGGACTCCGAGACGCTGCTACACATGGCCCAAGCTATGGAACGGAAGGTGGGCTGGAAAGCCTTCTAGCCCACTCTAACCTATCATCTCCAAGCTTCCTTGGCCCGAGCGGAACGCGTTGATGCTTTAGGCTTTCGTGTCGTAAGAGCTTTTGCTTACTCATTCAAAAGGACGCACATGGCAGGCGAAGAAAGCAACGATCAAAGCAGCCTCAGACGCATCGACATGCGGCTACGAGGGCTGTCGGTGCAGTTTCCCGGCTCCCCCGAGGTGGCTCGGATGCGAGCCGCGCGAGAGGATGTTCTGAGCCGCATCTCTGCCGAGGAGCTTGCCGCGTACGAGAAGGCGGCAAACTCCACGAAAACGCCTGCCCAACTCGCCGCTCAAGCTGAGGCCCAGCGGATCGCCATGGAAGCGAACAGGGATCGGCCCGCAATCTGAAAGCTTAGGTGAGTCACCACCGAGATGGGCATCCAAGGTCGTCAGTGACGATATAAGCACCAACGTGCACATTGGAGCATTTCGTCCCAAAGCTCACCCAAGCACGACCCAAAGCTTTGCGGGCCTTCCGCTCGATCCTCCTGCGGGCTTCCGGACCGACTTCGCCAGCATCCCATGGTTTGCTCGCTGGCTGTTTCCGATCAGCGGCAAGGTCGCAAAGGCAGCGCTTCTGCATGACTACATGCTCTTGTTGAACGATCCACGTGCCTCTGACGCCTTTGCTCAGGCTCTTGAGGCGGCTCGCGTGGGCAAAATCCGGCGATGGATCATGGTGACGGCCGTGCGGCTTTGGAATGGCTCCTGAGCAACTCCTGGTCGTCCTGGCTGAGCATCAAATTGCGCGATCTTCCGTACGACCTCGTTTCGACGCCTACGTACGAGCTTTCGTTGCCGAGCTCAGCGCACAATCGCGCCTTGAACACGCTCGTCTTGGCTTAACTTGCTAGTACCGACAACGTCGGGCGCCCAAAGCGTAAACTATCGATGCGCCGATTGGCGAAAAGAACGATTCGGCTTAATGGGCCGCGACCTTGGTTGCGAACCTCTGCGCGTGCGGCGACAGAGAGCGGCAGCGGGCTTCGTCACAAGCTGAGAGCGACAGCGAGAGTGCATTGTCTTACTGGAAGCCGGCAATCGCAGCCAGAGCATCGGCAGTCTGGAAGTCAGGCTTGGAGACGTCCCGCCTCCCCTGCTTACGATTCGGTAGCTCGTTAGTCTCACCGCTGCCACTAGCATTGAGCGACGGCCGTAACTCCCGGAGAACGGGCCAGATTCTCGCCCTCAATCTCACTCTAAGTCACTGTAAACAGAGACGTTTTCAGGGTGGTGCCGCTTACAGGACTCGAACCTGTGACCCCATCATTACGAATGATGTGCTCTACCAGCTGAGCTAAAGCGGCTTGGAACCCTGGAGGCGGTTGCGCCCTACCAGCGCTTGTGAGCGCGGGCAATACGTCGTGGGCGTTACGCGATTATGCCGGGTAAGCCGTGCTGCTACGCCGCCGAGCCCGCCGCACTGCGCTCGCCCGGAGCTGGTTCGTCCGTCTTGAGGAAACTGTCGGGCTTGACGCCCAGCCACACCAGGATCGGCGCCGAGATGTAAATCGATGAATAGGTGCCAACGAAGATGCCAAGGAAGATGGCAATAGTCAGACCGAAGATGACCTCCGGCCCAAGGATCAGCAATAGCGTCAGGGCCAGCAGGATCGACAGGGACGTCGCCAGGGTACGCGAAAGGGTCTCGTTGAGCGAAAGGTTGATCAACGGGACGATCTGCATCTTGCGATACTTGCGCAGATTTTCGCGGATGCGGTCGTAGATCACGACGGTGTCATTGAGCGAATAACCAACGATCGTCAGGATCGCCGCGACGACGTTGAGGTCGACCTGCAATTGCGTCAAAGCGAAGAACCCCATGGTCATCGCAACGTCGTGGAACAGGGTCACCAGCGCGCCCACGCCGAACTGCCATTCGAAGCGGAACCAGATGTAGAGCGCGATGCCGAGCATCGCCAAGCCGATCGCGAGAACACCGTCGTTGGCGAGTTCCTCCGAGACCTTGCCCGACACCGTCTCGACAGAATCGACCCGCGCGCCCGGGTGAAGCTGGTTGAGCATCTGCTTGACCCGCGTGGCCGCAACATTGGCCGCGGCCTCGCCTCCGGGCGGCTTGGGCAGCCGGATCTGGTAGCTGGTGGGACCGCCGAACTCCTGAATGCTGGCTTCACCCAGGTCGAGGCTCTCGATCTGGCCGCGCAGCTGCTCGACATCGACCGGCGCGGAGAAGGTCGTGCGGATCATCTGTCCGCCGACGAAGTCGACGCCCAGATTGAGCCCGCGGACCGCCACCAAAGCGAGCGATGCCAGGGTCAGCAGGATCGACAACACAAGCGCAATGTTACGAAAGCGCATGAAGTCGATGTTGGTGTTGTCGGGCGCTAGCTTGATCAGCGGCATGGAATCAGACTTCCGGTTACAGGTTGAGCGCGCGTGGGCGTGCGCGCTTGACCCACAAAGCGACCATCATGCGGGTAAGGTTGACCGCGGTGAACACCGACGTGACGATGCCGATGAACAGCACTACCGCAAAGCCGCGGATCGGGCCGGAGCCGAAAAAGAACATCAAGGCGGCGGCGATAACGTTGGTGATGTTGGCATCGAAGATCGCGGTGCTCGCTTCCTTATAGCCGGTCTCGATGGCGTCGAGCACCCGCCGACCACGAAGCAGTTCTTCCTTGATGCGTTCGTTGATCAGCACGTTGGCGTCGACCGCGGCGCCAATGGTCAGCACGAAGCCCGCAATGCCCGGTAGGGTCAACGTGGCATTGAAGATCGCCATGACGGCCAGGATCAGCAAGGCGTTCACCACCAAGGCGATGTTCGCATAGACCCCGAAGCGGCCGTAGAGCGCAAGCATGAACAGCATCACCGCGCCAGTCGCGACGATGGCGGCGAGTGCGCCCTTTTCGATCGAATCCTTGCCCAGGTCAGGGCCGACCGTGCGCTCCTCGATGACGTTGAGCTTGACCGGCAATTTGCCGCTGGCAAGGCTGATGGCGAGCGCACTGGCGCTTTCAACGTCGAAGCTGCCGCTGATCTGCGCGGTACCACCCAAGATCGGCTCGTTGATGCTGGGTGCGGAGAGCACCTTCTCATCGAGGATGATGGCGAATGGCTTGCCGGTGTTCTCCTGAGTCACCCGGCCGAAGCGCTTCGCGCCGGCCGCGTTGAACTTAATGGAGACCACGGCAGCGCCGCTCTGCTGATCGAACTCCTGCCGTGCATCGACCAATTGCTCACCAGTAACGATCGCGCGGCGCTTCACGGCAATGAAACCACCGTCCACCATTGGCAGCACCTGACTGCCTGGCGGAGCGCGGCCCTGAGCGACCTGCGTCGGATCCGCTTCGAGATCGACAAGCTTGAATTCCAGCCGAGCGGTCTCGCCGATCAGCTTCTTAAGAGCTTCGGGATCGTCCAATCCAGGGACCTGTACCAGGATGCGGCGCTCGCCCTGCCCGACCACGGTGACTTCCCGGGTGCCGCCTGGATCGATGCGGCGGCGAACCACATCGCGTGCAACGGTCAAAGCCTGGGTAAGGCTCTCCGCCGTGCCTGCGGGTGTTGGCGTGATCACGACACGGGTGGCGTCCACCACGGCGACTTCCCAATCGCGCGCCCCAGTCAGTCCAACGGGGCGCGACAAGGTGCGCATGCGCTCAACGGCATCATCGAGCTGCGCCGGATTGCGGACCATGAAGGAGATGCGATTGTTGGCGGTGGAAACGTCACCAACCTCGATGCGCGGATCACGGCGCAGCTCGGTCTGGACCTCATCTTCCTTGGCGGCGAGGCGCTGCTTGGCGGCGTCGCCCAGATCCGCCTCGTACAACAGGTGACTTCCGCCGGCGAGATCGAGCCCGAGGTTGATCTGCGACCGGGGCACGAAGCTGGGCCAGCGCGCCACTTGGGCCTCTGGAAACAGGCTGGGGATCGCGAACAATATGCCGAGCAGGACGAGGCCAACCGTCGTCCAGATCTTCCACCGCGGGAAATCGAGCATCAATCGTTGGCCGGTTTGGCCGTTGGGTTGATGACCTGCGACAGAGTCGACTTGACCACCCGGACCTTGACCCCCTGAGCAATCTCGACCTCGGCTTCGGCCTCGTCGATCACGCGTGTGATGCGGCCGCGGATGCCACCGCCAGTGATCACGTCATCGCCCTTCTTGACCGCTGCCAGCATCGCCTGATGCGCCTTGGCACGCTGTTGCTGCGGGCGGATCATCAAGAAGTAGAAAATGGCGAGGATCAGCACGAACGGCAGCGTCTGCATGACAAACGCGAGGCCGGGCGACGGTGCGGCTCCGGTGGCCGCGGCGATGGTGAGAAGAATGGCTTGGGTCATGAAGGGCTTGCAAACTTTCGGCTGAGGCCTTGATGGTCGGGGCGACTGGATTCGAACCAGCGACCCCCACACCCCCAGTGTGATGCGCTACCAGGCTGCGCTACGCCCCGACCTAGCGGGCGCCTCTACGGTGGTCGGGCGTGCAACGCAAGGGAGAGATGGTTTGGCGAGACAGCGACGACGGCCGAGAAGCAAGGGCAAGAAGGCTCGGATCGGGCGCCGGCTGTTGCTTGCCGTGCTTGCTCTGCCCTTGGCGTATCTTGCGGCGGCGCTGGTGGGCGCGCTGGTGCCGGTCAACCGCCACTGGGTGGAACCGGCAGCGGGAACCTCGGTCTATTTGCGCAGCAATGGCGTGCACGTGGACCTGTTGATGCCGGCGCAGGCTCAGGGGCTGGACTGGCGACCGCTGTTTCCGGCACGCGACTTCGCCGATCCACCTTTGGCGCCGCGCTGGATCGCATTCGGGGCGGGCGAGCGGCGTGTCTATCTCGAGACGCCGACATGGGCCGACATCACCCCGCGAACCCTGTGGTCCGCCCTGGCTGGCGGCGAGCGGGTCGTCCATGTCGAGCGCGTCGCCGATCCCGGTACCGACCTGCGAGCGATCCGACTGCGCCCGGAAGAATATCGCCGGATCTGGGCGTCGGTGCGCGCGCAACTGGTGCTGGATGCAGCGGGCCGGCCGCGACGCATCGACCATCCGGGTTACGGTGACAGCGACGCGTTCTTCCGCGGTGTGGGGAAGGCGAGTGCCATTTCGACCTGCAATGTGTGGATCGCCGACCAACTGCGCATCGCCGGCGTCAAGACAGGCGCCTGGACGCCCTTCACCGCCGGACTGACTTGGCGCTACCGGAAGGTGCCAGACGCCCCAGAGAGGAAGCTAAAGCACGTACCGCGACAAATCGGCGTTGCGGGCAATGCTGGCGAGCTGGCTTTCGACGAAGGCCGCATCCACGACCAGCGTCTCGCCGCGGCGGTCTTCAGCTTCGAAGCTGACGGTCTCGAGCAGTTTCTCCATCACCGTCTGCAACCGCCGGGCGCCAATGTTCTCCAGCGCTTGATTGACCTCGGCCGCGATGCGGGCGAGCGCCCGAATGCCGTCGTCGGCGAAGGTAATGTGCACCTCCTCGGTCTCCAGCAGCGCCTGATATTGCTCGGTCAGGCTCGCACGGGTCGAGGACAGGATGCGGACGAAATCCTCCTCGGTGAGCGCCTTCAGTTCGACGCGGATCGGCAAGCGGCCCTGAAGCTCGGGCAGCAGATCGGACGGCTTGGCGACGTGAAACGCGCCCGACGCAATGAACAGGATGTGGTCGGTCTTGATCGCGCCGTACTTGGTGGAAACGGTGGTGCCCTCGATCAAAGGCAGCAGGTCGCGCTGGACGCCTTCGCGGCTGATCGATCCACCGCGCACGTCGCTGACCGCGATCTTGTCGATCTCGTCGAGGAAGACGATGCCATTGGCCTCGGCGTCGGCCAGAGCGGCGCGCGCCACATCGTCCTGGTCGAGGCGCTTGTCGGCTTCTTCCTCGGTCAGCTTGTCGAGAGCGGCGGGAACCTTGAGGTTGCGCCGCTTCTTGGCGCCGCCGCCCATGGCGTTCTTCATCATCTCGGACAGGTTGAGCATGCCCATGCCCGGAGGCGCCCCGGGCAGTTCGAACGATGGGCCGGCAGCGTCGGAGATGTCGACCTCGACCTCGGCATCGTTCAGCGAGCCGTCGGCCAGGCGCTGGCGGAAGCTGGCGCGGGTGGCTTCGGACGATCCCTTGCCGGTCAGCGCATCAAGCAGGCGCTCGGTCGCGGCTTCTTCCGCGGCGATCCGAACCGCGCTTCGGCGGCGCTCCTTCTCCAGACGCACAGCTTCTTCGACCAGGTCCCGGGCGATCTGCTCGACGTCGCGGCCGACATAGCCGACCTCAGTGAACTTGGTGGCTTCGATCTTGATGAACGGGGCGTCGGCAAGCTTAGCCAAACGGCGGCTGATCTCGGTCTTGCCGCAGCCCGTGGGACCGATCATCAGGATGTTCTTGGGCGTGACCTCGTCGCGCAGTTCGGGACCGAGCTGTTGCCGGCGCCAGCGGTTGCGCATGGCGACCGCGACGGCGCGCTTGGCGTCGCTTTGGCCAATGATGTGCTCGTCAAGCGCGGCGACGATTGCCTTGGGGGTAAGGAAGTCCTTCATGCGCCGACGCTTTCCACGGTCAAACGGTCGTTGGTGAACACGCACACTTGGGCAGCGATGCCCATCGCCTTGCGGGCGAGCACTTCGGGGTCGACTTCATAGTCGATCAGGGCACGGGCCGCGGCGAGCGCGTAATTGCCGCCTGAGCCGATCGCGGCGATGGTGGTCTCGCCCTTGGCTTCGGGCTCCAGCACGTCGCCATTGCCGGTCAGGATCAGCAGCGCATCCTTGTCCGCGACGATCATCATCGCTTCCAGGTTGCGCAGGAACTTGTCGGTGCGCCAATCCTTGGCCAGCTCGACCGCGGCGCGGAGCAACTGACCGTTGGATGCTTCCAGCTTCTTCTCCAACCGCTCGAACAGAGTGAAGGCATCCGCAGTTGCCCCGGCGAAACCGCCGATGACCGTGCCTTCCGCGCCAAGGCGGCGCACCTTCTTGGCATTGGGCTTCATCACCGTATTGCCCATGCTGACCTGACCGTCGCCGGCGATCACCGTGCGACCTGCGCGCCGCACGCCGAGGATCGTCGTGCCGTGCCACTGTTCCATGCTTGCTCCCGCTTGTGCTCAGGCGATCAAGTGGGAAGCGGGTCGGGCTTTCTCAAGCGTGGCTCCTTACCGGCTGTGGTCGCGGAGGAAGGTGGCGCTGTCGGTAAGCACGGGCAGCGAGCGGCGGAACGGGCGCGAGAGTGCCTTGACCACGTCGACGTGGCTCCTGCCCTCATAGAGCTTCAGTTCGACCGGCGCGCCGAGCGCCCGCAGCTTGTCGGCTAGCACCTGGCTGTTGCGCGGACGGACGACGGTGTCGGCGGTGCCGTGAAGCAGGATCATCGGCGGCGCGTCGGCGCGGGCGAAGGTAATCGGCTGGGTCGCCGCCGGGCTGGGCCAGGCGCCGAGGGCATCGCGGGAACGGATGTCGGTGAACGGGTAGAAGTCGGTCGGGCCAGAGAGAATGGCGGCGGCGCGGACGGTCTTGGGATCGACCCCGACGTCGCGAAGGAAGTGTGGGTCGAGCGCCAGCATTGCGGCATTGTAGGCGCCGGCGGAATGGCCCGCGAGGCTGATGCGCTTTGGGTCGCCGCCATATTCCGCGACATGGTCGCGGGCCCAACGCACCGCCAGCGCGCCATCCTCGACGAAGCTGGGAAAGCGCACTTCCGGCACCAGGCGATAGTCCGGCACGACCGTGACGAAGCCTTCGCCAGCGTAGGCCGATCCGGCGAAACCGTAGTCGCCGCGCGAACCGTCTACCCAGCCACCCCCGTAGAGGAAGATCACGACGGGCTTAAGCGGATCGCCGGCGCTGCCTCGGGGTGTCCACACGTCGAGCTTCTGTCGGGGAAGCGCGCCGTAGGCGACGCCGCTCGCCGCCTTGCGCGCGCCCTGATCGCCGGGGAGCAGGCCGTTGACGCCGGTGAGGAGACCGGCCGGGGAGCAGGCGGCGAGAAGGGTCGTGAGTAGCGGAGCGAGGAGGCGTGGGTTGGGCATGCGGGTGTAAGCGACCTTGGCACGCGATGGTTGCGGTGGTTGCGCCATCCTGAACCTGCCGGCCTTGGTGCGGCGTGAACTCCTGAAGCGAGCAAGGTAGGCAGATCCCGGGTCGAGGCCGGGATGCGGCCATTCACCGCATCGGGCATCAACCAGATCGGTTCCTGGCTCTTACCGTTTGACGCCCTTCACTTTGCCCCAGGTGCGCGCGGCGGTGTAGCCGAGGTAGCCGGTGCCGAAGAGGGTGTAGAGCTCGTCAGGGATGCCGCGGAGGTAGGTGGTCATGCCGTTGCCGATGGCTGCTGCGACTTGGGGGTTTGCCGCCGAGATCAGGCCCATCGGGATGGCCCACAGCACTAGGGCGTACATCACATAGAGGAAGCTCGGGCGGGCGCGGCTGGTCCACGGATCGGTGGCCTGCGCCTCGGCGACGATGGCTTGCATCTGCTTGTCGATGGCGACCAGTTCCTGATCCCCCTGGAGCTTGAGCAATTGCAATTTGGCTTCATCGCGCAGGCGCGGATCGGGGATGATGCGGTCGAGAAGGTTGGCGATTGGGCCAACAACGGCGTCGAGGAGGGCCATGATGTGAAAACTCCTGGTGAAACTGTGCCAAATCGGGCGAATGGTCCCAATGTTCGCACTGACGTACCGGTTTGCTGGACCGACTGCGGAGGGGGGAGGTCAGCCGCCCAGGCGGTTGGCGAGCCAGCCATAGAGAAAAGATTCATTCGCGGGGCGCTTCTCGGCCAAGCGGAGATAGCGTTCGCCCTGAAGCGCCTCGAGCGCGCGCATCAGGACGGTCTCGCCCGATGGTTTTCCGCGAACGTGGAGGAAAGCGTCGAGCGCCTTTAATGTCTGCGGACCGATGCGACCGTCAGGCGTGATGTCCCGGTAGTCCGAACCGTTTCGGTTCAGCGCCGTAAGCGCGCGCTGCAGAAAGGTGGCTGCGACTGCCGGCCCCATGTTGACGCCGGTGTCGAACAGCTCGGCCGCTATGCGCGGGGAGCGCTCGCCGATTGCGTTAAAGCGCGGGCGCAGCCAGAACAAGCGGCGGTAGATCGCCACCGCCTCATCGCGCGGCAGGGTCGCCATCGGTCCGGCATAGCCATGCGCGCGGGCGACCGTGATGCCGTAGCGCGTTGGCCCGCCGCGATCATCGGGATGGTGGACAAAGCCCCCTTCCCGATCGATCAGGGCATCGATCATCTGGTCAGGGTCGGTGATGGACATGATCTATACTCCGGTTATCCGGCGATTAGGCGGATAACCGGAGTGGTTCGTTGTAGGACAGGTAATTGTGCGAGAGGCGCTCAGGATCGAGAGCGGGAGCGGCAATCACAATTGAGCGTGGTGCTCGTGGATGGATTGCCGTGTCGCCTGCGGCTCCTCGCAATGACCCCGGAGCTTAACCGATCGGTTCGCCGCTTTCTTCTTCCTCGAACAGTTCGGCGGCGACGGCGGCATTCGCGCTGAGGCGAACGTCGTCTCCTTCCACTTCGGCGACCAGGCCGCCGGGGATGAAGTGATGGTGGCTTTGATGCGCTACGCCGCTGTCGGCCTTGACCAGCTTGATGCGGCCGTTCTCGACGCGGTCAACGGTGCCCAGGTGCACGCCATCAGCGCCGATGATGTTCATATGTTCGCGGATCTGGTCGAGGCTCATGGCACGTCCTTAAGTGTGTGGAGAGTAGTATCGGGAGAACGCCCGCCGCGCCGGAACAGACGCAAGCGCGAGGCTTGTTCGACCGGATCAGCCGGCAGCGGCGACGATTTGGGCCCAATCCGCCTCGCCTATCACCGGCACGCCAAGTTCCTCGGCCTT
Source organism: uncultured Sphingomicrobium sp. (assembly GCA_964243335.1). Classification (GTDB taxonomy): domain Bacteria; phylum Pseudomonadota; class Alphaproteobacteria; order Sphingomonadales; family Sphingomonadaceae; genus Sphingomicrobium. The sequence continues at coordinate 310,555 of CAXTED010000004.1, read as the reverse complement.
TTTGAGCTTGGACCCGGCACCCGGCCCGGCGATCACCAGGTCGGTCTTGGCGCTGACCGATCCGGCCACGCGCGCGCCCAGTCGCTCAGCCTGCGCCTTGGCCTCGTCGCGGCTGATCGACTCCAGGCTGCCGGTGAAGACCAGTGTCTTGCCGCTATACTCCGTTGCGCGAACCGTTGAGACGAAGGCGGCGGGCCGCGCTTCGGCGAGCAGATCGTCGACCACTTCCCGGTTATGCGGTTCGTGGAAGAAGTCGACAATGGCGGCGGCGACGACCGGGCCGACGCCTTCGACCGCCGACAGTTCGGTCTCGCCGCCTTCCGCGGTCGCCACACCGATCAGTGCCTCGACGGTGTGAAAACTGCGCATGAGGTCGCGGGCGGTGACCGCACCGACGTGGCGGATGCCAAGGCCGAACAGCAAACGCACTGGGTCGAACCCGCGCTTGGCGTCGATTGCGGCGACGAGGTTGTCGACGCTTTTCTCCTTCCACCCTTCCCGCCCGAGCAGGTCGGCGCGGTGCGCCCGCAAGCGGAAGATGTCGCCTGGACGTTCCAACCAGCCGAGTGCGCCGAATTCGACGATGGTCTTTTCGCCGAGGCCCTCGATGTCCATCGCGCCGCGGCTGACGAAATGCTTGAGCCGCTCGATGCGCTGGGCGGGGCAGATCAGGCCGCCGGTGCAGCGCACGTCGACCTCGCCCTCCTCGGCGACGGCCTCGCTGCCGCAGCCGCCAAACTGGGGCGGGCAATGATCGGGGAAGACATAGGCCGGGCGGGGTTCGTCGCGGGTGAGGTTCTCGACGACTTGGGGGATGACGTCGCCGGCGCGCTGGATGCGGACGCGGTCGCCTTCGCGCAGGCCTAGCCGTGCGATCTCGTCGCGGTTGTGGAGGGTGACATTGGCCACAATCACGCCGCCGACGCCGACCGGCTGAAGGCGGCCAACGGGCGTGAGTTTGCCGGTGCGGCCGACCTGGATCTCGATCCGCTCCAAGGTGGTCTCGGCGCGCTCGGCAGGGAATTTATGCGCGAGGCCCCAGCGCGGCGCGCGCGCGACCTGACCCAGGCGCTCCTGCCAGTCGAGGCGGTCGACCTTGTAGACCACGCCATCGATATCGAACGGCAGGTCGGCGCGGGCGTGCTCGATGGCGGCGTAATGCGTGAGGGCGTCGTCGAGCGTGTCGACGCGGCAAAACTGGTCGGCGATGGGGAAGCCCAGGGCACAAAGCCGGTCGACGGCGTCACTCTGGGTTGCGCCAAGAGGTTCGGACAGTTCGCCCCAGCCGTGCGCGAGGAAGCGCAACGGACGTTCGCGGGTGATCGCCGGATCCTTTTGGCGAAGCGATCCCGCGGCGGCGTTGCGCGGGTTGGCGAAGACCTTGCCGCCGCTCGCCGCCTGCCGTTCGTTCAAGGCGGCGAAATCGGCCTTGGACATGTACACCTCGCCGCGCACTTCCAGCACGGCCGGTGCTCCGGCGAGTTGCTGGGGGATGTCGCCGATGGTGCGGGCGTTGGGGGTGACGTCTTCGCCCACCGCGCCATCGCCGCGGGTGGCGGCGAGGACCAGCGCGCCATCCTCGTAGCGAAGTGAGCAGGACAGGCCGTCGATCTTTGGCTCGGCGGTCAGCCCGACGGGCTCGCCCTCGGGCAGGCTGAGGAAACGGTGCACGCGGCGCAGGAACTCGGCCACTTCGTCAACGGCAAAGGCATTGTCGAGACTGAGCATTGGGCGGGCATGGGCCACCTTGGCGAGTGCGCCGGCGGGCGCCGCACCGACCGCGAGCGAGGGGGAGTCGGCGCGGATCAGGTGCGGGAATTGCGCCTCGAGTGCGGCGTTTTCTCGAATCAGCGCGTCATAGTCGGCGTCCGAAATCTCCGGCGCATCATTGGCGTGGTAGAGGCGGTTGTGCCGGGCGATCTCCTTGGCCAGCCGCATCAGGCGGTTGGCAGCCTGCGCCTCTGTCATGCCGCGGTCCCGAGCATCGCGGCGACTTTGGCCACGGTGTTGATGTTGCGCGCAGTCGCTTGCTTAGTCGCGGGGATGACCAGTTTGCTCGAGCCGATGCCCTCGCCGTAAGCGACGTAGATCTCGCGGTTGCCGATTGCCATGCGTTCAGTCGCCTGGTTCCGCGCTTCGGCGAGCATCGCTGGCGTGGCGGGCTCGGCCAGGAAGTACACCATCAAGCGGCTGCCTTTCTCGTCCGGGAACGGGTTGCTGGCAGTAATTGCGTCGAGTTCGGCCACAGTGCGGACGAAAACTGGTATCGGTTTGCCGAAGAAGCTCTCGAGCTCCGCCCCGATCGTATCGCGTGCGTCGTCCTCGGACAGGCTGCTGTCGAACAGCAGGTTGCCGCTCGCGATGTAGGTGCGCACGTTGGCGAAGCCGCAGGTGGTGCCGATGCGGCGGAGTTCGGCCATCGGTAGCTTGCCCGTGCCGGCGACGTTCATGGCCCGGAGAAAAGCAGCGTAAGCCGTCACCTCAGACCGAGCCGAAGGTCTCGTCGAGCAGCGCGTGGAAGGACGCGAAGCTGCGGCGGGCGGCGGTGGCATGGTAGCCAAAACCCGGGGACGGCGCCGCGCCGGGGTTGGTGAAGGCGTGGCCGACGCCCCCATAGCCATGCAATTGCCAGTCAGCGCCGGCAGCGGTGAGTTCCTCGCCCAAAGCGACCACCGCGTCGGGTTTGGCGAGGCTGTCGGCCCAACCATGATAGGCGGCAATCGTGGCCTTGATCGGCTGCGGCGGTAGGCCGGGCGGGTCGAACAGGCCGTGGAAGGAGGCGGCGATCGCCAGATCGGTGCCGGTGCGGGCGAGGTCCAGCGCGCACTGGCCGCCGAAGCAAAAGCCCAAAGCCGCGATCCGGGGGCGATCGACACCGGCCTGGCAACGCAGAAGGTCGAGCACCGCCAGCAACCGGTCGCGCAAGGCGGCCCGATCGGAACGAAGCTCGGTCATCGCGGCCATCGCATCGACACGGTCGGCGGGCGTGAAGCGGCGGCCGAACAGGTCGGCGATAAGAACTCGGTAGCCTTGGGCTGCGAAGTCGCGTGCGAAACCGGCCTCGAGATCGCTCACGCCCATGACGGTGGGGAACAGCAGCAAAGTGGCGCGGGCTTGCCCCTGCGCTTCGACCAGTTCGTGGGTGAGGGTCTGGCCGCCGAAATCTTGCGTCACGTTCGTCATGCTGCCTCCAGAAGTTTCGCCGCCTGAGCACGCGCTTCGTCGGTCACCGCGGCGCCCGACAGCATGCGCGCGATTTCCTCGCGGCGTTCGGCTTCGTTCAACAAGCGAACGGTGGTGCGGGTGCCGCCGTCGTGGCTTTTCTCAATCCGGTAATGGTGATTGGCCCGGGCGGCGACCTGCGGGCTGTGGGTCACCACGAGCAGTTGTGAGCGCTGCGACAGTCGGCTGAGCCGTTCGCCAATGGCGCTGGCGACGGCGCCGCCGACCCCGCGGTCGATCTCGTCGAAGATCATGGTGGACGCGCCGCCCGCCTCGGCCAAAGCGACCTTGAGCGCGAGGATGAAGCGCGACAGTTCGCCGCCGGACGCAATCTTGACCAAGGGGCCGAACGGCGCGCCGGGGTTGGTCGAGATCAGGAACTCGACGCGGTCCAGCCCGCCGGGACCGGGCTCGGATGCGGCGATGGCGGTGCGGAACTGGGCGGCTTCGAGCTTCAGCGGGGCAAGCTCGCTCGCGACGGCTTGATCGAGGAGGGCGGCGGAAGAGGTGCGTGCTTCGGTGAGGGCTTGAGCGGCGACATCGAAGTCGCTGCGGGCAACGTCGACGGCGCGCTCCAATGCGCTCACCTGAGCCTCGCCATTGTCGATCGCGGCGCGGCGGGCGGTGAGATCGTCAAGCAGGGTCTGCAGGTCATCGACCTCGACCCGGTGCTTGCGGGCGAGGCCGCGCAGGTCGAACAATCGCGCCTCGGCTGCTTCCAGATCGACCGGCGAAAAGGCGAGCGCGTCACGAGCGCGCGCGATACTGGTTTCGGCGTCGGCGGTGTCGTTGATCGCCCGGTCGACCAGGGCGAGTGCCTCGGCCAGCAGCGGGTGCGCGTCGGCGATACGCTCTAACCGGCGGGCGGACTGGCGAAGCGCGGACAAGCCGCCGTCGGCGCCGGTGAACAGGCCCTGCAATCCGTCGAGGTCGTCAGCGATGCGCGCGCCGGCCTTCATTTCTGCGCGAACGCGGGCGAGGTCTTCTTCCTCCCCGACGCAAGGCTCCATGGCGGAGATTTCGCCGATCGCATGATCGAGCCATTCGCGGTCGCGCTCGGCATCCTGGAGTGCCTGGCGGGCGGCAGCGAGTTCGCCGGACAAGCGGCTGACGAGTGCCCAGCAGCGACCCGCCGGACGTGCATCGATGGCGCCGAATGCGTCCAAAAGTGCGCGGTGACCCTTGGGGTTGAGCAGGCCGCGATCGTCGTGCTGGCCGTGGATTTCGACCAGGGTCGTGCCGACTTCGCGCAAGGTGGCGGCCGGTGCGGCGGCTCCGCCGATGAACGCGCGGCTGCCGCCATCGGCTTTCAGCGTGCGGCGAAGCAACAGCGGCTCGCCCCCGTCGCGCTCGACACCGGCCTCGTCGAGGAGGCTGGCCGCCGGGTGCGTGTCGGGAAGGTCGAACTCGGCCGAAACCGATGCAGCATCTTCACCGGCGCGCACCAGATTGCTGTCGGCGCGCATCCCCAAGGCAAGGCCAAGCGCGTCCAGCAGGATCGACTTGCCTGCGCCGGTTTCGCCGGTGAGAACGCCAAGGCCGGGACCGAACTCGATCGTCAAACGGTCGATCAGCACAACGTCGCGGATGACGAGTTGCCTCAGCATCGCGCCGCCCGCTTCACCATCGCTTTAGCTGGCGGAGGCGGTGCGCGGAGCCTGCGGTGCGTTGCGGCCGATCAGCTCATAGGCGCGCTTGTACCACTGGGTGCCCGGATAGTTGCGGCCGAGCACGGCAGCGGCGCGTGTCGCCTCATCAGGCACGCCAAGCGCCAGATAGCTCTCGGTCAGTCGCATCAGCGCTTCGGGCGCGTGGCTGGTGGTCTGATATTTATCGACGACCGCGCGGAAACGGGTCACCGCGGCGAGCCAATTGCCAGACCGCTGGTAATAACGCCCAACCTCCATCTCCTTGCCGGCAAGATGGTCGTTGAGCAGGTCGAGCTTCAGGCGCGCGTCGGCCGAATAGCGGCTTTCCGGATAGCGGCGGATGAGTTCGTTGAACGAATCGGTTGCCTGGCCGGTGACCTTCTGGTCGCGAGTTACGTCGGCGATCTGATTGTAATAGCTCATGGCAATCAGATAGCTGGCGTAAGCGGCGTCTTTATTGCCCGGATGGATGGTCAGAAAACGCTGAGCCGAGCTGACCGTCTCCGGATATTTCTTCCCCATGTAGTAGCTGAATGCGCTCATCAGCTGCGCGCGCCGCGCCCACACGGAATAAGGATGCTGGCGCTCGACCTCATCGAACAATTTGGCCGCTTCTTCATAGCGGCCTGCGTCGACGCGATCCTTCGCGAGGCTGTAGAGCGTGTTGACGTCGCGGGCGATGTACGCCGTGTCGGTCTTGGCCTGGGTGCCAGCGCAACCAGCAACGGGAAGGATGGCGGCGCAGGCGAGCAGGCCGACGGCAATTCGGGAATAGCGATGCATGGTAAGCCTTCTAGCGCTGCGTGGAGGGCAAAGGAAGCGGGAGCTTTGAGCCCGTCTCCATGAACCAGCGATTGCCCGTGCCATTTAGGCTGACGATCGGGCGAGCGCGTCACGCGCTGACTACGGACAAAAGGTCAGGCGACGGAGCGCGGCGCATTCCAGGCGCGTTGAAGGGTCATGGCAACACAGTCTGTTTTCGCGCCATTGGCCGAGCGTCGAACCCGTGCGTGGCGGCCCCGCCGCGTGCTGATCACGCTGGCTGCGCGCGAGTTCGCCCATGGCAGAACGATCGTCGAACGCGCCGCCGCCGCTGGCATCGCCGTGACCGAACTCCCGTCCAACCAGGTACGCCTGCCACCGCAAAGCGATGATCGGCGGGCCTATGCCGAGGCCAAAGCGACGCTGGCAGTGGTGGTGGCGCCCCCATCGAAGCTTAAATTGCAGCCGATCGCGCCGTCAGCCGATTGGCGGGTCGATCTGGCCGAGGGTTGCCCGGCGCACTGCGCGTATTGCTATCTGGCCGGGTCGCTTGGCGGTCCGCCGGTTACCCGTGTCTATGCCAATATGCCCGAGATCTTGGGGGTGCTGCCGTCCTATCTCGGTTTGGGTAAGATCACCTCGCGAAGCCGGGCGCGGGCCGATGAAGGCACCACCTTCGAGGCATCCTGCTACACCGATCCTTTGGGCATCGAGCCATGGACCGGATCATTATCGGCGCTGATCAGCCATTTCGGCCAGTGGGAAGCGCCGGTGCAACTGCGCTTCACCAGCAAGTTCGCCGACGTCGAGCCGCTGCTCGGACTGGAGCATAATGGTCGCACCCGGATGCGGGCATCGGTCAACCCGGCGGCGTACCACCGCTTTGAAGCGGGGACCGATCCCGTCGCCGCGCGGCTCGCCGGGCTTCGGCGAATGGCCGAGGCCGGCTATCCGGTGGGGCTGACGGTTGCGCCGATCATCGCCGCCGAAGGCTGGCGCCATGCCTATGCCGAGCTGATCGACCAGGCGGCCGCCGCGCTTCACGGCGTACCCAGGCTGGATCTTACCACAGAACTCATCACGCACCGCTTCACCGAAGGATCGAAGGCAGTTCTGGACCGCTGGTATCCCGGATCGGCGCTGCCGATGGACCCCGGCGGACGGAGTGAGAAGCGCACCAAATTCGGCGCGGTGAAGTGGGTCTATGAAGCGGACACGATGGCCGAGCTCAAGGCGTTCTTCCACGAACAGTTCGCAGCGAAACTGCCCGAGGCGCGCATTCTCTACTGGACCTGAGCTGGAGCCGGCACGGGTCGGCCTTGCCTTCTTCGGGTGCCTCGCCACAACGCTGGCATGACGATCACCATCATCGGCGCTGGCGCCATCGGCGGCTGGCTGGGCGCGACTCTCTCTCTGGCTGGCGAGGCCGTCACGGTCGTTGTTCGGCCGGGCGGGACGGCGCCAACCGAGCTCGTGCTGAGCAGCGGCGGCGCGCGGCAGGTAGCACCGGTTCGCTTTGTTGCGTTCGATCATCGCCCGGCCAGCCCTGCCGAGGTGCTGCTGATCGCCACCAAGGCCACGGCCCTGGCCGATGCTGCCGAGGTTGCGCGTGCCTGGATAGGGCATGAGACCTTGATCGTGCCGCTGCAGAACGGCGTGCCGTGGTGGTTCGCGGGTGACGGCACACCTTTGGCCAGCGTCGATCCTGGCGGGCGCATCGCAGCGGCTCTGCCGATCCAACAGGTGATCGGTTCGGTGGTGCACGCCGCGGCCCGGCGAACCGGACCGGGCCAAGTGGACGTGGTCCGTGCCGACAAATTGATGTTCGGCGAGCCGGGTGGCGGAATTAGCGAGCGGGTGACGGCTCTTGCATTGCGACTGTCACAAGCCGGTTTGCCCGCACTCGCTCACCCGAACATTCGGTCCGCTTTGTGGTACAAGGCGTGGGGCAATATGACGATCAATCCGGTGTCGGCGCTGACCGGTGCAACCGCCGACCGCATTGTAGGCAACACGGCGCTGCGCCCGTTCCTGCTGGCCGCCATGGCCGAGGCGGAAGCCATCGGGGCCGCTTACGGCTGTCCGATCGAGGAAAGCGGCGAAGCAAGGCTGGCGGTCACCGCGCGGCTTGGTGCGTTCAAGACCAGCATGCTGCAGGACGCCGAGGCCGCCCGCCCGATGGAGCATGAGGCACTGATCGGAGCGCCGCGTGAACTTGCCCGGAAAGCGGGGATCGACACCCCTACCCTGGATACGCTCCACGCGTTGATTGCGCAGAAGGATGCTGTGGCTCAGCTTACCTCTAAGTTAAGTTGATCCATGTTTGTTGTTACTTGACCGTAACGAGTTGTTGGGAACTTAAGGCGAGGTCGGTCCGTTATGGGACTAGTGCAAAGTTGCTGGAACATAGGGGTTTGAAGCCAATGATCGCCAATCGTGATATTCAGCGGCGACTTGCTTCGTTCACTCGCGCCGAGGCAACTCGGCTGAGCCGTCCGCTCTCTGCCGATCCGAAGCGCTTCTATGCCGCCATGGCCAGCCGCATTCCGGTACGCCCTGATCGACCCGGTGCAGTCGACCCGGTTTCGGCGTCGCGCTTGTCAGGCGAGCCGTTCCTGCTTCGTCGCTAGATCCAGCCGCGTTTCTTCAGGAACCACAAAGGTAGCACCGCGCTGGCCAGCATGATCGCCATCGCCATCGGATAGCCCATCAGCCACCTAAGCTCGGGCATATGTTCGAAGTTCATGCCGTAAATGCCCGCAACCAGGGTTGGCGGTAGGAACACCAAGGCCGCCCAACTGAACAACTTCATCGCCGCATTCTGTTCAACGCTGATCAGGCCCAAGGCTGCGTCGAGCAGGAATTGCAGGTTGTTCGACAGAAATGCGCTGTGATCTATCAGCGCCGTGGCATCGGTCTGCAGGCTGACGACATGCGCGCGCTCGTCGGCACAAGTGGGTTCGTGCAAGCGCGCGCTACCCGCTAGAAAATTCAACAGGCGGAGCCCGCTGACGGTGCTTTCCCGAATTCGGGCCGATAAGGACTGCGCCCGCCCGAGACGGTTGATCATCGCCTCCAGCTTTTGCGCGGGAATCCGGCGTTCGCTCGTGTCGCGGGAGAAAACCCGCTGCGACATCTCCTCGATGCCGGCGCCCAGCACCTCGAGCTCGTCGGCCAGCCGGTCGATGATGGCATCGAGCAGTCGTACCAGCACGGTCAGCGCGTCCTGCGCCAGCATCGGTTCGCGAAGCACGTGGCTGATGAAGGCGCGAACGGGCTTGGGCGAGGCATAGCGGATCGTCACCAAACGCGTGCCGGAAAGCACAAAGCCGATCGGTTCGGTAGTCGGCGCCCCGTCTTCCACGCCGCGAAGCGTGCTCATCGTCAAATATAGCGTGCCGTTCTGCTCGTAGAGACGGCTGGAGGGCTCGATCTCGGACAGATCGTCGCGGGTGGGCACGGCGATGCCGAGCGCTCTTTCCACCATCTGCTCCTCGGCCCGCGTAGGTTCTTCGAGGTCGATCCATGTCGCGGTGGGCGGAATCTCATTGTGAAGTTCGGCTTCGAGTAGGCTGCCGTCGCAGCTTGGGCCGTAGGTGCGCAGCATCGGCAAACCATTCCCTGCCCCGCCCCGCTTGGCAAGTGGCTGGCTTGGCAAGGGCGCGACGCTCGCCTAGCCCGTGCGGAGATGCCCAGCCCCCACAATCACGACTTCCTCCACGACCAGCACGATCGCAATGCGCGCCGCACGCATTGGGTTCTGCTGCTGTCGGCCACGATGATGGTCGCGGAGATCGCGGCGGGGGCATGGTCGGGATCGATGGCGCTGACCGCCGACGGCTGGCACATGGCGACGCACACGCTGGCGATCGGCGCTTCGGCCCTGGCCTATTGGTTGGCGCGGCGCTGGGCGAGCGACCCGCGGTTCAGCTTCGGCACCGGTAAATTGGGCAGCCTGGCGGGGTTCGGATCGGCACTGTTCCTGGTCGCGGTCGCGTTTGGTATCGCCTGGGAAAGCGCTGTGAGGATGCTCCACCCGCAGGAGGTCAACTACGCTGAGGCGATGATCGTGGCGGCCGTCGGATTGGCGGTTAATCTGGTTAGTGCGGCGTTACTCCACGGCGGCCCTGGGCACGGGCATGATCACGCGCATGGACACGATCATGCGCACGAGGACCACAATCTTCGCTCCGCCTATCTCCACGTGCTGTCCGACGCCGTGACGTCCGTGCTGGCGATTGCCGCGCTTGGCGCCGGGCTGATGCTGGGATGGAGCTTTCTCGATCCGTTTGTCGGATTGCTTGGAGCGGCGTTGATCCTGCGCTGGAGCGTTGGACTGATCCGCGACACCAGCGCGGTGCTTCTGGACCGCGACCCCGACCCGGCGTTGTCGGCCGAACTTCGCCGCCAGATCGAGGCGCCGGCGGATGCGTCGGTGACCGACCTTCACTTGTGGCAGGTCGGTCCGGGGCGCTTCGCCGCGATCATCTCGGTGCGCACCAAGCTCGGCGCGGAGGCGATCCGCGCGCGGGTGATGAGCGATCCGCGGCTGGCGCATCTTACGGTGGAATGCGGATGAGCCGTCGTCCACGAAGCCGCGGCGCCGCCAGTCGCATGCGCTGGCAACCGCTTGCAGCGGCGCTGGGCGTGGCGATCGGCACCGCCGCGATCCTGTGGCTGATGGGCCGGCCGCTGATCTGCCGTTGCGGCACGGTCGAACTGTGGGTGGCGAGTGCGTCCAGTTCCAAGACCAGCCAGATGCTGACTGACTGGTACTCCGCCAGCCACGTGCTCCACGGGATCCTGTTCTTCGGCCTGTTTGCATTCGCGCTTCGCCGCGTCTCCGTCGAACGGCGCTTCCTGCTGGCAGTGGCGCTGGAAGCCGCGTGGGAGTTGATCGAAAATTCCCCGGTAATCATCAACCGCTATCGGGAGGCAACGGTGGCGCTAGGTTACACCGGCGATTCCATCCTAAATTCGGTGAGCGACATCGCGATGATGGGCGTGGGTTTCTGGATCACGCGCAAGTTGCCGTGGCAAGCGACCGTTGCGCTTGCGATCGTTCTGGAGTTGGTGCCGCTATACGTCATCCGCGACAATCTGACGCTCAACGTGTGGATGCTAATTGCACCCAATGCTCAAGTCCGGGCGTGGCAAGCGGGAGGCTGAACGCCCCCCGCTGCCTGATTTTACATCGTTTGAGCGTGCTGCAAGTGGCCGCGCACCACCGGCACGGCGTTCGCCGCAACACCGCGCAGGGCGGGATTATCACCGCGCGATGCATAGTTGCTGTGCAGCGCCAGCGCCTGCTGATGGCTGACAAGCTGTTGCTGCTTGTAGGTGCGGTCAAAATCGCTGGACTGCGACAGCTGGTCGAGCAAGGCTTGGTGCATCGGCATCATCGCCATCGGCACGCCGACGCCGGCAGTCTGCGCCGCCGCGGTCAGCTGGGCCGTGGTATTGGTATGATCGCGGATCATCATCTCGCCATGCATCCGGATCATCGCATTTTGTGAGCGCTGCAGCGCCAAACGCGAGCTCTGGATTTCATACATGTCGCTCGAAGCGGCCATCGCAACAAAGGCTGGTGCCACCGTCGGGGTCATGTCGGCTCGGCGGGTTGAGCCCGACGGCTCCATCATGGTGGAGCAGGCGGACAAAGAAAGGCTGCCCAGGGCGGCAGCCATTGTCATCTTCAACATACGGTTCATGATCGGTCTCCTGTTCACGGGCGAACTTTTGCGCCTCACAACTATGCAAATGACAAGTGCTAAGGCAGGTTCCCGAGGGAGTCGAAATCCCGTGTAACTTGGGATAGTTCTTCGTTAACAATCAATGGGCTAGCTGCCTTCGCAACATCGTGTCATCTGAAATTCGGAGTGTCCCATGCGCCTGCCCGTCGCTCTTGTTCTTGCTGCGGCAAGCTCCTTCATCGCCGCTCCGGCGCAAGCGGGCGAACTGTTCGTCGGCTTGCACAAGCATGCGGTAGATACGCCCCTCAGCCTGCAAGGCGGGCGGGAACAGGGCGTGGATCTATCGGCCGGGTATCGGTTCGCAGGAATCGGTGGATCGCGTTTTCAGCCCTATTTGTTTGGCGCCCTGAACACGGCTGGTGACACCAGCTACGCGGCGGCCGGGATCAGCGCGAAGTTCGGGCAGCGGATCTACGTTCGTCCCGGCATCGGCCTGGCCATTCACAACGGCGCGGCCGGCCGTTTCAATCGTCCAGACCGCATCGCCTTTGGCAGCCGAGTCTTGTTCGAGCCCGAACTGGCCGTGGGCGCGCAGGTCAACGAGCGGATCAGCGTTGAGGCCAGCATCGTGCACATGAGCCACGCGACCCTGTTCAGTGGTCAGAACCCGGGGATCGACAACATCGGTGTGCGGCTGAACTTCGGGCTCTGATCGCGCCGCGTTCAGTAGCCTTTGATCAGTTGATAGTCCTGCGCGATGATCGGTGCCGCCATCGCTGCCAACGGGCGAAGTGTCGGGCTGTTGCCGCGTGTCGCAAAGCGCTCGTGAATTGCATAAGCGCGGATCAGCAAGCTTTTCATTTGCCGGGCGTATAACGCTGAAGGCTGGGCACTTCCGTCCAGCTCGGCCAACAGAAGCCCATGCCTTGGAAGAAGCGCCGCCGACGGCAGGAGGTTCAGCCGACGGCCTGCCAGGTTAAGCTGTGCCGCAATGCCGCGGTGATGTTCCGCAAGCTGCCGTGCCGCCTGGCCTAAGGCGGTATCACCTTCACGCGCAGCAACTTGGTCGGACGCTGTTACGACATAGAGATGCAAAGACGCGATTTGCGCGAAGTACGCATCTGGAGCGAGCGTCGGCTGAGCGACCACCGGCATGGCCGGTGCGGTCACCGCCGGCGCACGGTTCGGAGCCGTTCTTGGCGCCTGGGTGGCGCAGCCGGCAAGCAGCAGGCTGGTCAGTGCGGCGCTCGCGTACCTAAGCGATTTCAACGTCCAAGCATCGCTTCGGGCTTTACCACGCGGTCGAAGGTTTCCGCGTCCACCAGGCCAAGCTCCAGCCCGGCTTCCTTCAGCGTCAGCCCCTTCTTGTGCGCGTGCTTGGCGATGGTGGCGGCATTGTCGTAGCCAATCTCCGGCGCCAGAGCGGTCACCAGCATCAGCGAGCGGTTCATCAGTTCGGCGATGCGCGCCTCGTCGGGCTCCGCGCCGTCCAGCATGCGCTCGGTAAAGCTTTGCATGCCGGTCGCGAGGAGCGTGATCGAGCGCACCACATTGGCGCCGATCAGCGGCTTGAACACGTTCAATTCCATGTGGCCCTGAAGCCCGCCGATGGTCACCGCGAAGTGATTTCCCATGACCTGCGCCGCGACCATGGTCAGCATCTCGGCCTGGGTCGGGTTGACCTTGCCCGGCATGATGGAACTGCCCGGTTCGTTCTCCGGCAGCTTGAGCTCGCCTAAGCCGCAGCGCGGGCCCGAGCCCAACAGGCGGATGTCGTTGGCGATCTTGGACAAGGCGACGGCGAGCGTGTTGAGCACGCCCGACAGCTCCACCATAGTGTCGTGCGCGGCTAGTTCGGCAAACTTGTTCGGCGCGGAAGTGAATGGGATGCGCGTGAGTTCCGCAACCTCGGCGGCAAAGGCGTCGGCAAAGCCCTTGGGCGCATTGAGACCGGTACCCACGGCGGTGCCACCCTGCGCCAGGCGGAGTACGCGCGGCAGGCAGCCTTCCACGCGGTCGATGCAATCGGCGATCTGCTGCGCATAGCCGGAGAATTCCTGGCCCAAGGTCAGCGGAGTCGCGTCCTGCAAGTGGGTGCGCCCGATCTTGACGATGGAGTCCCAGCGGGTCGCCTGCTCGGCAAGCCGGCCATGGATCATGCGCAGGGCCGGCAGCAGCTTTTCGACTACCCCGCGCCCGGCCGCGATGTGCATGGCGGTGGGAAAGCTGTCGTTGGACGACTGGCCCTTGTTGACGTGGTCGTTGGGGTGGACCGGCTCCTTGCCGCCGCGGGTGCCGCTCAGCGCCTCATTGGCTCGGCCCGCGATCACCTCATTGGCGTTCATGTTGGACTGGGTGCCCGAGCCGGTCTGCCAGATCACTAGCGGAAATTGGTCGTCGAGGTCGCCCCGCGCGACTTCCGCTGCTGCATTTGCAATGGCTTCGGCGAGCGTGGCGTCCAGCTCGCCAATGCGTGCATTCACGCGCGCCGCGGCCTGCTTCACGAAGCCAAGGGCGTGGACGATCTCGGCTGGCATGCGCTCGCGCGAGCCGAACGGAAAATTGCCGATCGAGCGCTCCGTCTGGGCGCCCCAATAGCAATCGCCGGGAACCTCGATCGGGCCAAAGCTGTCGGTTTCGATGCGCGTGTCGGCCATGGCTCTATTTCTCCGTCGCCTGAGCGGCGTGATGGAATGGAGCCGTAGTGAAAGAAGAAAGGCTGGCCCCGGGTCAAGCCCAAGGTCGCCGCCGCGCTATTTCTTGCGGGTGAAATCCACCGACACGACGTTGGAGCCGTCCTCGACCGGCACCATCGGGGGCGAGTCGTTCTGCGGATCATCGTGATCCTCATGCCCGTCCTCGGCACCATTGGCCTGGAACTTGAGGCTGAAGTCCACAGCGGGATCGACGAAGTCGGTCACCGCGGCGAACGGCACGGTGAGGATCGAGGGCACGCCGCCGAAGCTCAAGCCGATGCTGAACTGCTGGTCAGTGACCTTGAGGTCCCAATAGCGGTGCTGGATGACGATGGTCATCTCGTCCGGGAATCGCTGCGCCAGATGCTTGGGGATCTCGACGCCCGGCATGCGAGTCTTGAACGTGATGTAGAAATGATGGCCGCCAGGAAGCGCGCCGGAGCGCTCAACCTCGCCAAGCACGCGGCCGACAACGGCACGCAACGCTTCCTGGACGATCTCATCGTAGGGAATCATGCTCTCTGGCGTATCGTCGGTCATGGCCGTTCGTGGTAGCGAGGCAGCCAGCGGAATCCAAGCGGAGTATCATGCCCCATGCCGATCGATCACAGGCAGCCTTATGACGACAGCAATGTGTTCGCGCGGATCCTGCGCGGCGAGCTGCCCGCCACCCGCATCTATGAGAACGAGCATGCGGTGGTGATCCACGATCTGCATCCGCTGGCCCCGGTGCATCTGCTTGCCGTGCCCAAGGGGGCGTGGGTGTCGATGGACGATTTTTCCGGTGGCGCCTCGGACGAGGAAATCGCGGCCTTGTTTCGCGCCGTCGGCGAAGCGGCGCGTCAGGTTGGCGCCAGCACGCAAGGGTATCGCATCCTCACCAACGTCGGGAAGCGCGGGGGGCAAGAGATCGCGCACCTGCACATCCACGTCCTTGGCGGAGAACCACTCGGGCCGATGCTCGCGCGCTGAGATGTTGGTGGCGCTGTTGATGGCCGGCGCCGACCCGGACTTGAGCGCGGCGGCGACGCAGGAAGTTGCGCGTCAGGAGTGTCGTGCCGGGGCTGCGAGCTCAGACGTGGTGGTGTGCGGACGACGCAACAGGCCCTCGCGATATCAGGTGACCGACCCGCAAGCGCCCTGGGACCCGGCCGGGCAGGACATGAGCCAGTCGCGCGAACGCATGTCGTGGATCCAGGAGGGTGACACGGGAGCGGGGTCGTGCGGCGCGGTCGGGCTCGGTGGCTGGACCGGCTGCATGCTAAAGCAGCACAAACGCAATCGGCAGCAGACGGAAGGATGGTGAGAGGGCCAGCTTGGCCCCCTCACCCCATAAGCGCCTAGAACCCGAAGCTTAAGCCGGCGTGGCCGCTGGTCTCATTGCCCTGCTCTCTGCCCAGCGTGGAGCTAAGAAAAGCATTGATGCTGACCGATCCGACGAGCGCCGCCGACGCACCGCCCGACAGGCGCGTGTAAATGCCTTTGTCGCGGTCCGCGATGTTGAAGCGGTTGACGATGGTCGGTGCGGCTTGCAGCGCATAGGTCGCCAAGCGGCCGTCGCCGATCAGATCCTTCTCCAGGCTGGCCGACATGAACGGCCGGATCGACGCACCGCCACTGCCGAAGTCGCCACGCATTTCGAGCCCGAGGTTGCCGGTCAGCGCCTTGTAGCGCTGGCTGCCGACATTGAGGGCGAGCGCCGCGTCACCGTTTTCGCTGTAGGCATCGACCTTGGCGCGGGCATAATCCAGCGCCACCACCGGACCGACGCGAACCACGCCGATTGGCATCAAATAGCCGAGCTTGGCACCGGCCAGAACATGGCTGCCGTCTGGACGAGCGGTGAGATTGTCGATCACGCCGGTGCGCTCGATCTTGTGGCGGCTCTTGCCGTAGCCGACGTGTGCCTGGGCAAATACCGGACCAAGCGCATAGCCAGCGAAGCCGCCGATCTGCATCGAATGGCCGCGCACCTTGGCGCTGCCGTTGAGGAAGTCGGCGCGCGGGCGGG
The DNA here is from genome assembly GCA_964243335.1 of uncultured Sphingomicrobium sp. Lineage (GTDB taxonomy): Bacteria > Pseudomonadota > Alphaproteobacteria > Sphingomonadales > Sphingomonadaceae > Sphingomicrobium. The sequence continues at coordinate 294,522 of CAXTED010000004.1, read as the reverse complement.
TGTAATTGGCAGCGATGCCAGCGGTCATGTTGCCGCTGCCGAATTCAGCGCCGATCGTGGCGCCGCCCGCCTGGATCTTGAACGAGTTATTGGTGTCGCTGCGGCTGATCCGGTGGGTGAAGCCGTCACCCAGTGCGAACAAGCGAACGCCCGAGGCAACTTCGCCATCGCGCGGCGACCCAAGATCGACGCGGCTCGACAAGGTGCGCCCGAACTGGCGTGCAGTGTCGAGACCGATCTCGCTCGATGCCTGGATGTTCAATGGCGCCTGCGTCTGGCGGAATACGTACTGGCCAACGATCGCGAAGCCGGCCGAGGTCAAATGCAGCTGATCGACGTAGAACAGATACTGATTGGCGAAGGCGGCATTGCTGACGCACTGAACCGCCGACGCCACCGGGCAGGCACCCGCGCTGGTCAGGCCGTAACGAGTCGGATCGGCGGCAATGCGCGCGCCCACGACGCTGAGGTCGAGATAGTTCACGATGATGCCGTTATTCGCATAGCCCGCGAGCGTGCTCTGGATGCCCGCGTTGAAGGCATTCGAGTAGGCGTTGCGAAGCGGGCCTGCCGTCGCGGCATTCGGCAAGAGTGCGGTCTCAGGCAGAACCGAGGTGTTGCCCACCAGAAAGCTGATGTTGCGTGCGCCTGCGGCGACCAGGCGGTTGAGGTCGGTGGTGGCGCTGGCGGCAGCAGCGGCGGCGGCGGTCGGCGCGTTAGCAAGCGTCCCGGTGTAACCACGCGCGTCATTGCCGCCGATGGACACGGCAACCAGGTCATTGGGGCCGAAGGTCGGCTTCACGGTCTGGAACGGGGCCGGGGCGCCGCCCGCAAGGAAGGTCGACACCTCGAAGGTGAAATCGGGCAGGCCGTTGGACTGGAAAGCGTTTCCGGTGCGGGCACCGCCGATCGCGAAGTTCTCGGCCTGGACCCCGAGGAGTTGCGACAGCGTGTCGATGTAGTTGGTGCCGCCTGAGAAGCGCCCGGTCGGATAGGTCTGCAGCAATTGCGTGCGCGTCCCGGCGGGCGTCAGAGGGTTGGCCAGGATCAGCGACGTGGCATTGTTGTCGTCGGCATAGCTGTCGCCGAAAACGACCAGGCGCTCGACACGCTGAGCGGCGGCCGGCGTGGCCATGGCGAAAGTAGCAAGGGCGGTGGCACCAAAAAAGGCGCGCGCAATCGGACGGCTGGTCATAAGTGTTGTCTCCCCCAGGCGAGGCGCCATGACGCGGCGCACGCTTTGTGTGGGCAGCTTATGGGCCAGTGCGCCGCTTCGTTACAAGTGACAGGAAAGTGACACTAACCGCCTTTGTGTTGGGCCAGCGCAGCCTCTTCTCCCGGTGCGAGCAGGTCGTGGGTTTCAGGGTGGCGGGCCATGTAGGTCACGAAGAAACTGCAGCGCAGGCGCACCTTGAGGCCGCGCTCGCGGGCGGAGTCCAGAGCGGCCCGGGCCAAAGCGCCGCCAATGCCCTGCCCTTCGTGCTTGCGCGGTACAACGGTGTGCGGAAAGGTGATCTCGTCGCCCGCGATGCTGTAGTCGGCAAAGGCGAAGTCACCGTCGTCGAGCAAGGCTTCGAAGCGGCCGCGTGCCGGATTGTCGCGAACGTTCATCGGCGTCTCTCCTTGGACAAGCGGGTCATCAGCATGGCGGCGCGGGTCGCCTGCCGCCAGATGGACGGGATGTCGACGCGCTCCGCAGGCGTATGATCGCCGCTGCTGGCCGGGCCGAGACCAACCAGCCCGTCGAGGTCGGCGGCCACGAAACTGATGTCCCCGCCCCCGCGCTTGACGGGATCGAGCAGCGCCATCGGCGCCAAGCCAAGGTCCGCGTTGACGATGTTGAGCCGGTCAAGAAGCGCGATATTGCCCGGCGTGGGCGCCATTGGCGGGTAGCCATCCTCGAAGCTCAGCACTGCTTTGGCGCCGGGAAGCGACTGTGCCACGATCGCCTGCATGCGGGCCTGGACGCGGGCCAATTGCTCGTTGCTGATCGCGCGCAGGTCGCCGCGGGCAACGGCGGCGGGTGCGATTATGTTGGTCTTGCCGGTCACCGACGCGCGGATCTTGCCCTCGTCGAGCGTGGCTACGGTGCCGCCGGCAATCAGGCCGACGTTGAAGGTGAGCTTGTCCTCGCGCAGGTCGCGGCGGAAGCTGTCGAGGATTCGGATCAGCTCGTAATTGGCGCCAAAACCGGCGCCGCCGAACACGCCGGACGAGTGGCTGCTGCGGCCGGTGACGCTGAGCGTCCAGTCGCCGACGCTGCGACGCGCAACCGAGCCCATGTCGGCGCCGTTTTCCTGGGCCAGTCCTTCAAAATCGAGCGCGATGTCGGACGCCTTGCCGGCTGCGATCAGGTCGCGGCGGGCAACGCTGAGCGGCGCGCCGCTGTCTTCCTCGTCGCCGGTGAGCACGACGGTGATGTTGGCAGACTTGAGGGTCCCGGCAGCCTGCATCGCCCGAAGCGAAGCGACCATCACCGCGATGCCGCCCTTATTGTCGGCGGCGCCGGGGCCGTGGCCCTTGTCGCCCTCGACGGTCCAGCGCTGGAATGGGCTGTCGGGTTCGAACACCGTGTCGAGGTGGCCGATCAGCAGCAGGCGCTTGGTCCCGCGCTTGCCGGCGTGGGTGGCGATGAGGTGACCCGCACGACCGGTTTCCGGCAGCGGCACGAAGCGCACCGTAAAGCCAAGCGGTGCGAGTTCGGCGCGCACCTGATCGGCGACGGCGCGCACCCCGGCGATGTTCTGCGACCCACTATTCTGGTTGACCATGCGCTCGAGCAAGGCAAGCGTACGCGGCTGTTCGGCCGTGACCGTGGCCGCCATGCGCTGTTCGGCAGGGGTAATGCGGGCGAGCGCTGGAGTGTTGACACAGACGGCGAGCAGCAACGTCGCAAGTGCGGCCTTCACAAGCCTCTCCCCACCACCACGCCGCGGCAGTCGCCGAAGCCGATGCTGACACGTCCCTCCGCTTCGGCCCGGGCGTGCAATGCCAGTTCGTCGCCGTCCTCGAGAAACGATCGCACCTCGCCATTGGGCAGGGTCAGTGGCGCCTTGCCGCCCTGGCTGATCTCCAGCAGCGAGCCCAGCCCCGACGCGTCCGCGGTGGACAGCGTGCCGGTGCCGATCAGGTCGCCCGGCTGGAGGTTGCAGCCATTGCTGCTGTGGTGGGCGACGATCTGCGCGGCGGTCCAGTACATCGCGGCGTCGGCGCGGCCCTTGCTGAGACGATGCGGCGGAAGGCCCGCGTCGCGCATCGCGGCGGTGCTCAGCGTGGCCGAAACCGTGAGGCCGAGGGCGGATTCGGGATCATTGTCACGTAGATAGTCGAGAGGCTCGGGATCGCCCTCGGGACGTTGCGGCTGCGCGGACCGGTACGGCGCGAGCGCTTCGGCGCTGACGATCCACGGGCTGACGGTGGTGAGGAAGTTCTTGGCCAGGAACGGGCCCAAGGGCTGGTATTCCCACGCTTGCAGGTCACGCGCCGACCAGTCGTTCAGCAAGCAATATCCGGCGATTGCGTCTGCGGCCTCGCCCACGGGAATGGGCTCGCCAAGCGCATTGCCGCGCCCGATCCACATGCCGAGCTCCAGCTCATAATCGAGGCGGCGGCTTGGTCCATATTCGGGTGCGTCGAGGTGCGGCGGCTTGCGCTGTCCGGACGGACGCACGACCGGTTCGCCTGACACCCGGACCGAGCTCGCGCGACCGTGGTAGCCGATGGGCACGTACTTGTAGTTCGGCAGCAGCGGCTGGTCGGGTCGGAACTGACGGCCGACGTTGGTGGCATGGTGAATGCCGACATAGAAGTCGGTGTAGTCGCCGATGATCGCCGGCAGGTGCAGCGTGGCCTCGCTTTGCGGGACCAGAGCCAGCTCGACGCTGTCGCGTTCGGCGGGGTCGCTCAAGAGGTCGAACAGGAAGTGCCGGAAGATTCGGTGATCCACGGGTCCGCGCGCCAACCAGGCGTTGAGGACTGGAAGGGAAAGGTCGGCCTGCCACTCCGGGTCGAAGCGGTCGATGATCGCCTGGAGGTCCAGGATCATATCGCCGATCGCCACCCCGGCGCGGCGCTCGTCACTGTCGGTGGAAAATATGCCGAGCGGCAAGTTCTGAACTGGGAAGTCGGCATGCCCGTTGGCGCTTTCGACCCAGCTGGTCGCAGCCGGATCGTGCGTGTGGTCGGTCGTGCTCACGGCAGCACCGCCTTGGGGAAGTCGGCCCAGGCCGCGTCATAGTCCGGCTGCGCGCGGCCAAGGGCCTCGGCGGTGACTTCGAACGGCCAGCAGCTTTCGATCATGAACGCCATGGTTCCCCCGAGTTTGACCGGTTTCAGTTCGGCTTCGCTCGCGCGGCGCCAGGTGTCGACGTCGGGTCCGTGCCCCGCCATCAGATTGTGCAGGCTCAGGCCGCCCGGCGAAAAACCTTCGGCCTTGGCATCATATTCGCCCGCCAGCAGGCCCATGCACTCGCTCATCACGTTGCGGTGGAACCATGGGGGGCGAAACGTGTCCTCGGCCACCATCCAGCGCGGCGGAAAGATCACGAAGTCGACGTTAGCGCGGCCAGCGACGTCGGAAGGCGAGGTCAGGACGGTGAAGATGGACGGATCGGGATGATCGAAACTGACGGTGCCGATCGCCTGAAAGGTTGCCAGATCATAGCGGCACGGCGCCAGATTACCGTGCCAGGCGACCACGTCGAGCGGGCTGTGGTCGAGGGTGGTGGTCCACAGATTGCCGCCCCATTTCTGGATCAGTTCAACAGAGCCGTCGCGATCCTCGAACCAAGCGACCGGCGTTTCGAAGTCGCGCGGATTGGCAAGGCCGTTGGCCCCGATCGGGCCAAGGTCGGGCAGCCGAAACGGCGCGCCATAGTTCTCGGCGAGATAGCCGCGCGCCTCGCCGTCGGGCAGTTCGACACGAAAGCGCACGCCGCGCGGGATCAAGGCGATGTGGCCCGGCGGCACGTCCAGGCGGCCAAGCTCGGTCAGGACCAGCAAGCGGCCCTGCTCGGGGAGGATCAGCAACTCACCGTCGGCGCTGGTGAACACCCGGTCGGTCATCGACGCATTGGCCGCGTAGAGGTGGACCGCGACGCCCTCCAGTTCGGCCGGGGCACGGTTGAACACGGCGGTGACAATGCCGTCGACGAAGTCGGTGCCCGGCGGCGGCGCGGTGATCGGGTTCCAGCGCAGGCGATTGGGAGCGAGCGGCTCGGCGGACGCCTTGGCGGCGAAGCGGGCGGCGCCGGCGTACGGCACGAACGGCGGATGGTCCGCGCTTGGGCGCATGCGGTACAGCCACGAGCGACGGTTCTCGTGGCGAGCCATGGTGAAGGCGGTGCCCGATAGCTGTTCGGCATAGAGGCCGAAGGCGGGTCGCTGCGGGCTGTTTCGACCCTTTGGCAGCGCGCCGGGCACGGCTTCGGTGGCGTGGTGGTTGGCGAAGCCGGTCGAATAAGCGGGCGCGTCAGTGGTCATAGAGTGATGATAGACCCGCCTGCCACGGGAGAAAAGCTGGTGGCAGAGTCGTCGGCCCGCAAAGCCGGGCCGACGACTTGCAGCTTAGTTGACGTTGAGTTGAATCTTGTCGGGAATGTTGACGTTCGTCGTCTTGCTGCCGAGGCCCAATTCATTGCGAAACAGGTAGAGCAAAGCGAGCACGGCGATCAACAGGATCACCACGGCGAGAGCGCCGCCGCCGCCACCGCGATTGGTTTCCACGATCGTGGTGCGCTCAACCGTGTCATGCGCGCGCGGTGAGTCCGAGTTATATTCGTCAGCCATGCAGATTGCCTCCCTGTTGTGGTGCCGTAACGAACGAGGCTGCCGGGCTGCGGTTCCGCTGGGCTCGGCCGCTTCAATCGTTGGCGGCGCGGCGATCATTGTCGAGAGAGCGCTTCAGCGCAACGCCAAGCGGGGGACGGCGTTCTCGCGGACGGCGCGCTTCTGGATCGTCCTTAAGCGGGTGACAGTCGAACTGGCCCTTGATTGCTCCGTTGAAGAAGGCACCCTTTGACGGAGCCTGTGCGAAACCTTCCGCAAGGTCGGGCGGGACACCGAGGTAAAGATAGCGTCGCCCACCCGCAAAGCGCAGTTCCAGCGCGCAGGTGTCCGGCCAGTAGCGCGCACCATGGATGAGCGAGGAAGAGTCCATCTCGGCTTCAACGTGGCGCAGTCGCCCCGGACTCACCGCCGTCTGCCGGTTACGACCAAAGGATTCCCGTGCGAGTCGAACCGATATACTTAACGTTTTTTCAATGGGAATTGGGCCATGCCAATCCATAATGGATCAATGTGGGGCCAGTCGCTAATGGATGCGCTAAGCGAATGGGACAGCCGGGGGGCTGAGCCCGACGACGCGATTGGCAGCGATTTGCCAACTCTGGACATCGGCACCGATGAGCGCCGCATGCACGTTCGCGCCTATAATTACTGGGCCTCTCTGCTTGAAGGCCGCGACTACCCGTCGATTGAAGACCTGGATCCAGCGAATGTGTCGGGCTTTGCGCCGCATAGCGTGCTGCTGGATTTCACCGGCGATCCGCACAATCCGGCGACGGCTTACATCGGTGCGGCAATCCGGGAGGAATGCGACATCGGCGCGGGTGTGTCGCGCATCGACCAGGTGCCCAGCCGGTCACTGCTTTCACGCCTGACCGATCATTACATGCAGATCATCGCCAATCGTGCGCCGATCGGGTTCGAGGCCGAGTTCGACAATCAGCGCGGCCACGCCATCTGCTACCGCGGCATATTGATGCCCTTCTCGTCGGACGGCGATACGATCGACTTCATCTATGGGGTGATCAACTGGAAGCAGACGGACGAGCACGCCGGGAACCAACAACCGCTTGCCGCCATGCTGGAAGCCGTTCCGGATACGCAGGTCGAATCTGACGAGGAGGACGAGAAAGAAGAGGAGCCCGACGAGCTGTTGCTCGAGCCGGACGCCGCGCTTGCCGATCGCCTCAGCGCCGCGCGCGAGACCGCCGACGTGTGCAAGGCCGCCGATGGACGCAGCCGGGCCGCTTTGTACCGCGCGCTCGGCATGGCCTATGACTTCGCTGTCGCCGCGCGGCGAGTGCCGGAGGACTATCAGGAGATCTTGGAGGACGCCGGGGTCAAGGCGCAGGCGCGCGCGCCGATGACGCCGATCGTGAAGCTCGTGTTCGGCGCCGACTATGACAAGACGCGCCTGACCGAGTTCGCCTCCGCTCTGGCCCATGCCGAGCGCCACGGCATCGACTTCGAAGGCTTTGGCGCATTCATCGAAAAGCAGCCCGGCGGCCTGAAGGGACTGGTCGCGGCCGAGCGGCAGGCCCGTCGGCCCGAACCGCGCCTCGACACGCGGCTGGCGAAAGGCCGCGAAGCCCTGCGTGCGGCGCCCGTGCAATCGCTGCATCGCTTTGCCGGCAATGACGAATTCGCGCTGGTTCTGGTCCGGCGTGGCCCAGATGGCCGCGTCGAGCCGGTGTCGGCGGTGGAAGACCTGGGACTGCTCGAAAAGGCCATCCGCCGCATCGGAACCTAGGCCCCGCGGGGTTGAAGGTCTGGCGAGGGGGGGTCTATAGGCGCCTCTTCCCTGAGGATTTTGCGAGGCGGTAAGGCAAATGGCGGCACGTGAGCGCGCGGACGAAGACCTGCAGGCGGCGCTCCACGACCATCTAACGCGGGGCGCGCTGCCGGGCGAAACCGCTGGCTTCACCCGCGAAGAACAAGCCGAGGCCGCCGCCTTCGTACGCGAAGCCGCCGACTTGCGCGCGCCGGAAACCGCGGTCGTGCGCCTCCAATCCATGGGCGGCGAGGCCGGCAATCGGCGGATGCGATTGGCCTTGGTCAATGACGACATGCCGTTCCTGGTCGACAGCGTGGCGGGCGTGATCGCCGGCCACGGCCTGACCGTTCACCGCCTCCTCCACCCGATCGTTGCCGCCGCGCGCGACAAGGACGGGCGACTGCAGGGCCTTGGCGAAGGGCTGGCCGAATCGATCATCTACGTCGAACTGGACCGGGCCGACGCCCGGCACCGGCAGGAACTGGTGCACGAACTTGAATCCGCCATGGGCCATGTTCGCGCCGCGGTAGCCGACTGGAAGACCATGCTGGCGCGGATGACCGCCGATGCCGAGGCGATCGGCATGAGCGATGCCACCAGTGCCGCGCTTCTGCGGTGGCTCGCCAATAACCACTTCACCTTGCTCGGCGCGGCCGAGCTGGACGCCAAAGGCAAAACGCGCGGCGAGCTCGGCATCCTGCGCGGCGGCATCGACCTGTGGCAGAGCGATGCGGCGCGTGCCGCCATCGGCCGCCTGAGCAAGGAGCAGCGCCGCGTGCTGATCCTCAAGGCCGACCGGGTGTCGCCGGTGCATCGCCGCGTGCCTTTGGACGTGGTGGTCGTCCGTCGTGAGGACGGTAGCCTGTCGCTCCATGCCGGCCTGTGGACCAGCGCCGCGCTGCGCACCCCCCCGATGGACATTCCGGTGCTCCGCGAGCGCCTCACCAAGCTCGACAAGGAGCTGGGTTTTACCCCATCCAGCCACGGCGCCAAGGCGCTGGCGCACGCCATATCGACCCTGCCGCACGATCTCTTGGTGTCGTTCGAGCCGAAGGAAGTGCGTCAGGCCGCCCTGACGGCGATGAGCCTGGCCGACCGGCCGCGGCCCACCCTACTGCTGCTTCCGGGCGCGCTTCGCCAGCATCTGTTCGCCTTCGTGTGGCTGCCGCGCGAGGAACTGACCACGGCGCGCCGCCACCAGATCACGGCGATGATCGAGGAAGCGGTCGGATCGAAGGCCACCAGTTGGTCGGTCGAAATCGGCGACGGCGAGATGGCGCTGATCAGGCTGACCACCGGACTTGATCCCGACCGCACTTTCCCCGACGTCGCCGCGCTGGACCGCGCCCTGGTCGAGATGGTGCGCGGCTGGGCACCCGCGGTGGAGGCCGAACTGGTCGAGCGCGTCGGCGGCAATCGCGCCACGCGCCTCGCTCTGACCTACCTCCCGGCATTCCCCGAGCCGTATCGCAGTCGCAGTTCGGCCGCTGAGGGCGCGTCGGACATCCTGCGTTTGTGTTCGCTGCAGGGTGACCGCGACCGCGACGTACGCCTCACCCGCGAGGGTGAGCCGGGGTCCTGCCGGATGCGTCTCAAGCTCTACCGCAGCGGCGGCTTGGTGCCTTTGTCCGAAGCCGTGCCGGTGATGGAGAACTTCGGCTTTCGCGTGCTGGAAGAAGTGCCGACCGTGCTTGGCGAGTCTGGCACCCTTGGTCACATCCACGACTTCCTGGTCGAACTGGACGACGGCGCGAATGTCTCGGCCATCCTCGCCCGTGGTGCCGTGATCGAGGCCTCCATCGGTGCTGTGCTGGAAGGCCAGGCCGAGAATGACGCCTTCAACCAATTGATCCTGCTCGCCGGCCTCGAGCCGCAGGCGGTGGTGTGGCTGCGGGCCTGGTTCCGCTACCTGCGCCAGACTGGCGTGGCTTATGGTCTGGTCACGGTGGTCGACGCGCTGCGCCGCTCACCCGCGGCCACCGCCGCGCTGATCGCGCAATTTACTGCTGCGCACGATCCTGCTGCCAGTGCCAAGCGCGACGCGGCGGTGCAGGAGCAGCGGGCGGCGCTGGACGAAGCGCTTGGGCTCATCAAGGCGATCGACGACGACCGCATCCTGCGGCTGTTCCGCGCCGTGGTGGACGCGTGCCTGCGCACCAACGTCTTTGCGCCGGCGGCAGCCGAAGCGCTGGCGTTCAAGGTCGACCCAACCAAGGTGCCCGGCCTGCCCGCCCCCATCCCGTATCGCGAAATCTGGGTCTATTCGCCCCGCGTCGAAGGCATTCACCTGCGCGGCGGACCGGTCGCGCGCGGCGGCCTTCGCTGGTCCGACCGGCGCGACGACTTCCGCACCGAGATCCTTGGGCTGATGAAGGCGCAACTGGTCAAGAATGCGGTGATCGTTCCGACCGGGGCCAAGGGCGGCTTCTACGCCAAGCAATTGCCCTCCTCGACCAATCGCGACGCCTGGCTGGCGGAAGGCACCGAGAGCTACCGCATCTTCATCCGCTCCTTGCTGTCGGTCACCGACAACATCGTCGACGAAGTGGTGGTGCACCCCGAAGGCGTGGTCATTCACGACGGCGACGACCCCTATTTCGTGGTCGCCGCGGACAAGGGCACGGCAACGTTCAGCGACATCGCCAACGCCATCTCGCTGGAGCGTGGCTTCTGGCTCGGCGACGCCTTCGCCAGCGGCGGGTCCAACGGTTACGACCACAAGGCGATGGGCATTACCGCAAAGGGCGCCTGGATCGCAGTTCAGCGGCACTTCCGGGAGATGGGCATCGACGTCCAGACCCAGCCGGTCACGGTGGTCGGCTGCGGGGACATGTCGGGGGACGTGTTCGGCAACGGCATGCTGCTGTCGAGGTCGCTCAAGCTGGTCGCGGCGTTCGACCACCGCCATATCTTCATCGATCCCAACCCCGACCCGGAAACCACTTTTGCCGAGCGGCAGCGCTTGTTCGATCTGCCTCGGTCGAGCTGGGATGATTACAACCGCAAACTGCTGAGCAAGGGCGGCATGATCGTGCCGCGCTCGCAAAAGCAGATCGCCTTGAGCCCGCCGGCGCGAGTCGCCTTGGGGATCGATGCGACGACCATCGATCCGTCGGCACTGATCACCGCCATCCTCAAGGCACCGGCCGACTTGCTGTGGTTCGGCGGCATCGGCACCTATGTGAAGGCTTCAGCCCAGGCGCATAGCGCGGTCGGCGATCCGGCCAATGACACGTTGCGCGTGGACGCCACCGACCTTCGCGTGCGGGTCATCGGTGAAGGCGCCAACCTGGCGATTACGCAAGCCGCGCGGATCGAATTCGCCGAAGGCGGCGGTCGCTGCAATACCGACTTCATCGACAATTCGGCGGGCGTCGATTGCTCGGACAATGAAGTAAATATCAAGATCCCGCTCCACCGCGAGATGCGCGAAGGGCGCCTGACGCTGGACAAGCGTAACGCGCTGCTGGCGAAGATGACCGACGAAGTGTCCGAGCTGGTGCTGGAGGATAACCGCCTTCAGACTTTGGCTTTGTCGGTGGCCGAGAGCGGTGGCGCGGTAAGCGTTCCGGGGCAGGTCCGAACGCTAGAATTGCTGGAAACCGCAGGTCGGCTCGACCGCCGCGTCGAAGGGCTGGAAAGCAGCGAGAACCTTCTGCGGCGAGTGTCGGACAATCGCGGCCTGACCCGGCCGGAGCTGTCGGTGCTGCTCAGCCTGTCCAAGCTCAACCTGCAGGATGCTGCCGAAGAACTGGCGCTGGCGGACGATCCGATGCTGGACGGCGAACTGCTGGCTGCCTTCCCCGCGCCGATGCGCAAGAGCCATGCCGACGCCATCCGCCGGCACCGGCTGCGTCACGAGATCGTCGCGACCAAGGTCGCCAATCGATTCGTCAACCGGCTGGGGCCAAGCGTCGCCCTCGACATGACTGAGGAGGAAGGCGCTTCCCTGGCGCAGGTGGTGATTGCCTTCCTGGTCGCTGAGCGACTGCTCAACCTGGACGTGCTGTGGGAGCGCATCGAGAACGCCGAGATCACCGAAGCGCTTCGCTTGGAGCTGTTCGCCATGACCACGCAAAGCGTGCGGGCGCATCTCGCCGATATCCTCCGCGCCGGCACCGGTGAAATCAGCGTGACCGCTTTGCATGCCATTCTGGAGCCCGGCCTCACCAAGCTAAATCTGGCCGCTCGCGATATCATACGAAGCGAAGTGAAGTCCGAGGCCAATGCCCGGCGCGACAGACTGGAGGCGATGGGCACGCCGACCGACATCACGCGCGGTCTGGTCAAGCTGTACCAACTCGACGGCGTGTTCGGCATCGCCGCCCTCGCCCACCGCCGCCACTTCGACGAACTGGCGCTGACCCGCGCTTATGTCCGCCTGGGCGAGGCGCTTGGGCTCGATTGGGCGATGGGCCAAGTCGGCGGGTTCCAGCCGGTCGACCAATGGGAACGCCTGTTCATCGCCGGCCTCGCCAATGACTTCGAGCAATTGCGGCTCGACTGGCTCGGGCGGACCCGTGCGGAGGATCCCGAAGCGGCCGTGGAGCGCTGGGTCGAGCGGCAAGGGGCCCGCATCGATCAGTTCCGGCGGCTGGTGACGCGGGCACGGGCCGTAAGTAAGCCAACGGTGCCGATGCTGGCGCAGATCGCCAATCAGGCGCGCATTCTGCTGGGGCGTTGAGCGTGGCCACGCCAAGGCTGGCGATGTTGGTCCCGGCGGCCGACTACGACGTGCCTTGGAACTGGGCCTATGACGCTCAAGCCGATGCGTTGCGGGAGGCCGGCGCCGAGGTTACCGCGCTGCGTTGGACCGAGGCGGACGACCTTGACCGCTTCGACCTTGTCCTGCCGCTGGTAACGTGGGGCTATCACATGCGGCCCACGGAGTGGCTGGCGTTTCTCGATCGGCTTGAGGCTGACGGCACGCGCGTCGCCAATCCGCCGAGCCTGCTGCGCTGGAACAGCGACAAGGCCTATCTGGCGGAACTGTCCGCCAAGGGCATCGCTACCGTGCCAACGTTGGAGGTCGATCACCTCAACGAAGCCGCATTGGCCGCGGCGCATGGCGTGTTCGGGACCGACCGCTTGGTGGTCAAGCCGCCAGTCTCGGCCAGCGCGTGGGGCACGTTCCGCCTAGGTCCGGCGGACCCCGTGCCGGAAGAAGTGCATGGCACAAGAATGATGATCCAGCCGTGGCTGGAGTCGGTGGTGACCACGGGAGAATATTCCGTGGTGATGCTTGGCGGCGCGTTCAGTCATGCGGTGGTCAAGCGCGCCAAGGCGGGCGACTTCCGAGTCCAGCCCGAGCATGGCGGAAGCACCGAAGCCTGCGCTCCGCCGGAGGGTGCGGTTGAGCTGGCGATGGCGGCGATGGCCGAAGCGCCGGCAGCGGCGACCTACGCCCGAGTAGACTTTCTCGCGGCCGACGATGGGGCGTTGCAGATCATCGAGTTGGAGCTGATCGAACCGGCGCTGTTCTTGCACTGCGTCCCCGAGGCGAAAGCACGTTTTGCGGGAGTCGTGCTGGCGGAAGCCCGCGCTTAGTCCTCACCCGCCGAGCGCGCGCCCGAAGAGCCATTGCCGGATCGCACTCGTCAGGTTTGGCGGCTCGGCGACCGCGATCCGCGCATTGTCGATTTCGGCCACAAGCGCGTTGATCGGCATTCCGGAGTCCCGCGCTGCAATCTCCAGCGCGCTCCAGAACAATGGTTCCAAACTGATGCTGGTTTCGTGGCCCGCAATCAGCACCGAACGCTTCACCGGGCAGCCGTAGGTCAGGACATCGCTCATGCCTAATACATGTGCTGGCCGCCGTTGATCGGCAAGGTCGGATTGGAAGAGACAAATCTTTGGGGGTGGAGGTAGACTGCGCCACCACTTAGCCCATCGTCAAGGAACACAGGTTTAGGCGAGCGAATGTTCACCGGGTACCAAGCGCTGAGTGAGAAGGAGAAGCAGACGCTTCGGCTGATCGTGCGCGGACATAATGCCAAATCCGTTGCGCAACATCTGGGATTGTCCGTCCATACGATCAACGAGCGGCTTCGCGATGCACGGCGCAAGCTGCATGTTTCCAGCAGCCTCGAGGCTGCGCGGATGGTGCTCGATACGGAGGGCGACCTTCCCGAAATTGATGCGGACAAGGAAATCGGGGAAGCATCGAGCGCCGCGAGCGTGGCACCTGATGATCAACCACGCCGCCGTCGAGATCGGCGAACTGCCTGGATCACAGGAGGAGCCCTCATCATGTCGATCGTTCTTGGATTGCTTGCCCTCGCGATTGCTTCGGGCGACACGGGTCAGGCGGACCGCACAACGGCACCGTCCGCGCAAAGCAACGCCGCTCAGTCCGCTCAGGAAAGCGATGCGATCCGCGCCGCGCGCACTTGGCTCACGCTTCACGATGACGGGCGCTGGGAGGACGGATACAAGGCGACCGGCAGCTCCTTCAGACAATCCAACACGCTGGAGGCTTGGACTGCCGCTGCACGCAAGGTTCGACCACCGCTTGGCGCCTTTCTTTCCCGAACGACGATCAGTCAGGAAAGCGTGCCGGCCGGCCCTGCGGGAGTTGAGGTCGTGAAGTTCCGCACGAGCTTCGCCAACAAAGCCAATGCTACCGAGACCGTTTCTCTCGCCCGCGAAGGTGGGCAGTGGAAAGTAGTCGGAATTTACCTCGAATAGCCGTTGGCGGGTGGCCGACGAACTTCGCCCGCCACCCGCCATCTCAATACATGTGCTGGCCGCCGTTGATCGACAAGGTGGATCCGGTCACGAAGCCGGCGTTGACGTCGACCAGGAAGGCGACGCCGCGGGCGATCTCGTCGGCGCGGCCGAGGCGGTTAACGGGGATGCGGGCGACGATCTTGCCGAGCACGTCTTCGGGTACCGCTGCCACCATGTCCGTGTCGATATAGCCGGGCGCGATGGCGTTGACGGTGATGCCGATGCGCGCTCCTTCCTGCGCCAAGGCCTTGGTGAAGCCGTGGATGCCGGATTTCGCGGCGGCATAATTGACTTGGCCGTACTGTCCGGCCTGGCCGTTGATCGAGCCGATATTGACGATCCGGCCGTATTTGCGCTCAGTCATGCCGTCCCACACCGCCTTTGCCATGTTGAAGCAACCGCCAAGGTTGGTGTCGATGACCTCCTGCCATTTGGCATGGTCCATCCGCTTCATCGTGGTGTCGCGGGTGATGCCGGCATTGTTGACCAGCACGTCGACCGGCCCGAGCGCGGCTTCGACCTCGGCCACGCCGGTCATGCAGGCTTCGTGGTCGGAGACATCCCACTTGAAGGCGCGGATGCCGGTGCGCTCGGAAAAGGCCTGCGCGCGCTCGTCATTGCCGGCGTAATTGGCTGCCACCGTCATGCCCATCTGCTGCAGCGCGATGCTGATCGCCTCGCCAATTCCGCGTGTTCCGCCAGTGACGATTGCTACCCTTGCCATGCGCTTGTTTCCTCCATCGATACGCCGATGGAGGGGAGACTATGCGTGGTCCCACCAGCCCGCAAGCTCCTGTCGGAGCAAGGCGTCGAGCATCGGCACACCTTCTGGGCCGGCATTGAGGCAGTCGAGCCGTGCGAAGTGCGTTCCGCCCGCGGCTTCGAAGGTTTCCCGTCCCCTTATGCCAAGCTCCTCGACGGTCTCAATGCAGTCGGCGGAGAAGCCGGGCGCGGCGATCGCAAGCTTGGTGACGCCCTGCGCTGGGTAAGCGGCGAGGACGTTCTCGGTTGATGGTTCGAGCCATTTGGCCCGACCGAAGCGGGACTGGAACGCAACATCGGTGCGGATCGCCAATTGCTCGCCGAGCAGCCGCGCCGTCTTGCGGCAATGGCAGTGATAGGGATCGCCCAGTTCCAGCGTGCGCTGCGGCATGCCGTGGAAGCTGAGCAGGAGGCGTTCAGGGGTGAAATCAAGCGCCGCTAGCTGCCGCTCGATGCTTACCTTAAGCGCGTCGATATGCACCGGCGCGTCATAATATGGCGGAAGCGTGCGCAGAGCCGGCTGCCAGCGCATCGCCGCGAGCGTGGCGAAGACGGTGTCGTTGGCGGTGGCGGTCGTGGCGGCGCAATATTGCGGGTAGAGCGGCGCGATCAGCAGACGCTCGCAGCCGGCCGCCTTCATACGCTCGACGGCCGGACGGATACCCGGATTGCCGTAGCGCATGGCCCAATCGACCATCACGCGGTCGTCGCCAGCCCAGCGCGAGGCGACGGCCTCGGCCTGCTCGCTGGTGATGGCGGCGAGCGGCGACCCCTTCTCGGTCCAAACCTGCTTGTAGGCGTGCGCGCTCTTGCTCGGCCGGGTACGCAGGATGATGCCATGCAGGATCGGCTTCCACGCGATCGGCGGGATCTCGACCACGCGGCGATCGGACAGGAACTCGGCCAGATACCGGCGCACGGCGGCGGTCTCGGGCGCATCGGGCGTACCCAAATTGATCAGCAGGACGCCAATCTTGCGCGGCGGGATGACGGGATGGTCGGCGGGCGGGTGCATGGCCTCAGCCCATCGGGTCCAACGGCAATTTTCGCAAGCGCCGACCGGTGACCGAGGCTAAAGCATTAGCCAGTGCGGGGGCGAGCGCGACCACGCCAAGTCCGCTGACGCCCCCGGATGGCGCGTTGCTGTGAATCAGTTCGACCTGGATCTGCGGCACGGTTCCCAAACGCGGCTCGCGCGGCGGTCCGGCGACGATCTGACCGAAGCGTGTCTTTGGTTCGGGGGCAATGGCTTGTGCGAGGCCGGCGATCAGTCCGCCCTCGATCTGCTGCCGCACCAGGCTGGGATTGATGATCCGCCCGCAGTCCACCGCGGCGACCAAGCGGGTGCAGTGGATGCGCCCCTCCGCGCCCAGATTGGCGGTGGCGATCACAGCGATGAACGATCCGAATGCCTCGACTGCGGCCAACCCCATGCTGCTGCCCGCCCCGCCGCCGTCCCAGCCGCCGATCGCCGCCGCCGTGGTCAGGGCGCGGGCGAGGCGCAGATTATGGCCGAGCATGCCGATGCGAAAGGCGAGTGGTTCGACCCCGGTGGCGCGGGCGAGTTCGTCGATGAAGCTTTCGTTGGCGAAGGCGGCGAGTGTCGCCGTTCCCCCGCGCAGGTAACCGCCGGCAGTCGGCAGATTGGCGTGCAACCGCTCAAGCTTGATCGCCGGAATGGCATAGGGTGGGGCAATGGCATCTGTGTTGCGCGGGGGAGCGTCGTCGGTGCCGGCCAGTCGCGCCAGGGTTTCGTTCAGGCCATCATCCGCGACCATGCGCGTGCTCCAGGCCGACAGCGCACCCGAACCGTTCGGCAGCGCTGTCAGCCGCGCCAGCATCGGCGGGCGGGGCCGGTCGTGACGCAGCGTCTGTTCGCACGAGGCGATTAGCTGCACCGGCTTGCCCACGCGCTTGGCAAGAATGGCGGCGATCGGCACCAGGCTGGCGTCCAACGCACGTCCGCTCTGGTCACCGACCGGCATCGGGTACAGCGTAGTCTGGCCGATCGGAAACCCGCCTGCCTCCGCGGCGCTTCGGCGGGAGAAATCGGGCGCCTGAGTCGCCGCCCACACTTCCAGCCGGTCGCCGGTGACTCGCGCTGTCGCGGTCAGTAGTTCGAGTCCTGGGTGAGCGCCGGGAGATGCTTCGTACACCGCCGCGAGTGGACGAGAGCCAGCGATGCTTTGCGCATAGTCTCCTGTTTCGGACGAGGCCGCCGGGGTGCCATCGCGAAGCGCGCGGCGCATGGCGGTCTCCATGGCGGCGCTGCTCCCATCGCTGGGCGCCGTGAAGCGCGGGGCCGCGACGATCAGCGCCTGCTCGGCCGCCCACCAGGTCGGGGCAAGCGAGGCGAGCCAGCGGTCGCCGGCAATGAGGCGAGCGCCCGGCACCTTGGTGTACCCACTCATCCGTCCGCCGTCCGACGCAAGCCGGATCGCCGCGAAAACCATGCCAGGCAAGCGTACGTCCCCGGCAAGGCGGAAGCTGCCATCGGTCTTGGGCGGCAGATCGAGACGCGGCAACGATCGCCCGGCGAGCTTGCCACTAGCGTTGGCCCGAAGCACCGGATTTTGCGGCGGTGTCATCTTCGCCGCTGCGGCAGCAAGCACGCCGAACGGCAGGCTCTTGCCCTCGTGCAGCACGAAGCCGCCCGCAGCGTCGCACTCGGCCGCAGCGACGTTCCACTTCGCTGCCGCCGCGGCGCACAGCAAGGATCGCGCGATCGCGCCTGCCTGCCGCATCGGCTTTTCAAAGGCGCGCACCGACGTGGACTCGGCGGTGATCCGGAAGTTTTCTAATTTGCCCGCAGGATGCTCCGCCCACACGAATTGATTGCCGTAGACCGGTCCGCCTGGTGCGGGCACCACCGCCACCTTGTTCCAATCAGCGCCGAGCTCGTCAGCGGCGATCTGCGCCAGGGCTGTCCAGATGCCCTGCCCCGTTTCGACCTGCGGCACGGCCACCGTCACCCGGCCATCCGGGGCGACGGTGAGGTAGTGGTCGAACACCGCGCCGCCATCGGGAGGGACGAGCCCCGAACCATGGCTGCGCGGCCAAAACGCGAAGGCCACGGCGAGCCCGGCGGCCGCTCCGCCACCGATCAGCAGCGTGCGGCGGTCGATGGCCGGACCGGCGACCTTCAAGCGGCGAAGCGGGCCTTCAGCACCACCCGGTCGATCTTGCCGGTGCCAAGCCGCGGGAGTGGCTCGTCGGACAGAACGAAGCGGGCCGGGATTTTAAAGGCTGCGAGGCGGGTAGCCAGGAACACGCGCAGTTCCTCTTCGTCGATCGTGCAGCCCTCGGCGGGATGGACGATCGCCAGCGGCACCTCGCCCAGACGCTCGTCGGGCACGCCGAAGACGCACGCCTCGCCGACGGCTTCATGGGCGTAAATTGCGGCCTCGACCTCGGCGGCGGCAATGTTCTCGCCGCCGCGAATGATGATGTCCTTTTTGCGGTCGACAATGAACAGATAGCCGTCCTCGTCGATGAAGCCGATGTCGCCGGTGCGGAAGAAATGGTCGGCCGTGAACGCCGCGGCCGTAGCCTCCGGGTTGTTCCAATAGCATTCAATGTTGGCGGCCGAGCGGATGCATATCTCGCCGCGTTCGCCCTGATCCAGATGTTTGTCGTTCACGCCCAGGATCGCCAGCTCCACGAATGGCTTCTGCGCCCGCCCGGTGGAGGCTGGCTTATCGGCGTAATTGCCCCAGAAATTGCTGCAGCCGACGGCGTTGGTCTCGGTCAGGCCGTAACCAAGCGCGGGTTGCGCGGTGCCGAAGCTCTCCTGGAGCCGCTGCACATGCGCGATCGGACGCGGCGCCCCGCCCGCCGCGATGTCGGTCAGGGTCGACAAATCATGCTTGTCCTTGTCGGGATGGTTCATCAGTTCGAGGCTCATGGTTGGCACACCGACGAAATAGGTGACTTTCTCCTGCTCGATTAGGCGCAGCGCTTCGCCCGCGTCCCATTTGGGCATCAGCACCATGCCGCGACCGACGACGAAGCTGTTCAGCAAAACGGGCACTTCGCCGGTGACGTGGAACAAAGGTACGTTGACCAGGGTGCGCGGGGGATTGGCCGGCGACTCGCCCCGGCTCTCCATGATGCCGAGCAGGCACATCAGGCCGGTGGCGTAGGTGTAGATCCCCGTGGTTACCGCACGGTGCGTCGACAAGGCGCCCTTGGCCTCGCCGGTCGAGCCGGAGGTGAACAATATGGTGGCGTGATCCTCGGGCGTGATCTCCGGCAGTTCGACCGCGTCCAGGCCGGCTTCGTCGCCCAGCAAGGGGGCGAGCGCCTCCGCAAGGTTCAGCTCGATCGGCAAGCTGACGACAGCCCCGGCCAGTCCCTCGCAACGCGCCGCGCGGGGAGCGTCCGCAATGATCAGCGCTGGCGCGGTCAATTGGAGTGCGTGCTCGAGCTCGTGCCTTTGCCACCAGCCATTGATCAGCGTGGAAATGCCGCCCGCCTTCAGCACTGCCATGTGCGCCACGATCCACGACGGTGCGTTGCGCATGGCGATGCCGACTCGGTCGCCTTTCTTGATCCCGTGAGTCGCAACCAGCGCGCGGGCCAAACGGGTCGACCATGCGTCGAGATCGGCGAAGGTCAGCCGCTCCGTGGCGGTGATGACCGCTTCCACGGCGCCGTTGAGCATGCAGAACGTCTGGAAGAAGCTGGGCAGGGTCGCGGGGAAATTGGTGACGTAAGGGAGTCCGCGCGAATCATGGCCGACCACGATGCGGCCGCCGGGCCCAATCACCGCTGCCAGAACCGCATCGAAACGCTGATCGAGTTCACTTGGCATTCGGGTCTCCTTGGCGTCTGCCTCTCCTTTTCCTATGAGGCGCCACCAGACAAGGGGGAAGCCGAAAAGCCATGACGAATTCCGCGGCAAGCAATGCCATCGCGTGGACCGACCTGCATCTCTCGCCCGTGGCGCTGGACCTGGGGTTCTTCGAACTGCGCTGGTACAGCCTCGCCTATCTGGCGGGGATCATCCTCGGCTACGTCTATCTGCTCCGGCTGCTGCGTGAGCCGGGCGCACCCATGGCCCGGCGCCATGCAGACGACCTCGTATTCTACGCTTCGCTAGGCGTGATCATTGGCGGGCGGCTCGGCTATGTGCTGTTCTACCGGCCGATGTTCTACCTGAACGAGCCGCTGCAGATTTTGAGGCTGTGGGACGGGGGCATGAGCTTCCACGGCGGTGTGATCGGCACCAGCGTTGGGATCATCTATCTCGCCTGGAAGCAGAAGCTGCCGTGGCTGCGGCTGCACGACTATGTCGCGTGCGTCACGCCGATCGGCCTGTTCACCGGCCGTCTGGCCAATTTCGTCAATGGTGAATTGTGGGGCGCACCGACCAGCGTGCCCTGGGCGGTGCGCTTTCCCGAGGTCGTCGGTGGCATCCTCGTACTCGGGCCGCCGCGCCACCCGAGCCAATTGTACGAAGCCCTGCTGGAAGGGCTGTTGCTGTTCGTGATTTTGAGCGTGATGTTCTGGAAGACCAAGGCGCGGTACCTGCCCGGCATGCTGGTTGGCAGCTTCCTCCTGTTCTACGGCCTGTTCCGCTTCGCCGTGGAGTACGTCCGCGAACCGGACGAGCAATTGGTTACCTTCGCTCAGGATACGGGCTTGCACATGGGGCAATGGCTGTGCGTGCCGATGATACTGGGCGGAGCCTATTTGATGGCCACGGCCAAGGGCCGCCGCGCGCGGGTGGAGCCGATCGCCGGCACGGAAAGCGTGGCTTGAGGAGCGCGCGCGCGTGACCCCATTCCAGCGCGCGCTCTACGACCGCATCCGTACCTCCGGCCCGCTGCCGCTCGACCGCTTCATGGCCGCCTGCAACGATCATTATTACGCCACGCGCGACCCGCTCGGCAGCGCCGGGGATTTCACCACGGCGCCCGAGATCAGTCAGATGTTCGGCGAGTTGGTCGGGGCGGCGCTGGCCGATTGCTGGGCGCGGGCCGGACGGCCGGGTGGCGCGATCTACGTCGAGCTTGGACCTGGGCGGGGCACGCTGGCAGCGGACGCCTTGCGGGTGCTGCGGAGCGCGGGACTGCCCCCGCCGGTGCACTTGGTCGAAACCAGCCCAAGCTTATGCGAGGCGCAGGCGCAGGCGGTACCAGGCGCGCAGTGGCACGACTCGCTGGACTCGCTTCCGGCCGGTGCACCCCTGCTCGTGGTCGCCAATGAGTTTCTCGATGCCTTGCCGATCCGCCAGCATGTCGGCGGGCACGAACGCCACGTGGTTCTTGCGGGTGACGCGCTGGCGTTCGACCGCGACGGCGAAATCGTCGAAAGCTCGCCCGCTCGCGACTCGGTGGTCGACGTCCTCGCCCGCCGCCTGGTCGCGCAGGGCGGGGCCGCGCTGATCGTCGATTATGGTCACCCGCACTCGGGTCCGGGTGACACGCTGCAGGCGGTGAAGGCGCATCGCTTCGCGGCGGTGCTCGACCAGCCCGGCGAACAGGACCTCACCAGCCACGTCGATTTTCAGCGCGTCGCCGAGGTCGCCTCAGCTGCCGGATGTTCCGTCGCGGGCCCGGTCGAGCAGGGTCCGTGGCTGGAAGACCTTGGCATCACGGCCCGCGCGGCGGCGCTCGCGGCTCATGCACCTGCGCAAATGATCGAGATCGAAACCGCCCGCGCGCGGCTGTGCCGGCCCGACCAGATGGGCGCCTTGTTCAAGGTGCTCGCGCTGCACGCACCGCCTTGGCCAAGCCCCGCCGGCCTGCCAAGGGCGCTAAGATGATCCTGCGTGCCGCTACCCCAGACGATGTGCCGGCGATCGCGTCACTGTTCGCGCGATCGTTCACCGCTACCTTCGGGCACCTCTACGCTCCGGGGGACCTAGCCAGCTTCTTGGCAAGCAAGAACGAAGGTGCCTTCGCCGCGGAGCTCGCCGACCTGGATTACGCGTTCGTGATCGCGGAGTCAGACAATGCCTTGCTCGGTTTCCTTAAGCTTGGCCCTCCGACCCTGCCCGGCGTCACGCCGGCGCACAGCATCGAGCTTCACCAACTCTATGTCGACGAGGTCGCGAAAGGTGGCGGGATCGGACCCGCGCTCTACGAATGGGCCGTGGCTGAAGCCCGCCGACGCGACGCGCGGCACATGCAACTCAGCGTCTTCATCGACAATCACCGCGCCCGCGCCTTCTACGAGCGGCGCGGGTTCGTGAAGGTCGGCGACTACCACTTCATGGTTGGCAATCACGCCGATCATGACGAGGTTATGCGGGTGGACCTGTGACGGTCGACGCTCTGCAGGCGCGCGCTTTGGCCAAGGTCCCGCATGGCTTCCTTGGCCGGCGCGGCGGTGTGTCGACCGGCGCCATGTCGGGCCTCAACACCGGCTGGGGCAGCGGCGACGATCCCGTCCTCATTGCCGAAAACCGCCGCCGCGCCGCCGACGCTGTGCTACCGGGCGCACGGATCGTGTCGGTGCATCAGGTGCACAGCGGCGACTGCGTGGTGGCAGGCGACTGGCCTGATAGCGACCGTCCGCACGCCGACGCCTTGGTCACCGATCGGCCGGGCATCGTGCTCGGCATCCTCACCGCCGACTGCGCGCCGGTGCTGTTAGCCGACTGCGAAGCTGGCGTGATTGGAGCCGCTCATGCGGGCTGGAAGGGGGCACTCGCCGGTGTCACCGACGCCACGATTGCGGCGATGGAGAAGCTTGGCGCGCGGCGTGATCGCATCGCGGCGGCCGTTGGTCCGTGCATTGCCCAGCGCAGTTACGAGGTTGACGAAGCGTTCGCGGATCGCTTCGCAGCTGCCGACCTAGCCAACGCGCGCTTCTTCGCCGAAGGGCCCGGGGGCAAGCCCCACTTCGACCTGGAAAGCTACGTCCTCGCCCGCCTCGCCGCCGTGGGCCTCACGCGCATCGAAGCGCTCGGGCAGGACACCTATGCGCAAGCGGACATGTTCTACAGCTACCGCCGCGCCACGCACCGAAGCGAGCCGAGCTATGGTCGGCAGATCAGCTTGATCGGGACTTCGATCGTCTAAGGTCTAGCAGCGTGATCGCCCACTTACCTCGAACCTCAACGCAGAACGCCCCCAGCGTAAGCTGAGGGCGTTCTTTGGATCGATCGGATGGTCGCCTGTTGCTGCCGCAGGCGGTTGACCGCTGATCAGAAGATAAAGTCGCTCACCAGCATTGTGTCGGCTTGCGACACGATTGCCAGGTCAGCCGTACCATTATGGTCGACATCGACAAAAACGGTCTTGCCGCTGAAGGTCAGATCGCTCGCTTGGATGTTTAGCGATTGCAGATCCACCTGATCCTCACCGGACTTGAAGTCGGTGATCGTGTCGGTGAAGCCCTTCTGACCCACGACGAATGTGTCGGCACCGGCACCGCCGGTGAAGCGGTCCGAGCCTGCACCACCGTCAAGAACGTTGTTCAACTCATTGCCGAAGAGCGTATCGTTGCCGATGCCCGTCTTTCCGTCTTCGATGTCGGTGCCATATGCGATCGCGATGTTCTCCGACAGGAAACCGGGATTGCTTGTCTGACCAGCGTAGATCGAATTCCACTGCGCCTGCGTGAAGGTGGTGCCCCACAAAGCGTTTAACTCAGCCGCGCTGCCATTTGTGTAGGCGCTGCTGAATGCACCGTCATTCAGGTCCAGGATGGAGTTCACGGTGAACCCGCTCAGGTCGAGCGTGTCGTGGCCCCCTGCGTCGTAGATCGTCAGGAACGGGTTCTCGTTTACAGTGAAGTCGAACACGTCGCGATCGGCTGTCGAGTTGAACCCGTAGGTCGTGTCGCCGGTACGCGTCGTCAGGTCTGCGCCGTACATTTCCTGAACGGCAGCGATGTCGTGAACCATTGGGGTTTGAGGCGTCTGGTAATAGCCGCCAGTCCCCCAGTTCACATATCCACGCGCGCCGGTGTTGGCGTGCGAGAAGTAGGACATGATCGAATATTGATAGCTGTCCTGGAAAATATAGGCGTCGCCGGCGTAGGTGATCGGGTCGGCAACGCCGTCGCCATTGTTGTCGTCAGAGGCGTTATAGTCGCCGATATGGCTCAGACCGATGGCGTGGCCGATCTCGTGCGTCAGGGCCGTCTGGCCGTAGCCGCCATAGCTTAGGTCGAAGTTGTCAGGCTGATCCTGGTTGACGAAGATGTCACCCTGGATCTTGGCTTCCTTGCCGCCGCGCGCACCATTGTAGAACGGCGTGAAAGCGGACGCTTGGCCAGGGCCCGTGTTGGTGTTCATGAAACTGATGTCGGCAGCACCGCGGCCGTTCTTCTCCACGAAACTCGGAGCGATCAGATCGTCCCAAAGCTGGAGCGAGTCACGAGCGGCGTCGCGCTGCTCGGCTGTGAATGGGGTGAAGCCAGCGGTGTAGTCGCCAAGCAGGTTCTTGTACTTGGGGCTGTTATAAAGGCCGGTCGGATCCTTATCAAGGAAGGTATAGGTGATCTGGCCGTTCGGACCGACGTTCCAGATTGCGCCCGAGCGGTTCAGATTGGCAGCCGCCTCGTCGAGCGTTGCAATGTCCTTGCCATTGTAGGCTGTGCCGGTTTCCGTCGGAGATACGTAACGCAGCTCGCCACGGGTGGGCAGATCGCCCTCCACGTGCAGATTGGAACGCAGTGAAACTTTGACCAAAGTGTATCTCCCTGAAGCGGTTTCGCCGACCACGGTTTGCCTACCAAGCCGTTGAGCGACGCGCATTCCACGAACAAAATCGAACAGGGTCAAGCGCTTACGGGAGGCTGGGTGGTCGATGCGCCCAACGCTGACTTAATCGCGACCAAGTGAGTGCACGGAAGAAGATGCTTAGGCCGCGCCAGTATGCAATCACCCGGATCCGTTACGCCTGTGAGCCGTTCGTCGCCTTGAATCGGCAAGTTCTACAATGTGTTGAGGACCCCCACTGGCCCCCTGCCCCTCAACTCGGCTAAGGGCGCCCCATGACCAATGAAGCCGAGATGAGCGGGATCACCCCGCAGCGCCGCCCGAAGCCAAGCCCGACCACCATCGGCAACCACCAGCTTCACCCCGAAACGCTGATGATGGGCTTCGGCTTCGACCCGGCGCTGTCCGAGGGATCGTTGAAGCCGCCGATCTTCCTGACTTCCACTTTCGTGTTCGAGAGCGCGGCGCACGGCAAGCGCTTCTTCGAAGGCATTACGGGCAAGCGGCCGGGCGGCGCCGAAGGCCTCGTCTATTCGCGCTTCAACGGGCCGAACCAGGAGATCCTGGAGGCGCGGCTTCGCTTGTGGGAAGGCGCCGAGGAAGCTTTGACCTTCTCCAGC
The DNA here is from genome assembly GCA_964243335.1 of uncultured Sphingomicrobium sp. Lineage (GTDB taxonomy): Bacteria > Pseudomonadota > Alphaproteobacteria > Sphingomonadales > Sphingomonadaceae > Sphingomicrobium. The sequence goes on along the minus strand of CAXTED010000004.1, from coordinate 269,177 downwards.
GGCATGTCCGCGATCGCCACCCTGCTGCTGACCTATTGCAAGCCCGGCGACGTGGTCGTGCACTCGGGTCCGCTCTATGCGGCCACCGAAACGCTGATCAACAAGATCCTCGGCAAGTTCGGGGTGACCTGGCTCGACTTCCCGGCGGGCGCGACCCGCGACGAGATCGACGCCGTGATGGCGGCCGCCAAGGCAAAGGGCAATGTCGCGCTCGTCTATCTCGAAAGCCCGGCCAATCCGACCAACGTGCTAGTCGATGTCGAGGCCGTTGCGGCCTCCCGCGATGCAGCTTTCCCCGGCGATGCCCGTCCGCCGATCGCCATCGACAACACCTTCCTGGGACCGCTCTGGGCCAAGCCGATCGACCAGGGCGCCGACCTGAGCGTCTACTCGCTGACCAAATATGCCGGCGGCCACAGCGACCTGGTCGCGGGAGGACTGGTTGGGGCCAAGAAGTACCTCGATCCCATCCGCATGATGCGCAACACCATCGGCACCATCTGCGATCCGAATACCGCGTGGATGCTGCTGCGCTCGCTCGAGACACTTGAACTGCGGATGAGCCGCGCGGGCGAGAATGCCGCCAAGGTGTGCGCCTTCCTGCGCGATCACCCCAAGGTGGAGAGCGTCGGCTACCTAGGGTTCCTGGAGCCCGGATCGCGCCAGGCCGACATCTACAACCGCCATTGCACCGGCGCGGGTTCGACTTTCTCGCTCTATCTCAAGGGTGGGGAGGCTGAAGCTTTCGCCTTCCTCGATGCGCTCACGATCGCTCATCTGGCGGTCAGCCTGGGTGGGACCGAGACGCTGGCCAGCGCGCCTGCGGCCATGACTCATCTGTCGGTGCCAGACGAGCGCAAGCAGGCGCTTGGGATTACCGACAATCTGGTGCGGATCTCCATCGGCGTGGAGCATCCCGACGATTTGATCGCCGATTTCGAGAATGCGCTGAACGCGGTTTGAGGGGCTAAGACTCAACCTTTAACCGCTCATCCTGAGGAGGGACTGAGCAGGCGAAGCCTGTCGAAGGCACGTCTCGAAGGACGCTTCCGCTCGTGTGAGGTCCTTCGAGACAAGCCTTCGACGTCGCAAAAGCTCCGCTCAGTCTTTCCTCAGGATGAGCGGAGCTTGGTGGCGCGAAATACTCAAACCAGCCAGTTCTCGACGCGCCAGCCCTTTGCCGCGGCCATTGCGCGCAACGCCTTGTGCGGGTTTACCGCGACCGGCTCGTCGGCCCAGTCGAACACCGGGCCGTCCGACGCATGATCCGAGTAAAAGCGCACGTGGCCGGGCGTCACGGCCTCCTCGATCAGCCACCGGTCGAGCATCCGCTTCTTGGCTGGACCATAGCAATTTTCGCCGTCGATCCTGGCGGCCCAGTCCTGGTCGATACTGATCACCGTGCCCGTCGCGACGACGTCGTCGAAGCCCAGGCGGTCGGCGATGGCCTTGGCATAGAGCCGGTAGCTGGCGGTGGCGAGCACCAGCCGGCGACCCTCGGCCTTGTCCCGCGCGATCTGCCGAAGCGCGCCCGGGCAGATGTTGTTGGCGATTGTCGCGTCGGCAAAACTCGCCACCATTGGCTCCAGTTGGTGCGCGCCGAGGTGCCGGCCAAGCATCAACGCGTGGTTGATCTCCTTCAATCGTGACCGGTCGATGACCTTGGCCACATAAGCCAGCATCGAAGCGGCCGCGATCGGCGTCAGCGCGAGCCGCCACGGCTGCCTCCGCCGCGCGCAATGCAGCAGGAACGGCGTGTAGGTGGCGTGACGCGTAACCGTCCGGTCCATGTCGTAGATGGCAAGATCGGTCATCGTTCACCCCGCAGGATCGCTTCCACCAGCCGGTGGTCGTCGGGCTTGTCGACATCCACGGCGGCAAGTGGGTCGGCCAGGCGGACTACGCGAAGGCTCAGCCCGAGACGGCGACCGATGATACCGGCCGTCGCGTCCACTCCGCGCAACCGCAGCACTGCACCCATCAGCACCGGCCAGCCCAGCGCCGCGATCACGCGCCAGCCCTTCTTGCGGTCCTGCTCGACCCCCCGCCAGACGGCGATGGCGGACGCCACCTGCGGTCCGGCGAGGGCGAACAGATTGGCTCCGCTATAAGCCCCGCCCCGGAAGCGCAGCCATGTGCGCTTGGTTTCCGGCAGGCGCGCGAGAAGGGGCGCTTGCTCGACCACTCCGATGGAAAGGTCGGCGCCAGACGCGTCCCGCACGAACTGCTCCACAATAGAGGACGTGAGCAAGGCGTGATCCGCGGTGGTCACCAGCACCGGCCAAGGTGTCGCCGGATCGTTGCACAGCGCTTCCAATGTGGCGGCGATACTGGCCAGCGAATTGCTCTGCGTCACGCGCGGATCGGCCGGCAGAGCCATGGCCAACAACTCCGGGGACTGGCTGAGCACGCGCACTTCGCCAATGCCCTTGGACGCCAGCAAGGCCGCAACGGGCCGCGCCACCATCGGCTGTCCAACCACCGGCAGCAGCGCCTTCATCGAAACGCCTGCCGCGGTCGTCATCGGATCGCCGCCCGGCCTTGACCCGGCGAGCACGATCGCTGTCCAGCTTTGCGGCACGGATGAGCTGATCAAGCGAGCCAGGAGATGATCTTGCGTCCGCGTTCGGCCCGCGCATTGGCTTGCGCCAGGCGCACCGCGTGAACGATCAGCGACAGGATGGTCCACAGGGCGACCATCTCGATCCCGATGTCAGGCCGTCCAAACAGCAGCGACACGAACAGGATGGCCATGTTCGGATTGCGCCGTGCGGTGATCAAGCGGAAGCGGCTGTCGAACGGCCGCCACACATGAGGGTCCATGTTGAACCGCGCCAGGAAGATGCCCTCAATCATGCGCTGCAGGATGTAGCCCGACACGATCGCGCCGAGCACCATCATCTTGAAGACGGACTCCAGCGGCAGGCCGATCCCATTCAGCCCGTGGAGCCATGCCCACCACCAGAACGGCGGGTGGATGAGGTCCACCCCATGGTCGAGCACATTGCCCCATTTGCTCGACTGGCCGGTGCAGCGCGCCAACTTTCCGTCCACCGTGTCGAGCACCATGAACGTGAAGCCGCATGCGAACCCGGTCCAGTAATATCCTTCCCAGAACAGGCCGAATGCCGCGAGGCAGAACAGGAAGCCGACCAAGGTAACGAAATTGGGGGTGATCCCCGCGGCTGCGGCCCAGCGCGTCAGGTGAAACGCGGGTCGCCGCCACAGATACAAGGTCAGCGCATCGGTCACGCCCTTGTAAGAGGCGTCGTACGCGGCACGCTCGACGGTCTGCGCCGTGGCTGGCTCCAGCGGCATAGCGAAGGGCCGACCGCGCTTGCGCAGTTCGGCATAGCTCAGCTCGCCTGTCTCGGCGGGCAGGATTTCGAGGCCGAGGTCGTTGGCGGGCGTGCCGGTGCGCATGGCCTCCAGCACCCGCTGCGGCGCGTGATCGGCGGGCAGATGCGCCAGCACCGCCTGTCCGTTCAGCGTCAGCACAGTGCCCGGACGGGCGGCGATTGCCTTGAGCCAGGCCGGGTCCCAGGCAAAACCAAGGTCGGCCAGAATGTTCGCCCGCTCGGCGACCGGGGTCCGGACGACCTCCAGCCCAAGATTGCTCGCCAGTCGCTCCGCCCGGGTCCGCGCATCGAGCCCGAACACGCGCACGGGGTTCTCGCCAAGCGCAACAAAGGCCGGCTCGGGCGTGGTCCGTGGCGGAAGGGAGGAGACGGAACTTTGCAGCATCTGAAGTGGGCACGCTCTCAACGCATAAAGCGGGCAATAGCAAGGCAGGTCGAAACGTGACGCAGGAAGCTGTCGGCAGCCGCTTGCTCACCGGAGCATTTTCGCGCAAGCGTTCTCCCTGCATGGCCGCCAGCACACGACCCAGCGATCCGCAAGGAAGCAACGTCTTCAAACCGCTTGGCGTGCTGACCATCGCTCGGGTGGGTTCGCTCACGCGTGAGATCAATGCCGCGCCCGATCCGTTGACCATCGACCTGTCCGGTGTCGAGCGAATGGACACGGTCGGCGCGTGGGTGATCCACCGTACCGTTCGCGATCGCGGCGCCCGGGTGGTGCATTGCAGCCCGGAGACCACCGCGCTGCTCGATCAGGTGGCGGATGCGGACCACCCCACCCGTGTCGTGCCCGACAAGGAGGGCGGAGCCGTCGCCGAGCTTGGCACCTGGACGATCACGGCCGGGCACACCTTTATCGGTCTGCTGGGATTTTTTGGCGCGGCCCTGGTCGCATTCGCCAATGTGGTGCGTCGGCCCAAGCGCTTTCGCCTCAATGCCGTGGTGCAGCGCTTCGACGTGGTCGGCGTGCGCGCGCTCGGCATCATTGGCCTGATGAGCTTTCTCATCGGCATCGTCATCGGCCAGCAGGGTGCCGTGCAGCTGCAGCAGTTCGGCGCCGAGGTGTACACCATCAACCTCATCGGCCGGATCACCGTTCGCGAGCTTGGCCCATTGATGACCGCGATCATGGTTGCCGGCCGCTCCGGCTCCGCCTTTGCGGCGCAGATCGGCACCATGCGCATCACCGAGGAAGTGGATGCCATGCGCACCATCGGCGTGTCGCCAATGGAAGCGCTGGTGCTTCCAAGGCTGATCGCAACGGTCGTAATGATGCCCTTGCTGGCATTTTGGGCGATGTTGCTGTCGCTGATCGGCGGTGGCTTGTTCTGCTGGGTCAGCCTTGGCATTCCGCCGCTGACCTATGTCCAACGGTTGGCCGAAGTTGTGCCGTCGACCGACCTGTGGGTTGGCCTGATCAAGGCGCCGGTGTTCGGATTCATCATCGCGTTGGCCGGCTGCTTCCAAGGCATGCTGGTGGAGAATGACGCGGAGCAGGTCGGCCTCAAGACCACTGCCGCCGTTGTGCAGTCGATCTTCCTGGTGATCGTGCTGGACGCCGTCTTCGCGGTGTTCTTCTCCGGCATCGGCTGGCTGTGATGGTCCAGACAGCACCCAGCCGCGCGCCGGCCAATGAGCCGCCGATCATCAGCGTGCGCGGGCTCAGCAACAGCTTCGGCGACCAGGTCATCCACCAGGATCTGAACCTGGACGTGCGGCGCGGCGAGATCATCGGCGTGGTTGGCGGATCGGGCACCGGCAAGTCGGTGCTGATGCGGTCGATCATCGGGCTGCAGCGGCCAACGTCGGGAGACATCGACGTGCTCGGCGAGGGCATGATCGGCCGCTCCGAGGATCAGGCCAAGAACATCCGCCGCCGCTGGGGCATCCTGTTCCAGAACGGAGCTTTGTTCTCGACGCTTACCGTGGCGGAAAACGTGCAAGTGCCGATCCGCGAATATTTTCCGGTCATCAAGGGCCAGCTGCTCGACGAGATCGCCGGCTACAAGATCGCCATGTCGGGCCTAGATGTCGATGCTGGCCCCAAATACCCGAGCGAGCTGTCGGGCGGCATGCGCAAGCGCGCCGCTTTGGCCCGGGCATTGGCGCTCGACCCGGAACTGTTGTTTCTGGACGAGCCTACCGCCGGACTGGACCCGATCGCAGCGCAAGCGTTTGACGAGCTCATCCTGAGCCTTCGCAAGAAGCTCGACCTTACCGTCTTCCTGATTACCCACGATCTCGACACGCTTTATGCAATCTGTGATCGGGTGGCGGTGCTGGCGGATCGGAAAGTCATTGCGGTGGACACGCTCGAGCGGCTGCTGCAATTGGACCATCCCTGGATCCAGGAATATTTCAACGGTCCGCGCGGTCGCGCGGCCAAAGCGGCGTAGACGGGGGCCAAGGGCAGAACCATGGAAACGCGTTCCAACCATGTGCTCGTGGGCACCGTCGTACTGACGCTGCTGATCGGCCTGTTGCTGTTCATCGTCTGGCTTGCCGGCTTCCAGACCGACACACGCCGCTGCTTCGACATCTATTTCAGCCAGGGCGTCAGCGGGCTCAACAAGGGCTCCAACGTCAGCTTTGCCGGCGTTCCCGTTGGTCAGATCACCAAGGTCTCGCTGCTTCCCGAACGCCCCGAGTTCGTTTGGGTGCGGATTGAAGTCGACGAGCAAACCCCGGTTCTCCAGGGCACCAGCGCGCAGATCAAGGGCGTTGGCTTCACCGGCGTCAGCGAAATCCAGCTCGACGGCGCGGTCAAGGGCGCGCGGCCGTTGACCAATGCCGGGCCGCAGGGCTGCCCGGTGATCCCATCCACCGCGGGCGGGCTTGGCGCACTGCTCAACAGCGCTCCTGAACTGCTCGATCGCATCCAGCGGCTGACTGAGCGGCTGACCGAATTGATGAGCGACCGCAACCAGAACGCGATCAGCGATACGCTGGAGAACGTCGACCGGGCCAGCCGCGCGCTGGCCGACAGCACGCCTGAAATGAGGGCAGCCCTCACCGATGCCCGCTACGCCGCGCGCAATGCGGGCCTCGCCGCCAACCGCGTCGCCAACCTCGCGGACAGCACCGACCGCTTGGTCAACGAACAGGGCCGCCCAGCCGCGGAAGACCTGCGCAAGACGATTGCGTCGCTGCAATCAACCACCGCCAACATCGACTCGCTGGTCGGCGATGCGCGACCAGGCGTCCAGAATCTGACCAAGTCGACGCTGCCGCAGGTCAACCGGTTGGTAACAGACCTGCAGCAACTGACGACGTCGCTCCAGGGTGTCACCGACCGCCTTGACCAAGGCGGGGTCACCGGGATTCTGGGCAGTCCCAAGCTTCCCGACCACAAGCCAGGAAAGTCCCGCTGATGCGCCCGCTTCGGACCTCTTTGTCACTGATCCTCGCGCTTGGGCTCGCCGGCTGTTTTGGTGGCAAGACTCCACCGACACTGCTGACGCTGACGCCAATCGCTGGTCCATCGGCCCAGCCGAACCGAACGGCGAGGGCCGGCCAGTCGGTGACGATCGATGCGCCGGTCGCGGCCAAGGAAATCCGGGTGCTTCGCGTACCGGTGCTCGAAGCGCCGGGCACGGTCACCTACGTCAAGGGCCTGCAGTATATCGACACGCCCGACCGCTTGTTCCGCCTGCTCCTGACGGAGACGGTCAAGCGCACCACCGATCGCGTGGTGCTGGATCCCAGCCAGGCTGCGCTCGATCCAGGCCTGCACGTCACCGGCACGCTTGAGCGGTTCGGCTACGATGCCCAGTCGCGCACGGTGATCGTGACCTATGACGCCGCTTTGTCGACCAGCGGCGGGAGCCAGGTCGAGACACGTCGTTTCACCGCCTCGGCACCGAGCGACGGCACGCCTGCCAGCGTCGGACAGGGATTGAACCAGGCCGCCAACGAAGTCGCCGCGGCAGCCGCCAAATGGATCGGCGGCTGAAGGCCTGGCGCCCTCCCGCTGGAAGGACGCGCGCTTACCCCAGGCTTTTCGACGCCTGCTCGAACACATCCTTGCTGAGGCCCGGCGCGGCCAGGATCTGCTCCAAGGCAGCCCGCATCTGTGCTGCCCTGCCCGGCTCGATCCGCCGCCAGCGACCCAAGGGTGCCACGAACCGCGCTGCCGTTTGCGGGTTGAGCGCGTCCACCGCCACGACCATCTTCGCCAGCCACTGATAGCCGCGGCCATCGGCCCGGTGGAAAGCAAACGGCGTCGCGGCGAACGCGCCCACCAAGGCGCGCACCCGATTGGGGTTGGACAAAGTGAAGTCGGGGTGGTCGGCCAGCCGCTCGGCAACGTCCAGCGTGTCCTCGCGCGGCGCGCCGGCCCGAACGCCGAACCATTTGTCGAGCACCAGCCCGTCATCGTGGAAGCGATCGTGGAAGACGGCCAGCGCGTGCTCTGCCTCCGCCCCGCCAAGCATGACCAGCACGCTCAACGCCGATTGCCGGTCGGTCATCGTCTGCGCCGCGTCGAATTGCGTCTTGGCCAAAGCGCGGCCCCGGCCAGGGTCGCCCGCGCCGATCAATGCCAGCATTGCCGAGCGGAGCCGGCGGTTGCCCCTCGCCTCGCCCGAAAGGCTACCCGGATCGGCGTTGCTCGCGGCTTGGTAAGCGTCCTCCAGCTCGGTCCGGAGCGCCGTGCCGATCGCCGTCCGCATCGCATCCCGGACCGTGTGAATGATCGAAGGGTCAGCGATGTCCAGCCGATCCGCGATCGAACTTTCGCTCGGTAGAACGATAGCGTCCGCCTTGAACGCCGCATCGAGGGCGTTCGATGTCAAGGTCGACCGAATGGCGGCAATCACCGGCTCGGGCTTGAGCGGCGCGCCGCTTACCGCGGCCAGCAACTCGCGCAGCATAAGTTCCTGCATGGCTTCGTAGCGCGCGAAGCTGTCGGTGTCGCACACCGCCAAGGCCTCGATCTCGCCGGGCTGGCGCTCGGCCGTCACGATCACGGGAGCGGAGAAACCGCGGTTGATCGACAGGAGGGCCGGCTCCTCAAGACCTCCGAAGCGCTCGATCTGCGTCCCGTCGCGAAGCAGGATCAGCCGCTCGGGCGCGATCTCCCGGCCGCTGTCGGCACCGATCAGAGCGACCCGCAGCGGGATGACCATGGGCTGCTTGGTCGGCTGCCCCGGCGTGACCGGCACCTCCTGGGACAGGTGCAGCGTGGCACTACCGTCGCTCTGCTCCAGCCGCGAGGACACCCGCGGCGTGCCCGCCTGGCTGTACCACAAGCGGAACTGGGACAAATCGGCGCCGTTGGCGTCTTCCATCGCGCGGACGAAATCCTCGCAGGTCACCGCCTGGCCGTCGTGCCGATCGAAATACAAATCGGTGCCGCGGCGATAGCCGTGGTCGCCCAGCATCGTGCGCAACATGCGGATCAGCTCCGCACCTTTGTTGTACACGGTTGCCGTGTAAAAATTGGCGATCTCGATATAGGCATCGGGCCGCACCGGGTGCGCCAGCGGGCCGGCATCCTCCGGGAATTGCGCCGCGCGGAGCATGCGTACTTGGTCGATCCGCTGCACCGCTTCGGAGCCCATTGCGGCGCTGAACTGCTGGTCGCGGAACACCGTCAGGCCCTCCTTTAACGACAGCTGGAACCAGTCGCGGCAGGTCACCCGATTGCCAGACCAATTATGAAAGTATTCGTGCGCGACGACCGTGGCGATAGCGTCGAAATCGCCATCGCTGGCGGTCTCCCGGTCGGCCAGGATGTACCGCGAGTTGAAGATGTTGAGCCCCTTATTCTCCATCGCGCCGAAGTTAAAATCGGCAACCGCAACGATGTTGAACCGGTCGAGATCATATTCGCGGCCATAAGCGCGCTCGTCCCACGCCATCGAATCCTTAAGCGCCTGCATCGCGTGCGCCGTCTTCGGAAGGTCCGCTTCGCGCACCCAGATCCCAAGGTCGACATTGCGACCGCTGACCGTGGTGAAGCTGTCGCGATTGACGGCAAGGTCGCCGGCCACCAGAGCGAACAGATAGCAGGGCTTGGGGAACGGGTCCTCCCACTGTGCCCAATGGTGGCCATCGGCCTCGTCACCGCTGTCCAGCGGATTGCCATTCGCCAGCAGCACGGGGAAGCGCGCTTTGTCGGCGCGCATACGGACCCGGTAGCGCGACAGCACGTCGGGGCGGTCTGGGAAGAAGGTGATCCGGCGAAAGCCCTCGGCCTCGCACTGCGTGCACAGCAGCCCGCCCGATGCGTAGAGGCCCATCAATTGGCTGTTGGTCTCGGGGGAGAGCTCGACTTCCGTCTCAACAGTGGCTGTGTCGCCTGGAAGGTCGATCACCAGCGCAGCGCCGTCCATGCGCCAGCTTGCATCGGCGCCTTCGACCCGAACCGACAATGGCTGAAGATCTTCGCCGTCCAGCCTGAGTGGCCGATCGTGCGCACCGTTGCGGCTGACCTGCAGCGTAGCTCTCACCCGCGTTTTCGCGGGGTCGAGATCGAAGTCGAGCGACACCGCCGGCACCAGCCAGTCGGGCGGACGATAGTCCTCGCGGCGAATAGCTTCGTGGGCGGTCGGGGCGGCGGCGAGGCGGGCGTCAAGCATCCCAAAGGCTTAGGCAGGAGGCGCCCGCCGATGCAACACCCCCGTCAGTCCGTCCCGTCCGATGCTACCACCGCACTGGCGGTTTGCGCGCTCGCCAGCGCCCACAGCATGCCAGCGATCGCCAGCAGGGCGCCGAGCACCGCCAGCGTCGACCAGCGATAGCCTTCGAACACCGTGGACAGTCCCATGGCGATGATCGGCACGATGACGCTCGAATAGGCCGCGCGGCCCGACCCAATGGTGCGGATGATCGGGAGATACAGGCTGAACGCCAGCGCGGACGCGAACACCGCGAGATAGACGAGGCCGACCCAATAGCCCGGCCGGGCATCGAACACCGGGGCGCCGCTGATCGTCAGGGCGACCGCGATGTTGAACAAAGCGCCGAACCCCATGCCCCAGGTCAGCATGGTTGGCAGCGCCAGAGCGCGTGCCTTGGGCGTGGTCTGCAACACGTTAGAGATGCTCGCGCCAAGCACGCCGATTAGGGTGAGCCCAATGCCCAGCAACGCCTGATGCACCGGCGCGCGGGCGCTCTGCACCTCATTCCAGAACAGCAAGGCAATGCCGGCGACGGCGGGGATGGCGGAAAGGATGAAGGTGCGGCTCGGGCGATGTCCGGTCCATGCCCAGGCCAGCAAGGAATTGGGGATCAGCAGCAAAGCGAACACGCAAGCCACAAGGCCCGAAGTTACGTGATGCTCGGCCAGATAGACCGCGTTGAAGTTCACGCAGAATTGGAAGAAGCCGAACACCAGAGCGAGCTTCCACGCGCCGGGTGGGAGCCTCAGTCCGGCGCCGTGCCACTGGGCGTAGGCGGCCATTGCGGCGGTCGCGATGACGAAGCGGTAGGCGACCGACCAATGCGCCGGGACCACGCCAAGCTGGTCGCGGATGACGATCCAGGTCGATCCCCAGATCAGCGTGATGATCGTGAAAAACAGTATAACCGTACCGCGCTTCAGGGGCGCCGTCACAACTCCGCGATCGCGGCCGCAAGCCCGTCTACTGCGGCGAGGTCCTGGTCCCAACTGGTCACCAGCCGCGCTTCGCCCACGCCCCAATCGTAGAAATCATAGCCCTGGGCGCGCAGCGTGGCGGCCTCCTGGGTGGACAAGCGCAGGAAGACTTCATTGGCCTCGACCGGATGGACCAATCGGTCGGCCGCCGCGGCGCCCAATCGCCGTGCGGCTTCATTGGCGGTGCGGGCGTTGGTCAGCCACAAATCGTCCTCGACCATCGCCAGCAATTGCGCCGCCATGTAGCGGCCCTTGCTGAGCAGGTGCCCGGCCCGCTTGCGGCGGCGAAGCACCGGATCGACCAGCTCGGGCTTGAACAGGATCAGCGCCTCGGTCGACAGCCCGCCATTCTTGACGAAGCCGAAGCTGAGCGCGTCGACTCCCGCCCGCCACGTCAGGTCGGCCGGCGATGCGCCGGTGGACACCACAGCATTGGCAAAGCGGGCGCCATCGAGGTGCAGGCCGAGGCCATGCGTCCGCGCGAACTCGCCGACCGCGGCGGTTTCCTCGACCGAGTAGGTCAGGCCATATTCCGACGCATTGGTGAACGACACGGCATTGGGCTGCACCTGGTGGACGTCGGCGCGGATGCGGCCGCGCGCTTCGGCCAGCGCTTCGACGGTCAGCTTGGCGCCGGGCCCGTCGACCAGCATGAGCTTGGCCCCGCCGGTGAAGAACTCGGGCGCGCCGGCCTCGTCGACATGGATGTGCGCGTCGGAATGGCACAGCACCCCGCCATACGCCGGCACCATCGCTGCGAGCGCGAGGCAATTGGCGGCGGTCCCGGTCGTCACCCACAGTGCGGTGACGGGGGTCTCGAACAAATCGGAGAAAGCGCCGTCGAGCTGCTTGCTCCACGCGTCGCCATCATAAGCGGTGTCGAGCGCGTTGGCGGCGGCCATCGCCTCGAACACGGCAGGGTGAGCGGCGGCGGCATTATCGGAGAAGAAACGCATGTGCGGGGCTGTGGCGAGGTGGTGAGGGCGGGTCAACTGTCTGGCCGCCGGCTGGAACTGCCCAGAAGAGGATCAGACCCCCAACTCAGCCACCATGTGACAGTTGCGAACGCCACTTGGCAGCAGGATCTTGCGTCCTCCCGATCATCTCGGCGCATCTCGCCGATACGTGCCGGTAATGGCGCCCTAGGATCCGGACAAAAAAAGGGAGGCAGTTTGCACTGCCTCCCCTCTTTTCTTAGCCATTGGCTACCGAAGCTTAGCCACGCTCTGGAGCGGGCGGCGGCGGCGGCGGCGGTGGCGGTGGTGCCGGGCAGATGTCCGTCGCGAGGATCACCGAGCCATCCGGGCAAGTCTGCGTCGCTGGTGGCGGCGCAGGAGGCGGCGGAGGCGGCGGCGGAGGCGGTGGCAGATCAACCACGGCAGGAGCCGAAGCACCGAACATCAGGCCAAGACCCAGCACGCCGGTCAGGCGCGACGAGTTCGTGCGATAGTTCGAATAACGACCTTCCGCCTTCACGTAGAGGTTCTGGCCAAGCATCTGCTCGATGCCACCACCAGCGGTCCAACCAGCAGTCTTATACGTGTTGTAGTAATCGCCGAAAGCAGCCGGACGAGCACCGATTGTGTCAGCATCGAACCGCTTGCGCTGCTCGTTGCGAACCAGACCACCGCGGGCATAGACCAAGGTCGACGGACCGGTCATCACGCCAGCGCGCAGGGCAACACCATATTCTTCGAACGACTTGCGCGAAGCGATGCCTGGGCCATCACGGGTGACGTTCTCGTTACGCGAAGTGAACAGTGTTCCTTCCACGCCGAGCACGAAATTGCCGCCGAGAATGGCGTCCACACCGACTGCTCCACCGTAGCCGATGCGGTCGTTATGATTGCCTTCAGAATAGAAGCGATCATAGCCAACCTGAGCGTCGGCCTTGATGCCGCGCAGGGCAACGCCCTGAGCATTCGCTTGCTGCGACAGCAGCAGCGTAAGTGCGGTCGCCGCACCGTAGATCATTCTCTTCATATTAATCCCCTTGTTATCGGTGCCCGTGCGTCAGCACACTCGAATTCGCACCATGCATCGGATGCGATTTAATAGCATCACTCTTTGTGACTGGAAAGCGTCATTTTGGTTGGAATGTTCAACAAGTGCCGTCTGCGCAACTAGCGAAACTAAATTTAGTCCACCGCAACGACTATGTGCTCGACGCTTTACTAGGCTTGAGGTTCCCATGCGATCTCAGACTATTGTGGAATGTTGCTTGAGCGCAACAGTCGTGCGTTGGGTGCCTGAATTCTTGCTCGCTTCAAATCAGTTAATGAAATCTATACGGCATCAGGTCTCAGCCGATTGGTGTTGCTGCCCTTTCGAGGCTGATGTTGTATGCCTCAATGCTGCAAGCCTTGTTCGCTGGCCAGCTTAGCTCTAAGAACTCGGCAAGAAGCGCTGCACGATGCGCGCAATATTCGGAATGATTAGAACAACATGACATATAGATCATCGGGCAAGGGGACCACCTTGGCTGGCAGGCGTCCTGTCGGTCTGGGTATGCAGGCATTGATCGCGTCAGCAACGATGCTCGTCCTCTCAGGCTGCCAAGCGACCGGGCTTTCAACCTCTGTTGGACCATCTCGTCGAGCCGTGGTCCAGGCTGCTGCGAACCAGCAGGTGCCGGGGATGATGCTCATCCCGGTGACGACCAGAGTTGCTGAGCTGCTGTCCGTGGCCGAACCAAGCGAGAACTTTGCCGACGCACTTGGGGATGCGGTGCCCGTCGGAACCATTGTCGGGGTCGGTGACACACTTGAGGTCACGATCTGGGAAGCGCCCCCTGCCCTGCTATTCGGATCGGGTGGGTTGGACACGCGGATCGGCGCAACGATCCAGACCAGCCGTCCCGAGTCCCTGCCGGGCACCATGGTTGGCCCAAGCGGCACCATCACAGTCCCGTTCGCCGGCCAGGTTCCAGCCGCCGGTCGAACCTTGCGTCAAATCGAGCAAAGCATCGTCAGTCGCTTGAACGGCAAGGCGCATCAACCGCAGGCAATCGTCCGCATCACGCGGAATGCCACGGCAAACGTGTCGGTGGTTGGCGATGTCGCCACTAGTGGACGCGTTCCACTAACGCCGCGCGGCGAGCGCCTGCTCGACGTCATCGCGGCGGCGGGCGGTACGCGCCAGGCGGTTGACCGGGTCACCGTACAGGTCACCCGGGGGAACACCACCGTAACCATGCCGATGCAGGCAGTTGTTCGAGACTCGCGCAACAACATTGTGCTGCGCAGCGACGACATCGTCACAGCGCTTTACCAACCGAACAGCTTTACCGTTCTGGGCGCTGCTGGCCGCAATGAGGAAATTCGCTTTGAGGGCGTTGGTTTGACCTTGTCCCAGGCGCTCGGGCGGATCGGCGGGCTGCAGGACATGCGTGCCGATCCAAAAGGCATCTTCCTGTTTCGTTGGGAAACGCCCAATCGTCTCCGCAACGTCGTTGAAGCGGGCACGGCCCTGCCCCCTGAACGCGTTCCCGTGATTTACCGGATCGACCTGAAAGCACCCGAGACGTTCTTCGCGGCGCAAAAGTTTGCGATGCGGGACGATGACGTGGTGTTCATCTCAAATTCGCCCGCTGCGGATTTTCAACGTTTCGTGAACATACTGGCGTCGTCCGTGCTGCCGGCTGTCTCGCTGTCCAACTCAATCCCTTAAAAGACGTTGGTGCACGATCGCCCTTTGTTGCTGGACGTTTCACGATTGATCTGGCGGCGCTGGGTCGGTCGCTTCCCGACGGGGATAGATCGGGTGTGCTTGGCATATCTGACGCACTATCGCTCCCAAGCACAAGCCGTGATCCAGCGCCGCGGCATGCGCCTGATCTTGTCGCCAGCGTCCTCGGACCGCCTCTTCGAGCTTCTACTTTCGCCGGGTCGAAAGTTTCGGCGCGATCTGGTCGCAACGATGTCCCGCGGATTGCTGGATCGCCGAGCAGCGGTGGGCCGGGGGCGGCTGTACCTGAACGTCGGGCATACCGGATTAGAGGAAAACGCGTTCCTTCATTGGACACGGACGGCGAAGGTTCGACCCATTCACCTGGTGCACGATCTCATTCCGATCACGCATCCTGAGTTTTGCCGGGCCGGAGAGACCGACCGCCACGTTCAGCGAATGCGGCATATGCTGATCAGCGCAACCGGCATTATCGGTAACAGCCAAGCTACCCTTCACAGCCTGGCCGAGTTTGCCGAGCGCGAGAATCTGCCCATGGCGCCCGCTGTGGCAGCCTTGCTAGGCACCGACCTTCCGGAGGTGAGTGCCCGTCAGCGCATTCCACCCGAAGAGCGTCCAACTTTTGTGATGCTGGGTACGATCGAAGGTCGCAAGAACCATCTGTTCATCTTGCAGATCTGGTTGCGACTAATCGAAGCCTATGGTGACGAAGCGCCTCGCCTGCTGATTATCGGGCAACGCGGATGGGAATGCCAAGCAGTGTTCGATCTGCTCGATCGCAATCACGGCCTGCGCAGGGCAGTAACCGAGATCAATCATTGCACCGATGCTGAGCTTGCTGCTCACTTGCAAGGGGCACGAGCCTTGCTGTTCCCAAGCTTGGTGGAGGGTTTCGGCCTGCCACTCGTCGAAGCGCTGAATGCAGGAACGCCGGTGATTGCCAGCGACCTTGCGGTGTTTCGCGAAGTAGGTGGTGATGTACCGGACTACCTTGATCCCCTCGATATGCCGGCTTGGCAGCAAACGATCCTGGATTATGCGTCAGGGAACAGCGTGAAGCGTTCCACGCAGATCACTCGTCTGGCCACTTATCGGAAGCCGACTTGGGGAGATCACTTCACCAAGGTCGATGCGTGGCTTGGCACGCTTTGAACGGTTGGTTGAGGTACCAACCGATCCAGCAGACCTTCGATTAGCGTAGTCACCGCCGACTCGCTTGCAAGGCCGCCACGCACCAAGCATCGTTCAAGCAGGATCCGGCGAAATGCTTCGTACAAGCCCGCATCAGGCCGGCGCGGATTGGCCCAGAAGGCATCTAAATGCCCCTCATAGGTTAGGCCCGGCACCTTGTAGATTGCATCCCCAAGGGCACAAACGGGCGTGTCGGCCTGCAACGCCAGCGTTGCCGACGTGCTGTTCACGCACACCATGCCTTCGCTTCGCAAGGCAAGATCATCAAGATCTCCGCCATCTACGAAATGTACGCGCTGTTCGATCCCAAGCCCGCGAGCGCGGCCCGCAACGAAGCCCTTCCAAGGAAAAAACGACGAGTCGAGCGGGTGGCCTTTGATCAACAGATGCGCATCTTGAGAAGCATGCGAAGCGAAGCTTTCCAGCACATAGCTGGTTGCGCCGGGCATATCGGCGAATGGCGAATGGGCGCGGATCTGATAGTCGCCGGACAGTTGTAGCGGCAAAAGAAAGAATTTCGCCTGCGCAAGCTTATCGATAGTCTCTTGAGCCTGCTCCTCCCGCCGGCGCGTCGTCGCAAACCTCCATGTCCAACCCAGCCCTTCCATCAGAGCGGTCTGGGTACGATGCGGCTGATAACCGGGGTATAAGATGCGACCAAAGGCGCTGGCCGCGTAATGCCAGGCGCTGTCGCGAACTCGGCGGCGAAAGCTCGCCGTTACGGGAGGCAGTTCAGGCTCTTCCGGCAGTCTGGATGCCCGAGCGAAAATCCACTCCTTATTGCGTGGGAGGCGTGAGTGAGCGTTCACGCCTTCAAGTTCGAGCGTCATCCAGTGCGGTCTTAGATAGCCCTCCTCCAGCACGTGGGTGCGAATGCCGCGCATCGACGCGATGCGGCGGGCCGACACGTGATAAGGTCGGCAATCCCCAAACAGCATGATGTCGGTGATGCGATGCTGGCGCAGGAACTGGTCGATGAACGTCGCCCAATTCGAAAACCGTCCGCGGTAGTCCGTTGCCTCCCCGGGCCAGTCAATGCGATCGCCAGCGCAGATGTTGATGCGGTGCACGGACACACCGAAGGAATGCATCGCCTGTCCCAGCTGGTAGAGCATGGGACCGGGTGGACCTTGCAGGAACAAAAAAGCTTTGCGCTCGGGTATTGCGTCCATCTTCATGCAACAAGGCTCCGAAAGCGACGCATTACTTGTCCTTGCATTCGGCGAAGAGACACCAAGGTTCCCTGGGGTGCGGGATCATTGGCGCACAGCCTGGCAACAACAACTTCCGCCGGGCATGGTAAACCAGTGACCGGATCTAGATAGCGAGGATAGAGCAGCAAGGTCGCAGCAACAAGTTCATCCATTGTGCGGCGGCTGGTTCGCCGCGCCGGAACGGGTCCGAGATCCTCGGTCAGGCCCCAACCTGCGTAGAATGGCACGCCGTGCGTCACCACCTGCTTGTTCCTGAGCAACCCCTCAAAACCAGCCAAGGAAGTATTGACGTGCACCTCATCGACCATGTCGAGCAGTGAAGAGATCGGCAGATCATCCACGATCATGTCGGCCAATTGCCGTCCAATAGCGGCAGGCACCAGTCCTTTGCGGTGGCCCGCCAGCACGTCAGGGTGCGGTTTGTAGAGAATGAAAGCATCCGGAGCTTTCGCCCGGACCCTTGCGAGCAACTCGGCGTTCGAAACCAGTCCGGCGCCGCCAGTCAGAACGGAACGGTCATCCTCCACTTGGCCCGGAACCAGGATGTGTCGCTTGTCACCGCCGAAGCGTGGCACGGGAGCCGATCCACGCTCATATTTGCCCAAGCCTTCCGCCACTATCACCGTCCGCAACGCTTGTGCGCGGGCAAGCAGCGGCGCGTCATAGTGGCCGTCCTGAAGCAGGCGCTCAAGCTCGCTCGGCTGGGCCGGATCGAAATAAGGTCCGAGGCGGTCCACCGTGATAGAAAGCGGTGGAATGCAGTCGGCCCCGAGCCCCTTCGATCGGAGGAAGCCGTCTTCGACCTCGACCATTTCCTCTCCGGCGGCTTCAAGCGTGTCCAGCAAATGTGCGGGCGCCCTGGATCGCCAAACAGCAAGCTTACCCCCGGGAACTTTGCCCCGCTCGTCCCGCAGAAAAGGAAAGGCCCCCGCCCCGCTCCACAACAAGGGCGCGACCGTGCCTTGTTTCCAAGCTGCGAAGCCGATCCCTCCCGTGAGATCGCGGTTCCCGTCGATCAGATCGCGCCAGAAGCCGCACAGCCTGATGGCCTCCTCCAGGGACAAAGCAGCACCCGTAAACGGGTTGACGCCTGGCAGCAGGGAAGCAGGCACTTCGCGGAGCAGCACGTCGGCAGTTCTCGTCGAAAAGTCGAGCGGGTCGCCCGACCGCCACAGGAACGTGGGTACTCCGAGGATCGCTGCGACGAGACGCACCTCGTCGTCGGGTCGGCAGACAAGCCCTCCTGCTCGGGACAGCATGTACCAGGGGTCGCAGTCTCCGAACGCTCTTGTACTTGCCAATTTTATGCCGTCGGCGGCTTGCCACAGCAGAGGCTCGCCCAGCGCTGGATCTAGCTGGTCACCGCATGCCGATAGCGCTTCTGCGGTACGAACCAAGAGGTACCGGTCGGGAAGTACCGGCTGGGCGGCCCAAAAAGTACCACCAATCCGCATGGACCTGAGCAGTGCGACATGATTGCCAAGGTTGTCCGAAACTCCGGACCGAGGACCGAAGCTGGTCGTGATCGCGCCGGGAAAGGGCGGTACACGCAAGAACGGCTGCACCCGCCTGGTTTCAGCGCGATTAGCTCGCCAACTCACGATCGTCGGCTCCCGGCACGGCTGCGCCCGCAGCAGCAAGCCTAAGCAGGCGGCGCATCATCGGCTCAAGGTCCTCGAGCGGAACCGCATTAGGTCCGTCGGACAGAGCCTCATCCGGGCGGGGGTGGCACTCCAAGAACAGCCCTTCCACGCCAATCGCAACGGCGGCACGTGCCAAGGGCTCAACGAATTCGCGCTGGCCGCCGGAGCGGTCGCCGAGTCCGCCGGGCTGCTGAACGCTGTGCGTGGCGTCGAAGATCACGGGGCAGCCGGTGCCGCGCATTTGCACCAAGCCACGCATGTCCACCACGAGATTATTATATCCGAAACTGGACCCGCGTTCGCAAACGAACATCTGACTGTCGCCGCCACTTGCTCGTCTTGCGGAGCGGGCCTTGTCGACCAAGGCAAGCATGTCGCCCGGGGCCATGAACTGCGCCTTCTTGATGTTCACCGGCTTGCCGCAGGTGGCTACCGCTTCAATGAGATCGGTTTGGCGCGCGAGGAAAGCCGGGGTCTGCAGCATATCGACAACAGCTGCGACCGGTTGAACCTGGGCGACGGTGTGGACGTCGGTAAGTACCGGCAGTCCTGTTTCCGAACGGACTTTGGCGAGAATGCGGAGTCCTTCAGCCATCTCAACACCGCGGTAGGATCGGCCGGAGGTGCGATTGGCCTTATCGAAACTCGCCTTGAAGATGACGGTGATCGCCAGCCTGTCGGCAATGGCACGAAGGTGCTCGGCGACCTGCAGGCACAGAGCTTCGCTTTCGATCACACATGGTCCCGATATCAGCAACGGCCGACCGCGATCGAGGGCACGACCCAAGAAGGTATCTGTCATCGGCCCCGCTCACTGCGGCGCCGTAGTTCGTCCTCGACGAGCGGCTTGTCCGAAGGATTGTTAAGCTCGATCATAAGGCCTGGTGGCGCTTCGCATATCACAGCGCCGACACGAATGCCGAGATGGAGAAAACGCAGCTGCTCGAGACCTTCGGCCAGTTCCAGCACGGACGGCTCGGCCGCGACATAGCGAGCAAGGGCATCACGTCGATAGGCGTAAACCCCAAGGTGAAGGTGCACTGGCGTTTCCTGGCCGGAGCTGCCCGCGTGTGGGATCACGCTCTTGGAGAAGTATAGCGCGTCTCCTTCCCCGTCGAACACCACGGTCGTTCCGCCGACGCGCCCGGCACGCTGGTCATCCAGGAGGTGATGGTGTGTTGCGGGCGTGGCGCGGATCGCTGGTGTGGCGACAGAAAGCTGCGCATCACTCCGCATGGCGGTGACCAAGCTTGTCACGATCTCCGGCGGAGTCAGCGGCGCATCACCCTGAAGATTGACGATGATCTCCGCCGTGTCGCCAATCTCATGCAGTGCGGCCGCGCAGCGCTCGGTTCCGTTGGCGCAATCGCGGGGCGTCATCACGGCACGACCGCCGAACCGTTCGACCTCGTCGGCAATCCGGCGATCATCGGTAGCTACATAGATGTTCTGCTGCCCTTGGCTGGCCACAGCCGTTCGCCAGGTCCATTCAACCAGGGAGCGCTCCTGATTGTTCGCGCCCCGCAGTCTGACCAGCGGCTTCCCCGGGTACCTTGAAGAATCGTACCGCGCCGGGATGATGATGGAGTAATTTTCATCGTCGCGGCCAGTGCCCGCGTCAGCCATGCTGACGGCGGGCAAAATCATGGATGTGGACCAGTCCCACCGGCAATTCGGGAGCATCGTGCGCCGTGACGAACAGAGCCGTGATGCGATGCTCCTGGAGGATCGCCAGCGCGTCTTCCGCCAGAGTACCTTCAGGAACAACCTTTGGATCCGGGTTCATGACATTCCCCGCGACATGGTCGAACAAGCGTTCGCCGTGGCGGCGCAGGTCGCCGTCCGTGATGACCCCGACCAGACGGCCTCCACTGACCACGCCGGCGATCCCGAAGCTCTTGCTGGTCATTTCAAGCATGACGACCGACATGTGCATGTCAGGAGACACTAGAGGCAAACTATCGCCACCATGCATAATCCGCTCGACCGGCATCAACCGATCGCCGATCGCCCCGCCGGGATGCAGCAATTGCAAGCGTTCACGCGACAGGCCGCGCATGCGCATGGCTGCAATCGCTAGAGCATCGCCGAACGCGAGCATCAGGGTGGTTGAGGTAGTTGGCGCGATGTTGACCGGACAAGCCTCCCGGGCGACCGGAAGCAGCAGCCGAACATCGGCTGCCTGCATCAGTGGTGATGCATTGCGCGACGCCATCGCGATGATCAGGCAACCGGCAGCCTTGGCGTGCTTGACCACTGCCCATAGCTCGGGCGTCGTGCCGGAATTCGACAGTATCAGGAGGAGGTCGCCGGGGATGATCATGCCCAGGTCGCCGTGTGCAGCCTCGCCAGGATGAACAAACAAGGCGGGCGTCCCGGTCGACGCCAGAGTGGCGGCAATTTTGCGCGCGATGTGGCCGGACTTTCCCATGCCACTCACGATTACCCGCTGCTTGGTTTGAACAAGCAGGTTCACGGCGTTGGCGAACTCGTCATCCAGAAAACCGGCAAGCTCGATCAAGGCTCTGCCTTCGGTCTGTATCACCTCGCGCCCGATGTCACAGATACGCGCGGTCTGATCATGGACGATGTCGCTTGCGAAAGCCTGCTGTGCCATGCCAACCCCTTGGAGAAGCTTTTTACCTTAAGCAGATCAGCAGTTTGAGCAAGCTCAAGTCGATCCGTATGCCACTCAACCGGGCTCTCTTCAGGCACCAAGTTGCCGATAAACGTCCACTGTGCCCTTTACGCACCTGTCCCAGCTAAGGCCCGCCGCGCGCGCCAAGCCGCGCCGAATTGCCTCCGTCCGCCACGTCTCGTCGGTTAAGCCTTGTTCGATGGCCTGCACGAATCCGTCGGGATCGTCGGGGTCGATCAGGACAGCAGCGCCGTCGCATACTTCTGGCAGGCAGCTCCGATTCGAGACCATTGTGGGCACTCCGCACGCCATCGCTTCCAGCGGAGGGAGGCCAAAGCCTTCGTAGCTGGAAGGATAGACGAACAAGGCAGCGCCCGCGTAAAGGGAGGGGAGCAACGCCTCCTCAACAAAGCCCAGATGCTTGAGCCAGCCCTCAGCGATGCCGTCCTTGATTGCATCTTGAAGAGCTTCATTGCGCCATCCCGGAACTCCGGCAAGCACCAAGGGATAGCGCTCCCGCAAGGCTCGGGGGAGCCGGCGCCAAGCGGCAAGCAGTTCGGCAATCTTCTTGCGAGGCTCCAGCGCCGAGACACTGAGGCCGTAGCCGCCGCTTCGCAGTCCCCAGCGTTGAAGCGTCGGTGCAAGGTCAACAGCAGCCATGGGGCGCTTCGAAGCGCTTACGCCGAGCAGCACCGCAGTGACCTGGCTTGGCGAAAGGCCGTATTGTTCGATTACTTCCTGGCGAACCGTTTCGGTGTCCGTGATGATGTGCATAGCCCGCGCGAGCGAGTGCTCAAATTCGCGTTCGAACACCTTTACGCGTTCCAAAGGGTGCGTCTCAGGGAAGCGCAGTACGGAGAGATCGTGCACCGTGATGATGCCGGTTTCGGCGAAGGCTGGGAGGAAGTAATTGGGCCCGTGGATGAGACTGGATCTCAGCGTTCGGCCCGCCCGCCATCGCTGTAAGCGACGCCCAATTCGTCCACCGCGTGGTCTCGCCAATGGCTCGCCGCGGATGAGTTTTCCTGGATCTGCGATCAACTGCCCCCGTCCAAGAAACCGGACAGGCGCGATCTCGGCGTGATCCGGCAACCGTAGGCACAATTCCCAAGTATAGCGCCCGATGCCGCCGAGCTGAGGCTCGAGGGCGTCGACGCAAAGTGTCACTGCCAATTAGGGTTCCAGCATCCAGCGAAGCGTTTCTTCGAGCGGAATCTGCTTGAGCGGGCCGATCTGCGCTTCTAACCTGGCTGCTGAGCCTGCAAGCCGGCGCACCTCATTGGCCCGAACGAAGGCGGGATCGACTTTGACCTCAAGCCGGTGGCCTCCAACCCGCTGCGCCAACTCGACCACTTCGTTCAGGGTTCGTGGTTTCCCAGAACAGATGTTGAACGTCCCGCCGATGGCGCTCGGTTCAGCAAGCAGCCGTGCATAAGCGTCGATCACCACACGAACGTCCGAAAAGTCTCGTGCGACTTCAAGGTTGCCGAGTTGGATGAACTCCGCCCTACGCACGATGTGATCAACGATCTTCGGGATCAGGAACGCAGCGCTTTGGCCCCGACCCGTATAATTGAAGGGCCTAGCAACGATGATTGGTAGCCGCGCGCCATAAACTATCGCGACGTACTCCATCGCGACCTTCGTGGCACCATAGTCGTTAGCGGGCGAAAGCTGCAGGTCCTCTTCCAATACGCCCGCACGAGCGTTGCCGTACACATTGGCACTGCTTGCCAAGAGTACGGACCGAGGCTGCACTTTGGCAATCGAAAGCGCTTGCAGCAACTGCCTAGTCCCAAGCACGTTGCTCCGGTACATCTCCGCGACGTCATCGTGGCCCACGAACGCTATGCCCGCGAGATGCGCAACGTGGGTTGGGCGAACTCGATCGACGACGGTCTGGATTGACTGAAGATCGGCGAGGTCTGCGCAATGCAGAGCAGTAACTCCCGGAAGACTGGCCTCATCCCGTTCGGATTGTACAAGGCCATGCACCTCATGCCCTTGGGTCGCGAGCAATTGCGCTAGAAACGGCCCAGTGAAACCGCCGACGCCGGTTATCAACGTGCGTTTCACGGGCGCCAGCATGCCGATAAGCAGACCGGTTTCTGCATCAGAAGGAGAAGCCCGTGCGATTTCGGCGCAGATCGGCCTCGACCATCATCCGGCACAACTCCTCCAATGTTGTCTGAGGCTTCCAGCCAAGCTTCTCGCCTGCCTTGGTGGCATCGCCGATCAGCAACTCTACTTCCGCAGGCCGGTAGAAGCGCGGGTCGACGCGCATTACCGTCTTGCCGGTAGCAACATCGACCGCCACCTCAATCTCGTCCTTGCCCGAGAACACCACATCGATCTCGGCGGCCTTGAACGCCATAGCTACGAAGTCCCGAACCGTTTCCGTCCTATTGGTAGCAAGAACAAACGTGTCGGGCTCAGCCGCCTGCAGCATGAGCCACATGCCTTCGACATATTCCTTCGCGAACCCCCAATCTCGCTTGGCATCGATGTTACCAAGCGAGAGGCAGTCAAGCTTGCCAAGTTTAATCTTGGCCACTGCGTCGGTGATCTTGCGCGTAACGAACTCTCGACCGCGCAGTGGGCTCTCGTGGTTGAAAAGAATTCCGCTAGACGCGTGAATACCATAACTTTCACGATAGTTTACGGTCATCCAATGGGCATACAGCTTGGCCACGCCGTAAGGGCTGCGAGGATAAAATGGCGTTTGCTCAACCTGCGGAATGGCCTGCACTTTGCCAAACATTTCCGATGTGCTGGCCTGGTAGAATCGAATGGTGGGATCAACGACGCGGATGGCTTCAAGCAGGTTGACTGGACCGATGCCCGTGATCTCGGCGGTGGTGATCGGCTGATCGAAAGACACACCAACAAAGCTCTGCGCAGCCAGGTTATAAATCTCGCGCGCGCCTGATTGCTGCACCAGTCGGATCGAGGATGACAGATCAGTGACGTCGTGCTCGACCAGATGCAGACTGGGATGATCGCTCACCCCTACTTCCTCAAGTCGCCAGAAGTTGACCGAGCTCGTGCGACGATAAGTGCCGTAGACCTTATAACCTTTTGAGAGCAGCAGGTGGGCCAAGTAGGCGCCATCTTGCCCCGTTATACCAGTGATAATCGCCGTTCTCATATTAACTCCGAGGGGCATTGCCGATGTTCAAAGGAGCGCAAAGCGCTACCAAAACTTGCTTCATGACGGCCCTAGCCGCTGTCACCGTCATCAGGAAGGCGCCGCTGGCGGGACCGCTCCCGATTGTCGTGACCAAGAAGAGCTGAGCTCCATGGCTCGTCAGGCTGACCTTGGCTTTCCATCATCCACGTCAGCACCTCCGAATAGGTTTCGACGCTCGCCTTCATCAAGGCCCCCTCCGGTGAGGTGACCGCCGGCACGAGATCCCGAGCCAGTCCCATGAGGGTCTCAGCCGGCTCCGAAGCGCTGAAAAGCGGCAGGAGTGACTCGACGTAGGATTGCGCCGAATAGGTCTTCTTGGCCCACAAGGACGCCCTTTGCGATCTCTCCTCAGCGACTTTGGGAGCCTTGAAGATCTCCAGAAGAGCCGCCGCGAGATCGTCGGCATCCTCACCGTACGAAACCTTGTAAACCGAGTCGTCGGGAACGAGCGAGTAGCTCGCCACGTCGGCTACGATTAACGGGCGTTGCAGGTAGAGCGCAGTAGCAAGCGATGCCGATCCACCCTCCGTCACAGGGTATCGAAGGCAGCAGACGGCCCCCGAGCCTTCCAAGAGAAGCTGTAATGTCTCGTCCGACACATAGCCATGAAAGGCGGGGGGTTGCAGCTCAAGTGTCTTGGCCTGATCGACGAGTTCCTGCTGGAATCGCGGTTCGATATCTCCGAGTAGGATCAGTTCTATGTGCCCAAGCTGATGCTTCAGCTTTGCCAGTGCACGAAGAACGCGGCCTGGCTGCTTATAGGAATTAATAACGCCGAAAATGGCGACGCGATGCTGCCAGGTTCGCCGGTCTTGGTGGTCCCCGCTGCTGACGTCAGGGTAGCAGAGCGGAATTGTAACAACTGGCCCTGAGCAGTAGCGGGCGACGGTTTCAGCATAGTGAGGCCCGTGAACCACTGCGCCTGAGCACATGGCAGCTAGTGCGCCGAGCAAGGGTCGAGCCTCTAACGCGACTAAATCCTGGCTCGATCCTTCACGATCCGTCGCTTCGCTTCCTTCCAACCGGGGAATCGCGAAGCCATATCGGTGTTGAAGACCCCACTCGAAGTCTCGCATCTCGGCATCATGGAAGATACCAATTGGAGCACGCTGCGTGAAAAGCGAGATAAGTTCGGCATGATACGGCGCGTGGTTTCCAACATTCACGATTAGTTTGTCGAAGCCGGCAACGTCGGCTAGCTCGGCTGTCACCACCGGAAGGTCGGACGCAAGCGCCTCCATCTCGAGCGCTTCCCCGTACTCAATGCGGATTACGGTCACTTTATGACCTTGCTTGCGGAGCTCGTCACACACGAACCGGCTAAATCTTCCGATCGCCGAGCGGTGATTGAACGGCGTGGCCCACCCTATGTTCATGTCAGTCTTCCAAAAGCCGGTCGATGTTCTCGGCCCAATTGATGTTCTTACCGCGCCATAGCGCCCTACCCGCTTGACCCCGCTCTCGCGCCAGTTCTTCCGCGCCAAAGTAGATCGCCATTGCTTGCGCAATCTGCTCTGACTTCGGAGCGGTAACGGAACCGGTTTGTCCGTCCTGCACCAATTCAAGCAACTCGCCTGCATCATCAATGGTGATCACAGGCTTGCCTGCTTCGAATGCTTCCATCGTCACGTAACCGTAACTGTCCTCTTTGAAGGGCGAGTAAATCACCGCTCGGCAATTGTTCACGTAAGTGGCGAGTTCTTCTCGGCCAAGAAAGCGAAGGTCGAGTTTGACCTGGTTCTCTAGACCAAGTTCTAGCACGAGCTTGCGAAGTCTGTGCTCATCTTCCTTTCGTTCAGGCGGACCAGCGATTATCAGACGTGCCTCCGGCCCGAGATGCGCCATGGCTTCAATCGCAAGAAACTGCCGCTTGCTATCGTTGATCCGGCCCGGAGCGAGAATGTAGTCTCCGAATGGTCCGCCGGAAAACAGGTGTGGATCGTTGAGCGGTGCTCGAAGGGCGGCAGCTTTGATCCCGTTGAAACTCTCCAAACGATCGCTCACCTCATTTGAGATCGTGAACAGCTTTCGTCCATGGCCAAGAGCTTGGTTATCGTGCTCGATGATCAAACGCCGAACCTCGTCTCCCGCTGCGTTTTGCGGGATGTTCCCGTATGGCGAGCCCCACAAGTCGTAGGCTTGTCGGTACTGGTGAATGAGCCAGGTTGAATGCCGCTTGGCTTCCAGAAGATAGACGGGAAACTTGAGCGAGATTACGCGGTCGAACTGGTCCAACCGCAATGCCTTCATGCGCGACATTTCTGCAGGGATTCCGCTGAACGGCTCCCAAGCGAAGGGTATTCTGAGCAGCGTCGGGGTATGTCCGCCTTGCCGCAAGTTCCTGACGAGATGGTGTGCCAATTCCTCGGCGCCGCCCCAGATGAACGGGGCCATGGCGTTTACGACGGCGATTCTCATGCGCGAAGAGCTTGGACCATGACGTCCCACCGGTACTCAGTCTGTTTCGCATTCGCTCGGTCGACGGAAGTTCGTACCCGATCGAATTCTCTGATCTGCTTCAAGGCCAGTGACTGCAGTTGCTTGGCGACGGCTTTAGACGCGTAGACGGCGGTGGTTTCGCGAAGCCCAGCGCTATAAAGGTTTGCCAGGAAACCGCTTTCGGTCGCGACAGGCAGCACTTCTGGTTTAGACAGCCATGCCAATTTGACTGGGTGCCGGAGAACGCAGGCATGCACGTCCAGCGCAAGAACCTTGTCTGCCATCCGGAAGAGCGGGAGGGAGCGGTACGAAGCGATCGTTCGAAGGACGTCCACCGACCCTGCCATCGGGGGAAGAGACATGACGTCCACCGTCATACCTTCCCCGGTCAGGACCCGCGATATCTGGCCGACGGAGCCATCGTCGTCACAATCGGCTTCGACGCACTTGGCTAGAAGTATCTTCATGATCGCAATTGAGCCCTCGCGGGCGAACCGAACGCGAATTGGTCATCAGCAATGTTGCCTACAACCGTTGAACCTGCTCCGATCAAGGCCCGACTTCCAATCCGGGCCAGAGGTCGCGCAGTTGATCCGATCCCGACCAATGCTTGGGCCCCCACGGTCACACACCCGCCAAGCCGCGTCCCCGGCGCGATGTGCGCCCCATCACCAACGACACAATCATGTTCGACCACAGCCGCCGTGTTGATGATCACAAATTGGCCAATCTGCGCAGCGGCGTTGATTACCGCGAGGGGCATGACGATCGTTCCCCGATCGAGCCTGGCGCTTGCTGAAACGATCGCGGAAGGGTGTACCAAGGTCGGAAGATCGAAGCCAAGGCTCAGCAATTGCTGACATAATTCAACTCTCAGCCGATTGTCGCCGATACCGATTACGGCCGCCCGCACGCCCTTCGCGAAGAAAGATGCCGCTTGATCGTCCGTGCCAGCGACCAAGACGCCATTGCACTCGCCGAACGCGACAGGGTCAAGTGCCGCAACAGGGTCGAATCCGGCGGCACGGACGACGTCGATTACGACCTTCGCATGTCCACCAGCACCGATGATCAGAACCTTGAACATCTAGTGTTTCACCGACAGGGGCTTCAGTGATGCAGGAAGTTGGTGGCACACGAGCAGATTGGCGCCTTGATCGGTCAACGCTTTCGCATCCCTCAGAGGAACGAGCTGGCCACCCTGCTCTTCGATCACCCAGATCTGCCGACCGAACCAGCGTAAGCTCTTGACCCACTTGTCGACCGAAAGACCAGACTTCCGGATGTGAACGGGGGAGCACTCCACGATCACTACGATGCCTTTGTGCAACTCGAACACCGCACGAAGCCCATCCAGAACCTCAAGCTCCCAACCCTCGACATCGATCTTTATGAGTGTTGGCACTTCGTTGCCCAAAATGTCTGTTCCGGTGGCAACAGCAATCTCGACGCGCTCCGCGGTTCCGCCGGGAATATGGAGTAGGCTGCTGTGTCCGCTGGTTCGACCAAGGTGCAGAAACGCGCGGCCGGACTGTGCTCCCAGCGCGCATTCGTGAAGGTCCACGATGTTCCCGATGCCGTTGATGCCAATCGTTGTATGTAGCGCAAATAGTGTACCCGGAGCGGGCTCGACAGCTATCACCGTCCCTGTTGGTCCAACCAGACGCGCCCCCAACAGGGTATAAGCGCCGACGTTGGCACCAACGTCCAGAAAGCAGTCTCCTGGGGACAAGATTTGCTTGACAATCGACACCGTAGCCGATTCCGGAAGTTCCCCCGATGAATAATAAGCAACTGCTGCAACATCATCCTGCTGAATCGCGAGAAGACCAAACTCACTGCGGGAAAGCACCAGCTTTGCGGAAGGCAAAGCAATAGACTCACGTTTCAATAACGAGTCCATCTTCATACTATTGCAAACGGTCTGCGCATCCAAATGGGCGATTGACAGACGATGCGCATCGCGAGCAGCGAGTAAATCCTCCCTGATTTGCTGTACTGATATAGCCATCTTCTCAGGAAGATTCAGCCTATTGTGCATGTCCGCCCATTCGGACATTTGCCGGAGCGTCGAGAGGATCTCGGTGACAAGCTCACCACTGCTGAACTCGGAAGCAAAACGTTGCGTTGAGTTTGAGACGGTACCAGATAGCGAGTCTAGCTTCCCCGACATCGCCGTTAGACCTTCAGCTTGGTGCGTCAGGCTCTCCAAGGCGCCTTCGACTTGCGACAGACGCTCCAGAACTGGGATGTTAACATCCGAAACTGCGACGGTGAGCTTGTCGAGATGGGTCATTATCGCCGAACTCAAGCTTTCGAGTTGCTGCCTTTCATTCCCTGCCCTGCCTGCGCGCGCCTCAGACTCATCGGCCAAACGCTGCAAGAGTTGTTCGGATAGTGCATATTGCTCTGCGGCCCCCTGCAGAAATTGCTTCGTGCAATCCTGCTGATCAACGCTCCAGCGTGTCAGCCAAGCGAGCTTCTCGGAGACCGTAATTAGAACGTTGGCTTCCGCCTTGGCTGCGCGGATCTCAACGTCTTGCTTGGACAACAACCGCGAAAGGTCGCCATGCAAACTGCTGCCAAGTAAGTCGATGTTGCTGACAATAATATCTTGAGCCGACCGCAAAGCGACAAAGTCGTCCCTTAAACGGGCAATCTCTGTCGGGCCGTTCAGAAGAGTGGTCAGCTCCATCCTAGTTGCGCGCGTTTCGGACTCCTGTTCGGCGGAGCGTCGAAGAAGTTCCTCAACCGCTTCGCGCATCTCCACGACGCCAAGGAAGTGCCTGAACCATGCACGCAACCTCTTCAAAGGTGACGTTCGGCGGCGTCTTACAACGGGCGGCACCGGCATCGGCGCCTGGTCGATGGTAGGTGGACTGGTTGCAGGAATGTCCTCTGACATCGGGGTCAATTGGAGCCCATGATGCCTCTGGTTCAACAAGCTCTTCAAGCGGTCGGCTGCAATCGCTCCCCGCAGGGCTTTGCCTCCGGGCGACGTCAGAAGGAACTCGGGCCAGACAGGGGGAACCATAACTCTCGCATCTAAACTGACCCAGCCTAATTGCCCAAGATCGCACGCCCAGTGAACATTCTCCAGCACCAACGAAACGATCAACTGATATCGGCCTGCCTCACTCGGACTAGAGCCGGTCAGATCAACCCAAAGCGATTGTCCGGACTGGATAGGCGACGGAAGGTTTGTGCGTTGCCCCTCCTGACCAACCGGGGCGCCGTTCTCGTCGATCCATCGATACGAAAGGTTGAGCGCTCTATCGTCTCGCCAAGAAAGCGGAGCACCATGATGAGAGGTAATTAGCACCGGCAGTTTGAAGAACGCAGCCGGCGCAAATATTAGCGCCGCCTCACCCTCAATCTTCAGTGCAAGATCGACTTTTCGGAGGTTCGTAAGCGCTACAGCTTTGGTCAAGCCTTCTCCCCCTTGACACCGGCCGCGAGAAACAATTTTCTGCAAGCGGACGGCCTTAAGCCCCAAGCACGCGAAAACTGCTGCGAAATCGCCAAGCAAGTTTTAGACGTAAGCGCGCCCGAATACGGGTGCTTGCCGACCATCCATGCGTAGCTCATCAACTGGCCGCGCGAAGCGCGTCCTTAAGGGCTGCAGCGACGGTCACCACCTGCTCATCGGTCAGCCCAGGATAAGATGGTAAGGAGATCCCGCGCGCTGCAATGTCCTGCGCAACAGGAAACTGCTGCGCCGTGAGATGCATCGGCATCTCGTGAGCACAAAAGAAGACGGGGCGTGTATCAATGCCGGCGTCAGCCATGTGTCGCATAATCGCCTCACGATTGGCGCCGGCGGGGAGAAGCAGCGAGACGAGCCATTCGCTGCTGCGGACGTTATCTGGAACGCGCTGAAATTGAACGTCGCTGCACTCTAGTTCGCTGCGGTACAAAGTGGCAATCGCCTGCTTGCGGCTAAGCAACTGATCGATGCGCTCGATCTGCGCGACTCCAATCGCCGCGCATATGTTCGTCATACGATAATTGAACCCTACCTCGTCGTGCCAGTATCGACGTGTAAGCGACTGACCCTGACCCTTAACTTTGCGCATACGCGCGGCGAGCGCATCGTTGTTGCTGATTACGGCCCCACCCTCGCCAGTGGTGACTGTTTTATTTCCGAAGAACGAGAATGTTGCGACGTCTGCGTCCAAACCAGCGTGCTCGCCGCCTACTGTTGTCCCGAATACCTCGGCACAATCTTGAACAACGGCGATGTTCTTCGACCGCGCAAAGGACTTGATCGCCGGATCACTGACTGCGCTATAGAGATCTACCGGAAGGATTGCCTTGGTGTTCGCCGTTATAGCCGAGGCAGCGCTGTTGACATCCATGAGCCAGTCCTCAGGCGACACATCGACAAAGACGGGTTTAGCGCCCGCCAAGGTGATGGCATTGACCGATGCGATGTACGTAAACGTTGGTACAATCACCTCGTCACCCGGACCCACGTCTAAGCAGTGAAGTGCCAGGTGAATTGCGACGGATCCGTTACTTACTGCAATGGCGTGCTTAGCTCCGGTTACTTCGCGAATGGCCCCTTCGAAGCGATCAACATACTGTCCTAGGCTGCTGATCCAACCCGATTGAACTGCATCCATTACGTACTTCGCCTCATTACCATCGAGCGAAGGGGTATAAACCGGAATCTTTATCGACATTGCAGCTGATCTCTACGACGGGTTGAGTTGTTGTATCCGCAGTTCACGACGGGCACGAACGATTAGTGATCTCAGTTTCCTTGCGCATCTGAGCCAGCGACATATCTGTTGGTTCAGAGATTAGGGGTGCCAAGCCGATGGTCTTGAGTAATCCCGATACGCTGTCGCACCAGTCGGGTAGCCGCGCATTCGCTTCGGGTGGTCGCTTCGGGCTCCCTGCGAGGTCCATGATTGCTTGTCCGAGAATGTCGGGTCGGTCACTATCGAAAAAACTTACTCTCGGCAGGAGCTGTTCGCGGAATACCGGAAGATCGCGGGCAAGTATAGAACAGCCATGCATGGCCGCCTCCAGGAGAGGAAGGCCCATCCCCTCGCCCCGTGAAGCCATGAGAACTCCGCGGCACCCTTCATAGAGCCGACAGAGATCCTCGTCGCTCACATCCTTCAACCAGTACAAACGCTGGCCAGTTTCTGGATGACTGCGCAACCGCTCCTGCAGTGCTTGGGTCCGCCACCCGGCTTTTCCCACGATAACCAAGTCAGGCGCATCAGCCTTTCTTTGCCAAAGGCAATCAAAGGCTCCGAGGGCCGCATCATAGCCCTTCCGCGGTTCAATCGTTCCAACCATCAAGATGGTCGGATGAGATTGCATCCGTTCGAGCATTTGCGAAACAAGGTGGGATCGGCCGGTGCTTGGCCGAGAAGCAGCGATGTCACCGCCAAGCTCGAGCCTGGCGATCGCTGGTCCAGCACGCGTTTGGCTAGCCTTCAGCTGGGCTCTTAATTCGCTCGCCACAGATGCGGAGATGCACAAGGCTTGATCGACATCGTTCTGGACCACGCGGATCCATCGTCCGAAGTGCGACACGGTGGAGGGATTGAACCACTCCGGTCGAGTGATTGGCAAAAGGTCGTAGACTATCAAGTGCACTGTGCATCCAGCCGCACGCCACGCGCGAAGCTGACCCCGGTACTTCGGGAGGAGTTGCGCCGAAAGATCGAGGCCGAGAAACTTATCGCCGCTGCGTGCTCGCACTGGCTCCTGCGAGTGCGGCTGGCTGCCCTCCTCAAGAAAGCCAGGCGGAGCATAAGTGTAACCGTGCTGGTGTGACGCGAAAACCGGCACGAGGTCAAAGGCCCGTCCATCGTGCTTAGTCAGCTCCGACCAGACTGCCCGGACAACGCGTTGAATGCCGGTTTGCGCATCGTGCCGGATGATGACTGATACATCGACTATGAGGCGAGGACGTAGGCCCGATGTGTTCTCAGTATAATCATTGCGATTACGCCACAGCCACGCAGATCGCGAGATTCTCCACCAGAGGCTGGCCATTGCCCTCACGCTGCAATGGCCACTTCCTGGTGATAGAAAGCGAAAGCTTCATCCAGGGTGTCGAAGTGGTGCAGGCGGCCGGCCACCAGAACTGCCGCACGAGTGCAGTGTTCGCGAATATAAGAAGAGTCATGAGAAACGATGATCATGGCGCGATCGCCGCGCTGGTCGAACAACTCATAGTTGCATTTTTCATGAAAACGTCCGTCGCCAACGGCGATAATCTCATCGATGAGGAAGCAGTCGAATTCAATGACCATGGAGATGGCGAAGGCGAGGCGCGCGCGCATTCCCGTGGAGTACGTCTTCACCGGCTCTCGCAGATAAATACCTAACTCGCTGAACGCTTCCACGAACTGTATTTTGTCGCGCGGGTCCGCGCCGTAAACGCGACATATGAAGCGAAGGTTGTCATACCCTGTCAACGAGCCTTGGAACGCGCCCCCGAATGCCAGCGGCCAAGAGACACTCATGCTTCGCTGAATCTGACCAGTTGTAGGAAATTCGGCCCCGCTGATCAGCCTGATCAATGTCGATTTCCCGGACCCGTTGCGGCCGAGAATGCCCACTCGTTCGCCCGGCCCTACTGAGAGATCAACGTCGCGCAAGACGTGCACCGGACCACTGCGGGTTGGATATATCTTATTGATCTCGTTGAGATGAATCATTCGGGGATAACCATCCGACTCACTTTGGCCATCTTCGCGAAACCAAACAAGGTTAGCACCGTGTTGATCATCGCCATATAACCAAGGTCGTAGTGCGCTACGATCTGCGAACCAAAGAATCCTTCCCGCAGATACTCGACGCCGTGAACCATTGGCAGCAGCAGGATGTAATCCTGAGCTACCTTGGGCAATGCATCCACCAAGAATGCCGCCCCGGACAAGGGAAAAGTGAAGTAAGACATCGGGCCCCACAGCTTCTCAACGGTTTCCGATGTCTCGGACAAAGCACCGAGGAACAAGGCCAGGCTTGCTCCGAACCAAGCAAGCATGAACCAGCCCGCCGCCACTTGCAGCACATCCTCCGGCGGCTTCAGCCAATCGATGAAAATAAAGAATACCGAAAGGAAAACGAACGACATCGTAGCGCCGGCAACTTCCAGCAAAAGGCGAGCCCAGTAGATGTCGATCGGGCGAACGTTCCTGTGGTAAAGCAAAGCCAAGTTTGGCGCGAGTGCACTGATGGTTCGGCCCGGCATGTTGCGCCACAACAGCACGCTCGAATATCCGGTGACGGCAAAGGCAACGATGGGAAGATCAGATCCGTGAACGGACTTGGTAGCTGTCCAAAGAAACGTAACGCCAAGAGTGAACACCATTGGCTCGACGAAAAGCCAAAGAAATCCAATGTTATGACGCCCGTAGCGCGTCAGCATTTCGCGTAGAACGAGCGCCCATACGACACGTCGCTGAATCTGCCACGACCGGCGAAGGCTTACTCGGGTTTGCTCCAGGCGACCATGCCCGGGCATCAATCCTGATGTTCCCGAACGCCGGCGAGTAGCATGCTCAGTACAGCAAAGGCGACCAATCCCAGCATGATGGTGGCTAGGACACTTCGCAGACGCCGAGGGGCCAATGCTTTATCGGGCAGGTTAGGCTCTACGATGCGCTCGACATACGCCTGCTTGCGACGGGCCTCATTGCGGGCTTCCTGCAGGGAGGCAAGCGAAGCGGCCAACTGCTTGTCAGCATATTCGCGGTCCAACGAGAGGCGTTGGTACTGCACCGCCGCCGACGACAAGGATCGTTGAGATCCCGCGACACGGCCGAGCTCAGAGTCAATTTGGCGGCTTAACCCCGCGACACGTGTCTGAAGTAAGGGAATTTGTGGGTTTTGAGGTGCCAAAGCCTGCAGTTGCTGAAGCTGCAAACGGGCGCCAATCAGTTCGTCCTGCAACTTGGAGACCAACTGCAGCTGCACTGTTGCCTGCCGTTCCGGATCGATGATTCCTGAGCGCTGCCGAAATCCGGCAAGGTTCTGGGATGCTCTTCGTGCCTGCTGCTCGGCTTCGCGCACCTCACGCTGGGCATAGCCAAGCAGATCGGCTTCGCCACGGTTGTTGAGACGATTCACGAGCGTTTCCGACAGATCCAGAAGCTGCATGTTGATGCGGCGGGCATCCGCTGGCGTGAAGGCTCTTACGGTTAGGGTAGTGATCGACGAGGTGGCGTCATTTTGCACCGCGATCTTACCTTGGGCGTACTCGTAGAGGTCCTCAAAGGAATTGCCCCAACCCCAAGCGTTGTACCGGTCGAACAGCGAGATGCCCGGCCGTGTGTACGCCGTCTCCACGGAGTGATCGCGATTAAGCTGCGCCAGAGCATCCCGTGACTTCACATACTCCTGTGCCACGAAGATTTCGTCCCCGGCACTGGAGAAGCCGACGGATTTGAGCAACACACCTAGACCGCTGCTGGATGGCTTATCAGGGCTGCGAACAACGAACTGCGACTGCGAAATGAACACGTCAGACGCAATCAGGCCGAAATAGATCGCCGCCAGAAGGGTAGGCAGGATCACTGTAGCGACAAACAATCCGTTCACTTTGCCAAGTGACCGCGAGACCCAGCCATGCATGAAAAGAATTCCTGAAAATTGAGAGCAATCCAGCCGGAGCTCGCATGCTGAAATCAGATCAAGCTGCGTCAGCCTAAAAGCCAGCTGATTCACCCGACTTATCCATACTCAGCGACCGTGGCCGCTTGCTGATAGGGCGATACTGCCCAATTGTCGCAACGCAAGCTCTACGCGATCAATCCGGGTGTAGCAATTGTTAGCTATCCCCTAACCCCGACCATTTGGGCATCTAGAGACGCCGACGAACATGCCCGTACGCCAACAGCCGCAAATGATCACGTTGCTTTGATGAACCCGAGACGGGGATGATTCGGTGACTTGACTGAAATGTTGAGCCATGCTGTTTCGACCAAATAAACATACGTTAGTTTGAGGTAAACATGTTAGCCGCGTTAAATGCTAGTCGGGAAGAGCTGCTTTCTTTGATCAACCGGGATATCCCCGAGGGAGTCGACTGGAAGAATGGTGCCAAGACTTACGTGGCAAGCTGCTTTGAAAAAATGGGCCGGGAGAACGTTGAATTCTATTCTATGAAGAAGCCTCTTGGTGGTGTCGGGGAGCACAACCAGAATCCGGCGATCGACGAAATCGTTCATTACATGAACGCTTTCTCGAACGCTATTTCGCTTATTCGACCAGCACACGGCGCTCGAGTCCTTGATCTTGCTTGCGGCGGTGGGTGGGTCTCGCATTACCTCAGCGTCATGGGATACTGGACCTACGGTATCGACATCTCGGAAGATTTTATCGAGCTCGCAAAAAAACGCCTGCATTCCGACTCATATCTCGGTGTATCGCCCGAAGAAGCTAACGAGAGATTCTCAGTTCTTGACATCGAAACGGAGCGAATGCCGGAGAATCTTCGCGGCACATTCGATTTCATCTGGGTAGAGTCCTGCCTGCACCACTTCGTCGACCCGATTACCGCGCTGGAACATCTGGCCGAAGCATTGAAGCCAGACGGTGTTCTAGTCCTCATCGAATTTGAAAATCGCGCCGGTGTAATCAAGCCGGAATACATGCAGGTTATGGAAGAGTTCGACACTCTCGAACGGCCCTATGCACGAAATGAATTGACGGCAGCCTTGGGCATGGCCGGCTTTAGCGAGCACCAGTTCGTTGGTAGCATCAACGGCTGGTTCCGGCCTGAGGATCCCGAAACCGCTCAGCTTGGTCAAATCGCCGTCCAGGGAGCAAACTCGATGAATCTAGCGATCTGCGCCATGCAGCAAGGTCGGCTTGAGCAGTACTTTCCTGGCAGGAGTAATGCAGAGCGGATCATCTTTGGGCCCGGATTCTACGCGAATGAAAATGGCTTCCGATGGTCGGCACCGTCATCGGAGTTGCGGATTATGGAACCGATCCAAAAAATCGACATCATGGCGCACGGGTCATCTGAGACGGGACAAGCGTTAGTCATCTATAGCAAGAGCGGAGAGAAGGCCCGGGTGAGTTTACAAGCTTCCCGGCCGACAGAAATCCGTTTGCACGATCTGCAAGCGGGTGAAGTGCTGTACTTCGTAAGCAGTCACGCTTTCTCGCCGAAGTGGAACGGAAACGAAGATACAAGGATCCTGTCTTTTTACCTTCACACAGATGAGTAACCTTCACAGACGGTCGGTATGCGAGTGAAGTGCTGCTGAATGGCGCACATCCTCCCCGGGCCGGAAACGGAAATGTTAGTTATCGGCCGCAGGGCGCCCGCGATACGCGGCTTGCGTGCCTCCTCTCGTAACAGGCGGCATCGGTCCTAACGTGAAGGATTGTGCCTTCGAGCAGGACGGACTCCTTCGGTCATCTCGCAACCAATCAGATGAGACCGAAGTCATTGGCATGCCATGCGCTTTGCTGGACGCCCAATAGGACGACGGTGTTGCCGAGGCCGTCGCCGATCCACGTATCCGCTCCGACCTGAGCTGAGTTCGCCATGATATGGCTAAAACTGGCGAAGATTGAACTGGAGAGAAGCACCGCATCCTCGCTGCCAGCCGCTTCGAAGTCGGCGATCACATCCACGCCGAAATTCGGCCTGATGATGAACAAGTCCGAGCCTGCACCACCGGTCAGCGTGTCGTAGCCAGCACTACCCTCAATTACCTTACTCTGCCCATTGCCGATGATGATGTTGTCGCTCGCGTTGCCCGTGCCAAAGCGCTGATAGCTCAGCCCGGCACGGATACCGCTCTCCACGACGACGCTAGAAAAGTTCGAAAGCTTTTGAAAGCTACCGGACGCGCCAATCCTTAGGTTCTCGAAGTTGACAAGGTCGGAAGGCCAGAGACAGCTCGAGTTGTTCAAGACGAGCGTGTCAATACCAACACCGCCGTTTGCGCGGAACCCATAGCCATTTCGCGTGCCGCTGATGGTGACGACGTCATCACCTCCCCCGGCATCTATCGTGTCGGCCCCGGAGCCGCCGTTCATTCGATTATCGCCGGCTAGACCAAAGATGGCGTCGTCCAACGGGTGCCTTGCAGATCGTCATTGCCGGTGGTGCCCGTGATCGTATTCAAGGCTTTCTCCTCCGCAACTTAAGTAGCGGGTCAGACAAGCTTAGCCGAAATGCGGGACGGACCCTGAGCGCCTGTATGTCGATCATGCTTATGCAGGTGTTAGTTGTTACGATCTGTACAGTGTCGCGGCAGCGTGCAGCTGCGGACGCCTGCTTCCTATCTACAGTGCGAAATCCCGGTGTCGACCTCGAGCAGACATCCCGCTTTTGAACCATTGCGGGCACTCGGCCTGGGCACGGCTGGGAACGTTCTTTGGCGTTTGCATGCGCTCCCAGAGCAAAGCGCATGCAAACTACCGATGTATAACCGATCAGATGAACCCGAAGTCGTTTGCATGGAGGGCGCTTTGCTGGACACCCACCAGCACAACAGTGTTGCCGAGGCCATCGCCGATCCACGTATCCGCGCCCACCTGAGCGGAGTTCGCCATCACCTGGTCGAAGCTGGTGAACAGAGAGTTCGAGAACAGCAACGCATCTTCGCTCCCTTCGCCGGCCTGGAAGTCAGTAACAACGTCCACCCCAAAGTTTTGGTTGATGATGAACAGGTCCGATCCCTCACCGCCGATTAGCGTGTCGTAACCAGCGCCGCCCTCGATGACATTGCTTTGCCCATTGCCGAGGATGATGTTGTCACCTCCGTTGCCAGTGCCGAAACGCTGGTTACCATAGACCATGATGAGGTTTTCGACATTCGTCCCCAGGGCAAAGTCGACGTACGCAAAGACGTTGTCTGCAGTGCCTGCTCCTGCAGATTCGAAGACAATGTCACCGACGCTGTCCACCTCATAGATGTCAGATCCTTGGCCGCCGAGCATAACGTCCGCGCCAAATCCACCTAGGAGCACATCGGCACCGTCACCGCCGTCCAGGAAATTGTCGGAGGCATTGCCAGTGAGGACGTTGTCGAGCGCGTTGCCGATGCCGTTCAGCGCCGTGCCTGTAAGCACCAGGTTCTCGACAGCCGCGCCAATCGTATAGTCGATCGACGCGAACACCGTGTCATTACCGCCGCTGGCCGACTCCGCGACTTGGTCGCCGACATTGTCAACGACGTAGCTGTCATCGCCGGCCCCACCGTTCATGAAGTCGGCGCCAAGGCCGCCATCGAGCAGGTCATTGCCCAAGCCGCCGGACAAACCGTCCGAGCCCGCCCCGCCGTACAACTTGTCGTTGCCTGCTGCGCCAGAGATGATGTCGTCGCCCGCGCCACCGTCGATGCTATTGGCACCTGCGTCGCCGATAAGGATGTCGTCGAATGCCGAACCGATCAGATTTTCGATGCCGGTCAGCGTGTCGGACCCCATCCCGGTGACTTGAGCGCCGGCAAGCGCCAGGTTTACGGTCACGCCAGCAGTTGCGTCGCTGTAGCTGGCGGCGTCCGCCCCGGCGCCGCCGATCAGGGAATCGTCTCCGATTCCGCCAATCAGTGTATCGTTGCCGTTGCCACCGTCGAGCGTGTCGTTCCCAGCCAGGCCGATGAGCGTGTCGTCGCCGTCACCACCGCTGAGGACGTCGTCCCCGGTGGCACCGGTGATGGTGTCGTTCCCGTCGAAGCCCGTCAGCGTCAAGGCGCTGATGAAGCCGTCGAAGTTGAAGGCGGTGAACCCTCCCGTGTAGCCGTTGCTGATAGCAAAGATCGTCACGAAGCCGTTAGCCGTGCCGCTACCGTCCCGATCGCTCTGCAGAAGCAGATCCGTGCCCGATTGAACCAATCGTAAGTGGCCGCTGGCGAAGGCGTTGCTGTTCGCGGAGTAGCCAGTCAGGCCCAGGTTGAGGAAGCTCGACATCTCGAACTTGTCGCCGGTAGCGCCTACCTGGAAGTCCGTGACGCGGTTGGTGTGGCCACTGACGGCTACGTCCGTCGAAGCGGCAGCATTGCTGCCAATTCCGAACTGGATGATGTCCGCACCCGCGCCGAGTGCAAGCAGATAGTTGTTCACCGTCGATGGGCCTCGCAGGCTTATGCTGACGATGTCGGCACCTGCACCAGCGTTGACCGTGGCGCTGGCCACGCCAGTCAGGACGATGCGGTCGTTACCCGCGCCGCCGTCGACGCTCACCACATCGAGGTTGCGATCGTTCGAGGTGGCACCCAGCGCCAGGTAAGTGTTGCCGGAAAGGCCCGCGACGTTCGTCGCCAGTGCGGTCGAAAGCGTGCCGCCACGCAGTTCAATGAAGTCGTCGCCGTCACCGCCATCCATGTTGACATTGGTCGCCAGCGCCGCAGTGGCGCGGGTCACGAAGATGCTGTCATTGCCGCCGTAGCCAAACAGCGAATCGGTCTGACCAGCCGCACCGGACACCGCATTGTCATTGATCACGTTGAACTCATCATTGCCACGGAGGGTGTCGCCGAATGCCGACCCGGTCAAATATTCAACGCCAACCAGTGTGTCGACGCCCTCGCCACCAGTGTCCTGCGCAGCGTTCTGGATCCGGAGATCGACGTTCACGGCCGCCGTGGAATTCACGTAGGTCGCGGTGTCTAGGCCTTCGCCGCCGATCAGCGTGTCGTTGCCGAGGCCGCCCGACAAGGTGTCATTACCGTACCAGCCGTCGAGAGTGTCGTCTCCAGCGTTGCCCACCAGCGTATCCAGCGTGCCGCCGCCGTGCACGACGTCGTTGCCCGTACCGCCGCGGAAGATCACGCGCTCGACGCTTGTGAAAGAGCCTTTGACAACGCCATCTACGGTGATCGCGCTGTTGCCGGCTAGGTTGGCGAGATCAAAGGCGATCGCGCCGGCGTGATCGGTATAATATGCGTACGCAATATCGGTGCCGTCGCCGCCGTCGAACGTGTCGTCGCCACCGTCATTGGTATAGACGGCGCTCAATCCGCCAGCCGTCCCATTACCGATGCCGCCAACGAGGGTGTCGTCGCCGTCACCACCGCGCAGGATGTCGTTGCCCATGCCGCCGATGAGGCTGTCATTGCCGGCACCGCCCTCAAGCACGTCGTCGCCGTCGGCGCTCGTTGGGGTGGTAATGAACGTGTTGACGTAGTCCCCGAAGATTACGTCATTACCAGCTCCGCCGATCAGGGTGTCCCCAAGGCCGCCGCCGATCAGGAAGTCGGCCACGGAGCCGCCCACCAAGCGATTAGCCATAGTGTTGCCGCCAGTCAGGGTGTTCGTGAAAGACAGCGCGCCGGTCACGTTCTCGATGTCGAGCAGCGTGTCGCTGCCCCCGAACGTGCCGGTGTTCTGGGCCGTGACCGTATTCAGATTGACGAGGACCGAGGAAGTCGAAGCGGAATAATCGACCGTGTCCGCTCCGGCCGCGCCATTATAGGAGTCCGCGCCGCCGCCTTCGAACAAGACGTTGTCGTTGGCGTCGCCGGTGACGTTGTCCGCACCAGAGCCGGTACGAACGTTTTCGAAGCCGATGATGGTGTCGTTACCAAGGCCCGTGACCTGAGCGGTCAGGGTGGCGAGATTGACCGTTACCCCGGTCGCACCGCGGAAGGAAACGGTGTCCACACCCGCGCCGCCGTCGAGGAGGTCGTCGCCGAGCCCGCCTTCGATGACGTTGGTGTTGCCATCTCCGGTCAGGACATCATTGCCATCGCCGCCGAGCAAATTCTCGATGTTGCGCAAGGCGGCAATCTGCAGGCCACCCAAGGTGGCCGTCCCCTCGGCCGCGCCGTTCAGCGTGGCGGTAACACCGGCAGTGAAGCCTGCGAAGGAAGCAGTATCCGAACCGACACCGCCGTCCAGCAGGTCCACGTACCCACCAAGGTTCGCGCCGGGGTTTAGCGTGTCGTCGCCAAGGCCGCCCGAAAGCACGTTCTCGGAAGAGTCGCCGGTGAAGCTGTCGTTGAAGGCGGAGCCTGACAGATTTTGGAAGCCGCTCAGTGTATCCGAGCCTGCGCCGGTGTTCTGCGCAACGCCCTGCATGGCAAGGCTGACCGATACCGCGCTCGTGGCTCCCGCAAAGGAAGCAGTATCATTGCCGGCACCGCCGATCAGTGTGTCGTTGCCGAGCCCGCCTTCAATCACGTTGGCATCGGAATTTCCGACAAGGGTATCGTTATACTGTGAACCGATCAGATTCTCGATCCCGGTCAGGGTATCGGATCCACCTCCGACCGTATTCTGCGCGACGCCCTGCACGTTGAGGTCAACCGTGACACCGGTCGTGGTGCCGTTGTTGAATGCGGTCGCAAACGATGCGGTGTCGTTGCCATTACCGCCGTTCAGGATGTCGCTGGCGATCGTCCCCTGCAGGAAGTCGTTACCCTCCCCGCCGTCAGCCACGAGACTGCTGTGGTTATTGGTGGTGAAGGTAGTCGAGCCCGCAGCGCCCTGGAGCGAAATGTTGAGTTGATAGGTCATCCCGGCCGCCAGCGGCTGCGCTAGGGTGCTACCGGAGACCCACTGGCCTACTCGTATGTAATAGGTGCCTGGCGAAGTGAATGTGTAGGTGATGTAGGCGTCGTCGTGGCCGGGGAGGGTGCCTGGATCACCAGGGCCAGTGTCGTTCGACGCGAGGACCGAGCCGCTGCTGTTTACCAATTCGACGATGCTGTCGAGCAGCGTGCCGTTGCCGTCGATATCGAAGATGGCCTGCGCTCCTGCAGCAGTCACGTCGATCCGATAGTATTCTACTGTGCCACCGCTCGCCACGGCGTTGATCGTCGCGTGCGGGATGCTGGTGGCGTTCGCGATGTTGGGGTTGGCATCGATGTCGAACGCACCAGCCGTGTTCACGGCAGTCCCAATGCTGCCATTGTTGGTCGACTGGGGCTTCGCGATGTCCTCCTTCGAGGGGGCAGTCTCCGGTGTTACGATGAAGTTGGTGGTGACCGTGAAGCCTCCGCCGATCAGGCGATCATCGCCAGCGCCGCCCGAAAGCGTGTCGGCTCCGCCGAAACCGCCACTCAGCGTGTTGTTCTGGCTATTGCCGACCAGTGTGTCGTCGCCAACGGTCCCCTGGATATTTTCGACGCCGCGCAGAATATCGGTTTCACCATCGTGATTGACGATGACGTCCGCACCTGTGTCGTTCAGGGCAACGTTCACGCCCGTTATGTTGGTGAAAATCACCGTGTCGCTGCCCACGCCGCCGTCCAAGACGTTGTTGGCGCTGTTGCCGATGAAAATGTCGTTGCCCACGCCGCCCTTGGCGTTCTCGATGAGCGAACGGGAATCGTTGTTGTAAAGCAGCGACATCGCGAT
Source organism: uncultured Sphingomicrobium sp. (assembly GCA_964243335.1). Taxonomy (GTDB): domain Bacteria; phylum Pseudomonadota; class Alphaproteobacteria; order Sphingomonadales; family Sphingomonadaceae; genus Sphingomicrobium. The sequence goes on along the minus strand of CAXTED010000004.1, from coordinate 225,920 downwards.
GTTGCCGGGCGCCAGCGAGACCAGATTCTGATAGGCCACGTTGTTGGCCAGCTGCGCCTGATCGAAGGTGGAGAACTCGCCCGGACGAAGGTCAACAGTAACGCCGTTGGCGTAGTTGCTGACGTCGATCGTGTCATTGCCACCGCCGTCCCAGACGGTGAGAAAGATCTTGTTGCCGGACGGCGCACCTTGACCCACGCCATTGATGAACATCTCGCCGGTCGTCAGGCTGAAAGAGTAGACGCTGTCGGTAGCGTTGGTGTTGAAATTGGCGCCGTACATGTACTGGATCGCTGCCAGGTCATACTGCATGTACGTCTGCGGTTGGTTGATCTTCTCGCCGGCAAAACCAGCCGTTCCGGGCGCAGGCGTGTAGGTCATTAGCGACCAGGCCTGACCATCGCGGTCCAGAGTCAGCGACTGGGTCCCAAAGCGCGGGACACCGCCAAAGTAGAAAGACAAATCGACGTTCGTGTAATCTTGATGCCCGTGCTTCAGCCCCATGGTGTGGCCGATCTCATGCATCATGGTGGCGTAGCCCCAGGTGCCCTTGAAGGCGAGATCGTAGTAAGGCTGGCTGGTGCGGCCGAACCAAATGTCGCCGGAAAGGCCACGAGTGTCCGAAGGGAAGTTGCCGTATGCGGATGCCACGTCCTGATCGCCGCTCTGCGAGATGCGGATGTTGGCGTGAACTGTGTCCGTGTCGGTGATTTCCGTGAAGGTCAAACCCGACACCGCCGAGAGCTGAGCGAAAGACGCGCGCGCCGCCAACTGCTGCTGCAAGCCCAGGTCAATGTGATAAAGGCTGACGCCGTTAGTATCGTAACCGCTGCCGTTATAGCTGGAGCCGGAAGTTGGGAAACTGAAGGTAAGGTCCGTAGTGCTCCATTTCGAGCCGATCAGCGTGGCATCGACGTTGCGGATGCCAGTGAAAAAATGGCTTCCGTCTGGGTTCGTGCCGAGCGGCAGCAACGTGCCGATGAACTCCCCCTCGGGATTGGCGCCAGTCGGATTGTCACTCTTCGAACCACCCTCCGCCTCGCGGAAGCCTTGGCAAGCTGCACAGCCGCACCCTGCGACGATAATCGAGTGGTCGACTTCCGACAGCGAATCCCAAGTAACGGAACCGACGCCGCCAGTCGGTGCATGATCGGTAAGCCCGGCGTCTGCAGGCACATGGTCGATTTCCGCAAGGGGATCCCAGATGCCGATGACCACGTTGTCAACCGGTGCGGTGCTGCCGAAGTCAGACGTGCTCATTGATTGGTCCCCCTGTGTGACGCTTACGTCGGTTCGTGCCGCACATTGATTTGGCGGCGAGAACTCGATTATTGAAACGACGCTAAGTTGACAGTGTGTTTACAAAAACTTGACCTAGGTCAAGCGGCAGAACGATTAATTCGCACTCACCGAAGAAACTTGGGGCGGACGCCCCACCATCCCGGAATACGACTGATGCAACGCAGACAGACGGTCGCACCTATCGCGACGAACTCCATGCTAATGCGTCTAGCCATAGCACGGATTGCAGCTGATCCGACCTGCAGGTATTCCACACACTAGTGACTCGGGCACGTAGGTCGCGTATCTTCGAACCATGTTCAACCTCCCGGGAAGTGCGACGGTCATCGTCTTGCAAGTATCCGCTTCGGTACTCGTTGCATGCGCGCCCTCGCCTGAGGACGACGCGATGCGCAGGCCCCACTCGGTACAAACTACATTCCATGGTTCGAGCATGGAAAGTTCGGATGCCCCGGGTTTGGCCTTGCGGGCTAAAGAGTCGGAGGCGGCGGATCGAAATCGCGCCGCTGTGGGTCCAATCCCAGAGCCAGTGTCTGCAGCTGAGAACTCGGCCTCAGCTCCACCGGCGGATTCGGCTGCAGAGGCCCAAGGACGGCGGACCTTGTCTACGGCCTTCGTCAGGGTGGGCCCGGACGGGCATCTGACGATAGAGCGGCTAAATGGGGCCGTTTCGGTCCTTCGAAACGTGATCATGCGTCCAAAAGATTATTGCGGCGTGCAAGTACTCGGCGGCCTCGCAGGCAAAAGATATTGCGGCGGATACGCGGAGGTCGCGGCGGCCCGTCCGGGCGGCGCTTCGGTTCCGGAAGAGCCAAATCTAACGGCCTCCAACCCGGTCAAGTCCCCGCGCAGCCCTACCGAACAAAATTGAAGGTTAGTCTTACTGGCTGCAGAGTTCGTTTTTACCAGCTGATTTGCTTTCAGAGCGCTTCTACGAGCAGGCGCCTTTGAAAGCCTGAGGAACCGGCATCAGAAGCTCCTCATGAGCCCAGATAGCGAGCTTGCCGCCGTCAACTGCAGGTCGCTTCGAGCGCTTTGCAACAAGAGGTCGAGACACCTAAAACAACTTAGTTCTTGCGAAAACCCTTAGTCACGAGCGAGCGGCAACAAGCTCTCGCGGGCTGCTGTTCGCTGATCCAAGTAAAGAGATTAGCGGCTGCACCGATAGCCAATTTAGTTAAGCAAGCACGTCTCGGTAGACGGGCGATCACCTTGGCGATCCGTGTTGCTCACGACGTTGTCGCGCGTGGCTTGCCGTCACCAGAAAGCCCAGGAAGCTTGGCAAGGGGCACTTCATCGACGTCATGTCCGGAACTGGTGCTGCCGAAGGGGATCGAACCCTTGACCTCAGCCTTACCAAGGATGCGCTCTACCACTGAGCTACGGCAGCACTGTCCGGGACGGCGGGCCTATGGCGGTCGGGGCGGCGGTGTGTCAAGGCGCACGACCATGAAGGACGACCCCGCCAAGGCTGAGAGGCTTGCTGCTGCGCTGCGGGAGAATCTGCGGAAGCGGAAGGCTCAGGCGCGTGAGGTAGGGAGTGAACTGGATCCCAAATCTAAACCCACCCATCCTGAGTAGAGACTGAGTAGCCGCGAAGCAGGCGTACCGAAGGCTTGTATCGAAGGACCGGTCTACTCATTAGTCGGTTCTTCGATGCACCGCTTTTGACTTGGCGGCGCTTCGCTCAATCGGCGCTCAGGATGAGCGAATTCAAGTGGTGGACCTCACCTCAAAGAGCCGCGCAGGCCGCTTCCAGCCACGCGCGCTCGTCGGCTTCCAGCGTCGGCGCGACCCTTTCCACCACTGCCGCATGGTACTCATTCAACCAGGAGCGCTCCACGTCTGAAAGCATCCCAACCTCCACCAGCCGCCGGTCGATCGGCGCAAAGGTCAGCGTCTCGAAGCCGAGCGTGTCCTTCTCGGCGCCGTGCACCTGGCGCTCCACCACGAGCACGAGATTCTCGATGCGGATGCCATATTCGCCGGTCTTGTAATAACCCGGCTCGTTGGACAGGATCATGCCCGGCTGTAGCGGTTCGTCGCCGCCGCTCTGCCCCCCGCCCATCGCGGCGATGCGTTGCGGGCCTTCGTGGACCGACAGGAAGCTGCCGACGCCGTGACCAGTGCCGTGAGCGTAGTCGAGGCCGGCTTCCCACAGCGGCCTTCGGGCGAAGCTGTCGAGCTGCCCGCCGCGCGTACCCTTGGGGAAGATGGCGCGGGCCAAGGCGATGTGGCCCTGCAGCACACGGGTGAAGCGGTCACGCATTTCGGCGGTCGGCTCGCCCACCGCCACGGTACGCGTGATGTCGGTCGTGCCGTCGACATACTGGCCACCGGAATCGATCAGGTAGAGCGATCCGCTTTCCAGCTTGCGATTGGTCTTGTCCGAGCTGCGGTAGTGAACGATGGCCCCGTTCGGCCCCGCGCCCGAGATGCTGTCGAAGCTGAGGTCGCGAAGCTCCGGGCTGGCGCGGCGGAGCGCTTCCAATTTGTCTGACGCGGTGAGCTCGTCGAGCTTGCCGCTCGGCACCTCGGCTTCGACCCAGCGAAGGAAGCGCGTCATCGTCCCCGCATCGCGCAACTGCGCGGCACGGTGTCCGGACAGCTCGGCCGCGTTCTTTATGGCGCGTGGCAGCACGGTGGGGTCGCGCACCGGGATGATCTTTGCGCCCGCGCCCTCCAAAGCTTCGAAGATCGCCGCGACCGAACGTTCGGGATCGACCGCGACCGTCTTGCCCTTCAACTGACCCAAAGCGGTGGGGAAATCGGCGCGCTCGTGCAGGCGCACGCCATTGCCAAGGTGGGCGCGAAGCTCGGCAGTGACCTTCTCGCCCGCCACGAAGAGGTCGGCGGTGCCATCGGCATGGACCAAGGCGTAAGCCAAGGCGACTGGGGTGTGGTCGACGTCACTGCCACGCACGTTGAAGGTCCATGCGACCGAGTCCAAAGCGGCGAGCACCGCGGCATCCGCGCCCTGCCCGTCCAGCCACTCGGCGATTGCCTGGCGCTTGTCGGCCGAGGATCGCCCCGCCAGCGCTTCGGGGTGCACCGCCACCGGCGCCACGCTTGGCACTGGGCGATCGGTCCAGATTGCATCGATCGGATTGGCGGCCACCGCGACCAGCTCCGCCCCGCGCGCGCTTACAGCCTCACGAGCCTTGCGCACCCAGTCGCGGCCGTGGAGCCATGGGTCGTAGCCAATGCGTCCGCCTTGCGGTGCATTCGCCTTGAGCCACTCCGCCGGGCTGGTCTCCGGCACCGCCTCATAGCTGTACAGATTGCCGTCCACCTGAGCGCGCACCTGCAGCGTGTAACGTCCGTCGGTGAAGATCGCAGCCTTGTCGGCCAGCACCACCGCCGACCCAGCCGATCCTTCGAACCCGGTCAGCCAGCCCAGTCGCTGGGCATAGCCGCCGACATACTCGCTCATATGTTCGTCGGTCAGCGGCACGACGAAGCCGTCCAGACCATCGATGGAGAGCTGGGCACGAAGGGCGCTGAGGCGGTCGGCGAAGGACGACAAATACAATCTCCGGTTGCCCCGACTTGTGAAGAGGCGATGTTTGTTCAAAGGTCCTAACCATTAGCGCAGGCCTTGGACAAGGCTCAGCCGGATTGGAGTTCAGCCATGCCTTCTCGATCATGCTTCCTTGTAATGACCATGGTCGCCGCCACTTGCGCTTTGTCCCCCGCCCAAGCGCAGAAAGCGACCGCAAGCCCCATGACGACCACGAGCGACCTTCCGCCGCCGCCACGCGCCGAGCAGCGCCCCTACAGCTACGAGCGCCACGGTATCCGCGTCGAAGATCCCTACGCCTGGCTGCGCGACAAGGGGTATCCCAAGGTCGATGACGAGGATGTGCTTGCCTATCTGAAGGCCGAGAACGCCTATTACGATGCCGCGATGAAGCCGCATCAGGCGCTGGTTGAAACCGTATTTGGCGAGATGAAGGGCCGCATCAAGGAGGACGATGCCTCCGTTCCGATCCGCAAAGGCGAGTGGCTGTATTGGTCGGCGTTCAAGCCCGGGACGCAATATCGTTTCTGGTACCGCAAGCTGGTGGCGGGCGGTGCCGACCAACTGATCTACGATGAAAATGCCGAAGCCGCGGGCAAGGATTACTTCCGCCTGGGCGCTTTCGTCACCAGCCCGGACGGCAAGCGCGTTGCCACCCTGGTCGACGACGATGGCTCCGAGCGCTTCAAGCTGGTCGTGCGCGATCTCGCTTCGGGCAAGGTGCTCGAGACCGTCAGCGTGGTCGGCATCGGCAGTCCGGTTTGGACGAGCGATTCCAAGGGCCTGGTGTTTACCGAGGTCAACGACCAGTGGCGCAGCTACCGCGCGCGCTATCATGTGGTTGGCCGCCCGGTCGCGGAAACCAAGACGCTTTACGAGGAAAAGGCCGACATCGCTTTCTCGGTCGGGGTTGAGCGGTCCACCGACGACAGCCTGATCTTCATCTCGAGCGGTAACAATTCAACTAACGAGGTCCGCTTCGTTCCCGCCAACAAGCCCGATGCACAGCCGGTGCTGGTCAGCCCGCGCAAGGCCGACCGGCAATATGAATTAGACGCGGCGCACGGCAAATTGTGGGTCCTGACCAACGACGACCATGTCAATTTCCGCATCGCCACGGCCGGTCCGAAGACCCCCGCGACCTGGACCACGCTGATTCCCGGAAGCGAGCGCACCTATTTGCGCGGCCTCACCGCACATCGGGATCACTTGCTGATCACCAGCCGCGTGGATGGCCTCGATCAGCTCGCGCTGCGCGACTACGCCAGCGGCAAGCAGGAACGCGTGCCGTTCGCCGAGGCCAGCTACAGCGCTGGCTTCGCCGGCAATCCCGAATATGCGCCCGCCGCTTACCGGCTGTCCTATTCGTCGATGGTCACGCCCGCGACCGTGTTCGATTATCACCCTGCCGACGACCGGCTGGAGACGCTCAAGGTCCAGCAGATTCCGTCCGGCTATGACCCGGCCAAGTATGTGACCGAGCGGCTGATGATCCCGGCCCGTGACGGCAAGAAGGTGCCCGTGTCCGTGGTTCGGCTCAGGAACAGCCCGAAGGACGGCTCGGGCAAGGTGTTCCTCTACGGTTATGGCGCATACGGTTACGCTATCCCGCCAAGCTTCTCGACCGCGCGCCTCAGCCTGGTCGATCGCGGTTTTGCCTTTGCCATCGCCCACATCCGCGGCGGTGACGACCTTGGCTATCAATGGTTCCTGGACGGCAAGCTGAAGGCGCGCACCAATTCATTCAACGACTTCGTCGATGTCGCGCGGGGGCTCGTGCAACAGGGCTACGCCAAGCCCGGACGGATCGCTGCGCAGGGTGGATCGGCCGGCGGCGAGCTGATGGGCGCCGTGGTCAATCAGGCGCCCGAACTGTTCGGTGCGGTCGTGGCGGACGTGCCCTTCGTTGACGTGCTCAACACCATGCTCGACGATACGCTGCCGCTCACCCCGGGGGAGTGGACCGAATGGGGCAATCCGATCAAGGATCCCGAAGCGTTCAAGCTGCTCAAGAGCTATAGCCCGTACGACAATGTGACGGCACAGGCCTATCCGCCGATGTTGATCACCGGCGGCCTCAACGACCCGCGCGTGACCTACTGGGAACCAGCCAAATGGGCGGCACGGTTGCGCGCGACCAAGACCGACAACAATCTGCTGCTGCTGAAGATCAACATGGGCGCAGGGCATGGCGGCAAGTCGGGCCGCTGGAATGCGCTGCACGAGGTGGCGGAGGCTTATGCGTTCGTGCTGACGCAGCTGCCGTGACGGTGACCGCGCCGGTGTTCACCCATGTCCTGACGGCGCTGCCCGAGCACATCGACGAGCTTGGCCACGTCAACAATGCGGTTTGGGTGCAGTGGTTGCAGCAGGTCGCCTTGTCGCACTGGTACGCGCTCGCCGTACCCGAGCATCAGGCGCAGTACATCTGGGTCGTGGTGCGGCACGAGATCGATTACTTGCGCCCCGCCTTGGTCGGCGATGTCGTGACCGCGCGCACCTGGGTCGGCGATGCGCCGCGCGGTGCCCGCTTCGACCGCTTCGTCGAGTTCGACAGCGCGGACGGTAAGTTGCTGGTGCGGGCAAAGACGAGTTGGGCGATGCTGGACCAGGCGAGCGGAAGGCCGCAGCGTGTGACGCCCGAGGTGATTGCGCCGTTCTTTGCAGAGCAGGCCTGAGCCAACCCGAACCCTTGCCCCTTCCTCCGCTCATCCTAAGGAAGGACTGAGCGAAGCGTTAGCGAAGTCGACGGCCTGTCTCGAAGGACTGGTGCACGAGCAGAACCGTCCTTCGAGACGCGCCTTCGACCAGCTACGCTGGCTCAGTCGCTCCTCAGGATGAGCGGTGTCGTAGTGAATGGCGCGGTTTGGCTAATCCCGTGGCCCCCGCTATCGTCCCCGCATGCGCCCCCTTCTCCACGATTACTTCCGCTCCTCCGCCGCCTACCGCGTGCGGATCGGGCTCAACCTCAAGAACATCGCTTACGATTCACGCACAGTCAGCCTTGCCGCCAGCGATCAGAAAAGCCCGGAGTATCGCGCGCTCAACCCGCAAGGCTTTGTGCCTATGCTGGAGATTGACGGCGAGCGGCTGACGCAGAGCCTGTCGATCCTAATCTACCTCGACCAGACCCATCCGGAGCCAGCGTTCCTGCCCGCCGATCCAGCCACATCGGCGCACGTCCGGGCGCTGGCGCTGACGGTGGCGTGCGACATCCATCCGCTCAACAATCTGCGCGTGCTGCGCTATCTTAAGGATCCGCTGGGCCACGATCAGGCGACGGTCGACGATTGGTACCGCCAATGGATATCCGAAGGGCTGACCGCGCTGGAAGCGCTTGCAGCGCCGCGCGCGGGAGCTTTCCTCTACGGTGACCAAGTGGGCTTGGCCGACATCTGCCTCGTCCCCCAGATGTACAATGCGCGCCGTTTCGATGCACCGCTCGACGCCTTTCCGACGTTGTTACGGGCGGAGGCGGCGGCGACCGCTTTGCCTGCCTTTCACGCCGCCCATCCCGACCAGGTCCAAGCTCAGGAGCAAGCCTCATGAACGTCGTCAACGCCATCACTCCTGCCGCCCCGGCGAACCTGGGCCCGATCGCCATCCCCAGCCTCTACGGCCAGGTCAGCGACGAGGAGTGGGCCCTGCGTGTCGATCTCGCCGCCGCCTACCGCCTGGTTGCGTATTACGGCTGGGACGATCTGATCTTCACCCATTTGTCGGTGCGCATCCCCGGCCCCGAGCACCACTTTCTGCTCAACCCGTACCAGTTGATGTTCGAGGAGGTCACCGCTTCCTCGCTGGTCAAGGTCGACCTCAACGGCAATGCGGTGGACGCGACTCCGTTCATGACCAATCCGGCCGGCTTCACCATTCATTCGGCGATCCACATGGCGCGCGACGATGCCCATGCGGTGATCCACCTCCACACGCCGCATGGGCAAGCGGTCAGCGCGCACGGCGACGGCCTGTTGCCGCTGACACAAACGGCCATGCTGATCGGCGGCGACCTGGCGTTTCATGAATATGAAGGCGTCGCCACCGACCTGGAGGAACGCGAGCGCATCGTTGCCGACCTTGGCCATCGCAACGCCATGCTGCTGCGCAATCACGGCACCCTCAGCCTGGGCGAGACGGTGGGCGAAGCGTTCATCCGCATCTACTTCCTCGAGCGTGCCTGCGAGGCCCAGATCCTGGCGCTGTCGGCCGGCGACCGCATCAACAACCCGCCCCAGGGCACGCCGGAGAAAGCCAGCGAGCAGGGCGGCATGGGCCTCAAGGCCGCCGCCAAATATCTGGCGTGGCCCGCCCTGCTGCGCAAAGCCTACCGCCTGGACCCAAGCTTCGCGAGCTGAGCCGCTACCTTGTCGTGGGGCCCACGCGTTCATTGCACCGGCTTGCTCGATTGATAGAAGTCCACATCCCGAACGCGTCCCGATGTGACGACCATCCCACACGAACCTGGCTGCGCAAGGAAGCACGACGTTGAACAAGCTGAAGCGCAAGAAGTACGAGGAATTGCTCGAGCCAATGCAGGCCGAACTGGTGTCCATGGCGCGCTGGGTTGCCGCAACCGGTCAGCGAATGGTCGTCGTTTTCGAAGGGCGCGACACTGCCGGAAAGGGCGGTGCCATCCAGGCGATCGCCGAGCACATCAACCCGCGCCAATGCCGGGTGGTCGCGCTTGGCAAGCCGAGCGAGGAGGAAGCCGGCCAGTGGTATTTGCAACGCTTCATTGAGCATCTGCCGGGCAAGGGTCAGATCACGCTTTTCGATCGCAGTTGGTACAATCGCGCGGGCGTCGAGAAGGTGATGAACTTCGCCACAGGGGAACAGGTGCAAGCGTTTCTGAAGGCGGTCCCTGCCTTCGAGCAGATGCTCGTCGACGACGGCATCATGTTGTTCAAATATTGGCTGACCTGCGATCAGGCCCAGCAGGAGGAGCGTTTCGCGGAGCGGTTGTCCGATCCGCTGAAGCGGTGGAAGCTGTCCCCGATCGACGAAGCGGCGCGCGCCAAATACGCCGAGTACACCACCGCGCGTGAGGAAATGCTGGCCGCGACGCACACCAAGCATGCGCGCTGGACGCTGGTGGACTTCAACGATCAGCGGCGTGGCCGCTTGACCCTGATCCGGAACTTCCTCGATCAACTGCCCGACACGCAAGCCGCCGAGGTTACCCTGGATTGGCCTCCCCTCGATCACGAGCCCTTGTGCGAAGAATATGGAGTGCTGAAGCCCATCAAGGCGTTTCACGAAGACTAGAAGTGACTCAGGTATGGCTGCTCGTCCAAACCGGCCCTAAGCTCATCCCGCCAGACGGTACTTAGTCCGGGCTAAGGCGCCGCCGCCGCGACGCACACGAATATCGGTCGGGGAGAGAGGACATTGTTCTCGTCGCCTGGCGAAAGCTCTTGAAGTGCTCGGATCTTTCTAAGTGCTCGTGTTCCAAACCACCTTGGACGAGTTCCAGCCCGGCTTATCGTAGCCAAGCCTGTCATTACTTGACCTCTACGTCGCATGGTGATGTTCAAGTCCAGACCTCGTGCCCATAAGCGCATCCCGTTAGGGACTGTCCAAGAATTTCGGTTGTTAGACTCCTTCGCCTCAGGAGTTGTGTGCGAACTTATTCGGTTATACTCAATGCGTTGAAACGGGAGAAGATACGTGGACGGCATCCGAGACAATGTTTTCACCACAGCAAACCTTAGCTTGGCTCAATCGCTCTCCAGTCAAATCGACACCTTCGATGACATCGACGCGGTTCGGATCTACCTTACGGCGGGGCAGCAGTACGTATTCAACCTGAGCGGAGCAGCAGGCGGGGGAGGCACCCTTGTTGACCCATATCTAAGCCTCTTCAATAGCCGGCTGGAACTGCTCACCTTCGATGACGACGGTGGCGCTGGTTACGACTCCCGGATCATCTTCACGCCAAACTCAAGTGAATTCTATTATCTGGCTGCAAGCTCGTCGGATGGCGAACTCGGCACCTACACAATCAAGACGACCGTCCAAGGCGTTCCCGCGGGAGACATACTGGCCTCCACTTCTACCGGCAGCAGCCTAGTGGTTGGAGGATCGAAGAGCGGTGTGATCGACTTCTCTGGCGATCAGGACTGGCACGCGGTCAGCTTAACAGCCGGGCAGACGTATCGCTTGAACCTTCAAGGAGCTGGGGCAACGCCCTTGGACTCCGTTTTGCGTCTCTACGATACTGCGGGGCGCCTGATTGCTTATAACGACGACGCAGGCGATTCTATCGATTCAGAGTTGACGTTCACCGCAAGTTACACGGGCGTTCATTACGTGTCTGCTGGCGCCTTTGAAGATGAGACGGGTAGCTATAGTCTTCAGGTATCCGCGGCTCCGCTACTCGACTTCTCAGATGATGTCGTGTTTGTTTTACCTCCAGAAGCCGAGTTCAGAAGCCAAGTTGAGACCTCTGGCGACATAGACGCCGTAGCGGTAAGCTTGGCATCTAACCAGTTTTATACCTTTAACGCCATCGGGGATGGCAACCTAGATACACTTTTGCGGCTGTATGACTCGCAGGGCGCTCTCGTCGCCTCAAACGACGACTTCGGCTCGTCCCAAAATTCTCAGATAGTGTACCGATCTTCAATCTCTGGAACCTTCTATCTGACGGTTACAGGTTTTGGCGGAAGCACTGGCTCCTACGCGCTGACTTCGAATCTAAATGGCACATTGTACACCGGCACCGGTAGCGCAGAGTACGTTGAAGGCAGCGTACTAAATGACAATCTAAATGGAGGGGGCGGCAACGACACGCTTCTGGGCGGCCTTGGGGCCGATCTCCTAATTGGCGGCCTGGGTGCTGATACAATGGTAGGTGGCGAAGGATCTGATAATTACGAGGTAGATGACGCCAGTGATGTAGTCGTTGAGGCGGTTGATCAGGGTACAGACAATGTATTCGCGTATATCAATTTGACTCTCTGGGACAACATCGAGAACCTCGACATGAGTTTTGGTAGTCAGGCGTATGGCTATGGAAACGCATTGGACAATTGGATCATCGGGAACGCCCAGGTTAATTCCCTCGCTGGCTTCGATGGTAACGATCGATTGGAGGGTGGCGCCGGTAACGATGCTATGGAGGGCGGAGGCGGCAATGACGTGCTACTTGGCGGCACCGGTGCCGACACTATGCTTGGCGGCCAAGGCTCCGACATCTACGAAGTAGACAGTGCTGGCGACGTGGTGTTTGAGCAGGCTGGCGCAGGCACCGCAGACAACGTTTATGCTTACGTCGACTTCACCCTTCCGACAAACGTCGACAATCTAGTTATGCTGTATGGCAATCAGCGTTTCGGCACTGGCAATGCGGGCGACAACATCATCATCGGCAATGGACAGAGCAACGTGATCGAGGGTGGTGCTGGCTACGACACGCTAACCGGCGGTGCAGGCACGGACCTGTTTATCATCCGGTCCGGCTTTGGTGTGGATGTGATCACCGATTTCCAGGCTGGCGCGGGGAGCGAGGATGCGGTGCTTTTCTCCAGTTCGTTGTTCACGGGCTTTAGCCAGGTGATGGCGAACTCAACTCAGGTCGGCGCGGATACGTGGATCGGCGATGGCCACGGCAACACTGTTGTGCTCGTTGGCGTTCAGAAGAGCGCACTGCATTCCAACGACTTCGGCTTCATCTGATCGGGCAAGGGATGATCGTTTGCATGTGTTCGGCTCGCCGCATGCATGCATGCATGCATGCAGATGAACGAAGAAGACACCCATCGATCGGGGCTGAGTGTCGGCACTGAGTCGAAAACAGACCTTCTCCGCTTATGTCCTTTACAGGTGGTAGGCGGACATTCCTGTCGCATCGCTGTCAAGAAAAGGTGCTGAGCTTTTCTAAGCCTGTTCCCTGCTCGACCTATGCAGGTAATCGGTTGCTTCCGGCAATAGTCTGAGCTGCCGGATGTCGTTGATCGTGCTTCGCTCGAAGGTGGCGTATCGCGCGCTGCTCCCTGCCCCTCGCTGATGACGAGCGCCAGAGAACCTGAGCAACGGCGGTGCGTCGAGCTGGGTAAATCTAGATAAAGCCGAAATCATCTGGATGGAGCGTTGCAAGTCCGACGTTTTGCAACACAACTGTGTTGCCAAATCCATCTCCGATCCATGTGTCTAGTCCGACTTGCGCAGCATTGTTGATGATCTGCTGAAAGCTGCCAAACAGCTGAGTAGAGAAGTAGATGGCATCTTGGGTCCCCTGCCCCGCAACAAAATCTGTAATTACATCTACGCCAAAGTTAGCATTCACGATGACTAAATCTGAGCCAGGCCCGCCAGTCATTGTGTCGTATCCTCCGCGACCCTCCAACACATTCCCTTGGGCATTGCCGATAATGACATTGTGCCCACCGTTACCATATCCGTACGTCTGATTGCCGTACAACATGACGAGATGCTCGACGTCGCGGGCCAGAGTGAAGTTTATATAAGCAAACACAACATCGGCCGAACCTTGCTCAGCGCCTTCAATCGCGCGGTCACCCAGATCGTCAACCTCATAAATGTCGGACCCAGCACCACCTATCAGGTCGTCAGATCCGGCACCGCCTAAGAGAATGTCGTTCCCGAGTCCGCCATTAAGGACATTTGCCGCGCCGTTTCCGACCAACGTGTCCGCTCCAGCACCGGACGTAGCGCTTTCAATGATTACGCCAAGCGCGATGCCGACATTTCCGATTTCGCCAAGAACATCCGAAAAAGAGCCAGGATTGAGGTCGATGCGCTGGCGCCCCGTGAAGGCGGACACGTCGATTGTATCATTTCCACTACTGTCAAACACGGTGAGCGCCCCAGTGCTTGTGCTCCAATTGGGGCCATAAACGGTATCACCGGTGCGAGTGGTCGTGGAGCTGCCGTACAGGGTGGTAATTGCGTAAATATCGGCAATCATCGGAGTGACGATGATGTTAGGTGTGAAGCCCAACTCCGCGAAGTAGGTGTTCTCGCGCTGGTCGAAGTAGGACATGACCGTCAATGGCCAGCCATCGTTCCGAAATGTTGTCTCAAACGGGTAACGTGCTGTCTCGTTATAACCACCTGCATGCCCCAAACCGAGAGCATGGCCAATCTCGTGGATGTAAGTCTGGAAGGCGTAGCCATTGAGGCGCGTCCCGTAATCCGTGAGCCATTGAGTCGAGACATTGACGGTGGCCGACGAAGTCACTCCAAGTGACCATATGCCGCTCGAAAAAGCGCCATCCTGATTATCGTCGAATGTGATCTGCCCACCTGAAACGACCTCAGCAAAGCGAACCCCGATGATGTCGGTCCAAGTCGTCAGTGCTGCGCGCGCCAAACTCTGACCGGCGGTTGTTAGCCCGGTCAGGTTGACGGTAAGCGATCCACCGCTCGAAACCGCGAAGGCGTGCGATTCGCCGCCCCAATAACCGTGGGTCAGATAATTAGCCGCTTGCTGGACCGAGTAAAGCGGCGGCGGCGTGTAGGCCGCTACACTCAGCTGGTATGAGCCTGCGTAAGCATCATCAAAAGCGCCCACATCGATGAAGTAATTGCCACTGTAAGTCGCGCTGAACGCCAGTAGGGAATCCCGATCGATGCCCGAGGTAATGTCGTCATTTTCGAACACCACATTACCGCTCGCATCGCGGATGCGGAGATAGGAGTCCTCAAGCGTAAGGCCATCGAGCGAAACACTGATCGACTGACCGGCGACCAGTTGAATTCGGACCCAGTCATGATCGCCGACAGCCTCCAGCGAGTCGGTCATGGCGCCGCCTACTGAGATGACCCGCGTCGTTTCGGAAGTGCCTGGAATATCTACCATTGAATCACCTAAAGCTGACGTAATCAGGACAGTCCCGCCTGGAACCCGAGTGGTCCTCACGGTTGAGAAAAAGATGCACCTGTTTAACTCCGCACAGCATCCGCAACTTGCGTTGCAATCGCTGCCGCAAGGCGGGAAACCGACCTTTGGTCGAGAACGCCGTCACTAACTCTCAAATTCTGTTCGGGTAAAACCCGACCGTCATCCATTCGGACCGTCGCGACAAGCATCGATGCCGACAGCGCAACGATTCTCACGCTGAAAGAAGCGGTCGGCACCCTTTTCCGCACAGCCGTCTGGATGGAGCTGCACACTTCCGCTGCCCGAATGCTTGCCGGCCTTATCTTGCTGCCGTTGACCATCGCACATGCGATCGGCTTACCCGGCCGCGGGCCCGTCGCTGTCACACTGCTACCGACCAGGGCAAGAACGACTCCCAGGGCTGCGTTCGCCTTCTTGTGCAGCATTCGTCCGCTCCCCGATTGTCGGCCAAGTCTAATCATCAAGATTTAATGGTTTATGTTCAGTCACTTGCCCCGCGAAAGCTTTCGCTTTGCTGACGCACCTACTGCGCTACGCGCCATCTTTGCATTTCTTGGGACCGCATGATCACGGAGTCGATATGTGCCGCTATCCTCGTCAGTACCGGGGGTCACGCAGATTTCCGCCCTTCGCCTGGTTGCGACAACGTTCGCAACGGGTCGAAGGACCACACTGCCTCCTGCATCCGTAGGGGTGGAAATCGGTCACTGGGTTGCCGGATCAAACGCGGTGCAAGCTATTGTACGCGGACCTCGTCAGACGGGGCGATGCAACAAGTTTCGCGCCTTCCGCGCGCGAGTACAAGCACGTGCTGCGGAATGGTGATTTCCGACCATTTCTCGCAGCAATTGGCAGCGAAGATTCGGCATTTGCGATGATTGGTCGGGGAGAGAGGATTCGAACCTCCGGCCCCTGCCTCCCGAAGACAGTGCTCTACCAGGCTGAGCTACTCCCCGACCGGCCCCGCGCGAGCGCGAAGCCAAGGCGGCACGGCCTTTAGGCGGGCGAGCGTTGCGTGGCAACCTGTTGCGGTAAGTCGGCCCGAGTCAGTGCCCGCTGGCGCGCAACATGTCCGCCAGCCGCACCAATTTCTCTCGCGGAGCGCCGGAGCGAGCGGCAGCGACTTCGGCGGCTTCGATCTTTTGCCAGTCGGCGAACGGCACCGGGTCCGCGCCGCGCAGCGCCAGTACATGGTCCAAAGCTTCGCCCCCGCCCCGCCCGCTGTGGGCGCCGCCAGGAGGAAACAGAGCGGCGATGCGTTCGGCGACTTCCTGTCCGTCCGGCCGATTGGTGCCGATGGTGCCGGTGGGGCCTCGCCGCGCCCAGCCAACCGCGTACAAGCGCTCGGCCACCCGCCCGCCTTCATTGATGAAACGGCCCAACTTGTCCTCATAAGGCACTCCGGGAATGGGCGGGGTCTGGTAGCCGATACAGCTGACCACCAGGCTGGCCGGAATGGCGTAGGTCTCGCCCGTGCCCACCGCCTGGCCGGCATTATCGAGCCGTGTCGCTTCCACGATCAGCCGCTCGGCCCGGCCGTCGCCTTCGATCGCCAGAGGCTTGGCGAAGAAATCGAACAGGATGCGCTTGGGCTTGGCCGCGTCGGGCGCCGTGCTGGCGAAATCCCGCAGGTGGCCCACGGACTTGCGCTGCCCGGGTTCCAGCCCGGCGTCCTGGCCGATGTCGGGCAGGTCGGCTGCGTCAACCACCGCCGAGGCCGCCGTCAGGTGACCAAGCTCTCCCAACTCCTTGGGAGTCATCGCGATCTGGTGCGGGCCGCGGCGACCGACCAGAGTGATGCGGCGGATAGCTGATCCCTCCAGCGCCTCCAGCGCGTGGCCGACGATGTCCGACGCGGCGAACTCCTCGCGCGTCTTGCTGAGGATGCGCGCCACATCCAGCGCGACATTGCCATTGCCGATCACCGCGGCCGCTTCGCCATGTAGCGGCGGGTCGAGGTCGGCAAAGTCCGGGTGGCCATTGTACCAGCCGACGAACGCGGCCGACCCGATCACACCCGGCAGATCGTCGCCGGGTAGCCCCAGGCGGCGGTCGAGCGGCGCTCCGGTCGCCAGCACCACCGCGTCGTAATAGTGCAGCAATTCCTCGACCGACACGTCGGCGCCAAGATGAACATTGCCGAGGAAACGCACGGTGGGCTCAAGCGCGACTTTCTCATACCGCCGGGCGACGGCCTTGATCGATTGGTGGTCGGGGGCCACGCCGAAGCGGATCAGACCATAAGGCACCGGCAGTCGGTCGAGGATGTCGATCCGCGCGTCGGCGCCAAAGGTGCGAGCAAGAGCTTCGGCGGTGTAGAAACCCGCTGGGCCCGATCCGATCACCGCGAACTGGCGCATGGTTGAGCCTCCCTTATAGCTCGCAGGCTAACCTGCTTGCCTCCTGACGACAACGGCAACCGGCGCCGCGCTCAATCCTTCTTGCTATTGTCCTCGAGCAGCAGCTTGGCGCCCTTGGCGCGCAGCGCCGCCTCGATCGGCTTGGCCATCATGCCAAGCAGGCCCGGCAGCACGACGTTGCAGCGCACGTGGGTGTCCTCGACGCCGATCTGCGCCGCCACCGTCTGGCCCATGGCCGTGACCTGCATGTCCAACCGGTCGCCGACCCATTCGTGGGTGACCTGCGCGCCGCCGGGGATATAGCTTTGCAGCTGGTGGATGTTGCCCGCGATACGCCGGCGCGCTTCCTCGCGGCCAAGCTTGTGGGGAATGTCGACTTGGATCGGTTGTGCCATTTACCCGACGTGCCCCGCCCGGCCCCACTTTTCAAGGCGCGGGACCGCTGTAGAGTGCAGCCATGCGCTTCGCTTCCGTTCTCGGGCTGTTCGCTCTCTTTGCCTCCGCGGCCGCTCCGGCGCAGATCTTGCCTCCGGCTAACAGCGTGCCCTGGCGGTACGTGCCCTGGTCGCCCACCGCCGACTACGTCATCTCGGGGCAGGACGAGCCTGGTTATCGGCGCTGGGTTGCATCGAGCCCTCTGCGCACGATCCAGGTCGCCGCCTTTCACCGCTATCTAAACGACAGCGGAGTGGCTTATGTGGTGCCCACCTGGCAGTTGATCCGCACTGCCAGCGATTGGCAGAGGTGCGGCGCCGCTCCGTTCGAGGTGCCGCCAATCGTCGAATGGGCCAACCTCATCCAAACTTTGCGCTTCGTTCGCGACTATGTCGTGCCCGCAGTGGGTCCGGTCGAAACGGTGTCCGCCTATCGTAACCCGGTGCTTAACCAATGCGCCGGCGGTGCTCCGGAAAGCGTCCACAAGCATTTCGCAGCCATCGACCTGGTTCCGCTGCGCCCAACCAGCCGCACCGAATTGATCAGCCGGTTGTGCGCAGTGCATCGCCGCGAAGGCGGGCGGTACCAGGTGGGCTTGGGCTTCTACACCAAGCTACGCTTTCACGTGGACAGCGCCAGATATCGCACCTGGGGCCGCAACGACGCCGGCTCGCTCGCTTGTCCGATGCCGCTGGCCGTCGCACCCCGCCCGGTCGACCTTGCCGTGCTGCAGTCGGCGTCGAGTTCGCCAGCAGCTTCGGCAGCGGCCACACCAGCACCCTTGCCGCGCGATCCCTTGGCCCCGATCCTCGTACCACTGCCACCGCGCTGACCTGTTGCAACCTCTTGTGTTGCCCGAAGGACACACTAAGTCGGTGCGCATAGAGGGATCACGGGGACCACATGGATTTCGAGAAATTCACCGATCGCGCCAAGGGCTTCGTCCAGGCTGCGCAGACCATCGCCGTTCGCGAGCACCATCAGCGCATCGCGCCCGCGCACATCCTTAAAGCTTTGCTCGATGACCCGGAAGGCATGTCCGCCGGGCTGATCGACTCTGCCGGCGGGGACTCCAAGGCTGCTCGGCGCGAAGTCGATGCCCTCGTTGCCAAGGTGCCCGCGGTTACGGGCTCAGGCGCCACCTCCGCTCCGGCGCTGGATGGCGACACCATCCGCCTGCTCGACCAGGCCGAAGCCGTCGCCAAGAAGGCTGGTGACAGCTTCGTCACCGTTCAGCGATTGTTGCTGGCGATGGCGCTGGCCAAGGGCACCGAAGTCGCCGCCGCACTGGCGCGTGCCGGGGTTCAGCCATTGCCGCTCAACGCCGCCATCGACAAGCTCACCGGTGGCCGCGCGGCCGACAGCCAAGGCGCCGAGGACAAGTTCGAGGCGCTCAAGAAGTTCTCGCGGGATCTGACCGAGGCGGCGCGGGCCGGCAAGCTCGATCCGGTGATCGGCCGCGACGAGGAAATCCGCCGTACCATCCAAGTTCTGGCCCGCCGCACCAAGAACAATCCGGTGCTGATTGGCGAGCCCGGCGTCGGCAAGACCGCCATCGCGGAGGGGCTCGCCATTCGCATCGCCAATGGCGACGTGCCCGACGGCATCAAGGACCGCCGCTTGCTCAGCCTCGACATGGGCGCGCTGATCGCGGGCGCGAAGTATCGCGGCGAGTTCGAGGAACGGCTCAAGGGCGTGCTCGACGAGGTCAAGGGCGCCGCGGGCGAGATCATCCTGTTCATTGACGAGATGCACACGCTGGTCGGCGCCGGCAAAGGGGAAGGCGCGATGGACGCGTCCAACCTGCTCAAGCCCGCTCTGGCCCGCGGCGAACTGCACTGCATCGGCGCCACCACGCTCGACGAATTTCGAAAGCACGTGGAGAAGGACCCGGCACTGGAACGCCGCTTCCAGCCGGTGTTTATTGGCGAGCCGACCGTGCCCGACACGATCTCCATCCTGCGCGGTCTCAAGGAGAAGTATGAGCTTCACCACGGCGTGCGCATTACCGACGCCGCCATCGTCGCTGCCGCAACGCTGAGCAATCGCTACATCTCGGACCGCTTTTTGCCCGACAAGGCGATCGACCTGATGGACGAGGCCGCGAGCCGCATCCGCATGGAAGTGGAGAGCAAGCCCGAGGAGATCGAGAACCTCGACCGGCGGATCATCCAGCTCAAGATCGAGCGCGAGGCACTGAAGCGGGAGACCGACGCACCGTCTCGCGATCGCCTCACCACGCTGGAGAGCGAGCTTGCCAACCTCGAACAGAAGTCGAGCGAACTGACTCAACGCTGGCAAGCGGAGAAGGACAAGATCGCGGCCGAAGCCAAAATCAAGGAAGCGATCGACGGCGCCAAGCTGGAGTTGGAGCAAGCGCAGCGAGCCGGCGACCTGGCCAAGGCCGGCGAGCTTCAATACGGCCGCATCCCCGACCTCGACCGCCAACTCGGTGAGGCCCAGGCGGCCACCAAGGGCGCGATGCTGCGCGAGGAAGTCACCGCCGAGGACATCGCCGGCGTCGTCAGCCGCTGGACCGGTGTGCCGGTTGAACGCATGCTGGAGGGCGAGCGCACCAAGCTGCTGGGCATGGAGCAGGCGATTGGCGCGCGGGTAATCGGCCAGGCCGAAGCGGTTAAGGCGGTCAGCGCCGCGGTTCGCCGCGCCCGCGCCGGTTTGCAGGACCCCAACCGTCCGCTCGGCTCCTTCCTGTTCCTTGGACCGACGGGTGTCGGCAAGACCGAACTGACCAAGGCTCTGGCCGAGTTCCTGTTCGACGATCCGGCCGCCATGGTCCGCATCGACATGTCGGAATATATGGAGAAGCATGCCGTTGCTCGCCTGATCGGCGCGCCCCCGGGTTATGTCGGCTATGAGGAAGGCGGCGTGCTGACCGAGGCCGTCCGCCGGCGTCCCTATCAGGTGATCCTGTTCGACGAGGTGGAGAAAGCCCACAGCGACGTGTTCAACGTGTTGCTGCAGGTGCTCGACGACGGCCGCCTGACCGACGGCCAGGGTCGCACAGTGGATTTCACCAACACATTGATCATCCTGACCTCCAACCTCGGCGGCCAGTTCCTCGCGTCATTGGGCGAGGACGAACCCGCCGAGAAGGTCGAGCGCCAGGTGATGGACATGGTGCGCGGCCATTTCCGTCCCGAGTTCCTCAACCGCCTGGACGAGATCATCTTGTTCCACCGCCTCTCCGCCAGCCACATGGGCCCGATCGTCGAGATCCAGGTCGGTCGCCTGGGCAGGCTGTTGGAAGACCGCAAGATCCATCTCGAACTCAGCGACGCCGCCAAGGCCTGGCTCGGCCGTGTCGGCTACGATCCCGTCTACGGCGCCCGCCCGCTCAAGCGCGCGGTGCAGAAGTATCTGCAGGACCCACTGGCAGACGCGATCCTGGCGGGCACGGTCCATGACGGACAGACGGTGCGGGTGGATGAGGGCGATGGTGGGTTGGTGCTAACGCCCGCTTAGGCAAGCAAGGGTGACTGCCTGGCATACGTTATTCCTGGATTGCAGCACGCATCGCTGGTGCGATTGCTGCAATCCCTAATTCTGACCAGGCACTGTCGCCCGACCTGAGTCGCGGAACTGGCGCAGACTGTCCTGGTCGTTGTTCGACCGCTCGTTTGCAGCCCGAGGCGTGTAGCATTGTTTCACCGACATGATGGAGCCGGTCGGTACCATCCGGCGGCAAATCTGACCGTCCTTGTTGAGCTTAGGCGTTTCTACTTTGCCTTTTGCGACTGCCTGCGGCCCTGGCTCTGCCGGTGAAGCGATAAGCATAGTTCCAGCAAGCATCAGTAGTAGCCAGATGGGCATTCGACCTGTCCCTTGATCTTGATGTTATGCAGCAGGCTCGATCCTGCAGCGGATCTCTCACGTGGCGCAACGATACCGAACATGAAAGCGGGCGACTCTTTGCAGAGCCGCCCGCCGTCAATCAACCTAGTTCGTGAAGAACTAGAAGTTCACTTTCACACCGGCGCGGAACGCTCGGCCATAGACACCCGTGCCACCCTGAACAGGGTTGTACAGATGGGCACCATAAGTGGCTGGATCGATCGGAGGAAGGTCGTCAAGCGCGTTGAGTACGTTCACGTAGAACGTGAACTTCTCGGTTGGCTTGAACTGGGCAACCATGTCGAGCGTGATGTAACGCTTCACGTTGCAGCCCAGGTAATCGACGCCAAGGCCGCAGTCGCCACGAACGCCGCCCTGATCCTCAGCCGACAGGTTGTAACCGCCGAAGTAGTTGGCGGTGCCCGTCACGACTACCTTGCCGAAGTCGAGCGTGTTCTGCCAGCTGCCATGCCACTTCGGAGTGCCCGAACCGGCAGTCAGATTGTAGTTACCAAGCGTGCCCTCGTAACGCTCCGTTACTCCGCCTGGGAAGGTCGTGCTCAGCTCCAGGATACGGCTGGCTTCCAAAGAGGAGCTCAGGCGGACCGAACCAAAGTCAAAGCGAGCGTTGGCTGCAAAGTCGAGCCCGCGAGCGCGAATCGTGTTCGCGTTGACAAGCTGCGCTTCAATAAAGCCGATGATCGGCGTCGCATTCGGACGGGTCAAGTCCGGAGCACCCGGGATGACGTTGTAACCCGTCGGGATCGGCTGCCCACTATAGTACGCCAGGAGAGCTGGCGTGTTTGAAGGCTGTGTGATCGCGCCCGTCTTCTTGATGTCAAAGTAATCCACCGTGAAGGTGAAGTTACGAACAGGGTTGAAGATCGCACCAAGAGTGAAGCTGCGCGACCGCTCCGGCTTCAGGGTGGGGGAAGCCAGCGTGGTCAGGCCGTAGCTGTTGTTACGAATGTACGTTGGGCAAGCCGAGTAAGTGGCGAGCGTGCAGCCATACTGAGCGAGGAAAGTGTCGGTGAAATTTGCTTGGTTGGTGTTTACGAAACCAGTCGTCGGCAGCGCATTTGCCTCACCGAAGGCGGGAATACGGAAACCCTTCGACCAAGTGCCACGAACCGCCAACTGACGGAACGGCGTGAACTTCGCGCCGACCTTTGGCGAGAAGGCATTCTGCCCGCTCGAGTAGCTGTCGTAGCGGCCGGAAGCGTTGACTTCGACCATGTCGTGGAGCGGCGCGTTGATTTCGCCAAACACCGATTTCACCGTACGGTCGCCGCTGGTTCCGAACGCATTCAGCGTGAAGTACCGCTGCGTTGGTCCGTTGTAATCGGCATTGCCGCTGGGTGCATCGACCGCCTCATAACGGATCTGTGCGCCGAGGCCGAGCTGGAGAGGGCCACCCGGAAGGTCGAATAGCGCTCGGCCGAATGTCACCTGTGCCGCGTACAGATCCGACGACGCATCCGAGATGTTGTCAGGGCTGATGAAGTCCAGTTGGGCCTGCGTGTTCGCACCCGGGTTGACGAGGTTGATGTTGCCCTGCGCGATCGCGGAAAGCAGGTTGGCGATGTAGATGTAGCCATTCTGCGTGCGACGAAGATCGTTGTGCATGGCGGTCAAGTCCGCGCGCACGTCGAAACCGTACAACGAGGTCGTCAAGCCCAAGGCTCCACGATACACGCGGCTGCGCGTTTCGTTATAGGTCGGGTTCGAGAAAGGACGGCCAAGGATACGAGCAACCTGACCCTGTGCCGCGAACGGATTGTTCGGGTTCAGGACGGCGCCTGGCGTGGTAACCGAACAGCCGGTGTTGACTCCCTGAGCATCACCCACGCCAGTCGGACACACATAAACCGGCAGCGACAGCGGGAAGGAACCCGGTGCTAGGTTCGCCGCAGGACCGGTCGACGTGGAGAACGGACGGAACAGAATGCCAGCATTCGCTGAGCCGCGAATCACTGCTGGGAACCCGGTGTAATCAACCGTGCTCTGCTGGAAGTTCACCATGCCATAGGCTTCGGTGTTGTCTCCAAGTCGCGCGGTGACGCGAGCCGATCCACCAAAACGCTGGATGTTCGGCGTAGCCACGCTGAACCGGTTGGTGATGTCGATCGTGCAGACCTGCGTTGCCGCGGGAGCCGTCAGGAGAGCAGCCTGCTCGGCGGCCGACAGCGTGTAGCCCTGACCGTACTGGCAACCCGCACCAGGATTAAGAAGCTCGTTACGACCACCGGCAATCGCTGCAGTGTTGGTTGCGTTGTACGGGCGCACATAGACGTCGTACGGAACGAGGAAAGCGGCCAGCGCACCAGTCTCGGGATCGCGCGAATTCAGGATGTTGTTGGGGCCGCACTCTGTAGAACCGGTGCGATCGCTGCACAGAGCCGTCTGATCGTCGGTGTTGAACGGATAAGCAAGGTCGCGGTTATAGATCGCCTTGGTGTCAAAGTAGAACCCGCTTATGTAGGCGTTCATGCCGTCTTCACGCAGGTTGCCGGTACCCGCTGTAAGGCTAAGACGACGGTTGGCACCGTTGCCGTCCTGGGTCACGCCAGCTTCGGCACGCGCTTGAACGCCGCGGAATTCACGCTTGGTGATGATGTTGACCACGCCTGCGATGGCGTCGGCGCCGTAGGTCGAGGACGCACCGTCACGAAGAACTTCGATCCGATCGACGATGTCGTCCGGGATGGTATTGAGATCGACGAAGTTGCGCGAGCCGTCGTCGGCAAGCGGGTAGTAAGCCGCGCGCTGTCCGTCAAACAGGACGAGCGTCGAGTTGGTGCTGAGACCGCGCAACGATACCGCGGAGGCGCCGGCTGCGAAGGCGCCGTTGGCCGAGAAGCTGTTGGTAAGCGCTGGACCATTGTTCGACGAGAGGTTCTGGATGGCTTCCTGAACCGTGTTGTTGCCGCGCTGATCCATCGATTCAGCGGTAAGAACCGTAACGGGCGACACAGTCGCGGAAGTCGTAGTGCGGAAGATCGTGCCGGTGACAACCACTTCCTGCGTGGCGCTGTCGGTGTTCGTGTTTACGACGGGTGCCTGAGCCTGCGTATCGTCTTCCTCGGTCGCAACCGGGCTCGCGGACTGGGCGCCGGGCGTGTTCGTCGCATCCTGCGCGAAAGCTGGGCTCGCAAATGCCATTCCGGCAATTACGGTCGTCGCAAGGAGCGACCCCTTGTAGTTCCAATTCGACATTTCATTCCCCTAAAGCGGCGCAACTGCGAGCACCCAAGAATCACGCGTCCATCGATTTAAGTCGCTGGTCTTGTGGGCCCCCTATGTGAGATCGCGTCCATCAAGCAATTGCGCTTGAGCCACGGCTCACGCTTTTGCGGAAGATTGTGGCAAGTGGGTTACAGCTGCATCATACTTCTAAAGCAGATTTTTCAAGTGGATAGCAGGATTAGTGGCAGGCGCTGCTCGCTCGAACCCGGAGACATTCGCCACTTCTAACGGCAACGCTCGCCGTTTTTATATGGAGCAGTAGCCTTTGGTGCGAGCCTTGCGAACGCGAAGCCGCCGTCCCGTGGCGACGCTCATGCCGAGGCAAGCCAGCGGCTCGGCCCAGCTTGCCAAGGCGTGGACAGCCGATCCCCCCTCCGGCATGCAGCGGTACATGTCTCCAAAAGATGCCAACTCGCTGTTTGCTCAGGCCGAACAGGCCTTCTCACAAGGACGCTTCGACGAGGCCCACACACTTCTGAGCCGGCTTCAGAAATACGTTCCGGGCAATGCGGCGATCATCCACCTTCTGGCACTCGTTCAACGGAAACGGGGACAATTGCATGCCTCTCAGACGGCGTTTCTCGAAGCGCTGAAGCTTGCGCCCGCCGAAGCTGAGATCAACAATAACTACGCTAATCTGCTGGTGTCGCTCGGCGATGATCCTCAGGCGCTTGGATACTATGATCGCTCAATTGGGGCCAAGCCGAATTTTGTCGAAGCCCGCTTCAATCGTTCATTACTTCTGCAGCGCAGCGGCGCTGTGCGCGAGGCGCTCCAAGAGGTGGATGCCCTGCTTGCCGATCGACCGAAGGATGCGCGCTTTCAAGCGGCTCGCGGCACCATGTTAAGGGATCTTGGCCGCTCGGATGACGCCGTTCACGCGTTCGACGCCGCGCTTGCGCTCGACCCCATGCGAAAGGTCGCGGCGCATGGCCGCGCGCGCTGCGCGCTTGAGCGAGGCGAGCCGGAGGCCGTGTCACATCATCGCCGAGCACTAAGCCTCGATCCGCAAAATCCCGACCTGCATCTGGGCCTTGCCAGTGCCTTGGAAGCGGACGGCCTTGCGGCGGAAGCGATGGCGGCGCTCGCCCGTTTCGTCGCGGCGCATCCACGCCATTCCCAAGCGCAGTCCTTTCTGGCGCATCTGCACTGGGAGAACGGCAACACGGACGAGTTCACGGTGGCACTCGAAGATGCGGTTCAACGGTATCCGGACGATCGTGCTCTCAGCCGAGCTCTGATCGCCGCCTACGCGGGTGCCGACATGCCTGACGCGGCGGCGTCGGCGGCGTCCAAGGCTGATGCGGCGTTCAATGGCGATCCGGAGTTCCGTCTTCTCGAAGCCCTATACGCCTCGGAAGCCGGTGATGTCGCAACGGCCGATCGCCTATTTGCCATGCTGCCTGACACGCTTGCCGATTTACCAACCCGTCAAGCGCTTCATGAGCTCCGCGCCGGGCGGATCGACAAAGCGGGCGGGCTGCTTGACCAGGCGAGGCTCGGTGGAGGCTCCGTGGAAGCTTGGGCGTTGACTGGGCTGGTATGGCGCCTGACCGGTGACGCGCGGACGGACTGGCTTCATCGAGAGAACGACCTGATTCGATCGAAGGCTCTCGAGCTTGGCAAGGACACGCTGCTTGAATTGGCGCAACGCCTGCGAACTCTCCACCGTACGCGGGCTCATCCGCTGGGCCAGTCGCTTCGGGGCGGTACGCAGACCCGCGGTCGCCTGCTAGACCGCACGGATCCGGAAATACGCGAGCTTTACGGTGCTCTCCAAAACTCCGTAGAGCGCTATTGGGCGCAATTGCCTGCCTTCGATCGACAACATCCACTTCTGCGGCACCGCGACCTTTCCGCTCGCTTTGGTGGTTCGTGGTCAGTGCGGCTGATGGACGGGGGGTTTCATGTGGCTCATTTCCACCCGCAGGGTGTGCTCTCGTCGGCGGCCTACATCGTGCTTCCGCGCGACCAGGAGCCATTGGAAGGTTGGCTGGAGGTCGGTGGACCGCCTGCAAATCTCTCTCTCGACCTTGCGCCGCTTAGACAGATTGAGCCTGTGGCGGGTAGCATAGCATTGTTTCCCAGCTATCTATTTCATGGCACCCGGCCTTTTCGAGCGGGCGAGCGGCTGACGGTCGCGTTCGACGTGGTCACCGCTTGACCGTGGATCAGCGCGCCGCATGGGGCGACTTTTGGTCCGGAGACGGCGCACGCGGCCCGGGGTGTCTGCCAGCTGCGATGAACACGCTTGGCCGGGCACAAACGCGTGAATGGCAGCAGTTCGCTGATCGTCTGCCCCGAGGCGCCAAAGTTCTCGATCTCGCCACGGGGAATGGCACGGTTCTGCTCGATCTGCGTAAGTCGCGGCCTGACCTGCGGCTTACGGGCGTCGACTCGGCCCCGTCACTTCCTGACATCCATAAGGCGATTTCACTTCGGGCCGGAGTCGCCATGGAACGCCTGCCCTTCAAAGCGGGCTCATTTGATGCGGTGACGAGCCAGTATGGCTTCGAATATGGCGACACGCAGCAGATCGGGCGAGAGATTTGGCGTGTGCTTCGCCCCGGCGGAAGACTGCGGCTACTGATCCACCATCGCGCGAGCGCAATTCTCGCGCACAATGGCGCTCGCCGTGAAGCTCTGGAGTGGGCGATCGGAGAGCCGGGGTTGCTCGCTAAGGCTCGTGCGTTTGCGGCTGCGCGGTCCCTTTTTCCTCTCCCAATTCCGCCAGCCTTCCGCGCCGCTCCGGCCGAAGCCAAAGTACGCTTTCCGACGCAGGACGTCGCCCAAGAGATCGCATTCGCGATCCTTCAGTCTCTCGACTACAAAGACCCGGCAACGCAGAGCCAAGTCTTGCTGTCTCAGATCGAGCGCAAGGCGACGTTTGAAATCACGCGGCTTGGCCTGCTCGAAGAGGCTGCGCTGGACTCCGCCGGGCTTGCGCGGGTTATGTCAGAACTTAGCGAGGCTGGTCTTAGGATGCACGAACCGGGCACGCTGAGCGAAGATCTGGGCGAACCTTTTGCCTGGCTGCTGTCTGGAATGCGGAGCTAGCTGGCGCGGAACCATCCTGTGATGGCAAAGCGAGACACGGGAGCGAACGGTGCCACGTACGAGACGTTGTGCCGCTGCGGCACGCGGAACAGGTTTAGCGCATTGAAGCGCGGCTTAAAGCCAGCGATGACATCGCCATCTTCGTCGAAGAAGTTGAGATAACCACCCCAGTCTGGCCGCCAATCGTCGGCACAGAAGTTCATCACATAAGCGACTTTGCGATCCTCGCCGCTATGCTGGTCGTCATGCACCGCCAGAAACTGATTGGGGGCGTAGAGCGTCGCCTGAGCGTCAGCCTTCACTAAGTGCTCCGCCCCAGTGACCTCGCGCACCAACTCCATCAGAGGCTCGTCGTTGACATGTTCGATCAGCAGATCGAGCCCTTCATGCTCTCTCCATTCCTCGAGGTAGGCATTGAGGATCGCATATTGCGCGTAGAGGAACGCATAATCCCGGCCGCGCATGGCTTGGCCAATCTGCCGTTCCATCGCTTGCCGTCGCGCCGTGTCGAGCTCGGCCAGCTCGTGCCGGCGAAAGCGGTGCGGCCCGTCCTCCCCGGCCTGCCAGGCCAGCCCCCAAGGTGTTTCCCGCGAGAGTATCTTGTGAATCGCTCCGGCTGCTTCGGGGAGCAGGAAATCCCGGATCTGAACTCGCCCCGTTTCCCTGAACGCGCGC
Organism: uncultured Sphingomicrobium sp.; assembly: GCA_964243335.1. GTDB lineage: Bacteria > Pseudomonadota > Alphaproteobacteria > Sphingomonadales > Sphingomonadaceae > Sphingomicrobium. The sequence continues at coordinate 197,608 of CAXTED010000004.1, read as the reverse complement.
GTCGCTGCGTCTCGCTGCAGATGCGGATTGAGGCTGAAGAGCGGACTGCGGCCAGCCTCGGATGTCATGACGCGCGCAACCAGCCGGTAACCGAGTAGCGCCGGAAAGCCGCCGACGGACTTACCAGACTGACACTGTGCGGCTGCGGCACGGCAAACAGGTTGAGCGCGTTGAAGGAAGGCGCGAGGCCCTGCGCGACGTGGCCTTCGTCGTCATGGAACAAAAGCAAGCCGCCCCAATCGATCCGCCACGTCGGGGAGAGGTTGTACACGTAAGCGGCCAGCCGGTTTTTGCCGGAAACTTCATCATCGTGGGCGGTCAGGAAGTGACCGGGCGAATAAGCCGTCGCTTGTGCATCGGCAAAAGCGATCTGTGGCTGTCCGGTGATCGCTCGCAACAAGTCCCGAACTTTGCCGGAAGAGAGAAAGGAAGCGAAGCCTGCTAGTGGATCGCTCGATCTTTGCCTTTCCGCTGTATCGTCGGGCACCCGAATGGCTTCATAGCGATACTGGAAGTCATACCGGCCGGCTGCGAACACCGCGTCGTCCAGTTGCGAGCGGGCAGTGGCCGAAAGCGCCCCCTGCGCCTCACGGTCCAGTTCAAACAGTTTGTCTTGCTGGTTGATAACCAGCCGCCAGTCCGAGCGGCCGCGGAGCGAGGCAGAAAGCGCCTCGGCGTCCTCTTCCACTAGGAAAGGGGAAATCCTGACACGGCGATCGCGCGCGAAGGTCCTCGCCAGCATCGTAGTGTCGATCGCAGGGTGGAGATCCATGCCACCGCATCGCCCATTTCGCGCCCGCATGGAAGAGTAAAGGCCCGTTTGGTTCTAAACGAAGAGAGCGGCGGAACCGAGGTTCCGCCGCTCTTTTCCTAACCGAGCGAGCCCTTAGAGGCGGAAGCTCGCCGAGACGAAGAAGTCACGACCCAGCACGTCATACGTGCCCGGGAAGGTGTTCGCCTGCTCCTGGTTGTCACCCAGGATCGGCGGCTTCTTGTCGAACAAGTTATTCACGCCGATGTTCAAGGTCGCGCCGTCGGTGACGTTCAGAGAGAAGGCAAGATCGATCACGTTGTACGCCTTGATCCGCTCGACGACGTAGTCGGTATCATTGTCGTCGTCCCGAACCGAGCTCAGGTGGCGCCAACGCACGGTCGACGTGAGCGGACCGTCTAGCCAAGCCACCCGCGAGCTGAGCTTGTACTTCGGCGTGGGCTGTCCGCACAGATTGCCGTACAGGCCCGCGCATTCAACCACCTCATCTACGCCCACGACTGGGGTGTAGTTGTTCTTCTTCGTGTAGCTGCCCAGGACGTAGAAGTTGAGCTTGGAACGCTCACCCATTAGACCAAAGCCAAGAGGCGAGCTGTAATCCACCTGCACATCGATGCCCCTGGTATTGAGCTTCGACAAGTTAGCATTACCCGCATTCACGACAAACGCGCCACCCGAGATGATGCCGCTCGGATCACGATTGACCGACTGGCAAAGAGGGCTGCTCGCCTGCTGGATGACGTTGTAGCAGAGGTTGAGAACGCCGGCGGTGCCGCCACCGGCAGCTCCAATCGCATTCTTGATACCGATCTTATAGCCATCAACCGCGATGTTTAAGCGGGGGATGAAGCTCGGACGTAGGATAACGCCGACAGTGTAGGTGTCGCCGACTTCTTCCTGCAGGTTTGGATTGCCGCCGCTCGTTGATTCGATCTGCGAGTTCGGCTGGAGCGAGGCTGCTCCAACTTGGCCTGCCGGCACGCCCGTCGCGATGCACAACGCTGTGATCGTTGCGCTGGCCGCCGCCGCCGCCGTGGCGCAAGGATCGGTAGCGGCTGGGAAGCCGACCGATTGCCCGCCGAACAGTTCGCCAACGTTCGGCGCACGAACCGCGCGCTGATACTGACCCCGGAACGTGATGTCCCGAACCGGAGCAAATTCGACTCCGCCTGCGTAGGTGTAAACGCCGCCCACTGCGTCGAGAGAGTACTTCGAGTAACGAGCCGCGCCGCTCAACTCGAGCCGGTTGATAAAGCCGTTCTGGATGATCGGAATACGGACTTCGCCGAACACTTCCTTGACGTTGTAGCCGCCCTTGGTTGGATCGCCGGCATTAAAGCCAACCACGTCGCCCGAGGAAAGTGCGGTGTCAGGAATGAACTCAGCACTGGTCTTGCGATACTCGCCACCGACCGAGAAGCCGATGGCATCCGTGGCCCAAGGCGACTGGAACAAGGAGCCACTGATGCTGCCCTGCGTAACCTGCAAGAGCGATTCATCCTGATTCTGTGCACGAATTGAGATAGCGCCGATGCAGTCATCGCTGAGCAGATTGGCACCAAAGATGTTGCAGTTACCATTCTCTACGTTCGCGGCGAAAGCCGAGCGAGAGATATTGCCTTCCTGAGTCTGGGCGTTCTTCGTCCGGGCATAGGAGTAATAGGCATCATAACGGAGGTCGTTCGTGATGTTTCCGCGAACACCGGCAACCATGCGGTAAGCGTTCCGGTCATCGTTCTGGACACGGTCACTGATCTGCGTTGCGCGATAGTTTGCCGTCAGGCGCACTTGGCCGGGGCCGAGGATCGGAACGACCCCAGTTCCTGCTGCAACGGTCCCGAAAGGCCGTGCCGTGCCCGCAGTAACAGCTGCGGCGTTCGCCGCCAGCTGCCGACCCGAGATGAGAGTCAGCGTGGCGCAATCTGCTGCACTGACGACGGTACATGCATTCGCCAAGCCGATGTTGACCCCCTGGGTCACTGGCGTCGCGGCAAGCTCGTTTACGACACGATTGTTAACGAAGGAGACCTCAGTGTACGCAGTCACACCTTCGGTAACTTCATATTCTCCGTAACCACCGAGGGTCCAACGGCGCTGCGGAACCATCAGATAGTTCGAGGGAGCATAATTGTAGGCGTTAGCCGCGGTATAAGGCGAACTGATGCCCGGCGTCGCAAAGACTGCCCCAAGATTGTTGGCATTGTAGTTCGTGCCAGCGGCAACCGATGCAGGAGCTGTGAAACGGCCTTCGGGAACGTTGGCCGATCCACCGGCGACTAGGACACCGTCGCCGTCAACCAGCGCGTTGCGGGAGAAATCACGGCCGCTTTGAAAGATCGCGCCGCGGTTATAATACTCACCGTAAACAGTCAGGCTTCCGCGACCGTCAGCGAACTGCGTGCCGAGTGCGCCATAGACGTTATAACGAGCGCCATCGCCCATCTCGGTAATCGCATACTGACCGCCAAGGAGCATGCCCTTGAGATCGGTGCGAAGGTGGAAGTTGGTAACGCCCGCAAGTGCGTCTGAGCCGTAAACGGCAGAAGCGCCGCCGGTAACCACGTCAACGCTGTCGAGCAGGAACGATGGAATGGCGTTCAAATCGGTGATCTGGCTGGCATCGAAGAAGATGTAGCGGCGGCCGTTTACCAGCACCAGGTTGCGCTGCGAGCCGAGACCGCGAAGGTTGAGTGTAGCAACGCCGCCGCCGGGGTTGTTGGAAAACGCCGTGGTGCCTGGGATAACCTGCGGCAGGGTATTGATGACCTGCTCGACATTAACCGCGCCGGAAAGCGCAAACTCTTCGGCCTTCACGACGGCGATTGGGCTGGTCGAGGTAAGGTCACGGCGCGGAATGCGCGAACCCGTAACAACGATCTCAGAGTCATTGGCACCCGAAGAGCCCGGATCGGCCTTGCCGGCTGTGGGATCGGCAATGGAGGTGACGGACGCATCCGGAGCAGCAGGCTCCTGAGCAGCGGCGACCACTGCAGCGTCCGATGGCTGACTTTGCGCCCACGCGGGAGTGGCAACACCAGCAACCCCAAATAGAAGGGTCGACGCCATCAGGCGCTGACGATGAGAAAGCTTCATTAGGATCCCCTTTGAGGTTTGAACCAAAAGCCTGATGGTAGCTCGCTTCGCCGAAGCGCACCGACCCCCCCACCGCAAGAACGTCACGTCCTTTGACCCGGCGAGTTAGCCTGCTAAGTTTCTGGGAAGCAATGCGCACCTGCTTCAGCGCATCAATTATGCACCTTGTGTCCCCAAAACGTCACACTTTCCGCGGAGACGGACGTCCAGACGTGCAACGAAATCCGTGGCGCTCTCCATTGCAGATCCATAGAGTGACACGACTACACGATCTTCCTCTAGGCGGACTGCTTGGTCGTATTGTTTCGATGAGTCCTTGGAGTGTCGATGACGGTTCTTGGACAAGATCGCAGCCATTCTGCCTCTGTCGAGTGTGAGACCAAGCGCACTGGCGGCACGCCTCAAGGCCTCCTCGGGCTCCGAAGTGATCGTGCGAAAGTCGATCGTGCCTGCATCCGGTCCCGCCAGGTCTGAATACCCGGCAAACAGCTTTGTCTGCAGGTGATGAAGTAGGGCAGCAAGGTTGAGCGTTCTGGTCAAACCATCCGTGCCGCTTGCGATGGCCGCGGCGACGAGCTGGTCGCCGTTGCTAAAGGCACTCGCCAGATGCGCTGCGGCACGCGCTGCAAAAGCGAGCCGCTCCCGTCCGCCACGCAGCACCGCCCGCAGAAAGTCCTCGATTCGGATCGTCACGAGTACGGCCGGCATATTCTGCGGGAGCCGAGCCAAGCTAGGCATTAGATTGTTGGCCCAGTTGCTCGGCTTTACAACGATCGGGAGGCCGTCAGGTGAAAGCCAAAGGGCATTACAGGCGCGCTGGCTGGCGACATCGAAGCCCTTCCTGCTCGTGACACCCAGGTCGATCGCACGCTGCCAATCAGCCAGATCTATAAGACACTGCGGTTCCTTCAGTACCGACGCGTCACTTGCTTCGTCCAGCAGGCGCGCCAGCAAAGTTGATCCGCAGAAAGCCATGTGGAAGATGGTGCGTTGCGGACCAGTCGACAGCCCTTGCGCTAGGTCGATTCGCACCAGCTTTTCATCGCCATCCCAGAAGCAGGTTCGGCCGTCTAAAAAGAGTTGAGACCGGAGCCGCGGCAGGTTCGTCTCTACAAAGCCGAAAGTTCGCTCGTGGGCATATATGCGGTGGAGAAATAACAAGGTTCCAAAATGCTCCGGCGAAGGCGAGGATCCTCGCAACGGCAGGGCTGAGTGCCGCGCTTGCCTTGCCGACCTTTGGCGTCCTATTCCCTTGCCCTAGAGCACAGGGGTTAATGATGTCGAGAACGTTTGGAACAATGCTTTCGGTGCTGCTTGTGGCCGTTCCAACCGCTGCGGCTTCTCAAGCACAGCCTGTCCCCGAGCCGGTGCAGCGTGTTTTCGCCTGCCGAGCAATCACCGATAATGGCAAGCGCCTGCAATGCTTCGACGACCAGGTTCGCGTTCTTCAGTCGGTCCAGGGTAGCGGCGAACTGGTGACCATGAGTCGCCAGCAGGTCCGCAGCACTCGCCGCTCGCTCTTCGGTTTGGCCCTACCTAACCTGTCGGTGTTCGGTGATAATAGCAGCGATGCGAATGCCGGAGTGCTTGAGACGACCATCAAGGTCGCTCGGCAGAATCCTGGCGGCAAGTGGCAGTTTGAGCTCGAGGAAGGAGGGCGCTGGGTCCAACTCGACACTCGCGAGTTCGTGATCGACCCCGCGCCACGCCAGACGATCCGCATTCGCCGGGCAACAATGAATTCGTACCTAGCGAATGTGAACAAGCAGACGGCGATCCGGATCGAACGCGTTCGGTAGACTTGCTCAGCCGATCGCTCTCACCAAAGCTTTCTCCGGTTCAGTCAGAAGTGGGTTCCAGCTGTCCAGAATGAGTATTGCGCGCGGCTGATCGCTGTCATTCCACGCCTCATGCTCGATGGTATCGTCGAAAGCCCAGGCTTCGCCTTCCTTCCATTCGCGGGTTTCCCCGCCGACCCGAAAGCCGTTCCCCGGCGGCACAACAAGCGGCAGGTGGACCGTCGTGCGCGTGTTCGTCGAGCCACTATGGGGCGGGATGCGCGTGTGAGGCGCTAGCACCGAGAACATCACGGTGGGTCCTTTGCCAGGCACGTCCAGCAACGGAAGGCGGTCGATCACCGCCGCCGTAATCGGGCAACGCGCGCGGTTCTCCTGATTGGGCACACCGTTTTCGATAAGGAACCAGGCGCTCCACCTCGGCGAGTGGTTCAGCTCATGCCACTGCGCCACGGGACTGCCCGGCGCGAACGCAACATAAGGTCGGAAGTTTGTGTCGTCCTGCGCCCAGATGGACAAGAGCTCGCCCCGGATGTCACTGGTTTGCGCCTCCAACTCGGCGAACCAAGGGAAAAGCGAACGGTCGAAATATTCGAAGGCAGGGAGGAACGGGAAGAAGCCGTCCGTCGGACCAGGCACGAAGACCTTGCGTGTGCCTGCCCGTTGCGCGGCGAACACAGCAGCGCGCGAAAGGTCGGAGTCGGGGAATTGCCCTGCTATTTTGGCTAGTTCCGTTTCGAACTGGGCCGCTTGCCGGTCAGCATTTTGGCCTAGAAAGGCGCGAGCCGTCGCCAACGCTCTGCTGATCGGCTCGGGAAAGCGCGCATCCGCTTCAATCCCGTTCAGAACCTGTCGGTACAGTTGCAGAGCTTCGATCTCACGACCAAGCGCCCGCAGAGCCTCTCCCTTCTCGAGAAGCGCAGGAAGGAGATAAGGATCACGTTCAAGCGCGGCGTCCAAGCTTGCAGTTTCGGCACTTCGATCGCCCGTGGCTCGCTCAGCCCGAGCCAGATTGAGCCAAACGACGGCCGATCCGGGATCGAGCTCGGTAACCCGACGGAATTTTCCTTTGGCGCCCTCGGCATCACCAATCTCTAGCTCGACCACCCCGAGCAGATTCCAAGCTGGAGCATATTCTGGTTGGCTTGCAAGAAGTTGACCCAACAACAGGCGGGCTTGCGGGTGATCTCCTGACTGGCGGGCACGACTGGCGCGGTCAAGCAGGGAGCGGCTGTCTGCGTTTCCTGCATCGACCATTAGGATCAGCGCTCCAATGCCGTTGCCCGCTCCGCCGCCAAAACACTCGCCTTGGCATCGCGGTATGCTTCCTGCCGGGCGACGCTCCAATAGCGCAGTTCTTCCAGGCCGATGCGGTCGCCCGTTACGGCGCAGCGCACGTGGTCGCCGTCGGCGAGAAGGCGGAAGGTCCCCGCCAGATAGTGCACGCGCGCTTCGCGCCCGCCGCCATGCATCAGCATCCCTAAACGTCCTCGTCGAACAAACCGGCCTGAGGGCGCACATAAGCGCGCCGACCGCCCCGCTCAACCTTTGGCGCTTTTGTTGGCGGGCCTTTGCTTCCGCTCGGCCCGCTGGTTGGCAGCCCCTTGCTTCCGCTCGGCCCGCTGGTTGGCCCGCTGACTGCCTCGACCACGCCGTCGGCGAAGCGCAGGCGCAGGTCGACGGCGGCGCGGGCCTCGGCGGCGCTGGTCAGCGTCCGCCCGTCCGCCGCCGTGACCCGCGCATAGCCGCGGCTGAGCGGACGGTCGGGGTGCACCAGTTGCGCCATCTTGCTCAGGGCGGTCAGCTTCTCGCTGGCGCGAGCCAACCGCATATCGAGCAAGTCGCGACGCAGCCGCCCGGTCACCAGGTTCATGTCGGCGCGGGCGTGACCCGTTCGCGAGGCCAGGCCCCTTGGCAGCCGGTCGCCAAGCTCGTCGAACTTTTGCCGCCGGGCGCCGAGCAAGTCTGCCGCGCTCGGCCAGCGGCACGCCGTGAGCGCCAGCCGCTCGCGTCCGAGATCGGCACGTCGCCGGAGGCACCGGCCACTGCGCGCCTTGAGTTCGTCCAGTTGTGCCAGCAGTTCGGCCCGCACCGGAACCGCCAGTTCGGCCGCCGCGGTCGGTGTTGGCGCGCGCAGGTCGGCGGCATGGTCGATCAGCGTGGTGTCGGTCTCATGCCCGACGGCGCTGATCAGCGGGATCGGGGATTCCGACGCGGCGCGCACTACTTCCTCCTCGTTGAACGCCCACAAATCCTCGATAGAGCCGCCGCCGCGCGCCACGATGAGCAGGTCGGGCGGCTCGGGCAGCTGGGCAAAGCCGCGAATGGCGGCAGCTATCTTGGCCGCTGCCCCCTCCCCTTGCACCGGCACGCCCCACACGATCACGCGCGTCGGGCAGCGGTCCGCCAGCCGATGCAGGATGTCGCGGATCACCGCTCCCGTCGGTGAGGTGACCACGCCGATGGTCCGGGGCAGGAACGGCAGCCGGCGCTTGCGGGCGGCGTCGAACAGTCCTTCCGCGGCTAGCGCGCGGCGGCGGCGGTCGAGCAGCGCCATCAGCGCGCCCTCTCCGGCCAGCTCCATCCGCTCCACCACGATCTGATATTTGGATCGGCCCGGGTAGGTAGTGAGCTTGCCCGTGGCGATCACCTCGGCGCCGTCTTCTGGACGAAAGGCCAAGGTCCCCGCGCCGGTGCGCCAGATCACCGCATCGATGCACGCGTTCTCGTCCTTGAGCGTGAAGTAGCAATGGCCCGAGGCGTGGCGCTTCCACCCGCTGATCTCGCCGCGCACGCGAACACGGCCGAAGGCGCCTTCAATCGTGCGCTTGATCGCTCCGGCGATCTCGGACACGGTTTGCGGCGGCGAATTGTCGCCCGGTGCCGCCTCGGCTAACAGTCCACCGCCTGAAGGCGCGATGGTAGGGAATTTGGACACGATGCGGATCCTGCTGTTGGGCTCGGGGGCCCGCGAAGATGCGCTGGCATGGCGCCTGAAGCAATCGTCAAGCTGCACCGGCCTGCTCGCAGCACCTGGGAATCCAGGCGTCGCTCGCTGGGCCAATTGCTTCGCCATTGATCCCGCCAGCCCCGAACAGGTCGTCAGCCTGGCTTGCGCCCAGGATATCGACCTGGTCGTGATCGGCCCCGAAGCGCCGCTAGTTGCCGGCGTCGGCGATGCCCTGCGTGCCGCGGGCATTGCCGTGTTCGGGCCGAACGCAGCCGCCGCCCGCTTGGAAGGCAGCAAGGGCTTCACCAAGGATCTGTGCGCCGCGCATGGCATTCCAACCGCGCGCTACGTGCGGGTCGACAGCGTGGCTGCTGCGCTTGCGGCGCTGTGCGGTTTTGGTTTGCCGGTGGTGATCAAGGCCGACGGTCTCGCGGCGGGCAAGGGCGTCACCGTTGCCGAAACCCGCGCCGATGCCGATGCTGCGATCCGAGCGGCCGGGGATGGGCCTATGGTGATCGAGCAATTCCTAACCGGTGAGGAGGCCAGTCTGTTCGCTCTGGTGGACGGCGAGCTTGCCGTGGTGCTTGCCTCCGCCCAGGACCACAAGCGCGTCGGAGAGGAGGACACCGGTCCCAACACCGGCGGCATGGGCGCTTACTCCCCCGCCCCCGTGCTCACTGCCGCTCTCCAGGCAGCAGCGATGGAGCGCATCATCTTGCCCACGGTTCGGGCGATGGCGGCGGCGGGCACGCCCTTCTCCGGTGTGCTGTTTGCCGGGCTGATGCTGACCGACGAAGGCCCCCAGCTGATCGAGTATAATGCTCGCTTCGGCGATCCCGAGTGCGAGGCGATCATGCCGCGCATCGAGTGCGACTTCGCCGCCCTGCTGCATGCGGTCGCGACCGGCCGCCTTGGTGATATCGCCCCGCTCCAGCTGTCCGCCGACAGCACGATGGCCGTGGTCGTCGCGGCGCAAGGCTATCCAGGCACGCCCATTAAAGGCGGGCCGATCGAGGGTATCGACCAAGCGGAGCAGGTTCCCGGCGTCACCGTATTCCACGCCGGCACCGCTGCTCACGGGTCGGGGGCGCTGCTGGCGGTGGGCGGCCGGGTGCTGGCCGTCACTGCCCGTGCGTCCACCCTCGCCGCCGCCCGCGACGCAGCCATGGCGGCGGTCGACCGAATCGACTTCGCCGATGGCTTTCACCGCCGCGACATCGGCTGGCGTGAGCTTGAGCGGCAAAGCAAAACGCCTCATGTGGAGCCCTGATGACACGCAACCAGAAACTTCTCGCCGCCGCCGCCGCTTCGGTCGCCTTTGCCGAACTCTGGCACGGTCCATTGGGAGCAGCGGAGCGCCTCACCGGCCACGTCGAGCGCACCGCTCGCGGCCAGCTCGACCATGACGAGATGACGCAGGTTCAGGCGCGCCTCGCCCGCGGACCGCTGACGCGCACCCTGATCCTGTCCGGCCCAGCCGATGACTTCCAGCGGCGCGAATTGCTCCGCATCATGAGCGAGATACCCGGCGTTGCCGAAGTTCGTTGGGACCCAGCCTCCTTGCCTCAGGAAAGCACCGCACGATGATCCCCTTGTTTGTTGAAGCCGGCGGGCTGGCACTTGGCGGTTTTGCCATTGGCATCTTCCTTGCCTATCTGCTCAGCCTTCATCTCGCCCGCCGGAACAGGACCTGGAATGACTGAATTGTGGGACGCTTATTGGCCAGTTATCCTGGTCGCCTTGGTGATCGGTCTGATCACCGGTTACCTGATCTTCCGTCCCCGCCAGCGAGTCACGCTCACACGGGACAACACGCCGCTTCGCCCGCACATGGCGGCGGGCATCCCTGCCACCCGCTTGGAGCCTTCCGAACCCGTGCCGCCGCCGACCTTCCGCTCCGGCCCGCGCCACGACATTCCCTCCGCCCGCGATCATGATGGTGGCGGTGAAGGCGAAGGCGTCGGCGACGAAGCCGCCGGCGCGTTCGGCGACGTGCTCGGCGAGTTCCTAGGCGCGCCGGTCCATGGCAATCTGCCCGGAAGTAATGGCGTGCCGGACAATCTTCAGCGCATGAAAGGCGTAGGGCCCAAGTTCGCCGCCTTGCTCGCCAGCCACGGGCTGACCCGGTTCGAGCAGGTCGCCGCCCTCGACGATGCGGCAATCGCTAGTCTGGACGTCGCCATGGGTCCGTTCCGCGGCCGCTTGGCGCGAGACCGGGTCGTCGAACAGGCTGGGTTCCTCGCGCGCGGCGATCAGGCCGGCTACGAAGCTGAATTCGGGAAACTGTAAGGCCGCGGCGGCGATCGGCGGCTAACCGTTGGCGAGTTCGGCCTCGCTCTCTTTTCGGCCAACCTGCACCGCCAGCAATTTATCGATCTTGCGGCCATCCATGTCGACAACCTCGAACTTCCAGCCTTCGTGGGCGAATGTTTCGCCGGTCACGGGCAGTCGCTTGAGCACCGACAAGGCGAAGCCCGCAACCGTCGCGAAGTCGCGCTCGCCGGGCATGTTGATGCCTAGCCGGTCCTCCAGCAGATCGGCGTTGGCCGCGCCGGACACCAGCCAACTGCCGTCCTCGCGCTCTACCAGTGGCGGATCCTCATCGTCATCGGTGTCACTGGCGAACGCGCCGGCCAGCGCCGCAAGGATGCTGCCAGGAGTGACGATGCCATCGAGGTGACCATATTCGTCGTGCACCAGCGCGAGCGGTACGTCGGCGTCGCGGAGCACCGCGAGCGCGTCCATGGCATCCATCACATCTGGAATGATCGGCGCCGACTTGACCAAGCCGCGAAGAGACAGCGACCGGCCTTGAAGAAGCGCATCGAGCAGGTCGCGCGCTTGCACCACGCCCACGATGTTCTCGACCGCGCCTTCCGCCACCGGGATCCGGCTGTGCGGCGTATGCAACAAGGCGTCCCGGATCTGGTCGGGGCTGGCGTCGATGTCGATCCAGTCGACGTCCGTACGCGGGGTCATCACCTCGCGTACCGGGCGGTCGGCAAGGCGAACGATGCTGGAGATGATAGCGCGCTCGCTTTCCTCAATCACCCCGGCGTTCTGCGCTTCGGCTACCACCAGGTGCAGTTCCTCGGCGGTAACCTGCTGCTGCGATTCGCGGTTGAGCCCGAGCACGCGAAAGATGGCGGCGCTGGTGCGATCAAGCAGCCACACCAGCGGCGCGGTCACCTTGCTCAACAGGCGCATCGGCGGCGCCATCACGGTGGCGATCCCTTCCGGGCTGCGAAGCGCAAATTGCTTCGGCACCAACTCGCCGATCACCAGGCTGAGAAAGGTGGTTACCGCAATCACCAGTCCGAAGCCCAGCTTATGGGCCAGCGGGTCCTGCACGCCCGCGATCGCCAGCCGCTGCGCCACCGGCTCCCCCAAAGTGGAGCCTGAGTAAGCGCCGGCGAGCACTCCGATCAGCGTAATCCCGATCTGCACCGTCGACAGGAAGCGCCCAGGATCGGCGGCGAGTTCGAGCGCGATCTTCGCCCCGCGGCTGCCATTCTTGAGAAGCCCCTTCAGCCGGGCCTCCCGCGAGGAGACGATCGCCAGCTCGCTCATCGACAGGACGCCGTTGAGGGCGATCAGCGCGACAATCAGAAGAAGGTCGAACCACGGGAATGGAAGAAGCGGAGCGGTCATGTAAGAAGCCGTGTCTAGTCGCTTTGGGGTCGGCACAGCAAGAAGCAGGTCAGTTCGGAGGTGGAACATCCTCGCGCTGGACCTGTTGGCTCCTCGACGTGAGAAATACTGATTTATGATATGGAGAATGAAGATGCGCTTTTCACGAACAATGACTGCCTTGGCCGTGTCTGGTGCGCTGGTCGCAACCAGCGGCTGCACCACCAATCCGGAAACCGGCAATCGCGTGATCAGCAAAACCGCAATCGGTGGCTTGGGCGGCTTGGTTGCCGGCTATCTCGCCGGTGACGTGCTGGGCGGGCGCAACGATCGCACGGCCAAGATCCTCGGCGCCGGCATTGGTGCAATCGGCGGTGCAGCCGTCGGCAATTACATGGACCGTCAGGAAGCCGAGCTTCGACGCGACACCGCGGGCACCGGCGTGGACGTCATCCGGCAGGGCGACGATATCGTGCTCCGTATGCCGTCCGGCATCACCTTCGACATCAATCGCTCCGACGTGAAGCCGCAGTTCCAATCGACCTTGAACGAGGTCGCCAGCACGCTCGGCACTTATCAGCAGACCTATATCGACGTGCTTGGCCATACGGACTCAACCGGCAACGACGCGATCAACCAGCCTTTGTCCGAACGCCGGGCGCAGGCTGTCGCCAATTATCTGTCGAGCCGGGGCGTGAACTATGCGCGGATCGGCACGCGGGGCTTCGGCGCCACTCAGCCGATCGCCGATAATGGGAGCGAATATGGCCGCGCGCAGAACCGCCGGGTCGAGATAAAGGTGGTCCCTTTCCAAGGCCAATAAGCGGTCGTTGATCCCGGGCCTGGTTCCCAGGTCCGGGATGACGCGCTCAGCGCCGCGCGGCGAAGAAGGCGCGTAGCTGCTCGGCCGCTTCCGTCTCGCCAATGCCGCCAAGCACGTCGGGCCGATGGTGGCACGACGCCTGCGCGAACACCCGTGCGCCATGGACAACGCCGCCGCCCTTGGGATCCTCGGCGGCAAAGCGCAGCGAACCGATCCGCGCCAAGGCGATCGCCCCCGCGCACATCGCGCACGGCTCCAGGCTGACCCACAAGGTGCACCCGTCCAGTCGCGCTTGCCCCAGCGCCACTGCTGCAGCCCGGATCGCGACCATCTCGGCATGGGCGGTCGGATCGAGCCCGGACCGCATGGCATTCTGCCCCTCGGCGACGATGCGGTCGCCAAGCGTGATCACCGCCCCGACCGGCACCTCACCCGCCTCCGCAGCGGCCGCGGCAAGGTCAAGCGCGCGGCGCATGGGGGCGGGAAGTGGAAAGGGCACGGGAAGGTTCAGCAGGCGCTGGCCTTATTGCTGCACCGCATTGGTGTCCGACACACCGTTGTTGTTCGCAGCAGGAGCAGCAGGCGCCGGAGCGGCCTTGGCCGGAGCACCCGGCGCCGGTGCAGCCGATGGTGCCGGAGCGTCGCCGCCAGCCGGACGAACGTTGATGGCCGGCAGCTTGACGGTAGCGTCGCGCGATCCGATGCCAACCTGACCGGTCTGAACCTCGAATGCTGGGGTCTGGCCACCCTTGGCGGCGATGCCTTCACGCGTGGTCGTGACGGCCGGCACCTCCGCGGAGCGGGTCTGGCTGATGTTGAGAAAGCCGGTAGCGATAGCGGCCAGTGCGGCGACCACCACAAGAATCAGGATCAACAGAACGGCCCGCATCAAACACACCCCTTGTTCGTAAAAACTTTTTTGGAATAAGCGTTGTGCACCGAACGCGTCGTCAGCGCCACTGGTTGCCTTGCTAAGCGGGCGTCACTCTCCTCCTGCGGTTGACGCTTGGGCCATCACCCGTTATCGGCCTGCCCTTTCCGGCGCCACTGGTGGTGCCTGCCATTTTCATCGGGAATCGAGATCATGTCGCGCATCTGCGAACTGACCGGCAAGGGCCGTCTGGTGGGAAACAATGTTTCCCACGCCAATAACAAGACCAAGCGGACCTTTTTGCCAAACCTGCAGAACGTCACGTTGATCAGCGATTCGTTGAACCGGAGCGTCAAGCTGCGGGTGTCGACGCACGGCCTTCGCTCGGTCGAGCACAACGGCGGCCTCGACAATTGGTTGGCCAAGACCAGCGAAGACAAGCTTGGGCCCACGGCTCGCAAGCTGAAGCGCGAACTCAAGAAAAAGAACATCGCCGCTGCTGCCGAGGCTCCTGCGGCCGCCTGAAGTCAGGCCTTCCGGCTTCGGCCGGGGTTGTTCACGATGATTGAATAGGCGCCGCGCGGATCACCGTGTCGGCGCTTTTTCTTGTTCGAGATCAGCGCAGCACGAACGTCAGCAAGCGCGTCTCGCGGAACGGACTGCCGTCATTGTCGGTGATGATCCATAGCCGTGTGCGCCCATCCGGCAATGCCTGTGCCGCCATCCCCTCGGCATTGTCGAGCAATCCCAACGGCAGCACCGCAATCGTCCGGGCGCGCCACCCCGCTTCGTTACGCTCAAGCTGCGCCAGCCGGTTGGTGATCCCACGAACACCGATCGATCGCAGCAGAAGCAATTCGCGCCCGTCGGTCGTGCGGACCGCATCGGCGACCGAGCCTTGCAGCCCGGCGATGGACTCGGAGCGGATCGTCTCATCGCCAAGCGTCATGTGGCTTTTCGCTGTTTCGGGCAGCAGGCGAAGCGCGCCACGGTCGCCGGGCAGCATTGCCTCCACTCCGGCATTGTTCGACCAGCCGTAAGGCTTCAGCGATAGCGCTTGCCGGCCCTGTTCGAAGGCACCGTCGAAGTGCCAAACCGAGTGGCGATACTCGAAACCGATCAACCATCCCCCATCCGCCGCTCGGAGCAGCGATTCGCCGTCCCGGTTGCGCTTCTCATTGGGAAGGCGTGGACCATTCGGAAGATCGCGCAGTCGTGCGGCGGATCCCGTTCCCGGGAACGGCAACCATGCCAGCACCCCCGAATCGGTTAGCGCGAGCAGTTGGCCTTTGTCGATGGTCAGCGCGGAGGCGCCGGCCCAGCGCCTATCGTCGACTTGAACGGCCCACATCCGCATGCCGGCTGGAGCTTGCCGAGGCAGAAAGCGAACGACCGCCATGCGCTCGATATCCGGTTGGCGATCGGGCAGGCTCCTCCACGCACGCTGAGACGCGAGCAGCAGCGCGAGCAGCAGAACCATCGCGATCAGCGTTTCCAAAGTGAACCTTGGCTGATCGACCGGTTCAGCTTCGTTCAAGGGGGGATCGAACAGAAGTGCTTGGGAGGACGGGATATTCAACCGAGTTGTTCCGTCTCGCGGCCTGCGTATGTTGGCCAGGAGTTCCCTCGCGTCGCGTAACGAGGGGCGCCCGGCGCTGTTAAAGGCGCCGGGCTCAACCCCGTTTACCAATCAGCCGACCAACATCAGCCAATGTCGAACAGACCGGCCAGCTGATCTACCAGCGCCCCGCCAAGCTGCTCGGCATCCATAATCGTGACCGCTCGCGCATAGTATCGCGTTACGTCATGCCCGATGCCAATCGCGGCCAGTTCGACCGGGGAGCGCGTTTCGATCCAGCCGATCACCTGGCGCAGATGCTTCTCCAGATAGGCTCCACCGTTCGCCGACGCGGTAGAATCGTCCACCGGCGCGCCGTCGGAGATGACCAGCAACAGTCGCCGCTCCTCGCGCCGCGCGATCAGGCGATTATGCGCCCACAACAGCGCTTCGCCGTCGATGTTCTCCTTGAGCAGCCCTTCGCGCATCATAAGGCCAAGGTTGCGCCGCGCATGGCGGTAGGGCTCGTCAGCCCTCTTGTAGACGATGTGGCGAAGGTCGTTGAGCCGGCCCGGCCCGGGCGCGCGGCCTTCGCCCAGCCACGCCTCTCGGCTCTGTCCCCCCTTCCACGCGCGGGTGGTGAAACCCAATATTTCAGTCGCCACACCGCACCGTTCCAGGGTGCGCGCCAGGATGTCGGCGCATATCGCGGCAATGGAGATAGGACGGCCGCGCATCGACCCGGAATTGTCGATCAACAGGCTGACCACCGTGTCCTTGAACTCGGTCTCGCGCTCGATCTTGTAGCTCAGCGAGTGGCCGGGCGAGACGATCACGCGCGCCAGCCGCGCCGCGTCGAGCAGCCCTTCCTCCTGATCGAAGTCCCAGCTGCGCGCCTGCTGCGCCATCAATCGGCGCTGCAGCCGATTGGCGAGGCGGGTCACCACACCCGTCAGCTGGCCCATCTGCGTGTCGAGATAGGCGCGCAGGCGGTTCAATTCCTCCTCATCGGTCAAGTCGAGCGGCTGCACCACCTCGTCGAAGCGGGTGGTAAACGGCCGATAGTCGCCGCTGATGTCGGGCTCGCCAAGGCGGCGGTTGGGCCGCGGGGTGGCACTCTCGTCGCCGTCGTCGCCGGGCGTGCCCTCGTCGTCGTCGAGCGCTTCGGATTGCACGTCCTGCTCGCCGTCATCTTCGCCCTCGGCCTGCTCGGCGCGCATTTCCATGTCGCCGGCCTGCGGGGTGACGTCGCCGCCATCCTCCTCGCTGTCGTCGTCGCCGGCATCCTCGCCCTGCTCGTCCTCGCCGCCCTCGTCCGGCGCTTCCTCGGCCGGGTCCTGTGCCTTGGCGAGGTCCAGATCCTCGAGCAGCTTGCGCGCGAGAGTGGCGAAAGCGCCCTGATCATCGATAGTCAGCGCAAGGGCATCGAGATCGCTGCCGCCGCGCTCCTCGATCCACGGACTCACCAGCGCCAGTCCCTGCGCCGCAGCCTGCGGAGGCTCAGCGCCGGTCAGCCGTTGCCGCGCCAGCAACCCCAGCGCCGTCGCCAGCGGCACTTCGTCCGCGGAGCGCGCCCGCGTTATCGCGTCGCCGCGCACCCGTGCCTCGGCCAGTTCGCCCAGATTGGCCCGCACGCCATCCATCGCGCGGGCGCCGAGCGCCTCCACGCGCGCGTTTTCCAGCGCATCGAAGACTGCCAGCGCTTCCGGCTCGAACGGTGCCTGTCCGCCGTGCAGCTTGGCATCATGAAAGCGCAGCTTCAGCGCCGCCGCATCCGCCACGCCGCGCGCTTCCGCCACCAGCCGGGGCGCCATGCCCGGCCCAGGCGACGCCACCCGCACCAGCTTCCCGCCGGACGCGCCTGGCTCCGCCGCAAAGGCGACCTCCACCTCTCCGTCCCGAGCAATCGCGCGAGTCGCACCCGCGAGGGCGCGGCGGAAGTGGTCAAGGGGAGAAGACGCAGTCACCGCAACATCTTACAAAGAGCCGCCAATTCGAAGCGGCCCGAAGCAGCAAAAGCCGCGAAGACGAGTGCTTGATTGCCCATCAAGACCGGATGGGATCACTTGGTCTTGCCCGCGCTTTCCGGCAGGTCCTTGCCGAAGACTCGCTGGTAATATTCGGCGATCAGTCCGCGCTCGGCTTCGTCGCACTTGTTGAGGAAGGACACCCGGAACGAGAAGCCGATGTCGCCGAAGATCAGCGCGTTCTGCGCCCAGCTGATCACCGTGCGCGGGCTCATCACGGTGGAGATGTCGCCGGCCACGAAGCCTTGGCGCGACAGGTCGGCGACCTTGATCATCTTCTCCACCGTGGCGCGGCCGTCGGGCTTGTCATATTCGCCCGACTTGGCGAGCACGATCTGTGCCTCCACCGCGGCCGGCAGATAGTTCAGCGTGGTGACGATGTTCCACCGGTCCATCTGGCCCTGATTGATCGCCTGGGTGCCGTGGTAGAGTCCGGTGGTGTCGCCAAGGCCAATGGTGTTGGTAGTCGCGAAAAGGCGGAAGTAGGGGTTCGGTCGAATCACCCGATTCTGGTCGAGCAGGGTGAGCTTTCCCTCAAGCTCCAGCACGCGCTGGATGACGAACATAACGTCAGGGCGGCCGGCATCATATTCGTCGAACACCAGGGCGACGGGGTGCTGCAGCGCCCACGGCAGCAGGCCTTCGCGGAATTCGGTCACCTGCTGCCCGTCCCGAAGCACGATGGCGTCGCGCCCGACCAGGTCGATGCGGCTGATGTGCGCATCTAGGTTGATCCGGATGCACGGCCATTTGAGCCGCGCCGCGACCTGCTCGATGTGGGTCGACTTGCCGGTGCCGTGATAACCCTGGATCATTACCCGGCGATTGCGGGCGAAGCCGGCCGCGATCGCCAGGGTCGTGTCCGTGTCGAACACGTAAGCTGGATCGAGGTCGGGCACGCGCTCGTCGGCTTCGGAGAAGGCCGGCACCTCCATGTCGCTGTCGATACCGAAGGTGTCGCGAAGCGAGACCATGCGGTCGGGGGCCGCCTGGACAGTGTCGGTGCGGCTTTCTGGATTGACGTTGGCGATGGTGGACATGGCGCAGGCCTTAATCGAGAGGGGCGCGCGCCTCAACCTGCCCCTTCAGGCATTAGCCGAAAGAAGAGCCGCTTTGGGCGGAAGCACGAACAGGCTGAAGAAACGCAGCGCAACGGCTTCGTCTCCCTCCACCGAGACGGTTTCTACCGGCGCCCCGCCGTACACCACCCCGGCCAGCGCCTCGGGCTCGCCGGTGATGATCGCGTCGCACGCGTCCAGTTCCCCGCGAGCCACCTTTATCTTCCCCTTGCGGACACGAGCGACAAAGGTTTGCTGACCTAATCGTAAGCCGATCCGGCAATCGACGCCGCGAGCGCGCTTCTCGTTGATCATCGTTCGAAAGCTCAGCAGGATCGACACCGCGGACAAGGGCAAGGTGGTATCGTGAGCGGGGGACCGCGCCGCCCAACGCCCAAGCTCCTGGATCAAGGGCTCAGCCGCCAAGCCCCATTCGGTCGCTTCATAGACGTCGCGGGCGGCGGGCGGCGGCAAGCGCGTGCGCCGAAGCAGTCCTCGCTTTTCCAGTTCGCCTAGACGCTGAGACAGCACATTGGCGCTGATGCCCGGTAGATCGGCCTTAAGATCCGAGAACCGGCGTGCGCCGAGCATCAGTTCGCGGAGCACCAGCAGTGCCCAGCGTTCGCCGATGAGCTCAAGCCCGTGTGCCGCGCCGCAAGCATCATCGTAAACTCTCTTCGACTCTTTGGTTATCTTTTCTGACTTCACGGTTGCAAGATATGATGGAAAGCGGCATCCTTCAACCCACTCCCGAGTCGTAAAAGAGGTAAACTGCCGATGTCCCGCTCGATCTTCATCAATCTGCCGATCACCGACTTGGCGCGCTCTATTGCCTTCTACGAAGCCGTTGGTGCCAGCCGCGTGCCGGCCTTCAGCAATGAGATGGCGGCGATGATGCAGTTCACGCCAAACATCGCGGTCATGTTGCTGACCCATGACTTCTACCGGACCTTCATCACCAAGCCGATCGCCGACGCCCACGCGACCAATTCCGTCCTGCTATGCATCTCCTGCGAGAATCGCGGCGCCGTTGACCGCATGGTGGAGGCTGCCGCGGCCAATGGCGGTGCAGCGGACCCATCCCCGACGCAGGATATGAGCTCAATGTACGGCCGCAGCTTCACCGACCCAGACGGTCACCATTGGGAGCCGATGTGGATGAATGTAGAAGCAGCGCAGCAGGGTGCGTCCGCTCTCGAGCCACAGCCCGCCTGAACCGATCAACCAACAAAGGAAATCGTATCATGAGCTACATTGATGGTTTCGTCATCCCCGTTGACCACGGCGACAAGGATCGCTTCATCGAACACGCCCGCCGCATGGACGTGATCTTTCTGGAATATGGCGCGCTTCGTATCGTCGAGGGCTGGGGTGACGACGTGCCGGTCGGGAAACATACCGACTTCGCCCGCGCTGTGGCCGCAGGCGATGGCGAGAACGTGGCTTTCTCGTGGATCGAATGGCCAGACAAGGCGACCCGCGATGCGGGCATGGAGCGGATGCAGACCGACGAGCGCATGATGGCCGAACCGATGCCCTTCGACGGTAAGCGCATGATCTTCGGTGGCTTCGAACCCGTGGTCGACCTGCGCCCTGGCGACCAGCCATGACCAACCTGCCAGGCAGCTTCATCTGGTACGAGTTGATGAGCCCAGATCCGGATGCGTCCAAGAAATTCTACGACGCGGTGGTCGGCTGGGACATCGGTTTGCGCCCGGACGGCCCGGTGGACTATCGCATGATCCGCCGCGCCGATGGCGGAAACGCCGGCGGGGTGCTGGGACTTACGCGGGACATGATGGCGCAGGGAGCGAGACCGACATGGCTCGCCTATCTCAACGTCGAGAATGTCGATGCGAGCGCGGACGCGATCGCCGCTGACGGTGGTCATGTCCTCAAGGCGCCTGAAACCTTCGATGCGATTGGTCGCATAGCCATGCTGACCGATCCACAGGGTAATCCCTTCTTCCTCATTCAGCCGCAGCCCCCGGCCGGCGCAGAGGACGCCGCCAGCGATGTCTTCTCCGAGCACAAGATCGGTCATGTTGCCTGGAATGAGCTCGCAACGCCCGACCCCGATGCGGCGCTCGCCTTCTACAACAAGCATTTCGGCATCGCCGAGATCGGCCGGATGCCGATGGGCGACATGGGCGATTACCAGTTCCTCGGTCATGGCGACAGGCGCATCGGCGCGTTGATGCGGCAACAGCCCGATCAACCGGCCGGCTGGATGGTGGTGTTCCGGGTTGCTTCCGCTGGGCAGGCGGCAGAGACCATCGTGGCGCAAAGCGGAACCATCGTTAGCCCGCCGCAACAGGTTCCCGGTGACGATTGGGTGGTTGTCGCCACCGATCCGCACGGCATCCGCTTTGGCGTCGTGGGCGGCCAGTAAAAGGAGTACGCAACCATGATACCCTGCATCCAGCCTTGTTTGTGGTTCAACGGTGACGGCGAGGCAGCCGCCAGCTTCTACGCCGCTACCTTTCCGGACACGCGCATCGACAGCATCGGGCGCGCTCCCAGCGACTACCCCTCCGGCCGCCAAGGAGACCCGCTGACCATCCAGATGACGATCTGCGGCCAACCGGTGATGCTGCTCAATGCCGGTCCGCAATTCCCCCAGACAGAAGCGTTCAGCTTCGTGGTGGCGACCGAAGATCAGGCCGAGACCGACCGGCTATGGGCGGCAATCACCGGCAATGGTGGCGCCGAGAGCGCTTGCGGCTGGTGCAAGGACCGCTGGGGCCTGTCGTGGCAGATCACCCCCAGCCGCCTGCTCGAATATATGAGCGCCGGTGGCGAGACCGCCAAGCGGGCCTTTGGCGCCATGATGACCATGCGCAAGATCGACATTGCGGCCTTGGATGCCGCCGTCGCCGGAGACTCGTCCGATGCGTAAGATCATCGGCGCCGCATTCATCTCGCTCGACGGTGTTATCCAGGCTCCGGGCGGACCAACCGAGGATTGGACCGGCGGCTTCAAACATGGCGGCTGGCTCGCCGGCTTCTGGGACGACGGGCTGAACGAAACTCTCGACAAGTTGTTTGGCGGTGAGTTCGACCTGCTGCTAGGTCGCCGGACCTACGACATATTCGCGGCCTACTGGCCATTCGCCGAGGGCGACGCCAAGCCGATGAGCGAGCTGTTCGATCGCGTGCAGAAGTACGTCCTGACCCGCGGCGACCAACCCTTGGCCTGGCAGAACAGCCACCGCGTCGACAGCCTTGAAGCGCTGGCCGAACTCAAGCGCAGCAACGGGCCCGACCTAGTCATTCAGGGCAGCAGCCAGCTCTACCCGGAATTGCTCTCCGCCGGCCTGCTCGACTCGCTTACGCTGATGACCTCCCCCGTGGTGCTCGGCAAAGGCAAGAGGCTGTTCGGCGAGGGCACGCCAGCCCTCACCATGGCGGTCGTGGAAACCAGGGCAACGCCGCTCGGCACGATCATCACCACTTACCAGCCGGCCGGCGAGGTCAAGACCGCCAGCTTCGGGATTATCGACAGCGCTCCCGAGCGCGCCCGGCAGTCGGCGATGGAGCACGAGGAAGCCGCGCTGCACGGGGCAACGAACCATGCTTGAACTCTACGCCCACCCCTTCTCATCCTATTGCTGGAAGGTGCTGATCGCGCTGTGGGAAAATGACCTGCCATTCACCTATCATCACCTCGGGCCCGAGCACCCGGAACATGGCGCCGCGCTCAATGCGCTGTGGCCGCTCGGCAAGTTCCCCGTCTTGGTGGACGACGGACGGGCGATTCCCGAAACCTCGGTCATCATCGAACATCTGGGTGTGCACCACCCAAGACCGGTATCTTTGATCCCCTCGGACGCGGACGACGCTCTCGAGGTTCGCCTGCTCGACCGCATCTTCGACAATTATGTAATGGGCGCAATGCAGCGGGTGGTGAACGACGCCCTGCGTCCGCCCGAACGTCGCGACCCTGCGGAGGTTAGTGACGCAAAGGCCGCGCTGGACACCATCTATGCCTGGCTCGACCAATGGATGGCCGAGCGCGAGTGGGCCGCGGCGGGGGCATTCTCGCTGGCCGACTGCGGAGCGGCACCCGCTCTCTTCTATGCCGATTGGGTTCACGAGATCGGCGACTACCCGCACTTGCGCGCCTACCGAAACCGCCTGCTCGCCCGTCCCTCGGTCATGCGGGCCGTCGACGAAGCCCGGCCGTTCCGCGCCTTCTTCCCACTGGGCGCGCCTGACCGGGACTGATTGAGTGTCCAGCGCCTAGTCGAACGCTCGCGCCACCTTCAGCGTCTGCCAGGCATCGATCACCGCCCGCAGCCGGGCTTCATGCCGCCGGTCGCCGCCGTTGCGGTCGGGATGGTACTTGCGAACCAGCTGCGAATAGCGAGCACGCACGGCCGGCAATTCGGCGTCGCTGCCGAGCCCGAGCACCCCGAGCGCCTGGTTCTCCGCACCACTGAACCGCGACGGAGCCGCCGCTTCCGCCCGACGCCGCGCTCCGAAGCGCCCGGCGATCGCGTCCAGGGGATCGGCGAAGTCGCTCCAGGCCGGCGCCGGGTCCGCCCCGGTGTGCAAGGTCGTGCGCGACGGCCGCTCCCAGCCGGCGATCGGCGACTGCGCCGCCTCGATCTCTTCGGTGCTCATACCCTTGAAGAAGTTGTAGCGGCTGTTGTGCTCGCGGACATGGTCCAGGCACAGCCACTGCCACCGGCCCGGCCCGTCGAAGCTGGGCGACTCGAGCGGCGCTTTGAACTCTCCGGGCTCGCAGCAGCCAGCCGCGGAGCAATGCGCGGCGGCGCCTTCGACCCGGCCATGGAATCTGGGACTGCGCGAGGCCAACCAACTATCCTTAGGACAAACAGCCGAGCTATATAGGCGCGATGACACAGGGTTTTAGAGGTCCGGTTGCGACCGAAATGCTGATGCGGATCAATGCCGCTCTGGCGCCAACGCGGGTCGAACTGACCGACGACAGCGAGGCACATCGCGGTCACGGCGGTCACAATCCCGCAGGCGAATCGCACTTCAACCTTGAGATCGAAAGCCCGGCCTTTGCCGGCCAGTCGCGCGTGGCGCGGCAACGAATGATCTACCATGCGCTCGGCGACTTGATGCACGAGCGCGTGCACGCTTTATCGATCAAGGCTCAGGCTCCGGGAGAATGAACGCGTGAACGAGTCACCTATCTTGATGAGCCTTCAGCCGGTCAGCCATGACCTTGGTGGGTTCAAGGTTCACCGCACCTTGCCGCACAAGCTGCGCACCATGGTGGGCCCGTTCATCTTCTTCGACCAGATGGGCCCCTCGCGGCTCGGCGTGAACGAGGGCATCGACGTGCGCCCGCACCCGCACATCAACCTCGCCACGGTGACCTTCCTGTTCGACGGCGCGATCGACCACCGGGACAGCCTTGGCACCGTGCAGCGGATCGAGCCGGGCGCCGTGAACCTGATGACCGCCGGCGCCGGGATTGCGCATAGCGAGCGCACGCCCGGCGACGAACGCGCCATCGGCCCGACGTTGGACGGCATCCAGACCTGGCTCGCTCTGCCGCAAGCCAAGGAGGAAGTCGCGGCAGCGTTCGAGCATGTCGCGGCCGATCGGCTGCCGGTGATCGAAGGTGGCGGGGTGCACTGCACCCTGATCATGGGCGATGCGTTCGGCACCCGGTCTCCGGTGACCCAGCACAGCCCCACTCTCTACGCCCGGATCGTTCTGGCTCCCGGCGCCTCTATCGAGCTGGAGAATGAAGCCGACGAGCGCGCTTTATATCTGGTCGATGGCGATGCGGCGGTGGACGGTTTCGACCTCGCACCGATGCACCTCGCCTTGCTGGCGCCGGGACACAAGCCGGTGCTTCGCTCGGAGCGCGGTGCCAGGCTGATGCTGTGCGGCGGCGCTCCGATGGATGGCGAGCGGCATGTATGGTGGAATTTTGTCTCCTCCCGCCCCGACCGTATCCAGGAGGCCAGGCGCGCATGGAAAGCCGGCGAGTTCCTGCTTCCCCCCGACGACCGCGCCGAGTGGATCCCGATCCCCGAAGTGCCGCTCACGGTGAGCTATCCATGACCGAGTTTCGCAAGATCACGCTTTCGACAGGCATCACGCTCAACGTCGCGCTCGCCGGGCCCGCCGACGCACCTCCCGTGATCCTGCTCCACGGCTTTCCCGAGTCTCATCGCACCTGGCGCGCCATTGCGCCCGAGCTGTCGCGCGACCTCCGCCTGATCATGCCCGATCAGCGCGGCTTTGGTGCATCCGACCAGCCGCAAGACCAAAGCGAATATGCCACCGATAAGATCGTCGCGGACATCTTCGCACTGGCCGACGCGCTCGGGGTCGAGAACTTTGCTTTGGTGGGCCACGACTGGGGCGGAGCGGTCTCCTGGGCCGCCGCCCTCCGCAACGACCCGCGCCTCAGCCGGCTGGCCGTCATCAATGCGCCGCACCCGGTGGTCTTCCAGAAAAGCCTGATCGAGGACGCCGGCCAGCGCGCCGCCTCGCAGTACATTTCCGCCTTCCGCACGCCGGGCTTGGTGCAGGGCATCGAAGCGATGGGCTGGGACACATTCTTCGACAAGAGCTTCGGCGGTCACGTCGACCTGGCCATCATCCCGCCCGACGAGCGCGCACAATATATCGCCGAATGGAGCCAGCCCGGCACCATGAACGCGATGCTGAACTGGTACCGCGCCGCCGCCGTGATGGTGCCGCCGCCGAGCGTGACGGTGCCGCTGCCCGACTTCCTCCTGCGTGCCTTCCCCAAGGTCCACGTGCCCACGCTGGTGGTCTGGGGCATGCAGGACAAGGCGCTGCTGCCGATCCAGCTCGAAGGATTGGACACGCTGGTTGACGACCTTTCCATTCACCGCATTCCAGAAGCCGGACATTTCTGTCCTTGGGAGGCGCCGGAAGCCGTGCTGGTGGCGCTTGGGCCTTTCCTCCGGGGGCACAAGGCTTCATAGGGCCGCCATGCCTCCATCGACCCGTTCCCGCTCGCGGTCCGCCGCGCGCCTGGCTGCCGTTCAGGCCCTTTACCAGAGGGATATGGAGGGCACCGCGCTGCGCCCTTTGCTTCACGAGTTCCACCAGCACCGCCTTGGCCAACCGGTTGACGGCGCCGAGCTGGTGGAGGCCGAGATGGACTTCTTTGACGATCTGGTGGTCGGCGCCGATGCTCGCGCGGCGGAGATCGACGAGGCCATCGCTGCCAATCTCGCCACCGGGTGGAAGCTGGAGCGACTCGACCGCCCGATGAAAGCGATCCTGCGCGCCGGCACCTACGAACTGCTTGCCCGCCGCGACGTGCCGCTGGGCACGGTGATCAGCGAATATCTCGACGTTGCCCATGCATTCTACGACAAAAAGGAAGTCAGCTTCGTCAACGGGCTGCTGGACACGATCTCCAAGAGCGCGCGAGCCTGATGCTTCCCGGCGCACGCTTTACTGCACGGCTGTCTTAGCGAAGCGGCAATCCACGGCAGGGTGCGACCCTCGCCAATGGATTGCTTCGCTACGCTCGCAATGACGACCTAGAGGTAAGCCGATGACCTCCGAACACAGCATCCTTGCCCAGCTTCGTAGCATCGCCACTCACCCGGGCGCACGCGGCCTAGCCGACGATGTGGCGGTGCTCGGCGACCTCGTTCTCACCCACGACAGCATTGCCGAGGGCGTGCACTACCTCTCGTCTGACCCGCCTGGGTCGGTTGGCTGGAAGCTTGCCGCGGTGAACCTCTCGGACCTCGCCGCAAAGGGAGCGCAGCCGGTCGGCGCCATGCTGTCGTTGACGATCGCGGGTGACAGCGACGGCACGTGGGAAAAGGCTTTTCTCGAAGGCCTGCGCCAGGCCTGCGACCAGTTCGGCCTGCCTCTTCTGGGCGGCGACACCATCGTCCTCCCGGCCGGAGCACCGCGCGTGCTCGGCCTTACCGCCATTGGCCAGGCCGGTAGTCAGGTACCCGCGCGCGCTGGTGGCCGACCGGGCGATCGTCTGTTGCTGGTCGGGACACTGGGTGATTCCGCCGGAGGGCTGGCGCTGCTCCTGGCCGATCCGACCGCAACCGGACCGCTCGTCGAGGCTTATCGCCGCCCCACACCTTTGCTCACTGCCGGCCAGGCGCTTGCCCCGCATGCCAGCGCGAGCATGGACATTTCCGACGGCCTGTTGCTTGACCTCAGCCGCCTGTGTGCAGCGAGCAAGTGCGGGGCCGACGTCGACCTTGCCCGGCTCCCCCTTTCCGCCGCCTTCCGCCAAGCCCGTGGCGGGGACCTCCAAGCTATCCTGTTCGCGGCAACGGGAGGCGACGATTATGCGCTCCTCCTCGCTCTACCGCCCGAGTGCGATCCGTTCACGCTTTCTTTACCATCCGCCGCCACAGTGACCGCCATCGGCACCCTTGTGCACGGCGCCGCCGTGTCGCTGGAGCACGAGGGTGCCGCCATCCCGCTGCCGGAGCGCCTTGGCCATGAACATCGCACTGCCGATCACGATTAGGTCCTGGATCGTCGCTGTCGCCGGCCTTGCCAGCGGCGGCCTCGCAGCCCTTCTGCTGAGCGGCACCGGCTCATAGCGCAGGCGACGCGACGTCCGCCGTCCGCCGTCCGCCGTCCCAAGTCGGCGCCGGCATGATTGATTGGGCAAGCCGAATCAGGTGAGGAAGCGGCCCTGACCTTGGCGGATCCGACCGCGCAAGATACGACGTTGCCCTCAGAGGGAGTGTCCCGCATGAAGCGGAGGTGACCTCCCTTACCCACCTGGATCGGCTCGAAGCCGAGAGCATCCACATCCTGCGTGAAGTGGTCGCGGAAACGCGGCGTCCGGTGTTCCTTTACTCGATCGGCAAGGACAGTTCGGTCATGCTGCACCTGGCGCTCAAGGCTTTTGCGCCGGGGCCGCCGCCGTTTCCCTTCCTTCACATCGCGAGCGGATGGGACTTCAAAGCAATGCTGGAGCGCCGGGACGCGATCGCTGCTCGGCTCGGGCTTAATCTGATCGTGCACCACAATGCAGCAGCGGCGGCTGCTGGGGTCGATCCGTTCGCGACGCCGACGCCGACCTATACGCGGCTGATGCTGACCGACGCGCTGAAGGCAGCGCTCGACGCCGGCAGGTATGATGCCGCGTTCGGCGGCGGTCGGCGGGACGAGGAGAAATGCCGCGCCAAGGAGCGTATCGTATCTGTGCGGGGGGCCAATCACCGCTGGGACTCGAAGGCGCAGCGGCCCGAATTGTGGAACCTGTTCAACGCGCGGCTGCACGCGGGCGAGACCCTGCGTGCCTTTCCGCTGAGCAATTGGACCGAGCTGGACGTGTGGCAGTACATCGCTCGGGAGAAGATTGCGGTGGTGCCGCTGTACTTTGCTGCGCCCCGGCCGACGGTGGAGCGCGACGGCACGCTGTTGATGGTGGACGATGATCGCTTCGTGCTGCGGGCGGGCGAGGAAGTGGTCGAGCGAACCATCCGGTTCCGGACCATGGGATGCTATCCGCTGACCGGGGCCAGCGTCAGCGATGCGCGCGACGTCGACGCGGTGATCGCCGAAATGGCCGCGGCAACCACGTCCGAGCGGGAGGGACGGGTGATCGACCGGGATGCAAGCGCGAGCATGGAGCGCAAAAAGCAGGAGGGATACTTCTGACCGACCTCTTCCGCTTCATCACCTGCGGCAGCGTGGACGATGGCAAGTCGACCCTGATCGGGCGGCTGCTGTACGACACGCGCCATGTGCTCGACGACGAGTTGGCGGCGTTCGAGGCTGATAGTCGGCAACACGGCACCCAAAGCGGCGCTCTTGATTTCGCCCTTCTAGTGGACGGGCTCGCGGCTGAGCGCGAGCAAGGCATCACAATTGACGTCGCGTACCGTTTTTTTGGGACGGCGAACCGCCGGTTTATTGTCGCGGACACGCCGGGGCACGAGCAATATACCCGAAACATGGTCACCGGCGCGTCCACGGCAGAAGCGGCGGTGGTGCTGGTGGACGCGCGCAAGGGAGTTCTGGAGCAGACCCGGCGGCACGCGTGGATCGCGCATCTGCTGGGCATCCGGCAACTCATCCTGGCGGTGAACAAGATGGATCTTGTTGGGTTCGACGAGAAGGTGTTCGATGGCGTGGTGGCGCAGTTCGGCGCCTTTGCAGCGGGAGTAGGCGTAGATGTATTCACCGCCATTCCACTGTCGGGACTGACCGGGGACAATGTGCTTCGTCCGGCCTCGGAAGCGATGCCTTGGTACGCCGGGCCGACCTTGCTGGCCGCGCTTGAAGCCGTGCCGGTCGAAGCTGACCAGGAGGCCGCGCGGCCGCTGCGATTGCCGGTGCAATGGGTCAATCGCCCGCACCAGGATTTCCGCGGGTTTGCGGGGCTGATCGCAGCTGGGACGGTCAGGCCCGGCGACGCGGTGCGGGTGTTGCCGTCGGGAACATCGACCAGAGTATCGCGGGTGCTGGTCGGCGACGCTGACGTGCCCGAGGCCCCGGCCGGGCAGTCCGTCACAGTGACGCTCGTCGACGAAGTAGAGTGCGCGCGCGGCAGCATGATCGTCGCCGCCGAAGCGCCGCCAGAGGTCGCCGACCAGTTCGAAGCAACGATCGTGTGGATGGCCCAGGAGCCCATGTTGCCGGGCCGCGGCTATTGGCTCAAGCTGGCCACGCAAACCGTCAGCGCCATCGTTCACGCGCCCAAATACGAAATTGCGATCAACAGCCAGGAGCATCGGGCTGCCAAGACGCTGAGTTCGAACGCCATCGGCGTGGCGGAGATCGCGACCGACGCGCCGATCGTGTTCGAGCCTTATGTCGATAGCCGAACGCTTGGCGGTTTCATCCTGGTGGACAAGATCAGCAATGCCACGGTGGCCTGCGGGATGCTGCACTTCGCGCTTAGACGGGCCTCCAACATCCACTGGCAGGCGATCGAGATATCACGCGAGGCGCATGCGGCGCAAAAGCGGCAGCGGCCAGCCGTGGTGTGGCTGACCGGCCTGTCGGGCGCAGGCAAGTCGACCATCGCCAATCTCGTCGAAAAGCGCCTGCACGCGCTGGGGCGGCACAGCTTCCTGCTTGACGGCGACAATGTGCGGCACGGGCTTAACCGCGACCTCGGCTTCACCGATGCCGACCGGGTGGAGAACATCCGCCGCGTGGGCGAGGTAGCCAAACTGATGGCCGACGCCGGCCTGATCGTGATCACCGCCTTCATCTCGCCGTTCCGAGCAGAGCGGGAGATGGTACGTGCGATGCTGCCGCCGGGCGAGTTCATCGAGGTGTTCGTGGATACGTCGCTTGCAGAAGCGGAGCGGCGCGATCCCAAGGGACTTTATGCCAAAGCCCGCGCGGGGCAGCTGGCGAACTTCACCGGACTGGATAGCCCATATGAGGCGCCCGAAGCGCCGCAGTTGCGGATCGACACGGGAAAAATGAGCGCGGAGGAGGCAGCGGAGGTGATAATGGGCATGGTGCAGGGAAGAAGATGATCGCATGCGCGCCGCGACGTGGCAGTAGCCGCCCGGCCCTTCTGCTGCACTAACTGGACAGCCCCACGGGCGCCCCTTAAGCCTTGTCCCTACAGGGGGTTCGTCGTTCCAGGCGAATGCCGACTCAACAGGGGACTCATAGGCTCATGGATCTTGTTCTGATCGCGATTGCCTGCGGGGTGATCGCCATTTTGTACGGCATCGTCACATCTCGTCAGGTGCTCAGCCAACCGGCCGGCAACCAGCGCATGGTCGACATCGCCAGCGCCATCCAGGAAGGCGCCCAAGCCTATCTGAACCGCCAGTACACCGCCATCGGCATCGTCGGCGTCGTCGTCGCCGTGCTCGTCGGCCTGTTCCTCGGCATCACTCCTGCCATCGGCTTTATCGTCGGCGCCTTGCTGTCCGGCGCTGCCGGCTTCGTCGGCATGAACATCTCCGTCCGCGCCAACGTCCGTACGGCAGAAGCCGCGCGCACGTCGCTGCAGGGTGGCCTCACCACGGCGTTCCGCTCAGGCGCGATCACCGGCATGCTGGTGGCCGGCCTCGCGCTGCTCGCCATTGCCGTCTTCTTCTACGTGCTGGTCGATGTTCGCGGTGCTGAACCGCAAAGCCGTGAGGTCGTCACCGCTCTGACCGCTCTCGCTCTGGGCGCCAGCCTGGTGTCCATCTTCGCGCGTCTCGGCGGCGGCATCTTCACCAAGGCCGCCGACGTCGGCGCCGATCTGGTCGGCAAGGTCGAGGCCGGAATCCCCGAGGATGACCCCCGCAACCCCGCCGTTATCGCAGACAACGTTGGCGATAACGTCGGCGATTGCGCCGGCATGGCCGCCGATCTTTTCGAAACCTACGTCGTCACCATTGGCGCCACCATGGTTCTGACCGCGCTGCTGATCGGCCGCGGGGCTGCCGACATCACCAACCTCATGGCCTTGCCACTGCTGGTTGGCGGCGTGTGCATCATCACCTCGATCATCGGCACTTACATGGTCCGCCTCGGACGCGGCCAGTCGATCATGGGCGCGCTCTACAAGGGCTTCTGGACCACCGCCGCTTTGTCGATCCCGGCGATCTTCCTCGCCACCAAGCTTGCGCTCGGCGACCTTAATGCGGTCATCGGTGGTCCCGAAGCGGCTGGCTTCGACGTCACCGGCGCGGCCGCGACCGAAACCGGCGGCTTCACCGGCATGGACCTGTTCTGGTGCATGATGATCGGCCTCGCCGTGACCGGACTTCTCGTCTGGATTACCGAATATTACACCGGCACCAACTACCGCCCGGTGAAGTCCATCGCCAAGGCGTCGGAGACCGGTCACGGTACCAACGTCATCCAGGGCCTGGCGATAAGCATGGAGTCGACCGCCCTTCCAACCCTGGTGATCTGCGTCGCGATCATCGCCTCCTTCAGCCTCGCCGGGATCATCGGCATCGCCTTCGCGGCAACGGCGATGCTGGCGCTGGCTGGCATGGTCGTCGCTCTCGATGCCTATGGCCCGGTGACCGACAATGCCGGCGGAATCGCCGAAATGGCCGGCATGGAGGATGAAGTTCGCCACCGCACCGACGCGCTCGATGCGGTGGGCAACACCACCAAGGCCGTGACCAAGGGCTATGCCATCGGTTCGGCCGCTTTGGCTGCTCTGGTGCTGTTCGGCACCTACACCACCGACCTTCGCGAATATTCCGACGCGCTCGGCATCCGCCAGGCCGTCGATTTCAGCCTGTCCAACCCCTACGTCGTGGTTGGCCTGCTGCTCGGCGCATTGCTCCCGTATCTGTTCGGGGCGATGGGCATGACCGCCGTTGGCCGCGCGGCTGGCGATGTGGTGCTCGACGTGCGCAACCAGTTCCGCGACAATCCGGGCATCATGGACGGCACCAGCCGCCCCGATTACGCCCGCACCGTCGACCTGGTGACCAAGGCCGCGATCAAGGAGATGATCCTTCCCTCGCTGCTGCCGGTGCTCGCGCCGGTCGTGGTGTTCTTCCTCATCTCAGCCGTTGCCGGGCGTGAACAGGGCTTCGCCGCCTTGGGCGCCTTGCTGCTGGGCGTGATCGTCTCCGGGCTGTTCGTGGCCATCTCGATGACCTCGGGCGGCGGCGCCTGGGACAATGCCAAGAAGTATATCGAGGACGGCAATCACGGCGGCAAGGGCTCTGAGGCTCACAAGGCTGCGGTCACCGGCGACACCGTTGGCGATCCCTACAAGGACACCGCCGGTCCAGCGGTGAACCCAATGATCAAGATCACCAACATCGTCGCGCTGCTCCTGTTGGCGGCTTTGGCTGGGCAGGGCGCGGGCTGATCTCCACGGCGGTACGACCCGCCGCCCTCATTGCGAAGAAAGCGAGGCAATCCATCTGTTCACGGGTGGGTTGCTTCGCCGCACGCGCCGCTCCTCACGGGGTGGTTCCCTTTCGCGCCCCTCCTCGCTAAGGGAGCCGCAACCGACAACACTGACTTCGAATGGATTGCATGGCCAAGGAAGAACTACTCGAAATGCGCGGGAGGATCGCCGAACTCCTCCCCAATGCGATGTTCCGCGTGACGCTTGAGAATGGCCATGAGGTCCTCGGCCACACCGCCGGCAAGATGCGCAAGAACCGCATCCGCGTGCTCACCGGCGACGAAGTGCTGGTGGAACTCACGCCCTACGACCTGACCAAGGGCCGGATCACCTACCGCTTCAAGTGACGATCCCGCCTGATCGTCTTTCCGCGCCACGCCCGAAGTTCATTCTCGCTTCGGCTAGTCCGCGCCGCCTCGACTTGTTGGCGAAGCTCGAACTCGTGCCCGATGCGGTGGTCCCCGCCGACATTGACGAGAGCGCGCGAGCCGGCGAGCTTCCCCGCGACCATGCTGCGCGCTTGTGCCAGGAGAAAGCGCAGGCTGTCGCCGCGCTTCACCCTGACGCCATCGTGCTTGCCGCCGACACGGTCGTTGCGGTTGGCCGCCGCATCCTTCCCAAGGTGGAGGACGAGGCCACGCTTCGCCGCTGCATGGCCCTGCTGTCCGGTCGCCGTCACCGCGTGCTGACCGGCGTGTCGATCGTTGCTCCCGGCGGTGCGGTGCGCTCGCGCGTGGTTGAAACCACTATCGCCATGAAGCGGCTGGCTCCATCCGAGATCGATCATTACGCCAGCCTTGGCGAGTGGCGCGGCAAGGCTGGCGGCTATGCGCTTCAGGGCTACGGCGAGGTCTACGTCCGCCACATCGCGGGCAGTTGGTCCAATGTCGTCGGCCTGCCGCTCGCCGAGACCCGCGTGATGCTCCAGGCTGCCGGGCTCCCGCTTGCCTGACTGGCTCCACGAAGTCGGCATTGGCGAGACCCGCATGGTCCGTATCGTTGCCGGCCGCTTCGCCGAGGCCCGCATCCTGCTGGAGGGCGCCACTCCGGCGGGCAGCGTGGTGGAAGCACGATTGGTCAACATCGGCCAGGGGGGACGCAATGCCATCGCCCGCACCGATGACGGCGTCGAGATACTCCTGCCGGTCCGGCCAGCCGGCATTGCTGAAGGCGCGCGCATCAACGTCGAGCTTCGGCGCGAGGCTATTCCCGGCATCGAACCGTGGAAGAGGCCGCTTGGTCGCCTGGCCGAAGGCGCCATCGCTGAGCTGGCGTTACCGGGTCAGCTCCTCCCCTTTCCGCCCGCGCCCGGCGAGGACCCGCTTGAGGCGGCCGGCTGGTCCGACCTGATCGAGGAAGCCCGGACGGGCACCGTCACCTTCCCCGGCGGCGCGCTGCGCCTGTCGCTGACCCCCGCGATGACTCTGATCGACGTCGACGGGACCCTGCCGATCGACGCACTGGCGGTTGCCGGTGCGGCCGCCGCCGGAGCGGCCATCCTGCGCCTGGGGATCGGCGGCTCGATCGGTATCGACCTGCCCACCGTTCGGGGCAAGGAAGCGCGCGCCGCAGCCGCGACCGCGCTTGATGAGGCGATGGGCGACGATCAGTTCGAGCGCACCGCCGTCAACGGCTTCGGTTTCCTGCAAGTGGTGCGTCCCCGCCGCCATGCATCGCTGCCGGAGCTCGCCGCCGACCGTCCGCGCTTCGAGGCTCGTGCTCTGCTGCGCCGCGTGGCAATCGGCGGCCATGGTCCTTGCCGCCTCGCCGTGGCGCCTGCCGTTGCCGCGGCCATCGAGGCTCGGCCGCACTGGCTTACTGCGCTCGCCGTGCAGCGCGGGGGCGCAACAGGCTTGCGCGTCGACCCGCGCCTCGCCATGTCGGCTGGCCATGCCGAGCCCAGCTAGACCCTACAAGGACTGCCCCCTGTGCGGCAAGCCGCCCCACCCGGAGCACACCCCCTTTTGCAGCCGCGGCTGCAAGGACCGCGACCTGCTGCAATGGCTTGGCGATGGCTATCGAATCCCCGGTCCACCAGTCGATGACGGGCTGGACAGCGATGGGGACGGCGGTTAGGGAAAGCGCCGTTCACGCACCGCTTGCCGGTCACGTGGAAACAGATGCCCGGGTAGCTCAGTTGGTAGAGCATGCGACTGAAAATCGCAGTGTCGGCGGTTCGACCCCGTCCCCGGGCACCAACTTACTGAATGCTCTTACGAATTCCGCAACATCGGTGTGTTCTGAAATTAAGTGTGGGGGCGCACGACCCCTTCGAAACAACCATCTAGCGTCAGCTGTACGATTTTAGGGTTACTTGCGATGGGGTTGCAAAGCCAAGTGCCCTTCGTTGCGCCGCCCACCCTAATGGTAGGTCCTTCGCACGTGCTAAGTTCTGTCTGGTAAGTGTCGCCGGCTGCCGCCCCTCTACGATTGCTACCACTATGTCGGGCGCCAGGAAGCCGAGCCTCACTAGCACTCTGAAGTAGCTCACTTGAACACCCATCCCCTCTGCCGCGGCATTGACGTTAGCTCTAGCATCCGACGTAAGCGCCTGCCTCGCTGTCCAAGACTTAGCTACCAGAGCAATAAGCGCCGCATCATGGCGGCCATTATTGGACAGCGGCGAGGGAGCCAGCACTAGCCGGACCTCACCGCCAGTCCGCACTTTGCTGATCGGAATAGTCAGGGAAAGCTCTTGGCTGGGGCATGTACCCTCCGCGTTGGCCGGATCATCAGCACCCTCACCTACCCTCGGCACCCGAGCATCCACCTCCAGCCTGTCGCCGTGCAGATCAACGCGGCGAACGAGAGTAGGAAGCAGAGCACGGCGCTCCGCTTTGCTTCCGTGAAGCAGCTTGAACACGAGCCCCTCCAGCATGCCCCTGATCTGGCGGATGGGGACGTCTTCACTGCTGCACCCCTCGATCAACCGGTGCAGCAGGTCAGGATCACCTAGCGCCGCCGCAAGCTCACCGACGAGTGCCTTTTCGATCTCACCGGCTGGCACCCGCATGGTCGGCTCGCCGCTTGAAGCTTCGTCGGATCGGGATACGTAGTAGCGATAACGCCGTGAGCCCTTGCAGGCATGATTGGGTGTCATTCGGCGTCCGGCGTTGTCGAACAGCAGTCCCGTGAGCAAGCTGGGATCATCGATGTTGCGGCCGTGCTTGCGCGCGACACAGTTCTCCTTGTGCTGCTGCTGTGCCCGCGCGAACATATCCGAGTCGATGATGGCAGGATGCTCTCCCGGATAGTGCTGGCCGCGGTGATGCACCTCGCCGATGTAAGTACGGTTCTGGATGAGGTAAGACAGGGCTCCGTGGGTGAATGCCGTGCCCCCCGTTTGCCGACCGCTCATCAAAGTACGCCGTTTGCTGACGACAAACCCAGCGGCAAGCTCCTCCTGAAGATCAACCAGCGTGCCAAGATCCAGATATCGGTCGAAGATGTGCCGTACCTGCTCGGCGTCTTCCTCGTTCACGACGAGCTTGCGGTCTTTCACGTCGTAACCGAGCGGCACCACCCCGCCCATCCACATGCCCTTCTTCTTCGAAGCGGCAATCTTGTCGCGAATGCGCTCGCCCGTGACCTCCCGCTCGAATTGAGCGAACGAGAGCAGCACGTTAAGTGTGAGCCGGCCCATAGAGGTCGTCGTGTTGAACGCCTGCGTCACGGACACGAACGATGCATCAGCCGCGTCGAGGATCTCGACGATCTTGGCGAAGTCCGCGAGGCTGCGGGTCAGGCGGTCAACCTTGTACACCACGATGACATCGATGCGGTTGGCCTTCACCTCCTCCAGGATGGCAAGCAGGCCCGGCCGCTCGATGCTGCCGCCCGAGAAGCCTCCATCGTCATAAAGGCCAGGCACGAGCACCCAGCCCTCGTGCCTCTGGCTGAGCACATAAGCGACGCAGGCTTCTCGCTGCGCATCCAGGCTGTTGAACTCCTGCTCAAGTCCGTCCTCGGTCGACTTACGCGTGTAAATGGCACAGCGTGTGGACCGAGGCGCGTCGGACGCCCGCCCGTAATCAGCTCTCACCACCAACCACCTCCGCAGCAGGTCCGCCAATCAGTCCGAAGAAGCGAGGACCGGACCACTTGGTGCCGGTAATCACCTGCGCTATCTGGCTCAGCGAAGAGTAACGCCTGTCTTCGAACAGGAAGCCATCATCCGTTACCGACACATGGAAGGTCCGGCCGCGCCACTGCCTCACTAACCGCGTGCCTGGCTTAGCGGCGCGCCCAAGGCCAAGCGGCCTGCCCCGCTCTATCAGCCGCGCAAGTCGCTCCAGCTCGCGCAGCACCGATCGCGACAGCCCCCCGTGCAGCTGCTCCTGAAGCTTCCAAGCAATGCCCCGGCGTAGAAGGTCATGGCCGAGGCGAGGCGCCGGCTCCTTCCAAACGCGCTGCCATTCATCGCGGAGCTGCGCCGTGGAAAGGCTGCGTAAGCTATCAAGCTGCTGCTCGAGATTACTCATTTGCCGTTGCTCGTAGTCGTGTAGCGGCTCACCCCATCAACTCGCTTGCATTGCACGTCATGGCCGCGCTTGCGAACGCCGGTGATTGCCGCGCGCGCGGTGTGCGGCAGCCAACCTGTGGCAGAGGTGATCTCCTCGAGCGTGACCCCTCCTACCCTACTGACCAGCTCTAGGATGAGTGACTTCTTGGTCTGACGGCGAGGCTTCGTAAGGTTGATCACCTCGCATCCTAACAGGGCTTGGTCCTGCGGAACCTGGTTATGCTTCTTACTTGGCACGATGTTGTGCTCCCTCAGCGAAGCGAGGATTGCGCTTCCACTGCGCAAAGCCCCGCTAGGTTCGGCAGGGCAGCGCCGGCTTTGGGAGCCCGCGTCACGAGGAACAGCAATGCTCGAGTTCAGTCCGAAGTCGAGTGCTGAGGTGGGGCGAGCCAATCTTTCGCGGCCCCTGCATGGCTCACGGCCCTGCCGAGCTCCTGGAAATTTCGAGTATCTGATTTTGGCCGATTGCTGCCCGGCAGCTTGTAAGCGAGCAAAGTTGCGTAGCAGACGCTCGTTCAGGTGGCTGCTGGAACTCGAAGGACGCCTTTCCAGTTGAAGTTGGCGACGCGCGTAAAATTTTCAGCACAAGGCCTTAATCAAAGGCAGCCGTCGTTGGAAGATTTGCAGTCGACCGAAAGGGAATGCACCCGGCAGTCGGCCGTTCCCAACAAACACCTGCCTATCAAGTCGGTGACGCAGTCTCTGCGGCTGTCAGCCGCTCAGGCGCAGGCCTTTGGTGTTCGGAGAAACAGTTGCACGTCACTGCTTCAGAGGGGACGGCGTCTCAACACGTGCGGAGCGCTCATGCGCTCCGCACGTAGATCGAGGTTAGAACTTCAGTGAGGCGGAAACGCGGTAATAGCGGCCAAGGAGGCCGGAGTAGTAGGTTATGGTGCCGCCACCGGCTGGTGCAGGGAACGGGGGCTTCTTGTCGAAGACGTTGTCGACGATGAAGCGCAGGTTCAGGCGGTCGCCGACCTTCACACCGGCCGACGCGTTGAACAACCACCAGTCGCCAACTCCAGGGTACTGATAGTCGGAATCGGCGGCGTCGGCGTCGATCTTGCCCTTGCCGAAGTACTGCGTCTGCCAGAGCAGGTCGAAGGCGCGGTTGTCGTACTTGAGATTAGCCGTGAAGGAGTGCTTCGGGTTGCCGATTTCACCACGCGACGTGTCGATGTCACCGGCCGCGACGCGGCTGAACTGCTTGTCGACGTACAGGTAATTGACAGACAGGTTGAGACGCCCGGCATTCGCTCCAAGGCCAAGATTAGCCAGGTCGAAGCGATAGGACAGCTCACCGGTTATGCCTGCAAACTCCAGCGCCGCGGCGTTAAAGAAGCCTTCCCGGATCAGCGTGATCTGCCCGTCAGCGTCGCGGTCGACCAGGCCGCAGAATTGGTTGGGAAAGCTCGCATTGTCGTAGCAGGCGTTGAGGATGTTATTGCCAGACAGGGACGCAATGGCGTTCTTCAGCTTGATGTTGACATAGTCGACCGCCAGCGTGAGGCCGGGGACGAAGCGCGGCCGGAGAACGGCTCCGACAGTCCAGCTGTTTGCCTTTTCGTTCTCAAGATTGGGATTTCCGGAGACCACGATGGGGACGGTAAAGTCGGAGTAGTTGGACGTGAACGGCTGGGCGATGCCGGCCGCTGCGCAGTTGGCAGCCCGGACACTAGGGTTCGGACCGGCCGTGATGAACCGGTCATCGCACGGGTCGTTACCAGACTCGAACGCTTGGGAAGTCGGATTGAATATCTCGGTGATCGCCGGAGCGCGGATGGACCGCGTGTAGTTGCCACGGAACGTGATGTCGCGGATTGGCGCAAAGCGGCCACCCGCTGTCCAGGTGAGATCGTTGCCCGCGATCGAGTTCTTGACGTAGCGGGCTGCGCCTTCAAACTCGAGTTCGTGAATGAAGGTATTCATCGCCGGGGAGATGAGCGGGATACGCAGCTCGCCGAATACCTCGTTGGTGTGGAAGCTGCCGCTTACTGTATCAATAGGAATGCTCCGGCCGTACTGTGTGCGGGTCCCGTCACCATTGTCCTGGCCGAAGTAGAAGGCGCCTGGATTGAAGCGCGTGCTCTCACGCCGGTGTTCGTAGCCCAACGAAAACCCTAGGTCTCCGGCGGGCAGCTTGAACAGTGAGCCCGCGACGTTGGCATTGAACACCAATTGCTCGTTCAGCTGTTTCGGCTTCGCGATGGTCGTGACGTAGTCCAACGCTTCCTGGCTGAAGTTGTTGAGGCCGAACAAGTTCAACGGTGCGCAGGTGCTGTTCAGCGTGGGAATCGCTGCATTGGTGTAGCCTGGACGACAGATTATGCTACCGCCGGGTCCAGCGACGGCATCGATCGCATTCTCGAAGTTCTGTTGGACAAGTTCCCGTGACGTGCTCTTGGTAGTGGCACGACCGTAGTTAACCGACGCTTCCCAGTTGAAGCGGCGCTGGCCGACGTTGAAGTCGCCCTCTACTCCGCCGACGAAGCGGAAGAGTTCCACCTTGGAGGTGGCCCGGCCCGATGCAAGGTCCGTATTCGCCCGGGTGAGCAGGAATTCGTTGGTGTCGGGAGTGCCGTCGCCATCGAAGTCGAGGTTCGACGCGATCGTCGCGCGGTCGGCTGCCGAAAGATACGGATTGTTGATGTCCAATACGATATTTCCGTCGGGATCCCCGGCATTGCCAAACAGCGCGGTGTTGTAGACCGGCTGATCACGCAGATTGGTGCCCTTGCTATTGGCGTACCAGCCTTCGCCGAACAACCGAATGTTATCTGTGATCTGGAAGGTGGCCAGGGCCGTCGCGAGATACCGCTCGGAGTTCGATAGCAGGTTGCCGTAATCACCGAGCGCGAAGCCGTTGCCACCGACGCTTTCAATCAGGCTGCCCGTGCGCTGCCCAAAGTCAAGCGGCACCAATTGCCCCGCATTGTTGAATGTCAGCGCATTGCCGGCCGGATCGAAGATGCCGCCGAACTCTGGGATTGTGTCGGAGGCTAGTGGGATGCCGGTATTGGTGAAGATGTTGTAGCGCTGGTTGTAGAAGAGGGTCTGTCCGAACGGGGAGTCCTCATCGACGGGGGTGGTGAAGAACGGCCCATTCGCCGACGTAAGGAGACGATCGGAGGTAGCAAGGCCAGTGCTCTTGTTCCACTCGCCGGCGACGACGATGTTGCCGCGGTCGCCGGCGAAGTTCTGTCCGACGATGGCGCCCAAGCGGTATTCCGGCGCGTCTCCCCTTTCCGAAATGCCGCTCTGAGCATCCACCTGAACGCCCGTGAAGTTGCGCTTCAGAACCACGTTGATCGTGCCGGCAATAGCATCGGATCCGTAGATGGGAGCGCCGCCGATCGCTACGGTTTCAACCCGGTCGACAAGTCCGACAGGAATGGTGTTGAAGTCCACCTGCGAGCCCGGCGACACTGGACCGAAGATGGACGAGCTGTTGGCCGACACGAAACGACGTCCGTTGACCAACGTCAAAGTGCGCTGCGAGCCGAGCGAGAAGAAGTCGACAAAGGTTTGCGCCGCGCCAAAGCTCGATTGCGCGCCCACCGGGCTGTTACCAGGAACGCCGAATGCCGGAAGCTCGCTCAACGCGGTGCCAAGGTTGGTGTAGCCGCGATCCTCGATCTGATCGGAGCCAAGGACGACTGCAGGCTGTATCGTGTCGAAGCCCGCGCGCGGAATACGCGATCCGGTGACGACGACCGTATCCGTCCCCCCGGCATCGGCGGCGGGCGAACCAGCTTCTCCCGCCGGAGTGACCGCCCGATCATCGACGTCCTGGACGGGTACA
Source organism: uncultured Sphingomicrobium sp. (assembly GCA_964243335.1). Lineage (GTDB taxonomy): Bacteria > Pseudomonadota > Alphaproteobacteria > Sphingomonadales > Sphingomonadaceae > Sphingomicrobium. Next base: position 156,899 of record CAXTED010000004.1, on the reverse strand, counting down.
GCCTGTTCGGGCCGAGTCGTTGGCTCAGTGGTCCCGATCGTCGTCGTCTCCTGTGCCGCGGCCGGAGACGCCAAAGTGATACCCAAGGCAAGGCTCGATGCCGACAGCAGGGGAGCGAAGTTCACGCGCATTGTGACGTCCTTTCTGCGGATAAGCTCTCGCCGTCGACCCAGAGCCGGACTGTTGTAAAGCCTCAAACCGCTGCCGACCGGTTGCTTTTTCGAACCTGTTGTCTCTGCGACACAGCCGCTGATTCAAGAGGTCCATCATAAGCCTTCGGGCGTTCACATTTGTTAAGAAGATCAGGCTGTTAGGACAGCAGACAGGTAATTGCGCTTATGCACTTGGGTTCTCATGGAACGCCGAATCTCCATCGGGAGGGTTGGCTGCAGCTTTACGGACCTGCCGTCCGCTTGCTCGCAACCTAGTCAAGTTCGAGAAGGGGGTTTCGTGCCAGCCACCTTGCGCATGAGACGTCCTAGGGGAATGCCAAGCAGCAAGCCCGAGGACGTCGATGCGGTTGGCTTTCCCCTCCTCAAGGATGGCACGCAGGCGTGGCCGCTCGGTGCTGCCGTCCGAGAACCCTTCATCGTCGTACATGCCGGGCACGAGCACCCAGCCCTCGTGCCGCTGGCTCAGCAGCAGCGCACGCCTTGCGCTGGCCATCAAGGCGTTGACATGTGATCCCCTCCCGAAGCAGATCATGGCCTAGCGGCGGCGCAGGCTTCTTCCAGACACGCTGCCACTCGTTCCGAAGCTGAACTTTAGGGAGGCTGCGCAAGACTTCCACCTGCTGCTCGAGACTACTCATCCGCTGTTGCCCGAAGTAGTCCAGTAGCGGCTTACCCCATCAACTCGCTTGCATTGCACGTCATAACCGCGCTTGCGAACCCCGGTTATTGCAGCTCGCGCGGTGTGCGGCAGCCAAACTGTGGCAGAGGTGAGCTCCTTAAGCGTCGCCCTTTCCACCTCACTGACCAGCTCCGGGATGAGTGCCTGCTTGGTGCGCCGGCCTAGCTTAGCTGGAGCACCGATCTGACCTCCTAGCGCGCTCCCGTCTTCGCGGACCGGCTCCTTACTCAAGCCTTTCATTGTTGTAGTGCTCCTTCGGATGAGCGCTGAATTTGCGCTTCCACTGCGCAATGCCCCGCGGAGGCAGGGCAGGGCCGCTACCGCATTTGCGCTGCCGCCGTCTTGATGAACAGCAATGCTAAGGTTTGGCGCCAGGTCGAGTGCTGAGCTGAGCTTTTGCAGGTTCATTCTGCTAAGGCGAGCCACGAAGCTAAGCCTCCGCGCCGGGCGCATGGGACACGCAATTGGCCTCTTGTGGCCGCCCAGCCCTGCAGAAGACACAGTCAGCGAAGGTTTGTTCAAGCGCCTGCTGGATCTGGCAAAACTCATAAGCGATCGTTGAGGTCAGCTTACCGCATTCCCGAGCGATTGTTGTCTCACAGCGGACGAAGACAACTGGCCGAATGCGGCCCTTCCGCTATCAGTTCGGGGATGGGCCGAAGCGACATCTGTGCAGGTACGGGGAATGTCTGCATTCGACCCGGAGTCGACCTTGGAACCAGTTGCGTCCCCTTGTTCAGCAAGCCCCTAGCGCGTTAACACAGCGTCATGACTTCCTGGAGAGCCACAGAGTTGATCACTCGTAGGACTTTTGTGGCACTTGCCTCGGCTGCGTGCGCAGCTCCTACGCTAGCCGCCAGTAATGAGAAGCAAGGCCGCATAGTAACGCTAGGCAAACTCGATCCTGCCAACAAGCATGAGCCTCGTGTGCGCATCTGGCTCCCGCCCGACTACGGACGCATCAGTCGCTCTTACGCGACGCTTTACCTGCTTGATGGCCAGTTCGCTTTCGCAAGCGACAGCGAAAGCGTGAACTTCGCGGCTGATCGCCGTGTAGCGCGACTGGCTGCGACCAAGACTATTCGGCCGACGCTCATCGTCGCCATCGACAACCTCAAAGACCAGCGCTTCCGTCAGTACATGCCACAGACGATTTACGATCGGGCCAGCGGTGACTTGCGGAAAGCTATCGACCGCGAGACTGCGCGGAGTGGTGGCCAGCTCGTCTCTGCAGAGTTCCTTCATTACCTAACTATGCGGCTGAAGCCGTTCGTTGATTCTCGCTATCAGACATCGCCCGATCGCCGCCGCACCGCGATCTTCGGCGCAAGCATGGCCGGAGTAATGGCAGGCGCCATTTTCGTAGAGGGTCAGCATGTTTTCGGCCGGGGTGCCTGCATGTCACCGAATTGGCCCATTTACGATAAGCGGATGATCGACCACCCGAATCTGCCGGCGCTTTGGGCCGACTATTTCGCGCAGCTCGGCGCTCCCGCCGAGCGGCGTTTGTGGCTCGACCACGGGACCAAGATGATGGACGCCGGCATGGCGCCGCACCAGGCAGCCATCGCACGGCGACTCGCCAAGCTAGGATGGCGCAGCGGCCGCAACCTTGAAACTCGCGTATACCAAGGCGCCGGCCACGCTTTCGCCGAAACCGCGGTTCAGATGGACGAACTGCTTGCTTGGCTGCTCGCCTAAGCGCCGCCTCTACGGCGAGCTGTTCAGCCGGTAGCGTCAGCGATCCAAATCTAAGTCATGCAGGCTCAATGCCGGCTTTCCACCCATCGCGGACATCCGGCTAAAGCTCCAAACCCTCCGGAGTGTAAAGCGTCATCTACCTCGACGCAGAGTAGCGCACGGTGCTCTCTAGTTTGGTGTGGCCGGCCAGGAGCTGGCATGCTCTAAATTTCCCGTCTTCTTGTAAAGCTGGAAGACCTTAGCGTCACAATAGATTGCTTAGTGAATTTTGTTACCTCAAAAGCTACTGAGTAGTTCCTGTGGCAACTTGTGAGACATATGGCTCGGATCGGATATGCTCGTTGCTCGACGGCGGATCAAAATTTAGAACATCAGGTGCAGCGCCTTCGTGAGGCTGGTTGTGACATCGTTTACGCCGAGAAGGTCAGTGGCAAGAGCCGCGACGGTCGGGATGAACTCGCCACCATCATAGACTTCATCCAGCCGGGAGACGAAGTGGTCTGCGTTAGGCTCGCATGGCTAGGTCGATCTACTCGCGATGTGTTGAACCTCGTGCATGAGCTACAGACAAAAGGAGCAGCGTTGAGAGTTCTAGAGCCAAGCTTCAGCACAAAGGACGCTACCGAATCGATACTTGTGACCGTTTTGGCCATGGGGGCTGAGATGGAGAGCGAGTTCATCCGCAGCCGACAAGTGGCGGGCATCGCCGCTGCGAAGTCGAGAGGGGTTTACAAAGGGCGCAAGCCGACGGTGCCAGTAGACCGAGTTCGTAAGATGCACACTAAGGGCCAGCGCCCTTCCGACATCGCCAAGGCGCTCGGGATCAGCCGTATGAGCGTATACAGAGCGCTGAAAGCCAACGATACTTGAGAAGGCACGATGTCGTTCAAGGTCGAGTAGCTCTACCGGAACAGCAGTAATTGGACGTCCTCGGACACGCACTCGTCAGGGCAGACCGGCATCGGCAGCGCCGAAGTGGTAGTTAAGCGATCCGGTGCTTCGAAGGTGCGTTTGTCGAACCAGACGCGGCGGCTGTCTGGATGGGCTGAAATGGGCGCGCACTACCGAGACAATAACTGCTTAGGCTTGGCCTGCACCGCAAGAATAAGCCGGCTGTTACCCCGAGAACAATGTCTCGACCGTCTAGCCGAGCCTAAGCACTGTCTCCGTAGGGGATTTCTAGCGGACGGAGGAATTCGGACCCTCGACCCAAACCTTGGCAACTGATCCTCCTGAACGGAGAAGCCCTTGTCGACGCTCGGTCGACAAGGGCTTCTAAGATCGGAGAACCTAGCTCAAGATATCGATCGAGTTGTGAAGGCCGAAGCTCGAGTAATGGGCTTCTTGGACAGACGCGGTGCTGCTGAACAGAAAGTCATTCGCATCGACGCTTCTTGTGTTCAGAAGTACGATCGCGAAGTCGACCGAACCGCCATCGGTGTTGCCGTAGACCACGGTCACCGGACCACCGACGCCGCCTGCACCCGGATTTCCGTCGATGTCGAAGCCCAGCGCTTTTTCGGCACCATTGATGCTATCGTATGTCTTATAGGACAGGTCACCCGCGTTCTTGTTCGCATCCGTGCCACGGAAGTTGAATCCCACACCCAAACCAGACAGGTCGATAAAGTCATCACCAAACGCATCGAAGTCGGTGATTATGTCGACTGACATTAAGCCGGTTTTCAAAGCGACCTTAGCTGCGCCAACTTCGGCCACAAAGGTGTCATTGCCGCCACCAAGCGTGACCACGTCAAGGCCGTTCCCGCCCTTGATGGTGTTTGCGCCGCCATTGCCAATAAGCCGGTCGTTAAAGCCGGATCCGATCAGGTTCTCGATTGAGGTAAGTGTGTCCGTACCGGCACCGCCGGTAACCTGAGCACCTGACAGCGAAAGGTTCACAGTGACCCCGGCAGTGGCGCCGGCATATGTTGCCGTGTCGACGCCATCGCCGCCATTGAGGCCATCGTTGCCGGCACCGCCGTTGAGCGTGTCGTTGCCGGCGCGACCCACAAGGGTGTCATTGCCGGCATTACCTGTGATCACGTTGTTGGCAGCGTTACCCAGCAGGACGTCATTACCGCTGCCGCCAGTCGCATTCTCCACGACAACGCCGTTCGCGATGGTGAAACCGCCCCATACGCCGTGCGCGAAGGACACAACGCCGCCACCTGTCGGCGTATAGTCGAGCGTCGCCGCGAGCAGATCAATCTGCGCATCGCGAGTGCCGGTGTAAGCGATCGTGTCATTACCGCCGGTGTCCCAGATTGTTCGATACTGGGAGTCCGCCTGCACGTCGGCGATGTTGTAGACGTTGTCGCCAACAGCGCTTGCGTGGACACCATAGCGGGCCTGAAGCACGGCGATGTCAAAGGCACCAAGCGTTTCGGACCAGCCTGCTGAACGATTTGCCGCCGAGTAAGCCCGAACGCCGTCGGGGTCTGTGACCCAGCCGTCATTGTAAGACATGACGGTGTAAACACCCTGGTTGAGGTCATACACGCCAAGCGACCCGGTAGCCCCAGTGACGCCCAGCATGACTTCCGATCCGCCTCCAGTGTCGTGCGGGTGCGCGATGCCGTGGGCGTGACCAAACTCGTGCAGAATAACTGCATATGAGTAACCGCCTGGAAGGAGGCTGTTTGGGTCTGACCCAAACCCGCCGCTGGCCAGGTTGAAGGTGCCGATGCCCTGCTGCGTGCCATAGCTAGGATCTTGCGGGTAGAACCGGGCGCCGTAGAGCGTCGAGTTGGTCGTCAGCATGCGGAACTCAGCCTGGTTCACATCTGTCGTGACCACGTAGTTGATGCCGGTAATCGGAGTGTACTCCCCGAGCGCGCTCATCACCGCAGCCTTTTGAGCGTCCGTCCAACCGTAAGTGACCATTGGCGAGGTGCCATTGTCGGCCTTCTCACCGAAGTTCTCCCCAGCAGGAGCGAAGTAGACGTAGGCTGTCGCAACGCCACCGACGAGAACGGTATCGATGTTGTCAGCGCGATCCCAATTGAGCGATTCAAGCGGATCACGGGTCGACGGGTCTATGGCAGTTACGTCCAGCGTGTAGCCACCTGTGCCACCAAGCGCGGGCTCGGTGGAGCCCGCAACGCGAAGGTAGATCGTTGCGTCGTTTGCCGCGTAATAGCTCGTACCGCTCTCATAATTGAAGTTTGTGCTGAGTTGCGTACCTGCCGCATTGTACACCGAAAGCGTCGCAAGGTTCTCGCCGAACTCGCCGTTGCGATCTGCTGCGCCCGACACGCCGCCTGAATAGCCGAACGAGTAAACCATGCCCGCTTTGACTTCGACCGCGTAATAGTCATTATCGCGCACGACATCCAAGTTTCCGAATGTCGTTCCGGTACCAATGGTCACGGCTGTCGCTAGCGATGCTACAACGTCAGTTGAACCGGGTACATCGGCCTCAGGTGACCACATGTTGATCGTGTAATCGCCGAAGTCGGCCGAAGGAGTGCCGCCTGCGGCTGCTTCATACGATGTCGCATAAAGATAGTAAGTGCCGCTAACCGTGGGCCGATAAGTGATCTGTGAGCTAGTTCCGGCACCACCGTCGTCGTCTCCGGCGATTGTGCTCAAGTCAGACCGCAATAGGAATAGGTAAGGATCGCTCAACCCGCCGGCGACGCCTCGAAAGTCGAAGCTGTAAGTCTGGCCGGCAACAAGCTCCACGGCGATAAGGTCGCCATCTTCCGTTCCATCGAGATTGCCTGGGATCTTCGTCGGAGTAGCAGAGATCTCGCTGAGAGTCAGTGAGACTGATGCTTGATTGACGGCCTCCACATTGAGCTTGCCCTCTCGATTGATGGCGCGGCCGTCTACGTCGAACTCGATGAAGTCTTCCCAGTTTCTCGTCTGCATAATAGCTCGCTTTCGATGAAGAATCGGGCCGCCCCACTGCGGCAGGTGGCCGGAGAGAACATGGTTTACAAAAGGTTGCAAACTCTTTTACTAATAATTCACCAAGCTGCTTCAGCGGAGAGAATTCTGTGTTGTTTCAACCACATCATCTTTCAGCGGTGGCACTTGCCGGAGTTTTGCTGACGCCCGCCTGCAGCGCTTCAACGCGAAATCCGGAGCCTATTAGCACCGGGCTCGAGCAGGCATCAGGCCGAACAGGAAGCATTGTGACTGACACTGGTATCCCGATCAACAAGCGCTTCCGCTCCCTTGAGGACTACCTTAAGCACCTCGAACTGACCCAAGGGCCTGTCGACGGTCCATGGTACAAAGAGGTAAGCCCAGGCTTGTATCAGCTCCAGACAGCCGGAAACCTGAAACTGGACGTGCCGACCAACGAGAAGCGTAGTTTCACCCGCCAGGAGTTGGCTGAGAAGTTTGGCTTTCCGCGGTAGTTATATGAGCTGCAGCATGCTGTCGCCCCGCAGCGATAGAGGAGCCACGCGATCTTAGGAAATGACTCACTTCGGCGTCAGCAGCCGGCCCCGCTCAGTGTAATCACGAAAGGTCATTGAAGCCGTTACCGGGCCAGTGTGGCAGTGCAATTCAATGTCCGCAATGGGTTGAAGGTCGACACTCGCACCAGATCGCGACGAGAGATCAGGTACAGGTGGAAAGCGGTTGTTGGCCCGACGAGAACTAGCATTTAGTTCGGAATGAATGAGAAGCTGCCAGTTGCGCTCAGGAGCGGGAGGCGAACTTCAAGGTCAGGGCTTTATGCCGTTGATGCTCGGCTAATCTCAAGCTCTTCAAAGCTGAGAAGGTTTTGCGCGAGCTTGGCCGCGCGTCCAGTATAGGCCTGCCATCGTCGGACGATGGTGTCGCAATAAGCCTCCTCATATTCGATCAATCGGGCTCGCCTCCCGCACTTCTCCGCTGCAATCAACGTTGATCCAGACCCTCCGAAATTATCAAGCACGATGTCTCCTCGAGCCGAACAATCTTTGAGCGCGTCGACGATAAGAGTAACTGGCTTTACTGTAGGATGGACAGCTAGGTCTTGCAGTCCTGCTTTGGACAGTGCCGACGGTCCGGCGTAATCCCATACGTTGGAACGGTGTCGTCCACCTTCACCAAGGCCGAAGGTGTTGATATGCGGAGCAGTGCCTTTCTTGAACACGAACACTAACTCATATTTGCTGCGGTAAAAGGTGCCCATCCCGGCGTTCTTCTTATTCCAAACGCAAACATTTTTCAGCTCGGAGAATACGGCAAGTCCTGCTTGCTGCAGCTCCACAAAGTGCCTCCAATCCATGCACACGAAGGCGATCGCCCCGTCACGGCACCGAGCAGCCGCAGGTTCGTAAGAAGCTCGAAGAAATGCCGTGAACTCAACCGAGCTCATCTCACCCGACGCCATGGCAAAGTCAGAGTGCACGACTTCGCCGAGCCCCGAGACATTACCCTCGATCTTTACGTTATAAGGGGGGTCGCTGAAGATGACTCCTACGACATCTCCGCCCAGCAGAGTGTCGTAGTCATCGGCGCTCCGTGCGTCTCCGCAAATGACACGGTGGTTTCCAAGGATCCACACGTCGCCGCGCTTAGTCACCGTGTGCTTATTTGTGGGCGGAAGCAAATCAGCTTGGGCGTCACGCCCTTCGACCTGCGCGTCAGCAAGATCCTCATAAAGTTGATCGATCTCGGGCAGATTGAAGCCGAGAGCGGGAAGATCGAATTCGAGCGCTTGAAGTTCCTGCAGCTCCAGGGCTAGAAGTTCACGGTTCCAGCCTGCTTCAAGTCCAAGCCGATTGTCAGCGAGGAGGTAAGCCCTACGCTCGTCCGACGAAAGATGGCCGAGGCGCACGACAGGCACTTCGCTAAGACCAGCAAGCCGAGCTGCCTCAGTACGGGCGTGTCCGTAGATGATCTGGTTGTCGACGCCCACTCCAATGGGTGTGACCATCCCGAACTGCTTGATGCTTTCGCAGATGAGATTGAGCTGCTTCTTCGAATGCGTCCGCGAATTGCGGGGCGCAGCAAGCAGCTTATCAACCGGCAGATACTCGATCGAGAGTTCAGGATGAGACCTCATCGGAGTGCATTCAAACTAGCGATGGTGTCACGGACGAAGTCGCTCCGGCTGTAACGGCAGTAGATTTCCTCTTGCCAGTTCCAGCCCTTTGGTACGGGCCGCATCAGCCGCCGGCGATGAACCATAAGCCTGTTCAGCTCCAAGCGGTTGGGCTCAGACCGATCCGCCTGGAACTTCTGCCTGGCTCGAGCATGCAACCACGAGCAGATCTTGATGTAAGACTTTTGTTCTTCCCACCATTCGCGCGCAGCCGGCTCAAGGGGGCCCGTTATGGCGAGATCTTCGCCCGCGAGGTTAATGTGAGCGGGATGAGGCACGTCGGGCGGCGGCCGGCGGCGCCGATACGCATCCGCAAATTCCTTTTCCCAGTGCGCTTTCGCTTCCAGAAACCAGCGCAATTCTTTCTGCTCAGCGTCGCGGTGCCGAGCCTCAGCGGCAGCGATGTGCCTAAGCAGACTCTCGCGCACCTTTGGATCATTGCTGAAGAGCGCATCATGGTGCCACTCTTGCATCAATCTCTGATGAGCGGTGACCGGACCTTTTTCGTCATGACTAACAATGCGCTTTGACTCTGCTAGCAAAAAGCGATCGGAGAGAGTTTGTATGACTGGAACCAACTCGAGCGCGGGCGGCGGCTTACCCCTTCGGCCATGAGGATTACGAATTTCCTCGGGCTTGATCTTCGAGTGCTCGGGCGGCCGATTGTTCTTCCGGCCGTCTTCCGATCCAACTTTTTTTGACATGGGAACCCCTTCGGCAAAGGTTGTGTAAGCCGAGGGTGGTCCTCTCTCGAGGCGGTAATGAGGTATGTAGCTCAAGACACTTCCTGCAATCAAGCGTCAATTTGACTGTTTATCGCTCAATAAGGTTCATGATCGAACGGCCTTACGATTTACGGCAGCGGCCTAAATGGGAGCGAGGCACGACGCTAACTACTCGCTGGCGGAGAGACGTGCTCACGCGCTTCTACAGACCTTATGCGCCAACTTGGACGCTGTTTGCGCTATTTTACATGATTTTACGCGGCGTTTAGGCCGCTTTGCCGGTGACTAAGCGGCCGTAAATGACCTTCGCAACAGCAATAATGGCTCAAATGCGCCACCGATGGTCGTCCTCTGGCTCGAATAGGGACCGCTGATGCCGGCTGGAAATGGGATTAGATGGGAACATCGGCGGGAGACCAGTTCGCGTCAAACTGCAAGGCGCACCATTCTTTTAGATTCGAAGAGACGGGTAACAACCTCTCCCCGGAAAACTGGCTTTCCTGCCTAGTCAGCCGCGCTCCGACCCGCTTCGGGAGTAGTTGGGTTGGAGCTGTTTTGGCAGGCCTGAGCCGTAGTCTCCGATAGGCGAATAGGGGACTCGGAGACGATGCGGCCGATCGGCCCAGTGGGCTGGCTTTCACGCCGGACCTAACTCCTTGGTCTTGGAACCTGCAATCGAGTGCTACTTCTCGGCGCATTTTACTTCCAACTTGGCCGCTGGAGCCTGGATTTTGCGCGCTTTGCGCGATTCTCAGTCGTTTTGTGAAATGCGGGAATAGCGGCTTTCCGTCATGTCCGTTGATTAATAGGGTTACAAGAGCAATCACTGGCAATGCTGGCTTTTCCGGTTCTGCGATAAGGACGCTCTTAATGTCAGACAGCCTCGACAGATGCGTCAACTTGACGCGGCCTTCGGGGCGAGAGCGTGATCCAGAAATGCGAATACGCGTGGCGGACTTGGCTCCGCACGGGCTCCTTAAAGCCGCGACCAACCCGCTAAAACTATGCCTTGGTGGATTAGAATTTCGAGTTGCAAGCCTAGTCGCGGACAACGATCTTTTCCTTGCGTTCTACTTTCCCGTCGACGAGCGTGAAGGTAATGCACGCATAGTTCAAGTGACCTCTGTCCCTCTGACCTTCGGCGCCCGATCCTACTTCGTTTGCCCGAAGACGCAAAAGAGATGCCTTGCCCTCCGCTATCACCAAGGTGAACTCATATCGGAGGCGGCCTACTTGCTCCTTTATGGCAGGCGTGCCGGCGTTGCTGACGAGAGGTTCGAACGCATCCTGTGTAGGCTCCAGGGCACAGATGGCAAAGGAAGAGCGCGAGGAGCAAACCGTCGCAACCTGATCTACAAACTGAAGTGGAGTGCCGCTGCTTCTCACTATCCGCCGGCGGCCGAGTTCTTAGCCGCAGAAGCAGCGCGCGAGGCGAGTGAATCCAAGAGCAAGGCTGCGAGCCGGCTTCCGGAGAACCTGCTAACTTCCGATATCCGCGGGTATGTGCCGGGCCCCACAAGGCTCGCGATTAAAGCCCATGAGCGACGGACTACCCAGGAGCACAAGGCCTCCATGCTGCTCGTGCCGGTTGGGCCTCCTCCGGCGAACCGTCCTTGGGGCGTTCTGGAGAACCATGCTCAGATAGATCTTCGGCATATTTTGGGCTGGTACGACAGCAAGCATCAGCCTCTGTCCGCTCACAAGCTGATTTGTCCTGCCCTAGTCGCTGCCGATGCTTCGGTGATGCTAATAGTAGATAGACGTGAACTCGACCGGCCGTTTCTAGTAGTCGAGCTCTCTACTGAGGGACATGCGCCGCTGCCCGCGCAACTCATTGAGCTTGTAAAATCCTCCGAGGTGCGGGGCCGTTGGCAGATGGTGTGCCCTATAAGCGGAGGCCGGTACGACATCTTATTCCTACGCGATGGCGTGTTTGCATCACGTGGTTCGCAAAGGCTGAAGCATGGAAGCCAAATAAGGCTTAAAACATCCTCTCGGGCGCCACAAACTTAAGGTCATCAAGGCACTAACAACAGCGCTCGGCACTGATCAGCGGCTTCTGAAATGCTCAGGCAGCGCCGCCGTATGCCTTGGTGGGCGTGCTGGCCGGATACACAAGCGACAAGGACCATCGCGTTCCGGCGACCGCTTAGACCCACAAGCAGACACTCAGGGGCATCTCGCAGATTCCCGTGATCAGCCGTTCGTTCATGTGAAGCCGAGGACTGCAAGTGCCGGACGGTCTGCTTTTCGGTGAGCGCAATGATGGCCGACACTGAGCTCCCGCTCCCACCGACTGTCCGCGTTTAAACTCTCTTAGACATTGCTCATCGAAGCCAAAACCGCGGCTCATAGCTCGGCACGTTCGTGATCCGTCCGATCGGCATCACCGGCCGATTATCGATCAGGCCTATGCAACGCGAATGCATGAGGCTTGCCAGTAAAACCTGAGCTTCCGCGAGCGCGAAACTCGCCCCGATGCAGATGCGCGGCCCTCCCCCGAATGGAATGAACGCGCCGTTGGCCCAGGGCTGCGATTGCCCCTCGAACCGTTCGGGCACGAAGGTGGAGGGAGCAGACCAATGGTCGCGGTGCCTCTGCAACGTCCAAGGCGAGATCCAGATGAGGTCACCCACCGCCACCCGCTCCCCCAGCACCTCGTCGGGGGCAAGCGCCTGGCGGATTAGCTGGGGCACGGGCGGATAAAGTCGTAGCGCCTCGAGCAGCACGCATCTGAGCCGCGGCCAGTTCTGCAAGTCCTGCAAGCTAGAGACGCGCTCGGGCGGAAAGGCCGTCACTTCGGCACGTACCTGCTCCTGCTCCCGCTGATCGAGTGCCAGCAGATATGATCCCCAAAACAGCAGCCTCGCAGTCGTCTCGAAGCCGGCGAAGATCATTGTTGCGGACTGGTCGCGCAGCTCTTCAGGAGACAAAGCGCCTCCTGTTTCCGGGTCGCGTGCTGCGAGCAGGATGTCGAGCAGGTCGCGCGAGCCCCCCTCATGCCCTTCCTCACGCCGCACTTGCACAAAGGCGTCGACCGCCAAGTGCCACTTGTCGCGGAAACGTCGCCGGGGACTGGCGAGCCCGGGGTAATCATCCTCGTGGCGCGCGATCATGTCCCAGAAGTTCGGCCGCCCCGGCCCGTTCAGATAATCGTGTGTCAGGCTCGCAAGCTCCCGCCCGTGCGTCGCAGCTGGCGTCGAGAAGAGCGCGCGCAGTACCGCGTCCAGTGTCCCTTCCTTAAACGCCTGCGACAGCTTGGCCTCGCTCCGGCCCACCAGGCCATCGCGCAGCGCCTTTCCCGCAGCGACGAAGTGATGCAGCAGCGCTCCAATGTGGCTAGGGCTGAACAGAGGCGCCAGCATCCGGCGCTGCGTGCGCCACTCCTCACCTTCGGCCAGCAGTAGTCCATTGCCCATCATCCAGCGCACGGGCCGGATCGCCGCGGCGGGGCGGCCGTATTTGGTGGCGTGGGTGGTGAGCACGTGCTTCACGCCGTCGGGATGGTTCACGGCGATGCTGGTCCGCCCCAGTATCCGTATCCGCCCTACCGGCAGCGCGAAGCTATCCTGAGAATAAAGCGTCAGCGGATTTGTCAGAGTTGCCGCGATTATCCGCCAAGCCGGCAGCGGCCGCGCATGGACCTTGGGCGCCGGCGGTTGGATCCGCGCGAAACTGGACTTCGGCTCCGTCTTCATGACTTGCCATACCTGCCGCGCCCGCCTTGAGCCAGACCGCCGTCACGTCCATTCGAGCTCGCCAACCCTAGCAGAGGAGTGGGGTCCACTGCGACCCCAAGCAGACAGCTCCCCTTGAAGCTGCGCTCTCATCAAAGCGAACAATGATCTAACCTGTCTCGAGAACACGCGCCCCGTCGGCCCAGTTCATTCTCTCTCGGTGTCTGATTCGCCCCGGTCTATGTCGTATTCGCCATCGCGACGCCCCGACCTCGGAGGTATTCATCTCTCCAAGAACAGCAGCAGCACCAGAACAACCTGGAACTTCTTACCCTGCAGCGGTGCTGGTCGAAAATGAGAGCGTCGAACAGCAGGCTGTCAGTGGCCATTTGCTGCCTGAGGGCACTAGGGGCTTTAGATTTGGGCGGACTTTGGCTTCGTGAGCCAATCAGACGGCGCCGACTTCCACGCTCACCTTGGTGATATTGTAGAGCGAAACCGCACCAGGGGTTGCCTTGACGGTGTCGAACAAGGCGAGATTAATCCCCTCGCTGACCGAACTGCGATAGACAACGCCATCATAGCCGACCTTCTTAATAAACTCGCACAGATACTGGCTCGGCACGTAGTCGATCGCCGCCCCACTCGGCAGGACCGGCCGGGTAAGCTCGTCACCGAGCCGCTCCAGGAAGGCAATGTCGGCGCGCAGCTGTCCGATCGCGCCGGCGTCGGCGAGTAGGAACGGGGAAACCAGCCCGCGCGGATTTCTTAAGTCGACCGCGTTGAGCGGCGGCGGAACGGTGAAATCGGCGACGCACGCGACTTCGCCAGTATGCGGCCGGACCTCGGCCGCGGCGGTGGTCGGTAGTGAACCGAGGTAAAGGTAGGGAATACCTGCCGGATTTGCCCGGCCGTGAGTCGCCTTGCGGGCGGGAGGCGCTCCCATTTCGCCGATTGAGAAAGGGTAGTCGCGATCAAGGATGCGGGCGCGATACCAAGTCTCCGGCATGTCGTCGGCCGGAAGATGGCCGAGTAGTTCGCGGAGGCGGTCGGTGTCGAGCACTTCGTCCAGGAAGTAGCGGTTCTTCCACATCAACTCGTCGCGCAGTGTCTCCCAGCGCGCAAGCGCCTCGCTGTGATAGGCAGCCGAGGGTGAAAAGGTCTTCCGGACAATATCGCCATCGTCAAGGATGTCGCCAAGCAGCTCCTTGGCATGGGCGACGTCCATCGCCGGATGGCTGAAGAGGTCCCAATCGGCCTTTAGCCAATCAACCAGCGTCTGGCCGCCTGGGTCTGGTTCATAGACGCTGATAAGGAGTTCAAAGACGTCGCGCAGTGCAATTGGCGCAACGAGCGGCACAGCGGCGGTCCTGCAATAGGTGCAATCACCGTTGTTGGCGCTTAGCGTCGGGATGATATCGCGTCGAAGACCGCGGTCCCCAAAGCAGGCGTGGCAGCAAAACTTGGCCATTGGGTCAGGCTAGAAAGTCTGCCAGCGTCTCGACATGATGGTTCATCGACAGCTTCTTCACATAGCCGAGCCCAGGAAAATGACCTTTCTTGTGAAGGTCACGGAATTCCTTGATCGCGCTGCTTTCAAACAGGTTGGATGTCCCACTATCAAGTTTTCTCATCAGCTTTTCTAGCGCTTGCGCGAACTTTCCGGCCGGGTCGGTTGGCGTGTCCTTCGTCGTGGAGACGAAGTGATAGACATACATCACCTCGTCCTCCTCCGGATCGATGAAAGTCAGATGGATTGCGATCGCATAGGCCGGGCCGCCGCCCTCCGTGTAGTCGTCACCGACAATCAGGAAGTCGCCGAACCCATCCATATCCTCTTCGTCATAGGTAACATGGAGATCGGAAAAGAGCTCAACTACCGGGTGGTCGGCGTTCCGGCGACGCTCGAATCCGTCGCGCAGCAGCACGCGCTTTGCCGCACCCTTGAAATGCTTGCGGTAGAGCTTGTGGCAATGCTTCTCGAAGAAGACATGCCTCGTATCACCCAGCTTGTTCCCGAGCCTGTTGGCGAGCGCCTTTGCCTCAGTGAAGCCGGCGTGGATGAAGGTTGGGCTATGTGCCTCATGCTTCTCATAGCACGCCAGCGCGTCGCCGATGTCCATATCGTTCTGGAGAAGGATGCCGGCCGTTATGCCGCCTTTATCGAGGAAGCCCTTCTTGAGCAGCGCCGAGATGCTGACCCCATCCTCAGCGTGGTCGCCGTGGAACGGGTTAACGATGACGATCGCCTTACCCTCGGCCGTACAAATCTCGGTAAGCGCCCGCTCAAGCCCCTTGAGCGCCTCGCGAACCGGCTCAATGATCGGCACGAAACCGGACGCTGCCATTAGCGGCGCCATCTCCCGGATCGTGATCAGCTCGAACTGCTTGCCGCGGAAATAAGGATAATACACTTAGCAGTCAGCCCCAGACCATTGCCGAACAGAGCGGGGTGGAGACCGCCTCGACGATCCTGCTATGATCAGCGCGTCGAACTTGGATTGAAAGCGCTGCTGCATGGAGCGAGCGCGGAAGGTGGTCGACAAGGTTGCTGAGCGGCGCGAGGTCACGGGTGCGCTTCAAGGTGGCCACCATTGATCTGTGAACGGAGCTCGGGTCGAGCTGCGCGAAAACGGCGCGCATCGCGGCATGGCGTTGCGTGTTCGGAACATCCGGAACCGCAATCTTGAGGCGCTTCAGGATCGCCTCCGCCTCTGCCAAGCGAAGCGATTCAAACACAGTCACCGGGCAGATACAGTCGGGACGATCCTCGGCCTCGCGCACCGTCGTGATGCGGTAACGCGATCCCAGCATCATCACGCCAACACTGGCGGGAACGGTGTCGAGAACGCCTGCGACATGACCTTCACTTGCGACCACATAAACCTTGGCAAATACCCGTTTGTAATTGTCGACTTGGTTAGCAAGTCGAGCGAGCGTGTCGCGCTCGGACTTGATCTCATAAACGGTGGCGGTACCGTTCAGGATAGCCAGGTCGGCTTTGCAGGCCCCCGCACGGAATTCGGTGAGCATGCAGGCGGTGTTAAGCGAGTGTGTTCCCAGGAGGACATTGTGAGTAAGCGCAGAGCGATAGATATATTCGTCGCGCCGGCCTGCGGTCTTTAAAGCATCGAAGGTTGCGTCGAAAGCCTCGCCTACAGTCGCGTTACGTGCGCAGCGATCAGCGATGTCGGTTAGAGCGATAAGACGGGCGAATAGTGGCGACCGGCCTCTGCTCGCCAATTCGCGAAACACGGCCGACGAGAAAAGGCGCCTCATCGCCGAAAGCTGGGTCGAACTTGGTACCACTGGCCCCTCGCGGCGCGGGAGCATTCCTCCTGTCGCCAGCAGCTGCCTTAGCAAAGTTCGTTTGCCAAGGGAATCGCGTCAGACGTGTTTAGATTCTCCCTGAAGACTGCAAGTCGCAGGCTCACAAAAGCTACTGCTACACACCACCTACGAAGTTGCGATCGCAGCACATTTTTCAAGATCCTCTCGCCTAGCCGTGCTCTCGAAGGTGACTGGCGTGCTCCTGGGAGGCACCATCCGCAGATGAATGGCCGAATTGGGCGCTTAGCAGTCATTTGACGATTATGAACGAACGGCTGGAATCCACCTAAGGCCGACCAAAGCGGCCATTCCGTTCTCCACCAATCATGGTCTCGTCTGCCTTAGCTCGTCTTAATTGCCTTCAAGCTACGCCGAAAGTGAGCTTATTGCCGACATAGGGCCTAATCACCTTTCCCGGCATTCGACTGAGTGCCTCGGCTATGAACACCTCGCCTGTGCAATGCATCGGCACGATGTAAGTTGGGTTGATCTGGGCGAACTCAGCGACAGTTCGCCGAGCTTCGTCCTCCGTCCTGGGCCTTACGAGGTGAAAGCCGCCGACCACCGCGTGCACCTTGTTGATCCCTGAAACGGCCTGTGCCCGCCTGATAGAGTTGAGGACGCCGCGGTGGCTGCACGATGCAATCACCACCAGGCCCAAGTTTTTCACCGAGTAGCAGGTGGCAAGTTCATGCTCTCCGTCGTCCGCGAGCTGCGCTATGCCACGCTTCTCCGGTGAGATGCCTGATAGCTCGCAGCCTACACCGGGGCGCATCTGCGTTGGAATTACCGCCCGCTCAAAGCTCTGGAGGGGGATCACGCCCGTCGTGAAGGCGTGATCTGCAATCACCAGCGGTTCGGGCGCGATGCGCGCCTCCAGCCCGGCTCGGGCGAGGTCCGGGCGGCCGAGCGTCCCCATTAGAGGTGGCGGGTTTCCGATCATTGCAACGCGCTCGCAGAATGTCTCTTCGCCGCCGACGATGAGGGGCAGCTTGCGAGTTTGGACTCCCGAGGACTTGAGCAATCCCGCGAAGCCCCCGTAGTGATCGAGATGGCCGTGGCTAAGGACGCTCGCGTCAATCCTAGCTGGGTCGATCCCCAGCAGTGCGAGGTTGTTCGACAGGACCTCTGGACTGTAGCCAAAGTCCACCATCACTTGTCGCGTTTCCTGTCCCCGCCTGGAGTGTGCGAGGATTGAAAGGCCGAACTCGGCCATCAGTGACTGGCGCGACATGCGCGGCCCCCCGCCGCCGCTCGTGCGCTCCACGCGAAGACCGGGCAGAACCTGATTTGGCAGGAAGGGTCCGAACGTCGCCGCATCGACGACGACCTGCAACGTGACCTCGTCTACTGGCTGAATAGCAAGGGGCGGCCGTGCGCCCGACGAAGGGGTCGCAAGCACCGCAGCCATCCCGGCACCGGCGACCTGCAGGAACGCTCGCCTGTTCAAGCTGTGCTGCAGATTCTGCACTAACACTTCCCCCTAAAGCTCTACGTAGCAGACTCGATATGCCGATCATACTGGCGGACAGGAGGCCCGTTGTAAGCTAAAAAAAACCTGGCGTTGATGTCCGCTTTCCACGCCGAAGCGGACTTTCGCTGCCTCTTGAACGAACGTCTGCTTTCGGGTGCTGCAGTGGTAAGCTGCTATGACCGGGGCGGGCGCAAAGCGGACGTTCGCGCACCGGCGAGCGCTGAACTGACAATCGGAGAGTTCGAAAGGATACCCAACCACTGCATGCTGCAGCGATCGAGCCACTTGGAAATCAACATGGTCCTGTGCTGCAACCCCGATAGAATTAGAAGCAGCGCTCCTTTGCACGACGGCCGCGGCTCACTGCATGTGCGGTCCATTGAGTGCTCGTCAGGGCTACGAATGGCACCCCAGCGCCGGACACAAGCTCGCCAATCAGATAGGCGGACAGCGCCATTAGTGCAGCGACCAGCACGTAAACGCGGACGGAGTACATGGCGTCTTCCTCAGTTGGTCGGGGGTACATACCATCTGGCGCGCTGGCGGCCACACCAGTAGCACATGCGCTGAGCTGCAACATCCCTCAAGGTCCAACCTTTCGTTGCAACGCAAGCGCTGTTGAATCTTTGCTTTGGGTAAAACGCGGACGTTCCGGCGCAACTCAGTACGCGGATGAACGGGATTTCTGGACGCGGAGGGCTTCAAGCATCGGCGGCAAGAAGTCGGCTAATGTCCTTCCAGCTGTGAACGCTGACAGGACAAGCCCCGCCACCGAGAGAGTGCTCGCCAGTGCAGGCACAAACCCGGCCCATATTCCAAGGCCGTACCGGGTGGCCCAGAGGAGTACGTACAGCGTCAGCGGAAGTCGCGTCGCTGCGTACTGAAAAGTCCAGCCATGCACATGTGTCGGCCTGGGAACAGTGCGAATGGGCCCGCTCAGTGCGCCACCCAAAAAAGCCAGTGGCCAGGCGATAAGCGCTGCACCCTTATCACCGCCGAGAAAAAGCGATGCTGCCGTTGCCCCGCTCCAGATAAAGAAAGCCGCTGGCGCGAGCGCCGCGACGGCAAGATGTGTGCGCCTAGGCTTCAGCCGACGACTGCCAAGGTAAAGGAGCAGCGCAAGAACCATCCAGACGTAGAGCGGCGTGTGCTTCACGATGATGTGAGCGGTATCCATCGGGAGCATCGTCGCACCAGCCCGTATAGTCTGCAACGGGCTTAACTGGACGGTTCGCTTGATTGTCCGCAGCCGGTGGTAAACGGACGTTGGCGGTGAGCTCATTACCCAATCGTTTGCGGCATAACTTCGTATCAACGGAGCAGTTTCCCATGTCGGCTCTTTCTTCCACTCACTTCCACGACGAAGCCAAGGCTTTCGCTTTCCTGGAGAGCGTTGTCTGGGCCAATGGAGTGAGCTGCCTGCACTGTGGTGTAGTTGGTGGTCGCGTCTATGATCTGGCGGGCGTCCTTTCCAAGCCGAGCGTGAGGAACGTGAACGGCGTTGTCGGTCACGGCCTCAAGAGGTCTGGCGAGTGCCGCAAGCAGTTCACGGTCAAGGCTGGCACTGTGCTCAGGCATGCCCGCATGCCGCTCCACAAGATGCTCCAAGCCGCCCACCAGCTTAGCCGCGTTCTAGACTCGACAAGAAGAGAACACTCCGGAATCATGGCCTCGGTCTTACCGTCCTGATTCTGTGCAAGCCTTTGACAAGGGGAGGTGCGTGCGGCGCTTTCCGGGCAAACGGACCAACCGTCCTTGGTCAGGGGAGCAATCCAATGAGCAAGAAGATCAAAATCGGCAGAGACGCCGGCAACGGCCGTTTCATCCCGGTCAAGGTCGCGATCCGTCGTCCTAAGACGACGACGGTGGAGACGATTAAACGTTAGAAGTCTGGCCCAGAACTAGGCTTCTAGTGTGAGGGGGAGCCGTCGGGGTTAGCGCCTCGGCGGCTCTCTTGCTTCTTGCTTCTTGCTTCTTGCTTCTTGCTTCTTGAATCAGAGTCTGATTCTTGCGTCAAGCTGCCTTTGTAAACTCTTGGTATGCCTCCAACCTAGTAGCGGGCGTCGTGGGCGTGGCGCTTGGCATCGCGGGCGTGATTGTCATTCATCTCATCTTGAGGCGAGGGCCGGTTAGCACGACTAAGGCTCTCCTTGCGGGCGGAGTGTCTGTTTTGATCGCGCTGGCGTCGGCAGCCGCGGAGGCACTCGCACGATAGAACACCCAATGCATCACGTCTCCCCAATGGGTCGTAAGCGGACATCGGCGACCGAGTGAATGTGTTCAAGTTTCAGCTGTTGCGTGAACGGGTTGAGGATTTGCAGCGGGACCGTGATGCGTGGCGTGAGCAGGCGCAGGGCTTGGTACTGACGGGACCTGAGCAGCGGCCTAAGAAGAGCTGGAGCCTGTTCAATCAGCGTTAGCCGAAGGTGTGCTATAGGTGGGAAGCGGACTTCGATCATTGAGGGCTTGGGAGCCTTCGTTCAGCGCGAAGCGAAGTGGCCGACAATGCCGATGGTCACGAAGGCGAATAGCACCATCCAGACGACCTCAGCCCAATAAGTGCTCGGTGCATCGTCTCTGCTGATTGAAGGTCGCCAAAGGCCTCGACTGATGGTTCGCCGCTTCGATAGTGTCCAGACCAGAGACCCAGTGGCCACGAGCGACAAGAGAAGGGAGAACAGAAGGTCTTTCACTTGCCCCGATGTCCTATCTCTGACGGCGCTGCGCAATCAACGACGAATGTCTGCTTTCGGTGAAAAGCGGACGCTAGAGGAGGGGTAAGCGGCCGTTAGCCGTTGTCCCCTAATCGATCGCATATCAGCTAGGCTCTCTTGCCACTTAGGTCGCAGCTGTAGACTGTGACGACATGGCTAACTTCCTCGTCTTATCGTTCGTTGAAGCGGCATTTCTCGCCCCATTGTTCCATTGGGCCGGACGATGAGCTCAGCCGGCTATACACCCTATGAACCGCAATTGGTGCCGGTCTCCTTTGCCAAGGACATCTGGACAGTAGACGGACCTGAGGTCCGCTATGTTCTCGCTGGAATGCCACTGCCATGCCCAACTAGGATGACGATAGTCAGGCTACCGGGCGGAAGGCTCTGGCTCCATTCCCCCGTCACTTGGTCGGCGGAGCTTGAGAACAGTCTTGCTAAACTAGGCGAGGCAGCAATCATTGTGGCGCCAAACAGCTATCACCATCTCCATGTTGCCGCTTGGACGCGGGCGTGTCCCCAAGCCGAGGTGCACGCCTCGCCTGACTTGCCTGCTCGCCTTCCTTACGCTGCTACATGGCGGCCGCTCAGCTCAACACCGCACTCTTCTTGGGAGCCTGTAATAGAGCAGCAGTTGGTCGACCTTGGACGTTTCAAGGAGGTGGTGTTCTTCCATCGATCTAGCTCCACACTGATTGTGACGGACCTCATGCAGAACTTCGAGGAAGGGAGAGTGAAAGGTTTGCTCACTCGCGCTCTGCTCCGGCTTGGCGGCGCGACCGGTCCGGTTGGGACAGCTTCTATCGAAATACGTTTGGCCGCGCTGGCGAACAAGGATGCGCTGTGCTCAGCGGTGCGCCGCATGCTTGGCTGGCAACCGCAGCGCATCATCCTCGCTCACGGTCGTCCCTATTCAAAGAACGGAAAGGCGGAACTTCGGAAAGCCTTTGCTTGGGCCGGAGCTGAAAGCACAAAGCGATTTCCGTGAAATCCCGTGCGTCCCGGTAGAGAGTCCGCGCGATCCCCGCGGATGCGCCACTGCTCGCAGAGAGGAATGTCCGATTTGGGTCGAAAGCGGGCATTCATCTTCGCGTGAACGGATGTCCGCTTACGGGAACCTCCGCAGTCGCCTTCGGCGACCGAGTTGGGCGCAAAGCCGCCCTCGAGCCAGTGTCCGCAACCGAGTCGCAACCTACTTCCAAAGACACAAGCACCGGCTTAGTGCCTGCACCGGCTTCAGTGCGGCAGTTTCCTGAGGGGGAGGAAGAACGATGAGCCTGATGGTACTAGCACTCGCCGCGATAACCGCGGCCCAGGCCACACCGCCACCGCCGGCCGACCCACTGACGGCTCAAATCGAAACCGGGGACGCTGATCGCTTCGCCGCATTGTTCGAGCGAACGGGCGGTCGGCCTACCGCCGAGCAGCTCCAACGAGATTACCTAGATCGCGGTAGTTATGGCGTCGGCGTTTTCACGCCCAACCGCATCCGTGACGCCACGAACCTTGCTGCCGCGATCGCGGCCAAGCCGGACCTCTACGCCAAAGCGATCCGCACCTGCCTGCCGATGATGAAGGAAACGACGGCGGAGCTTCGCGCCACTTATCTGGGGCTACGCGGCTTATTTCCCGATCGCGCCCTGCCTCGCATCTATCTTGTTGTCGGCGCGGGAACGTCGGGCGGCACGGCTGGACTGGGTGCGCAGGTCTTAGGTCTTGAGACGCTATGCCGGATTGCTAACACGCCTGATGAATTGCGGGGCATCCTGCGTGGCTTTTACGCTCACGAGACAGTTCATGCTCTTCAAGTTGCTTCCAATGCCGAGAAGCCCGGAGGGGTCCTTCTCAATAGCGTGTTGAGGGAGGGTGCGGCCGACTTCATCGCGGCGCTAGTCACCGGCCGGCAGATGGACGCAGCGCGCGCCACGTGGGCTGCTCCCCGGGAGCCGGAGTTGTGGCAACAATTCGAAGCCGATCTCGCTGCTACGCGTGGCAAAGGATTGGATGGGATCGAAAGGGGCACGCCTGCCGGAAACAGCTATTATCGTTGGGTCGGCAACTACAGCAGCGCGCCGGACGGCTGGCCAAGCGAGCTGGGCTACTGGATGGGTCAGCGAATTTGGCAGCGCTGGTATGATCGTCAGTCCGATAAGCAGGTGGCTGTCCGAGCCATGCTTGAGCTGAAAGACCCGGAAGGCGTGCTAACGGCAGGTCGTTTGGTCGCGCAGCCGCAAACACAAGCGAGTGTCACAACCAGTCGGTTGTGACACCAACACTCCACGCCAGCGCATCGCAGGTTGTAAAGGTGTCAGAACCGGGGAGCACTATCGTTTGAGTTGTCGCTCAACGAAGCAGCCACGGAAAGCGAGCAGGAGTACCAAGCGTCGCAACTGACGGGTTCTGCCACCAGCATCGTGTTGGACAAGCGTATTTGCCATCGGCAATTCGCGGCAGTTTTAGCGAAGCACGATGTCAGGATCCACCAATAGAACATCGTGCATTTGGTTGAGGTACGCCTCGTAATAGCCTTTGTGTGATGCCCCTACGATCGTCAGCAGTCGCATGCCGGGATAACGGCCGAGAACGTCGCGCATGTTCCCCACCATGCGCAAGTTGCGCGTCTCCCAATAGCCAACGTACTGACGTCCAAACTTTTGCGGCGAAGGCTCGACGAGAGCTGCACCAAAGTCCGATCGATAGGCCAGAGCAGGGGCACCCGGCGCGTTGTACGCGCGGTACATCTTCAGGATGCCAGTGGGCTGCGCTAGTTCCTTTTCCAACATTGCGCTCTCAACCTGCCGGGCACGGGTTGCTGGATTGTCCCATGCGCGCGCGACCGCGTCGCCGGCAGTTTTGCGCTCCGCGGGATCGGCACCGTCGGGGGTATCTGCCGAATGATCGTCCACGCTCCACAGCCGGTCCAATCCAAGCCTCGCCGCGAGCACAGCGGCCACGAGGTTCGTTTCGTTGCGGCGCTCCTTGGCTTTAGCGAGCACGGCAACCAGCTCGTTGTTCAGCCCGTCACCTGCACGTCGTTCAGCCGGAGAAAGCCTCAGCCATTGCACCAGTGCGGAGCCGGGCTCTCCCGCCGCCAGAAAGATAGCTGCCAGGTCACGGCGTTGCGCTGGCGATGGTAACGCCGGCCAAGCAGCGAGGAGCCGCTCGGCTTCGGCATTGGCGGCGGGCACATCCAGACCGGTCGCTCGACCCGCAGGCGCGGGGTCGGGGCAATAGGTCTTCACCGTATCTGCGTACCGCGCCGGGTAGCGGCGCAGGCTGTCACATTGAAGGCCTTAAAGATCCTCAGTGGCGATCCCGTTCGGACGCCACGACGCGAGCCGGTCGAGGAGCGACGACAGCATCTCCGGCGCAAAGGCCTTGGGAAGCCCTGATAGGTGAGGCGTGCCGAGCACAAGTACTTGGCTCGGTGCGCCACTGGGCGGTCCTTTCAACGTCTCTGGCCGAAACGATGGACGATAATCCTGCGCCAAGGCAGTGCCGGATAACAGGAGTAGGCAACTGATCGATCCAGCAAGCGAAAGGCGTGCCGAGCGACCGCTAAGGGAGCGTCTAAGATGTAACATGCGCTCTCGCTACGACGTGTGAGTTACCTAAGCAATACACCAACGTGCAAGTGGTTTAGTCTGGCGTGCGTAATCTCCGCCACATAGCCGCCTATCCTGTTCAGCCACCTGCCCACAATGGGTCGAGGTTAGAAGCCTCGTCATCGCCGGCTACGCGTTCTCTCCAGCGTTGAGGCGATCAACAATCCTGCCAAGCCGCTCTTGTGCCTGTATCCGGCTGACGCCGTAGCCGTAGGGCTGACCCTCCTCGCTCCCCCACGGAATGAGGAAATCGAATACTAGTTCCATGACAAGGGAGAGGCTGGCGAGATAAGCTTCCCGCGCGCCCTGCTCGAGTAGCACTGCCTTCCACTCTCCACCCTGAACCCAGATGGAGTCTCCCGGGAAGAGGAGCCGGTGATCACCACTGTCCCAAAGAAACATGGTAGTGCCGGCGGTGTGCCCGGGCGTTGGAATAACCGCGAGATCGTCATCGAACTTTTCACGCTTTGAGAAGGTGCCGCTAATAGGCAACTTAGTCTGCTCGCGATCAAGTTCATGCACGAAGATGGGCACTTCCAAATCCGGTGCGCTGTACATTGCCTCGTGCCAATGGTTCACCAGCAGGCGGGTTGGCCGGCCCTTATCCCGGATCTCCTGCGCGGCGGCGGTGATGCCGGGAGAGTTGTAGATGATGACATTTCCGTGCTCGCGCTCCAGCAAGAACGATCGCACCACCACGCCGCTTAGGAACGGCAGGGGGGCTGGTGGCGACGCATGAAGGCCGCGGATCGAGGACTGCAATCCCGTGACAGCGTCTGAAGTGAAGAGATTGGAGGGCATGTTTTCGCTCCTGATTAAACTGATGCCGCCCGGCTTGCGGATTAGGCATGTGCGCGGCCGAGGTCCGTCTGCGAATGCAGCAATCCGGCGAGTATTGTGAGCCCAGCATGTCGCGTGGGGCGATTAATGAAACGTCGCCCCGCCATCTACTACGATGATCTGGCCGGTGATGAAGCTTGCGGCTTCGCTCGCCAGGAAGAGGCAAGTACCGACTAGATCTTCGGCCCGTTCCTCTCGGGCTATGGCGCGGGTGGCGATTACCCCAGCACGCACTTCCTCCGGGTAATCAACGACATTCTTCCGGATATTTTCCGTCATTGTCAGTCCTGGCGCGATGGCGTTTACGGTCACTCCAAAGCTTCCGACCTCCTTGGAGAGCGAGCGTGTCATAGCGATGATCGCACCCTTACTTGCGGTGTAATGCAACATGTATGGTGTACCGACGAAGGCTGTCGCGGACGTCAGATTGATGATCCGCCCCCATTTCTTCTCGCGCATGTGCGGCACAACCCCCTTGCTGCACAGGAACTGGCTGAGAGTGTTCACAGTCATGACGCGCGTCCACTCTTCTGGCGTGATCTCCTCGAATGGCCTGGGGGATATTGTTGAGGATTGCGCTGCGTTGCTCACGAGGATGTCCACGCCCCCATGGCGGTCTGCAATCTTCGCGAAGCAGGCATCGACGTCGGAAGGATTGGCGACATCGCATTTAATCTGCTCCATCCAAGGGGTGTCCTCGTCCTTCCACAAGTTGTCGGCGCCGATCACCACCGCGCCTGCCGCAGCAAGCTCCTTGGCAATTGCCGCGCCGATGCCGGTCGCTGCTCCGGTTACGAGAGCGATCTTTCCTGCCAGAGTCATGAAGTTGTTCCTTTGTGGCTTGTCGCGCTAATGGTGCGATCTTGCGGCGGAGCAACGTCGTGCCTCCGGAGGGCAGCTGCGCCGCCCCACTAATTACTTAGTTTATCTAAGTTTTGGAATAGTGATGTCAAGAGAACGCTTCGAGCGATACGTCCTCATCGCGCAGCGCTTTGGAGCGCGAACCGTGCTTTTCCAAGTCGCTGCGGCCCGGCGCCTCGAACTCACGGCAACGCAGCTTGAATGCTTCCAACTGGTTCGCAACGAGGGACCTCTGACGGCCTCAAACCTGGCTCAAGAAACGGGTCTGACCCAAGCTTCGCTTAGCATCATAGTAGACAAGCTCGTCGCCAGAGCGTTCCTGAGCCGTGAGCAGGACCGATCTGACCGTCGCCGCTGGCTATTGAGGGCGAACCCGGACGCGATCGCGCGGGTCGACGCGATCTACGTCGCGCATGCAAGCCGGACTGCGGATCTGCTTGACGACTATTCTGATAGCGAGCTCGACGCCGCCCTAAGCTTTATGGAGAGGCTTACGGAAGAGCTGAGAC
The DNA here is from genome assembly GCA_964243335.1 of uncultured Sphingomicrobium sp. Classification (GTDB taxonomy): domain Bacteria; phylum Pseudomonadota; class Alphaproteobacteria; order Sphingomonadales; family Sphingomonadaceae; genus Sphingomicrobium. The sequence continues at coordinate 130,562 of CAXTED010000004.1, read as the reverse complement.
TTACGACCATTGAACTCAGTGAGCCGTGAATAGTACCCAACGACGTTCATGACATTCCACAATCATGACCGACAGTCATTCCTCAGCCGCAAGCCGGTTCGTTGCTACGCGAAATAGCTCTCAATCAGAAGAGCACAATGTCTGCTTTCGGGCTTTGCTTAAGCAGTCCGGAACAACCGGGATGGGCGCTAAGCAGTCGCGGCCATACTTTCCGGAATGACCCACAACCGAACGCTCAACGCATCCTGCCGGTGATCAACAAGCAGACGTTTGTTCATATGCCGGCCGACGCCTGCAAGTGGCCGTAAGCGCTCCGACTCCTTTCAAGCACTGCATGGCATTATCTGACGTTTGGCTCAGTGATCAGCAGGGGCTGTTTTCAGGTGACTTTGGACTGGCATCACAGGCTGGCATCGAAACAACGAACAAGCTTCAGGGGCACATTCTACTGCGGAGCTTTTGCAATGCTCGACAGATCAAGTGAGAGCTCGAGAGGCACCCCAGCTTCTTTACGTTCGGAATAGCGATCAACGAGTTGGTTGGTGTTGGGCCGCAGCAGGATCGTGAATCGCACAAGCTCCTCCATCACATCGACGATGCGATCGTAATAGCTGGACGGCTTCATGCGGCCGGCATCATCGAATTCATTGTATGCCTTGGCGACGCTGGACTGGTTCGGAATGGTCACCATCCGCATCCACCGACCAAGCAAGCGCAGCGTGTTGACGCTGTTGAACGACTGCGATCCGGCCGAGACCTGCATTACCGCCAGTGTGCGGCCTTGCGTCGGGCGCATCCCGCCCATGTTGAGCGGCAGGTGGTCGATCTGGAGCTTCATGATACCGGTGATCTGGCCGTGGCGCTCAGGCGAGCACCACACTTGCCCCTCGCTCCACATCGACAGCTCGCGCAACCGGTGGACGGCCGGATGATCGTCACCGGTGAGTTGATCAGGCAAAGGCAGCGTTGAGGGATCGAAGATGCGCGTTTCCGCGCCGAAGAACTGCAGCAGGCGAGCGGCTTCTTCCACGCACAGCCGGGAGAAGGACCGCTCGCGCAAAGAACCGTAAAGCAGCAAGATGCGCGGTGCTCGTTCACTGGCGCCGAGTCCGAAGGCGGGCCGCTCGATAGCGTAGCGCTGATCGAGCGCCGGCAGATGATCAGGGTCTGTGAGGGTGCGAAGGGGCATCAGACGGTTCGTGGTCCCAAGAGTATGACACAGGTGCCCAGCAGGCAGAGCGCAGCGCCTGCCACGTCCCACCGGTCTGGGCGGGCGCCTTCCACTGCCCAGAGCCAGCCCAGCGACGCGCAGATGTAAATGCCGCCATAAGCCGCAAAGGCTCGGCCGGCCGCATCGCTGTCCACGCGCGTAAGCAGCCAGGCGAACAACGCCAGAGACACCATCCCGGGAACGAGCCAGAGTGGCGACTTGCCAAGGCGCAGCCACGCCCAGAATGCGAAACAGCCGCCGATCTCAGCAAGCGCCGCAAGAACATAAACGAGAGCGGTCGACATCACGCGAGACTGATCCGAAGCGCGAGCGCGCCAAGCGTGACCAGCAGAACGGGAACCGTCAGCGTGACTCCTACCTTGAAGTAATAGCCCCAGCCGATGCGGATGCCTTTTTGCCCGAGCACATGGAGCCAAAGCAGCGTTGCAAGCGAGCCGATCGGCGTGATCTTGGGGCCAAGGTCGCAGCCGATCACGTTAGCGTAGATCATCGCTTCCTTAACCGCTCCGCTCGCGTGAGCAGCTTCAATCGACAGAGCGCCTATAAGAACAGTGGGCATGTTGTTCATGACCGACGAAAGCAGCGCAGCCATGATGCCAGTGCCGAACGCCGCTCCCCATACACCCCCCTCGGCAGTACCGTCGAGGACGGACGCGAGCTGATCCGTCAGCCCGGCGTTGCGCAGGCCGTAAACGACCAAGTACATGCCAAGCGAGAAGATCACGACCTGCCAAGGCGCACCACGAACCACCTTCTGCGTTTCGATCACATGGCCGCGAGCGGCGATCACCAGCAGCAGGATCGCACCCGAAGCTGCGACGGCGCTGACCGGAACGCCAAGCGGCTCAAGCAGGAAGAAGCCGGCGAGCAGGAGGGCCAGGACAGCCCATCCGGCTCGGAAGGTCGCACGGTCTCGGATAGCCTCACCTGGGGCGCGCAGCTGCCGCACGTCGTAGTTCGCGGGAATGTCGCGGCGAAAGAATAGCAGGAGGGCTGCAAGCGTTGCCGCGATGGACACCAGGTTCACCGGCACCATGACCAAGGCGTACTCGCCGAAACCAATGTCGAAGAAGTCTGCCGAGACGATGTTGACCAGGTTCGACACGACGAGCGGCAGGCTGGCGGTATCGGCGATGAAGCCAGCTGCCATGACAAACGCCAGCATCGCCTTGTCGCGGTAACCCAGCGCCCGCAGCATGGCGACCACGATGGGCGTCAGGATCAGCGCGGCGCCATCGTTGGCGAACAGCGCCGACACGGCGGCTCCCAAGAGCACCACCAGCGCGAAGAGCCAGACGCCGTTGCCCTTGCCCCATCGTGCAACGTGGAGCGCCGCCCATTCAAAGAACCCGGCTTCGTCCAGGATGAGGCTAATGATGATTATCGCCACGAAAGCGCCGGTGGCGTTCCAGACGATGTTCCAAACCACCGGCACGTCGGACAGCGAGATAACACCGGCGAGCAAAGCCACGAGCGCACCGCCTATCGCGCTCCATCCGATGCCGAGCCTCTTAGGCTGCCAGATGACAAGCGTGATCGTGACGACGAAGATCGTGAGCGCCAGCAGCATCAGGCGACGCGGTGTTTCGCGTACGCACCCTGTTGATCCGGCAGCAGATCGAGCACCGCTTCCGAAGGACGGCAGAGCTTCACGCCCGAAGGTGAGACAACCAGCGGACGGTTGATCAGGACCGGGTGCGCCATCATTGTGTCAAGGAGCGCGTTTTCTGTCAGTGACGGGTCATCCAGCCCCAACTCGGCGTAGGGCGTGCCTTTCTCCCGCAGCAGTTCACGCGGGGTTATACCTGCACGGCCGATGAGCTCGACCAGCAACGCACGCGCTGGCGGTGTTTTAAGATATTCGACCACATGCGGTTCGATACCTGCGTTGCGGATCAGCCCAAGGACGTTGCGAGAGGTGCCGCAATCGGGGTTGTGGTAAATGATAATGTCGGTGGCCACGGTGGTTCTCTTCAGCAGGAGGTGCTGAGTTCGGCCCCAAGCGGCGAACAAACCTCCGCCGAGCCGGCGCAGCAATCGTCGACTAGAAATTGGGTCAGGTTACGCACGGTGCCCAGCTTCGCTCGGTAGATGATCGAGCGGCTCTGCCGTTCAGCCCGCACGAGGCCAGCTCGGGCGAGGATCGCCAGATGAGTCGACATAGTATTTTGCGGCACTCCGAGCTGGCGAGCAACTTCGCCGGCCGCAAGCCCAACGGGTTCGTGGCGGACCAATAGTCGGAAAGCGTCAAGGCGAGTGGTCTGGGCGAGAGCTCCCAATACCGAGATAGCGAACCCAGCTTCCATATATCCAGCGTAGACGATATTTACCATGGGTCTAGCCATAATCGGGGGTTAGACGATGACGACACTATAAGGTGGCCGGACCGATCCATTCGCTCCGGTGTTGATGATCAGCTTAGGTGAGGAGCGTGCAATGGAGATCGTCAGACTACCTCTTGGCGAACAGGCGTCCGTAGATGCTGACTGCATCCGTATCGAGGAACAGCCCGGGGCGACCTACATGCTGACCGCGTCTGCATTGTGCGCTGGCGCTCAAGACGCTGATTCAGTTTCAATCGTTGGTGGTGCCGTATTCGGGAGCATTGAGCAAGCCGAAGCGGCTGGCGTTGCTTGGGCTGAGGACGTTGGTGTCGAGCGCCTATTCGTCAGCACGGGCACACTGGCGAGGCCATTGCAGTTGCTGGAGATCGACAAGCCACTGTAGGTCACCCGAGGCGGCCGGTAAGACCCATAAGCCGCCATTCAGGGCCACTTCGTCGCTCCCCGACAGCGGACAATCCTTCATGTTGGTCTTGAGCCTCCTTGGCCAGCGCGATCTGCGAGCTGAAGAGAACAGAGTGTTAGGAAGCCGTAGTTATGCTACCCCTGCTAAGGTGCGCGAGACTGGATCGGCCTTGCGACTTCTGGCAACTTCAATCCAACGAGCGACGAAAATGACAACGGCCACCACAGACAAACACGCTATCAAGTAGGCAAGGTAGGTTCTGCCGCTTGCTTCCCAATAGCTAACCCCAAGATACGTCGCTGGGATGCTGGCTGCAAAGCCGTACAGTGTCTGCCTTCCGACGAGCGCCACAACTCGCGCGATAGGGTGGGCCAGATAGGGCTTCAGCCAGACGATCATGCTGCTAAGCAGAAGAATGGTGAGTGCGAAGTGCAGGAGCCGGAGGGGTGCTAGAGTTCTCTTTTCTACTAGGGGTGGCGTGCTCCAGTAGCCGAACTTCTCACCAGTATGGATAAGGGCCACCAGCGCAAACAGCGCGATGATCGTCCAGCGACGATATGCGAATGCTTCCAACCAAGCGAAGACGCGTTCGAGGAACACAAACTTGCCGGCGTACATGGAGCCGAAGAACAGCATCTGCCAGGATAACAGGTTCATGTTCCACTGACCTGCCAGCGTCCACGTGCCATCGCCTGCGAGAACCGCGGAAGGGGGCGCGAAGCTTGGGAAGAACTGCGTTGCAGTGTAAATGCCGGCACTGAGCAGCAGGGCCAACGCTGGACGGCGTGTCATGAGGAGTGCAACCAGCGGCGTGAGGAGCATCAGAACCACATACATGTGCAGAACATCGAGCAAAGCCGGCTGCTGTAGCATCGTAGAAAAGAGCATGGCCCCTTTCAGCGGCGCTTGCATGATCGCGTCATATTCGATTGCATTATGGACGGACAGAGGCTGCCACAGCGCGATCAAAAGTCCCGCCAGAAAGGCTGCGGCGTTTACCGCGTAGATCAGCCCAGCCCTCTTCCATATCGCGCGTGCGGCGCCGGGACGGCGCAGGTAGACCAGCCCGACCATGTAGCCCGACAGGGCGAAGAACAGCGACGCTGAAGACGAATAGCCTAACGAGGTCAGAGTTGGCACGTTCTGCTGCGAAAACCCCAAGGGCTCCAGAACTATCCCGACGTGATTGATCGCGATTGCAAGCATCGCGTAGCCGCGTATCAGATCAAGCCTAGCGTCTCTTGCCACGGATCCGGTCATGCGTTCTCTCGAACGCGTTTTCTGATCTCAGCGCGCTGTATCTCCTCGAACAACTCTAGGCGGGCCGCCGACCTATTGGCTCTGCGTTCCCGATGCGAATACCAGAGCAAGCCTGCTAGGACGATCGGTGTCGGGAAGATCCAAGCCAGTCCCAGCCAGATCCAGATCGACATCATGAGTTCCCTTCCGGAATAAACCAACGGCGATCCGCCCATTGGCTGCCATGTAAGCCAACGTCAGCCCGCTCGAGGGCGGGAAGATCAAACCCCGCGCCGGCGGCCGGCAAGCACCCTGGCTGCTTCGTTCGGTTCATAGCCGAGCTTCCGAATGACAGCTTGGACCCTCTGCCTTGTTTCTTGCCGCACCGGCCCCCTGTTGATGGTTCGAGAAACCGTCATCTTTGAAACGCCGGCGACATCTGCAACGTCAGCAAGCGTCGCTGCGCCACGGGAGCGTTCTTGAGACAGAAGCTCCGTTGCTCGAACTGCCTCTCTCGGCGTTGTCACTGGCCACTCTCCTGCTGCACTGCAACACGTCAAACCACAGGGCGAGCAGAAGTTGCAACAATCATGATGCCGCGTGAATATCTGGCAGTGCAGCGAAGTTCTTCGCACTAGCAGCAAACTTCGGATAGGCGCCGCTGCTAAGCTAACCATGAGCTTGCCAACGGCGTGCATTTGGACGAGGCTGGGAGATCCAAGTTGCGGAAGTTGCTTATTATCGGGGGTTCAGAACGACACACAGGCGGGACTGAGCACTTTATCGTTAGAAGCTCCGAGGCACTTCGTCGGCGCGGTGGTTGGGCCATAGACTTTCTGGCCTCGAACAGTGCTTACCTTAGGGCAAGTACGTTACGACATTACGTACTAAGCTTGTGTATCCTGTTGCTTCGGCAAAAACGCTACGACTGCACCTGGATACAATATGGCAGTTTTCCGGATCTCGCATTCGTCCTAGTGGCGAGGCTCAGGGGACACGACGTCATCGTTACTCCGCACTTGGGTACTAACTGGCGATCCCAAGCCTCGCCAACTTTGAGACGGATCAGTGCCTGGGCAGTCGGTCTTGCCAACCGCTTAGCGATTTTCTCGGAGACGCAGAGTTCTGAACTGGGCCTCTCCGGAATGCCAATCGAGAGGATCCGAACGTTCTTGCCGGAGGAGAGTCTTGTCTCAAAACAGAATGCAGCACGGCTGCCTGCCGGACCTACAAAGAGGCTCATCCACGCAGCTCGGTTATCCGAGGACAAGGGGAGCTTTCTCGTCGTTGACGTATGCGCCCGTCTTAACGAAGCCAATGTTCCTTTCTCAGCGGAGATCATCGGGGCCGCTGACGAGGAAACGCTGTATCGATTGAAGCAAAAGATACGGGCGAGCGGCCTTGAAAACAAGATAACCTTGCACGAACAGATGTTGGTTCCCGATCTGCTCGATCGTATTCGCGCCGCTGATTTCTTGGTTCACCTGTCGAAACTGGACTCCTATCCACTGATCGTCCTTGAGGCCCTTACCTGTTCTGCCCTCCCGATCTGCAGAGACTTGCCGGGGGCGCGCCACATGGTCGAAACTTACGACGGTTTCGTAGTAGGAAGCGCCCGCAGCGATGAGGAAGCGGCGGATATCATTGCCGCGATAGACGTCGAGGAAGCACGCATTCGAGCACATCGAGCAGCTCGAAGGGTCGTCGCCGATTACGATTGGGCAGACGCTGGTGAAGCCCTCGAGAACGCTCTTGAAGCGACCTAGCAGCTGGCTTCTTCGGAAACCGCGCAGGCGTCGGGTTTTTAGCTCAAGTGAACATGCGAAGTAGACTTCTGACATACGGTGCTGTGCTGGCCGGGCCCGTGGGTACTTCGGCGGCGCACTTCCTGGTTCTGCTTGCTTCAATGCATCTTCTTAGGCCTAGGGATTTCGGTTCGATATCGTTCTTGCTTGTACTGGCCCAATTTACCTGGTCCGCCTGGAGCGCACTGTTCAGCGCACCATTGCCTGTCTTGCTTGAAAGCAGCGCATTTCGGTTCGACGATCGCCGGGTAGCGTCCCTTCTCATTACCAGTTCCGTGAGTGCTGGCGTCGCAGCGATATTATACTTCGTTGCGGCCTTAATCCTTGAAGCTTCTTTTGCCTCGGCACTATGCTTTGCGGCCTTTGGCCTGTTCGCACTATTCAGGCTGTATGCCCGCACTTATTGCTACGCGCTGAGCAAGGTAAAGCAGGTGGTGGCGTCGGATCTCGCTTACTGCGCCTCAATGTTGTCCTTGGTAGCCTGCATGTGGATCTACGGCTCGGCCGACCCATTCCAAATCTTTGCCACGCTGGCACTTGCCGCTATCTTAGGATGCCTGCCCTTGGCTGCCACGGTTCTTAGTGCGGCCCGCAGGCCGACTTTTCGTAGCCTCAAGATGTATTCCGAAATCTGGCAAGCGCACACACGATGGTCGTTGCGCGCAGCAATCACAATGGAGCTGACTGCAAATGCGCACACATACCTCGTCACCTTCCTGAAGGGACCTGCAGCCTTCTCAATAATCGCTGCGACATCCCTGATGAGCCGACCAGTCAGCGTGATCATGAACGGCCTGACGGACTACGAGCGCGTACGTCTTGCGAAGGTTGTCAGTACGAACTCTAGGATAGTGGCTTTCCGATCAGCTTGGTCTTTGAGGATCTTACTTTTGACTGTCTGGGCCGGCACAAGCACGGCGGCGATTGGCATCCTTCTCGTTTCGCCACAACTTCTATTTCCGCCCATGTACGAAGGCTCGGTCATCTTGATCGGCACGGTGCTTTGGCTCTTGGTGATGGGAACGCGGGCCGGAAGGACCGCCGAGACCGTGCTGATGGAGTCTTCCGGTCGCTTCCGCTCTCTTGCCAATGCCAGTCTGGTTTCCGCCATCTGCTCGCTTGCCGCTGTAGCAATCTTGACCGAACTGGTGGGGGTTCTCTGGTCCATCGCCGGAATTGTAATCGGCGAGCTCGTCTATGCAGTTCTCGTCTGGCGTTCGACATTCGTTTGGGTCAAAGCTGAGCCGCTGGGTAGAGTTTAAAGCTTCAAACTGCAGCAAGTGAAGTGCTAACGATGGCGCCCCTTGCCGAGCAGGTGAAGCAGCCCAGCGCCGGTCACCGGTGAATGCCGCTCGACTCTCGGACTTGCTACCTGAGATCTCCTACTTGCCGACCCGCGGCTGGTCCGCCAGGCTGCGGGCTTACGTCTTGGCTGGCGTCATTGTGTCTCCGCTTGATACAGGAATCGATCGGCTTCTCTACCATGGCGGAAGTTGATCCTCGGCTAGGGCCCAAAGCCGGCAGATTTCGGTGGGCAGTCGCTACTTTGCTGATGAGGGTCCGCTTTCGAGTGCTGGCGGATCACGCCGGAGCGTGCGCAACGGACGCATAACGCCTCCAGTGGCTGATGAACGAACGTCTGAAACCGCCCGAGGGGTCTCCGAAAGCTGCCGTGCCGCTTCCCACCATTCACTGACATCAACAGAGCACGTTAAGCTTGTTGCCCGCGGGTGCCGAATGTTCGCGTGCTCAGCCCTTCGGGGTGGTCAAATGCGCACTAAGGTGCTTGTTCATCTCGAACATGCTTACCGACTTCTTGCCGAAGATCTTCCCGAGCTTGTCGTCCGCGTTGATCTGACGCCTGTCCTTGGCATCTTGAAGGTGGTTCTTCTTGATGTAATCCCACATCTTTTTGACGACCTCGCTTCGTGGCAGGTCTTTCGCGCCTACGATCTCAGCTAACTCAGCGGACGGCGTAACCGGCGCAGTGATGCCGCCTCGGGCTCCGCCTGCCGGCTTCCCTGTCGCCTTTACCTTCTTCTCTGCCGCAGCTGTTTCGTCCTTGCCACGCTTCTCTGCCGTTCGTGCCAATCGATTTCTCCCTGATTTCTTGCGTGATGGTTGATGAGCGTCGGCTCGATGTACAGCGTTTTCGTATCTGCGCACTTGGGGTGGTCAGACTTCCTGGTCGACACCGAGCAGCCACAACTCTTCGGACCAAAGGGTTGGCAGCCCTCGAGCTCTCGCCAGCTGCTGTCGCGTGAGCTCTTGCGGTTGCCGTCCATCGAGGATTTGTCCGGTCAGCCTTGGCGAGAGGTATGAAAGCTACAACAGCACGGTGCAGTAGTCGAGGTTATAACCGAGGTTTGATGCAAGCTCGGCCATCGAGCTACTCCCGCAACACTCGAACCTGCAGCGAACTTGGTGCGCCCGCACAATCAGCTTGATGAGGCCTGCATCCTGAGTGGGGGACGTCTGCCTGCAGGGCGGTACAATCAAGCGAACTTCGTTCTTGCGACGCACCAACTTGCTGCGGATCGTGAGATCAAAGGGAAGCTGCCGATCCTGGCGAGCGAACAGGCATCCCAGATCCCCAGCCACCCGAACCTGCTCCGAGGTTAGTGTGACTCGGCCGACAAGCCGTCCTACCAAGCGCGCTCGCCCGCCTGCCAATGCCGTGCCAAGCTCCTTGCTGAGAGCCTTCGCACCGTCGAGCATGCCGTGGAGTTCGCTGGCACTGAGCTCCGCCTCTTCGCAGATGTCGTGCAGAGCGCGGGTATCAAGCAGGAGAGCCTGCAAGCGAGCCGTGACTAGGTTCTCCAACTCACCTGCGGACACGCGCACAAGGGCGTGCTCCGGTTTGGGATCATCGCTCCGGGAGACGTAGTAGCGATAGCGCTTCACACCTTTGCTGGTGTGGCTCGGCGACATACGCCGATCGTGCTCGTCGAACAGCAAACCAGCCAGCACAGCGGCTGCTCCTGCACCAAGGGCAGTCGCCGCACGGCGATTGGTATTGCCGTCCAGCGTCTCCTGCGCGCGAGTAAAGGTTGTCTCATCAACGATGGCCCGGTGCTGTCCGGGGTAGGTTTGCTTCCGGTGTGCTACCCTTCCCACGTACAAGACGTTGCGGAGCATTAAGTAGAGCGCGCCGCGGCTGAAAGGCTTGCCGCCCCTCGCCTCACCTGTTCGCGACGTTCGACGCTTTGATGATACGCCGCGGGCGCGCAGTTCACCTTCGAGCGCAAGCACGGAGCCAAGCTTCAGGTACAGGCCGAAGATTAGTCGGACGGTCTCCGCCTCGGCTTCGTTCACGATCAGCGCGCGGCTTTGTACATCGTAGCCGAGTGGACATACCCCACCCATCCACATCCCCTTCTTCTTGGACGCCGAGATCTTGTCGCGCACGCGCTCGGCACCAACCTCCCGCTCGAACTGGGCAAAGGAAAGGAGCACGTTGAGGGTCAGTCGACCCATGCTGGTGGTCGTGTTGAAGGACTGAGTGACGCTCACGAAGCTGGCCCCTGCCCTGTCCAGCACGTCTACTATCCGGGCGAAGTCCGACAGCGAACGGGTAAGCCGATCGATCTTGTAGAGGACAACAACGTCGATCTGGCCTGATGCAACGTCGGCAAGAACTTGCTTCAGACCAGGCCGGTCCATGCTCCCGCCTGAGAAACCGCCATCATCGTACCGCTCTGTCGAGCACACCCAACCCTCATGACGTTGGCTGGCGATGTAAGCCTCACAAGCTTCCCGTTGTGCATCGAGGCTGTTGAAGGCTTGATCCAGGCCTTCGTCTGTGGACTTGCGAGTATAAACTGCGCAGCGCACAGGCCGGCGAACGCTGGCGTCACTCGCCATGCTGAGGGACCGACAACTGCGAACGTCCACGCCCTGAACGCTGTTTGAGACCGAAGAAGCGTGGGCCTGACCAGCGGGTGCCGGTAATTGTGCGTGCAATCTCGCTGAGCGACTCGAATGCACGCCCGTCGTAGAGAAAGCCGTCGTTAGTTGCGGTCACCCGATACGTTTGGCCCTGCCACTCGCGCACGAGCGCCGTGCCGGGCCTCAGGTGGGCTTCTCGCTCAAGGTCCAGTGTCCCGGAGCGCTCAAGCTGGCTCGCCAGGCGCTCAAGCTTCCTGGTGAGAATGGGAGGGCAGCGGCCAAAGGTCTGCTCCTGCAGCTTCCAGGCAATGGTTCGGACGAGCAAGTCGCGGGACAGCCGCTGCGGCATCTGACGTTCTGGATGCCAGCGATGCCACTCCGACCGGAGCTCCGTCAGCGGGAGCCCTGAGAGCCGATTTACCTCCTTTGCGACACCTTCGTCCTTTCCGGCATCAGCTAAGGGCGCGACCGGCCGAGTCACAGTTGCACCTGAAGATCACTCGGCAGATGCTGGATCTCCTCGTCAGGAGCGAAAGCGCTTGTGCCCGCCTGCGGCTGCGGCGCTCCTGTGGTGGCGGCGGCAACGACAATGATCAAAGCGACCTGCATATCTTTCTCCAGCTGTTGCGTGGGTGTGTCCCACGAGCCGGAGCCCGGGCTCGAACCGGGCATGCGCCATCGCGCTTTCGCGAGTCTCTCGCCGTGTTTGCTCCGGTGGGCACCTGAAGCCAGCGAAATCATGCTCTCCTGCCAAGGGCACGGCCAATCCTCAGAAGAGTGTCGCCTTCCGGAGACGGAAGGGCGAGGTGCTGCACGTGAATGGAGCCTCCAAGGTGGCGTTTGTTGCGGAAGCGGATGTGGACGGCTGGCAGCGTTCCATTGCTGCTTGGCTCGCTCGCCCACCTGAGAGCGGCGATCTGGAAGAGTTCGGAAACGCGGTCGGACATAAGTATTCCGAGGAGCGAATGCTGGAAGGATATCTCAAGCTAATTAGTCAGCGACGGTAAAGCGCTGCCAGGGCGGCTGTGGCTCCGAGTGCAACTGGGTTATCCTGGTGCTCCTGCGCGGAGTCGCAAATCCCAGATTCTACCGCGACGTCGCGATCATCCCAATCTTTACCCTCGCTGGCATCGCCTGCCGCGGAGGCAAGCTCCGCATCTTCCGTCTTCAACTGGTAGTTCTGGCATTTGCCTTACGGGATGCCGCATCGGTCAGCAGTTTCACGTCTATTTTGAGGTCGGTTTATTACTTGGCGGATGGCCGCCGGCCTCTCGCACGGATGCAGACTAGCGGTTCTCCCGTTCGCCGCGCCAAGAGATCGTGGGGTGCCTAAATCTCCGGCGTATTGGATCAATCAAGCCAGCTTGGCAGTCGTTCGGCAGCCATAATGTCGCTTGCAGGGATGCGGTCAGCGACCACGGCGAAGGTGTCTCCGCTTACAAGTACCTCAGCAACAAAACCCCGCGAATTGTAGCTGCTGGCCATGGTCGCACCGTAAGCGCCGGCCGTTCGGAAGATCGCGAGGTCGCCGGCTTGTAGCTGGTCGCTTTCGCGATCCATGGCGAAAGTGTCGCCCGTTTCACAGATCGGACCAACGATATGAGCGGTATGCCTGTTGCCGCTTGGCTGTACTGCCTGGAAATCGTGCCAGGCACCGTACATGGCGGGACGTGCAAGATCATTCATCCCGGCATCGACGACAACAAAAGGTCGGCCGCTGCCGCGCTTTACCCGGATCACGCGTGTGAGAAGCACTCCTGCGTTGCCAGCGATCACTCGTCCTGGCTCAAACGTCAGGTCTACGTTCCAATCTCGCGTCGCCCGTTCAACCATGGCACCGTACTCGGCTGGGGTAGGGAAAACTTCGCCAGCCGTGTACGGAACGCCCAGTCCGCCACCGAGGTCTGCATGGGTGACAACACAGCCCCCTTCTCGTAGTTCGGCTATAAGCCCGCCGACCTTGCCAAAGGCGATCTCCAGAGGTTCAAGGTCCGCCAACTGGCTGCCGATATGGATCGCGATCCCACGCATCGCGAGACCAGCTTCTGATCCGAGTCGAGAATAGATCGATGCTGCCTGGTCCAGCGCCACACCGAACTTGTTCTCGCGCCTGCCGGTCGAGATCTTCTCATGGGTGCGGGCATCCACATCGGGGTTTACCCTCAGTGCACAATCGGCACGCAAACCCCGTGAGCAGGCGAGCCCGGCGAGTTCAAGACCTTCTTCCTCGCTTTCTATGTTGAATTGCCCGATTCTGGCTTCAAGCGCCTGAGTCAACTCCGCCCGCGTTTTGCCGACGCCGGAGAACACGATGTCAGCGGGCTTCATCCCAGCGGCAAGGGCTCGGATCAGCTCGCCGCCCGAGACGACGTCTGCGCCATACCCCTCGTTTGCGAGGATCCTTAATACTGCGAGGTTCGGGTTAGCCTTCACCGCAAAGGCGATGTGCACCTTACCCAATCTTGAGAGCGCCTCCCGGAATACACGGGCGTGCCTCTGCAACGTGGCTTGGGAATAGACATAGACAGGTGTGCCGACTTCCTCGGCAATACGAGAAAGTGGTACGTCTTCGACATGAAGCATACCTTTGCGAAGTTCAAAATGGTCCATCGCTGCCCTTTGCGGAATGCAAGCTCCCGGGTCGAGCGAGATTACTCAATGCGGAAATTTAGGTACGGGGTGCGCGGTCGAACCTAAGCTGGTCTTCAACCCGCGAGCTTAAGCGAACTGATCCCGACGCTCCACGATCGAGAACCTCGTTATGCTCCCCGCTTTGTCCTGAATATCACGCGCGAGGATCGAAAGGTCGTTAAGGTCGGCGGCCACTTCCGATGCAATGGCGGCACGCTCCGAACTGGCCGATTGCGCCACTTGCCGAGCCGCATCAGCTGTGCTCGGTGTCTCGATCGTGCCCAAAGCACCTCTAGCGATGAACTCGGTACATTGGGCAAGCGCGGCACGATGACTGGCGACTTCCCGGATTGAGCTGAGGTCTGTGCCGCTCCGAGCGAGCAGATGCAACCGAACTTCAAGTTGTTCCTGAGCGATCGTGCGAAGCTCCGGGTGAGCAAGCAGTACGAGTACCGCGTCGATGGGACCCGCAAGGTTGTTGTAGACTGGCAGCACTGCCACGTCAGCCGAACCTTGACAGACGGCCTTGGCAACCGCTTCGAAGTCGGGCAGCGGCATCAGCTCGCAGTCCGGCAGGAACCGCTGGCAGGCTTCTTCCGAAAAGCTTCCCGGTCCACCAAGGTAGGCGACTACCCGGTTGTCTTCGCCGTTCATTGACCGCACTCAGTTGCTTCCGCAAAAGCTTGCACGACACGCATGGCCTGCTCGGCGTTCAACCGCGGATCGCACCGACTTTCGTATCGCCGCGGGGTATGTGCCTGCGCAAGGTCATCGACGCACTCGAGAACGGCCGCCGGGGTCACTTCCAGATGGAGGCCGCCCGGATGTATCCTCAAAGACTGCGCAATGATGGCGAATTGCCGGACCTCGGAAACGATTTCGGCGACAAGGCGCGTCTTGAGGCCATCAATGGTGCGATTGTTGCCATGCATCGGATCGCACAGCCACAGCGCCGGGTGCCCCACGCTGCGAACCTTCTCCATCAAAGGGCCAAGATGGGCGGATATCCTCTCATGGCCAAGCCGAGCGACAAGCATGATCTTCCCGGGGCTGCGCTCGGGATTAAGGCGGTCGAGCAGCGCAAGAAGATGGGCGGGCTCCATGCCGGGGCCGCACTTGATGCCGATTGGATTAGCGATGCCGCGCAGATACTCGACGTGCGCTCCCCGCAAGTCACGCGTGCGGTCACCGAGCCACAAGGTGTGCGCCGATGATGCCAGCCAGCGCCCATCCTTAGGGCTGCGGCGCGTCAGCGCTTCTTCGTAGTTCAGCAACAAGGCCTCGTGGCTCGTGAACAGCGAACTTGGCTTGACGCCCTTTCGCACATGCTCTGACAGCCAACCTCTCACTTGGCGCGACTGCTCGTACGCTTCGTGTAATCGCTTGGGATCAGCCGCGCGCTCCGTGCTCGAAGCTCCCGCACCGTTGACTGCGTCACCTCTGTAGACCGCAAGGGTTTCGCCACGGACCTCCTCGGCAGCGGAAGACCGAGGCTTGCTGAACTGCCCGGCCAACCGTCCTATGCGGATCACCGGTCGGCCCGGATGTTCTAGTCGATCCGCAAGTTTGTGAACTAGCTCGCTCATTGCGAGCACGTCATTCTGGATGGCGTAAATGGACTCGGCACAATCCCCAGCTTGGATCAACAGACGCCGGCCCTGCTGCGCTTCCACAAGTTCTGCTTTCAGAGCCTCGATGCCGTTCGCTTCTACCACCGGCGCAGCGCACGTGAGCCGCGCCTCGACGCCTTCCCGCGACCGCTTGTCACGATAGACCGGCTGCTGGTGATGAACGCGCTTCTTCCAACTTGCTGGAGTCCACTTGCAGGCGGCTGGCGAGCCAATGCCGGGTGCCAGGTCCTCTCTTGGTTCCCGGGCGAGCTTGCCCATTGCCACAGCCCAGGGATGATGCGGACAGTCGAGCGGGAATTGGCCAATGAGGTCGAGCTCGGGCACCTGAGATGGCTGCAGGAGGTCTGAGGGCATGAGCAGCACCGTGTCACCCGCGTTGGCTGCGGCGATTGCCTCATCAGCATCTGCTGCCCAGACGATGGGGACAGTTGAACCGAAACGTGCCGCCGCAAGCCCGGCGAGTGCTACGCGCGAAACCCCGGGGCTCCACAGCATAATCCGATAAGCAGTCTGCGACCGCGCGCTAAGCGAAAGGATCGGTCCCCATATCTGCGCTATGTCGTCGGAGGGCACCAGCACTGCGCGGGCCGACAAACGCGTGAGTATCTGGACTTCGCGCTCGGGACGAATTGGAAGAGTTCTGGCGTTCTCGCCAGCTTTGGCTCGGGATACGCGCCGAGTTACGGCGTAACGTTGCTCAAGCAAATCAAGGATCGCATCATCGATCAGATCTATCTCTTGCCGCAGCGACGCGAGCGGAGGAAGAATCGGGGTAACAACGTTGAGAGAATGCTTCATGTTCGTGCCTCGCCGCGCTCATTCCGCGGCGGGAGGCTGAGCGCTTAATTCTTGATGGTCGAAAACCGTCCCGGCACCCCGTAGGGATGCCGGCCGATAAACTTCAGCAAGAATCGGTATCGAAGCATGACGTGCGCACTTACCTTGTTAGCGCTTGAACCCAACGCTGACACAGAAGCTGACCGACTTAGGCAGTAGTGGCAAGACGGAGAGTGTTCGGAAGGTAGTTGGCCGCTTTACAGTTGCAGATTGGCATCAGTGAGGATGCCAGGCGTGCTCGACCTACATTAGGTGCGCTCAGCCGCCGCTTGCTCGTCAGCGTGGCATTGCCTGCGCCCAACCCTAAGATCACCCTCAAGGTTCTGGTGCAATCCAGCTAGTCGGACCGGACATCTTAAGGGTGACACAGGCGGGGCTATGAATGGCGGCAAGCAGCCCATCTGCCTCGTCGCCTGATCGCAGCCAGCAAAGGCTTCAGCGAAATGCTCCTAGTCTCCCACAAGTTAGCCCCAGAAGCTGATCCTTGTGTCGTGTGCTACCGGGCTAAGCTCGCTAACGTCGGCCTTCATAATAGTCCATTTTGGCCGCCATGTTATGCAGAAGGTCAGCGAGCACGTCGAGCTTCACAGCGACACCGGCCCGCAGAAGGGTAACTAACGGAGCGACCTCGACGCGCCAAGAGCCGCCATCAACCATGGCGATGCGGTCATCAACGTCGTCGGCATACGGATCACCTGTTTCCGCCATCAATCCCTCCTGGCTTGCCAGCTTTGCTAATTCGCAGCTTGACGCATTTAGAAAGGCGGCACGACACGGCTCCTCGAAAGGCCATCAGCGACGAACAAGACCGAAGACCGGTATGTCCCCTTTGATCACGTTCAGCACTTGAGGCAGCTCATAGAGACCCAGGCTACCAAGAAGAATGTCGAAGCGGTTCCAAGGCGTGTTCCGGTCGTGCCTTTGAAATTCTACCTTGCGGTCCTTAAATGCGCTCAGAGCCTGGAAGCTGTAAGCCCAGTAAACGCGACCTTGGGAGCCGATCTGAGGCCGCCGGAACAGCATGCGTCCCGTGGTAGCATAGACCCACAATGCAACCAGGAGCATCAGTGGCGCTAAGAACAGCAGGCCTCCTAATCCTAGAAGCAGGTTGATCCCTCGATTGAAGGCACTGTGGCGTAACATGGTACCGTGCTGATCCCCAGCGCGCGAAGATCTTCACGCAAGAAAGGTGGCTTATGACAGCGCTCGTGCGATACTCCTACAGAACAGCGCGTCCGCTCTGTAGGATTCACTATTCTCCTAGTAAGTACAGCGAGAGCTAGAAGCTTAACAGCGAGCGTTTAATTTGACAATCCAGAAGATTGATCCTGTGGCTTCATCTTAAATCTAGTCAGAAGCTACCACCAGCGGATCAGCTTAACGGTCGACGAGTATTTCACTTGCGGAGGCTCTACCCTCTGTAGCCTCATGAGTTGTCGCCGCCGACAGGCGCTTACCCATCCGAACCAGAGGAACGTCGACTTCGTCCACGCGGGCACTGGTTTGCTCAATTTCATGGTAGCCACACGCGCGATAAAGAGGTTGTCCGGCAAGCGTTGCCATCAGTTCAACGTTGCCGAAGCCCGCCTCAGAAGCCGCCCCCTCGCAGGCGGACAAGATCAACCTGCCGACGCCCTGACGAGTGAAATCAGGATGCGTGTACATCGCCCGAACACGAGCGGCCTCACACTTGGGATCAAGCTGCCGGGGCTCTCGCAAGGAAGCCGAGTGATCTCCGCCGTACAGCGTGGCCCGGCGACTCCAGCCACCGCAACCGATAACCCGGTTAGCAGTCTCGACGAGAAAGTACGTACCATCATCGATTAGCTGCGTGTCGAGCCCCATGAAGCCGCGACTGGCCACAACTTTCGCGGTCTCCAAGAAGTCTCGCTGCCCGTGATCAATGGCTAGCGCCATTACCTCTCGAAGAGCCGGGAGGTCGGGACGCGTCGCCAGGCGAAGGATGAGCTGCTCCTTGTGCAATGGTGAACCCATGTCCCGACCCGCCACTCAGTCGTCTTGCCGCCGAGCTCAGTACTTCACACGCAGGCGGGCGTACAGGAAGCCGCCATTGATGCCGAACGGCCCGCCCGTGCGTGGATAGATTTGGCCGTCAGCGGTGCTCTCCGTAAGATCAAAGATCGGGTTGGCCGTGGTTGGGGAGATCCTGTCCGGGTACTCGTTGAAGAGATTATAGGCACCCAAGGTGAGCGTATATCGCTCGGCAAGCGTGTAGCTAACATCGAAGTCGGTGGTGAACTTCGCTCCGAACTTCTGGCCCGGGTAATCTGTTTCGTTGCGCCAGCTGCTGTAGAAGTTTTGCCGCGCGTTCACCGAAATGTCGCCGACCCTCCACCCTGCCGAGAAGATTGCTCGGTGCCTCGGCGCGAGGTTCGAGACGTTGATGATCTGTGCTGCGCTAATCGTTCCTGGCACCGACCGGATCACCTTGCTCTTGTTATAGTTGTAGGCGAGCGTGAGGTTGAGCGGGCTTCCCGCTAGGTTCGTGCGATAGCTGCCAACGGCATCAACGCCGTTGGTCCTGGTGTCGAACCCGTTGGTGAAATAGTTCACCACGCCGCCGACGCCCACTGCGGCGAGTGCCGGCTCAGCAGCCACGTCGGCAGCCGTCACGCTGAAGTTCTGCGTGATACCAATGCGGTTGCGAACCTTGATCGAGTACCCGTCAACCGTAAGCGTCACAGCGCTGACGGGCGTCAAGATGAACCCCGCCCCGAAGTTGGTTGATTTCTCAGGCTTGAGCGACCGCGAACCGTAATATTGCGCGATGGGGCTCGTCACTGGATAGGTGCCCGTCTGAACCTGGTTCCCTGCCACGAAGTTGGTGGTCAAGATCTGAACGTTGTTCTGGCCGGGCGACGGAGCATGGAAGCCAGTGCCAACCGTTCCGCGAACCGAGAACCCTTCCGTCACCCGGTAGAGTGCACTTAGTTTACCAACATAAGCGGAGCCGAAAGTGTCATAATGCTCGTATCGACCGGCAACGCCGAGCGTGAGTGCGTCGATGACATCGGCTTCCGCCCCAACGTAAACGCCGTAATTGCTCTGCTTGTACTTATTAGCCGATGCAGGGCTGGTGCCCCCATAGCCGCTGGCGCCAGGAGACTGCGTTGCCGTTTCTGGCGCACCCGCCGTCGTCAGCGAACGCGTGTAGACACCGGGAGCGGTCTGCACAAAGAGCGCCTGCGAGGCAAAGGGGCCCGCAGCATACGACTGCTCGTCTCCGGCCGTCGCTTCATATTGCTCTCGCCTGTACTCCGCTCCGCCAGACAGGGTGATCGCGCTCGCGAACCCAACCTGAATTGGATAGGTCAGGTCCAGATTGAGATTGGTTTCGCTCTGGATGAGCTTGCCAAACTTGAAGCTTTGCTGGCTCGCCGGTCCAAAGGACGAGTTGAGCGAGCTGGTCATCGCGAGATCAAGCGAGTTCCGGGCGAGCGTTCCCGACACGTCGTAGGTCAGCCCGCTGGGCGCCTTACCTCGAAAACCAACCGTGCCGTAAGCCTCGTCCACCACACCCAAGAAGCGGGGCGTGAAACCGGCCGGGTAGATGCTTGCGAAGCTGAAGGTGTTCGCGTCCTTGACGAACCCTCCAGCTGGGCAGGTCGGGTTACCCGTGGGGCACGGCGTCAGATAGATCGGATTGAATGATCCGTTGCGGCCCGGCGACGCGGTCGCAGGTGTGCCCGTTCCATTATCGATTGCCAACGGCGTCGGTGCGGAGATCGGCGAGCGATAGTTGAAGCTCTGGTTTGCCTCGCGATGCGCAAGGTTACCGGTAAAATAGATCCGGTTATCGCCGCCCACTTCCAGCGCCGAGTTCAGCATCAGCTTGTAACCGTTGCTTGGCGAGGAGCCCCAGATCTGCACCGGCCCCGGGTAGTTGGGCAGCTGCGATGCGAGACTTGGATTGAGACGTTCAAACTCAAGCGCGAGCGGCCGGGTCGCACCTCGGCTGGTCTGGCCGTCGTCGAAGTACTCGCCCGACAGGTTTACAAAGCCGGCATCGCCCAGCTTAAAGCCAAAATTTCCGGCTACCTGGTAACTCTTACCATCTCCCCGGTAAGTCTCGCCATAACGAGCCTGCAATTCGAGGCCAGCATCGTCCCTCAAGGTGTAGTTGATGACTCCGCCGATTGCATCCGAGCCATATTGCGCGGTCGCGCCGTCTCGAAGAACCTGCAGGTTCTTGATTGCGATGGTCGGGATCAGCGAAATGTCGGATCCCTGAGATCCAAAGGACAGGGCCGTGTCGCCGCCGACATAGACTTGGACCAGCGCGGAACGGTTGTAGCGTTTGCCGTTTACCATGACGAGGATCTGGTCCGCTCCCAGACCGCGAAGCGATGGAGCACGAACAAAGGTAGAGGCATCAGAGATGGTGTTCTGGGGGACGTAAAAGGATGGCACCAGGTTCTTGACTACGTCGAGCATGTCGGAGGCAGGCTGAGTGCTGAGCTCGCCTCCTCCAATCACGTCTACCGGGGAAGCCGAATCTGTCACCGAACGATCGGTGCGGCGGGTGCCCAGGACGATGATGTCCTTGGCGGGCTCATTTTCTTCAGTCGCCGGATCGGTTTCGCCTGGAACCTGTATGGAAGCAGTTTGAACGGACGTCGTTTGCGCCATAGCGGGCTGTGCCGCCATAAGCGCCGCGATCGCAGTGCCACAGGATAGAACGAGCTTGCTGGACGCCTTGGCCGTAAGTGAACGCATGATTGTCCCCGTCCCTGTATGTGTCCGGAGAGCCCAACTGGCCTCACCAGATCGCAACGCCATTGTAAGCGTGCTGTCATTCTCAACGGAATTTCGAGAATTGAAAGCAGGTGCAGCGTGAAATGTTCGCAGGTGCAGCATCAGTCATCATGTGCGTTGCAGAACCACGGCAAGCCATGGAGACTACCCTGGTGCACTACCGTCATGATCTAACCTCGCCGCCGGCCCCGACCATCAACTTTTCACAGTTTGTGGCTGTCGACATCCGTATCGGGCGAATAGGGCATGCAGAAGCACTCGGCGGTGCCCGGAAGCCAGCTTATGTTCTTGAGATCGACTTCGGTTCCGTGATCGGTGTCAAACGATCGTCGGCTCAAATCACCGAGAACTACTGCTTGTCAGAGTTGCCGGGCCGCTTGATCGCCGCGGTTGTGAACTTCCCGCCACGGCAGATCGGCACGATGATGTCCGAGGTGCTAACGGTCGGCTTCCCCGACGCATTCGGCGCTGTTGTTCTACTTGCCCCGGATGCCGATGTGCCCCTCGGTGGGAGGCTGTTTTGACGATTGCCGCGCTGCTGGTTCCGGGACGAACGCAAAGCCAAGCGAACTACTGACGACGAACCACCCTCTCCTTTTCATTGTGCACGTTCGCCGCGCTCCGTAGGCTCACGGCGATGATCCATTCCCCTAGCCTTGCCGGTGTTCCAAGCCGACATCTTGCCGAGGCGCAGCGCGTCACAATCAAGATCGGATCGTCGCTGCTGATCGCGCCGGAGGGCGGCGTCAGGCGTGAATGGCTCGCGAGCCTTGCCACTGATCTCGCGAGCTTACGTGAGGATGGCAAGCAGATTGCCGTGGTGTCTTCCGGGGCAGTGGCCTTGGGACGAGCATATCTCCGGTTGAAGCCGTCGAATAGACTTGATGCCAAGCAGGCTGCGGCAGCGGCCGGTCAGGCGCTGCTGATGCACGCTTGGGAGACCGCGCTTCGGTCGCATGGCATCCTGACCGCGCAATTGCTCCTGACCATCGATGATAGCGAACAGCGCCGCCGTTGGCTAAACGCGCGCGCGACGATCGAACTTCTCTTGGCGCACGGGGCGATGCCTATTGTCAACGAGAACGACAGCGTTGCGACCGACGAGCTGAAATATGGCGACAACGACCGGCTGGCGGCGCGCGCTGCGGGGATGATCGGCAGCGACGTGCTTGTTCTGCTGTCGGATGTGGACGGCTTGTACACCGCCGATCCGGCGACGGCCGGCGCCAGGCATGTTCCATTCGTTGAGCGCATCACCGACGAGATCGTCGGCTATGCGGGCGGTTCCGCCATGACGGGAGTGGGCACTGGCGGCATGGCTACCAAGGTCGCCGCCGCGCGGATCGCTCACCGCTTCGGCTGCACGACAATCGTAACGAGCGGCAGGGACGAGCATCCGATCCGCGCGCTTTCGGGCGGCGGCCGGGCAACGGTCTTCGCGGCGAGCGGCTCGCCCGAGCGCGCATACAAAAGCTGGATAGCGGGGACGTTGACGCCGGCGGGCGACGTGACGATCGATACCGGCGCCGTGAGGGCACTGCGCGGCGGGCGAAGTCTGCTTCCGGCGGGCGTCACCGCTGTCGCGGGTAGTTTCGATCGCGGCGGCTGCCTGCGCGTGCGCGATCCGCAAGGCTTGGAGATCGCCCGCGGGCTGTCAGCCTATACGGCCGCCGAGGCGACCTTGATCGCTGGTCTTGGCAGCGACCGCATCGCCGCCAGTCTCGGCTATCAGGGGCCGGACGAGCTCATCCATCGCGACGACCTGGTGCTGCTGTGACCTTGACCTTGAACGAAGGCATGCTTGCCATAGGCCGGGAAGCGCAGGCCGCCGCCGCAACATTGCGCACTTGCCTTCCCGAGCAACGCACCGCCGCCATCGCCGGAATGGCGCGGAACCTGCGTGCGAATGCCCGGAAGGTGCTCGACGCCAACGCCGCCGACGTGGCGGACGCCACGGCGATGATCGACCGCCTCCGCATCGACGCAGGACGACTCGAGGCGATGGCCGCTACGCTTGACGTCGTCGCGGCACTTCCCGATCTGGTGGGCGAGGAGATGGCGCGATGGACACGGCCCAACGGGCTCGACATCGCCCGTGTGCGCACCCCGATCGGCGTGATCGGCATGATTTACGAGAGTCGACCAAACGTCACCTCGGACGCCGCCGCCATTTGCGTCAGATCGGGCAATGCTGTGATCCTGCGCCCCGGCTCCGATGCCCTGCGCACATGTGTCGCCATCCACGCTGCGCTTGCCGCAGCATTGGTGGAGGCCGGACTGCCGCTTGGCGCAGTGCAGATTGTACCAACCGCGGATCGGGACGCCGTGGGCCTGATGTTGTCCGGTCTTGACGGCGCCATCGACCTGCTGATTCCGCGCGGCGGACGCGCCCTTGTCGAGCGCGTGGCGGCCGAGGCGCGCGTGCCTACCCTCGGGCATCTCGACGGACTGTGCCACACCTATGTCCACGCGTCCGCGGACCTCGACATGGCGTTGGCCATTGTTGCCAACGCCAAGATGCGCCGCGTGTTGATCTGCGGCGCGACCGAGACGCTGCTGGTCGACCAAGCCATCGCGCCCGCGCTTCTCCCCCGGTTGGCCGAAGCACTCGGCGAATGCGCGCTGAGGGGAGATCCCGAAAGTCGCGCACTAACCCCGATGGCGGCGGCTGTTGAGGCCGACTGGTCCACGGAATATCTTGCACCCGTGCTGAGCGTTCGCACCGTGTCGGGGCTGGACGAAGCGGTTGCCCACATCGTGCGCTACGGCACAGGTCACACCGAAGCGATCGTCGCCGAGGATGTCATGGCAGCCAACGCGTTTCTCACCCGAGTCGATAGTGCCATTGTCATGTGGAACGCCTCGACACAGTTTGCCGACGGAGGTGAATTCGGCTTTGGGGCGGAGATCGGCATCGCCACTGGCAAGCTTCACGCCAGGGGTCCTGTCGGCCCTCAGCAGCTCACCACATTCAAATACGTGGTTCGTGGAGCCGGGCAGGTGCGGCCTCCATAAGCTCGCCCGGATGACGATGTACACCGTTGTTCTCGACATCCGGCTCGCGGTAAGCAAAGCGCTCAGCCGAGACGCTTAGTCGGGCCAGGGATCAAGGCCGCGAACATGCTCGTGCTCACATTTGCGAAGACCGTGGATATATAACGTGTTGGGCGAGCAGGCCGGCACGAGAGATCGGAGCTAAGGTCGCTCCGTCGAACCGCTGCCCAATTTCCGTTGCATGTACACGTTATCGAGCCACAGATCCTTCTTCCAGCCAACTGCATGCAAGCGCCCAACCTGCTCGAAGCCGCAGGTCTCGTGAACCCGCACCGAGGCGGCCTCAGCGCCTCCTACAACAGCAATCATTTGCCGAAAGCCAAACTCCTCCGCCTTCTCGCACAACTTACGAATCAGCTCAGACCCGACGCCTTTTCCAAGATGGTCTGGGTGGACGTAGACACTGTCTTCGCAAGCATACGCATACGCTGCTCGATCTCGAAACTGAGTGACGTATGCATAGCCAACTACCGCTCCGTGCAACTCAGCCACGAGGAAAGGCCAACCTGCTGCCGTGATCAAGCGGATCTTAGCTTGCATCTCGGAAGGGGATGGCCCCACTAAATCGTAAGAAGCCGTGCCATGAAGAACGTGATGCGAGTATATCGCTGCCACAAAGGCGGCATCTGCCACGGCAGCAGGACGAATGTTCATATCACGAGTCCACACGCGACTTTGCTACGGAAGTCTGAAGTAATCGCAAAGGTGAGTATTCAACGTGTTGGAGAGTGGTCGAGCTCACAAACTCCTAAGATGCGTGGCGCAATGATTACGGAGAGCGCCCTTCATAGATGCTCATTTGAAACGATCGGAATCAGGGAGGCTACGAGGAGCGCAGCCATTGCCCAGTTGAAGTAGCGCAACGATTTCGGTGCGGTCAGCACGCGCGAGATGCCAACCCCAACCAACGTCCATCCAGCGGAAGTCACGACGCCAACGACAAGCAAGATCGCAGCCAAGACAAGTGACGCCGCGGCTACACCGCTGCCCGGCAGCGTATAAGTCGCAATTGCCCCCGCAACGATGATCCAAGCCTTGGGATTGATCCATTGGAACAAAGCCGCCCGGAAAAATGAGAGGGGTTTGGTAGGTGCACCAACACTGCCGACAACCTTCGGCTTTGCCGTAGCGATCCCAAAAGCCAGCCAAAGCAGGTAGGCGACGCCCAACCATTTCATAAGGCCGTGAACCATGGGGTCAGCCAAGAATGACCTTCCCAAGAAAGCGACGGTCAGGAACATCGCGGGAAAGCCGAGCGAGACACCAAGAACATGAGGGAGCGTGGGCCTGAACCCGTAATTGGCGCCAGATGCCGCAAGCATCGTGTTGTTTGGTCCAGGCGTCGCGCTCATCGCTACCGCGAATGCCAGTGCAGAGAAGAACCAGCTAGTGTCCACAGCGAACCTCCGAGCCTTGCGTGCCTGTAGAAGATGGCACAGCTGCCAAACCAGTAATCAAAGCGCTGTCTTAGGCGGCAGGTGTTCTTGACAGCACGATCATTGTTTTAAGTTGCTTCCGGGTGGCGGGCCCCAGGTTCATTTCGATCTGCGAATAACCTTCGCGGCTTAATGCCTGCCGGAGTTCAACCAAGGTCCCCACTCGACCGGACTGGGCAAGTTGAAAAGCTCGTTCGATGAGCGACAGCTGCTGCATGCATCTGCCCATAGCCGACCAATCGATCGGTGCGCCGACATTCGTGGGATGTGTGAGACATTCACTGGCACCCTAACACATGTCAGTTGCCGGCGAGCGGCAGAGCCCTGAGAGCAGTTGGACTGAGTCGTACAGCAAGGTTTGCTTCGCGCGAAAGGGATCGGTGGCAGATGTTGCAACACACATTCGGAGCGCTGGCTATCCGGCTAACAGGAACCCCGGCAGCGAGCCAACTGCTTGGGCCCATCCTTCGGGATCGAGGCTCAGACATTGTGGCGGTAGCCTTTTGCGACACGGAGTCAGCTCTACTTGGGCTCACCTGCTACACGGGGGCTGAACCGTATGTCGAGCTCCCGGTCAAGGAGGTGCTGCGTGACGCCCTGACCTGCGAGGCAAGCGGGATCGTCGTAGGTCACAACGAGCCCGAGCAGACTGCCAAGCCCAGCGAAAGCGATGTCAAGATCACGAACCGGCTTTTGGTTGCTGCCGAGGAGTTGGGCATTACTTTGCTTGATCACATCGTCTTCGGTGAGGGCCCCTCATTCAGTTATCGCCAGCAATCCTTAATCTAGTGGCCAGACCTGGGTGGGCCAGCACTAAGTCGCTCAAGGTTGATATGCTGCCCTTGAAGCAAGGCTTGCCCGCTGAAGCCTAATCTCAGCCGTGGGTCATAAAGAATGGTGATGTCGTGCTTTAGCTCACAGGCTGAAGCTTTCGCCGATTACTGATGGACTGCAGCTAACAGTCTACCGCAGCCCCCGCCCTTCGTGAGGGTGGCTGTTCACTGTTTGAGGGAAGTCGCGCATGCCTTGTAGCTTCTTGCAGTATCAGCACGCTTCGGTGCGATCTTCGCATTTGCAGCACTCCCGCCGCCAGGACAAACAGAACGGGCCTTTCGCAGGGCACAGCTAAGGGGCATTTCCCTCTCTCTCCCGAAGGGAGATGCCCCTTTTCCATGCCTTCGGGAACTTTCAAGCGGCCAGCCTTATCTCAGCTACCTCTGACAGCGCCGTGTAAGATGATCAAGAGAACTGGAGCATGTCGAATGCGCATCGTCCAGGGCCGCGTGGTAATAACCCGCAGCAAGAAGCTGCCTTATATGGTGGTTCTTGAGCACGAAGACGGGGAGCGCACGGAGATCCCGGTCCGAACCATGAGGGAAGGTGAAGACCTTATTAGACTTCGGTTGCCGCCGCCACCGCCAACCAAGCTCCAGAAGCTGCGACAGAGTCCCCGAGAAACTTGAATTAGAAGACAAGCGGTCAGTCGGCCTCGACGCCGCCAGGTCGCCGATCGGGAAATCTTGTATGATTGACCACTTTCAGGCGTGTCGCGCGAGTGCTTGCGACACGCCTAGTCCCTCTCGACTGTCCGAATGATCGGCTAGCCACCCAATCAGCCAATCGTGGAAGAGCCGCACCGGACGTCGCCTGAGTGCATCCGGCGAGCACACAAACCAGTAGCAGTATGGACTGTCGACGATATGATCGAACAGCTGCACCACGCGTGCGTCGGTGGAACGCAGCAGATGGCTCTCGTGCATAAATGCGATGCCCATTCCAGCCGCCGCAGCATCAAGCATCAGCTGCCCAGCGTCGTAGTAGCTGACCGACGCTGGTTTTAATCCCCCTAGCCCGAGATCCTTACACCAATGATCAAATGCTTTTGGCATGTCACGATGCAGAAGAACGGGCATGTCGCGTAGGTCGGCTGGATCGAGGGCAGCAACATTCTTCGCCAAGAGGTTGCGCGAACCCACAGCTACCACTCGGCCTTGCTCAAGCAGCCGTGAATAGTGTCTAGGCTCCACTTCTGACGCGATCACAATCACGGCATCAAAGTCGCTTGCAAGGCGAGCCAAGCGGTTTGGCGCAGTATCAACCTCGATTGTCAGGTTCGGGTGCTCGGATTGAAGCGAAGAGAGCGCCGGCATCAAGCGTTGACTTGCGAATAAGGATGGGACCGCAACACGCAATCGCATTCTTCCACGGGGCTCGCTGAAGCGCTCAACGGCATGCGCCATTGCGTCGATGTGCGGAGCGATCTCTTCATAGAACGTAGCTCCACGGTCGTTAAGCCGAACACCATTATGGTGGCGGTCGAACAGCGAAGCGCCCACATATTGCTCGAGAGACTGAATTCGTCGCGTGAGTGCCGGCGACGAAAGGGCGAGTTCGTCTGCTGCCGCCCTTAAGGAACCCTGCCGAGCAACTTCGACGAACGCTTGCATGGAGCCAACGGGTGGGAGCCTGCGCATCCAGCACTTTTCCCTGTTCCACTTGTGCAACGCAATGTGAAATTCTTGCAGTGCACACGCTTCGGCTTAGAAAAGGGGCATCTCCATACTCCGAGATGCCCCTTCCCAAATGGCCTTGGAGGAGGCCACCTTAATATCTCGCTTCGCTAGTCATGCTGCAATTGCGAAGGGCGCAATCGGACGTGCAAACCTTGCACTTAGACCAAGCTTTGAATGACCCGTCGAAGTTGACGAGGTAAGTGGCGGGCTACCCGATGCGCAGGCGCGGGGCTGACACGGCGTATCTCAGAAGACACGAGCGACGAGTCCTAGTCCCCAGTTCAGACTGCTTTAGACAGAGGTAGTAGTTGTCAGCCAAGACGCTCAGGCATGGACAGCGCATCTTCGAGAAGCACCGAAGACTTGGCGACAGCCTCCCAAGGAAATACAAACCATCTCTTATCGGTCGCCCGATCGATGGCGGTCGCGCTATATTCGGCGGTGGCCGCAGACCGGATGTTGTTGATGAGCACGGCGACACGGACTTGGTGTTCATGGCCACCGTGCTTCGAGATCGAGCTTCGCAGGTGCTGGATGGTGGTGCCGCTATCGTTGATGTCATCGATGATCAGAATGCCGCAGCCTGAGCTGCTTTTCACAGCAAGGTTGCCAAGCAGCTCGTCTGCAAAGCTCGGCTCGCCCGATGAGAGGTCAACGGAAAGCATCGGGATATCGTTTCGATGTGACAGGTAAGCGGCGGGAACAAGACCGCCACGTCCGACGCCAACTAGGAAATCTGGGCGCCAGCCCCCCGCCTCCAGCTTAGAGCCAAGTTCCTCAACACCGGCCAGGAAGGCGTCGTAGCCAACGTAGAATAGCTCTGGTTGTTTATCGTCGAACATGGAGCATTCCTAATCAACAGCGGTGGAGGGCCAGGCCCTTGCATAGGCATTGACGCGTTCCACGTGCGGACTGATTTCCGCTGCTGACAGGAACGAGCCTAGGAAGCTGTTGCGTGCCAAAGTCGTAAGAGCCGCCCTCCCCAGCCCTCGCCCACGGGCGGCAGCACGAAAGTTGTCATTGATGTAACCGCCGAAGTAAGCGGGATCGTCCGAGTTGATCGTTGCCCGAAGGCCTTTGGCGAGCATCTGGTCGATCGGGTGGTCATCCATGCTCGGCACGACGCAAAGCTTAAGGTTGGAGAGCGGGCAGACCGTCAGCGTAATTGCCTCATCAGCAAGCCGTTTCACGAGAACCGGGTCTTCGAGGGATCGGTTACCGTGGTCCAGGCGATCAACCCGAAGTATATCAAGCGCCTCGTAGACATATTCGGGAGGGCCTTCCTCCCCGGCGTGCGCAACTCGTTTGAGGCCGCGCTCGGCGGCCGCGGCAAATACACGCGCGAACTTGCTAGGTGGGTGTCCCAGTTCGGAGCTGTCGAGACCGACGGCTTCGATCCTGTCGAGCCACGGCTCAGCTGCTCTAAGGGTCGCAAACGCATCCTCCTCCTTAAGGTGACGTAGGAAGCACATGATCAGCTTGGAGGTGACACCGTGCCGCGCCTTTGCCTCTTCCATGGCGCGCAGCAATCCATTGATGGCCACGGAAAAGGGGAGGCCTCGAGCGGTGTGGGTCTGCGGATCGAAGAAGACTTCGGCGTGGACGACGTTATCGGCTGCGGCTCGATCGAAATAAGCTGCTGCGAGATCCCGAAAGTCCTCCTCAGCGAGGAGCACGTTCGCGCCCTGATAGTAGATGTCGAGGAAGTCCTGAAGGTTGGTGAAGCTGTAGGCAGATCGTACCTGCTCAACGGTGTCGAACGGAATCTGGACGCCATTGCGGTGAGCCAAGGCAAACATCAGCTCTGGCTCCAAGCTACCCTCTATGTGAATATGGAGTTCCGCCTTCGGGAGGCCGGCGATAAAGGTGTCGATGTCTGGCATGCTGGCTCCCGACCATGGCAACCGGCTCAGCACCGGCGCCTCCAAGGATGTAGTCGTGGCTCGTGAGCTCTGGCAACATCCGAAGAACATCACCGCCCTGTGCCCGGCGGACGAAGTCCATTGCGATCGGGTGCATTCAGGAGCAGCACAAGTACGTTCCGGAGGAGCCAGCGATGACGGACGTTGATCAGGCGAAGGCAAGCCAGCTACGCAACATCGAAATCAAGACCGGCAAGAGCATTCAAGCTTTGTGTGCCGAATTACGTCAGTCCGGTAAGGTCAAGCATAGTGACGTCCGAAGTTGGGTGATCGAGCGGTTTGGCCTCGGCTATGGGGACGCGAATGCGCTCGCCCATGCCGCGAACGCAGACCCCGCCGCTCTCGATGGCATAGAAGAATCACTTACGCAGATCTATTCAGGGAAGAAGGAGCATCTGCGCTCCATCCACGATGCAGTGATAGCAGCACTTACTGAGTGGGGTGAGTTCGAGATCGCTCCGAAGAAGGCCTACGTTGCTCTACGTCGCAAAAAGCAATTCGCCATGTTGGGTCCAAAGAATGCCAGCTCCGCTGAACTCGGAATCAACCTGAAGGAACAGATCATCAGCGACCGCTTCGTTCAGCAGAAACCCGGCGGCATGTGCCAGTATGCCGTAGCCCTCAGCGACACCAAAGACGTCGACCATGCAGTACTGACCGTCTTAAAGCAGGCCTTCGAGGCGGGTGGATGAAGCACTTTCGCACGTCCCGTGACCGGGAAAACTGCCCCGAGTGCTGGCGAGTGAGCCGCCGCCGTGCCTCGAAAGGAGGTGGGCAGCGTGCTCTCCGAATACTTCACGAGCGGCCAGTGCTGCACCCGAGACGCAGTTTACCAATACGAATGCGCTGAACGACCAGCTCGCAGCAACTTTCACGCTGAGTGTCGGTGCAATCCTACTCACCAATGCCGCGGGCGTCCAGGAGCTCGCTCGCCACTTTAAGCGCCCGTTCCACGCGGTCACACCAATCCGCCACGCCTTCGTTGTCGGCGAGCAGGTCCTGGCGGATCTCGATCTCCGCATAGGGGAGGTCACGGGGGTAAGCGTGGAACGGGATCGTGAAATCGATGGTGTTCATGGCGTAGGGCTCATTATCGCCGACCGTCAGCGCCGGATCCTGCGCGAAGGCCGCAAGCATGGCACGTGCAAAGCAGCTGTTGCCGGCGTCGTGGAGGATGCCAACCTGCCATGGCCGATCGACACCCTGCATCGACGGCGTGAAGCTGTGCAAGGCAATCAGGAATGTCGGCTGGCCGGCCTCTTGGCGCCGGTCGATCGCCTCAGCGATCGCCGCCTGGTAAGGTGCGTGGATGGCGGCGGCGCGAGCAGCGGCACCAGCGGCGTCGAGCGCCGCGTTGAGGGCGATGGCGGTACCGTCGCTGACCGGCGGGATCGAGTCCGGCGCACCGGGCCGACGATTGCAGTCGATCACCAGTCGCGAGTAACGCTGGTGGATGAAGGTCGCGTCAAGCCGCTCAGCAAGGGCTGCGCCAAGAGCGGCGATGCCGATGTCCCAGGCGATGTGCCGATTCCGCGCGACCTGGTCGAGTCCAAGCTCGCGCATGCAACGAGGGATGCGATTGCCCGCGTGATCCCCCACCAGCAGAAAAGGGGACGTCGCGCCCGGACGGACGGTCGCCACGGGTGGCGGCTCGTCATCGGCCAGTATAGAGCCGTTCGGCGACCCGGCGACGACGAAGCGATCTTGCATGACGATCCTGACCATATCTCATAGAACACGCTACACGTACCGGCAGCCCGTCGCGTTTGGGGAGCACCGTATATTTGTCCGTCCCCGCGAAAGCTATGACCAGCATCTGATCGAGTCGCGATTGGTGATCGAGCCCGAACCGGTTGAATTACGCTGGACCCAGGACGTATTCGGCAATTCGCTTGCCTTGGCCACCTTCAATCGCCGCGCCAAGGAGCTGCGGATCGACAGCTGGGTGCGGATGGAGCACAAGCCGCTGTTGACGAGCGAGGTCGAAATCGAGCCCTATGCGCGACGTTACCCGTTCGGCTATGCGCCCGAAGACATGCCCGACCTGCTTCGATCCATGGAGCGCCAGCACCACGATCCCGAACGCATCCTGGACCATTGGGCGCGCCAGTTCGTGAAAAAGAACAGCGAAACCGAAACGCTGGCGATGCTGACGAGCATGACCAAGTCGATCCAACGCGATTTCACCTATCTCAGCCGGACCGAGAAGGGCACGCAAACCCCCATCGAGACGCTGCACAAGCGCCAAGGGACGTGCCGCGATTTCGCGGTGCTGATGATCGAGGCGGCGCGCGCGCTGGGACTCGCTGCACGCTTCATCTCTGGCTATCTATATAATCCAAAGGGAACATCCGGACGAGTCGGCGGGGGCAGCACCCACGCCTGGGTGCGAATATTCCTGCCTGGATCGGGGTGGGTCGAGTTTGACCCAACCAACGGCATTGTCGGTAATGCGGGCCTGGTTCGTGTTGCCGTGGCGCGCGATCCCGCCCAGGCGGTTCCGATCTCAGGGACGTGGAGCGGCTTTCCCAAGAGCGACTTGGGTATGTCGGTCCATGTCGAAGTCACGCTGGACGATCCGGCAAAACGCACGGCCGAACCGCCACTGGCGGCGGCAAACAGGAAGCAAGACGCATGTTGATCCGCGCCGGCTACGATATTCGCTTCACCACCCGGCAGCCGACCCCCATGATGGCTTTGCTCGGGGTCCATGAGTCGCGCAGCCAGGACCTCCGCACTCAGCCCAGGTTGGTCAGCGATCCGGCCATCCCGATGCACGATTACGTCGACGGCTTCGGCAATGTCGCGACGCGCTTCGTCCTGCCCGAAGGCGAGACCTTGCTGTCCAACGACTTCGTCATCGAAGACAGCGGCGAGCCGGATCGCCTTTCGCCCGGCGCGGTCCAGCACCCCGTGGAGGAACTGCCCAACGACGTCCTCGTCTACCTACTGGGCAGCCGTTATTGCGAGACCGACCGCTTGTCCGATACGGCCTGGGGGCTGTTCGGCCAGATCGAGCCCGGTTGGACCCGGCTTCAGGCAATCCTTGATTTCACCCATCAGCAGATCGAGTTCGGCTATCAGTATGCCAGTTCGAACAAGACCGCGTGGGATGCGCATCAGGAACGAAAGGGCGTGTGCCGCGACTATGCGCATCTGGCGATCACACTGTGCCGCTGCATGAACATACCGGCGCGCTACTGCACTGGGTTCCTTGGCGAAATCGGCCTGACCCCGTCGGACAGCCCAATGGATTTTTCCGCCTGGTTTGACGCTTACCTCGGCGGTGAGTGGCACACCGTCGATGCCCGGCACAACAAGCCGCGGATCGGCCGCATCCTGATGGCACGGGGACGCGACGCCACCGACTGCGCCCTGACTACCGCCTTCGGTTTGGCGATCCTGACCGGCTTCGACGTCCACACCGCCGTGGTCGACCGCGTTGACTGAGGCCCTGCTCGCTCCGTGGGCTGGGCCGGGCGAGTCACCGGATTTCGCCGCTGTCCGCGCCGAGCACTTCCTTTCGGCGATCGACGTTGGCATTGCCCAGAGCCGAGCGGAGATCGCGGCGATCACCACTGATCCGGCGGAGGCCGATTTCGACAATACGGTGGCGGCGCTGGAACGCGCGGGTGGAGCCCTCGCCCGGGTGCGACGGATATTTTGGATGCTGTCCTCGGCCCAAGCGGACGACGCCATTCACGCGATTGAGGCCGAGGTGTCGGCGCGGCTCACCGCTTGGGGCACCGAGGTCAGCCAGGATCCCGAACTGTTTGCGCGCGTGCGAGCGGTTTGGAACGGCCGTGCCGGCCTTTCGACCGAGCAAGCGCGGCTGGTCGACAACAGCTACAAGGGCTTCGTCAACGGCGGGGCGGCGCTCGATCCCAAGTGCAAAGGACGTCTTGGCGCGATCAATGAGCGTCTCGGTGCCTTGGGCGTGGCCTTCGGCCAGAACGTGCTCGCGGCCACCAATGCCACCGAGATCGTCATCGATGTCGCCGAAGCGGCGGGCATCCCGGCGGACTTACGCGCGGTTGCCGAAAGCGCCGCGGCCGCCCGCGGTCTTGCCGGCCAATTGGTGTTCGGTGCTGATCGTGGAACCTACGAAGGACTGCTGACGCTGGCCGACGAGCGGTCGGTACGTGAGCGGGTGTGGCGCGCCTTTACCGAACGCTGTCAATCGGGGCCGCATGACAACTTGCCGCTGATCACCGAAATCGTTGAGCTGCGACATGAGAAAGCGACCATGCTCGGCTACGCTTCCTATGCCGACTTCGCGCTGCAGGATTCTATGGCGAAGACGCCGGCCGCTGCCGCCGGGCTGATGGACCGCGTCTGGCGGCCCGGACTGGCGCAGGCCCGGCGCGAGGCCGCCGTGTTGCAGGAGATCATTGATCGCGACGGCGGTGGCTTTCAGCTGGAGGCATGGGACTGGCGCTACTTCTCCGACCGGGTTCGCCGCGAGCGATTCGCTTTTGATGCGGCAGCGATCCGCGAGCATCTGTCGCTGGGCAAGGTCCGCACCGCCGCCTTTGCCGCCGCCGAGCAATTGTACGGCCTGCGCTTCACACGCCGGAACGACGTCTCCGTTTACCACGCCGATGTTATCGCCTGGTCGGTCGACAATGAGGACGGCACTCCGGTTGGCCTTCTGTTCACTGACTACCTCGCCCGGCCGGAAAAGCATGGCGGCGCCTGGATGGGCAGCTTGCGGGTCCAAGAAAGCATGGACAAGCCGGTGCACCCGATCGTCTACACGGTGGCCAATTTCACCCGCGGCGAGCAGGAGGACGCCGCCTTGCTGTCGCTAGACGAGGCGCGCACCTTGTTTCACGAGTTCGGTCACGCCCTGCACGCCTTGCTGTCGGACGTGACCTATCCCAGCCTCGCCGGAACCGCCGTGGCGCGCGACTTCGTTGAATTCCCGAGCAAGCTGATGGAGCATTGGGTCGCTTCGCCGGAGACGTTGCGCAGCTTCGGCGTGCCCGGGGAACTTGCCGACGCGGTCGCCCGCGCCGAGACCTTCGGCCAAGGCTTTGGCACCGTCGAGTTCCTTGCCTCGGCGATGGTCGACCTTGCGCTTCATCAGGCCAACCCGCCGCCTACCGCCATCGCCGCTTTCGAGCGCGGGACGCTGGCCGGGTTGGAGATGCCCGACGCAATCGGGATGCGGCACCGCCTGGCCTATTTTACCCATGTCTTCGATGGCGGCTATGCCAGCGCTTACTACAGCTATCTGTGGTCCGAAGTGCTCGACGCCGACGTGTTCGAGGCGTTTACCGCGACGGGGAACATGTTCGACGCGGATCTGGCTGACCGTCTCCGCCGCGAGGTCCTGGCACAGGGCGATGCGCGCGATCCGATGGATTCGTTTCTTGCTTTTCGCGGACGCGAACCGGACGAAGCGGCGCTGCTCCGCTCGCGCTGCCTCGTCTGACGATGCCGATGCGGGGCGCTTTTGACGAATTGTGGGGGCAAGGCGCCGCAACGGTTACCGCCCGGCCGGGTTTCGAGCAGATCGGTGATTGGCTCAAGGAAACGCCAGTAGCCGAACTCGCCCGGCGCCAGGCTACCGCTGAAGCCGCTTTCCGAAGTTTGGGCATCACCTTCAGCGTCTACGGCGACGAACAGTCGGGCGAGCGAATCATCCCATTCGACATCATCCCGCGGCTGTTCACCTCGACCGAGTGGGACAAACTCTCGGTTGGGCTGGAACAGCGGGTGCGGGCGATTAACGCCTTCGTCGCCGACGTTTACGGACCGCGTCACATCCTCAGCGACAAGGTCGTGCCAGCGGACGTGATCCTGGGCAATCCGCAATTCTGCGTTCCCGCAGTCGGCGCGCCCCCGCCGCACGGCATCTACACCCACATCTGCGGCATCGATATCGTCCGCACCGGCCCTGACGACTTCTTTGTGCTTGAGGACAATGCCCGCACCCCGTCGGGTGTTTCGTACATGCTGGAGAATCGCGAGGCGATGCTTCGACTGTGTCCCGAACTGTTCGCGCAGTTGGCGGTGCAGCCGATCGACACGTATCCCGACCTGCTCCGCGACACCTTGTTCTCGGTTGCGCCACGCGGTGCGAACGACCCGGTCTGCGTTCTTCTCACCCCCGGCCATTACAACAGCGCTTTCTATGAACACAGCTTCCTGTCGGACAGCATGGGTATCGAGCTGGTCGAAGGCCGCGATCTCGAGGTTGCAGACGACGTCGTCTACATGCGCACCATCGAAGGACCGGTGCGGGTGGACGTCATCTATCGCCGGATCGACGACGCTTTCCTCGACCCTTTGACGTTCAACCCGAACAGCGGGCTCGGCGTCCCCGGGCTGATGGCCGCGTATCGCGCTGGCAACGTCACCATCGTCAATGCACCCGGAACGGGCATCGCAGACGACAAGGCCGTGTACAGCTTCATGCCCGAGATCGTGCGCTACTACATGGGAGAAGAAGCGCGGCTGCCCAACGTAGAGACCTTTCGCTGTCGTGAGCCTGACGCCCTGCGCTACACGCTCGACAATCTGCCGAAGCTGGTGGTCAAACTGGTTGATGGGTCGGGCGGTTATGGCATGCTCGTCGGCCCCACCGCGAGTAAGAAGGAGATCGAGACTTTCCGTGCCGCTTTGATTGCTGAGCCACAACGCTACATCGCGCAGCCAACGCTGGCGCTGTCCACCGTCCCGACCCTGACCGACGCCGGCATTGCCCCGCGGCACGTTGATTTCAGGCCGTTCGTGCTGAGCGGCGCCGACCGCGTCACCATTGTCCCCGGCGGCCTGACCCGGGTGGCGCTGGAGAAAGGCTCCTTGGTGGTCAATTCCAGCCAGGGCGGCGGCACCAAGGACAGCCTGATCATTGCCGCCCCGCGCGTCGAGGCAGACAAAGAGGAGCAGCATGCTCTCCCGTACGGCGTCTAACCTTTACTGGATCGGGCGCTACATGGAGCGCGCCGAATTCACTACGCGGCTGATGGAAGCGACCTTGCGCCTGAGTTCGCTGTCCTACGGTGCCGATGCGTCAAGCGCCGCGTGGGAAAGCGCGCTGGCGGTTGTCGGACGCGGGCCCGCGCCGGGCGAGACCGCCAACCCGGGCGCCACCGCGTTCAATGTCTGCCGCACGCTGGCGCTCGACATGGACAATCCCAATTCGGTGCGTTCCAGCCTGGGCCGCGCCCGCGACAATGCCCGCTCGGCCCGCAACTTGCTGACTGCCGAAGTGTGGCAGGCGATCAACCGCGCCTGGCTCGACATCCGCGACCGCACTAGCCCCGGCGGCATCCAGAGCACGCTTGGGCTGGTGGATGTGCTCAAGGCCAACAGCCGCGGTTTTGACGGCGCCCTGATGCGGATGCTGCGTCATGAGTCATCCTGGTTCATGCGGCTTGGCGCAGCGATCGAGCGTGGAGACAACACGGCACGCTTGCTGGACGTCAAATATTATCTGCTCCTGCCCAAGGGCCAGACTGTCGGTGGTGCGCTCGATCGGGACCAATGGACGGCGATCCTGCAGACAGTGTCGGCTCGCAACGCCTATCGCTTGTTCTACCAGGACACGCTGAGGCCCTGGCTAGTTGCCGACATGCTGTTGTTTCGCGGCGAGCTCCCCCGCTCGCTGGTCGGGACCTCGGAAGAGGTCGTCGACCTGCTGGGGGAGATCGGCGGGCGGACCGGGCGACAGGGCGAGGCCGACCGCCAGGCGCGCCTGCGCCATACCCGCCTGGGCGAGAGCGACAT
The DNA here is from genome assembly GCA_964243335.1 of uncultured Sphingomicrobium sp. GTDB lineage: Bacteria > Pseudomonadota > Alphaproteobacteria > Sphingomonadales > Sphingomonadaceae > Sphingomicrobium. The sequence continues at coordinate 93,114 of CAXTED010000004.1, read as the reverse complement.
CGATGCCGTGTTCCGCGGCGGCCTGCATGAGTTTCTCAAGGAGTATATTTCCGAGAACGCCAAGATCGACGTCGCCGTCTCGCAGCAGTTCCGCTTTCCCTGATGCGCCTAACGATTACCCATCGCACGCGTTACCGCTTCACGAAGCCGATTGTCGACGTTGTCGAGATGCTGCGCCTGACTCCCCTGAGCTGCCTTAATCAAACGGTGCTCGACTGGCGCATCGACGTCGATTGCGACGCCCGCCTGCGTGAGGCACGCGACGGGTTCGGCAATTGTCTTCATGCGCTTTATGTCGATCAGCCGGTCATGACCCTGTCGATCACGGCCAGCGGTCAGGTCATCACCGACGATCGCGCCGGCTTAGTCGCGGGACTGCCCGGCGAACTGCCGCCCGCGGTGTTCCTGCGCGCCACACCACTTACCGCTCCCGACGATTCGCTGCGTAGATTTGCCGCTGAGTCCGCCGCACGCACGCCTGCGCCGCTTGAACGACTTCACGCCCTGAGCACCGAGCTTCACGAAAGCTTGATCTTCGACGCGCACAGCTCGGATACAGCAACATCGGCTGCAAAGGCTTTCGCCGCCGGACGCGGTGTTTGTCAGGATTTCGCTCACATCTTCATCTGCGCAGCGCGCGCTGGAGGCATCCCCGCGCGTTATGTCTCGGGTCATCTGTACCGCCGCGACGGTGCCGCAATACAACCCGCCACCCACGCTTGGGCCGAAGCCTGGGTCGACGACCTTGGCTGGGTCGCCTTTGATCCGACCAACGGTATCTGCGCCGACGACGCCTACGTGCGGGTTGCGGGAGGCCTCGATTACAGCGACATCGCTCCAATCGTGGGCGCGCGGCGGGGCGGCGGCGTGGAAGAAGTGGAGGTAGAAGTTCAAGTCACCAAATCGCAGCGCAGCAAGCAATGGCAGCGCCAAGGCCGCGGTGGGCAATCCCAGTCGCAGTCGCAGGGTTGAATCGCGGACACAAAGGTCGTCCGGCACAAGCCCTCGGCCCGCTTCCGCTGTTATGAGGAAGAGACTGGTTCGCCAAGGACTGCGTGGCGCACCATTCTCTTACAAACACTAAGGCACCTCACGCTTTGGAAGAGCTGTCGAACAGCTCGCCAGGCTCGAGCACGTCACCCGCAGCGAAGCGGCGCCTTCGTCGCTGTAGTGAGCTGTCTTGTCAGCGACCCAGCGCAACGAACCGGATTGCCGCACCGCCTCCAGGCGCAAGCCGCAGTTGCAGGCTCCCCTTGCTCGTCACTGTGCGCTTTTCGATGACCAGATCGCGAGGATTGGTTTTGTAATCGGCCGTGTCGCCGTCCCGGTAGATCTCGGCGCGGTACCGTCGGCCAGGCTGGAGGAAGCTCAGCGGCACGTCGACGCGCCGTTCCAGTTCGTCCCCGACAGCACCGACGAACCAATTGGCCGACCGACGATCCTTGCGGGCAAAAACGGCGAAGTCGCCGACCTCGCCCGAAAGCATCCGGCTATCGTCCCAATCAACCGCGACATCCTTGATGAACTGAAATGCCGGGCGGTTGGCGGCATAATTCTCCGGCAGATCGGCAGCCATCTGGATGGGCGAGTAGATCACCACATAGTCGGCGAGTTGCTTGGCGAGGGTCGAGGGAATGGGCGTGTTGTTCTTCCCCTTGAGGCTAAGAATGCCTGGGGTAAAATCCATTGGTCCCGACAGCATGCGGGTGAATACCAGATTGGCCTCATGCTCGGGCGGGTTCTTGGGTTCACCCCACGCCTGATACTCGGTCCCGCGCTGGCCTTCGCGGCTGATCCAGTTCGGGTAAGTGCGGCGCAGGCCCGTGTCCTTGACCGGCTCATGCGCGTTGATCGAGATGCGCCGCTTGGCCGCTTCCACTACGACCTTGAGGTGGTGCTCGACCATGCGCTGGCCCTCATGCCATTCGCGGTCGATAGCGCCGTTCGCACCGGCTGCCTGGATTCCGCCGGCATCCGAGACATAGCCGGTCTTCACCGAGTCCACGCCGAGCCGCTGATAAAGGTCGAGTGCCGGGCCGAGCTGGCGCTCGTAAACTGCGATATTGCCCCCCGTCTCGTGGTGGCCGACAATGCGCACGCCCTTGGCGCGGGCATATGCTGCGACAGTTGGAAGATCGAAGTCCGGGTATGCCTTGGTGAAATCGAACTGGTCGCCCCAGCCGAACCAATCACCGTCCCAACCTTCGTTCCAGCCTTCGATCAATACCCCCTTGAACCCGTTCGCAGCCGCGAAGTCGATCATCTGCTTGGCGTTCTGGGTGGTGGCGCCGTGCTTGGGTCCAGAGTTCCAGCTCTGCGTCTCGAGGTGCATCCCCCACCAAATGCCGACGTATTTACGCGGCTCCACCCAGCTGACGTCGCCGAGCACATTGGGCTCGTTAAGGTTGAGGATGATCTTGGCCGACTCGTACAAGGCAGGAGCAGTCGGTGCGATCATCACCACTCGCCAGGGCGTGGCGAAAGGCGTCTGACGCGTCACCTTGGGACCCTTGGACGATGGCGTCAGCGCGGCTTTCAAAACGCGGCCGTCCGACCGGCGCACGTTCATGCCCGAATAGTTTACAAGCGCCGCCTCGTGGATGGACAGATGCAAGCCGCTCTTGGTGCGGATCGTGATCGGGGTCTGGGCGATGGCGACCTGGGTGACCGGCGTGCGGTTGTAGAGATACTCCTCTCGATTCCACTCGAAGCCCGGAGACCACCAGGCTTCGCCGTCCTCCGCGATGGAGAATTCGGTGAGTTCGTCCGCAATGTTCGCGATTTGCAGATTTGCCTGCTTGGGCACCTCATATCGGAAACCGATGCCGTCATCGTAGATTCGGAAAACAACCCGGAGGCTACGCTTGAGCCTGGTCGTTTCACGGAATTCCGCGACCAATTCATTGTAGCGATTGTCGATGAACCGATACTCCCCCCAAGGCTGCTCCCAGCGGCTCGAAGCGCTGCTGGTGGACTGCGATGTCAGGGCAAAACTGCGAAGAAGTTGGGGGGCGTCGGTCAACAAGAAGCCCAAGCGCGATTCATTGAGCACCGGCGTACCATTCCGGCTAACGGTGTAACCGATCCGACCTTCGCCGTTGAGGCTGAGTTCCACCTTCAGAGAGCCCGACGGTGAAGACGCGCTCGCAACAGGCTGGGCGAGGGCAGGCGCAGCGATCAGGAACGCCAGCAAGGGCAATAACAAACGGAGGATCATCGAAGCTTGTCCTTGCTCAAAGTGCACAATGGCGGACCTAACCGCATCTTCGATGACAGCGTTATCATCGAGCTTAGGTTGGAAGCAATCGGACTCGTATTCGATCGATGCGCCATCAGACGGAAGCGGAAACGACTCCGCAACGACGGTGTTCAACACTCAGGATCGAACGACAATCAGAAGCCCAAGTGCGGTACCGGCGTCCATCGGCGGGCGAAGCACAAGGGAACCACAGCCTTGTTCGATTGAACGATCTGCCAACCTTCATTTCCACCAAGGCCGCTCACCTTGAAGTTCGGCGGGACAAGGACCTTTGTGGTCGTTCGCTTGCCGATGTCATGCAGCGCCCTAACCGTGATCGAGCCGGGCGACTGAAAAGCCAGAAGCATGTCGCCGGAATTCCGAATATCGATGCCGTCCAGGGATATAGATGAGGTTGGATGAGACCCGATGAACTGCACGGCTTCACAGCTACTGTCTTCGATACGAAGGTTCGAGATCGTGATCCTCGCTCCGGCAATCGGTTGCTCGAGCGCGTAGAACCAGATGGCTCCGACCCCGAACCGCCAATTGGGATCGAAAGAGCCCGTGCGAACCAATTGATTGTGACGGATGTCGATGGAGCCGGAGAAAGACGCGGACTTGAAGCGCGTGCCCAGGTGGATGCCGCCTCCCTGCGTGACAGTATCGGCGACCACATTGCCGGCTATCACGATGTTCCGCCCACCGTAGATCGCGATCCCGTTGGCAAGGATTGGGGCAACCACGTGATTGTCGCGAATGATGATGTCTGAGTTGGCATCCTTTTCGGACCATAAGGCGATGCCGTCGTCTCCGCTGTTGCGAATGAAGTTGCCTTTAATAACGGCCGATCGGATACCGCGATGCAGGTTGATGCCATCGGCGGTCTGATCGGTAATTCGAAGTCTTTGCAGCAGAAGATTCTCGCCCGGCCCATCGATCCAAACGCCCACCTTGGTTCGGTGCAGGAACATGTTCGAGAAGCTCGACCGGCTGAAACGCCCGCAGATCGCCGAGAGCGGCTGGTCGTCGCGCCGCTCGTCCACCATGCCTTCGATCGATATGTCGCGGACGTGCACATCAGTGCTGGGCAGAGCGTGCGGGCGAGAGCAGAGGCCGACTCCTTTGCCGAACAGGACGGTGAACCAAGGTCCGGCTCCGACGACCTTGACCCGGTCGAGGACGACGTGGCCATCGATGCGGTATCGACCGACCGGAAAGTACAATGGTCTTCTTGTCTCGCGAGCGACCTTCACCGCCGCAAAGACGCTTGTTTGCGAATTGCGCTTGCCGGACGGATCAGCGCCGAACGCCACCACGGAAAGGGCGTCGGCCGGCTGCGGCACAATCGCTGGAATGACTTCGGCGTCGATAACGTCGATAGCCGTCCAGCTTGCAGGCGAGTTGAGAGCTGTGCTGACGGCCAGCCGTGTGCCGGCCGGTAGCAAGCGCGGCAGAACGATCCGCACCTCGCTCCAGAAGTGATGCGCGCCACCATCGCGCGGGTTATTGCTAAACGGGTATTTGCCGTAGAACCAACTGTAGCGGGACGTGATCAGGGTGGATGCCACGGACACACCATTAGCGTGGACGAGCAACTGACTGTCGAGACCGCTTCCGTCCGCCGAGTCCGGAATGGCATAGCGCACCGTCAGCGCGCTGGCCGGTGCCCGGAGCAGTATCTCGACGCTCTCGCCGGCCCCGTTCAGCCGAACGGCGCGACGTCCGGAGGCCTCCGCCGCCAGCGTTCCGAACCGGCGATCAGGACCGATGATGGTGCCTCCTGTTTGGGCGTCTTCGGCTTCATATTCGTCGAACGGCAAGCCGCGGCTGGTAGCTGCGCTAGCGGTGCTTTGCTGAACATCGGCCATGGTTGGCGTCGTTGGTTCGGCTTGAACGGTGCCGGTAGCCAATTGCAGCGCTGCAAGCAGCGACCATGCATGCATCAGCGCGCGTACCGGGCGGCAAGCAAATTTCGTACCCAACTGGCGGCTTGATCATCAGGACGGTCGGCGAGAATGCCTCGGCGGGCTTCGGGCAAGTGCGACCCTGCCGTTTCGTCACCAAAAACATAGTGATCGAACATCGCCTCCCAGCCCGCTCGGGCATGAGGAGGGAGTGCCCGAACTGCCGCAATAGCGTGCACCAGTGCTTCCATCGGGTGGCCTGTCGCGCCCGAGGGCGGAGTCCACCAGTAATTGATCAAGAGGTTGAGCGGCTCGGTTGATCGAACGTGGTGCCACCAGAGGTAAGGGATGTAGATTGCATCGCCCGGTTCAAGCTCAGCCGAACGGCCATTTTCGAGCGCTTCCGTGAACCGGGGATGGCACTCAAGGTCCGGCTTGTCGAAATCGACCATGCTGATGGTCGGGCCGGCCGGGGTAAGTTCGAAAGGCCCCGGATAGAGGTTGGCTACCTGCGCTGGTGGGAACAGCGTGAACTGCCGCTTGCCGCACACGACGCACGCAATGTTCTCTGAGGAGTCGAAATGGGCTGCAACAACCACACGATTTCCCAGCCATGCACGAGGCTCGACCGAGGGCGGCAAAAAGCCCAGTCGATTGTCCGCATCAAAGCCGGGTAGTGCTTCCCAAAGTTGCAGCGATTGAACCGCCAAGGCGGTTGGATTGGGTTCGTCGATATTGTCGAGAAGCACGTCGAGCGCTGCGTCCAGTCGCAGAGACTCGCTGCGAAAGTTGAAGCCGCTGATCGCCTCATTGTAAAAAAAGCGGCCCTTGCTGGCGGCTGGTGCCACCATGGCGCGAGCTGGCACTCCGCCGTCGAACTGCAGCAAATATCGCGCGATCGCTTCGGGCGACGTGGTCCCAGCATGAGTGGCTGGCCAGTCGCGCACGGCGCCGCGCAGAACCACAGGCTGCCCTTCCGTGACGATCTCGTCATGGAATTGCTGCGGCGTAATGCCCGCGGCAAGCACCTCGTTCAACGGGCGAACCATCAGGGAAACAACGGAATTAAAAGCGGGCGCACAGCACGGGTCCCATCATAGATTAGTGCATCAATGGTGTCACTGACATGTCACAGGAACGCTGTGCCTTTTCAATGTCATAATTGTCGATTGACCCGTCCCGACACCCGTCATATCCAACGTTGTCATTTCTGCAATATGCGGGATTGAGAAGCCAGACCTGACGGGCGTTGCGCGAATATTCTTCGCAGTCGTCAGGGTCATCGAAATTCGAGTGCAGCAATGCGCGGCTTATTATGCAGCTTGGCCAGATGGCCGCAATGGAGGACGATACAATGAGGTCCGGCAATTTCAGCGGGCGGCATCGGCTGCTCACCAGCACTGCTTCCGTCTTGATCATGTCAACTGCCGCGACTGTGCTTCCAACTGCTGCTTCGGCGCAGACGGTAGATCCAGCAGCGCAGACAACGGCGCCATCAACCGAGAGCCCTAACAGTCCTCCGTCTCAGTCAGAAGCGGTCGATGCGGCTACGCCAGCCGAAACGACGATCATCGTCACTGGCACCCGGCGCGCGCTTCGAACTTCTCAGCAGATTAAGCGAAACGCCGATACGGTGGTCGATTCGATCACGGCGACCGACATTGGTGCGTTCCCGGACAAGTCCGTGGCGGAATCGCTTCAGCGGGTTCCGGGCGTGACCGTAAACCGCTTCTCAGCGAGTGACGATACGTCACACATCTCCGGCGATCCCTCCGGCGTTCTCGTTCGTGGCCTCAGCCAGGTTCGCTCCGAGTATAATGGCCGGGATACGTTCAGCGCCAATTCGTCGCGTGGTCTCAGCTGGGAGGACATCGCGCCGGAGCTGATGCAGGGCGTCGACGTGTTCAAGAACCAGACTGCGGAGATGATCGAAGGCGGCATTGCTGGCCTCGTTAATTTGCGCACCCGCGTTCCGTTCGACGCGCCCGGCCAGGTGATCCAGGGCAGCGCGAATGTTATCTACGGCGACCTTCGCAAGAAGCCGACACCGGACATCTCCGCGCTGTACAGCAATCAATGGCTGACCGGCGCCGGCACTTTCGGCGTTCTCTTTAACGGCGCGTTTTCCAAGGTCGCCAGCGAGTCTCAAAGTGTCGTCTTCGGGCGCACGGCCGTGTTCCAGGACGTTTATGGGCCTGGCAAGCAGTACATCCCGTCGAGTGTCGGTTATCGCGACACGGAGTATGACCGCACTCGTCAGGGCTTCGCGGGCGCTCTTCAGTGGAAATCGCTATCGAACAAGCTCACGACCACGCTCCAGTTCAACCGGTCGAAGTATCGTGAAACTTGGAACGAGCGAGGCGTCATCAGCTACCTCACGGACTTGTTCTCGTTTCCAGCGGATTTCGTATTCACCAACGGTGGTGCTTTTTCTCCACGGATCCCGAGGCCTGCACCAGGCTCGGCCCCTTTCACGTTTGACTCGGACGGTAACTTCCAGTCGGGCACGCTGGTTAATCAGCAGACCGATTTCTCCTGGTGGGGTGGCGGCGACACGCCAAATCCAACCGGTGCATATTCCGGACAGATCGCGCTTAACGATCTCGGTCAGCCTATGCTTCATGCCTGTTACTCGTGGGGCACGGCACTTCAGGGTGCCGGAACCGGTCCCGGAGGTTGCGGCGTCGACGCGCGCGGCCCTGACCTGAACGCGGTCACGCGTGTCAACGACTCTCGCCGAACCACGCAGGATGCGGCCTTCAACATCAAGTGGACGCCGACCGACAGGCTCAACGTCAACTTCGACGCTCAATATGTTGATGCCAAGCTCAGCAATTACGACGTTGAAGTCGGCCAATACAGCTTCGCGAACGTCCAGTTCGATGGCAGCGGCGACAAGCCGGTGATCACTCTGCTTGATCCAACGAACATCAACCAGTCGGCTGGCGGTCTCACGAACCCGAACAATTACCGATATAACCATGTGATGGACCACATCGAGGAAAGCGATGGCACTGAGTTCGCCTTGCGCGCCGATGGCGTCTACCAAGTGGACTCGCAGTGGCTTGACTCGCTGCACTTCGGTGCTCGCTATGCCGATCGCGACCAGACGGTGCGCTACACTGCGTTCAACTGGGGTAACATCGTCAACAACTACAATCTTGCGACCAACCAGTTTCAGTATTGGAACATCGACAAGACTTCTCCCGCCGGAACTTTCAAGGGCTATCCGACCGGTCTGACGGACGTGCGATCGTTCGGTGGCAAATTCTTCGGCGGTTCGCGCGACTTTGTCTTCTTCGACATGGATCGCCTCGAGAATCGTGACGCCAACCTTCTGAGTTATTCCAACATCGGCGTGGGTCAGGACCAGTGGGAGCCGATCTGTTCGAATGGTGGCACTGCCAAGACGGGGCCTCGCGTCGGGGAAACTCCGGGCACCTGCTTCCGTCCCGACGAGGTCAACCAGATCTCCGAGAGCACCAAGGCTGCTTATGCCATGATCAAGTTCGGTGGGCGTGACGCTACGCTGGGCAGCATCGGTGTGTCAGGCAATATCGGCGTTCGTTACGTTGAAACCACGGACAAGGTGAGCGGATCGACGGTCTTCCCATTGCTTGATCCCTCGGCCTTTACTTGCAGCCGCAACGTTCCTGTTCCCGGCGCTTCGCCGTCGAACCCATACACCGTTGGATGTTATCTGTTTGGCAATGCGGCGCTTCTGAACGACCCGACACGGCCAGCGCCGACTGGCTTCACCGACATCCTGTTGACGGGTAGCCCGAACGCAACGGCTTTTGCTAACGGCGTCGGAACTCCGGGTACCGTCAAGTCTACGCACCGCAACTTCTTGCCCAGCTTGAATGTGCGTCTCGATTTCGGTCGGAACTGGTTCTTGCGCCTTGCCGCTTCGAGGGCACTCTCGCGGCCGGACATCGGATTGTTGAAGAACTACACGACGGTTGACTCCAATCTGCCAGGGTCCGATCCGAATGATCCGCGCTTCATTCGCAACGCCGCAGGCGTTGTGACGGGGGTCGCGCCAACGTTCACGGCGAGCGGATACAACCCGAACCTGAAGCCCACCACGGCAACGATGTTCGACGCATCGGTCGAGCATTACTTCGGCGATGTCGGCCAGCTTTCCGTCGCTGCCTTCTACAAGAAGTTCCAGAACTACATTCAGTACGGCTCGGCTTTCGAAAGCTTCACCAACAACGGCATCACGCAAACGATTGAACGGCGCGGCCCTCTGAATGGCAAGGGCGGCAAGGTCTACGGCGTGGAAGGATCGTTCACGCGCTTCTTCGACTTCCTGCCGGGAGCGCTGAGCGGCTTTGGCGTTCAACTGAATGGTACCTACGTCAAGAACGATGGCATCCGAAACTCTGGCCTGAAAAATCAGAGCGGCACTTTGGGCGGCGGCCAGGCACAGCCGGGAAGCTCCGGGACAGTGCTTTCGGTCAACTCGCTTGAGGGCTTGTCGAAATATGCCTTCAACGCGGTTGGCATGTACGAGAAGTACGGCCTTGCCCTTCGTCTTGCCTACAATTGGCGGTCCAAGTTCCTCGTTACGGCGGTCGATTGCTGCACCTATCTGCCGGCTTGGCAGACGTCCTCTGGCACTCTCGACGGATCGATCCGGTATGCGGTCAATCCGCACGTTGAGCTTAGCTTCCAAGCCAGTAACTTGCTCAACACGCAGACCAAGCTTCGTGAGCAGGTCACGGGTGCGGAGAATGGCGGCATTCTGGTGCCAAACAGCTGGGTTCAGAATGGCAGGCGCTTCCAGGCAGGTCTACGGGCCAAGTTCTAGGGTGCTTGCGCGCAAGCGACTTGCGCGCCTAGTCGTGCACCAAGCGCATGATTGAAGCCGATCCCACCACCAACGTATCATCGCCCTTGCGGGTGGTGATCGTTGGTGGCGGAACGGCGGGATGGATGGCCGCCGCGGGGCTTGCGACCCTGCTTGGGCCAAAACTCTGTTCGGTCCGGCTGATCGAGTCCGACGACATCGGCATCGTCGGCGTGGGCGAGGCCACGCTTCCGCAACTGCGCGACTTCAACCGTGCGATCGGCCTCGTTGAGACCGAGTTGATGCGTAAGACGCATGCTAGCTTCAAGCTGGGGATCGAGTTCCGTGACTGGGGCTATATCGGCTCCCGCTACATCCATCCGTTCGGAGCGTTCGGACGCCCAATCGGAGGCACGCCGTTTCACCAACAATGGCGCCGCTCCGTCCTGGCCGGGCATGAGAGCGACCTCGCCGATCATAGCTTTGCCATAGTCGCCGCACGCGCTGGTCGTTTTGAGCATCCTTCAGAGGACATGAGCCGCGTCGAGTCGACCTACGACTACGCCTATCAGATGGATGCCAGCCTCTACGCCAAATACCTGAGAACCTTCTGCGAGCGGCGCGGTGTGGCTCGAACCGAAGGCAAGATCGTCGCCGCTTCGCTCGCGGAAAACGGCGATGTCGCAGCCATCCGGCTTGAGTCCGGCGAACGGATTGAAGGTGATCTGTTCATCGACTGCTCCGGCTTCCGTGCGCTGTTGATCGGCGCGGAGTTGGACTCGCCGTGGGAGGACTGGAGCCACTGGCTGCCTTGCGACCGCGCCTTGGCGGTCCCGAGCGAGCGGACGGCGGACCTTCATCCGTTTACGCGGGTGACGGCGCGTGAAGCGGGTTGGCAGTGGCGCATTCCGCTGCAGCATCGCACCGGCAACGGTTACGTGTTCAGCAGCGCGCACATCGACGAGGAAAAGGCTGCCGACACCCTTCTTGCCAACATCGACGGCGCTGCATTGGCAGAACCGCGGCTGCTACGATTCCGCGCCGGGTACCGAAAGGAAGGCTGGGCGCGAAACTGTGTCGCCATTGGCTTGTCGTCCGGCTTCCTGGAGCCACTCGAGTCCACCAGCATCTACCTGATCCAGCGTGCCATCGAATATCTGGTGCGGCTGTTCCCACGACGCCAAATCGATCCCGCTCTACCAGCGGAATTCAACCGCCTGATGGACATGGAATATTCCCGCATCCGGGACTTCCTCATCCTTCACTACCACCTCAACAGCCGCGACGATTCCGACCTTTGGCGCGAGTGCCGCGACATGGCCGTTCCGGACAGTTTGACGCACAAGATAGCCCTGTTCCGCGAGTCCGGACACATCGAGGACTATCAGCTGGGCCTCTTCTCTCCGCCAAGCTGGATCAGCGTATTCGTTGGACAGGGTTTGCTGCCCCGCGGCCATCAGCCGCTGGCACAGGCCACGCCGATGACCCAAGTCGTGAGCGACCTCAAGGCGATGCGCGAGGCGATCATGCAGCGCGTGAACGAAATGCCGACGCATGAAAGCGCCTTGGCAAGCATTTCGCCCGAACTGCGGCCTCCGAGCCTGGCAACGTCATGACCAAGCTTCGAACAATAGTCGTCGTTGGACGGGATGCTGACCTTTGGCTGAGCGCCTTGGCGCTTGATCGTGCCTTGCGCCCAGCCGGGATTCGGACCCAGGTGGTCGAACTGCCTTCTCAGCTGACACCGCACGATTGCTATTCGGCGGGTCCGTCACTGACCGGGCTTCATACCCTGCTCGGCCTTGACCGAAAGGACGTGCTCGCTGCCTGCAAGGGCGTGCCGGTGATCGGACAGCGCTTCAGTGGCTGGACCGAAGCGCCGGCCTTCTACGGCTATGATGCGGTGCGATCGGCCATCGCCGATATCGACGTGCTGCAATTCTGGAACAAGGCACGCCTGCACGGTTTCGACTTCGCGTATGAGCGGCTATCCACCGCGGCGACCGCCGCTGCGGCCGGGCGGGTCCCCGTCCATGAGCAGGACCCGCATGCCTTTGGCAGCGTGCACCGCGGCTATCACTTGCACGCGCTTGCTTATGCCGGCGCCTTGGCGAACCTTGCGCGGAGCCGGGGCATCGAAATCCAGTCCGCGACCGAGGTCTCGGTCGAAACCCGGAACGGCCGCATCGAAACGCTTACCTTGTCCGATGAGCGCCGCATGGAAGCGGACTTGTTCGTCGATGCCTCGGGCGCCGACGCCGCACTCATTAGTCAGCAGCCCTGCGATGCCTATGCGAGCTGGTCCCGGTGGCTGCCCACCGACCGCCTGATGCTGACGTCGGCGCCGCCGTTGCAGGCTGTGCCGCCCTTCGCGGACATTCGCGCTGTGGAGTCCGGCTGGGCCGGAATCTTCCCACTGATCGGCCGCACCGCGATTGTAGGTGCATTCTATAGCCGGCACTCGGACGAGGCGAGCTTCGTCGATCAATTATCCCGCGCCGTCGGCACTCAGCAACTTGCCCAGCCGATTGTCCGTCCGATGCAACCGGGCATGCGGCAACCGTGGCAGGGCAATTGCGTGGCGATTGGCGCCAGCGCCGTTCAACTCCCGCCATTGGACCTGATGCAACTCCACTTTGTCCACGTTGGCGTTACCAATTTGATTGCGTGGCTCCCAGGGGACACGGAGGCTACCGCCCAAGCGGATACCTACAATGCCCTTGTTGCGCGCTACGCCGAGAATGTGCGGGATTTCCAACTGGCGCACTTCTGGTTGAACGGCCGTGTGGGCGAACCTTTGTGGGATGCCGCCCGGACCGCCGAACCGACGCCCGCGCTTGCCGCAAGGGTGGCCCTTTTCAAGTCGCGCGGGCTGGTGCCGGCTTTCGACGAGGACACCTTCGACGAGGGGCTTTGGTCCGCTTTGTTCGTAAGTCACGGCTTGGTGCCGTCCGATTTCGATCCAAGGGCCGGACTGGTCGCTGATAGCGAAGTTGCTGGAAAGATGGGGAGACTGCTGGAGGTGATCGCCGATAAGGTCGAGGCGATGCAAAGTGTGCCCGAGGCACTCCGCGGGTGAGCGGCGACCCGAAGAGTATCCGCCAAATTGTTATCTGCGGCGGCGGGACTGCAGGCTGGATGACCGCTGCCGCCTTGTCCCGCGTGCTCGGCACGACGCAGCTTTCGATCACTCTTATTGAATCGAGCGAGATCGGGACGGTTGGCGTGGGCGAGGCGACGATCCCGCCGATCCTCCAGTTCAACAAGCTTCTTGGCATCGATGAGCAGGCTTTCATCAAAGCCACGGGAGCAACCCCCAAGCTTGGTATCGAGTTCGTCGACTGGAAGCGGCCGGGGCACCGCTACATGCACCCGTTCGGCACGTTCGGTGCGGACATGAACGAGATCTCGTTTCACCAATACTGGCTCCGCGCGGTCGGTCTGGGCATGAGCGACGATCTCATGCCCTTCAGCGCCGAGATGATGGCGGCCTATTCGGGCAGGTTCGCCCCGACGGGCGGGAATGGACCGAACGGCCCGCGAACCTTCTACGCCTATCAGTTCGATGCTGCGTCCTACGCCGCCTTCCTTCGAGCGTTCAGCGAACAACTCGGGGTCGAACGGATCGAAGGCCGCTTCAGCCAGGTCACGACCGAGCCTTCACGAGGCTTCATCGACAGTGTTGTGCTTGAAGACGGTCGCTCGATAGAGGGTGATCTGTTCATAGATTGCACCGGCTTTCGCGCGCTGCTGATCGGTGAAACTCTCGGCAATGGCTATGAGGACTGGAGCAAGTGGCTGCCGTGCAACCGAGCGGTCGCCATGCCTTGCAAGCGCGTCTCGACCCCCGAACTTTATACCCGAGCCACCGCGCGCTCGGCGGGCTGGCAATGGCGGATCCCGCTGCAGCATCGGACGGGCAACGGCATCGTCTATAGCGATGCGTTCACGGACGAGAGTTCAATCGTCGACCAACTTGTCGGCAGCCTGGATGGGGAGCCGCTGGGCGATCCCAACCACCTGCGCTTCGTCGCTGGACGTCGTCATCGCAGCTGGGACAAGAATTGCGTGGCGATCGGGCTATCGAGCGGTTTTCTTGAGCCACTGGAGTCGACCAGTATTCACCTGATTCAAACCGCAATCACCTGGCTGTTGTCGTTCTTCCCCGACCGTGATTGCGACGTTGCCCTGAGGGATCGGTTCAATGCCGACATGGACTCGCTGGTGACCGGCATCCGCGACTTCATCGTGGCACATTACAAAGTGACCGACCGCCAGGACAGCAGCTTCTGGGAGTACTGCCAAGGCATGCCCGTCCCCGATAGCCTCAACCAGAAGCTTCAACTGTTTCAGGAGCGCGGCGAGGTATTCCCGCGCAAGGATGATCTGTTCAAGGAAGTAAATTGGTTCGCAGTTCTGCATGGCCAAGGTCTTCGGCCCAGCGCTTGGCACCCCTCCGCAAACCAGATGCCGGCGGCCGACCTCAAGCGAAACATCGAGCATATCTCGGCGGTCCTACAAGGCCGCGTCAAGAGCATGCCACCCTATCGTATTTGACTGCATACCAAAGCATGCACCGACTTCAGCTGGAAGCAGCTTGCTTGAGGGCCATGCCGGCTAGACGGGCAGTAGCGAGCAGTTGGTTGAGGCCGTGCCCGTTGCGAGCCTTGGCGGAGAGCCCGGACATCACCGTGCTGACGAAGTCCGTCAGGCGCTCGGCCTCCGACGGCCGGACGGCCGCGATGTAGTCGCGGATGACGCCTTCGGCAGCGAGGTTATACGCACGGGCCGCTTCACGCGCTGCCAGATCATTGCAGTGGAGGCCTTCCAGGACGAGGCATCCCTGAGCATTTGGATTGGCGGCATAGTGGCGCGCTGCCTCCTCAAGGGCAGCGGCGAGGCACTCCGCCAGGGGGCGGTCAGAGCGCAGCAGGCGCGCGAGAGGCACCGCGTTCTCGCCATCATAACGGTCGAGCACCCGGGCGAAGAGGCCGGCCTTGCTGCCGAATGCTGCGTAGAAACTGGGCGGGTTGATACCGAGCACGCCCGTGACGTCCGCCACGCTGACCGCATCGTAACCGCGCGCATGGAACAGCTGCTGCGCCGTCGCGACAGCCTCATCCAGATCGAAACCTCTGGGGCGACCACGCGCACGAAGCATTTCTTTATCCGTCACTACAAAATCCTTGACGTGCCCGTTGATGCTATTTAGTAGCGCCTACTACATTAGAACGCAAGGAGGACGCAAATGGCTTCGTTTCAAGGAAAGTCGATTCTGGTGCTTGGTGGAAGCCGGGGTATTGGAGCCGCGATCGTGCGCCGCTTTGCCGCGGACGGCGCTGACGTGACCTTCACCTTCGCTGGGTCGCGCGAAGCAGCAGAACGGTTGGCAGCAGACACGGGTAGCACCGCGGTCGTAACAGACAGCGCCGACCGCGACGCAGTGATCGCCCGGGTACGCGAAAGTGGGCCTCTCGACGTCCTCGTGGTGAACTCCGGCTTTGCGATCTTCGGCGATCCCCTGGAGCAGGATCCCGACGAGATCGACCGGCTGTTCAGGGTCAATGTCCACGCCCCTTACCACGCTTCCGTGGAAGCGGCGCGGCAGATGCGGGAGGGTGGCCGGATCATCGTGATCGGGTCAGTGAATGGTGATCGCATGCCCCTTCCCGGGATGGCGTCCTACGCCCTGAGCAAGTCGGCTCTTCAGGGTATGGCGCGCGGGTTGGCGCGGGACCTCGGGCCGCGTGGCATTACGATCAACGTCGTGCAGCCAGGTCCGATCGATACCGATGCCAATCCGGAAAACGGGCCCATGAAGGACCTCATGCACAGCTTCATGGCAATCAAGCGCCATGGCCGGCCTGAAGAAGTCGCCGGAATGGTCGCGTGGCTCGCCGGGCCGGAAGCGGGCTTCGTCACCGGAGCGATGCACACGATCGACGGCGCGTTTGGAGCTTAATGGCGGGAGCGACCATTTGGATCATCGGCGCGGGCGGGGTTGGCCGCGACTCCGTCAGCGCCGCGACCGTAGCAGCTACCTCATTGTCAATCGCATGAGGCTTCTGCCGGGCGCCTGACCGTCGGAATAGCGGATCAGCGCGCACGGCCGGGCAAGAGCGAGCCTCTGGCTTCACCCGGGCGTTCTCCGGTAAGGCCGACGCATGGTCCAGACATCTCTGCTCGAACCCGGTCGCAATTGTTGGCGCGTCGCCAATGCCACGCGGGCGACGGTTATCGTCGATGCCGAGGATTATTTCCGTGCCGCGCGCAATGCCATGCTGAAGGCGACTGAGCAGATATTGCTGGTTGGTTGGGACTTCGACGCGCGAATTCGCTTCAAGGATGAGCGTTGTGACGATGACGGGCCCGAAAAAGTCGGCGCCTTTATTAGCTGGCTGACCAAGCGAACCCCGGGTCTTCAAGTCCACATCCTTCGATGGGACACCGGCGCCATCAAGACATTGTTCCACGGACGTACGTTGCTCAGGATCATCAAATGGACACAGGACGAGCAAGTACATCTTCGGTTTGATGCCAATCACCCCTTTGGTGGCTCGCATCACCAGAAGGTACTCGTGATCGATGACGCCCTCGCATTTTGCG
Source organism: uncultured Sphingomicrobium sp. (assembly GCA_964243335.1). Lineage (GTDB taxonomy): Bacteria > Pseudomonadota > Alphaproteobacteria > Sphingomonadales > Sphingomonadaceae > Sphingomicrobium. The sequence goes on along the minus strand of CAXTED010000004.1, from coordinate 76,568 downwards.
GGGGCATCGACATGACCGTCGACCGCTGGGACACCCGCAGCCACTCGGACGACGAGCTTCGCCGTGTCGAACCGAACGGCTCGCCTTATGGTCCTTGGCACGACGCAACGACGATGCTTGAAGGACCCATTGCAGCTTCGCTCGGCGAGATGTGCCGCGAGCGCTGGCGCCGGTCAGGCGGCGAAGTTAATTCTCCGACGGGGCAGGCCAGCGGGCATTGGCCGGAGGAGATCAAGCCGGACTTCGTCGATGTCGAGGTCGCGATCGCGCGCACGATCCCCGAAATGCCGCATCAGGAGCCGGTTCACGAGATTGAGGCCCTGTATGTGGACCTGATCGGTCGTGCCCGACGATGGATCTATGCGGAGAGCCAGTACTTTGCTTCGCGCAAGGTAGCCGAGGCCATCGCAAAGCGCTTGGATGAGGCCAACGGCCCCGAAATCGTCATCGTGCATCCCGACACGGCCGAAGGCTGGCTTGAGCCAATTGCAATGGACTCTGCTCGTGCGCGACTGGTGGAAGCGCTCAAGGAGCGGGACGTTCACTGTCGCCTCAAGCTCTACCATCCCTACACTGCTGGCGGGCAGCCGATCTACGTTCACGCCAAGGTGACCGTGATCGACGACGCGATCCTGCGTGTGGGGTCGTCAAACTTCAACAACCGATCGCTGCGCCTCGACACCGAGTGCGACGTGGTCATCGAAGCCGATCCGAACAGCGACCCGACCACCTCGAGGATAATCGCGGGTATCCGGAACTCATTACTGGCGGAGCATCTCGATACAGATTGCGCCACGATTGAGAGCTTACTCGAGGAAACCGGCTCACTGATCGCAACGATCGAGCGCCTTCGTGACGCGGGTCGCTCGCTGCACCCCTATGAAGTGCCAGAGCTCGACACGGTTCGCACCTGGCTGGCCGATAACAAAATACTCGACCCGGAAGGCCCGGGCGAGATGTTCGAAGCTATCTCCCAGCGCAAGGACCTGCTTCACCGTATCGGCCGCCACCATAGGCTCCGCAACAAGGAAGGCGGGTTCGATCCATTCTTCATTGGGGCGGCTCTTGCTGCAGGGTTCGCGGCGACCGCGACTGTGATCCTTATTAGGGGTCGGCGAGGCCCCCTCATCGATGACGAGTTCTCCTAATCGCTTGAGGTCGGCCCTGAACGGCAGCCTCGCCTTCCTTTGTTAGGCGACCGAGACCAGTCGGCTGATCTTTGATTTTAGGACTAGCCGGTCAGCACGCCCGCATCCCCCAGCGAGCTTCGGGCGAACGCTTCGCGTTCGTCGGCTCGCCTGCTCCTGCCAATCCGGACGCCAATGGTCAGGAGCCCGCCAGCGATGCCACCGGCAAGGAAAGTGGTTATCACACGAGCGAAGTTCGGCATTCTCGAGCCGCTCTGAGTCGGGACGGGGACGTTCGTCATCATCATGGTGATCACCTTGATCTGGTGAAGGGAGTAGGCGCTAAGATCCTGTCCATGAACCCGTTTCAGGTCCATGACCGCGGGCACATCATGGCTCGAAAAAGTTACAGGTCGGCGTCTAATGTCGGACTGGTCGTATACGCCAGCAACTTTCCAGCAAATGGCTTCGCTTCGATGACCTTCCTTCAGGGAAGCCCGGCTCGCGGGACGGAGACCTGATGCACCCACAATTTGCCGCGCGGCTCGCGTGAGGCGATCTGCGCGTTGGACGTCGGCGCGGTCAGTGTGAACAGGCTTCGGCCGTCCTCCCCGCCGAGCATGCAGGCGAAGCACAATTGGTCGGTTTCGATTACCTCCAGCACCGCTCCTCCCTCGGCAAAGCGAACGCATTCCCGGGCGATCGGATTGGCGATCCACACCGCGCCTTCTGCGTCCAGCGCGATGCCGTCCGGCAGGCGCGGGGCTGTCGCTGCCCAGATTCGCCGATCCGACAGCCGGCCACCCTCCCCAATCGTAAACGCCGTCAGCACGCCGCCGAGCGTTTCGCCAAGGATCAGCGTGCGACCGTCCGGCGTTATCACCATGCCATTGGGGAAGATCAGTCCTTCCGCCGCGACCTCTACCGATCCATTCGGCTGGATCAGCGCCAAGCTCGCTGGAACGATATGCGCCGGCAGCCCCTTCTCGCCTCCGTCGCGCAACGCCGTGTCGAGGTCGAAACCGAAGTTGCCGACATACGCCCGCCCTTCCGCGTCCACGACCATGTCGTTGCAGTGGAAGGTGGCGATGCCGGATAAGTCCGCGTGCAGTTCCAACCGCCCGTCCGGCCAGCGCCTGAGCACCTGTCGCTTGGTCATCGACACGACCAGCAGAGACCCGTCGGGCATCCAGCCGAGCCCGGACGGACGATCGTCCAGCGCCAGTTCGGTTCGCGCTTGGCCGTCCATCCCAACCGATCGTACCGCCCGTGCGTGAAAGTCGCTGAACCACAGCCGCCCGTCATGCCACCGCGGCCCCTCGCCGAAGTAGATGTCGTCGAGCAGGAGGCAGGGCGCGGCGGAGTCAGGCAAGCACGTCTTCCTTTTGGTCAACCGAGTCTGGCACGGGCGCGGCCTCGTCGGGATCACCGGCATCGTCGGCCGCCGCAACACCTTGTTCAAGCGCCCGCTCGTCCGCCAGCAAGCCCGCGGCATCGTCCGGGTGGATGCCGAACCGCGCCGCCACGTCGGGCGCGAACCGCAGCAGGTCGGGACGCAGCTTGATGATCGACACGTCCTTGGACTTGCCTTCCATCATCACGTCGAACTCCAGCCCTTCCGCCAGGCGCATGAAGGTGGCGAATTCGAACGGGTTGGTGAAGTCGCTGTGCCCGGTCCAGATCGGCGGCAGCAGCACCGTCTTGACCCGCGCCGTTGCCTTGACCTTCGCCTTAGTCACTTCCTTGCCCTTGCTTGCCTTGCCCGAGGCTGCGGCAACGCGGTCCTTGGCGGTGACCGCGCGCTTGACCTCCCGCATCTCCGTCCGCGGCGAGGAGAAATGGATCTTGGGCCGCGCCCCGCATCCCTCCCAAGTCGCCAGGAAGCGCTCCAGCGTGTCGCGCATGTCCAGCCGCTCCGGGTTCAAGCACCAGAAATGCTGATAGTCGAAGATCAGCCGTACGCCGGTGCGCTCCTGGACCCACAAGGCGTCAGCGGCGGAGAAGCGAATATCGTCGTTCTCCAGCACCAGCCGGCGCTGGACATGCTCGGGGCACTGGTTCCAGCCTTCGATCCAGCGGGCACGGCCGGCGTCCTTGTCGCCGTAGACCCCGCCGACATGCGTCACGAGTACCGCTTCGGGGCCGCAGCCCATGCGGTCGAGCATCTCGGCCTGACTCGACAGGTCCCAAATGCTCTTCTTGGTGAGCACCGGATCCGGGCTGTTGAGCAGCACATATTGTGATGGGTGAAACGACAGGCGAATGTCGAGCGCGCGTGCCTTGGCCCCGAACGCCTGCAGTTCGGCATCGCTTTCGGCCACCATGCTATGGAACTGCGGCATGTCCGGGTGCGTGGCATAGGGCGCCAAGTCCGAACTCAACCGGTACATGTTGATTTCGACCTTCGCGAGATAATCGAGGATCTCGCTGACTCCCTCCAGGCTGGTCTTGAGGTGCGGCCCCTTCTGCCATCGCCGCGTATCGTTGGAGGCGAAGCCGGGCTTACCGATGACCTTGACCGGGAAGCCCAGCCGCAGAGGGGGAACGGGGACGGAAGGCGAGTTCATGGGGCAATCTGCTCCTCGGGAAAGCCGAGATCGGCGATGAAGGCATTCCAGTCGGGCAGGCGCAGCGCGCCCCCGCTCGCGGCACGGTGGCCGCTGCCGTAATGGGAGTCGGCTCCTGCCGGGCGGCGGGCGGCAAAGAATTCGATCAGGTCGGTGCCCGATCCGCTGCGCGCGGCGAAGTGGACCCAGCCGGGGCGGTAAGCGCTGTTGGCGGCGATCACGACCTTGTCCTTGAGCCGCGCGCGCCATTGCTGGGCGATCAATGGGTGGATCTGGCACGGCGAGCTCATCGCGATCAGCGCCACGTCGCCGCGGACCTTGGGCGCGATCCTCTTGGCCGAGTCCATCGCCGCCTTGACCTCCTCCTTGGCGGCCAGCAGCAGCGCCGTCTCCGGATGCGCGCCCGACAGCAGCTCCTTCGGGCTGTTGCAGCGCATCATCAGCGCCAATGCCGGCGAGGCATCGGCGGCAGCCGTCCGTCGCGGCGCATTGACCAGCGACACGGCGCTGCGCAGCGCTGTCTTGCCGTACCGTGCCTGTGCCCGCGCCAACTCGTCGAACCCGCGATCGTCCGCCATGTCGCCGATCAGGCCCATCGCCGCGAGCCACAACAGATCGTCGGCCTCGCCCACCCCCGTCGCGCACCAGAAGGCAATCAAAGCCGACGTCGGTTCGGGCTCGCAGCCATTGCCGCTCAGCACCAGCGCATCGCCAGGCGTACCGGTGGGCACATGGTGGTCGATGAACACCGCCGGCGTGCCGGGAAGCACGGCTCCCTCGCGCACGCCAAGGTCGGTGATCAGCAACCCCGACGGTTGTGCTTCGGCAAGTTCGGCGCGGACCTCGTCCGACCACGGCGTTTCGCCTTTGCCAACCAAGCGAATCCGGTGCTCGCGCCCGGCCCGCTCGAGCGATCGCGCCAGGATCGCCACGGCGGACAAGCCGTCGGCATCGAAATGCCCCAGAATGTGGATCGGCCGCTCGACCGGCATCTCCGCAACGGCGTCGGCAAAGGCTCGCGCAATGGCGTGGGGGTCGGCGGCGCTCGGCATCAGCAGGAAACGAGCGGATCGGCGAACGGCTCCGCTCGCTACACGCAACCTTTCGGCGGTATGCCGGGTTCGCACCGCATAGCCTTCCCCCATCGCAGACAGGACCAAACCAATGATCACCCGCACCGCGCGCGCCAAATATCAGGGCATGGGCAAGACCGGCCAAGGCTCCGTCTCCACCCAGTCGGGCGTGCTCCAAGACCAGCGCTACGGCTTCGGCACCCGCTTCGAGAACGAGCCCGGCACCAACCCCGAGGAACTGATCGCCGCCGCCCACGCCAGTTGCTTCACCATGGCACTGAGCTTCGCCTTGGCCGGGGCCGGCGCGAGCGACGGCACGCTCGAGACCGAAGCCAAGGTCAAACTGGAAAAGGACGGCGCCGGCTTCACCGTGACTCGCTCCGACCTGACGCTGACCGCCAGCATTCCCGGCATCGACGAAGCCCGCCTGCGCGAATTGGCCGAGGAAGCCAAAGCCAATTGCCCCATCTCCAAGCTGCTGAACGCCGAGATGAACCTGGAAGTCACCGTCAACTGATTTCCCTGCCGTTCCCCGGCGAATGCTGGGGGACGGCATTTCAGTCCCGCGTTCCCGTTGATTCAAGGAAACTTGCGCGGCGCCCTCCGCCGGGCCAAGCCGCGCGCCATGGCCGCTGACAACTCCGACCGTAATGCCGGCCTTCTGCTCATGGCCGCCGCAATCGCCGCTCTGGTGCTCGCCAACTCGCCTGTCGCGAACGAATACGCTGCTATCCTGCACGCCAAGCTCGGCCCGCTAACAACCGAGCATTGGATTGCCGATGGGCTGATGTCTTTGTTCTTCCTCCTCGTCGGCTTGGAGGTGAAGCGCGAGTGGCTGGTTGGGCGCTTGTCTACACCCGCGGCTCGCCGCCTGCCCCTGGTCGCCGCCGCTGCCGGCATGGCGCTTCCGGCACTGGTCTATCTGGCTGTGGCGGGCGGCGACACGGCGTTCACCCGCGGTTGGGCGATCCCCGCCGCTACCGACATCGCCTTTGCACTTGGCGTTCTCGGCCTGCTCGGAAGCCGCGCTCCGCCCGCGCTCAAGCTGCTGCTGGTGACCGTCGCCATCATCGACGACATCGGGGCGGTGCTGATCATAGCCTTGTTCTACACCGCCAGCCTCAGCGTCCCCGCACTTGCCGCTTCTGCCGCGATCCTGGCCGGCATGGCCCTGCTCAACCGCCTGGGCGTACGTGCTTTGTGGCCATACCTTATCGGTTTCGTCTTGTTGTGGCTGGCGGTGCACGAGTCCGGCATCCATGCGACCGTAGCCGGCGTTCTTGCCGCGCTCACCGTGCCACTTGGCGAGAAGGGTCGCTCGCCCGTTCGCCAGTTGGAAAACCACCTCCATGAGTGGGTCATGTTCGGGATCGTGCCATTGTTCGGCCTGGCTAGCGCCGGAGTGGCATTCGGCAAGGTTGAACAGCCGGTGCTTTCCGCCGCCGTTGCGCTTGGCCTGCTCCTGGGCAAGCCAGTCGGGGTGCTCGGCGCCTTGTGGCTCGCCGACCGCAGCGGCTTTGCCCCCCGCCCCGCCTCGCTCGGCTGGCGACACCTGCTTGGCGCCGCTTTGCTGTGCGGTATCGGCTTCACCATGAGCCTGTTCATCGGCGCCCTGGCGTTCGAGGATGCAGCCCTGCACGACGCCGCCAAGATCGGCACCCTGGCCGGGTCGGCCGTTGCCGGACTGCTTGGCTTTCTCGTTCTTCGGAGCGCACCACTGCTTGCCAGTGACGATGACGACCGCGAAGAAGTACGCGCCATCTTCGGCGAAGATCAGGAGTCCGCCCGTTGACCCGCCTGCCACAGCGCCTTGCTACCGCCATGCTCGCCGTCAGCCTTGCCGCCTGTGTCCGTGTAGCGGCCCCGGCCGACACGCTCGACGCTGCGGCGCGCGACTACGTCCGGCTCCAACTGGCCATCGGCCAGAAGGAAGAAGGCTATATCGACGCTTATTACGGCCCGCCCGAACTCGCCCTGCAAGGCAAGGCCGAAGGCACCGCGCAGGACCTTCCAAAGCTGCTGACCCGGGTCGATGCCCTCAAGGCACGCCTCGACGCAATCACCGCTGCCCAGCCGAAAGCCGATCCGCGGCGCGCCCGCTTTCTCCAGGCCCAACTGACCGCGGCCCGAACCCGCCTGCGCATGTTGTCGGGCGAGAAGCTGTCCTTTCAGGACGAAGCCGAAGGACTGTTCGGCGTCCGCCCGGTGCTCCAGCCGCTGGCCAGCTACCAACCCGTCCTCGAACGCATCGAGACGTTGGTCCCCGGCAAAGGAACACTTGCCGACCGCGTAGAGGCCTTCCGCGACCGCTTCATCATCCCCAACCGCCGCCTCGAAGGTGTGATGCGTGCCGCCATCGCAGAGTGCAAGGCGCGCACGGAGCGCCACATTGCGCTTCCGCCGGGCGAGCGCTTCGAGCTCGGCTTTGTGCGCGGCAAGAGCTGGAGCGGCTACAACTACTATCTCGGCGATTACGCCAGCCGGATCGAGGTCAACATGGACCTTCCGGTCCGCATCGAGCGCGCGGTCGACCTGGGCTGCCACGAGGGGTATCCGGGCCACCACGTCCTTAATGCTTTGCTCGAGCACAAGCTGGTGCGCGGTCGCGGTTGGACCGAGTTCAGCGTCTATCCCTTGTTCTCGCCGCAATCGCTGATCGCCGAGGGTTCGGCCAATTACGGCTTTGACTTGGCGTTCCCGGGGCAGCAGCGCCTGGCATTCGAAACCGCCACGCTCTACCCCCTTGCCGGGCTACCTACGACCGATGCTGCCGCGTACGAGGCTCTGCAGACCGCCCTCGGCGATCTTGCCGGAGCACGCTTCACTATCGCTGCCGACTTCCTGGATGGTCGGGCGGACGAGGCCGAAACACTGCGCCGCCTGCAGCGCTACCAACTGATCAGCGAGGCCCGTGCCCGCCAGAGTCTCGCCTTTACCAAGCAGTATCGCTCTTACGTGATCAACTATGGCCTGGGGCGCGACATGATCGCGGCTGATGTCGAAAGCGCTGGACCGGACGACCAAGCTCGCTGGACCCGCATGGAGCAATTGCTCTCTGAGCCAACCCTGCCAAGCGACCTGCGGCGATGATGCGCAGCTTCTGGGACGAACGTCAGCGCGCCCACGCGCCAAGGGCCGAGTTCTTCAACGGCGCGCTCCATCCGGCAGCCGAGCATCCCGGCCGTGTGGATGCAATCCTGGCCGCGATCGGTCCTGTCGAGACGGTGGCCGACCGCGGCATGGATCCGCTGCTCAGGGTCCATTCGGCCGACTATCTCGGATTCCTGCAAACCGCGCACTCCGAATGGCTCGCGGCCGGTCGTGAAGGCGAGGCGTTTCCCTACACCTTTCCCGTCGTCCGCCGCCGACCGCTTACCTTTGATCGGATCGATGCCGAGCTCGGCCAATACAGCTTCGACACTTCCTCCCCGATTGGGCCCAAGACGTGGCAGGCAAGTTATTGGGGAGCGCAGACCGCTTTGGCAGCGCTTGACGCTGTTCAAGGCGGCGGCACTTCGTTCGCATTCTGTCGCCCTCCCGGACACCATGCAGGCCGTGATTATCTGGGTGGCTACAGCTACATCAACAATGCGGCCGTGGTCGCGGCAGAGGCCATCGACCAAGGGCGCAGCTCGGTCGCTATACTCGATGTCGATTATCACCACGGCAACGGCACGCAGGACATCTTCTACGACCGCGCCGACATCCGCTTTACCTCCATCCACGCCGATCCGCGGACCGACTACCCATTCTTCTGGGGCCACGCCGACGAACGCGGCGAGGGTGCCGGAGTGGGCGCCAATCTCAACTTGCCACTACCCCGAGGAACCAGCTTTGAAGCCTATGACGCGGCTCTATGCACAGCGCTCGACTGGCTGGAGCAAGGCGAGCCCGAGCTTCTTGTCGTCAGCTTCGGTGCCGACACATGGCAGGGCGACCCGATCAGCCACTTCGCGCTGACCACAGCGGACTACGCCATACTCGCCGCCCGCATCGCACGAGCGAAGCTGCCGACCGTCGTCGTGATGGAAGGCGGCTATGCGGTGGAAGCACTCGGCGCGAACGTCGCGAGCTTCCTCAGCGGGTTCTGACCTCGCCCAACCACCGACCTGTCAGAGTTTCTCGGTCAGCTCCGGCAACAGCTTGAACAGGTCGCCGACCAAGCCAAGGTCCGCCACCTGGAAGATTGGCGCTTCCTCGTCCTTGTTGATGGCGACGATGACCTTGCTGTCCTTCATGCCCGCCAGATGCTGGATCGCGCCCGAAATGCCGATCGCGACGTACAGCTCGGGGGCGACGATCTTGCCGGTCTGGCCAACCTGGTAGTCGTTCGGCGCATAGCCCGCGTCCACCGCTGCGCGGCTGGCGCCGACCGCGGCGCCAAGCTTGTCGGCGAGCGGGTCGATGTACTGGTGAAAGGCCTCGTTCGAACCTAGGGCCCGACCACCGGACACGATGATCTTGGCGCTGGTCAGCTCGGGGCGCTCGGACACGCTGGCGTCCATCGACACGAAGCTCGACTTGTCGTTCGCGCCGACGGCCGCGTCGACCTGCTCGACGCTGGCCGACCCGCTGCCACGCTCCGCCTTGGTGAAGGCGGTACCGCGCACGGTGACGATCTTCTTGGCGTCGGTCGAACGCACGGTGGCGATCGCATTGCCGGCGTAGATCGGCCGCGTGAACGTGTCGCCGCCCTCGACCGAAAGAATGTCGGAGACCTGCATCACATCGAGCAAGGCGGCCACGCGCGGAGCGACGTTGCGGCCCGTGGTGGTGGAGCTCGCCAGCAGCGCGTCATAGCCGTCCATCAGCTTCGCCAACAGCGGCGCCACGGCTTCGGCCAGCTCATGCTCAAGCCCCGCATCAGCCGCGACCAGCACCTTCGACACGCCCGCAACGCTTGCCGCGTCGGCACTAGCGCCGCTTGCCTCGGGGCCGATCAGCAGCAGGTCGACATCGCCGCCAAACTGCGACGCGGCGCCCAGAGTGGCCAGGGTGGAGTCCTTGACCTTGCCATTGTGATGCTCGCCCAGAACCAGGACCTTCATGCGACTGCTCCCAACGACTTAAGTTTGGCGACGAGTTCATCGACCGAGGCGACCTTCGCGCCCGCCTGGCGCTTGGACGGCTCGACGACCTTGAGCGTCTGCAGCCGCGGCGCGGTATCGACGCCGTAATCGGCGGGAGTCTTGCTCGCCATCGGCTTGGACTTGGCCTTCATGATGTTGGGCAGGCTGGCGTAACGCGGCTCGTTGAGGCGAAGGTCGGTGGTGACGATCGCCGGAGTGGTCAACGCCACGGTCTCAAGCCCGCCGTCGACCTCTCGCGTTACGTGGATGCTGTCGCCCGACACCTCGATCTTGGATGCGAACGTGCCCTGGCCCCAGCCCGTCAGCGCACCTAGCATCTGCCCGACCTGGCTCGAATCGTCGTCGATCGCCTGCTTGCCGAGCAGCACCAGCCCGGGCTGCTCCTCCTCGGCGATCTTGGCCAGGATCTTAGCCACCGCCAGCGGCTCGACGGCATCCTCGGTGGTGACCAATATGGCCCGGTCGGCACCCATCGCCAAAGCGGTGCGCAGCGTCTCCTGCGCCTTCGCCGGCCCGATCGAGACCGCCACGACTTCGGTAGCGACGCCTTTTTCCTTGAGCCGAATGGCTTCCTCGACGGCAATCTCGTCGAACGGGTTCATGCTCATCTTGACGTTGGCCAGGTCGACGCCCGTGCCATCCATCTTGACCCGTGGTTTGACGTTGTAATCGATGACACGCTTGACGGCGACGAGGACTTTCATGCGATTGGCTCTCCCTGGTCACCCGATTGATGGGGTCCATTCGCCTCATGCAACGCACGAAGCGAAAGGTGGACCCCGTCTCAAAGCGAGGTGACGATGTTCCTATTGGTTCAGGCGGCTTTCTTCACTTCGGCGACAATCTTCTGCGCGGCGTCGCCAAGGTCATTAGCAGCGACGATCGGCAGGCCGGAGTTCGCCAATATGGCCTTGCCCTCGGCGACGTTCGTGCCCTCAAGCCGAACGACCAGCGGCACTTGCAGATGCACTTCGCGCGCCGCCGCGACGATGCCATCGGCGATGATGTCGCACTTCATGATGCCGCCGAAGATGTTGACGAGAATGCCTTTCACCGCTGGATCGGCGAGGATGATCTTGAAGGCCGCGGTGACCTTTTCCTTATTGGCGCCGCCGCCGACATCCAGGAAGTTGGCCGGGAAGGCACCGTTCAGCTTGATGATGTCCATCGTCGCCATGGCCAGGCCCGCGCCATTGACCATGCAGCCAATGTCGCCATCCAGCTTGATGTAGGCGAGGTCGTACTTGGACGCCTCGACCTCCATTGGGTCCTCCTCCGACAGGTCGCGAAGCTCGGCCAGATCCTTGTGGCGGAACATGGCATTGCCGTCGAAGCTGACCTTGGCATCGAGCACCATCAACTGCCCGCCGTCGGTCACCGCCAATGGATTGACCTCGATCTGTTCGGCGTCGGTGCCGACGAAAGCGGCATACAGACCGGCGAGCACCTTGGCCGCCTGCTTGGCCAGATCGCCGGTGAGCCCAAGCGCCGCAGCCACGGCGCGGCCGTGATGCGCCATCAGGCCGGTGGCAGGATCGATCGTCACTGTGTGGATCTTCTCGGGCGTGTCGTGGGCCACCGTTTCGATGTCCATGCCGCCTTCGGTCGATGCCACGACCGCGATGCGTCCGCTGTCGCGATCGACCAGCAGCGCCAGATAGAACTCCTTGGCGATGTCAACGCCGTCGGTGATGTACAGCCGCTCGACCTTCTTGCCGGCCGCGCCGGTCTGGATCGTGACCAGCGTCTTGCCGAGCATTTCCTCGGCGTGGCTGCGCACTTCGTCGATCGACTTCGCGAGCCGCACGCCGCCCTTGGCATCGGGGCCAAGCTCTATAAACTTGCCCTTGCCGCGGCCGCCGGCGTGGATCTGCGACTTGACTACCCACAGGGGTCCGGGGAGCGACTGAGCGGCAGCGACTGCCTCCTCGACGCTCAGCGCGGCATGACCCGCGGGCACGGCGACGCCGAACTTGGCGAGCAATTCCTTAGCCTGATATTCGTGAATGTTCATCGGGTCGTCCTGAATGGCGGTTTGACGCGCCTTAAGCATGACTCCGCCGTCAAGCCAAGCTAGGGAACGCTTCGTGAACGCTCCGGCTCCGCCCGTCCGAAAGATCATCCATGTCGACATGGATGCCTTTTACGCCAGCGTGGAGCAGCGCGACGATCCCTCCCTTCGCGGCAAACCTGTGGCTGTGGGCGGCGGGCACCGCGGCGTGGTCGCGGCGGCAAGCTATGAAGCGCGCGTGTTCGGGGTTCGCTCGGCCATGCCATCGGTGACGGCCAAGCGCCGCTGCCCCGACCTGGTGTTCGTGAAGCCGCGCTTCGACGCCTATCATGCGGTCAGCAAGCAGATCCGCGGCATCTTCGCCGACTATACCGACCACATCGAACCGCTCAGCCTGGACGAGGCTTATCTCGACGTCACCGAGGATCGCCACGGCCTCGGCTCCGCCCGGGCCATTGCCGAAGCCATTCGCGCGCGGATCAAGGCGGAAACCGGCCTCACCGCCTCAGCGGGGGTCAGTTACTGCAAGTTCGTCGCCAAACTGGCTTCCGACCAAAACAAGCCCGACGGCCTGTGCGTGATCACTCCGGCGCAGGCGACGGCGTATATTGCGTCGCTGCCCGTCGCCCGCTTCCACGGCATTGGACCCGTCACTGCGGCCAAGCTGGAGCACATGGGCATCCATACCGGGGCGGATCTGGCGGCGATGTCGCTGGCCGAACTCGAAGGCCGCTTCGGCAGCTCCGGCGGCTGGTATTACCGCATCTCGCGCGGGCTCGACGAGCGCCCGGTACGCAGCCACCGCGAGGCCAAGTCGGTCAGCGCCGAACGCACCTTCGACCGCGACCTGTCCGATGCGGACGAACTGATGACGGAGCTCCGCCGTGTCGCCGGGCTCGCCTGGCACCGCATCGCCCGTCACGACACGGCCGGACGAACGGTCACGCTGAAGGTCAAGTTTGCCGATTTCCAGATGATCACGCGAGCGTGCAGTGCGACCATCCCGATCAGCGACGAAGCCGCCTTCACTGCCGCTGGAGAACGGCTCCTGTTAGCTCTCTTGCCGGTTCCCAAGGGCGTGCGCTTGCTGGGGCTCGGCCTATCCGCGCTGGTGGCCGCGGACGGTCAGAGCCCGGCGCAGCTAGGTCTGGCGATCTGAATAATATTGTGTTACAAGCTTGTGTCCAAACGGTTTGCCCGAACATCCTCGCGGCGGCCACACACGCAGATACTGAAACACTCTGATCAGCGGCGGCTCGGGTCGTCTTGGGGGCAAGCCTGGTTTGCTCGGCGCTGATCGCACGGGTGTTCAAGCGCTTAGAAAGGCGACACGAATGGCAGCGAAAGCGTTGAGCTTCGACGTTGGCGACTTTGTGGTTTACCCCAAGCATGGCGTTGGTCGCGTCGTCGAACTGCAAAGCACGGAGATCGCGGGCACCCGCCTCGACCTTTACGTGCTGCGTTTCGAGAAGGAGCGCATGACGCTTCGCGTTCCCGTAGGCAAGGCCGATGCGGTCGGCATGCGCAAGCTGTCGAGCGACAAGACCATGCAGGGCGCTCTTGAGACGCTCAAGGGCAAGCCCAAAGTGAAGCGCACCATGTGGTCGCGCCGCGCGCAGGAATATGAAGCCAAGATCAATTCGGGCGATCTCACCTCGATCGCCGAAGTGACCCGTGACCTGTTTCGTGCCGACGACCAGCCCGAGCAGAGCTATTCCGAGCGTCAGATCTTCGAAGCCGCGTCCTCGCGCCTGGCGCGCGAACTTGCCGCGATGGAGCAGATCGACGAGCCGGCGGCGCTGGTGAAGATCCTCGAGATCCTCAACGCAGCCGCGTCAATCCATAACAAGGCCAAGGAACTAGCTGCCTAAGCAGCTAATCCTCACGGTCTGAGAAACAGGGCGCTTTCCGCAAGGGAGGTGCCCTTTTTTCGTTTGCCACGCACTTGATCCTACTGTATTACGTCGCCAACACAGCAGGGGAAGCCATCATGCACAAAGGTCTCATCACCGCATCTGCCGCCGCCATGCTCCTTGCGGGCTGCAGCACCGGATATGCCGACAGCGCCGACAATGGCGGACCGGCCGGCAGCCGCAGTTTTGCAGTCGGCGTCTTTAGTCGGGTGGAAGTCGGTGGCCCCTACACCGTCAATGTCACGACCGGCGGGCAGCCGGGCGTCACCGCCCGCGGTCCCCAAGCCGCGCTCGACAAGATGGTCGTGGAAGTGCGCGACGGTGCCCTTCAGATTGGCTCGGAGCGCGGCAGCAACAACTGGAGCTGGTTCGGCAACAAGTCGAGCAGCAGCAAGGGCGTCACCGTCGAGGTGAGCGGCCCAATGATCGACGGCGCCGGCATCGGCGGATCGGGCAGCATCACCGTCAACCGCATCGCCGGCAACAGCTTCAAGGGCGAGATTGGCGGGTCCGGTTCGCTTCGCCTCCCTTCGGTCGAAGTACAGTCCTTGCAGCTGGAAGTCGCCGGCTCGGGATCGATCGACGCCAGTGGCCGCGCAAACCAAGCCCAATATGAGATCGCCGGCTCGGGCGACATCCGCGCGGCGGGAGTTCAGTCCGCAACTGCCGAAGCGAGCATCGCAGGCTCCGGCAACATCGCCGCGCATGTGCGCGATACGGTCAGGGCCGAGATTGCCGGCTCGGGCGACATCGACGTGACCGGCGGCGCCAAGTGCAGCGTCGACCAGGCTGGATCAGGCAAGGTTCGCTGCTCGTAAGCGAAGCTTTAACCATCGGCGGGCGACACAGGAGGCCATGAGAACAACCCTCCTGTGCGCCGCGCTCGGCGCTGGCCTTTGCGCCCCTGCCACTGCCGCAACGCGCAACTTCACCGTCACCGACTTCGACAAGGTGCGGGTGGACGGGCCATACCAGGTCAATCTGGTGACTGGCCGCGCGCCTTTCGCTCGCGTCGAAGGCAGCAATGGCGCCATCGATGCCCTGATCGTCGAGGTGCAGGGCCGCACGCTGGTGATCCGCGTCAATCGCGGCGCCTGGGGCGGCTACCCCGGCCAACCGCTCGGGCCGGTCAGCATCAGCGCGGGCACGCACGGGCTGTCCGCCGTTATGCTCAACGGACCCGGGTCGCTGAGCGTCGATCGTGTGTCCGGACTTTCCTTTGCCGCATCGGCGCAAGGTGCCGGCGCATTGTCGATCGCGGACGTGCGAAGTGACCGACTGAGCCTTGCCTTGACCGGCGCTGCCACAGCCCGGGTAGGCGGCAAGGTGCTGTCCCTGACCGCCTCGGTGCGCGGCACGAGCCTGATCGACGCCAGCGCTCTGGCTTCCAAGGATGCCACGATCGCGATGGAAGGTCCCGGCGAAATCCGCGCTTCAGCCAGCAATACCGCCACCATCAGCGCCTTCGGTCCCGGCAGGATCACGCTGTCGGGCAGTCCCGCCTGCACCACCAAGGGCTCAGCCTCTGCCACCATCACCGGCTGCCGCTAATCTCCGTTTTAGATTGGGCGCGCCCGTCCGTCGCGCGATGAACATCTACAATAACGCGAGCGCACTCAGCTTGGTGTATAGCAACGGCGGCAGCAAACTGAGGCCGGTCTCATCGACGTCGCCCGCTTTTGGCGCCGCATCCGACTCCAGGTAGCGCCAGCCCTGATGCGCCTTCTTGGGCACCGCAGGGATGATCTGCAGTTCGCCCGAGCAGACAATGTCCAGCCGCCCGTCCTTGCGATCCTCGAACGCCAATATGACCTGCGACGCCACCAGCCGGTGCTTGATGATCCAGTACAGCGATCCGCCGATCAGTTCGGCCATGCGTTTGGGCCGCATTCGCGTGACCACCCGCACCTGGCCCTCGCTGGCCCGCGTGGCGATGCGTTTCTCAAGCGATTCAATGGTGCGGCAGCCAACCGCGACCTTGGTGAGATGGAGGTTCGCCACGCGCCGCCCTTAGCCGCTCGACCCGCGCAAACTCAATCGCTTAGCCGCACCGCTCAGCCGAGCCCGGCCAAACTCGCCAGGCCAAGAAAGCTGAAAAACCCCATCACATCCGTCGCGGTCGTCACGAACACCGTCGACGACACCGCCGGATCGATGTGCGCTCGGTCCAGCGACACCGGCACGATTATCCCGGCGAGCCCGGCCACAAGGTTGTTGATCACCATCGACGCCGCGATCACCATCCCGAGCGTGTTATTGTCGAATATCAACGCCGTACCGCTGCCCACCAGAACCCCCAGCGCCATGCCGTTCAGAACGGCGATGCGGAACTCGCGCCCGATCATCCGCGTAGTGTTGGACGATGTCAGCTGATTGGTGGCCAGCGCGCGCACCGTCACCGCGAGGGTCTGCGTCCCCGCATTGCCGCCCATTCCGGACACGATCGGCATCAGCACCGCGAGCAAGGCGAACCGCCCGATCTCTCCTTGGAAAAGACCGACCACGCTGGCCGCCAGCATGGCCGTGCCAAGGTTGATGACCAGCCAGGTCAGCCGTGTGCGTACCGCTTCGAACACCGGCTGGTTGATGTCGCCCTCGCCCGCGCCCGACAGCAGAAGGGTGTCCTCGCCGGCTTCTTCCTGAATGATGTGGACCACGTCGTCGACGGTGATCATGCCCACCAGCCGTCCCGATAGATCCACGACCGCCGCCGAGATCAGCGCATACCGCTGAAACCGCAGCGCCACTTCTTCCTGGTCCATGTCGACCGGAATTAAAGTCTGTTCGTCGACCATGATCTCGCGCACCGGCATCGTGCGCGGCGAGCGCAGGACGCGCGACAGCTTGCACGTGCCGATCGGGTGGTGGTTCGGCGACACCACGAACACTTCCCAGAAATCGTCGGCCAATTTCGCATCCGAGCGGAGGTAATCGATAACCTGTCCGACCAACCAATGCTCGGGCACCGCGATCAGCTCGCGCTGCATCAGTCGTCCGGCCGATTCCTCGGGATAGCTTAAGGCTTCCTCGATCGCCGCGCGGTCGTCGGGCTCCATCGCCCGCAACACGGCGCGCCGCTCATTGTCGTCGAGGTCCTCGATCCACGCCACGGCATCGTCGGTGTCGAGTTGCCCCACCAGGTCGGCGACCTGCTGCGGCTCCATCTCGTCGATCAAAGCATCGCGGACATAGTCGTTGAGTTCGGCCAACACGTCCGCATCGACGATGTCCGCGAGCGCCGCGACCAGCCCTTCGCGCTCGTCCGCACGCGCCAGCTCGATCAGATCGGCCACGTCGGCGGGATGAAGCGGCTCGACCAGCGCGCGGGCGGTGGCATGGTCGCCACTCTCGACTGCATCGAGCACCGCGGCGACGAAATCAGGGCGCAGCCGGTCCTCGGCGTCCATCACGTCACGGTCGGGTTCATGCCCCGGCGCATGCGGCAGGGTGTCGCGCGGGAGGGTGGCGATGGTGTCGCGCTCGCTCATACTTCCTCCCAAATGGCTGGCCCCGCTCAGCCCGCCTGCTCCTATGACCGCGACCGGGGTGGCGCAAGGCAATCGGCGGCCTTAAGGGCAGCCCGATCATATCAACGGAGTTCTTCCTCATGGCCGATCAGGCATCCACACTTACCCTGACCCTTTCGAGCGGCGGCGATGTCGTCATTCGCCTCCGCCCCGACCTCGCCCCTGGCCACGTCGAGCGCATCGCCACCTTGGCGCGCGAAGGATTCTACGACGGCGTGCTGTTCCACCGCGTGATCCCGGGTTTCATGGCCCAGGGTGGCGACCCAACCGGTACCGGTTCGGGCGGATCGAAGCTCCCCGACCTCAAGGCCGAGTTCAACGCCGAAAAGCACGTTCGCGGCACCTGCTCGATGGCACGCACCAATCAGCCCAACACCGCCAACAGCCAGTTCTTCATCTGCTTTGCCGACTCGAGCTTTCTCGACAAGCAATACACCGTGTGGGGTCAGGTCGAGAGCGGCATGGAGCATGTTGACGCCCTTCCCGTCGGCGAACCCCCGCGCAATCCGGGTTCAATCGTCAAGGCGACCGTGGCTTAAGTAGCTCTGAACTGTCCTTCGATATGCGTCTTCGATACGCCGCAAGCGCGGCTACTCAGTCGCTACTCAGGATGAGCGGTCCTTTCTGATCCGATCATTCTGAGTGCGGACTGAGCGCAGCGTAGCGAAGTCGAAGCTCGTGTATCGAAGGATGCCTGCAAATGACCAACCCGATTGCCCTCATCACCGGAGCCTCCGCTGGCCTCGGCACCGACTTTGCCCGCCAGCTGTCCGCCACCGGCGCGCGGCTGGTGCTGGTGGCGCGGCGTAAGGACCGGCTGGACGCGCTCGCCGCCGAGCTCGGCAACGCCCGCGCCGTGGCGATCGACTTGTCCGAACCTGGCGCCGGCGCCCGCCTGTTGGCCGATGTCACGGCCCACGGCGAGCACGTCGACTGCCTGATCAACAATGCCGGCTTCGGCTTGGCCGGCCAGTTCGCCGGGCTGGACGGTGCCCGTCAGCGCGCCATGATCGACCTCAACTGCGGCGTGCTGACCGAGCTTGCCCATGCCGTTCTCCCCGGCATGCGCGAACGGCGCCGCGGCGGAATCCTCAATGTCGCTTCCACCGCCGCCTTCCAGCCCGGCCCCGGCATGGCCGTCTACTTCGCCACCAAGGCGTTCGTGCTCAGCTTCACAGAAGCCTTGCATGAGGAAGTCGCCCGGGACGGCGTCCACGTCAGCGCGCTGTGCCCCGGCCCGACGGCCACCGAGTTCGGCGACGTTGCCGGCTTCGGTGCCAATGGCGCGTTCAAGAAGCTGGCGGCGGATAGCGCGTCGGTGGTCCGCATCGGTCTAGCCGGTCTGGCGAAGAACCAGGCCGTGGTGGTGCCCGGCTTACTCAACAAAGCCAGTGCGCAAGGCCATCGCCTGCTCCCCCGCGTCGCCCTTCGAAAGATCGCCGGCCTGATGAAAATGTGATCCCCCGCGCCTAGCGCAGGTGGCGGTAGGCGACGGCCTGGAAGTCTTCGAACGTGGGCGCAGGCGCATGGCCGTGCGCTTTGAGCCACTGCGCCCAGGCGTCATATTGGTGCGGGCTGGGGCTGACCTGCCAGCGCCGGTCCTTGGCCAGCTTGAGCGCCCCGGACGGCGTCATCCCGCGATCCACCAGCAGGCACAACGCCAGCAGCGCTGACCGGCCAATCCCGTGCTGGCAATGGATCAGCACCTTCTCGCCCGCGGCCAGCCGATCGCGCGCAAATGCGACCCCCGCGTCCAGGTCGGGTCGTGCCAGGCCGTGATGATCAGGCGTCGGCAGATGGCAAAAGGCGATGCCCGCCGCGGCCAGCGCATCGGCGTCGTCGCTGGCCTCTTCGCGGCAGTCCACCACGGCGCCGACCCCATGCTCCCGCGCCAAAGCGGCCTCGCTGCCATATGCGACGAATGCTCCCACCGCGATGTCCGGCGTGATCCAGTCGAAGTTCGCTTCCGTCACGTCGCCCGCCGAGCTCCGAGCCAGCGATCGCACCATGTGCCGAACCGCCCCGCCGACCAGGCCAGCCCTTGGTAAAAGGTCAGCGCCAGCTTGGCCGGCCGTGTGTAGACGCCTGCCATCCCCGTCCGCCGGGCAAGCGCAAACAGACGGTGGCTCCACTTGGCGATGGCAAAGCGGGTGCGATAGATCAGCTTGCGCCGTAGCGGCAGGCCCGCTGCCGACGGCGCCACACGCTTAACGGGATGCAGGCCCGGCCAGCGCCACGTCAGCCGGTACGCCAGCCCCTCGCGCCGATGGCGGAAGCCCGCTGCCTGCGTGTTGGCGATGAAGTCGGCGTCCACCGGCGTCAGCACGAGCCGCCCCGCCGCTCGCGCGCCCTCCAGCATGTCGCGCATCTCCGGCGACCGGGTGATTGCCACGTTGGTGCCCCGCCCGTCCGAGCTATACGGCTCCACCCAGGCGTCACCGAAGGCGATGTCGGCTGTTTCCGCAACCACGTCGTCGCAGGCATTGCATGCCGATGCCTGAAAGAACCCCGCGCCCCAGTCGCCATCGACCAGGTGCATCCAATCCTCGCCGCGCGTGCTGCCATCGGCCGTTTCGAGGTGCGCGCGATACCAATTGGCCGGGCGCCCCGCGTCCTTGAGCCGATAGTCCACCGCCGTGACTTCGGCCATTTCGGCGCCCAATTGCATCGCGAAACTGTCCACCAGCCGAGCGCTCTTCATGTGCCCGCAGAACAGCCCCAGCGTGTGCGTGACCCGCTCGGCGATCACCGGGTCGAGCCGCCGAAGCAGATGCACCGCCTTGATGAAGCAGGGTACGCCAATGATTGCATAGCGCCCAGGCGTTTCCCGAATCTGGCGCAGCACGTCCGCTAGGTCGATCGGATAGTAGCGTGATTTCGATCCGGCCTGCACTTGGCCCGGCGTTCTAGACAGAACATAATGGAAGAAGCGCCCGGCGGCTTTCGGATCCGCGGGAGCAACATGCGCCACCGCGTCCACCGCGCCGGTCCGCAGCAATTCCCCAGCGACCCAGCTGACCAGCCCGCCCGAACTGCCCTGCGCGCGCCACTCGCCTTCTTCGACATGGCCCACGTACGCCGTTTCGAACCGCCCGATCCGTGCATCCACGGTCGGAGCGGCGGGAAACAGTGCCCCGGCGATCTGATCTTCCTTCGCAGCCACCGGCGAGAATGGGCATTGCTGCGCAAAGGTCTCTGTTCGGCTGCGCTCGAACTCTGCCGAACCCTTGGGCTGCAGCAGGCCGTATTCGGTGAACGCCATTCTGGCCTTGGCATCGGACGACGCGCAACTGCCGCAGCCGATGCACAGCCCCGAGCGAACCATGTCGCGCGGGGCCAGCCGGTCAGGCGAGCGCGGCATCGAGAAACGCCTGGGAGGTTGCACGAAGCTCAACGATCCGCGCCTCAACTGCGGGCTCCACGGAAGCCGCCAGCAAGTTCGCCAGCGCGCCATCCGTCACTGTCGCATCGACGATCCGGTGTCGGCAGTCGAGCTTGGCTGTCAGGTCGCGGATCTTGTTCGCGCGATAGTCGGAGGGTGCCGCCACGAACGGCTTGCCATTGGCCAGAGCGAACACGCAGCCGTGGAAAAAGTTTGTCACCATCGCCGACGCGCCCGCGACCGCATCGGCGAACTCGGCCGGGCCTGCTTCGATGCGTTGGTCGTCGGCCCAGTCGGCGGAGTAACCGATCGACACCAGCCGAATGCCGGTCGCATCGGCCCACGCGCGGACCCGCCCTGCCAGCCAATCCGGGAAGCCGTGTCCGTAGATCAGGGCATATGGCTCCCCTCCCGAATTGCGCCCGGCCGCGACGTGCGGGAACTGCAGAACCGGGTCGAGCACCAGCGCCGGCGTGCGTCCGATCGCCTCCTCAACCAAGGTGCGGCTATTATCGTCCCGCACCGACAAGGCGGTGAACCGCGCCAGTTTTTCGGCCCAGTCCGAGCCGATGCCGTCCGACGCGTCGTGATTGCCGAAGCTTGCCGCATAGGAGATCAGGCGCGGGGCCTCGATCCGGTCGCCCCAGAACAGGCTCGCCCCCGAATACCAGGGATGGCGGAAATTCCACACCTCGTCGCTGCCGACCACCACCGCATCATAGCCGGTCACCGTGTCCGGCCCGGCCAGCGGAAAACGGCGGCTCATCGGCAAGCCGTCGAACGCCTCCAAGAACTTTCGCCCCTTCGCCTTATAGGCGGCGAACTCGGCGCGGAGCGTGCGCTCAGGCAGCTTGGGCTGGAAGGCGCAACGCCATTCGCGCGCGTTCACATGGCTCGAGTCGTGATCGAGTATCTCGACTTCGTGCCCAGCCGCAGCGAGTCCTTCCGCCAGGCACCGCGCCTGCCAGTAGGATCCGTAATTGATGCAGCGGTGAAAGGTGAGAACGCCGATCCGGCGGGGTTGGCCCATGCCCAGCTTAACCCGCCGCGACGGTGCTGGTTGCCTGCTGGACGCCGGGCACCGCGAGCCCGCGCCGCTCCAGGAAGCGCCGCGTTTGCGTCACCACCTCACGCGTACCGGCCCGCGTCACGGCAAAGCCCATGTGCGTGCAGCCAAGCTCCACCGCCTCGTCGCGCTCACCTTCCAGCCCGAAAGCGGCGCGCGGAGCGACGATCCCGTCCCGACGCGACCACAAGGCCAGGCTCGGCACGGGCGGCTTGGCCTCGACCCGTGCGATCGGCGGCGCATCCACCGGGTGCCCGGCAACCCGCTCGTACAATCTCCAAACATTGTTCCACCGCGGGTCGCCCGAAAATGGCGAGCCAAGGGTGACCACGGCCGTGACCCGATCGGCATGTTCCCTGGCCAGTTCGCGCGCAAACACTCCGCCCAGGCTCCACCCCACCAGCAGCACCTTGTCGTCGCCGCCGACCTGCTCAAGCCGCGCGCCGAGGCGGTGCAGCGTGTTCGTCCGCGCTCCATTGTTCAGGCCCATGCCCCACCCGAAGGTGTGCCAGCCCGCCGCCGCGAACGCACGGCGCAGCTCCATCGACGTGCGATCGGTGGCGATGAAGCCGGGCACCACCAGGCACTTGGGTCCGTCGACGGGCCCGCGCGGCCCCAGATGCCCCAGCCCGCGATACGCCCGCGGGATCATTCCGGCGACCTCGCGGGCACGGGCGAAGTTGGACGGCGGCCGCGTGTCGTCCGTCATCTAGAGATACTCGCCGCCCATCAGTGGCTGCAGCGCCTTGGGCAACCGCACCCGTCCGTCCGGCATTTGATGGTTCTCCAGCAGCGGCACCAGGATGCGCGGGCTGGCCAAGGCGGTGTTGTTGAGCGTGTGCGCGAACCGGACCTTGCCGTCCGCATCGCGGTAACGAAGGTTCGCGCGGCGCGCCTGCCAGTCGTGCAGCGTGGAACAACTATGCGTCTCGCGGTACTTGCCCAGGCTCGGCACCCAGCTTTCGATATCGTTCATGCGAAACTTGCCCAGACCCATGTCGCCGGTCGAGGTCTCGATCACCTGATACGGGATTTCCAGATCGGTCAGCAGGCTCTCCGCAAGCCCGAGCAACTTCGCGTGCCACCCCGCCGAAACCTCTTCATCGGCCTCGCAGATAACGAACTGCTCGACCTTGAGGAACTGGTGCACCCGCAGCAATCCCCGCACATCGCGCCCGGCGCTGCCCGCTTCTCGCCGGAAGCAGGGCGAGTAACCGGCATAGCGCACCGGCAGGCTCGCCGCGTCCAAGATCTCGCCCGAATGAAGCGAGGTCAGCGCAACTTCGGCGGTGCCAGCCAGCCAAAGATCGTCGTTGGGAAGCTCGTACGTCTCCTCGCGGTGGCCCGGAAACTGGCCCTGCTGGACGAATGCCTGATCGCGCGCGATCGCCGGCACGGTGATCGGCGTGAACCCCGCCGCCGACAGCTTGGTCAGCGCCCAGGTCATCAGCACGCCCTCGAGCAGCGCCAGTCGCCCCTTGAGGCAATAGGTCCGGCTTCCCGAAACGTGCACGATCCGGGTCAGGTCTGCCCAATCATTGCGCTCGAGCAATTGCACATGATCGAGCGGTTCGAAGTCGAACTCGCGCGGCGTGCCTTCGGTGCGGATGACGGTGTTAAAGCTCTCGTCCGGACCAACCGGAGCGCCTTCCCACGGGATGCCGGGCAATTGCAGCATCATCGCCTGCAAGCCGGCCTGCTTTTCCGCGATTGCGGCCTCAAGCGCGCTGGCCTCGGCGCCTGCTTCCTTGGCGCGGCGGCCAAGCTCCGCGCGTTCGTCCGGCGCGGCGGACTTGAAGCCGGCGCTGATCGCATTGCGCTCAGCCCGCAGCGTGTCGATCTGCGTCTTGGCCCCGCGGATTTCGGCATCCAGCCCGAGCAGCGCGTCGAGGTCGAGCGACACGTTCTTGGCCGCCAGCGCCCGCTCCACGGCGGCGCGATCTGCACGCAGGGTTTCCATGCTCAACATGGGCGCGGGCGATGCGGCAGAACGGGGCCGGGAGCAAGAGTGCTGCCCATCACCACGCACGGTGGCGCGTACGGCATTTCTTCAGTATCGCACTCTCAACACCTGCACAGGAGCCCCCATGCCGTCTGGCCTTATCGCTTTGCTCGACGACATTGCCACCATCACCAAGCTCGCCTCGGCCAGCCTGGACGACATCGGCGCCGCAGTTGGCAAGGCCGGCAGCAAGGCCGCTGGCGTGGTGATCGACGACACCGCGGTCACCCCGCGCTTTGTCCACGGCCTGAGCCCCGACCGCGAATTGCCGATCATCTTTAAGATCGCGGTCGGCTCCTTGCGCAACAAGTTGCTGATCATCCTGCCCGTGGCCATGCTCCTCGCAGCGTTTGCGCCATGGGCGATCACGCCTTTGCTGATGATTGGCGGCGCCTATCTTTGCTTCGAAGGCAGCGAGAAGATCTTCGAGAAACTCGCGGGCCACCACCATGAGGTGCCGATCACGGACGATACCGACCCGGGCGATCTCGAAAAACGGCAGGTTGCCGGTGCGATCCGCACTGACTTCATCCTGTCGGCCGAGATCATGGTCATCGCTTTATCCACCTTGGGCGCGATGAGCCTGCCGATGAAAGCCGGCGCGCTGGCGCTGGTTGGCGTGGTCATCACGCTTGCCGTCTACGGCATGGTGGCGATCATCGTGAAGCTCGACGACATCGGCCTTCACCTAGCCACCAAGGCCGACGCGGTTCGCCGCACAATTGGCCGCGGTCTGGTGCTTGGCGTGCCCAAACTCCTCAGCGGGCTGGCGGTGGTCGGCACCGCGGCGATGTTGTGGGTCGGCGGTCAGATCCTGCTTCACGGGATGGAGGAGCTCGGCTTCGGCGCGCTTCCGCATCTGGTGCACGACATCGCCAATGCAGGCGGCAAGGCCGTTGGGAGCGCGGCAGGTCTGGTTACCTTTGCCCTGAACGCACTGGCGGGAGCCATCGTTGGCTTGATCGTCGGCGGGGTGATCATGGGCGTGATGCATGTCGTGCCATGGCCGGGCAAGGCCGCCACCGCCGAACCGGAACCGGCGCACTGAACGCCCTTCTGGTGTTCGCCGGTGGCGGTGCCGGCGCTTTGCTGCGCTGGATGGTCACCGGCTGGGCCGCGCCGCCATGGGGCACGCTGCTGGTCAACCTGTTAGGCTGTTTCGCCATAGGCCTGCTCGCCGGTTGGCTCGCCGGACGTCCTGATGGAGAGCAATGGCGCCTGCTTCTCGCCACCGGCCTGCTCGGCGGTTTCACCACCTTCTCCGCTTTCGCGTTGGACTCGGCAGCTTTGTGGCGCAGCGAGGCAGGAACGGCGGCCCTGCTTTATGTCGCGGCGTCGGTAATCGGATCGCTGCTCGCTGTTTTCGCAGGGCTCGCGCTAACTCGCTGACCTCTCAGTCGAAGTGCAGCCGGCGGTAGCGTCCGCGAAAATATAGCAAGGGATCGAGCGCCGAGTCGAAGCTGGCACGGGTGACTTCACCGATCACGATGTGGTGATCTCCGCCGTCGTGCATGGCGTGCGTGCGGCATTCGAATACCCCAAGCGATTCGTGCAGCAAGGGCGCGCCACTTTCGCCCGGCTGCCAGGCGGTGGCCCCGAAGCGGTCCTCGCCGCGCGCGGCGAAGCGGATGGATTGCGGCTGCTGTCCGGTTTGCAGCACGTTAACCGCGAAGTGCTCGGCGGCGGCCAAGGCGGACGCGCTGCTGGCGGTTTTGGCCACGCACACCAGCAGCAAGGGCGGGTCGAGCGACACGCTAGTGAAGCTATTGGCGGTCAGGCCCACTGGCGTACCGTCGGGATCGCGGCAGGTCACAATCGTCACCCCGGTCGCAAAGCAGCCCAGCGCATCGCGCAAGGTGCGCGGGTCGGATCCGGTGCGATACTCGCTGGTGGTGGCTTCGGCGGACATAGCCGGGGTTATAGCGGGACGGGCGCGGAGGAACAGGGTGGGCGAAGGGCCCTCCCCCTTCGGTCATGACACGCAAAAAAATCTCTTGGAGTCGCCGCATTGACTCCCCCCCGGGTCGCACGCCTACAAGAACAAAAGTAGAACAAGAGCGTTGCGAGTCGTGTGGTCAATGGGTTGTCCCTTGTTGCCGGCGGAGAAATCCGGCCGGCCGAACCTCCTCTTTTTCCTGGCGGAAAAGCGGCTGGCGCCCTGTTGTTTGCGCCGGCCGAGCCGACGCCCTTGTTTGCGCCGGCCGAGCCGACGTTGGCCGAACTGTTCGCCGGCGCGCCGCGCGATGGCGGCTGGGCCGGTTTTCTCCTCGCCAATCTCGCTTCTTTGCCGTGCCCCGGCAGCAAGCCCTTGCTGTGGGTCCAGGACCGCATGGCGATTCTGGAAGGCGGCCGCGTCCACCCGCCCGGGCTGGGCCGGTGGAGCGACCATCTCATCCATGTCGAGGCCCGCGATGCCCGCGCCGCTTTGTGGGCGATGGAGGAAGGCCTGCGATGCGCCGGAATAGCTGCGGTGGTGGGCGAATTGTGGGGCGATCCGGCCGCGCTGGACTTCACCGCCACTCGCCGGCTGGCAGTCGCGGCCGAGCTGTCGGGCGTTCCCGCCTGGCTGGTTCGGCTGGGCGGCGGGGCCAGCCTCAGCGGCGCCCGGCAACGCTGGCGATTGTCCAGCGCGCCGAGCCAACCGCACCCGTTCGACCCCAAGGCACCTGGGGTGCCGACCTGGGATGCCGATCTGTTTCGCGCTCGCGGCGTAGCGCCCGGTCGCTGGACGGCGTGCGATGACCCGGGTGGCATCCTTGTGGTTGCCGACCCTGGCGATCGATCGCTGGCGGCGAATGACGACCCCCATAGGCAGCGCGCCTGAGGCTGACACTGCACCCGAGCCCGAGCCTGCCACCGTGCTGGTGGTGGAGGCCGCCCATGGCCAGGTGATCCACGCCGCCACCCCCGCCGCCATCGCCAATGGTGCGCGGCCCGGCGGACGGTTGACCGACGCCCGCGCGCTCGACCCGGATCTGGCCGCCGTCCCCGCCGACCTTCCAGGCGACGCCGCATGGTTGGCCGCTTTGGCGCGCTGGGCGACGCGTTGGTCGCCGTTGGTGGAGGTCGATGGCCCCGACAGCCTGCGCATCGACGTCACCGGAGTCGGGCATCTGTTTGGCGGCGAAAGCGGGCTGGCGGCCGACATCGCCGTGCGGATGACGGCCCTCGGAATGGCCACCCGCCTGGCCATTGCGCCTAATCCTGGCGCGGCTTGGGCGCTCAGCCATTTCGGGCGCGAAGCCGTGACGGTGACCTGCGGGGAAGCAAGGGAAAACCTCCCCGCCGCCCTTGCTCCCCTCCCGGTCGCCGCGCTTCGCCTCGACCCGCGCGCTACCCACACGCTGGTTCGGCTGGGGCTGAAGACCATCGGCGACCTCGCCGGCGTTCCGCGCAAGGGGCTGGCGCGGCGGTTCCGAGCCAGCGACCACCCGCTCGACGCGCTCGACCGTGCGCTTGGCCGCAAGCCCGAGCCGATTACCGCCGCTCCCGACGATCCGCCTCCCCGCGCCACGCTGCGGCTGGTCGAGCCGGTCGCCGATCCCGCTGCCGGCCCGCAGGCGCTTGGCCTGCTGGTGCCCCGGCTGGTGGCTGAGCTTGCAGCGCGCAATCTGGGCGCCCGCCAGTTGGAGATCCTCGGCTACCGGGTCGATGGCAGCGTCGTCGCGCAGGGTGTGTCCACCGCCATCCCCAGCCGCGACCCGGCGCACCTGCTGCGCTTGCTGGCCGACAAAGCCGCAGCGCTCGACCCAGGCTTTGGCTTCGACGGCTTTGCGCTAGTCGCCGGCTGGACCGAGCCGCTCGGTGCCGCGCAGGACAGCCTGGTCGACGATCCCTCCCCGGCACGCGACGTCGCACGGCTGGTCGACCGGCTGACGGTGAAGCTCGGCCCCGACAAGGTCCGCCGCCCCGCGCCCCACTCGAGCCACTGGCCCGAGCGCGCCGTCGGCTGGGTCGCGGGCATAGACTTAACCCCCGCCTCTGCTTCTCCCGTCCGCCTGCGGGAGGGCGCGCACGACACCATCCCCCGCCCGCCGCGCATGCTCGACCGGCCCGAAGCGATCGGCGTCATCTATGCCACGCCCGAAGGCTTGCCCCGCCGCTTCACCTGGCGGCGCGGGGTGCACGACATCACGCGCGCCCAAGGACCGGAGCGGATCGCCCCCGAATGGTGGCGCGAGCGCTCCACCGCCCGGCTGCGAGATTATTACCGGGTCGAGGACCGGGAAGGCCGCCGCTTCTGGATTTTCCGCGAAGGCATTGCGGGCGATGGCCGCGGCGGCCCACCCGAATGGTACCTTCATGGCCTGTTCGGGTGATGAGCTAGCCCATGCCTGAATTCACCGGTTTCGCCCGGCGCAAGCTGGTCCGCGACGACGGCCCGCTCGCCCCCTTGCCACCAGCCTCGTTCGTGGAGCTCGGCGTCACTACCCCCTTCAGCTTCCTGCGCGGCGCCAGCGATGCGATCGAACTCGCCTTGACCGCGCTGGACCTCGGCATGGACGCCCTCGGGGTGGCGGACCGCAACACGCTGGCGGGCGTGGTGCGCATGCATTCGGCGTGCAAGGGCGCCGGCATCCGTCCCTTGATCGGCTGTCGGCTCGACCTTGCCGATGGTCACAGCCTGCTCGCTTACCCCGGCGACCGCGAGGCCTATGCCCACCTCTCACGCCTGCTCAGCCTGGGCAAGATGCGTTCGGATAAGGGCGAGTGCGACATCTCTTTGCCCGAACTTGCCGAATATTCGGAAGGCATCGCGCTGATCGCAATTCCGTTCGACGATCTCGACGCGTTCGAGGCCGATCTGCCCTTCCTCAAGGCACGCCTGCCGACCCTTTCCCACATCGCCGCCGCGCATTTGTACCGCGGGGACGACCTAGCCCGCATTGAGCAGCTCGACCGTCTCGCGCGCTCCATCGGCGGCACCATCGTCGCCACCAACGACGTCCACTATCACGCGCCTGCCAAGCGCCCGCTGCAGGACATTATTACCTGCATCCGCGAGAAAACCACCCTCGCCGAGGCCGGCTACCGCCTCCACCCCCATGCCGAGCGGCACCTCAAGGGACCCGAGGAGATGGCGCGCCTGTTCGCCCGCTGGCCCCATGCGCTGTCCGCCACCCGCAACTTCGCCGATGCACTCGACTTCTCGCTGGACGAGCTCAAATATGAATATCCGCGCGAAAGCGTACCCGAAGGCCGCTCGCCGCAAGGGCATTTGGAGCACCTCACCTGGGTCGGCGCCTCCCACCACTGGCCCAGCGGCGTTCCGGCCAAGGTGTTCGCTCAGCTGAAGCACGAGCTTGCGCTCATCCAAAAACTCGATTTCGCCCGCTACTTCCTCACCGTTCACTCGATCGTCGATTTCGCGCGCTCACTCGACGCGCCAATCTTGTGCCAGGGGCGCGGCAGCGCGGCCAATAGCGCGGTCTGTTACTGCCTCGGCATTACCGCCGTGGATCCGTCGGTAAACGACCTTTTGTTCGAGCGCTTCATCTCCGAAGAGCGCCGCGAGCCGCCCGACATCGACGTTGATTTCGAGCATGAACGGCGCGAAGAGGTGATCCAGCACATCTACGCCAAATACGGCCGCAACCGCGCCGGCATTGCCGCCACCGTCATCCACTATCGCCCGCGCTCCGCCATCCGCGAGGTCGGCAAGGTGATGGGCCTGTCCGAAGACGTTACCGCCGCTCTGGCCGGCACGGTGTGGGGCAGCTGGGGGGAGGCAATCGACGACGGCCAGGTCGCCGAAAGCGGGCTCGACCTGACCGACCCGCACCTGCGCCGCACCCTGAAGCTTGCTCAGGAACTGATCGGCATGCCGCGCCACCTGTCACAGCACGTCGGCGGCTTCATCCTCACCGAACGCCCGCTGATCGACACCGTCCCCGTCGGCAATGGCGCCATGGCCGAGCGCACCTTCATCGAATGGGACAAGGACGACATCGAGGAACTGGGCATCCTCAAGATCGACGTTCTCGCGCTCGGCATGCTGACCTGCATCCGCAAGGCCTTCACCCTGATCGAGAAGCATTACGGCGAGAGCTGGGATCTTGCGACCGTGCCCCGCGAGGAGCCTGGCGTATACGACATGCTGTGCCGCGCCGACTCGCTGGGCGTGTTCCAGGTCGAGAGCCGGGCGCAGATGAACATGCTCCCTCGCCTCCAGCCGCGCTGCTTCTACGACCTGGTGATCGAGGTCGCGATCGTTCGCCCCGGCCCGATCCAGGGCGACATGGTCCACCCCTATCTCAAGCGCCGACAGGGCAAGGAAAGCGTGATCTTCCCCTGCCCCGACCCCGAGCATGGCCCGCCCGACGAACTGGAGCGCATTCTTGCGCGCACGCTTGGTGTGCCGGTGTTCCAGGAACAAGCGATGAAGATCGCACTCGACGCGGCGCAGTTCTCCTCGGCCGAGGCCAATCAGTTGCGCAAGGCGATGGCCACGTTCCGGTCACGCGGCACCATCGATTTGCTCCAGGACAAGATGGTCGGGCGCATGGTGGCGCGCGGCTATGATCCCGATTTCGCCGAGCGCTGCTTTCACCAGATCCGCGGCTTCGGCGAATATGGCTTTCCCGAAAGCCATGCGGCGAGCTTCGCCCACCTCGTCTACGTGTCAAGCTGGCTAAAATGGAAATACCCCGCCGCTTTCGCCTGCGCTTTGCTCAACAGCCAGCCGATGGGCTTCTACGCCCCCGCCCAGATCGTCCGCGACGCCCGCGAGCACGACGTCGAGGTGCGCGCCGTGGACGTGAACTGGAGCGACTGGGACTGCTCGCTTGAGGCTGCCAATCTTAAACCCGCTCATCCTGAGGAGCGACTGAGCAGCGCAGCTGTCGAAGGCGCGTCTCGAAGGACGGTTCAGCTCGGGGTCCTTCGAGACGCGCCTTCGAGACGGCCTTCGGCCTCCTCAGTCCCTCCTCAGGATGAGCGGGGTGGGTTCTCTTTGAGATTAGGCCTGCGCCAGATCGAGGGCCTGCGCTCCGCCGATGCCGCCCGTCTGCTTACCGCGCGCGGCACCCGCCCTTACGCCACCGTCGAGGAAGCCCGCGCCCGGGGCAACGTCCCCCCGCACAGCATCGAGCGCATGGCCGAGGCCGACGCCTTTCGCTCGATCGGCCTCGATCGCCGTCAGGCCTTGTGGGACGCCCGCGCGCTTAAGCCGGACCTTGATCTTCCCTTGTTCGCCGCCGCCGATGCCCGCGACGAGGGCGAGGAGGCCGAGACTACCACTCTCCCCACCATGCCCTTGGGCGAGCATGTGGTGAGCGACTATCAGACGCTTCGCCTCAGCCTGAAGGCGCACCCGATGCAGTTCCTGCGCGACCATTATGCCGCCAAGGGCTTCATCACTGCCGACCGCTTGCGCGATACCCGCTACGGCAAGCGCGTATCGCTGGCCGGGCTGGTCCTGATCCGCCAGCGCCCCGGCAGCGCCAAGGGGGTGTGCTTCATCACGCTGGAGGATGAAACCGGCGTCGCCAATCTGGTCATCTGGCCCGACGTGTTCGACCGCCAGCGCAGCGTGGTGATGGGCGCGCGATTGATGGTCATCCACGGCATCGTCCAGCATGACGAGGCCGTGGTCCACGTCATCGCCCGAGCGCTGGAGGACCACAGCCACATGCTCCGTCACCTCAGCAACGAAACATTGGACCCGCAACTGGCCCCCGGCGATGGCGGCGGCCCCCGCCCCCGCTCCGGTGGCCATCCGCGCGATGCGCAAGTGATTCCCAAGCCAAGAACCATCGACTGCCCGACGTTTTAGGCAGTCCCCGCCAAGATCACCCGCACCGCCTCGGCCGGCTCATCCCAAAAAGGAAAGTGCCCCGAATGCTCGAACCAGTGCAGCGTCGAACCGGGAAAGGCCGCCACTGCGCGGTTGGCCTGCTGCGGCAAGCACAAGCGGTCGTGCCGGCCCCAGCCGACCGTCACTCGTCCGGTACCCGGCGCTGCCGGCCCGGCCTGCATCGGCGCCTTGGCGAGGTCCGCGATCAGCGCCATCACGGTCGGCGTCTTGGCGTAACGCGCCAGTTCATCCGCCACGATCCGCCCGTCCAGCGCCCACGGTCGCGCCGACAATTGCGCCAGCAACGCGCTTCGGCTGACCGGATTTTTGGCCAGCGCCGGCAGTGCCGGGCCCAATGCCCGCAGGAGCTTCACCGAAGACCCTATGGTGGTGGCGAAGAACGGCCGTTCCCACCCCATCCAGAAGCCGCCCGGATCAAGCGCCACGACATTTTTCGCCAGGCCGAGCCGCGCCATTTCCAGCACCAGCCGCCCGCCCAGCGAACTGCCGACCATCGGCATTCCGCGCCACCCACGCGCGGCGATCTCGCCGGCCAGCGCATCGGCCAGCCCGGCGAACGTGTCGGCACCCATACCTGCCGGCGACTGCCCGTGCCCCGGCAAGTCGATCGCATGCACCGTCCTATGCTTGGCCAATTCGGCCAGGATCGGCTCCCAGGACTGCCATGCCCCGCCCAAGCCATGCACAAGAAGCAGCGGCGGGCCAGTGCCCGTGGTGTGAAGGTTCATCATGCCCGCTCAACCGCGCTGGGCCGCACTTGCTCCATCGCGGGACCGCATGGAAACCGTTTCGGCTCCGTGCGTTCCATCGGCATGTATCGTCTGACAACGGCGCTTGTTGCGCTCACAATTCCGGCGGCTGCCCTCGCCGCATCGCCCCTCGAAGGAACTTGGGCCAACCCCAAGCGAAGCGTCACCGTGCGCATCGCCCCGTGCGGTCCAACTCTGTGTGGCCGCGTCGCCACCGCCACTCCGGAAGCGCGAGAAGCCGCCGCCGCGGCCGGAACGCCGCGCCTGATCGGCACCGAACTCATGGGCGGATTGGAGCAGGTTGGCCAAGGCGAGTGGCAGGGCAGCGTGTTCGCCCCGACCGCAACGTCCGGGCCCAAGGCACCTTCCGCTTACTCTCCGCCACCCGTTTGTCGGTGGAGGGCTGCGCGATGGGCGGACTGCTGTGCAAGGAGCAATTATGGACGCGAGTGGCGACACCTGCACGAGGTCGGGGCAAGCGGCGGCGGTAACCGTAAAAAAACCGATCATCCTGAGGAAAGACTGAGCGAAGCGTAAGCGAAGTCGAAGGCTTGTCTCGAAGGACCGGCGCACGAGCTGAACCCTCCTTCGAGACGTGCCTTCGACAGCTGCGCTGCTCAGTCTCTCCTCAGGATGAGCGGGTTAGTTGCTCAAACAAGCACATCTCCAGCAGCAAACTCCCCAGCCAGCACGGCACCCTGCAAAGCCGCCATCTCGTCCGCCCAATAGCGATCCGTCGTCAGATGCGGGCTCAGCGCGCGCACCCGCGCATGCACCGCATGCAACGCAGCGCTCGTCTGCAAAGGCGCGTGGTAATCCACTCCCTGCGCCGCCGTGATCAGCTCGATCGCGATCACGCCAGCGGCATTGCGCGCCACCGTCACTGCCTTGCGCGCGGCGATCGGCGCCATGGACACATGGTCCTCCTGGCCCGCCGACGTCGGGATCGAGTCCACCGACGCTGGAAACGCCAGGCTCTTGTTCTCGCTGACCAGGGCCGCCGCGGTGACTTGCGGGATCATCAGCCCGCTGTTCACCCCGCCATCGTCGACCAGGAACGCGGGCAAACCGCTCATCTTGGGGTCGACCAGCACGCTGGTGCGCCTTTCGGACAAAGACCCGATTTCGCACAACGCCATGGTGATGACGTCCGCCGCGAACGCCACTGGCTGGGCGTGGAAATTGCCACCGGACACCGCGCTGTCCTCGCCATCCTCGTGGAACACGATCGGATTGTCGGTCACCGCCGCCGCCTCGATCACTAGCGTGCGCGCGGCATTGTTGAGCAGGTCCAGTGCGGCGCCCATCACCTGCGGCTGGCAGCGGAAGGAGTAGGGATCCTGCACCCGGCCGCAGCGGTGATGGCTGGCGACGATGCCCGATCCGTCGAGCAGGCCCGCGATCGCCTCCGCCACGGCAATCTGCCCGGGCTGCCCGCGAAGCGTGTGCAGGCGCGGGTCGAACGGCTTGCCGCTGCCCTTGAGCGCATCGACCGACAAGGCTCCCGAAGCCAGGGCCGCGCCGAACACGCGTTCCGCCGTGAACAAGGCGTCCAAGGCGATCGCGGTGGACGTCTGCGTCCCGTTGATCAGCGCCAGCCCCTCCTTCGGCCCAAGCTCGAGCGGCGTCAGGCCCAGCTTTTGCAGCGCCTCGCCCGCTGGCAGTCGCTCGCCAGCGACGTCGATCCAGCCAAAGCCCATCAACGCGGCGCTCATGTGCGCCAGCGGAGCAAGATCGCCGCTTGCCCCAACGCTTCCTTGGCTCGGAATCACCGGCAAAGCGCCGCTGTCCAGAAGCGCCTGGATGGCGTCGACCACGACCAGCCGAACCCCCGAATAGCCCCGCCCAAGCCCGAGCAGCTTCAGCACCATCATCAGGCGCACAACGTGCGGCGGCAAGGGCTCGCCCAGACCACAGCTGTGCGAGAGGATGAGATTGCGCTGCAGCTCCGCCAGCCGCTCCACCGGGATGCGGGTGTTGGCGAGCAGTCCGAAGCCGGTGTTGATGCCGTATACCGACGCACCTCCGGCGACGATCCGCGCAACGGCTTCGGCGCTGGCGGTCATTGCGGGGCGAGTCGCCGGGTCGAGGCGTGCGGGGATGCCGCTCCACAGGGAGCGCAGGGTAGCGAGGTCGATCGCGGCGGGGTTGAGGTCTAACATCGGTCGCCATGTACCCCGGCTAAGCGGGTCGCGCCACGCGCTTGCCCTTCGTCCGGCTGGTCAGGTGGAACTGTCCACATCGGTCGCACTGATATGATCGCAGTACGACCGATGCGGCCGAGGCAACGCGCTGCGCCTCGTCATGCGACGCATAGCTGGCCTTGCGCAGGCAGATGCTGAGGCGCGTTCGCGGCAAATCAGTGTCTCATTTCGGGCGAATGTTCCCAATGTTCGTGGTGACTCGATGTTTCCAGCTTCGAGTGAGTGGCGGGAATGGAAAAGAGCGGCGGTTCCTGTGGGCGGCAGGTGAGCAGGGGGTGTCCTATTGTGCAAGGGGCGGTGGCCAGAGGAACCCTTTCCAAAGGACGCGGGTTGCGGGACCAAGGAGAGATCCATGTCTGCGACCGCCGAGAAGTCCGATCCCAAGCTATGGGACAAGGTCAAGGCCGAAGTCACCGCCGGCGACAAGGGCGGGAAGCCCGGCCAATGGTCGGCGCGCAAGGCGCAGATGGCAAGCCATGAATACCAAAAACGTGGCGGCGGATATCTGGGGACACGCGACCCGCACAATCATCTCGCCGAATGGACCAAGGAGGAATGGGGTACCAAGTCAGGCGAGGAAAGCCTCGAAACGGGCGAGCGTTACCTGCCCAAGGCCGCCCGCGAGGCGATGACCGACGAAGAATATGCCAGGACGACCGCAGCCAAGAAGAAGGATTTGAAAGCGGGAAAGCAGTTTTCCGCTCAACCTGACGATCTCGCTGCCAAATCGGCGCGGGCGCGGCACGAAACCCAAACGAAGGCGGACCTGCTCGCGCGTGCCAAGAGCCGGGGGATCAAGGGGCGATCGGCGATGAGCAAGGAAGAGTTGCAGGCTGCGTTGGGCGATTAGGCACACCTTCTACCCCGGCGAAGCCGGGGCCCAGCCTCACAAGAACGGCGCAGCAGCGCCGCCTAAGCCCCGGCCTCCGCCGGGGAACTAAACCATCGGCAGATCCAGCCCCTGCTCCCGCGCACAGGCAATCGCATCCTCATAGCCGGCGTCGGCATGGCGCATCACGCCCGTCGCTGGGTCGTTCCACAGCACGCGCTCGAGCCTCCGCGCCGCTTCGTCGGTGCCGTCGGCGACGATGACCATTCCGGCGTGCTGCGAATAGCCCATGCCGACCCCGCCGCCGTGGTGCAGCGAGACCCAGGTTGCGCCGCTGGCGGTGTTGAGCAGGGCGTTGAGCAAGGGCCAGTCGCTGACCGCGTCCGACCCGTCGCGCATTGCTTCGGTCTCGCGATTGGGCGAGGCAACTGACCCTGAATCCAAATGATCGCGCCCGATCACGATCGGTGCCGACACCTCGCCGCTACGCACCATCTCATTGAACGCCAGCCCCAGTCGATGCCGCTGACCCAGGCCCACCCAGCATATCCGCGCGGGCAGCCCCTGGAAGGCGATCCGCTCGGCCGCCATGTCGAGCCAGCGATGAAGATGCGGGTCGTCAGGGATCAACTCCTTCACCTTGGCATCTGTCGCCGCGATGTCGGCCGGGTCGCCCGACAGCGCCACCCAGCGGAACGGCCCTACCCCGCGGCAGAACAATGGCCGCACATAGGCCGGCACGAAACCGGGGAAGTCGAACGCGTGCTCGACGCCTTCGTCCTTGGCTTCCTGGCAGATGTTGTTGCCGTAATCGAACACGGGGATGCCCTGCGCCCGGAACGCCAGCATCGCCTCGACATGCACCGCCATCGACCGGCGCGCGGCCGTTACCACGGCAGCCGGATCCCGCTCGCGCATCTCCTGCCAGTGCGCCACGCTCCACCCGGCCGGGCAATAGCCGTTGGCGGGGTCGTGCGCGCTGGTCTGGTCGGTCACGGCGTCGGGACGGATGCCGCGCCGGATCATCTCCGGCAGCACCTCGGCGGCATTGCCGAGCAGCCCCACCGACGTCGGCTCCGTGGCGGTGCGAATGATTTCCAGCGCTTCGTCGAGCGATCCCGCGCGACGATCCAGATAGCGCGTCGCCAGCCGCTTTTCGATCGCGGTCTCGGACACTTCGACGGCAAGGCAGTGCGCCCCGGCCATCACAGCGGCCAGCGGCTGCGCGCCGCCCATGCCGCCAAGCCCGGCGGTCAAGATCCACTTGCCACGCAGGTCGCCGCCATAATGCTGGCGGCCCATCTCGACGAACGTCTCATAGGTGCCCTGAACGATGCCCTGGCTGCCGATGTAGATCCACGATCCCGCGGTCATCTGTCCGTACATCATCAATCCGGCGCGATCGAGTTCGTTGAAATGCTCCCAGGTCGCCCATTTCGGCACCAGATTGGAGTTGGCCAGCAGCACGCGCGGCGCATCGGCATAGGTCCGGAACACGCCCACCGGCTTGCCCGATTGGATCAGCAGCGTTTGATCATCCTCCAGCCGCTCGAGCGTTTCGACGATCATGTCGAACGCCGCCCAATTCCGCGCCGCCCGCCCGATGCCGCCGTAGACAACTAAATTCTGGGGGTCTTCGGCCACTTCGGCATCGAGGTTGTTCTGCAACATGCGCACGGCGGCTTCGGTCTGCCAGCTCCTGGCGACGATCTCGCTCCCTCGCCGAGCGCGAATGACCCGCTGATTGTCGCGCCGGTCCTCAGTCATACATACTCCCAGTTACTCGCGCGACCATGGCGGCTGCCGTGCTCAGTCATCGTTTCACTTGGACCGACGGTGTAGCTCTGATTACCGACGATCAAGGCAGTGCCAAGCTCAATCGCGCCCGTGCCCAAGGCTTTCGCAGCGCCGGATGCAGTAGGCCGATGCAAAGCCGTGATGCTTGTGGTCGGATTGGTGACTTGTTGGGCTAATACACCAACCATTGCGCCAATTGGCTTTTGCACGCGCAGGTGCTTCCCCCACCAAGTCGTTGGAGAGAATGTGTATTACTCATCTGGCACACCTCTTGCCTTTCAAGGCTTGGAACCGCCACTCGGTGGTGCCGACTGGAAGTATCCAGAGAAGGTATTGAACCATGCAGAAACTCACCCATCGCATCGCCGTAGCTGCCGCTGCTGGCGCGATCCTCTTCGCCGTCGCTCCGGCTCAAGCGCAAACTGCCCAGAGCGTCGTGGTCCAGGGGTCCCAGGACGTGCGAACGGCTAAGGTCTCATTCGCCGACCTCAACTTGTCCTCAGCGGCAGGCCGAAGCAGCCTCGAAGCGCGGGTTCGCGGGGCGGTGAAGCAGGTCTGCCCATCCGCCTCTCCGATGCCAATCTTCGAATTCCTGCAGTCACAACAGTGCCAACAAGCGGCTCACGCGGCTGCGAACAGCCGGATCGCACAGATCATCGCTGCGAAAGGATGAGGGTCGAAGGGTGCCGCGCGGGTTCATGCCACGCCCGCGCTGCGTCCTTTGAATGCACCTCAGTGTTAAGTAAGCGCCGAGCAATCGTGGTCGGCGCCACGTGCCGCAAGCCCGAGCAGTGCCTCGCGGCGTTCGGAGGACATGCGGCGAACCTCGGAAATGCCCTGACGCTGGCCGACGGCAAAAGCGAGCCAGGCAAGTGCCGCCAACAGGCCTTGGCGGGAGCGCAGCGACCACCACAAGCCGTCCGTCGCCTGCTTCATCCGGCGCCTGTCGCTTTCTTGCGCGTCATCCTGCCAGCTCGAATAATCACCCGCCCAGCGAAGCAGGCTCACGACCGCGGACGTTGCCCCAAGGGACTGGTTGATGCGTAGCAAATAGCGCGCCGTCGCTCGCGAAGGCGGCATCCTGTGCTGCAGCACGGCCGTGGGCACGTAGTGCAGTGCGTATCCCGCGGCGCGCACCCGAAGCGCCATCTCCACGTCACCACCCGAGATCAATCTTGTGCCGATGCGATCGTCGAGCATCGGGCCGCTTGCCCAGCCGCATTCGTGCAGCGCCTTGCGGCTTAGCACCATCCCGGCGCCGACCAGGCTCTCCACCTCCTTCGGGTCGTCGCCGAGATCCTGTTCGGCGAAGCAGAAGCCGAAGTCGCTTGCGGCGAGCGGCGGAGCGACCGTCCATTGCAGCAGTACACGTCCGCCGAAGCCTCCAGCCGGGGGCTTGCTCTCGATTGCGCGCCCGATTGCCGCTATCCAGCCGGGTTCAAGCAGATTGTCATCGTCCACGTACGCGATCCACTCGCCCGTGGTTTCCGCCAGGCCGCGCTGCCGTGCATGCGTCAGCCCGAGCGTCGGTTCATGAACATAGCTGAGTGGCAATTCGCTAGCATGGCTCTTCGCCACGGCCGCGGTGCCGTCCGAACTGGCATTGTCGACCACCAGGACCGACCAGGAGAGGCTGCTAACCGGCTCCTGCGCGACCAATTTGCTGAGGACGCGGGCCAACTCGGCGGACCGGTTGTGCGTACAAATGACAACGTCGAGATGAGGCAAGCTTCACTCCCCTTCTAGGCATCCGCCCCCGCCACGATCCGCCGCTCGGGCCCGGGCAGCCCGATCCAATAAGCCAGTTCCGCCGGCTCCCCGATCCGCCACACCGCTAGATCGGCTGCCATGCCCGGCGCCAATGTGCCGACCTCTCGCTCCAGCCCGAGCGCGCGGGCCGCGTGCACCGTCATTCCCGCGATTGCCTCCTCCGGCGTCAGCCCGAAGAAGGTGCTCGCCATGTTCATCGCCAATTGCGGGTTGAGCATCGGCGAGGTGCCCGGGTTGCAGTCCGTCGCCACGGCCATCGGGACGCCATGCTCGCGCAACAGCGCCACTGGCGGCTTGCGCGTTTCCTGAAGTGCGTAGAACGCGCCGGGCAACAGCACCGCCACCGTGCCCGCCTGTGCCATCGCCGCGGCGCCCGCCTCGTCCAGATGCTCCAGATGATCCGCCGAAAGCGCATGGTATCGGGCCGCCAGCGACGCACCCCCCGCATTGGTCAATTGCTCGGCATGGAGCCGGACGCGCAGTCCGTGCGCCGTCGCCGCCTCGAACAGGCGCTCCACCTCGGCCGGGGTAAACGCGATGCTCTCGCAAAACGCATCCACGCTGGTCGCCAGCCCAAGCCGCGCCACGGTCGGGATCAGTTGCTCGATCGCCTCGGCAACATAGGTCTCGCGGTCACGGCCGGCCGGCAGCGCATGCAGCGCGAGCAGGGTTGGAACCACCCTCACAGCTTCCGACGTGCCCAGGCTTCGCGCCACGTTCAGCAACCGAAGTTCGCTCGCGACATCGGTGCCATAGCCGGACTTGACCTCCACGGTGGTGCAGCCTCCCGCCATCAGCGCGTGCAATCGGCGCCGTGCGCTGTCGAGAAGTTCGCCGGCCGAAGCCGCCTTCGTCGCCGCCACGGTGGAGGCGATCCCGCCGCCAGCCCGCGCAATCTTCTCATAGCTCGCGCCCGCCCGCCGCATCGCATGCTCGGCCGCGCGGGTGCCGCCGAACACCAGATGCGTGTGGCAGTCGATCAGGCCGGGCGTAACCCACGCTCCGCCCAGCGGCGTCACCTCCCTCGCCCGCGTGCCCGCAAGCTCGGTCCGCCGCCCGGCGCGCACGATCTTCCCCTCCGAAATACCGATCGCGGCATTGGTGACGATGCCTAGCGGATCGCCGGCGCGCGGAACCAGCGTCATCAGGTGGCAGTCGGTCAGCAAGCGGTCCCACATGGCGCCCGGCATAAGGGGCTGATAGGCTGTCGCGCAATGACCAGTAGCTGGCCCAATCTCTCCGACCTGCTGGTCGGCCCGAATGACGAAGCTCCGATCGGACTGGTCGGCGCGCCTTTAGCAGCCGGCTCGGTTACCCCTGGCCGCTGCGACCTGGCCCCCGCGAGCCTGCGCGGCGTGCTGCGGCGGATCGGCTTGTGGGACGGCGACACCGGGCACGAACTGCGCAGTGCCATCGCCGACCACAGCGACGTGCAGCTCGCCGGAATGTCGATCGAGGAAGCCACTGCACCCATAGGCCAAGCGGTCGCGGCAAGCGTCGCGCGGCACGAAGTCACTTTGCTGATCGGCGGCAATAATGCGGTCACCCGGCCCGGCTTGCTCGGACTTGGCATGCCGCTGGACGAGGTTGGCCTGATCACCCTCGACGCCCATTTCGACATGCGCGATCTCGACGACGGCCTCAGCAACGGCAACCCCGTCCGGGCCTTGCGCGCCGACGGACTGCCCGGCTGCAACATCGCACAGATCGGCATTGCGCCGTTCGCCAACAGCCGCCGAATGGACGAAGACGCGCGCTCGGGCGGCCACCTCGTGGTGCCGCTCGGCGAAGTCATCGCCGACGGCACCGAACGGGCGATAGCGCGTGCCCTCACCCATTTGAGCCAATGCCGTGCGTTGGTGATCGATTGCGACATCGACGTGATCGACCGCAGCCAGTTTCCCGC
This sequence comes from uncultured Sphingomicrobium sp., assembly GCA_964243335.1. Lineage (GTDB taxonomy): Bacteria > Pseudomonadota > Alphaproteobacteria > Sphingomonadales > Sphingomonadaceae > Sphingomicrobium. The sequence goes on along the minus strand of CAXTED010000004.1, from coordinate 35,739 downwards.
AGCACCCGGTGGCCGCGCGGTGGGCATGGATGCGGGCACCTTTTTCGCTGCCGTGCGCCGCCTTGCCGCCGAGCCTCGCGTGCGGGTGATCGACCTTACCGAATGGGATCCGCCGCTCGATCCGACCGATCTCAGCGCCCTCACTGCGGGCCGCTGGCTGGCCGAAGTCGTTGCCGGCTTCGAAGCGCGCTAGCTGCCCCTCGCAAGCTTTCGCGGCGGCGCCGGCTGCGATGCTCTGCCGCACGGGATCAGCATGGTCACGGTGGTTCCCTCGCCCTCGCGCGACGCGACCTTGAGTTCGCCGCCCGCCTGACGCGCAGCGCCATAAGCCAGGCTTAGCCCGAGGCCGCTGCCATGCCCCGGCTCTTTCGTGGTGAAGAACGGTTCAAGCGCGCGCTCCAGCACTTCCTCCGACATGCCGGTGCCAGTGTCGGTGACCTCGATGGCCACCCCGGTCTCCTCGCCCAGGGCCCGCGCCCGTGCACTGACGGTCAATCGGCCACCCTGAGGCATCGCATGGCGGGCATTCATCGCCAGGTTGAGCACCGCCAGTTCCAACTGCCTGGGATCGGCACTGATCGGGCAAAGATCGCCGTCGGTCTCGATTTGGAGCTCCACAGTCTTTCCGACCGATTGTCGCACCGTGTCCCGCATGCCCTCGATCACCGCGGCCACATCGATCGACTGCATGTCCTGGCGCTGCTGACGCGAAAAGGTCATCAATTGTCCGGTCAGCTGCGTTCCAAGTTCAAGTGCCTCCCGTGCATTCCCTGCCCAGCGCTCGACCTTCTGGCGATTGTCTGGCGCCATGCTGATCAGCTCCAGATTGCCCGAAACTGCCTGCAGGAGATTATTGAAATCGTGAGCGATGCCGCCGGTGAGCTGCCCGACGGACTCGATCTTCTTGGCGTGCGCCAATGCCGCTTCGGCGCGTACGCGAGCCTCGATCTCTGCGTGCAATCGAAGCAACAGGTCGTCCCGCTGCGCCAACGCTCGGGTCAAGTCGTCCGGCGGTCCTCGCGAATGTCCCCAGAAGGAAGCCCTCATGCGACCGAACAAGCTGCTTTGAAGGACCGCTTCTGAAAGACCGGACAGGACTCGGAGCATCGGCGTCTATGTTTCCATACGGTCGTCAGGCGATTGTTAAAGCGCGAGTTAATCGAACAGCAGGGTGTTGGCTAGGTCTCGCTCGGCCTGCTTTTGAGCTGACGACGACCGAGGTCCGACAAGGATCGGAAGGTCAGCGACCAGCGCGTGTGTTCGTGGCTGGTAATGCCATGCTCCCAATTCCACCGGACCTCACCGGACAGATGATAAGCCAACCGCGGTTCCAGCTTCATCTTCACGCGGCGGAAGCGAGCACCGTCTCGCTGGCGAAAGGCCATGGTCACCGGGGCACCAAGCGACACGCCAACGACCTGCTCGAACACTGGGCGATCCATGTGCCAGCCGATCCCGGCGCCTGGATCGTAGCGGATCAGCAGGGCATGGCCGAACGCTTCGGGCTGCAGCCCAGCGAAATCCGCCGCACGGGCGGCGATCGGCAACAGCCACTCGGGCAGCGGTTCGGCGTGGCTGAAGCTGCGGTCGGTGAAGCTATAACGCCAGCCGAAGCTGCGCGTCAGGCGCTTGCCCTCGAACGCGCCGAACTGGAACGGCGTCAGCTCGACAGATCCGATGGCGGCGATCAGCGCCTGCTCCTCGCCGACGGTGACGAACTCGGCCCGTGAGGCCAGGCCCGGCAAGGCTGGCGCATCCGCCTCGCCGAACAGGTCGCGCACCCGTCAGCGCCCGAGCAGGCCGTGCAGCTCCGCCGGGGTCAGCGGATGGCGCAACTGCTCGGCGCGGCACTGCTCCGGCGCCTTGTCGGGCCGACGCCGAAGCAGCCGAGTGCCGTGCCGGAACCGCCCGGAGGTCACCTGGTCGTACATCACCTCGACCACGATCTCGGGTCGCAGCGGCTGCCACTCGGGCGCCTTGTCGCGGTTCCAGCGGCTCGGCTTATCCGGCCGTGATCCGGTAAAGCCGGGCGCTTCGATCAGCGCCTCAAGCTCCGGGGTCCACGCCGCCTTCTCAGCCGCCGAGAATGACGAACAGAAACCGACATGGTCGAGCTTGCCCGCGTCGTCGTACAATCCCAGCAGCAGCGAGGCCATGTTGGCCTTGGCGCTGTCGTAGCGAAAACCGCCCACGACGCAGTCGGCGCTGCGGTGCTGCTTGACCTTGACCATCGCCCGCTCGCCGGGCCGATACGCATCGCCGAGCCTTTTGCCGATTACCCCGTCGAGTGCGCCGCCTGTCCGTGCCAGCCAGTCGACCGCCGTGGTGAGTTCGGTCGTCGCCGGGGACAGCAAAAGCGCGCCCTCTTCCTCATCGCCCAGCAGCGCCTCCAGCCGCTTGCGCCGGTCCGAAAGCGGGTAAGTCGACAGATCCTCTCCAGCCTCCCGCAGCAGGTCGAAAGCGATAAGCGTCGCCGGCGTCTCGCCAGCCAATTTGTTGATGCGGCTCTCTGCTGGATGAAGCCGCATCTGCAGCGCGTCAAAGTCCAGTCCGTTCGCGCTCTCGATCACCAGTTCGCCGTCTATGATCACGTGGTCGGCGCCCAGCCGTGCGATCATCGCTACGACTTCAGGGAAGTATCGCCCGAGCGGTTTCCCCGACTTTGACCACAAGGCCACCTCGGCGCCGTCACGCACCGCGATGCAGCGGAAGCCATCCCATTTGGGCTCATATTGCCAGCCCGGCCCATCCGGCAGCTCGGCCACCAAGAGGGCCTCCATCGGCGCGGGCGCGTCACTCATTCTAGCTCGATCCAAACCGGCGCATGGTCGCTGGTCTTCTCCATGCCGCGCACCGACCGGTCCACCCCCGCCGCCTTGAGCCGCTTGGCCGCGGCGCCGTTGAGCAAATGGTGATCGATCCTCAGCCCCGCATCACGCGCATAGGCATTGCGGAAATAGTCCCAGAAGGTGAACACCGTCTCCTCCGGATGAAGGTGCCGAAGCGCGTCGGTCCACCCGGCATCGGTCAGCCGCTTGAACGCGTCCCGCACATCCACATGGCCGAGCGCGTCCTCGGTCCAGCGCTCGAACTTGTACGCGTCGCGCTCCGTCGGGATGATGTTGTAATCCCCTGCCAGCACCACCGGCGCGTCAGTCGGCAGCAACTCGGCCGCAAGCGCCTCGAACCGCGCAATCCAATCAAGCTTATAGTCGTATTTGGGCCCTGGCCGCGGATTGCCGTTGGGCAAGTACAGGCACCCCACCAGCACCCCGTTTATCGCCGCTTCTAGGTAGCGGCTCTGCTCGTCGTCTGCCCCGCCAGGCAGCCCCCGCCGGGTCTCCACCGGCTTGATCCCCCGAGCCAATATGGCCACGCCGTTCCAGCTCTTCTGCCCATGCCAGATCGCCTGATATCCAGCCGCTTCGATCGCCTCCGCGGGGAACTTCTCGTTGGGCGCCTTGAGTTCCTGCAAGCAGACGACATCGGGCTGAGCGGCCTCGAGCCAGGCCAGCAGAACCGGCAGGCGGCCGTTGATGCCGTTTACATTATACGTCGCGATCCGCATGCCGCCGGCTTCAATCGGCTGGGTCGGGCTGCCAGAGCTCGATGGGGTTACCGTCGGGATCATGAATACGCGCAAAGCGTCCGACACCCGGCATGTTCCACTCCGGCTTGGTGATTACCGCGATCCCCGCCGCGCCAAGCGTCGCGCACAAGCCGTCGAGATCGTCGACGCGCAGGTTGAGCATCCATTGGCGATCGGCGGCGAAATAATCCGTGTCGGCCTTAAAAGGGGAGAACACGCTTGGCCCCGCCTGTGTCTGCCACATCCCGTACGGGTCCGCCCCGACGCCAAGATGCTCGGCATACCAGGCGCTCAACGCCTCCGGATCCTTTGCGCGGAAGAAGAACCCGCCAATTCCCGTCACGCCCATTTGTCGCCTCCGGTCATGCCCGGGCCTAAGCCCGCAGCGTGAGTATCAGAAGTTCGGCCGATCAAGAAGAACCGCTCTAGCCCTCCAGCTTGGCCGTGACCTCCAGCCACCGTGCTTCCGCGGTCGCCAGTTCCTGCGTCATGCTCTTCTGCCGCCGCCCCAGCGCCGCCATCTGCGCCGGCGAGGCACGGGCGATCTCGGTCTCCAGTCCGCTCAACTGCCGCTCGAGTCGCGCAACAGCCTCCTCGGCTTCCTTGGCTTCCTTCTTGAGCGCTTTCTCCGCGTCGCGCCCGGCGCTGCTCTTGCCGCTCTTGCCGCCCGTGCCCTTGGCCGGCTTGGCGATGTCGCCGCCGCTCAGCACCAGGGTGATATAATCATCGATGCTGCCCGGATAATCGGTTGCCCGGCCGCCTTCGACCAGCACCAGCCGGTCGGCGGTCAGCTCCACCATGTGCCTGTCATGGCTGACCAGGATCACAGCGCCATTATAGTCGTTCAACGCCTGTACCAGCGCCTCCCGGCTATCGACGTCGAGGTGGTTGGTCGGCTCGTCGAGGATGAGCAGGTGCGGCGCATCGCGAGTGATCAGCGCCAGAGCCAGCCGTGCCCGCTCGCCACCGGACAGCCGCTCGACTCGCGTCGTCGCCTTGTCGCCCGAGAAGCCGAAGCGGCCGAGTTGCCCCCGCACCGCACCCGGTGAGGCGCCCTTCATCAGCCGACCCATATGCTCGATCGGCGTGTCGTCGCCGGCCAGCTCCTCGACCTGATACTGCGTGAAGTAACCGACCTTGAGCTTGCCCGCGGCGACCATATCGCCGGTCATCGGCTCCAGCTGCGCCGCCAGCAGCCGGGCGAGCGTGGTCTTGCCATTGCCGTTGCGGCCGAGCAGCGCGATGCGGTCGTCAGGATCGATACGCAGGTTCAACTTGTCGAGCACCGGCGTGCCCGCGGCATAACCAACGCTGGCCATGTCGAGCGTGATCAGCGGAGGCTTGAGTTCCGATGGGCTGGGGAAGTCGAACGCCAGGCTCGGGTCCTCGGCCAAGGTCGCGATCGGCTGCATCTTGGCGAGCATCTTGGCCCGTGACTGCGCCTGCTTGGCGGTTGACGCCCGGGCGCTGTTGCGCGCGACATAGTCCTGCAATCGGGCGCGCTGCGCATCCTGGCTCGCGCGGGCTGCTTCCAACTGAGCCGCGCGCTCGGCCCGCTGCCGCTCGAAGTCATCGTAACCGCCAGCGTAGCGCGTCAGCTTGCCCCCCTCCAAATGGAGGATGGTGTCGACCACCTGGTTGAGCAGGTCACGCTCGTGGCTGATCACGAGCAGGGTCGACGGATAGGACTTGAGGAAATCCTCAAGCCACAGGGTCGCTTCCAGGTCGAGGTGGTTGGACGGCTCGTCGAGTAGCAGCACATCGGGCTGGGAGAAGAGCAAGGTCGCCAAAGCCACCCGCATTTTCCATCCACCGGAGAAGCTGTCGAGCGCGCGCTCCTGCATCTCGGGATCGAACCCGAGGCCAACCAGGATGCGCGCCGCCCGTGCGGGCGCTCCCCAGGCGTCGATCTGCAGCAATCGCTCGTGAACGTCGCCAAGCCGATCGAGGTCGCTGTGGTCGTCGGCCTCGATCAGCAACGACGCGCGCTCGACGTCACCGCCCAGCACCGCCTCGATCGGCGTGATCGATCCTGTAGGCGCTTCCTGGGCTAGGTAGCCAAGGCGCGTGCCCTTGGGCCGCTCGATGCCGCCATTGTCCGGGTCGATTTCGCCGATGATCGTCTTGATCAGGGTCGACTTGCCCGCGCCGTTGCGGCCGATCAGCCCGACCTTGGCGCCGGCCGGAATGGCGGCGGTCGCCCCGTTGAGGATCAGCCGGCCGCCGAGGCGAACGGTTACGGCATTGAACGTCAGCATGAATCATGTGTCCCAGGTCGGCATCCCGTGCGCCTGCCGGCCGCAAGTCGCTGCCAAAAAGATTGCCTTGACTGGCGCCTGATCGATAAGGATGCGGAAAGGTCGCGTTTAGCGCCACTCACGCCATTGTCCACGCTGCAGAGCAGCTTCGGAGCCGACAGCGTGGCGGATCGTTCATGGGCGCGAGGCATGGAGATTTGTTGTGCATCTGGCGTATGAGTGGGGGATGGACGGAGCGACATGACAGCGCAGCTGCGCACCAAAGACGTTCCGCGACGCGTTTTCGGCCTGACGATCTATCCTCATAGGCAGGAAGATCTAGTTCGTGAGATCCTGGACGACACTCCCCATGAAGGCGCGCGCCTGGTCGCAACAGTCAATGTCGATCACGTTGTAACCCTGCAAGCCGACCCGACCTTCCGGAGTGCCTATGCATGGGCATGGCGGATCACGGCCGACGGAGCGCCGGTCTATGCCTATGCCAAAAGCGTGGGTGCGCCCATTCGCCAGCGGATCACCGGCTCCGATCTCTTCGAAGACCTCGTGCAGTTGTGGGACCCAGCGAAGCACCGGTTGTTCATGCTGGTGAGCAGCGAGGAAGCCGCTACCAGAATGCGAGCCGTGATGTTCGCGCGCATGTTCAACGCGGACAATCTGCTGATCGAAGTCCCCCCGTTTGGCTTTGATCGCAACGACGCCTTCGGCAAGCAGCTGGCGGCCAAAATCAAGGATTTCGGCACAACCCATCTCGTCATCGCCGTTGGTGCGCCCAAGTCGGAAAAGTGGGCCTATAATCACCGGCTACTGATCGGCAACGCAACCGTGTTATGTGTCGGGGCAGCGGTCGAGTTCGTCGTCGGACTAAAGCTTCGATCGCCTTTGTTCATGCGAAAGGTTGGCATGGAATGGTTCTGGCGCTTCTTGAGCGAGCCCCGGCGCCTGTTCAATCGCTACTTCATCCGTTCGTTTCGCTTTTTCCGTGCCGTCGCTGCGGATCAGCGAAGTGTCGGGGCGCGAGGATCTTGAGCAATACGGCGGCGCGGTGCCCTCGCTGCACGAGAAGCTGATGGCGAGGCTGGAGCTCACCGGCGCCCACGGCGCTCCTCTCAACGTTGAGGCGCGGCACCGCCCTGTGACCGCTGGCCAGCGCCAGGCCCAGCCAGTGCTCCTGCACGGGCTGCTGTGGGCCAGCGCGCTCCTGAACATCATTCTGTGCTTTATCGACACGAACCTCTTCCGGGTCAGCCAGCCGTTGGTGATCGCGGGCGAGGCAGTGGTTCTCGCGGCGGCAGTTGCTTTGCCATTCACCGATTCGGATCGGCGTCCTGGACGGTGGGACCTCCTCCTGCTGATGTTGCTCGTGAATTGGGTAATCCTGTCGCTTCTGCGCGGAGTCGCCGATCCCAAATTCTACCGAGACGTCGCGATCATCCCGATTTTCATTCTCGCGGGCATCGCCTGCCGCGGTGACAAGCTCCACAGCAGCATCTTTCGTCTTCACCTAGTCATTCTGGCGTTTGCTATATGGGAAGCCGCGTCGATCACCAGTTTTACGTCAATTTTCAATGTCAGCAACTACTTCCTCCACACACGCAGTCTGCCAACTGATGACTGGTGGATCGATAACGGCCTTTTTCTAAGCTCGGTCCGGCCCGACGCGCGGTTCTTGTTCCCCGATTTGCCCATCCATCGGCTCTCTTCCATCTTCCTGGAGCCGGTCTCGTTGGGCAATTACGTCGTGATCGCCACGCTTTGGCTGGTGGGCTTCTGGCGTCACATGCCCCGCAAGATGGTCATCGTGGCGGCTATCGCCAACGTGCTCTTGCTGATCGGATGCGACAGTCGGTTGGCAACCGTAGCCTGCCTTATTCTACTCGTGGCGGCACCGTTCAAGAAGTATCTGTCGTCCACGGTGGCGGTGTTGACGGCACCGGCGGTCATCGCTGCGACCTTTCTCGCCGTGGCGCTTCTCCATTTACGCCCGGGAACGGATGATTTCGCCGGCCGACTGGCTTACGGCGTAGCCACTCTGCAAGGCTTTGGCATCGAGGACTTCACCGGAATATCGATTGGGCAAATCGAGAAGACCGGCGATGCGGGTTTTGCCTATCTCATCAACTCACAGTCGCTTCTGATGGCGATGCTATTGTGGACACTTGTTTTTGCGCGCCGGCTTGTGACCCCTGAGAGTCGCTACATTCACTTCGCTGTAGCGCTCTATCTATCGCTTAACCTGATCGTCAGCTGGTCCTTATTCTCGATTAAGACAGCTTCCCTGCTGTGGTTCCTGCTAGGACGAGCCATTGCGCTTGACAGGGACGCGGGGGCAGCCGCGGCTTCAGGGGAGCCCCCTTCAAACAAGCGCCGCACGCTGTCAGCTTCCAAGTCGTCCGTCGCTGGAGCGGCAGGGATGACCAGAGCTCGCTACCGTCGCTGACGGACTAATTCGAGATAGCCTGAAATCATCCGTTCTTTCGAATATTTGTGTCCAATAGCCTCCCCAAAGGCCGCTAAGTTCGACGCTTGCGGGGGGTGGGCGAGCCAATTTGCGATTGCCTGTTCCCAAGCATCGACGTTGTCTTCGGCAACAAACGCGACTTGGGACGTGCCATCCACGTTCAGCACCTCGCGGAGCACCGCTATGTCGCTGACGATGGTCGGTACCTCCAAGAGGACTGCCTCTACCGCCGAGATCCCAAACGTCTCATGACGAGACGGAAACACGAACAGATCGGCCGCTCCGTAAAGCTGAACGACCTCTTCGTGCGGCAAAGCTCCGAGAAGGTGAACTCGATCGAGCACACCCAGTTCGTCCGCAAGCTTCAGGAGCGCGTCGCGGCTAGCACCTTGTCCGGCAACGACCAGGCGCACGCCAGGCAGAAGCGGAAGCGCCCGGATAAGGGTTGCCTGGTTCTTCTCCTCGACCAGTCGGGCTGTGTTCAGCAGGATCTTGCCGTCGTCCGGGATGGCATGGCGGCGCAGCGTATCGGCCCGTGTCGAAATGACCACCGGCTTTGGCACGCCATGCTCGATCAGCAGGAGGTGCTTGCGATATGCCGTCGGGTAGCCAGCATACTCGAGGCGCGTGGACACGGTGTTGACGATGTTGACCGGGTACAAGCCAAGAGTGCCGCAGATCTTGTCGAGCCAGCGCACGGGTGCCGCGGTGGCGGACGGAATGGTGGTTTGATGAACGATCCGTTGGGGCGACCTTGTAAACAGACCCGCCAAGCCGACCATCACCGATGGCGCTGCCTGATAGGCGATCACCGTGTCGTACTCGCCAGAAACGATCAGGCGTGCCGCGCGAATCAGCCCGCGCAGCTTCGCCACCTTCGACATGCCCACGCGAGGCGCGACAAAGCAGGTCTCGATTTCATGGCCTTCGTCGCTCAGGCCCGAGGCGATGTCCTCCGACAAAGCGAGAACGCCGCCCGGATCCGGCGAATGGATGATCTGCAAGATACGCACGAACGAAACACTTCCTCATCAAGCCGCCACGAACGATGCTCGCGGCGGCATCGTTCTGACCTATTATCGCTGCCAAGCTTTCCAGAAGCGTAACGGCATTGGGGCAATTGGACGTTGAACAATAGCGTTGGGTCGTGGCAATGGGCCGCATGCCTAACGCACCTACCCCCTCTGCATCGATCTCCGACAACGTTGGAGCCGTCCGCCCCGTGATCCTCTCCGGCGGCGGTGGAACCCGCCTATGGCCAGTCTCGCGCCTGTCTTTGCCCAAGCAGCTGTTGGCTATTCACGCCGATGACACGATGCTTCAGGCGACGGCTGCACGCTGTCGCTCGGACCTGTTCCGCCCATTGATCGTGGTCACCGGAGAAGAGCATCGCTTTTCGGTCGCTGAGCAACTGGCCGACACTGGTGCTCCCGAGAAGATCATCCTGGAGCCGGCAGCACGCAACACCGCGGCCGCCATCGCCTTGGCGGCCCACTGGGCGCTAGCGGCCGGCGAGGACGAGCCCATGCTCGTCATGCCCTCGGATCACGTGATCGAAGACAATGGTGCCTTTTTGGCCGCCGTCGAGGTCGGGCTGGAAGCGGCGCGCAACAATGTTCTAGTGACTTTCGGCATTGCGCCGGACGGTCCAAATACCGGATACGGCTATATCGAGGCAGACACGGACGGAACGGAAGAGAGCGTTCACAAGGTTCTCCGTTTTGTCGAGAAGCCCGATTCGGCTCGCGCCGCCGAGTTTCTCGCGCAAGGCAATTACTACTGGAACGCCGGCATTTTCCTGTTCCGGCCGAGCGTTTTCCTCGAGGAGCTTGCCCGTCATGCTCCAGAGGTCGCCAGTGCCGTGAAGGAAAGCATGGCCGAGGCCAGCCAAGACGGCGCCTTCATCCGCCCGGCCAGCGACGCCTTTGGTCGCGCACAGAACATCTCGGTCGACTACGCCGTGATGGAGAAAACCGATCGCGCGTTCGTGCTTCCGCTTCGTAGCGGCTGGTCGGACGTTGGAGCGTGGGACTCGGTTTGGGAGCTTCTGCCCAAGGATAGCGACGGCAATGCGGTTCGTGGCGACGTACTATCGTTAGACTCCAAGAATAGCCTTCTGCGCTCCGATGGCGGAGCTACCTTGGCGGTGGTCGGCCTAGAGGACATGGTCGTTGTTGCCACGCGCGACGCCATCTTGGTGACCCCGCGATCGAGGTCGCAGGATGTGAAGGCGGTCGTTGAGCAACTTCGCCGGCAAGGTCAAAAGCGCGCCGACGAGACCGCAAGGGCGTTTCGCCCCTGGGGAAGCTACGAGACCATGGACCGCGGCGATCGCTTTCAGACCAAGCGCATCATCGTCAATCCGGGCGGCAAGTTATCGCTGCAGAAGCACTATCATCGCTCGGAGCACTGGATCGTCGTCAGCGGCACCGCCGAGGTCACGGTCGGTGACGAAGTTCGGCTACTTCAAGAGAATCAGTCCACATATATCCCAGCGGGCGAAGTGCATCGGCTCAGTAATCCGGGGCGCCTCCCACTGCACCTGATTGAGGTCCAATGTGGCCCATACCTTGGTGAGGACGACATCATTCGGCTGGAGGACACCTACGGCCGAGGGTAAGATGTACCTCAGATAGGGCGGCCGTTGCGCTAATGGCGGAAGAAGATGATCAGCAGCCCGACTGGTGCAGCCCAAGCGGCAATGGCCAGCACGGTGATCGCAGCGATCTGCCAAGGCTTGAAGGTGCTCAAGAAGGATCGTTGAGCAGCCGCGACATCGGCCGACTTCATTACCGACGGACCCTGGACGATCACACGATGGTTCAGATACACCGAAGCCTTTCCGAACTTGCCCGTAGTTGGACGAGACGAATTCGTGCTGCCGACATCATCATCGATAACCGGTGGATCACCGGTCGAGGAGTGTGGCATTCCGGCACCTTCCTCTTCCTGTAACCCGTATGATTAAGGGAAATTTAAAACGGAAGGGAAACAATCACGGATTTGGTGGTTGTCTTGCCGGAACGTCCTTTGGCTAACGCGTGACCAAGTATGTTCCGATGATTGGAACCCAGGCGATCATTGCAAGCGCAACGATCGTGACAAAGTTGGTTGGTGTCCCGGAATTGTAACCGGCGTCCGACAGATGTTCGGTCTGGAAGTAATCTGTTGGAGCGACCGGAACGACGACAAAGCCGTCTGCTGTTAAGCGTTGTTGGTTCAAGGTTTCATTCCCTCCGACGTTCGGCATACGCAAGCCGATCGTCCCAACATTGAACATACGTTAGAAAATGGTGGCAAGCAAATGTTCACTTTGCCTACCTTAAGCGTTGTAATTGCACCTTAATATTCTCATAACAAATTTTAGTAAGCGTAGGACTAACGTAGTGAAACTTACCAGCGACTGGATCAGGGATGCCGTTCCCCTTGGGGTCTCCCCAGGGGTTGTCGACAAGCGTCGGTTGCGCACGCGGTTCTACGCGGCGATCACGCTGCTTGACGCATTCGTCATCTTCGTGAGTTTCGCTGCAGTTGGGTTTGCCCGTTTCGGCGACCCACTGGCGTCGCCAGTGCTGATGACGATCGCGCTGATCCTCCCCTTGTTCATGGCGCTTAACGTTCCAGCGTTGAACTCCTCGGCCTTGTGTGACTGGCGTAATGGCGCTGGGCGGGCCTGTGGATCGCTGTTGGCGGCCGCGGCCATCATCCTGTTCGTGGCCTTCGCGCTCAAGGCGTCCAGTGGTCTGTCGCGGATCATGATGACTGCCGGTGTGACCACGTCGATGGTTCTGATGCTGACCGGTCGCGTCCTGCTGGGCCACTGGTGCAAGCGGGTGTTCGACGGTTCACCGATGAGCCAATTGCTGATCGTGGATGGCGTCGAAGTGGAGACGCCCCAGCATGTTCACCGCTTTGACGCGACCGACCTGGGATTGTCTGCCGAGCGCGGCGACCCGTTCAGTCTCGATCGACTGGCTCGTCGCATCGAAGGCTTCGACAGCGTCTTCATCGCATGCCGCCCCGATCAACGGGCCGCTTGGGCTAACGCGCTTAAGGGCAGCGACACCCGTGTCGAGCTGCTGGTACCGGAATTGGATGCGATCGGTGCGTTGGGCTGCGAGCACTTCGCCGGCAGCGCCACCATTCTGGTGTCCAACCCCCTCCGGCAGCGCGATAATCTACAGAAGCGTGCGCTCGATCTGGTCTTGGCTGGCATCGCTCTGACGTTTCTCGCGCCATTGCTCCTGCTTGTTGCTCTGGCGATCAAGCTCGATAGCCGCGGTCCGGTGTTCTTCGTCCAGCAGCGTGTTGGTCGCGGCAATCGGTTGTTCAACGTTCTGAAGTTCCGCAGCATGCGGGTCGATGCCTCAGACGAGGCTGGCAGTCAGTCGACGCAGCGCGGTGACAGCCGTGTCACGCGTGTTGGCAGCTTCATCCGTGCGACCAGCATTGATGAGCTGCCGCAACTGCTCAACATTGTGCGCGGCGAGATGAGCTTTGTTGGCCCCCGGCCCCACGCTCTTGGCTCGCTGGCAGGGGACGAGTTATTCTGGCAGGTCGACGAACGCTACAGTCACCGGCATGCGTGCAAGCCTGGCCTGACCGGATTGGCCCAGGTGCGCGGTTACCGCGGTGCGACCCACCGGCGTGAGGATCTGCTTAATCGCCTTCAGTCGGACCTGGAATATGTCAACGGCTGGAGCGTGCGCCGCGATCTCTCGATCCTGATCGGCACGTTCAAGGTGCTGGTCCATCGAAACGCTTACTGACGTCGGGACTGCTGAACCTCAACGAAGAGGCGAAGAATTGAAAAAGCCCCGCGACCGAAGTCGTGGGGCTTTTTCGTGAGGGTCAGAACAGGAAGTCGCCTGCGCTCAGGTTCGAGCTACCAGACACTCGGATGGTGAAGTCCGCAACGCCATCTCCGTTGACGTCGCCTGCAACATAGTGAGCGCCGTTGGAGTCATACTCTCGTAGCTGACCGGCTGAGCGCGTGAACCCACCCGTGTCGAGCCAGGTAAATGCCTGGTCCCCAGCCTGATTGACGTTGGCGTCGATCGTGCGGAAGTCCAGGTCGTCGCCAGCCTGAAAGTCGGTGACATGATCTCCGTTGGCGTTTGAGGCCGAGTCGAACACGAACCGATCGCTTCCGCCGCGACCGGACAGGACGTCCCGGCCACCAAGACCGTTGATGACATTGGCCGCATCGTTGCCAGCGAGGCGGTCGTTGCGACTGCTGCCCTCGACATTCTCGATGCTGACGAGAACATCGCCGTTCGCATCTCCGTTTTCCTGAATGTCGCGCCTGAGGTCCACGTCGACGAACGCGCCAGACCAGTGATAGCTGACCGTGTCGTTACCGGTGCCGCCGTTGATGTAGTCCCTGCTTCCAACACCGATGATGAAGTCATCGCCGCCCTTTGCATCGATGTGATCCTCGCGGGACCAATCGGCACTAATGGTGTCGTCGCCTTCCGTGCCCGAGATCGTGGGATTGGCGGGGAACCCCGCGGGCGCCACCGGAGGTGGAGTGACCGAACCGCCATCGTCGTTGTTGATGGTGGCTGTTCCAGAACCATCAACGATCGCTACGTTCGTGCCACCGGACAATTGGATTGTGAATGCCTCATTCGCCTCCACCAAGGTGTCGCTGGTGATCCCCACCGTGACGGTCCTCGTGGTCTCACCAACGGCAAAATTCAGAACCCCTGCGATTGCAATGTAATCGGATCCGGCGATCGCCGTGCCATTTGCCGTACTGTAGTTGACGCTTGAAGCCGCGGCGAGATTACCCGACCGGGTGACACTGAAGGTCGCCGACCCAGCGTTCTCGCTAACAGTGACGTTGTTGATAGCAACGCTTGGCGAGGAGGTGGTTGGTGGTGGTGGTGGTGGTGGTGTCCCGGTGCCGGTGCCGGTGCCGAACCCGTCGAACTTTCCGTAATAGGCTTCCAACACATTGCCGAACGCGGAGTCGGCCTTGCCCGGTGCAGCGGTGAACATCGAATAACTGGTTGGCCACCACGCTCCTCCAGCCCAGGCAGTGCCGTCGAGATCGTTGGCGTTCATATAGTTAAGCATGTTCTTCTGAGCATCGAGCCAGCGTGCGTCGTTGCTTGGTACGCCGAACTCACCGATCATGCCCTTAAGGCCGTTGGCGTTGAGCCAGTCCACGAAGGGCTTGAGCTTATCAACGCCGACGTTGGCGTAAGCTCCCTCCTGATCGTAGTTTCCGCGGTAGACTCCGGAACTGTCGCGATCGAGGTACTGGTGGGCCTGATAGACGATGTTGTTGGCCGGATCGTTGATGATCAGGGTCGCGTTGTTGCTATTGGCCCAGCTGTGCGCGCCCGACCAATTGTCGCCCTCGATGATGATGGTGTTGACGGTATCGACCGTGCGAATGGCATTGGTCGCCGCCTGCGCCGACTCTTTCCAGATCGTCGAATTGGGCATGTCGTGCGGCTCGTTCATCAGGTCATAGCCGGCGAGAGCCGGATAGTCCTTGAGCTCGATCGCCATCTTCTTCCAGAAGTCCGCGAACTGAGCGGCCGTAGGACCACCGGCAGCGCCAAGCGCAACGCCGTTGAAGCGACCGTAATTATGATTGTCGATGATTACATCGAGGCCAAGGGTGCCGGCATCGACCAGCACTTGCTTGAGTAGACGCAGGTCGCCGCTGGTATCGAGAGAACCGCCCAACTTGTCCTGTAGGCGCTCCCAAGCAAAAGGAAGACGAACGAAGTCGACGCCCTTGTCTCTGTAGAACTGCAATTCCGACAGAGTAGGATAGTGATACTGTTGATTATGGACCCCGCCGGTGCCACCAAACTCGCCGCCAGAGATGTTCAATCCAATGGTCATCTAATTTCTTTCAATGGCTGAGGTCTTAGTCTTCAACTAACCCACAAGGAAGCAACATATCCGGCGCGCAGTTCATCGAAGCGAATCCTGAGCGGAAACACGTTGAAGTATCATCTTGTGCTGAGTTCTGACGAACGGAAGTAATCAATCCCGAAGTGCTCTGAG
Organism: uncultured Sphingomicrobium sp.; assembly: GCA_964243335.1. Classification (GTDB taxonomy): domain Bacteria; phylum Pseudomonadota; class Alphaproteobacteria; order Sphingomonadales; family Sphingomonadaceae; genus Sphingomicrobium. Next base: position 20,405 of record CAXTED010000004.1, on the reverse strand, counting down.
CGCTGAACTGAACTACGACCTTTAGTGTCGAAGACTGCAAGCTGAACAATATGGTCGACGGGCTCTTCCCGTCTTGGCCGGGTGAGCTAACGCGCCGAGCTTATAACGCAAGTTGCGCAGGGGCGGACTCAACGCCGTTAACGGGCGTTACCGACGCGAGGAGGGTTTTTGCGGATCAACGACAGCTCCAATGGGCGCAGTCAGTCGCAAATTAATGAACTTATTGGTGCTTGGTCGCTGAGCGTTCGTCCGACAAGCAAGGACGTACCGGGATCAAGCTCCGGTGCGTTAACGAAGCTATGCCGTCGCTACACACACCGAAGCGGACCAACCTATAGCAGGAAGGGAATGAAGTTACCCAGCGGAGCGCTTCCAAGGTCCTTCATGAACCGGCGAGTGGCGTTTTCACCGACAACGACGATGTCATTGGCGTAAATCTGCGGGTCGGTCGCACGGCCAGCGCGGATCTGCTTCAAGCTGAACAAGGCCGCCAACTTCTGATTGTTCGCCGTTCGGAAAATGACGACATTGTCCAGATTGGCGATGTCGCCCGCACCCTTGGCCGAGGCAATTGCCTGCTGCAGTGTCATGCGCGCGCCAACGGGATAGACGCCAGGGTCGCGAACCGCGCCGTCCACCGTGAATGTCTGGGCTACCGCCTTCGTGATGTTCACGGTGACCGTAGGGTTCTTCAGATAGCGGCCGCGAAGACCAGCCTCGATCGCTGTTGCGACCTCTTTGGGCGTCTTGCCGCCGGCCACGACCGACCCAATCAGCGGGAAGGACAGGTTTCCGGCCTGATCGACTTCACCCGCGCGGGTGAGTTCGGGGGCACCGAATACCTCAACGCTGAGCTGGTCGCGGGGCCCGATCCGGTAGTTCGACAGATCAGTCGCGACGAAGGTGGAGTCGGGCGCGGGCAAGGACTGGCTCACGGTTACCGCCGAGCTGCCTTCGCCGAGCCTTGGTCCGGCGGAGCAACCCGCCACGGCAAGCAATGCCAACACACCTGTCGCTTTGAAAATCTCGCCAGACATCGAACTCTCCCAAGGGCTGGAGCTCAACTCCATCGTTATGCTCACCTGCTAGACGCGCAACTCGCCCGGACGTTTCATTACGGTCGCGATATTCTATTAGCGAGCCATGCGGGCGAGAACTCTTGTGCCGATTTTGGACAAGGGCGCCGGCAGCCCCTGAACGACCATGCCAGCCGCGCCAAGCTCGTTCGCCCCCAGCTTCAGGGTTAATACGGACATTCCCAAATACACTAGGCCGGCAAGGCAACCGCCGAGCACGAAGTAGCCGAGCCCCAGCCCGAGCTGACTAATGGCAAGCATGACGCCCGCCGCAACGACAGCTGAAAATAGCATTGGGAAGAACCAGTCGGCGCCGACGACCCGGTCCAGGCGGCGGTTAAGCGCAAGGATGTTAAGCGTAGCCACAACGGACTGGGCGGTCAGTCGGGCGACCCCGGCCCCGATGATGCCCGCATACCAGACCAACGGAATGGCTAGAACGATCGTCAGCACGGCGCCAACCACGCCATTGCGGGCTAATGCCGCATTGCCATCCGCGGCGTTGAGCGCGCTCGAGACGACGAGAGTGATGGCTGAAGCGGCTGCGGCGAGGCACAACAGGAACGCCGTGGTGGCCGCCGCGCTGAAGGCAGCGCCGTAGACGATCGCGATAATCTGCGGTGCTGACGCCGCGCCGATCAGGCCCATTGGGAGCAACAGGAACAAGCCGAAGCGCATGGCTGTCCCGCAGGCGCGACGGAGTGCCTCCTCCCCGTCCGTGGCAGCGTGGACGATGTTTGGCAGCAGGGCATTGCAGATCATCTGTGTCAGCCCGAGCAACAAGGCAGCGACGGTGGATGCGGCTATGAACAGGCCTACGGCGTAGCGGCCTTGCAGCTGGTCCACGACGATAACATCGAAGCGGACCCATAGAAGCGGCGAGAACAGGGCCGAACCGTAGAACGTCAGGGCGTAGCGTCGCATCCGCGTTCGATCTTCGAGCGGCGGCTCCTCGGCGACCGGGCGCACGCGAGTCAGCGCCCACAGCAGAGGAACGCTGTAGAATATATAAGCGGAGATGGCGCCGACCACGCCGAACCAGCGGCTACCGAAATAAACGACGACGATCTGGCACACCGTGCCAATCAGAGACGCAGAGGTCAGGGTGTTGAAAGCCCGTGCGCCGCGAAGAAGTTGGAAGCAGTACGCATAGAGCATGTGAACCACGAAGCAGGCGAGAACCGCTAAAGCGAAGTTGCGCGCGTCGGTCGGGCTGCTGGCGTATTTGCTCAGTATGTCTCCCCAATAGAGCCACAGGAACAGGCTCGTCAGCACGAGGCCAACCACCGTTGCTACTGCGAACACCTTGAGTCCCCACCATAAAAGGACTTTCTGTCGGTGCGCGTTCTCCGGTCCGGTCGCGGCTGAAACAAAGCGAGCAAGCGTTCCGGTGATCCCGATGTCGGCCACCGTGGTCGCCAGGAAGACAATCCACAGCGCCATTCCAACCGATGCGGTCCCCGAAACTCCTAGGGTCCGTGCAACCACGGCAGCGGCCACGAACGAGCCAATCGCACCTGCCACTCCAGCCAGCACGCTTTGGGAGGAGTTCTTTAATATACGAGCGAACAATGACATGTTGCTTGGTCAAACCAGTTCGCAAATATAACATCAAGGCATATTAGCCGGGCACAGGCGCCCACCGGCGAAACTTTCGGGTGCGATCCGAAGTTCACAACACGCAAGCATCTTGCCAGGAAACGGAATGACAACGGCGGTCGATAAACTCAGGATCGTTCACGTTGTTCGCCAGTTCGCGCCCGGGATCGGCGGTCTCGAAAACTTCGTTCAACAGCTGGCGGGCCGCCAAGCCGCGGTGGGTCATGCCGTGCGGGTGGTCACTCTCGATCGCATCTTTGGTGCGGCTGAGGGGGGCGCGCTCCCTCAGAGCGAGCGTATGGACGGTGTTGAGATCGTCAGAGTGCCTTATCGAGGGTCGCAACGCTATCCGGTGGCGCCAGGCGTCCTGAAGACCATCCGCGATGCAGACATCGTGCATGTACACGCCGTGGATTTCTTCACTGACTTCCTCGCACTAACCCGCGTTCTTCACCGAAAGCCGATGGTGCTGACAACTCATGGAGGCTTCTTTCACACGGGCTTCGCGCAGCGGCTCAAGCGCATCTATTTCGAGACGGTAACTCGTGCTTCGGCCAGCCGTTATGGCGCCGTGACCGCCTGCAGCGTGGAGGACGAGCGCACGTTCGAACGGATCGTCGACGCCAGGCTCAAGCTGATCCCCAACCCGGTCGATGTTGAAAAATTCGCCGGCTTAGCCAGTCCCGCAAGTAAGACCATGATCTACTTTGGCCGACTGGCTCCCAACAAAAGGGTCGACCGGCTGCTTCGCTGGTTCGCGGGGTTCAACCGGCAGGAGCCCGGTTGGCGCTTGATCGTCGCAGGCAAGCCTATGGGAGTCGACCTTGCTGAACTCAGGCAGTTGCTGCTCGAGTTCCAGCTTGGGGATGCTGTAGAGATACACGACACGCCGAGCGACGGCGAACTGCGCGCGCTGATCGGGGAGTGCTCAGTGTACCTGTGCGCATCCGAATACGAAGGCTTCGGGCTGGCGGCGATCGAGGCGGCCAGCGCCGGCCTGTTTCCGGTGCTCAGCAACATCCCCCCCTTCGAACACAGCGTCGAGCGCCTTGGTTTCGGGATGACCGTCGACTTTGCGCAGGCGGACACGTGGCCGCAAAGCTACCGCGCTTTTGCAAACGGCTTCCGCGCCTTCTCGGAGGACGCAGCCTCCGATCTTGTGTCGACCGGGGTTCAACAGTTTGACTGGGCCGGATCCGCTCCGCGCTTCGAGTCCCTCTACCGTGATGTTTTGGGCCAGCGCCGCCGGCGGATCGGTGGACTTGCGGTGGACGTCTTCGACGAAGCAACGGCAAGGTCCACGGTGCTTGGCGCCGTGTGCGCCGGGCAGCCGTTGATGGTGGCTTTCTGCAACGCACATTCGGTCAACCTCGCCGCGCGTGATGCCGCTTTCCGCTCCATCATGGAAGAAGCCTTAGTGTTCAACGACGGAGTCGGTGTCGACTTGGCCAGCCGAGCCTTGTTCGGTCGAAAGTTTCCGGACAATCTTAACGGCACCGATTTTGTGCCGGGGCTCTTATCCAGCGCTACAACACCGATTCGACTGTTCTTGGTCGGGGCAAGACCCGGAGTTGCCGAACAAGCTGGAGCGGTTCTGGCAAGCCGATCGACTCAGGTCGAGGTAGTCGGAACTGCCCATGGGTTCTTCGAAATGCAGGATGAAAGCGTGCTGTCACGCCGAATCGCCGAGAGTCGTGCCAATCTGGTACTCGTCGCGATGGGACAACCCCGACAGGAGCTTTGGGCGCAACGGAACTACAAAAACTTCGCAGGACCAACACTTTGCGTCGGAGCGCTTCTGGATTTCCTTGCTGGAGAAGTGCCTCGCGCGCCTCAATTCGTTCGTAAAATTCGCCTTGAATGGCTGTTTCGGCTCTTTAATGAACCCCGTCGGCTTGCTGGGCGTTATCTGGTCGGGAACATTGCGTTTCTGACCCGCATTACGTCACAGTGGGTGAAGGGAAGACGTGCCTGATCAGAATGCGTTAATCTGCATGATGTAGGGATACGATCTTCGCCGATATGTTGATTCTGGTGGGTGCTTGAAGTCGCCCGAAGCTGATTGGAGCACTGCCGTTGTTCGTTCATTGGTCAACACTGTGAACTGGCGTTCCATTGCCCGCTCGGCCGTGGGTCAGTTGGGCGCGGACGATGCTGGCGCTCAAGCCGATCAGCCACATGCAACTGCAGGGTTCCTGCAGGTGCATGAGACCACATCCGCACCCGTTGGTCGACATTGGTCGCATCGGCTAGGCGCCAATGCCGCCGATCGCGTGTACACCGCGTTCGACGTATCCCAGCCTGTCGACGATCCAGCTGAGCTGCACGGACGTGAAGCCCAGGTTGCGCAACTCGTCAGTGGCGTTCTCTATCGTCGTAACCACGGCTTTATCGCGGGCCTTCGAGGCTCCGGCAAGACCTCGCTCGTCCGCAGCTTCGGCCAGTCGGTCGATCGCGAAGGCATCGTGGTGCTTTACTCGGCGTGCGATAATGGGACCACGCTTGGTGACCTGATGCGCGGTTATCTGGAGCAGATCCCGGCGTCCTCGCTTGAAGCGGGAACGTATGAGGCGTTCCAGCAGCGGGTTGCTGCCCTGCCGACCGATTGCACCCCCAATCAAGCGACCAGCCTGTTCTCGCAGATCCAATACTCACAGGCGATCGTCATCAGTGACGAGTTCGACCGGGTCACCGATGCGGGGCTGCGTTGGAAGATTGCGTCGCTGCTAAAGCTGGTATCTGACGCTCGCCTGCCAGTGCGTTTCGTGCTTGTTGGGGACGGCAGCACCTTTGCCGATATCCTCATCGCCCACCCTTCCCTGACCCGTCACGTCACGCGGGTCAGCGTTGACCCACTGCCCGCGCAGGCCATCGCTGAACTGCTCCGCGACTGTGCCGATCGTTGCTCCATGCGGATTTCCGATGGTGCTCTCGACACCATCGCCGAGGTGGCCTGTGGCTCGCCTTATCATGCGCGACTGTTTGGCTTGCATGCCGCCTTGGCTGCGGTCGAGGACGACAGCAACGTTATCGAGGTGGCGCACGCGACCATCGGCCTGCAGGATGCCTTCCAGGAATGGACCTCGCTCAATCCGCAGGATGGCGCGGCTCTCCTGTCGATTGCTCGCGGATCCCACGGCGACCCCGACAAGTTTGTTCGATTCGCCCGAGTGGTTGCCGAGCGCTCATCGGCTACCCAGCAAGGCGCCAAACCGGACACGTTGCTAACGGACGGTCAAGCCGCGGCTTTCGGTCCGGCGATTGAACCCGTGGGTGGCGAATACCATTTCCGTGACCCGACCGCCCCTCAATTCCTTGTCGCGCTTGGCCTTGTTGCCCGGCGCATGGCACCTTCATCCGCGAAGGCAGTAAATCTCGATGCTTAGTTTCGCCGATTGGCTCGATGCCGTCCGATTTCGCTGGAAGCTGGTGGCGCTGACGACGGCCGTGCTCACCGGCCTTGCCTTATTGTATCTTGCCGTCGCGCCGCGGACGTATCTCGCGGTCTCGTCGCTTCTGCTCAACAATGGCGGCGCCGATCCTCTGCAGGAAGGCAATTCCGATCAGAGGCAGGAGAATACCCGTGCGGTTATCGCAACCCAGGCCGACCTCATCAAAACGCCCGTGGTGACCGACCTTGCTGCGTCCACCGCAGGGCTGACCCGAGATCCGGCACTGACCGCCGTCTGGCGCGAGGAGTCGGAAGGGAAGATACCCTATGCCGTGTGGCTGCGGCAAAGGTTGCAGAATTCGGTGGCGGTAACGCCGGGTAAGGATTCTAGCGTGATGGCCATCCAGGTCAGCTCGCGGGATCCGGTCGAAGCAGCGCGGATCGCGAACGGCTTTGCCAAGGCCTCCGTGGCGTCCCAGTACCGGCTGAAGACCGAGCCTGCCAAGACCTATGCCAATTGGCTTCAGGGTCGGCTGGGAGAGGCCAGGAACAACGTCATTCAGTCGCAAAATGCGCTTAGTAGCTTTGTGCGAGCACGTGGCATCACCAACGATGGTGACATGAGCTCAGAGGGTGCGCAGATGGCCGAGGTCGCCACGCAGCTGGCTACCGCCGAAGCGCGCGCCGCTGCGGCCGGTGGTAATGCTTATGCCGCTCCGCAGAGCCGAAGCGATGCGGAAAAGAGTGCCAACGTACAGACCTTGCGCTCACAGGTTGCGGTGGCGAGCAGCAAACTGTCCAACCTTCAGGCCCAGTTCGGGCCGGACTACCCGGACGTCAAACGTGCTCAAGCCGAGCTCGCGACTTTGAATTCGCAGTTGAACTCTCAGCTCTCGAGCGCAACGAGCACGTTCAGTGCGGCTCGAAACGCCGAGGCTGCGACCGAACGGGGCGCCGCAAGCGCCAGCCAGGCTCGTCTGCGGGCACTGGCCAATCAGCAGCGCGCCCGCGTTCAAACGATGGGCGCCAGCCTGGCGGAATATGAGCGGCTCAAGAATGAGTTCCGAGTTTCGCAGAAGCAGTTCAGCGATCTGAACGACCGTCTTTCACGCATGCGGCTGCAGGGCTCGATCCCGCAGACCGAGGTGCAGGTGCTCAGCCTTGCTGCAACGCCGCTGGCTCCAGAGTCGCCGAAGCCGCCGCTCGTGCTATTCTTGGCCATCCTCGCGGGCGCACTGCTGGGTGCCATTGGCGCGATCGTTCTTGAAGCCATGAACCCACGAGTTCGTAGCTGGGCAGGCGTCGAGCGGATGCTTGGCGTTGATGTGATCGGCGCTTTGTCCTTTCGTCCTTCCGGCCATTCCGGGCCGCTTCTACTTGAGGGTAGTCACGGCTGATGCGTCTCACTAACAAACCCGTCGTCGGCCGCACTGCGGACGACGCCGACACGGATCTGCGTGATGCCGATCGTGTCTTGGAACGGCTTGGTCTCGCGTCGGGATCGGGCGACAACGACGACGCGGAGCCGGAATCTTCGTACCGCGATGATCAGGATGATGGCGAGCTTGCCCGGTCGCAGGGTCGCCTGGTGCCGTCGGCCCGTGGCAATCAGGTTCAGGCCTATGCCGCACCTGCCGCGGCGATCCGTCGCCGGACGAACAGCAAGTTCGCACAGGAGATGCGGCAGATCGTCGAGCGGCTCGGTGCCACGCCTTGCGCGCCTAACATGCCGCGCAAGATTACCGTCGCCGCGCTTGGCGCCGATACGGACGGCGCCTCGCTGTGCGCCAGCCTTGCCGTAACCTGCTCGGCCAGCGGGTACCAGGTGCTGCTAGTCGACGGCAACATCGATCGCCCGCGGCTACACGAGATGTTCGGCGTCAGTAATACCGTCGGGCTGTCCAACCTCTTGGGCGATCGCTACCCGCCGAACCATCTGCCCCAGGCGACGTCGATCCCGAATCTCGCGTTGATCTCAGCTGGGCCACGCGTGTCCAATCACGCCAGCCTGCTGCTTCGGGAGCGGGTGCTGCATCGTCTGGATCCAATCGCCCGCGCGTTCGACTTCATCATTCTCGATTGCACTGGCCTTGTTCCTGCCTTGGTGGCGCGGTCCGGCAGCGGCTCGGACAATGTGGTCGTGGCCGTGAAGCGGCACAAATCGTCGATGCGGGCTCTTCAGGATTTGGTTGGCGCCCTTGGTGATGAGGGTATCGAAAACCCATCTGTCGTGATGATCGAGTAGTGACTTTCGTCGCCTGGACAGGGCCCAACGACCTACTGCCAGTCGAATTACTCCGGAACGTACCAAGGCTGGCTCGCCCGGTTGTTCACGCCCCTGCTTCTGTAACCTCGCCCGCCGTTGAGCAGAGACGGGCCTTCCAGCATGGGACCGCGGCATGACCGTGCTGGTCAGAACAAGCGGACGGTCGGGTCCACGAAGGGCCCCCGCAGCGCGATCAAAGCCTGAAGCTCGCGAGCCCGCTCCTCTCAGCCCGAACAAGAATCTGCATTGGTCGGCCGTGGCGGTGGTGCTCGGCGGGATGTTGTACAATCCTCTCCTCGCCATCATCAACGGGCACGCCTTTGCCATTTCGGTCAGCACGGTCATCGTCACCGAGGTACTGCTGCTCCTTGTGACCGGCGTGCTCATCTTGCGATCGGGGCGTAGATCGAGCGATATCCTGCCTGCACTCGTCGTCGGCTTCTTCCTCTTCGACGCGGTTGTTGTTTCCGTCCTTAGCGGCGTAATAATCGTCGATATGGCGCGAAGCGGCGCCATCATCGCCTTGTTCCTGATGATCGGCGCTCGGGTGGACGAGGCTTGTCTGAAACGCTGCTTCTTGATCGCCTCAGTGCTGACCGGGCTGGTTCTGATGCTCGAACTGCTTTCAACCCCCGCTTATGCGAACTTTCTGAAGCCATCCCTCTACTTCGAAAATACCCGCGGCTTTTCGAAGTTCGAGCTGGATGAGCTTGGCTTGTTCCCCAATGCGCTCGGCTTCGAGGGGCGCTTCAGCCTGCTCAACATCTCCGATCACCGCACCGCATCGTTGTTCCTGGAGCAAGTCTCCCTGGCCAATTACTCTACCCTCCTGACGATTTTCCTGGTGGCCATGTGGGATCGCGTCAGCGTTCCTGTCAGGACATTCTACATCGCATTGATCGCGCTGATCCTGGTGTCCAACAACAGCCGCACGGCGCTCGCGCTAACTCTAATCGGTCCGGTCATCTATTACGTGGCTCCAAAGGTGCCTCGGCTGACGTCGCTGCTGGTGATGCCGATGGTGCTGATCGCTGGCTATGTGGTTACGCTGGTTGCGCCGCCCACGACCGACGACACCTTCGTCGGCCGAGTTACGCTGACCATCAATAATCTGAGTGATCTCGACCTCTCCGGCCTCCTTGGCACTGAGGCCTCCTTGGCCAAGAACTTCCTCGATAGCGGTTACGTCTACGTCATCTATTCGATGTCGATTGCGGGAGTGCTCTTTCTTTGGGCCCTGATGGCATTCGTCATGCCGGGCGACGATAAGTCGCAGCGTCGATGCACCTGGCTTCTTACGCTTTACTTCAGTTTCAACCTCCTGATCGGATCGAGCGCGATCTTCTCGATCAAGGTCGGGACCTTGCTGTGGGTGCTGGTGGGCTACCTCCGCCGGCTGAACTCCGAGCCGCAATCTGCCTCAATGCAGCCGGCTCTCCAACCCGCCCGTGCAGGACCACGCGTTCGTACAGTCAGTCGTGCTGGACGCTAAGTCTCAGCGGAGGTGGCGCTGGAGCACGGCCGCCTGCGGCTTGGGCTGACCCTTCGAGTCCGGCTGGACACTGTAGAAGTAATCGCCCCACCAATCTCCCGCCGCCCAGTACGTCCAGCCCCGCCAGACGTCTCCATGCGTGTCCAAATAGGTCAAAAGGTTGTCCATGGCGGCAAGGCAGCCCGGGTTGCTCGATGCCCCGAATTCGCCGAGCAGCGCGCCAGCCTTCTCCTTGCGAAGCCAAGCGGTGAGCGCCGTGAGCCGATTACGACCGATCGCTGGGCCGACGCAGGTTGGGTGCGACCCTGAGGAATCGATGTCGAGGTACTGATGAATCTCGAACAGGAAATTGCCGCCAGGGTCCTTGAACCCGGCCATCTGCGCTGCATTTGAGCGCTCGCCGCCATTGAACCAACTGTGCCCTCCGCTCCAATGGGTGCCGGGAACCAGGATCAGATTGCGTGCGCCGGTCTGGCGGATGGAGCGGACGGTGCCCTCGGCGATTGCCCGCCATGCACCGGCATCAATGCCATGCGGTTCGTTCATGATCCCGAAGGCGATTTGCGGCGATCCCTTGTAGTGCGCGGCAAGCCGCCGCCACACGTCGTCCAGCATCGCGCCGGACCCGTCGGCCGGGTCAAGCACCTTTCCACGGTATCGTGCATAATTGTGGAGGTCGAGAATCACGACCTTGAAGCCCGCCATGCCGGCCACTGCCTCGTCGAGTCGCTTCAGTTCCGCCGGATCTAGCGCCGCCATGGGCTTGGGCTGTATGCGCTCCCAGAGGAAAGGCAGCCGGATCGTATTCATGCCCATCGCAAGGAACGGCGCGGCGGTCGATTTGCCCGGATAGTTATAGTCCTGACCAGGAACGCCGGGCAATTTCTCCGGCGCGAACTCGGCATTGGCCAAATTGACGCCCCGCATGGTCGGCTTGACGTTCGATGGCCTGTCCACCGCTGACGAGGGCGTTGGATCAATCACCAGCAGCGCCAGCAGTGCAACCAGGAGCGTGACCAAAGCCGCACCGATCCACCGCGCCGCGGATCGCGGGGGAGTAGATGGCTGCGGACGAACGGCGGCGGTCTTCAATCGCATAATATCACCTGCATCCAACACAAACGCGCTTCGGACAAGAAAGCACCGAACTCGGAATAGGATCAGCCGCATGGACGAAGGCACCGCATGGCCTTTCCTTCGTTAAGTATATCACAGACCCTGCGGAGCGTGCAGAAAACATGGCGATTCAACTCTCGCGTGTCGATCATCACAAGGTGTTGGGCGTGTCCCCCTCCGCGTCGCCGGCGCAGATCGATGACGCCTATCAGACGCTCACCGCTCAGCTTCGTGACCAGCCGTGGCAGTTCGAGCGAACACGCGCGATCGACCGCGCTTACCGCGCCTTGTCCCGCGGAGGGCCAGTTCCAGCCGCCGATGCCCCGCTCCCAAATCCCGACCACGAGCCATTCATGGCAAACAGCGGCAGCGAGCCTGTCGCGCGTGATTACGCTCGCGATGAGCCGATGCTTGGTGGCACGCACGCCGCTGCTTCGGAAACGACGGATCATTTCGTAGAAGATCGGGTCGCCGAAGATCGTCTTACTGAAGGCGCTTATTTGGAGGACCAACACACCGGCTCGAACTACGCCGGGGATCCTTACGCCGCGGATTATCGGCATGATGACGTCCGCACCCACGATCGTCCATTCGAAAAAGAAGCAGGCGACCGGACCTATGTCGCCGATACTCCAGACGAACCATATGACGATCACGACGACCGCCCCAGTCGCAAGCCATTCTACGTTGTCGGCGCGATCGGCGTGGCAGCGGTCCTTGGAACCCTGCTGTACCCCGCGTCGCGGAACTCGACTGGTGCGCCCGGTGACGGGAGCACGACGGGGTCGGTGGTGAGTTCCATCCCGCAGGCCGACTCTACCACCGGCTCACCGGCTGCGACTGTAACCGAGCCAGGTACTTCGCTCGCGGAAATTGTCTCGGCGCTTGGAGGAGCTCCGACGGAAACTACGACTTCGCCGACCGCTGGGGAGCAATCGTCCGGGACAGGCGATCGCCCTTTTGAGAGCGGCGCCGATGCGATTGTCCCTCCCGAGCAAAGCGGAGACGAGCCCGGTTCGAGCGCCACGACAGACGACCAGGGTTCAAGCGAGCCGGCACCAACCGACAGGGCTTTGGCGGACAGGGGAAGCGACGATGCATCCGAGCCGACGCCCATACAGGCCCCACCCCCTCGGCTAGCCGAGGCCCGCCCCAGGCCGCAAGCGCCGGCTGCTTCGCGTGCGGCTCGGGCGCAATGGGTGCGGGGTGGTCTCGTCGACTCCGACAATCGCGGTGGCCAGTTCGAAGGCGCCGTCGGCGTCCGCATTTCCGTTTCGCGAAGCGGCCGGCCGTCCGATTGCAGCGTGGCTCAGTCGAGTGGAAATGCGACGCTCGACTCCACCACCTGCCGATTGCTCGTAGAGCGGCTGGAATTCACGCCGGCGCGGGATGCGGCGGGCAACCCCATCCCTACCGAAGTGAATTCCACGCACGTCTGGACTCGCCGCGGCCGTCGTCGCTGATCGGCCATCCAGGCGGTCTACTTTATTAGTTTGCTGAAGCCCGGCGTGCCGCGGTCTTTACCCGACGCGCGATGGCTGAGCCTAATGACGCGGGCAGTGCCCGGTCCGGGCGCGTGAGCAATAGCCCGCTAAGCTGCGCAACCGCTTGCCAATTCCGCGCTCGCAGGGCGCGACTGGCAAGCCAGCATGTCATGTAGGTCCGATGGGATCGGAACAGCTTGGCAAGTTCCGGCCGGGCTGCGCAAAAGGGCTCCGCAACGAGATCGAACGACCGTAGCATCCGATCTCCCTGGCTCGACATGCTGGTTTCGCTTTGGCGATAGCTGGTCAGCGGGAGGGGGATCATCGCGACCTCATGGGCTTGCGCGATCTTGAGATAAAGTTGGAGGTCCTCGCATCCTTGCGCATCGCGCTCGCGCAAGGTCTCGTCATAACCACCGAATTGCTCGATGGCGCTGCGCCTCATCAGGGCCGAACTGCCATTGCCGATGAAATTGCGCCGACACAGGTCCTCAAAGCGAGTGGACTTGGGCAAAGTGCCGCCGACTACGAAGCAAACCCGGCCCTCGTCGTCGATGATCGAATAAGCGGTGCAGACTAAGGCAATCGCCGGATTGCTGCTCATCAGCTCGACCTGCCGCGCGATCTTTTCGGGGTGCCATAAATCGTCCGCATCGACGGGTGCGATGAAGTCAGCACTTGCTTCGGCGATGCCGTGATTTCGGGCCGCAGCGACGCCGCCATTCGCCTGACTGATCAGGCGCACGCGCGAGTCGCTTTGGACGTGAGGCAGAACTCTGGCCGCAGTTTGGTCCGTTGACCCGTCATTGACCACGATGATTTCGAGCTCGCCATGCGTCTGAGCGCGAACGCTATTCAGCGTCGCGTCGATCGTGCGCTCCGCATTGAACGCCGGAACAATGACGGAAACCAGCGTCAGCGTAGGTCACTCCCAAGGCGAATCCGTTCCTCACGCAATATCGCACAAGCATCATGACGGATAACCGCTGCCGTTTAATAATCATTAAACGCTACAAGGGAAAGCTCGGAACATCTTACAATTGTTCTATTACGGGGCAGTGCATCCGACGGGCTATTGGCGGATACGTCGAACGCGCCGATGGGCTGTTCTGATTGAAGCAAGGTCGTGCAGTGGCGGCAGGCGAGTGGACGAAAGGGGGCAGCGCTTGAAGCCGGGGGTTATGCGAAACCTCGCGAACTACCGCCGAAAGGCGCCGTCAGCCGGTCTGGTCGTCGGCCAGTCTTGGAGCGCCGCCGGCATTCTTGCGCTTGGCGCCCTGGCTGCGCTCCTCGATGGCTTGAGCCTTCTCTTGTTCATTCCGCTTATCCGTAGCCTGAGCCAGGCACCCGCGCCTTTGCACGGCCTTGAAGGATGGATCGCCAACGCGCTCACGTCCGTGCCGCCGAGCTTTGTGGTAATCGCTGTCGTGGCCATGCTTTGTCTGGCCGTTGTCGCCAAAAACATCGCCGCTTTCGCCGGCCTGTGGCTCACCCGCCGAGCCGAAGGGCAGGTGGCGCACGACCTTCGATTGCGCATCTTCGACCAGACGCTGAGTTCCTGCATCGACTATCGGGCCGGCCATCGCCGTGCGGAAACCGTGACCACAATGGCCGAGAACACGTGGAAGGTCGCCGGCGCTTTTGGGCTCACGCTTCGGCTGGTCATCTGCGCCGGCACGATCCTTGTGTTCATCGCCTTGATGATGCTGATCTCGGCCCGACTGGCGCTGTTTACCTTGCTGTTCCTGTGCGCCGGTGCTTTGATCGTTCGCCTTATCACCCGCCGGGCGGCGCTCGTCGGACATGCCGTGGTGCAGGAGAATAAGGCGTTCGGCACGCAGATCTGGGAAAGCATCAACGCTCTCCAGCTGATCCGCACCTTCGGCCGCGAAGAGCATGAAGCAAGCCGCTTTGGCCAAAGCTCCGAACGGCTGCGCGGTCGCCTGCTGCGGCTGGACGGTCTCTGGGCGTTGCCAGGTCCGATTACGGAGGTTCTCATCGTCATCCTGATCGGCGGCTTGGTCCTTGTGGCGCGCTCGTCGGCTGTCGGCATCGCCTCACTCGCAGCCTTCCTGTCGTTGCTCTACCGTGTTCAGGCGCCGGCCCGCGAACTGATGAGCAACAAGGTCGCGATCGACGGGATGGATGCGGCCATCGCCGATGTCGCTACTTTCCTCGACGAGACGCGCGAGCCCTTCCTGGTCGACGGCAACCAAAACGCGGCGCCCCTGCACAGCGCGATGAGCTTAGACAAAGTGTCGTTCCGCTATGCGGCGGATCAGCCTTTGGCGCTGCGGGACGTCTCGCTTACCATCCCGGCCGGTAAGACTACGGCCATTGTTGGCCCGTCGGGTGCGGGCAAATCGTCGCTGATCGGCTTGTTGTTCCGCTTCTACGATCCAAGCGATGGGCGGGTTACCGCGGACGGCATTCCCTTGAGCCGCTTGCGCCTGTCCAGCTGGCGCGGACGCTTGGCTATGATGTCCCAGGAAGTGCAATTGTTCAACGACACCATCGCCGCCAACATCGCCTACGGCGATCTGAATGCCGGACCCGACGCGATCAAAGCGGCGGCACGGGTGGCGCATGCGGACGGCTTCATCGAAGCCATGCCGCAGGGCTACCAAACCGTGGTTGGCGATCGCGGTCTGCGCCTGTCGGGGGGCCAGCGCCAGCGCATCGCGCTTGCCCGGACGATCCTCCGCAATCCCGACGTGCTCATACTCGATGAGGCCACCAACGCCCTCGATCCAGAGGCCGAGGCAGCATTTCAGGAAGCCCTGACCGACTTCGCCAAGGGGCGAACCTTGATCGTAATCGCCCACCGGCTGTCGACCGTGATGCGGGCGGATCAAGTGGTCGTGATGGATCAGGGCAAAATCGTCGAGGTCGGCTCACCCGCCGAACTGATCGCCAAAAATGGCAAATTCGCGCAGCTTCATCGCGTCCAGCAGGCAGGTTTCGACACCCGCACGGAGACCGTTCGTGGGGTATAGGCTGCTGCAACTTGAGCTCGGCTTGCCGCTGGAGTCTGTCATGCTTGGCCCGGAAGAGGACGGCGTAGGCATCGTGGCACGATGGCGGAATCGGCCAATCGGCTTCTGCATGCTTCCGTTCCCCGCCGGCAGCGCGATCACGGTCGAAGAACTAACACGCATCGCGGACGCAAGATTTGCGACGGCCCTGCTCGAGGCGCGCGTTGCCGACACCCTTCCCCTGCCGGTTGCCGGCGGCGCTCCAAGCCTGTCGGTGGTGATCTGCACCAAGGACCGCGCGGTTCGCCTAACGCGCCTGCTCGACTCGCTGGTCGAGGCGGAGCGGGACCCGACCTTTCGGGCGGTCGAGATCGTGGTCGTGGACAATGCGTCGGTCGACCACACCACCAGGGATGCCGTCGCCGGCTTCCCGGGCATGCGCTACGTATTCGAAGCGCGCACGGGTCTGAACTTCGCTCGCAACGCCGCGCTCGCCGCCGCGACCGGCGACCTCATCGCCTTTCTCGACGACGATGTGGTGATCGATCGCTGGTGGCAGCGCGGGCTGGCGGAGGCTTGGCGCAGCCGCCCGGACGCTGGCGGCTTTACCGGCCTTGTTCTTCCCTTCCGCCTCGACACGGATGCCCAGCAATTGTTCGAAAGCCGAGGCGGTTTTGGACGAGGTTTTCGCCGGCTCGAGTATCGCAGCGAGCGCCACGACAATCCCCTTTTCCCGGCGGGCTCCGGCTCGCTCGGCGCGGGCTGCAACATGGCGTTCGACCGCGAACTGCTGATCTCGCTCGGCGGATTCGACGAAGCCCTGGACACCGGCGCACCGCTCCCGGGAGGCGGCGATCTCGACATCTTCTACCGCGTCCTGCGGGCCGGACGGGTGATGGTTTACGAGCCGCGCTATGCGGTGTTTCACGAACATCGCGAGACCATCCCGCAATTACAGCGCCAATATTGGTCATGGGGATTGGGGCTGATGGCTTTTCTCGTCAAAAGCCGGGCCAGCGATCCAGCAGCCAAGCACTTGCACGGTGCTATGATCGGCTGGTGGTTCGGCGATCAGGCAAAGGCCCTGGCGAAAGCCATCGCCGCCGGGGACACGCGCCAGATCCGCTTCGTTCTCGCCGAAATCCGCGGCGGCATCCAGGGCCTGTTTGGTGGTTATCGCCGATCCCTCGCCAGTGTGCAGGCTATTCGCGAGGCGGTGAACTGACCGAGTCTATCGCCATTCGCCACGTTGATCTGCGCACGGCTGACTCTCCAGCGTCGCAGTGCGAGGTCTCGTTCGACATCCTTTGGTGGGGCGACCTTCCTTTGGGCTTTCGGCAGTGGCGCCGGGCGGAACTGCCCTTGGGGCCGGGTCAGCGACGCACCCTCACCGCGCAACTGCTGGCGACGCAACTGGCCGGGCGCGAACCCGCCTTGGGTGCACCGCTAGCGGCGGGAAGCGAGGGGCGCCCGCATCAGGCGACCACCCTCGATGCGGCCCTGGATCTGACCGACCTGGACCCGCGACTGGCCGACATGGCGGCGGGCGCCGAGCAAGCCGCCGACCACGTCAGCCTGATCGTCTGCACCCGCGATCGCCCAGCTCCGTTGCAGAAGTGCCTCGCCAGCCTTGAGCACCAGCGCAGTGCACCCGGTGAGATCATCGTCGTGGATAATTCGCCAACCGCCTCCGCTCGGTCGATCTGTGCCGCCTTTCCCGAAGTGACCCACGTGCACGAGCCCCGGCCGGGCCTGAGTCACGCGCGCAATGCCGGGGTTCGCGCCGCCACCCGCCCGCTGATCGCCTTCACCGACGACGACGTGGAGCCTCATCCCGGCTGGCTGGCCGAGGTCGCCCGCGCCTTTGAACGGCACGATGTGGATTGCGTCACCGGTCTGGTCCTCCCGGCCACCCTTGGCACCGCCGCCCAACGAAGCTTTCAATTGTCTATGGGCGGGTTCGGGACGAGCATGATCCCCGCAATCTTCGACCACCGATTCTTCGCCGAGACCAAGGCCCATGGCGCCCACGTTTGGCGCATCGGAGCGGGCGCCAACATGGCCTTCCGCCGGGATGCATTCGTGCGGGCCGGATTGTTCGACGACCGGCTCGGCGCTGGCGCCTCGGGCTGCTCCGAGGATTCCGAGTTCTGGTACCGCTTGCTGGCGCTTGGAGGCACCTGTCTGTACGAACCGCGTGCCGTGGTCTTTCATCACCACCGCGAGCATTGGGCGGAGTATAAGCAGCAAATGCGGGTCTACATGCGCGGCCACGTCTCCGCCCTGATCGCCCAGCGCGATGCGTTCGGCCACGGCGGAAACCTGCGCCGAATATTCGTCCAACTGCCCAGCTACTTTGTCCGCACCGCCCTCACCTCCCTTGGCCGCCGCCGCGCCACGCGCCTGCTGATCCTGGTGCAGGAAGTGCGTGGCTGGCTGTCCGGGCTATCCTATCTCGCGCGGCCGGGCTGGCGCCGCCCGGCAGGGGAGTGGCCGCGCTTATGATCCAACGCGCTTCGCTCACGCGCTTATGATCCAACGCGCTTCGCTCAAGGCATTCCTGTCGGCCAATCCCTTCTCCCGGGGCTGGACGGACGGATTATTCTACCGCGAGAAGATGCGCGCCATTCACCGCGTTGCTCCGCCTTCCCTGGGGGTGGGCGATCAGGTGCTCGAGATTGGCGGTGGGCGCAGCGGCATGGCCTTTCACCTCTACCCGGGCGCGGACATCACCACGCTCGACATCGATCCTGCTCTCGCCGAGCAGCAACCCGCAAATGCCCCTAGCCGCTTCGTGTGCGGCGATGCGCGTGCCCTGCCCTTCGCCGATAACAGCTTCGACGTGGTCACCTTGTTCGACGTGCTCGAGCATATCGTCGAGGACGGAGCTGCCGCGCGCGAGGCACTGCGCGTCACCAAACCCGGAGGCTACGTCCTGGTGACGACCCCGGACCTCAACTGGCATTACCCCGTGCACCGCTGGCTCCGCGGCGTGTGTCCGCACGAAAGCGTGTTGATGGACGAGTGGGGCCACGTTCGCCGCGGCTACACAAAGAGCGGTCTTGAGGGGCTGTTCGATGCGGCTCCAGTCGCCTCGGCAAGCTTCATCAACGATACCACGGCCTTCTACCACGACGTTGCTTTTTCCCGCCTGCCGCGCGCCGCGCGCGTGCTGCTCTATGCCGCGGCAGCCCCCGTAGTGCTCACCGCCTACCGGCGTCACCGTTTTAGTAGGCCCGGCAGCGAGGCCGCATTCGCCTGGCGCAAATGAGCGGCACCATCGCCATCTTTCCGTGGGGCGATGTGATCGAGGACTATCTGGAGCCGATCGGCCTGACGGCTGGCGACTTCGCCGACAAGATGACCGGAGGCTGGCTGTTCGGCTACGTCGCGGCCCTGCAATCGGCGGGTTGGTCGCCGATCATCATCGCAGCGTCCAAGGCAGTGACGGAAGTAACCCGGCTTGAGCACGCATCGACCGGGGCGCCGATCTGGCTCGTTCCAGCCCGGTCATCCCAAAGCACCGGGAACGCCAATTTGCGCGCCATCCGGCAGTGGCGACGAGAGCCAGTAGCGGCTTACCGCCAGATCATCACCCGCGAAGGCTGCCGGGCCCTGCTGATCCAGGAATATGAGAACCCGCGCTTCGACGTGCTGGTCCGCCTGGCGCGGCGCACGGGCATTCCCGCCTTTGCGACCTTCCAGGGCGGAGATCACACCCTGTCGAGCGTCGAGAGACTCGTCCGCCGTCGGTCGGTGCAGAATTGCGCCGGGCTGATCATCGCTTCAGCGGCTGAAAGGCAGCGCGTGCAGGCGAGCTACAATTTGTCACCCGACGTCCTATCGCCCTGCCCCAACCCGCTCGACACGGACGAATGGAGCACAAGCCCGCGCATTGAAGCGCGCCAGTTGCTCGGCATACCGCACGACCAATTCCTGGCCATCACCCACGGCCGCATCGACATCTATCGCAAAGGCCTGGACGTCTTGCTGTCGGCTTGGTCGGGTACGGGCCAATTGGTTTTGATCGGAGCCGGCCAGGACGGTCATCGGTTCGGAGAAATGGTCGCCGGCCGCGCCGACGTGCGCTGGATCAACGAATACACCAACGATCGTGCCTTGATGCGCCTGTGGCTGTCCGCCGCCGACATCTACGTGACCGCTTCCCGCATCGAAGGCATGCCGGTGGCGCCACTCGAGGCAATGGCGTGCGGCCTGCCGGTAGTCGCGTCGCGGGCGCACGGCCTGTCGGACATCCTCGGCGCGGGCGAAAGCTCGGGCGGCCTGCTGGTTCCCGTGGACGACGCGCCCAGTCTCCGCGACGCAATCGCCCGTTTGCGCGACAATCCCGACCTCCGTCGCCGCTTGAGCAGTGCCGCCAGGCACCATGTCGAACGCAACTTCTCCATTCCGTGCGTCGGACAAGCCCTGCAGACCTTCCTTTCGAGCAGCCCGTCTAAGCTCCATTGAGGCAAGCGCTTAACCAAGCACTGCGGTAAACACCGCTGTAAACGCTTAATTAATGTGCGAGAATCTGCAGCTGTGCGGCAGATCGTTAACTAATTGCGGCGATGTTGTGCTCTTCGGGATGGAGGCGCTTCGACCGTTAGCGCTGACTGTCCCCGTGAACTTGGGGCAGAGCATGACCATTGGACTGAATATCTCTGGCGGTGAATTCGGCGGTACTGCTGGTGTTCACGATCAACAGTATCACTATCCTACCTTCTCCGAACTTCAGTTCTACAGGGACAAAGGCGTAGACTTTGTCCGCCTTCCCTTCTCTTGGGAGCGCATGCAGGACAACCTGGGTGGTCCTCTCGACACCAGCGGTGATCTTGCGATGCTCAAGCGCGTGCTGGTTGATGCGGCCGCTCTTGGCCTCGATGTGATCATCGACAATCATAATTACGGTCGCTTCAAGGGCGTTGCGCTTGGCGCTGCCGGTGGTCCCACGGCCGCTCAGTTCGCGGACTTCTGGAAGAAGATGGCGATCGAGCTCAAGGACT
>CAXTED010000003.1:0-354108 GCA_964243335.1 uncultured Sphingomicrobium sp. | reverse complement strand
TTGCATGTGTTAGGCATGCCGCCAGCGTTCGTTCTGAGCCAGAATCAAACTCTCAAGTTGATGTCCGAACTATCAAGCGGAATAGCTCGATAGGTCGGCATCTCCGGGAGCCGTTCCCTGCACAAATATTCAAACTGGTGTGTTTGCGTATTAGGACAATTGGAACGGCTTATATTTATCAATCACCCTGAACCCGGAGGTTCCAGGAGACTGAGCCGCCGCCCGCATGTCCCTTCATCTAAACCAACAATGTCAAAGAGCCGACGCGTTTCTCTCCCCGGTCCATTAAGGTTCCGGGCGCCGGTAAAGCCGACTAGAAAGAGACGCGAAACGAAGACCGACCCGAAGGCCGTCCTCGCCACTGTGAAGAGGCATATATGGTGGGCTGTTCACCCTGTCAATGACTTTCGCCGGAAAAGTTCCGGACCATGTCGCTGACCCATTGTGCCGCTTCCGAAGCGCTGGTGGACCGAAGTCCGCTGCGCCCCGTTGCTGGAGCTCATTTAGCGCGTCCGACGCGGCTTGCAAGCACTTTTTGCTAACCAAGGTAATGAAATCGTTCGGCTTTTCGCGCGCGCTCGCGAGTCTTTAGTACGGAGCGCCCGCGTGAAGCGTCCTTCCCGCCGAGTCAACTTGCCTGAATATAGGCGCGCATCGCCTCCGCTTCGGCCTCGATCCGCTCCAACCGGTGCTTCACCAAGTCGCCGATCGATACGATTCCCGCCAGCTGGCCGCCTTCCACTACCGGAAGGTGCCTGATTCGCTTGCCGGTCATGATGCTAAGCGCGCCAAGCACGCTGGCATCGCGGCCGACGGTGACAACATCGGGGGTCATGGCATCGGCCACCGGCGCGGCCAGTGCCGACCCGCCGCGCGCCGCCACGCATTGCACCAGGTCACGCTCGGAGATGATGCCGACCACGGCGCCGGCTCTGTCGACAACGACCAGAGCACCGATTCGCCGGCGGGCCAGCTCGCCCGCGGCGGTTGCCATCGTCGCCCCCGGTTCCACCGTGGCCACGTCCGCGCCTTTGCCTGCAAGCACCGCTTCAATCGTCATTCCGTCCTCCTGGAGTTCGTCCCCCAAGGCCCCGGCTCGCCCAATGGCTTGATCCTCTCACTTCGTGCCGTCAAAGGAAAGGGCATGCCCTTGCCCGATCCGATTCCCAGCCCGCGCGGCTCGGCCATGCGCCGCTTCCGCCGAGTCATGCGCTGGATGGCCTTGGTCTCCATCGCTTCAGCCATTCTCGCGGCATGGGCGGTATCCCGCGGCGAGGGCGAACTGAAGATCCACGTGCTTATCGCCACCGCTCTGGGCGCCGGCCTGTCCGTGCTGCTTGGCGCCGCGCTAATGACCCTGGTGTTCATCAGCAGTTCGAGCGGCCACGATGAAGAAGCCCACCGCCACCGTGAGGTGGATCCACTAGACAAGGACCAGCTTTGACCGATCAACCCGATGTCCCCACCCCGTCGCCGCGCAGCCCGATCCTTCGAGTCGTGCCCGGCCCCAGCGACATCAACGCAAATGGGCACATCTTTGGCGGTTGGGTGCTGGCGCAAATGGACATCGCCGCTGGCATCGTCGCCGGTCGTCGCGCCGGGGGCTCGACGGCAACCGTGGCGATCGAGCGCATGGAGTTCATCGCCCCCATCGAGCTTCGCGACCTGATCTCGGTTTATGCCGAGATCGAGAAGGTCGGACGAACCTCAATGGTTATTCGCATCGAGGTAGTTGCGGAGCGTGACCGCGGCCGCGAGCAGGTCAAGGTCACCGAGGGCTTGTTCACCTTCGTAGCGCTAGACGAACATCATCGTCCCCGCCCGGTCGGCGAAGACCAAGGCACTGCGCGCTACGACTAGACCCACCTTTTGCGAGGAACGCAGCAAAGGCGGCAAAGGGGTGGGGAGGACGCGCCTCCCCACTTCCCTAGAGCCGAATGGCCGCTTCCACGCCCACCGTCCGCGGCGCGTTGAAGTTACCGTAATCACCCAGGATCCCCGACGTGCTTCCCGTAAAGGCATTGGGCAGGCTGTTGGTCGGGTCGCGGCGGTACACATGCGCCTCGTTGAACAGGTTGCGCGACCACAGGGCCAGCGTCAGCTTGCGGTCCGTCGACCCCATCGTCAGGTCGGCCAAGGCCACCCGGCCGTTGAAGATGAACGATGCGTCGTTCTTGGTCTCGAACTCGGCAAAGCTCTGCGCCGACTGGTTGTAATTGCCATCCAGATGGAAGCGGACCTTGGAAATGCCATTGCCGATCGGGAGTTCATAGTCGATCGCGCCATTGACCACGTTGCGCGGCGTGAAGGGAATGAACACCTTCTCCAGGCGACCGTTGAACGGGTTCACCGTGTCCGGCACCTTGGTGTAGGTGTAAGCATAGGCTCCGGTCAGCGTCAGGCCGTCGGTGATCCGCGCAGTAGCATCGACTTCAATGCCGCGAATGCGCGTGATCCCCGGCGCGTTGATCGTCTCCAGCGTGTTGCGTGTTCCTGTACCAACCTGGTTCAGGACACTGAAGTCCACCTGGCTGCCCTTGCGATTCATGACGTAGCCCGCGACGTTGAGGCGAAGGCGCCGGTCGAACAATTCGGTCTTCGCGCCGACCTCGTAGGAGGTGACGTCCTCCGGTCCAAACTGACGGTAGGTCAGCGACCGTGAGCTGGCGCCGCCCGAGCGGTAGCCCGTGGCGTATTTGGCATAAAGGTGAATGTTGGGCGCCGCGTCGAACGCCACGATCGCCAATGGATTGAAGCGCTTGGTCTTCTGATCGAAGGTGAAGTTGGTCGCTGCATTGTTGACCAAGTACAGAGTGCCGGTCTTGTCGTCCTTGGTGAACCGCCCGCCAAGCGTCACGTGCAGCGCCTCGATCGATGGCGGCGTGTAGGTCGCCTGGCCGTAAACGGCATAGCTGCGGCTGTGCGCCCGGCTGCCGCGGTCGATGCTGCGATTCCCGCGGATCGTATTGGCGAGGTTGGTGAAGGTGTAGCCGGTGGCGTTCGCATTCCAGATATTGGTGCTCGGCGTGGCTGCTTCCTCGTCGGCTTTCTCGTCGAAGTAGTAGACGCCAGCGACGTAATCGAGATTGCCGGCGATGTTGCCGACCGCCTGGAATTCCTGGCTATATTGGTGCTGCGTCAGATAGGACAGGCTGTAGCGGCTGAACAATGCGTTGGGGGCGAACACTGGCGGACGATGGGCGCCGCCGGCATTGTCCCACTGATCGACGCTGATCTGGCGATAGCCGCTGATCGATCGAAGCTCGATCGACGGCGAGACCGACAGCTTGAGGTTGAGCGATCCGCCGGCGGTCTTGTCGACGCTGGCGCGCTGCGGAACGAGGATGTCGACTTCGTCCATGCGCGACTCGCCATTGACCTCGATGATCGCGGGCAATGGCCGGATCGATCCTGATGGCAGAGACCCCGTTGCCGGACCCACGGGATAACCGTTCGGGTTGAAGTTCAACAGCTGGCTGTAGAACGGGCTGTTCTTGTCCTTGCCGACGTCGACCGAAAGGTCAGCGGTGAACGCATCGCTCGGGCGGAAGCGAACCTTGCCCTGCGCGCCCTTGCGGTCGAAGTAATTGAACCCGACGGACCCTGGAAGCGGGTTCTTGGTGGTCGCGTCCTGATAGTTATACGCGCCGTCCAGCTTGAAGCTGAATGGACCGACGGAGGGCAGATCGAGATGTGCTTCGGCGTTCCGCGATCCGTAATTGCCTGCGCCAACGACTGCGCGAAGGCCGAACCGGCCGGTCGGCGCCTTGGTGATGATGCTCAGCGCACCGCCTTCGGTGTTGCGACCGAACAAAGTCCCCTGTGGTCCTTTGAGGACCTCGATCCGCTCCACGTCGAGCAAGGCCGCGCCCAGGCCCTGCTGCCGGCCGAGGTAGACGCCGTCGACATAGACGCCGACACCCTGCTCGCGAGCCGGCTGATTGGCGTCCAGCGGCACGATCCCGCGGATACCGATCGTCAGCGCCGACTGACGCGCTTCGAACGTCGCGACTCGCAGGCCCGGAACGGAACCGTCGGCCAGATCGGCCAGGCTCTGGACGTGACGATCGTCAAGCGCTTGGGTCGTCAACACCGATATGGCGATCGGGGTCTTCTGAAGGTTCGTCTCGCGCTTTGTCGCCGTGACGACGATTTCGGCAAGGCCGCCGCTCTGCGCCGAGTCGCGTGGGCCCGCATCACTCAATGCCGCGTCGCTTCGCGGCGTCGCATCGGCCGCCGTTGCGGGTGCCGTCTCGGGCGAAGTCGCGGGCTGGCCCGTGGAAGTGGTTTCGGTGCTTTCCGGCGCGGTCGGACCGGCTTGGGCGAAGGCTGGCGCGGCATTGGAGCTCAGCAAGGCGAACAGCAGAAAGGCGGCTGGCATGGCCGAGCCGGTGCTCGACAATGCGGTCGAGTCCGAGAAAACCGTCTTCATGTTCATTTCATTCCCCAAAGCGGCGCCATCGGCTGCCGTTGAGGGGTCTTTAGCCGCGGCCTGCGACACTTTTGTTGCCGTCGCGGGACCGAGCAGTGACGGGCCGGTGGCATGTCCGCGTCACCAGACGCAGAAAAGGCGGCCCATCGCTGGACCGCCTTCTGTGTGAC
Organism: uncultured Sphingomicrobium sp.; assembly: GCA_964243335.1. GTDB lineage: Bacteria > Pseudomonadota > Alphaproteobacteria > Sphingomonadales > Sphingomonadaceae > Sphingomicrobium. The sequence continues at coordinate 349,506 of CAXTED010000003.1, read as the reverse complement.
TATTGCTTCAGGATCAGGCCGCGGGTGCGACCTCGCCGTCACCTTCAACGACGCGCGGGCGCCGCGTACGGCGGCGTGGCGCAGGTGCCTCCTCCGAACGCTCGGGAGCCTCACCTTCATCGCTGCTGGCGCCGATGGCGGGCGGCAGGCCGATCGCCGGTGGCAACAGATCCGCCGACAGCCGCGGCTCGGCTTCTTCCTCCTGCACGGGCCGCGGTCGAACGATCCGCTCCCGCCGCGCCGGCCGCTCATCGGAACGGGTTTCGCTGCGCTCTGGCGCACGCTCCCGCACTTCCCGCACCGGCCGCTCGTCACGTTGCGGACGATCGTCCCGTACTGGACGCTCGTCCCTGGTATAAACTTCGTCACGGGCCATCGGGCGATCATCGCGCATCGGGCGATCCTCCCGAACCGGACGATCATCGCGCACCGGGCGATCGTCGCGAGCATAGCGTTGGCGATCGCCGCCTTCACTGTCGTTGCGCTCACCGCGATCACGGCGCCGCTGGCCCTCGATCGGACGATCGTTCGCTGGACGATCGCGGTTTGGACGATCACGGTCGTCCCGATCGCTGCGCGCGCGCACCGGCTCGCGGCTCACTTCCCGGTCGCGCTGCGGCTCCCGATCACGATCACGATCACGCTGGGGTTCACGATCACGCTGCGGTTCGCGCTCGCGGACCTGCTCACGCTCATTGCCCTCTTCGCCATCATTGTCGCCGTCCGATGCCGAATCATCTTCGAAGTCGTCACCGTCCTCCTCGTCGCGGCCGCGCGGGCGCTGCTCGTCGAAGCGCGAGCGCGTTTCGCCCAGCACGCGGAAATAATGGTCGGCAAACTGGAGGTAATATTCGGTCTGCACCCGGTCGCCGGCAAGCTGCGAGTCGCGCGCCATGCTCTTGTACTTCTCGTGCAGTTGCGCGGCATTGCCCCGCTGGCGCTGGTCGCGCGAATTACCGCCGCCACCCCCGCCGGACATGCGCGGGGGCTGCTGCCCACCGCGACCACGACGGCGCCCATTACCGCTACCGTTTCCACTTCCCTGGCGATTGTTGATCAAATTCATTCTTCCTCGTCGCATTCGCGCCATTGAAGCGGCGCGGGACACATTCAATTCCCCTGGGTGGAAGCATGCACGGCGCAAGATCAAAGCGCGGTGAGCCCCTGGCCGTCTTCGGGAGCGCTTATGTTCTCGCGCTCGCTCGGCCGGTGTTCTTCGGGGGTAGGATCGGTGGCATGCCGTCTGGGCCAACTTGGCCTTGAATCGGCACGAAACTGCGTTCCTTGCACCCGGTTAGCGCTAAAATGGGGACAAACCAAGCGATTTCACAGGCCGCCGCACTGGATCAACAATGCCCTGGGCCGTCCTGCCATGTCCCGAGCGAGTCGCGGCATGCAGCCCGTCGCTCGGAACACGTCGGCGGCGCTGTCTTCCTGGTCGGCACCGATCTCGATTGCCGCCAGTCCGCCCGGCGCGAGCAGCCGCTGAATGGCCGGAGCCAACCGCCGGTAATCGTCCAGTCCCTCCGGCCCCGCAAACAGTGCTTCCGCGGGCTCATGCTCCAGCACGCCCGGACCCAGTTCCGCACCGGTCGCGACATAAGGCGGGTTGCACAGGATCAGGTCGAAGGTTTCGGTGACCCCGTCGGCCCAATTTCCCAGCCGAAAATGCGCGCGAGGTCCAAGCCCAAGCCGACGGGCATTGCTCCGCGCGAACTCGAGCGCCACCGGCGAACTATCGATGCCGACGCCGGTCGCCCGCGGCCATTGATCGAGCGCCGCCAGCAACAAGGTGCCGGGGCCAGTGCCAAGGTCCAGGATGCGCCTCGGACCATCGCCGCTCCACTTATGCTCCACCGCCGCCGCCACCAGCGTTTCGCTGTCCGGCCGCGGAATCAGCACGCCGGGTCCGACTTCCAGCTCGATATTCCAGAACGCGCGTCGCCCAGTGATATAGGCCAAGGGCTCACCCGCGACTCGCCGCGCCAGCGCCGCGCCAAACGCCGCCGGCACCTCGCCCGCCGGGGGCCACAGCAGCAAGGTCTCGCGCTCGATGCCCAGCGCATGCGCCATCAGCAATTCCGCATCCAGCCGCGGCGTGTCGCTCACCGGCCCAAGCTGCCGAGCCGCATCCTGCAGCGCCCGGTCGAGCCCCTTCATGCCCCCTCGAACCCGCTCATCCTGAGAAGCGACTGAGCAGCGAAGCTGTCGAAGGCGCGTCTCGAAGGGCCGGAGCGATCAAGCATCCTCCAGACCCGCGAGCCGCTGCGCCTCATCCTCGGCGATCAATGCCTCGGTCAGTTCGTGCAGCCCAGGACCTTCCAATATCTCCGGCAATTTGTGCAGCGTCAGGTTGATCCGGTGATCGGTCACCCGCCCTTGCGGGAAATTGTACGTGCGTATCCGCTCGGAGCGATCCCCGCTGCCAACCATCGACTTGCGCGCCCCGGCACGCGCGTCAGCCAGCCGGCTTCGCTCGAGTTCGTACAAGCGGGTGCGAAGCACGCGCAGCGCCTTGGCCTTGTTCTTGTGCTGCGACTTCTCGTCCTGCTGGATCACCACCAGCCCCGACGGCAGATGGGTGATGCGCACTGCGCTATCGGTCGTGTTGACCGACTGCCCGCCCGGCCCCGACGAACGATAGACGTCGATCCGCAGGTCGGAATCGTTGATCTGCACGTCGACTTCCTCGGCTTCCGGCAACACCGCGACCGTCGCAGCCGACGTATGAATTCGCCCGCCGCTTTCGGTCGCCGGAACCCGCTGCACGCGATGCACTCCGCTCTCGAACTTCAGCCGCGCGAACACGCCCGATCCGATGATCGACGCGACTGCTTCCTTATAGCCACCGACATCCGCCGAGCTGGCCGAGATCAGTTCGAACCGCCACCCGCGCTCTTCGGCGAAGCGCTGGTACATCCGCAGCAGGTCGCCGGCGAACAAGGCCGCCTCGTCGCCGCCCGTTCCGGCGCGCACTTCAAGCATCGCCGCGCGCTCGTCGGCGCTGTCCTTTGGCAGCAGCTGCAGCGCCAGCGCCCGATCGGCGAGCGGCAGCTTGAGCTCGATCTCGGCCAATTCCTCCGATGCGATCTCGCGCAACTCCTCGTCGGCATCGCGCGTCATCGTCAGCAGGCTTTCGCGCTCCGCCCGAAGCCGGCGAACCTCGCGCGCCGCCGCCGCGACCGGCTCGATCTGCGCATATTCCTTGCTCATCTTAACGAACGCGTCGGGCGCCAGATCGCCGCGGCCCATCAATGCCGACAGTTCCTGCCGCTTGGCTTCGATCTGTGCGATTCGCTCCGACGAGATCTGGCTCATGCCAGGATCGCCGCTTCCAGCAGCTCGAACGCCACCGCGCGCTGCTCGCCCGTGCCCAGATCCTTGACCTGCGCCGCGCCGGCTTCGAGCTCGCTGTCACCGATGATGATCGCCAGTCGCGCCCCGCTCTGCCCGGCCCGCGCCATGCGCTTCTTGGTATTGCCGCGCACCATCATCTCGGTGGCGATCCCCGCTCCGCGCAGCCGGGCGAGCAGCCCCCACGCGGTGCGCTCCGCATCTCCGCCGAGCGGCACCAGCACCGCCTGCGGCTTCTCTGGCTCGGGCGCGGAGATCATCATCGACAATCGCTCGATCCCGGCCGCCCAGCCGACGGCGGGTGTCGGCGGCCCGCCAAGCGCCTCGAACAGCCCGTCATAGCGCCCGCCTGCCAGCACGGTGCCCTGCGCGCCCAACGTGTCGGTCATGAACTCGAACGCCGTGTGCCGGTAGTAGTCGAGACCGCGCACCAGCGTCGGCGCCCGCTCCCAACGCACGCCGGCCGCATCCAGCCCGGACGTCACCGCACCAAAGAAATCGGCCGCTTCGGGACTGAGAAAACTGTCGATCCGCGGCGCTCCGTCGACGATTGGCCAGTCGCCATGCGCCTTGCTGTCGAGAATGCGCAGCGGATTGCGGTCCAATCGCTCGCGGCTTTCCGGGCTAAGATCGGTCTCATGCGCCTTGAAGTGCGCGTGCAACGCCTCACGCCACGCGCTCCGGGTTGCCGGATCACCCAGCGTGTTCAGCTTCAGCACGGCTTTGTCGGCTAGCCCAAGCTCGGCCAGTAATTGCGCCCCAAAGGCAATCGCCTCGACATCCGCGCTTGGCTCGCCCGCCCCCATTATTTCGGCATCGAGTTGGTGGAATTGCCGGAAACGGCCTTTCTGCGGCCGCTCATAGCGGAACGCGGGCCCGTGCGTGGCCACCTTGAGCGGCGCATATTGCTGCCATCCCTCGGACAGGAAAGCTCGCGCTATTCCCGCCGTGAATTCCGGACGCAAGGTGATCTGGTCGCCCGATCGGTCCTCGAACGAATACATTTCCTTGGACACCACGTCGGTGGTTTCGCCCAGCGAGCGCGCGAACACCGCGGTCGGCTCGATCACCGGCATCTCGATTCGCTTGAACCCGAATAAGCGGCGGACCCGATCGAACGCGGCTACCACCACTCCGAAGCGGTCGGCCTCGTCGCCAAGCAGGCTTTGCGTCCCACGAACGGGTTGAGGTGGGGAGACTTGAGCCATAATCTTGTTGCTGCGCCCCTAGCCCGTGCCTCCGCGGAACGCTAGGCGTTCCCCCATGCGTATCATACCCTTGCTCCTCGCCACGGTCGCAACATTCGCGGCGTCTCCCAGCGCTTTCGCCCAAACCGGGCGCCAGGTGCAGAACACGGCGCCCGCGCCGCTCGCGATCGTCGACACGATCCCGGCCGCCCGCGACGTGCCTTATCCCGGCACCATGCAGCTGGAGGTCGACGCGACGGACACGGCGCGCGCCATCTTCAAGGTACGACAGGTCATTCCGGTCGCCGCTGCAGGCGACTTCGTCCTGCTCATTCCAAATTGGCTTCCAGGTCACCACGGCCCGGACAATGAATATGACAAGTTCGCCGGGTTCGAGTTCCGCTCCAACACCGGCCAGGTGCTGCCGTGGCGCCGCGACCCGGTGGAGGTGCATGGCCTCCGTATCGACGTGCCCGCCGGCACCACCAGCGTCGAAGCGCGCTTCAACTTTCTGTCGGCGACCCAGCCTAACCAGGGCCGGATCATGGTCACGCCCAATATCTCCAACATCCAGTGGGAGACCGTGTCGCTTTACCCGGCCGGTTATTACGTCCGTCAGATTCCGGTCAGCGCCACCGTGATCTACCCGGCCGGCTGGCAGGCTGCCACCGCGCTTCGACCCGTTGCTGGCGCTACTCCCGCCGTCGGCAACCGCGTCACTTACGAGACCGTGTCCTACGAGACGCTCCAGGACTCGCCCGTTTTCGCCGGCCGCCACTTCCGCCGCGACGACCTTGGCCACGGCGCCGCGCTCAACAGCTTCGCCGATAGCGCCAAGGAACTGGTCATCCCCGCCGACGTGCTCGCGAAGCACCGCAACATGGTCGATCAAACGGTGAAGCTCTTCGGCGCCCGCCATTACGACCATTACGACTTCCTCAATGCGGTCACCGACGAACTGGGCGGCATCGGCCTAGAGCACCATCGCTCGACCGAGATCGACTCCGGCCTGGGCTATTACACCGAGTATAAGGATCACCTGCTCGACCGGAACGTGTTCCCACACGAGTTCGTGCACAGCTGGGACGGCAAGTACCGCCGGCCCGCCAATCTGTTCACCCCCGACTTCCGCCAGCCGATGCAGAACGATCTTTTGTGGGTCTATGAGGGCCAGACGCAGTTCTGGGGCAATGTGATCGAAGTGCGATCCGGCATGAGCAGCAAGCAGGATGTGCTCGACAAGCTGGCCATCGTCGCCGCCTCGCTCGACGCGCTGCCCGGCAAGGCCTGGCGCCCACTGGTCGACACCACCTACGATCCGATCACAACCAATCGCCAGCCAGAACCCTGGCCGAGCTATCAGCGCAGCGAGGACTATTACAACGAGGGCATGCTGATCTGGCTGGAGGCCGATGCGATCATCCGCGCCGGCACGAACAACCGTCGCGGCATCGACAATTTCGCCCGCGCCTTCTTCGGCGTCAACGACGGTGACTGGGGCGTCTTGCCCTACACCCGCGAAGAAGTGATCCGCACCCTGAACGGCGTTTATGCCTACGACTGGACGCGCTTCCTGGCCGAGCGCGTCGACGAGGTTCGCCCCCGTGCGCCGCTCGCCGGCTTCACCCGTTCGGGCTACAATCTGACCTTCACCGATGAGCCCACGGGCCCGTGGAAAGCGGGCGAAAAGGCCGGCAAGAACCTGAACCTGACCTATTCGCTTGGCTTTTCGGTCAAGGACAACAAGCTGCAGGCCGTCCGCTGGGACACTCCGGCCTTTGTCGCCGCCATGCGTACGGGCGATGAGTTGTTGGCGATCAACGACCGCGCTTATTCGGATGATGCCCTGCGCGAAGCCATCACCGCGGCCAAGGGCGGCACTGTCCCTCTGCGGCTGACGGTAAAGCGCGGCGATGCCGTTCGCGTGGTCTCGATCCCTTATGCGGGCGGTTTGCGTTATCCCAAGTTCATCAAGACGGGCAAAGCCAAAGGCGCGCTCGACATATTGCTGGAGCCAAAGTGAACATCGATCTTATTCCCGCGGGGTCCAACCCGCCCGAGAGCATTAACGTCCTGATCGAAGTGCCGATCGGCGGCGAGCCGATCAAATATGAGCTCGACAAGGTATCGGGCGCCATCTTCGTCGACCGCATTCTCCACACGCCCATGCGTTATCCGGCGAATTACGGCTTCATTCCGCAGACGCTTGGCGACGATGGCGATCCGCTCGATTGCTTGGTGATGGCACGCTGGCCGTTCATGCCTGGCTGCGTCGTCCGCGCACGGCCGATCGCGGTGCTCCATCTGGAGGACGAGGCCGGCGGCGACGAGAAGATCCTCGCCGTCCCCGAGATCAAGACCAGTCCCTATTACGCGGACGTGATGGAGGGCACCGATCTGCCCAAGATCGTGCTCGAACAGATCGAGCATTTCTTCACCCACTATAAGGATCTGGAGCCCGAGAAGTGGGTTCGCGTCGGCCATTGGGGCGATCGTGCGGACGCACTGGACGTGATCCGCCGTGCCCTCGTCAGCGGCAGCCAGCATAAGGTCGCATTGAAGGAAGCCGCGATTGCAGAAGGCTTGCTGAAGCCATGACCGCGTTCCCCCGCGCAGCCGGGCTGCGCGGGGATGCGAACAAGTCAGCCTTCCGGCCGTCCAGCTCCCCGTCCGCCACCGCCCGGTACGGTCCGGAAGCGCGACGGCAGGAATAGCTTGCGGAAGCTGATCCCGACGGTGCGCCCGATCGGTTCCAGCCGGCCCGGCTGATAGGCGAACGGCACCGATCCCGACGCCGTGCGCACTTGTGGCCGCGCGTTGAACAGATTGTTCAATTCGAATCGCACCTGGCTGCCCAGGAAGAACGGCGACTTGCTGACCAGCTCGAAACGCTCGCCAAGATTTGCGAACAGCCGCAGGTCCAGCGTGCCATAGGATCCAAAGCGTAGGTCGTCGCCCGCCACGCCGCCGGTCACCCGGGTCGCGCTGCGGAAATTGCCGGCCAGTCGCGCGCCGAGGCCATTATTGTAATAACCAGCCTCGGCCTCGATCTGGTGGCGCGATCGGCCGCCCGATCCGCTCAGCGTTTCGCCGCCCAGATAGTTAAGCGTATTGCCTCTGCCCAAGTCCAGCCGGTCGCGCAGGGTCACCGTGTCCGTCAGCGAGAAGGTCAGCCGGCCACCCTGCCCGCCGCCGCCGCGTCCTCCACCGCCGAAGCCACCACCGCCAAAGCCGCCGCGCCCGCCGCTGCCGCCTTGCCGGCCTTCACCCGCACCGGCGGGCGGAGTTCCCTGGGGAGCCTGGCCCTCAGCCGGAGCGCCAGTCCCCGGCGGAGTAACCGCCGTCCCCGCAGGAGGCACCCCCGCCGTGGCCGCCGGACGCCCGAACCTCGCCCGAAGCGCCGCGATCTGCGCCGCGCTTGGCCGCCTGGACTTGAGCGGCTTGGTGAAATCGAACCCGATCCGCACCGTGTCGCGGCTCGAACTCACTGCATTCACCGGACGAAGGTCGACGCTCACCAACTGTCCGCCGGCACCTCGCACGAACCGGCCCGGAAAGGCCGCTTCAAGGCTGGGCGTCACCGCCGGAAACGCGATCTGCGGCCGGTCGATGTTCTGGTGAACATATTCCGCTCGCAGCCGGAAATCGGTCTCAGCCAGCGGCTGCCAATTGCCGCCGACCTTATACACCGTGCGCTTGTCCGCCCGAAGCGCCGGATTGCCGCCCGTCAAAGTTGTCACGTTGACCGTCTCGCCACGTACCGCGTCGAAGAATGGCACGCCGTCGGTGTTGAGCAAGGGATCGCCTAATTGCTCGATCGACGGCGGACCTTCCTCCCGGGTCCAGCTGGTCAGCAGCGACACCCGCGCCGCCGGCGACCAGTTCAGCCCGGCGCCGAGCGTGGTCAGGGTACCGAAGTCACTGAGGTGCCGAACGGCGGCATTGCCATTGGCCGTCAGTCGCCCGAGCGAATCGGTCCGCCGGCTCAGCGGCACGTCCACGTTGACGCTGGCCTCGCCGATTTCCCGATCGAGGCTGGTCCGCGTGCCGATGCCCCGCCGCGTGCTGCGGCTTTCCAGTCCAACTGCCGACACGCCAACACGCGCCGTGATATTGGATGTGCCCGCGGGCAGCCTCAGCAAAGGTCCGGTAGCCGTCACATCGGCATCTGCCGACTTGCGAATTGACCGCCCCCTGTCCGCCGAGAGCGCGGACAAGGTGCCAAGATCCGCCAGGGGATCGGTCAGCAGTCCCGCATCGAATTGCGCCTGCGCCGCCCTCAGGTCCGGCCCGCGATCCGCTCGGCTGGTGCGCCGCGAGATGTCTGCGTTGCCGGTTCCCGACAGCCGCCATGACCCGCGCTGGCCGTTGAGGGACACGCCAACGCCCGCGCTGTCGGTGACCGTGCGCCGCCCCAGCGGGTCGCCCGGGAACGCCCGCAAGGTGTCCGTGCCGCCCGCCGTGATCGAACCCGTCGGCACGCCGAACAGGCTGTTCCCGACCTGATGCGACAATTCGCCGGTGAATGTTGCGCCCACTCCGTCGCCGATCGACCGGTTGTGGCTCCCGGTTACCCGAGCGGTCGTTCCCGACCCAACCAGCGTACGATACGAACGCGGATCGACGCCGCCTACCGGCTGAAGCGTGATGTTGCGCTCCGACTCGGTCAGCGCACCATTGCTCTCAAGCCGCGCGTTGAGCGCCGTGCGCGTGTCGTTGCGGATGGTCAGCCGCCCGACCTCGCCGCGGCCGCTGACATAACCGCCGTCGGTCGCCGAGCGCACGCCGGCTTCCACATTGGTGCTGTTGAACCGGCGCCGCAGCACGATGTTGAGCACGCGCTGGTCCGCCGGATAGCCGTACTTCAGCGCCACCTCCTCAGGAAGGATCTCCATCCGTTCGATGGCTTCAGGGGGCAGGTCACGGATCTCGCGAAAACCAGAGATGCGCTGCCCGTTGAGCAGAATCACGGGCCGGCCCGCGCCCCGACCCCGCGCGCTGCCGGTTTGCGACGCCACCGACGCGATCAGCTCGTCGATGCTGGTGGCCCCGGTGGCGCGAATGTCGCGCGCGTTGAGCACCTTCTCAGGCTGGATGTCGCCGCTCACCGATCCGCGCGGACGCTGCCCGGTGACCGTGATCTCCTGCACCTCGTCCTCGCCCTCCTCGCCTTCGATGGCGGGATCGGCCTGGCTGGCAGCGGCGGCGACCGCGCCCGTCGTCTGAGTGGCAGCCTCGTCTTGGCTTTGTGCCGCCGCCATGGCCGGAGTCATCAGTACGGACGCGAGAAGCAGGGATCGCATGGTGAGTTGCACGGAAAAACTTTCTTCAAATTACAATTGCCGCCGCGCTTGTCCGATCGGGCTGAACCTGAAATGACCCGTCGTCATCGGTTCGACGAACGGGAGTGCGGCTTTGGTGAACGGTTCTTCTCTGCTGGTAGTTGCAGCACTGTCATTGTCAGCCTGCTCGACGGTATCGCAACCGGTTGCTGGTCCCGCTCCGATTGCTGCCCAAGCTCCGGCCGAACCGACCGCCGGCCCGATCGAACAAGCCACGGCCGCCGCGCTCGCCCGCATCGCCGAGCGTAACGACGCGCTTCGTGCCGTGCTCGCGGTCGATCCCACGGCAATTGATCAGGCACGCGCGCTCGACACCGTCCGCTTCGTCCAGGCGCCCGGCCCGATGTTCGGCCAGCCCATTCTTCTCAAAGACAATATCGAAGCGGCTGGACCTCTTCCGACCACCGCGGGCAGTCTCGCGCTCGTGAACAATGTCACCAATCGCGACGCGCCGCTGGTCGCCCGCCTCCGGGCCGCAGGAATGGTCATCGCTGGCAAGACCAACCTGTCCGAATGGGCCAACATCCGCGACAACAGCAGTATTTCCGGGTGGAGCGCGGTTGGTGGCCAGACCCGCAACCCGTGGGCCCTCGACCGCAACACGTGCGGTTCGTCCAGCGGATCGGCCTCGGCTGTCGCTGCCGGCTTCACCCGCCTGGCGATCGGCACCGAAACCGACGGCTCGATCACCTGCCCCGCCGCGATCAACGGCATCGTCGGCCTCAAGCCCACGGTGGGCCTGGTCAGCCGCACTCACATCATCCCGATCAGCCATAGCCAGGACACCGCCGGGCCGATGACCGCCACCGTTCGCGAAGCGGCGCAATTGCTCAGCGTGATCGCCGGCAGCGATCCGGCCGATCCCGCGACCAAGGACGCCGACGCCCACCGCGCGGACTTCGCCGCCGCGCTCGACCCCAACGCACTTCGAGGCAAGCGCATCGGCGTGATGCGGTTCGCCACCGGGTTCGGCACTGACCCTGCACTCGAGGCGGCGCTCATTATTCTCAAGGCACAGGGCGCGGAGCTGGTCGAGATCAAGACCTTCAAGGGCCAGGACGTGATCGGCAAGAACGAGCTTCCGGTGCTCCTGACCGAGCTCAAGGCGGACATGGCGACCTATCTCGCCTCCAGCCCGGCCAACCTGCCCGCCCGCGACCTTGCCGGGCTGATCGCCTTCAACAATGCCAATGCCAGCAAGGAGCTGGCGCTGTTCGGCCAAAGCACTTTCGCCGACGCCGAGAAGACCAAGGGACTCAAGGATCCCGCCTACCTGAAGGCGCGCGCCACCAGCTTCCGCGCCGCCGGCCCGCTCGGCATCGACAAGCTCCTCGCCGACCACAAAGTCATCGCCCTGGTCGGCCCGACCATGCCCGCCTCATGGAAGATCGACGCGGTGCACGGCGACCAGATCAGCGGCGGCGGTGCCGGCAGCCTCGCCGCGGTCGCCGGTTATCCGCACCTCACCGTGCCCATGGGCCTGGTGAAGGGCTTGCCCGTGGGCCTCAGCTTCATCGGCCCCAAATGGTCGGACCAATTGCTCCTCAACCTCGGCTTCGCTTTCGAACAAGCCCGCGGCGAGTTTCCCAAGCCGCAATTCTACCGCTCGATCGAGGAAAGCCCAGCCATCGCGCCTTTGCTGCAACCGCAGCGCTAGGTTCGCCTCACCCCGTCACCCGCAATCCGACGATCGCCCCCACGATCAGCGCGATCAGCAACAGGCGCACGCTCGACACCGGCTCGTCGAACAGCGCCATGCCGGCCGCCACCGTGCCGACCGCGCCGATGCCGCCCCACACGGCATAGGCCGTGCCCATCGGGATCGTGCGCGCAGCGCGCTCCAGCAGGCCCATCGAGAGGGTAACGGACACCAGGAACGTCAGCGTCCAAGGCAAATTGCGAAAGCCATCCACAAACCGCAGCGAGGTCGTGAACCCCACTTCGAACAACCCGCCAAGTATCAGCAGCAACCAGGCCATCAACTTCCTCCTTCAACTCCCGGGACATGGTCTCCCGCCGGCCGCGCTGCCAGCACGCAGCCGCCGATGATCAGCACCGCGCCTGCCAGCGTCCACGCCGACACCGGCTCGGCGAAGAACAACCAGCCGAACAAGGCCGCCCACACGAACCCGCTATACTCACTTGCGGCCAACGTGCTCGCCTCGGCCCGGCGGTAGGCCCAGCCGAGCAGCAGCAGCGCCGATGTCGACAGCAGTGATGCAAAGGCCAGCGCCGGCCAGTGCTGCGCCTCCGGAACGCCTCCGCCCATCAGCGGCCACGCCGCGAGCATTACCGCCATCACCGTCGCATTCTGATAAAAAGCGATCTCCGCCGGCCGCGCCGCCAGGCTTTGCCGCCGCATCATGATGATGTTGATCGCATAAAGCAGCGCGGACAGCAGCACCGCCCCGCTTCCCAGCAATGTGTCGGTACCCATCTCCGCGCGCGCTTGTCCCCAAAGGATAACGAGCACTCCCGCGAAGGCAGTCAGCGACGCGGCCACCGTGCGCTTGCCGATACGCTCGTCGAGCCACCACGCCGCCAAAAACAGCGCCAGCAACGGAGCGATGAACGCCAAGGCGATGGCCTGCGCCAATGGCACCCGCGCGACCCCCCAGAAGAACAGCAAGCCCATCACGGTGGTCAGCACCCCTCGCCCGATGTGCAGGCGCATTACCACGCGGCTCGGCCAAACCGGTTTGCCAACGGCGTACAGCGCGCCGGACAAGGCCACGCCAATGATCGAGCGCCACAGCATCGTGGCAAAGGCACCGATCGCCAGCACCAGCGCCTTCATTAAGGCGTCCATGCCCGACAGCACGCAAATGCCAATCAGCGCGACCAGGAAGGCGCGATTGATGCCGCTTGCGCTTGTTGCGGCACGGAGATGAACGGGGGAAGTCACTGTCGCCCGCTAGCCGGTTCGGCGCGCCCGCAACAGGCTGAAGGTCAGCGCAGCGTCATCGTATCGCCGCGGATCTCCACCGAGGAGAACTTCGCCAGGAAACTTTGCCCGAGCAGCGACTGATCGCCACCCTCGATCACCAACGCCTCCAGCGAGCGGCCTTCCTGGGGCCCAAGCCGAACGCGGTCGATCGTGACCTGCTTTCCTCGGACCGGTCCCGAGGCGCCGCTTCCGACCACCGAACTCGGTCCCTCCATGCGAACCCCCGCGCGGCGCGCATCGTCGACGCTGAGCGCGATCACCGAGGCGCCGGTATCCACCAGGAAGCGAACGGTAGCGCCATTGACCTGCGCATCGGCAAAAAAGTGCCCATTGGCCTCGCGTTTGAGCGACAATGTTCCGGCATACAGGCTGGTCGTCGACGCTGCGGAAGCTGGCGGAGGCGACGATTTGGAAGTAGCCGCGGAATAGCTCGCCTCGCTGGGGGCCAAAGGTACCGCCGCACTGCCCCAATCGGTCCTGCCCTGCGCCGCCACCTCAGCCGCTGCCGGGGCCTGACCAGCAGGCATCAGCGCACCAACGACCGTGCCAACCAATACAATGCCGATAAGCCAGCGAACCATGCGGGGATGGTGCGCCTAGGCGGTTAACATCTCGTAGCTGCGGAGAACGCCAAATGGCGGCCCCCCTAAGACTACTCCGCCGCGACGAGATCGGCCGACGTCGACACCCCCGCCTCGATCTCCGCCGCTTTGGCCTCGACCAGCGCAACGATATGCTCGATCATGCCCGAGTCCTGCACGTGGTGGTCGGTGACTCCCGACAGATACACCATGTGCCGTCCATTGCCGCCGCCGGTGATGCCGATGTCGGTCTCCCGCGCCTCGCCGGGCCCGTTGACGACGCATCCCAGCACCGACAGGGACATCGGCGTGCGGATATGCTGCAGCGCCAGTTCCAGTTTCTCCACCGTCCGGATCACGTCGAACCCCTGCCGCGCGCACGATGGGCAGGACACCACCCGCACCCCGCGATTGCGGATGCCGAGCGACTTCAGCAGCTCATAGCCGACCCGCACTTCTTCTTCCGGCTCGGCCGACAAGGATACGCGAATGGTGTCGCCGATCCCGCTCCACAGCAAGGATCCCATGCCGATCGCCGACTTGACCGTGCCGCCGATCAAACCGCCAGCTTCGGTGATGCCCAAGTGCAGCGGGCAATCCACCGTCTCGGCCAGCGACTGATACGCCGCCACCGCCAAAAACAGGTCGGACGCCTTCACCGCTACCTTATAATTCTGGAAGCCATGATCCTCGAGAATGCGAATGTGGTCGAGCGCGCTTTCCACCAGCGCCTCGGGGCACGGCTCGCCATATTTCTCCAGCAGGTCGCGCTCCAGGCTGCCGGCATTGACCCCGATTCGGATCGCACAGCCATTGGCCCGCGCCGCCGCGACCACCTCGGCGACCCGCTCGGCCGATCCGATGTTGCCCGGATTGATGCGCAGGCACGCCGCACCCGCGTCGGCCGCTTCGAGGGCACGCTTATAATGGAAATGGATGTCGGCGACGATCGGCACCTTGGCCGCGAGCACAATCTCGCGCAGCGCGGTGGTCGACTCCACGTCCGGGCAGGACACGCGGATGATGTCCACGCCAGCCTCTTCGCAGCGGCGGATCTGCGCGATCGTTGCCGCTGCGTCAGACGTAGGCGTGTTGGTCATCGTCTGAACGGTGATGGGCGCATCGCCGCCCACGGGCACGTCGCCCACCATGATCTGGCGCGAACGCCGACGCTCGATCGTGCGCCACGGACGAAGTGCGGACATGGCGTGTATATAGGCGCCGCGTCCCATCAAGCCAAGGTGACCCTTGGCCTCAAGCGAAACGCTGGCGCTGCCCGGGCAAGCCGCTAAGACACCGCCCGTGCCGAAATTCATCCTCCGCTTCGCCGCGGCGTGCATCGCCTTGCTCGCCGCCAGTCCCGCCGCCGCTTATTGGGAATATGGCCACGGCGCCGTCGCCGATGTTGCCTGGGAGTCCATGCGCCCGGCCACCCGCCGCGCCGTGTCCGACCTGCTCCGCGAGGGCAAGCTGCTGGAAACCCCCAAATGTCCCGTTGCCACCATCGCTCAGGCGAGCGTGTGGGCCGACTGCGTGAAGTACGACGAGCGCTTCAACTATGCCGCCAACTGGCACTATCAGAACGTCGACATCTGCAAGCCGTTCGACCTCAAGACCGCCTGCCGCGACGGGCATTGCCTCTCCGCGCAGGTCGAGCGCAACGCCCGCCTGCTCGCCGACCGAAGCGTGTCCACGCGCGAGCGCCTGCAGTCCCTGGTCTTCCTGATCCACTTTGCCGGCGACCTGGCGCAGCCGATGCACGGCGGCGACCGCGGCGATAAAGGCGGCAACGACCTCAAGATCAATTACGGCCTGATCGGCGGCCGCACCAACCTCCACGGCGTGTGGGACGGCTGGTTGCCCGAGCGCGCTCTGACCACGCCCCCCGTTGGCCCCGCCGCGTGGCTAGCCGAAGTGCCGGTTGCCGACCGCGCGGACGCGGCGTCGATCAGCGTTACCGATTGGAGCCGCGAAAGCTGGAAGGCCGCCCATGATTTCGCTTACACCACGGTTCTCGGCGATCCCTGCGGCCCGCTCCCAACCAAGCGCCCGACTCTAACCGGAGCCCAGGTGCAAGCTCTGACGAAGCCCGTGCGCCGAATGGTCGCGGTCGGCGGGCTCCGCCTCGCCAAGCTATTGGACGACGCCCTCGGTCCTGAGGCGAAGGCTCCGGGACAGAAGTCCAGAAGGGCCGGCTAGCGGTACAGGTCCGCTCACCGGCTCCTAATAATCAGCCCCGCCCCCTGATTAGGGGGAGGATGCTTGCATGATCGTCGGTCCAGGCTTTGCCTTGGCCTGCAATCGCTTCAACGCCGCCATGATGGCGCGGACCGCGAAAGGGGTTGCGCAGCGTCTTTCGCGCTCTACCTCGCCAGCTTCTCCGGTTTCATGCCGATCGTCACTACGAGGCCGCTTTCCTGCCAGTCGTAATGCAGTTCGCCGCCAAGCTGCCGCGACACGCTGCGCGCCACCAACTGGCTGCCGAACCCGACCAGCTCCGGGCGGCCGTCGATGCTCGGTCCTCCGGTCTCCGCCCAGATCAGGTGGATGCGATCATCGTCGCTTCGGCTGGACACGTCGAGCACGCCTTCGGGGCAGGACAGGGCACCATATTTGACGGAGTTGGTGGCAAGCTCATGGATAACCATGGCCAGGGTCGACGCGGTCTGCTCGCCGATGCCCATTCTGGGTACCGCCACGCGGATGCGGCCGGAGAAAGCGGTGGTCTCATCGTAGGGGGCCAGCAACACCGACAACAGGTCGCCCAGCAGCGCGGCCTTGCCCTGCGCTCCTGGCAACGGGCGAACGACATCGTGGGCGCGGCCCAAAGCGGTCAGGCGGGCCGTCAATGCGCCCGTCATCTCGGTAACCGATGCCGCGGAGCGCCCCGTCATGTTGGTCAGGCCGGTCGCAATGGACAGCAGGTTCTTGACCCGGTGGCTCATCTCGCCGGCCAGGAGCTCGCTGCCTTCTTCGGCCTGCTTGCGACCGGTCACGTCCAGGAAGATGCCGAACATGATGCGGTGCTGGATGTCGGCGTCGGCTCCTTGGCCGCGCGCGGAAATCCAGCGGATTTCATCCCCCAGCATGATGCGAAAATCGACTTCGTAGGAGCCGGCTACCGAGCGCGTGGCAGAGAAAGCGGCGCGGACCCGGTCGCGGTCCGCCGGGTGTATATTGGCCGACAGTTCTTCAAAAGTGACCTTGCGAGACCAAGGCAGGCCCCACAGCTCGAAGCCCCGCTCGTCCATGGTGAGAACATCGTCGTCGACGTGCCAAGACCATAAGGCGACCCGGGCTGCTTCCACCGCTAGGCGCAGATGATCCTCGCGCCACACCGGTACTTCGAACGTTTCCGCCGCCAAATGCTCATCCTTGTGCAAATCCAAGCACCGGTCAGCCTGTGCTAGGAACGAAACACACGCAAGCACGTAAGGGGCAGCCATGACGTGACGGTTTCACGTTCACTGTCGGGGTGCGTTCGCGTTTCTTGAAAAAGAACGGGCCAGCGCGAAAGCGCCGGCCCGTTCCTTCATTGCCGATTAGTAGCGGTTGCGAACAACCTGCAGCACGCGGCCATTGCGAACATTCACGAGCAGCAGATCATTGCCGTAGCGGATCCACTGCTGGTTCCGGCCGCCGGCATTCAGACGGTACTGAACGGGATTGACGTAGTAACGCTGGTTGTAGAAGCCCGAGCGAAGCTGGTAGCCCGGACGAACCGCGCTGTAGCGCCAACCGCCGTATGGGGCGTTATACTGGCTTCGGCGGCGATCCTGACGATCCTCACGTAGTTCCTGGCGAGCGCCACGAACGTCACGGCGCTCACGTAGGATATCGCGGCGATCACCGCGAGCGCGGGCGTCACGAAGCTCCTCGCGCTGCTCGCGCACTTCCTGACGGTCACGACGGATTTCGCCGCGCGACTGCGCCGTAGCGGCGGAGGGAAGGGCTACTGCCGCCAACAGGCTCAACAATATCATCTTGCGCATGTGCAATTCCTTCAGCTGTGACGACCGACTCTGGCCGTCCAATAATCTGCTTATGAAACCGCGTCGGTGAACGAGACAGAACTGGATGCGTCAGCGAAATGAAAGGGTGGAGTTGCTGTCAGCAACCTATATCTCTTGGTAACTCCAGGTAGACGGCGGAGATTACCTCATCGCTCCTGCAGCTAAGCGGCAGCCTCGGCGTCGACTTCGCTCCGGCGCTTCTTCTCCGCGCTGGTTCGCAGTTGCCCGCAAGCGGCATCGATATCGCGGCCGCGCGGCGTGCGCACGGGCGCGGAGATCCCGCCTTCGAACACGATGTTGCTGAACGCGCGGATGCGCTCGGGCGTGGAGCATTCGTACTCCGCGCCCGGCCACGGATTGAACGGGATCAAATTGACCTTGGCCGGCAGATCGTAGTGCCGGATCAGGCGCACCAGCTCGCGCGCATCGGCGTCACTGTCGTTCTTGTCCTTGAGCATGACATACTCGAACGTGATCCGCCGCGCATTGTTGGCGCCCGGATAGTCCGCGCACGCCTGCAGCAATTGCTCGATGCCGTACTTGCGGTTGATCGGCACGATTTCGTCGCGCACTTCCTTGGTCACGGCGTGCAGCGACACCGCCAGATTGACCCCGATCTCGGCCCCAGCGCGCGCCATCATCGGCACCACGCCGGACGTCGACAGCGTGATCCGCCGCTTGCTCAGGCCGAGGCCGTCACCGTCCATCACGATCTTGAGCGCGTCACGAACATTGTCGAAATTATACAAAGGCTCGCCCATGCCCATCATCACGATATTGGTCAGCATGCGGCCTTCCGGCTGGCTCGGCCATTCGCCCAGCGAGTCCCGCGCCAGCATGACCTGGCCGACGATCTCGTGCGGCTCAAGGTTGCGCACTAGCCGCATGGTGCCGGTGTGGCAGAAGCGGCAGTTGAGCGTGCAGCCGACCTGGCTCGACACGCACAATGTGCCGCGATCCGCGTCGGGGATGAACACCATCTCATAATCATGGCCGTCGTGCGTCTGGAGCAGCCATTTGCGCGTGCCGTCCGACGACACCTGCGCCTCGACCACCGCCGGGCGGCTAATCAAGAAGCGCTCGGTCAGCCACGGCTGCTGCGTCTTGGCGATGTCGGTCATCAGCCCGAAATCGGTCACGCCGCGGTTATAAATCCAGTGCCAAATCTGCTTGGAGCGCAGCTTGGCCGCCTTCAGGTCCAGCCCGCCAGCCATCAGCGCCTCGCGCATGGCGTCGCGCGATAGCCCGACCAAATCGATTCGCCCGTCGGCACGCAGGGCTGCGGGTGCCCGGGGGACGGGCACAGGGTCGATCGGGCCGGGAATCGGCATCAGGGAAGTGTCAGCGCTCATGGGAAACCTCCATGTAGCGGCAATTGCGGCAGATTTCCAGTCAGCCGGCGCAGGCCGCTGCCGCCGCGTCGATCGCCGTCGGCGCTCCGCCCAGCAGATAGCGGTCGGTGAACCGCCGCACCGCCGGATCGCGAAATGCCACCCGCATGTCCCCCGCCCGGCGAATGGCCGCAATGATCGCCATGTCCTGCGCAGGACCCCGGCTCCACGCGTCCGGTCCGCGCGTCAGCAGCAGGAACTGCTCGCCTCCGACCGTCAGCATCGCCTGAGCGCCGCCGCCGGCCGGCCGGCTCAGCCGGAAGTGCACTTCGCCGCGCCGCCCCGGCCGGTTCCGGTCGAAACTGACGCTGGCCCGCGCCTGATCCCAGCCCGTCGGTGCCGCAAGCTCGGACCGGCCGATTGCGGCGCAGTTCGGCCCCCGGTCCACCGCCGCCCAAGCGGGTCCCGCAAACACGATCCGTCCGGCCGCAATTGCAGGCACGGCAAGGCCGATCATCAGCAAGGCGAACAGACAGCGCATGGTCCGAAACGAAGCACCTTTCCGCGGATAAGCAAAGCCTGCTTGCTGGAACGGGTCCGTTATGACATTCATCTCCCTGCTCGGTGCAACGCCTTCCTTGTGAGTATGGCCATGCCCAGCGTTCCCATGCCCATCGCGCCAACCCGATTGCGTCCATGAATATCGCCGACCTGCTGCAGGGGATTGCCGGCGAACTCGCCTTGTTCGCTGCCGTCGGCTTTCTATTGTTCTCGCTCGACGATCTGGCTGTCGACCTCGTCTATTTCACCCGCCGCGCCTGGCGCCGCGTGACCGTCTACCGCCGTCACCCCCGCGCCGATCTGTCTTCCCTGAGCGATGCAAGACAGCCGCAGCCGCCCGGCTGGATGGTGGTCTTCGTGCCCGCCTGGGACGAAGCGGCCGTGATCGGAGCCATGCTGCGCGCCGCCCTCGCGCGCTTCGATTACCGCAATTACACCCTGCTGGTCGGTCATTATCGCAACGACCTCGCAACGGCCGCGGCCATCGCGCAGGTGGCCGATCCTCGCGTGGTCCCCGTCTGCGTGCCGGCCGATGGCCCCACCAGCAAGGCCGATTGTCTCAACCACCTGTACGACGCTTTGGTCCGGCTGAAGGCGTCACGCAGAATCCGCGCCAAGGCCGTCGTCCTCCACGATGCCGAGGATCTGGTTCACCCCGCCGAACTCCGATTGTTCGACCGGCTCATCGAGCGCGCCGCCGTCGTGCAATTGCCGGTGGTGCCCCTGATCGACCCGGCGAGCCCCTGGATCGGCGGCCATTATTGCGACGAATTCGCCGAGAGTCACGGCAAGGATCTGGTCGTGCGCGAGGCGGTTGGCGCGTCCATCCCGCTCGCCGGAGTCGGCTGCGCGCTCGGCCGCGACGCCCTCACCCGTCTGGCCGCCCTCCACGACGGCAAGCCGTTCGCCGGCGGCAGCATGACCGAGGATTATGAGGCTGGTCTGGCCATCGGCGCGCTCGGCGAGCGCACGATGTTCGTTCGCCTGCCCGAAGTGCTCGGCCAGTCCGCCGTCGTCGCCAGCCGCGGCCATTTTCCATCCACGGTGCACACCGCCGTGCGCCAGAAAGCGCGCTGGCTCGGGGGCATTGCGCTGTCCGGCTGGGATCGCATCGGCTGGGGCGGCAGCTGGGGTGAGCGCTGGTTCCGCATGCGCGACCGCCGCGGACCTCTAGCGGCGGTGCTGATGGCCGCCGGCTATCTTGCCGCCTTGCTGTGGGGTCAGTTCTGGATCGCGGGGCAGCTTGGCGCACCGCCGCCGCACGATCCCTCCCCGGCGCTGCTGGCACTGCTACGGATCAATGCGATCTTGCTGATCTGGCGGATCGGCATGCGCGCGGGCTTCACCGCTTCAGATTATGGCTGGCGCGAAGGGCTGGCGGCCATTCCCCGCGTCCTGGCCGGAAATCTCATCGCCATTCTCGCTGCTCGGCGCGCGCTGGCGATCCACTTCGCGGGCGGCCCCAGGCATTGGGACAAGACCGCTCATGTTTTCCCCACGCAAACCGCCCCAGGAGTCCGCGCCGCATGAGTGCTCCCCTTACCTTCCTGGGCGGCGCAATCGTCACCTGGGTCGCCGTCCGAGCCGCCACCGCCGCGTTCGTGCCCGCACCCTTGGCGCCGATGCTGGTCCCCCCGCTCGCCACCCCGATGCTCGATCCAGGCGGACTCCCGATGCCCAGCGCGCCAGCCTATGCCGGCAACTACCCGCCCGGATATGGACTTCCGCCTACTCCCTATCCTGCTTACCCAGCTGGCTATTATGCGCCCCCGAGCGACGCACCGGCACCATCCGTCCACCAGCAACTCATTCGGCCAACGATTGTCTACGTCCCCTACCCGGCCGATCGCGGCGGCGCGCCAGCCGCTTACCAGCGAGCCTATGCACCGCCCCCGACCTGGGCACCCGAGCCAGCCGAAGTCGAGTATGATGGCCGCGAATATGCCTCTCTCGCCCCCAATCTGCGCACCCGCGCCCGCGGCGGCGCGCTGTTCGGCGATGCCCCCGGCGTCCCTACCAGCACCCCCACGATGAAGCCGCCGCGCATTGGCCCCGACCGCTGGTCGGTGAGCAGCTGGGCCCTGATGCGACAGCCCGATCCGCTCGCCGCCGTCACCGTCGGCACCGCCCCGCAGTCGCTGGCCAGCGGAGGCGTCCTCGGCGGCAGCCAGGCCGGCATGCGCGTCACCTATCACCTCAGCCCAGCGCTCGCCCTCAATGCCCGCTTCTCGGCGCCGGTGGATCAGCAGAAGGTCGCGGGCGAGGGTGCTTTCGGGATCAGTTGGCAGCCGCTCCTCAAGGTCCCCGTTCGCCTCATCGCTGAGCGGCGTCAGCGGCTCGGCAAGGGCGGCGGCCGCAGCGACTTCGCCCTGCTGGCCGAGGGCGGCGTCTACGGCCAACTCATGCCGATGAACTTCACGCTGGAAGGCTATGCCCAGGCCGGCGTGGTCGGTATCACGGCCCGCGACATGTTCGCCGACGGTGGCTTCGCCTTTACCCGCCCCTTCCTCACCCGCTTCGCCCTCGGCGCCGGCGCGTGGGGCGGCATCCAGCCCGGCCTCTCCCGCCTCGACATCGGCCCCCGCGTATCGATGCGCCTGTTCCCCAAGGTAAAAGCGCACATCGACTACCGCTGGCAATTGCTCGGCAATGCAAGACCGGGGAGCGGCCCGGCGCTGACCTTGGCTGGGGATTTCTAGAGCTGATTCATCCTCTTGATTCCGTCCCCCGAGACCCGCTCATCCTGAGGAGCGACTGAGCAGGCGAAGCCTGTCGAAGGCGCGTCTCGAAGGACCGGCTCACGCGTCGAACCCTCCTTCGAGACAGGCCTTCGACTTCGCTAACGCTTCGCTCAGTCCTTCCTCAGGATGAGCGGGGCTGGTGAGGTGCGGCCACCGGATCAATCCACACCCCCACACTCCCCTTTGCCCCCACCGCCCATCCGCGCTACCTCCTCAGCCCGCATGGACATCTACCTTCCGATTGCCGGCATGTCGGTCAACGCGCTGCTGATGATCGTGCTTGGCGGGCTGGTCGGGGTGCTGTCCGGGCTGTTCGGCGTCGGCGGCGGCTTTCTAACTACGCCTTTGCTAATCTTCTACGGCATTCCCCCCACGGTTGCCGTCGCGTCGGCCACCACTCAGCTGACCGGTGCCAGCGTCTCCGGCGTGCTCGCCCACATGCGCCGCGGCGGGGTCGACGTTCGCATGGGCGGAGTGATGATCTTTGGCGGCCTATTCGGCAGCCTCACCGGCGCCGGCATTTTCCGTCTGCTCCAGGCAAGCGGGCAGATCGATACGGTCATCGCCATCCTCTACGTCTTGCTGCTCGGAAGCATCGGCATATTGATGCTCCGCGATGCCGCTCTGGCGCTTGGCTGGCTCAAGGTCGATCCAGCCGCCGCGCCCCGCCCGCGCCACAACCGCTTGGTCGCCGCGCTCCCCTATCGCTGGCGATTCCGCGAATCCGGCCTCTATCTCTCGCCGATCGCTCCCATGGCGCTCGGCTTCCTGGCCGGCATCATGACCGTTCTGCTCGGCGTCGGCGGCGGCTTCATCCTTGTGCCTGCCATGATCTACATACTCGGCATGGCCGCGCGCGTGGTCGTCGGCACGAGCTTGCTCATGATCCTGGTGGTCAGCGCCGCCACGACCATGATCCACGCGCTCACCACCCACTCGATAGACATCGTGCTCGCCGCGCTTCTGCTGGTGGGCGGCGTCATCGGCGCACAGGTAGGCGCCCGCCTGAGCACCCAGCTCAAACCCGATCTCCTCCGCCTCAGCCTCGGCGTGATCATCCTGCTCGTTGCCACCCGGGTCGGCCTTGGCCTCGCCTGGCGGCCGGACGAGATCTACTCGATCGAATATCTCTGAAGTGCGCCGCACCGCGATCCTCCTGCTGCTGGCGACGCCATTGCTCACCGCCCAGGCCGGCCCGCGCCTGGTGCCCGACATCTCGTCGCGTGCCGTCGAGATCCGCTACAGCTTCACCGGCGCGCAATTGCTGCTGTTCGGCGCAATCCTCTACCCCGGCGGGCGCGTTCCCCGCCGGCCGGCGCACGTCGTGGTCGTCCTTAAGGGGCCGTCGCAGCCGATCATCGTGCGCGAAAAGCAAAAGATCGCCGGCATCTGGATGAATGCCGACCGCAATCGCTTCCGCTCCGCTCCCGGCTTCTACGCCGTTGCCTCGTCGGCGCCGATCGCGGATCTGGTCGATGAACGCACCGCCGCCATCTACGAACTTGGCCTTCAGAACCTCCAACTTTCCCCCGGCGGCGGCGCGCTACCCGAAAAGGAGCGCCGCTTTGAAGCCGGCCTCCTCGACCTCCGCCGGCGCCAGGGCCTCTATGCCGAAAACCCCAAAGGCGTGGAGATCAGCGAAGGCGTGCTCTATCGTGCACGCATCTCCATCCCTAGCCAGGTCCCGGTCGGCACCTACACCGCCGAGACATTCCTGATCGACCGCGGCCGTGTGCTCGCCGCCGCCACGCGGGACATCGTCGTCGACAAATCGGGCTTCGAACGCGGCGTCGCTCTCGCCGCCCGCCGCTATGCCCTCTTCTACGGCCTGGCCGCCGTGCTGCTCTCGCTCGGCCTCGGCTGGGCCGCCGCCGCCCTGTTCCGGCGCCGCGGCTCCTAAGCGAAATCTTAACCGCGTCCGCGTTAGTCCGCCTCCCTGAGACGAGATCTAATCAAGGGTGCCCGCACGTATGTCCGACAATGTCAGCCTGAAGCAGTTCCTCGACGAGCTCTCCAGCTACACCGACGACGGAGTCACCGGCGGCCATGTTCCGGTGGCGCGCGAGCAATTGCCGCCGATCGGCCAAGTCCTCGACATCGCCGGATCCGGCTCGCAGATCCGCATGGCGACCGAGCGGCTTTTGTCCCTGCAATCGCACTCCGACCCTTCGATCGCCATGTCCGGGCAGGTCGGGAGCCAGGTCAAGATGGCGGTCGGCTCAAGCTGGCTGATTGCCAACGTCCGCACCATGAAGGCCGGCGATGAAGGCACCGTTCTGGCCGCCATCGACTTTCTTGGTGAGGGCACGCGGGACAGCGCCGGCGGCATGTCGGCCTTCCGCCGCGGCGTCACCCGCTATCCGATCCCGGGCTGCGCCGTGCACCCGGTCAGCACCGAAGACATGCGCTCTATCTTCGCGGCAAGCGATTCGGCACACATCGAGATTGGCACCGTCTACCCGACCGACGACATTCGCGGCGCCCTGTACGTCGACCCGATGTTGTCGAAGCATTTCGCCATCTTGGGCTCCACCGGCACCGGCAAGTCGACGTCGGTCGCGCTGATCCTGCACCGCATCTCGCAACTCTCTCCGGAGGGTCATATCGTCATGATCGATCCCCACGGCGAATATTCGGCCGCATTCAAGGGCTGCGGCGAGCTGTTCAACGTCGACAATCTCAACCTGCCCTATTGGCTGCTCAACTTCGAGGAGCATTGCGAGGTCCTGCTGACCACCGACGGCGCCGATCGCCAGCGCGATGCCGACATCCTCGCCAAGTGCCTGCTCGCCGCGCGTATGCGGACCAAGGCCGCCGAGACCATGGGCAAGGTCACCGTCGACTCGCCAATTCCGTATCTGCTGACCGACCTCAACAACATCCTCGTCAACGAAATGGGCAAGCTCGACCGCGCCGGCGACACCGCGCCGTACCAGCGGCTCAAGACCAAGCTCGACGAGCTAAAGGCCGATCCGCGCTACTCATTCATCTTCTCGGGAATGATGGTCACCGACACTATGGGCGCCTTCATCGCCAAGCTGTTCCGGCTTCCCGCCAACGGCCGTCCGATCTCGATCGTCGACGTGTCGGGCGTGCCTTCCGACATCACCAGCGTGGTCGTCTCGGTGCTTGCGCGGATGGTGTTCGATTACGGCATCTGGTCGCGCACGGAGGCGCGCCGGCCGATCCTGTTGGTGTGCGAGGAAGCCCACCGCTACGTCCCCAAGGACGAGAATGCGTCGGGCCAGGCCGTCCGCAAGATCCTCGAGCGCATCGCCAAGGAAGGCCGCAAATATGGCGTGTCGCTTGGCCTCATCACGCAGCGGCCGTCGGATCTTGCCGAAGGCGTGCTGTCGCAGTGCGGCACGATCATCGCCATGCGCCTCAACAATGATCGAGACCAGGCCTGCGTTCGCGCCGCCATGCCCGAAGGCGCGCGCGGTTTCCTCGACGCCATTCCGGCGCTCCGCAACCGCGAATGCATCGTTTGCGGCGAAGGCGTCGCCATCCCCATCCGCGTCCGCTTCGACGATCTCGAACCCGAAAAGCGCCCTGCCTCGTCCGACCCAAGCTTCGCCGAACTATGGCGCGAGACCGGCGGCGAAGTAGAGATCATCGCTCGCACGATCAAACGCTGGCGCGGCCACGGGCGGTAAGCCCTCCTCGGCACACGGCCTTACGCGGAGGTAACCTGCGAAGCGTCTATTCATCATCTCCGCTCATCTGAGTAGAGACCGAGTAGCCGCGCAGCTGGCGTAGCGAAGGACCGGGGCGCACCAGTGGAACATATCGTCATCGCCCTCCTGATCCAGGTGCCGCTGGCTTTGTCGCTGCGCAACTGGGCTGCGGGCTCGGCCGCCGCCTGTGCCTGGTCGCTGTCACGCGAACTCACCCAAGCCGAATATCGCTGGATCGAACTGTTCGGATCGGGCCGCCGCGCCAACATGCCTTGGTGGGGCGGCTTCGACCTGCGCGTGTGGGGGAAGTTGGATCCCTGGCTGGATGCCTTGCTGCCCTGCGCCGTCGTGCTAGGTCTCGCCTTGCTGGTCCGGAGGTTCGGAAACGCCGGTAGGGAGTCAGTCGTCTGAAACGCTTCAAGCTCGGCGGCAAATGTCGGCAATTGGTCGAAGTCGGACACTCTCTTCCAATTCGCCGTTCACCCAGCCACACTCCAAGGCATGACCTCACCCGCCACATGGACCGACGACTGCAGCGCGCTTACCCGCACGTTCCGCTTTACCGACTTCGCGCAGGCGTTCGCCTTTCTAACGCGGGTCGCAGCGCATGCTGAAAGCGTCGACCACCATCCCGAGTTCACCAGCGTCTGGAACCGCGTCGACTTCCGCCTCACCAGCCATGACGCTGGCGGTGTCACCCCGCGCGACATCGCCTTGGCCGAGGCGATCGACCGCATCGCTGCCGACTTTGCCTGATCATCTGGCGTTCACGCGAAACCCGCGATACACCGTGTCGATGATCCGCATGTCCGCCCTTCTCGTCAGCTATTATCCCTGCCCGGGGATCGGCTAAGCGCGTCTTTTCACCAAGACCGGTTTCACCGCCCCGCCCGACCTACTGGTCCGGCGGGGCTTTTTGTTTGTGGAGAATGACCGATGTTTCGCGATGACACTCTCGACCGGACGCCGCCCGACGCCCCCGCATGGCCGTCGTTCGTGGTCGACCAGGGCTGGTCAGCTTTTACCGACGAGGACCATGCCGTGTGGGACCTGCTCTACGCCCGCCAGACCGAGTTGCTGCAGGGCCGGATCGTAACGCCGTTCCTGGATGGCCTCGACTTACTCGACCTTGATGCGCCCGGCATTCCCAACCTCGCCCGCCTCAACGCGAGGCTTCACCCGCGCACCGGCTGGCGCGCCGTCGCGGTGCCCGGCCTGGTTCCGGATCTCGCCTTTTTCGCCATGCTGGCCGACCGCATCTTCCCTGTCGGCAATTTCATTCGCACCCGTGCGCAGCTCGACTATCTCGAGGAGCCCGACTGCTTTCACGACATCTTCGGCCATGTCCCCATGCTCGCGCACCCAGGCATGGCCGCGGCGATGGCGCATGTCGGCGAGGTGGGCATCGCTGCGATCGCTGCCGGGCGCGGCGAGACGGTCGCGCGGCTCTACTGGCACACGGTCGAGTTCGGCCTTGCCAAGGAAAACGGCGAGCTGCGCATCCTGGGCGCCGGACTCGCCTCTAGCTTCGGCGAGGCAAGGATTAGCCTGGAAGACCCCGCGCTTGGCCGCCCGCGTTTCACGGTCGCGGAAGCCGCCACCACCCCCTACCGGCACGATGCGATGCAGCCGCTCTACTTCGTGTCGGACAGCGTGGATCGGGTCGTCGCCGACATCCTCGGCCTGCCGGTCGGCAACGCCTAGCCGCCGAGCAGCGTCCTCATCTTCGCGCGGAACGCCGCCAGCGCCTGCCCGTCGATCTGCATCGTCGGCGCGCCGAAGCGCACGCCCATCGGGTTCACCGCCACGCCGTTGCGAAGCACTTCGTAGTGCAAATGCGGCCCGGTCGAGAGCCCGGTGCTGCCGACATAGCCGATCAGCTGCCCCTGCCGCACGATGCTGCCGGGCCCGGCAACGATCCGGCTCATGTGACTGTAGCTGGTCACCAGCCCGCCGGCATGGGCCACGCGCACCTGATTGCCATAACCGCCGCTCCAGCCGGCACGGATTACCTGGCCATCCGCCGAGGCGACAATAGGCTGACCCCAGTGGGCGCCGAAATCCATTCCGCGGTGCATCCGCGCGAAGTGCAGGATCGGATGGTATCGCATGCCGAACGTCGACGTGATCCGCGCCTGCACCGGCCACACCATGCCGCCGCCACTGGACCGCGCAAAGCCGCTGGCCTCGGTCCACCGTATCTGCCCGCCGACCGGCCAGCGCATCATCTGCAAATTATTGCCGCCGGTCCGTTCCAGCCCGGCATAAAGCAAGGCGCCCTCGACGCTTTCGCCGGTTTCGGCCCGCTGATGCGCGACCACCAGGTCGAAGCGGTCGTTGGGCATGATCGCGCTGCCGACCTCGATCCGGGTCGCCAGCGCCCGCAAATATTCACCCGCCGCCGCTGGCGACACGCCCGCCGCGCGGAGCGACCAGTACAAACCATCGCCGACACGCCCGCGCAATCGCAGCGGCGTCGAGTCTACCGTGACCGGCACCCGAACTAATTGCAGCGTTCCGCCGGTGCGCTCGACCCGCAGCCGCAGCCCCAAACCGGCCCGCAACGCCAACCGCTCCAGTGGCCGGGTACCATCGCCGCGGCTTTCGCCCAAGGTCAGCGACAGGCTGGTTCCGGGGGCAAGTTTCGGCGCCGCGCTCGCGATTAGCCCAGAGGCCATCGCCGCGTCGCCGCCACCGGTTCCACTGCGCCGGAGCAGGGCCGCCAGATCATCCCCCGCGCCCAAGGTCGCAAACAAATCCACGCTGGTCCGCGTCGGCACGCTCGCTAGCGGCTCCACCAGCGACGTTTCCGCCATTGGCAGCCCGGTAGCGGACCCCGCGCTCAGCGGCGCGATCCCGACCGCCTGCCACTGCACCGCCTCCGCCTCGCCCAGCGGCACCGGCCGTCCGCCCGGCAGCGGCCCCAGGTCGGGCGCGAGCAGGGCAACCCCCGTGCACAAGGCCAGCAAGGTCGCCAGCCCACGCCACCAATCGGCACTGAACAGGTCGCGCCCCAAATCCACGCGCAGATCGAGCTTCTTGCGCACAACCGGCGCCGCACGCACCCCGAACGCCGGCCCCCGCAACGCCTGCGCGCCGCCCCCGGCAAAGCCCAGGCGCAAGGATGGTCCTTCGATCACCTCTTCCCTGTCGCCGATCACGGTTAACACCCCGTCAACGAGCGGGCGGGTGCCCCCACGCCCACCCGCTCATCCTGAGGAGCGACTGAGCAGGCAACGCCTGTCGAAGGCGCGTCTCGAAGGACCGGTTGCGTGAGCAGAACGCTCCTTCGAGACAGGCCTTCGACTTCGCTACGCTTCGCTCAGTCCTTCCTCAGGATGAGCGGGCGGGTGAGCGGCAACAATGCACTACTTCCCTCAAAACTCTTGCACTTTCCCCCGGCCTGCCCCCATCTTCCCACATGGCCAGCCGCGGTGACACTTCGGTCCGGGCAATTCTCGGACCCACCAATACCGGCAAGACCCATCTCGCGATCGAGCGGATGTGCGCCCATTCGAGCGGCGTTATCGGCTTCCCGCTCCGACTCCTTGCCCGCGAAGTCTACGACCGCGTGGTCAAGCTGAAGGGTGAGAGCCATGTTGCCCTGATCACCGGCGAAGAGCGCATCGTGCCCCCCACCGCGCGCTACTGGCTGTCGACGGTGGAATCGATGCCGACCACGCAGGAATTCGCCTTCTGCGCCGTCGACGAAGCACAGCTCGGCGTGGATCCGGAACGCGGCCACGTCTTCACCGACCGCCTGCTCCGCGCCCGAGGCCGGGAGGAAACGCTGATCCTCGGTTCGGCGACGCTAAAACCGATGATCCGGCAGCTTATTCCAGACGCCGAGATCGTCACTCGACCGCGCTTCTCGACACTCAGCTACGCCGGTGCGGTCAAGCTTGCCCGCCTGCCGCCCCGCTCGTGCATCGTCGCTTTCTCCGCCGAGCAGGTCTACGCGCTGGCCGAGATGCTGCGCCGCTTCAAGGGTGGCTCGGCAGTGGTGATGGGCGCCTTGAGCCCCGCCACCCGCAACGCCCAGGTCGCCATGTTCCAACGCGGCGAGGTCGATTATCTGGTCGCCACCGACGCCGTCGGCATGGGCCTCAACATGGATGTGTCGCACGTCGCCTTCGCCGGCCTCGACAAGTTCGACGGCCGCCGCAACCGCCGGCTGACCATTTCCGAGATGGCGCAGATTGCCGGGCGCGCCGGTCGGCACCAGCGCGACGGCACTTTCGGCACGCTGGGCCTCGGCGGCGACGAAGGGCCTGCGTTCGCCGATGAGGAAGTGCATGCGATCGAGGAGCATCGCTTCCGCCCGCTGGATCACCTCTACTGGCGATCGGCCGACCTCGATTTCGACAGCGTCGGTGCCCTGATCCTCAGCCTGGAAGAGAAATCCGTCGATCCGATCCTGCGCTCGGCCCCGCTGGCGATCGACCTCGCCGTGCTCAAGCTGATGGCGGAGGACCCGGCCGTGTTCGCTCGGCGCGGCGTCCAGGCGCGCCGCTTGTGGGCGGCATGCGGGCTGCCCGATTTCCGCAAGGTCGGCCCGATGCATCACGCCCGCACCGTACGCCGCGTGTTCAACTACATCGTCGATGGCGGCCACATCGCGCCTGACTGGTTCAATGCCGAAGTCAGCCGTCTCGACAATGTCGCCGGCGATATCGAAGCGCTGGCCGACCGCCTCGCCGGGGTGCGCAGCTGGGCCTATATCGCCCACCGTGCCGACTGGTTGGCCGACCCAGCCCGTGCCGCCGCCCGCACCCGCGATGTTGAATCGCGTCTGTCCGACGCCCTTCACGAACGCCTCACCCAGCGCTTCGTCGATCGCCGCACGGCCGTTCTCGTCCGCGACATCGGAGCTCGCGGCGCCGACGCGCTGCCGGTCACCGTCGCCGCCGATGGCGAAGTCAGTGTCGGCCCCGAGCCGATCGGCCACCTCGCCGGCTTCGACTTCCGCGTCGATCCATCCGCCCGCCTGGCCGACAAGCGCCTGCTCCTGGCCGCCGCCGAGCGCCGCTTGGGCCATGTGCTCGATGGCCGCGCCGACGATCTCGTCAAGGCGCCCGATGACCGCTTCGCCTTGCTTGCCCACCCCGGCACCGAACCCGCAATCCTCGCCGACGGCCACCGCGTCGCCCGCCTGCTCCCCGGCCGAAGCCTGGCCGAGCCCGGCCTGCGTCTGTCCCGGGCGCTTGACCGCCTTTCCGCGCCGCGCCGCGAGGCTCTTCGCCAGCGCCTCGAACAGTGGATTGCGGCGAGCATCAGCCGTCATTGCGGCGACCTCGTGCGTATTGCCGCCGCTTCCACCGACCGCGCCAACCCGCCAGCCGTGCGCGCGCTCACGGCCATGCTCGCCGATGCCGGCGGCGTGCTCCCGCGCCGTGTTGTCGCCGACCCGATCGCGCAGCTCGATAAAGCCGGCCGCGCTGCCCTCTACCGCCTCCGCGTTCGCCTTGGTGCGCTGGATCTGTTCGCGCCCGGCCTGCTCAAGCCCGAGGCCCAGCGATGGCGCGCGGTGCTGCTGGCCGTTCGCACCAGCAAGCCGCTTCCCGTCATGCCCCCGCCCGGCGCCGCCACCCTCCTTGCCGATGCCGACCCGCGCGGCGCGGCGCTCGCCTACCGGCGGTTCGGCGACCAGTGGCTCCGCGTCGACCTCGCGGATCGCCTGGCCGCTCATGCCCACAAGGTCCGCCAAGCTGGTGCTTCAAGCCAGGGAGTCGACCCGGTCGACCGCGCATTCGCCACGTCCCTGGGCCTTCCCGAAGCCGTGCTCGAGCGCCTGATGGCCGAAGTGGGCTTTCGCAGCGCGGGCGAAGGCGGCTGGGCCTGGCGCGGTCAGAAGCCCGTCCGCCCGGCCCCCGCCCAAACTGCTCGACCCGGCAATGCCTTCGCCGCGCTCGCGGGTCTCAAGGGGTGACGACGCTCTAGCCCATGCGCATCGACAAATTTCTCTGCTGCATCCGCCTCACCAAAAGCCGGACCCAGGCGCAGGCGCTGGTCGAACAGGGCCGCACCCGCATCGATGGCCGGCGCGCCGACAAGGTCAGCGATCCGGTTCGCGTCGGCAGCGTCATCGCCCTCCCCCTTCGCGGCGAAGTTCGCGTACTCCGCGTGCTGTCCCTTCCCACTCGCCGCGGCCCTCCGGCCGAGGCGCGCGCTTGCTACGAGGAGCTTGCGGAACGTCCGGGCGTTGACGAGCGCCCCCCTTCCGACCTAGCGCGGGCGGCAGAAACAGGAGCGACCACCTCATGACCTACGTCGTCACCGACGCCTGCATCCGTTGCAAATATATGGACTGCGTGGAGGTCTGCCCGGTGGACTGCTTCTACGAAGGCGAGAATATGCTCGTCATCAACCCCAATGAGTGCATCGATTGCGGCGTGTGCGAGCCGGAATGCCCGGCCGAGGCGATCCTGCCCGACACCGAAAGCGGCAATGAGAAGTGGCTGGAGCTCAACACCACCTTCTCCGCCCAATGGCCCAACATCACCCGCAAGAAAGACAGCCCCGCCGACGCCGACAGCTTCAAGGGTGTCGAAGGCAAGTTCGAAGAGCATTTCAGCGCCGACCCAGGCGCGGGCGACTAATATTACTCCCGGATGGCGGGCCGACAACGAAGCCTGTGAACGGCCGTGTCGAGCACACTCTTGCACTCCGCCTGACCCGAGAGCGAAGGCCCTGTTTATTCGGGCAATCACCAGCCAACAAGGATTGGTTATTGCTGCGCTATGCATAAGCGCTTAGAGGCAAAGCGAAATTTGGCTTAAAGCTTGCTACTTAAACGGATCACGGATCGCGCCGTTGGCGCTTCGAAGTGCCGCGCAAGGTTCGCCAGAACCCTTTTCCGGCCTTTTCCCGCTGCCCT
Organism: uncultured Sphingomicrobium sp.; assembly: GCA_964243335.1. Taxonomy (GTDB): domain Bacteria; phylum Pseudomonadota; class Alphaproteobacteria; order Sphingomonadales; family Sphingomonadaceae; genus Sphingomicrobium. The sequence continues at coordinate 316,895 of CAXTED010000003.1, read as the reverse complement.
CGCATCTTCCTTCGGGGATCCTTCTCATTCTTGGTCTCCCTTCCATGCGCGCCGAACAACAGGGCTTTGCCAAGGACCAGCCGGTGCTCGGAGCTTATTTCCCGGGTAGCGATCCGCTCGCGCACAGCGCGTCCGCGCGTCTGGATACCCTACGGGGGCTCGCCTGCCTGTTGCTGGTGCTGTTCCATGCAGTCGTGGAAGTGCGGCTGCGGCATTCCACCGAACTCCAGTCGATGACATCGGTGAACGAATTCCTGGCATTCCTGCGCATGCCCTTGTTCACGTTCCTGTCCGGCTATGTTTACGCCATGCGGCCTCTGGGCACGACGGGCCGAGGCCACTTCGTCCGGCGAAAAGCTGAACGCCTGCTGATCCCATTGCTATTCATTACGTTGCTCACCGTCGTCGCTCACGCGGTTGCGGGCTCCGCTTCTACCGCCAACATTGGGTGGGAGTTGTACACGGAGATTGGCCGCCCAAGCTTCCACTTATGGTTTCTACAGGCTCTGTTCCTGATCTTCCTCATGGTGGCTCTTGGGGTCGGACGCCTGCTTCGATCGGCGGCAGGATGTGTCGTCATTCTGTTGGCTGTGGCTATCGCGGAAGCGGTCGGCGCCACCCAGATCCGCTTGTTCTCGATCGGCCAGGCGATTGGGCTGATGCCCTATTTCATGGCTGGCGTGTTGACCCGATCATGGTACGCCGAGCGTACCATCAGCACCAATGAGCGCCTGCTCGCCGTTGCCGCTATTGTCCTCATCGCCGGTCTGCGAGTCCTGCAGTTGGAGGGCATGGACGTGCCTAGTTACCGCACTGCCTTGCCGGCGTTACTTTGTGTGTTCATTGCCATGCCAACCATCCCATGGCTGGCGGCGCTTGGCCGGCGTTCTACGGCGATCTATCTCTTCCATGCCTTGGTTCTTGCCGCAGTGGCGCGTCATCTTCCGGGTCCTGAGGCGGCCGTTTTGCTGCAGCTGATGGTTTTGGGGCTGGCCGTGCCGATGTTCCTCCTGGCCGGGACGGAGCGCTGGGTACCAGCATTGCTTCCGCTCCTTGGCGGCGGGATCCGTCGTCCGGCGCCAGAACCGGCCTAGCTACCGGAACGGCTCACCTGCCGATCCGTGAACTTGCGCGGGCCAGCGTCGGTGACGACGCCTTTCAACTTGGCCGCTGGCCTTGGCGTTGTGCGAACCCATGCTTGTTGATCATGTGGCCATTCGGGATCAGTTTACCGCTCGCTAGCAAAACTGGAGCCAACCCCTAGACTGAGGTAGCCGCCGCTAATCGGCGGGCGCGAGGGCTGCCCGGAACAGTTGTTTGAGCTTCGCTTCGATGATGGTGCAATTATTGGTGCACATCGGGCCTACGGACATGATCTTGCGCATGATCGTGGCGCCCATCAGGACCCCCATCGCCAGACTGGCACGCGTCTGCGAGTCTTCGCCGGTGAGCCGCCCCGCGAGCGGCTCCAATATGTCCTTGCCGAGCGCTTCCCGAACGATTCTGCCGGCATCCGGAGACGAAGCCGAGCGCAGGATGATCAGCATGCGCTCCAGATGCTGGCAGTGCTCAGACTGATCCTGATCCATGAACAGGCTTGTCATGAAGTCGGGCAGATCGTCTGCATCGATCTTGAGCGGGACAAGATCCGCCTCGCACTTGCCGAGCACTTCTTCGAACAGCTTTTCCTTGCTGCCGAAATAGCGGCTGACCAAGGCCACATCCACGCCGGCGCAACCGGCGATTTCTCGCAGCCCGACATTGTCATAGCTGCGCAAAAGGAAGTGCTCTCGCGCTGCGGCCAGGATGGACTCACGGGTGGCCGCGGCGTTTTTGACGCGCCCGGGGCACGGGTCGTTGGCTGGTAGGGGCGCAGACACCGACATGGCCTTAGCAACTTTCCTTTTCGCGTCAACGATTGTTGACTATTGTGTCATCACCCGTTGACAGAGGATGAACAGGCTCATATTTGGCCGTCATCGGACGTTGACATGCGTGCCGCTCGCCGATTGTCCGGGGACCTTCGACGCTCCTGATCTTGCCAAAAGTGGGCCACTACCATGAACAAGAAGTTGCTCACTCTCGGCCTCCTGCCGCTCCTTCTCGCTGGCTGCGGTGCGGAGGAGGCGGCACCTCCGCCTCCCGGCCCGATGCCGGTCACTGTCGCGACTCCGCTCGTCCAGGAGGTCGTTGATTGGGACGAATATGTCGGCCGGTTCGAGGCTGTCCAAAGCGTTGAGGTGAAGCCTCGGGTGACCGGCTACCTTCGCTCGGTCAATTTCACCGATGGCTCGTTCGTGCGGGCAGGGCAGACCCTCTTCACCATCGATGCGCGTCCGGCTCAGGCCGCGCTGGACCAGAGCGCGGCGCAACTAGCGCGGGCAGAAGCAACGCTGGTCAACGCCCGCACGGAGCTCGCCCGTTCGCAGACCTTGGCCGCCTCGCAGGCGGCCAGCCGCGAGGAAGTCGAGCAGCGGCAGGCCGGCGTTCGCGCCGGCCAGGCGGACGTCAACGCCGCTCGCGCCGCGGTTCGGGCGCAGCAGCTCACGGTCGGGTTCACCCGGGTGACCGCTCCAATCAGCGGGCGCATTTCCGAGCGGCTGGTCGATGTGGGCAACAGCGTTACCTCCGACCAAACGATTCTGACCCGGATCGTGTCGTCGAGCCCGATCTACTTCGCGTTCGAAGGATCCGAAGCGCTGCTGCTGAAGTATCAGCGGCAGCGGGCGGGCGCGACGAACGGGACGCCGGTCCGCATCAAGCTGCAGGACGAGCCAACATACATCCACGCGGGACGTCTCGACTTCGTGGATACCAGCGTAAACACTGGAGCGGGCACCATCCGCGGGCGTGCCGTCGTTCCCAACCCAGACAATTTCATCAAGCCGGGCATGTTCGGGCAGATGCAGATGTCAGGTTCGAACCCATATCGCGCCATGCTTATCCCTGACACCGCCGTGGTGACCGATGCCGCCCGCAAGGTCGTCTATCTGGTCGATGCCAAGGGTGTCGTGGTCGCCCGGCCGGTGGTGCTTGGTCCCCTGACCGGCAATCTGCGCGTCGTGCGCAGCGGCATCGGGCCGAACGACCGCATCATCATCAGCGGGCTGCAGCGCGCACGACCGGGCGAGAAGGTCATTCCCAAGCTCGGACGCGTGCCCGCCTTGGGCCCTCCCGAAGGCTCACCCGAAACCTCCATTTATTCGGCACCGTCATCAACGGCGTCTCCGGTGAACTCGGGCGTGGTCCGCTAGCATGAACATCTCCGCATTCTTCATCGAACGGCCGATCTTTGCCGCGGTGATCTCGATCTTCATCACGCTGATCGGCGTGTTCGCCTATCCGCAGTTGCCGCTGTCGCAATACCCCGAGATCGCTCCGCCATCGATCAGCGTGCAGGCGTTCTTCGCCGGTGCGTCGGCCGAGACCATGGCGCAAACGGTTGCAGCCCCGATCGAGCAGGAAATCAACGGCGTCGAGAATATGCTCGACATGACCTCTTCGTCGACGTCGTCGGGCCAGACCAACATTGTCGTCAACTTCCGTCCGGGTACCGACCTGGATGCCGCGCAGGTGCTGGTCCAGAACCGCGTTTCGTTGGCCGAGCCGCGTTTGCCCGACCAGGTCCGGCAGGTCGGCGTGACCGTCAACAAGCAGTCGTCGGGCTTCTTGCTGATTGTCGCCTTGACCTCCGACGACCCCAATCTCGATGTCGACTATATCGGCAATTACGCAACCACGAGCCTGCGCGATCGCTTGTTGCGCATCCCTGGCGTTGGCGCCGTCAACGTGTTCGGCGGCGGCAATTATTCCATGCGGATCTGGATCGATCCGGACCGCGCCGCTTCGCGCGATCTGACGGCCGGCGAGATCGTCGCGGCCCTTCGGACCCAGAATCTTCAGGTCGCCGGTGGTACGGTCGGAACGCCCCCTAACCAGGGTGGCAATCCGGCGTTCGAACAAGCTGTCGAGGTGAAGGGCCGGCTGACCAGCCCCGAGGAATTCGGCCAGGTCGTGATCAAGACCGATGCCGCGACCGGCGCTGTAACGCGCGTACGCGACGTTGCCCGCGTCGAGCTCGGCAGCCAGGATTACGGCATCCGCGCCGCCTTCAACGGCAGTCGCGGCATTGCGCTTGCCATCATCCAGCAGCCCGGCTCCAATGCTCTGGATGCCGCGGAGGCCGTGCTTGCGGAGGTGAAGAGCGCTTCGGCGACCTTCCCCCCAGGCGTCAAATACTCGATCCCGTACAACCCCACGGACTATGTCGCGGAATCCGTCAGCGCCGTGCAGGAAACCCTGCTCGAGGCGATCCTGCTCGTTGTTCTCGTGGTCGTCGTGTTCCTCCAGACGTGGCGCGCCGCGATCATCCCGATCCTGGCCATTCCCATCGCGCTAGTTGGCACGTTCGCGGTCCAGCTCGCGCTTGGCTATTCGATCAACTCACTGTCGCTATTCGCCCTGGTTCTTGCCGTCGGCATCGTCGTCGATGACGCGATCGTCGTGGTCGAGGCTGTGGACAAGCATATCCGTGCCGGAATGAGCCCCCGTGAGGCAGCCCACGAAACGATGCGTGAGGTCTCCGGCGCCCTCGTCGCCATCGGTCTGGTCCTCGCTGCGGTGTTCGTGCCAACCGCCTTTGTGTCCGGCATCCCCGGCATCTTCTACCGTCAGTTCGCCGTGACGATCTCGGCTGCGGCGCTGATCTCGCTGTTCGTTTCGCTGACCCTCTCGCCGGCCTTGGCTGCATTGCTGCTCAAGCCGCATGTGGACATCCCTTCCAGCGGCGGGTCGCCGATCACGCGTCCGTTCCGCTTCGCCGCCAATAAGTTCAATGCCGGCTTCGAGTGGCTGTCGGACCGTTACGGTCGAATCACCGCGCGGCTGATCCGCACCACCACGCTGATGCTCGTGCTTTACGCGGGACTGCTCGGCCTTACCGGCTGGCAGCTGACGACCACGCCGACCGGCTTTATCCCGGAACAGGATCAGGGCTTCCTGATCGGTGTCGTCCAGCTTCCGCCCGGCGCCTCGCTCGATCGCACAACGGCCGTGCTGAACCAGGCGACGAAGCTTGCGTCCGGCACGCCAGGCGTGATCGGCAGCGCGACCTTTGCCGGTCTCGATGGCGCCAGCTTCTCGCAGGCGTCGAACTCCGGCACCATGTTCCTGCGCTTGGCTCCGTTCACCAGCCGCAAGGATGCGGCGTTGAAGGCGAATGCCTTGTCGCAGGCACTCACCGGCAAGATCGCCGGTGTGATCGACGGCGCCAACGTGTTCTTCATCGCACCGCCGGCAGTCCCAGGGCTCGGCAATGGCAGCGGCTTCGTCATGATGCTGCAGGACAAGTCCGGATCGGGCGACTACCGCGCTCTCGAAGGTCAGGCCGGAGCAATGATGGGCCAGGCGATGACCACGCCGGAGGTGACGCAGGTGTTCAGCCTGTTCAACACCGGCAGCCCGCGCATCGACGCCGATGTCGACCGCGACCGCGCGCAGCTGCTCGGGGTCCAGCCGACGCAGGTGTATGAGGCGCTCGGTACCTATCTTGGATCGGCCTACATCAACGACTTCAACCTGTTCGGCCGCACGCTTCGCGTCACCGCCCAGGCTGAGCCGAGCGCCCGCGACGATATCGCCGATATCGGCCGGCTGCAGGTTCGTTCGGCCAGCGGTGGCATGGTGCCTTTGGCCTCGGTTGCGACGCTCAACTCGGCGAGCGGACCCTCGCGCGTCGTGCGCTACAATCTGTTCCCCGCGGTCGAGCTTCAGGGGCAAGCTGCTCCGGGCGTCTCGTCGGGGGCCGCGCTGGAAGCAATGGAGCAAATGGCGGTCAAGACGCTGCCGGCAGGCTTCGGCTACGAATGGACGGGCCTTGCCCTTCAGCAGAAGCAGGCAGGCAATACGGCCGCGTTGATATTCCTGCTCGCCGTGGTGTTCGTCTTCCTGGTGCTGGCGGCGCAATATGAGGCGCTCACGCTACCTTTGGCCGTGATCCTGATCGTGCCAATGTGCATCCTGGCGGCGCTTGTCGGCGTGAACCTGCGGGGTCAGGACAATAACATCCTGACACAGGTCGGATTGATCGTGCTGGTTGCTTTGGCCGCCAAGAACGCCATCCTCATTGTCGAGTTCGCCAAGCAGGACGAGGAGCAAGGGCAGACCCGCTGGCAGGCGGCGGTCACGGCCGCGCGGTCGCGCCTCCGTCCGATCCTGATGACCAGCTTCGCCTTCATCTTCGGCGTTATCCCGCTGGCGATTGCGGTCGGTCCGGGCGCGGAGATGCGCCAGGCGCTGGGCACCGCAGTGGTGTTCGGCATGATCGGCGTGACGATCTTCGGGCTGATCTACACGCCCTTGTTCTACGTGCTCAGCCGCGGATTGAGCGACCGCTTGGCGAAATTCCGCAAGCCAAAGCGGGTCGCGTCGCCCCCAACACCCCTTGCTCCGGAGCCTGCGGAATGAAGCGCTTTCTTGCCCCGGTTGTAAGCGCCCTCGCGCTTGCCGCCTGCACCACGGTTGGACCGAACTATAGTTCGCCCGAGGTGCGGGCTCCCGCCCAGGCGCCGTTCGTGGGTGCCTCGTCGCCGGCTTTCACGGGCGACCAGCCGAGTGGGCCTTGGTGGACGCTGTTCGCCGATCCCGTCCTCGACGGGCTCGTGCGGGAAGCGCTGACCAACAACACCGACCTTCGCGTTGCTGCTGCCAACCTTGCTCGGTCCCGCGCAGCGCTTCGCGAGATCCGCGGCGATCAGTTGCCGAGCACGACCGTTGGCGGAAGCGCCAGCACATCCCGCCAATCGGGCGCGGCGATCGGTGCACCCGGGGGCGCGACCACAAGCGAGCTGTTCGATGTCGGACTGGACGTCGGTTATCAGATCGACCTGTTCGGGCGCATCCGCCGGGGCGTCGAAGCCGGACGTGCAGACGTCGGCGCCGTCCAGGCCGCGTTCGACCTGTCTCGCATTACGGTGGCTGCCGAAACCACGCGCGCTTATGCCGACGCTTGCGCCGCAGGGAGCCAGCTGGAGGTCGCGCGTCGTAGCGTCGCGGTGCAGCAGCGCACCTTCGATCTGACCCGCCGCCAAGTGCAGGGCGGCCGCGGAACCCCGCTCGAGTCGGGCCAAGCCGCGCAGCTGCTCGAACAAACGCGGGCACAATTGCCCACGCTGGAGTCCGATCGTCGCACGGCGCTGTACCGCTTGTCGGTGCTGACTGGCCGTCCGCCAGCGGAATTCCCAGCAGTCGTCGCCAATTGCGTCAGCCCGCCCGCGCTCAGCCGTCCGATCCCGATCGGCGACGGCACCACCTTGCTTCGCCGACGTCCCGACATCCGCGCGGCCGAGCGCCGCCTTGCGGCCGCCACGGCGCGCATCGGCGTTGCCACCGCCGAGCTTTATCCCAGCATCAGCCTTGGCGGCTCGATCGGTTCAACGGCGGCGTCGCTTGGCAATCTCGTGTCGGGTGATGGCTTTCGCTACAGCTTGGGGCCGCTGATTTCGTGGAGCTTCCCCAATCGCCGGGTGGCCCGCGCCCGCATTGCCGGGGCGCAGGCTTTGACCGACGCGGCGCTGGCCGATTTCGACGGCACCTGGCTGAACGCGCTTCAGGAAACCGAGAGTTCGCTCACGCGCTACACCAATGAGCGCACCCGCGTTGAAACGCTGAGGCGCGCCCGTGCCGGCGGCCAGCAAGCCGCTCGCATCGCCCGGCTGCGCTATCAGGCCGGTCGGGAAGACTTCCAGATCGTGCTGGAAGCGGAACGCCGCTTGTCCGAGGTAGAGGCGCAACTGGCGCAATCCGAGGCGCAGCTATCCGATAATCTGGTGAACCTGTTCCTTGCTTTGGGCGGAGGCTGGGAAGGCCCGCTACCTAACGCCCCAACCATCGCGGGAGGATAGCAACCCTCCGTTCACCCTCCACCGCTCAACTGCCCCCGACCTCGCATTCGACCAGGAGCTACCGACATGAACCAGGACCAGATCTATCTCTGCAATCGCGTCCGGACGTCACTCGATCTGGCCGGGAGTGCAGCGGATTCGGCTTCTCGGCTTGTCCACTTCGAGCTTGCCGGGCGCTACAGCATGATGGCCGCTAAGTCCGCAGGGACAAGCACTGCACTGCCGGCGCTACGCTGCGAGCACAGTGCCTCATCCTTCCATCGCGCGGGTGCACCTGCCATCGCCGCCTAAGCGGCGGTCGCTCAGGGTATTATCCTTGCCGTTCGCAAGCGTGCGAACAGATCGAAGAACGCATCGTCGGTTGCTTGATAAGCGGTGAAACCAAGCTTCCGGCTCTTGCCCATGTCCGTGACGACCTCGATCGGGCGGCCTAGATCGGCATCGGTGTGCCAGGGTGACGACAGACGCGTCAGGTCGGGTTCGATTAGCCCTTCCCGCTCGGCGATGCTCCGCCACAACGGGCCGTCGTCTGCCATCTGCGTTTCCAGCGGCACGACCGACCCGTCGAAGTCCGCAGGTTCGACGCCGAACCAGTGCGCGATCCGCCCCCACATCCAGCTCCAGCGGAAGACGTCGCCATTGACGACGTTGAACGCCTCGTTCCGTGCCTCCGGCGTGGTCGCCGCCCACAGCAAGTGGCGGGCGAGCAGCCGCGCATCCGTCATGTCGCTAAGCCCGTTCCACTGAGCCGCGGACCCCGGAAACCGGAAAGCACGTCCGGTCTCTCGGCAAATGGTCGCGTAGACCGCCAGCGTGGTGCCCATGTTCATCGCATTGCCGACGGCCATGCCGACCACCGTATGCGGGCGGTGAACGCTCCACGAAAAGCCGTCGCGCTCGGCAGCGGCGAACACTTCGTCCTCCTGCGCATAATAGAAGTTCTCGACATCAAGCCGCCCCTGTTCCTCGCGAAAGGGAGTCTGCGGCAGCGTGCCTTTGCCATAGGCTTCGAACGGCCCGAGATAATGCTTGAGACCGGTTACCAAGGCGACGTGCCGGGCGCTCCCACCTGATTGCAGGCCATCGAGCAGGTTGCGAACCATGGCCGCATTGACGCGGATATTCTCCGCCTCACTGTCCTGCCGAAGCCAAGTGGTGATGAACACCGCGTCCGGCCGCAGATCGGCCAGCGCGGCCGCCGTTGCGGCCTTGTCCTGGAGATCGGCCGCGACCGGCTGAATGCCGGCTTGCGCCGTCGGGCGGCGGGCAAGGCCGTGCACCGCCCAGCCTTCGCTCAGCAGCCGGTCCGCCGTCGCGCTGCCAACGATCCCGCTTGCGCCCACTACCAACGCCGTTCCGGCCATAATTGTGCTTTCCTCTAGGGGGAGGCGCAATGCGCCCTTTGAACATCAACCCGACAACGTGCTGGCGCCGATAAAGGCGCACTCTTCCGCACGCAAATCGAACCGATCGCGAACCCCTTGTCGTCCATCGCTCCAGCGAGAGTTCCTTCGTTCGTGCCGTTACAAAGGAAGGTCCCCAAGGTCCGGATGCACTTAGGCGCCGCGTCTCCGAAAACGTTCGGCAAACTGCCGACGGAAGTGCCCGGGTTCGGACGTGTTTGCGAATTGACCTTCGGACATGATCTCCGTTCGCAAACCGCTTCTCTTATCGTGTATGCTAGCGATCACCGGGCCCATCGCCAGCCCGATGTCGACAAGCACCGCCTCGGCCAGTTGCAGCGATGATTCCAGGGTTTCCGGAACTGCATCGGTCACGCCTGCTCGGTAGAGTTCGGCCGCCTGAGTGGTGTCCCGAGCACGAGCGACGATGACCAGGTCCGGATACAATTCGCGCAGTTGTTTGGTGAGGCGAACGGTGAGGACGGGGTCGTTCATTGTCAAAACCAGCGCGGCTGCCTGGTTCAGGTTCAGCCGGTCAACGAACTGACGACGGGCAACGTCGCCGAAGACGATCTTGTAATCGGCCACCCGCGCCACCTTGACGGCGTCGATGTCGCTCTCGATCGCGACATAGGGTTTATTGTGAACGATCAGCATATCGGCAACAATCTGTCCGACCCGACCAAAGCCGAATATTACTGTTCGACCAGTGCCATCGGCCACTTGCGTCCCCACGGCGGACTCATGATCTACGCGGCGTGCAATCAGCCTGCCTATCTTCGCAAGAAGGGGAGTGATCGTGAGCCCAAGGGCTGTAACGATCGTCCAAAACTCGGCCGTCGTTTGCAGGACCAAGCCGGCGCTGGCAGCCGCAGCGATGACAATGAGGCTGGTCTCGGATGGGCTCGCCATTAGCACGCCCGTCTCGAGTGACGTCCCATGACGCGCGCCCGAAGCACGAAGCAGGCCGGCCGTCACAACGGCCTTGACCAGCAAGAGGGTTACCGTCGCTGCAAGCAACAACGGCCACTGAGCGGCAAGTGCGCCAAGGTCGATCCTCATGCCCACCGCGATCAGGAAGACGCCGAGTGCAAGGCCGCTCAATGGCGCAGTGACCGTTTCCACCTCGGCGCCATATTCGGTCTCCGCGACCAGCACGCCGGCAAGCAAGGCGCCAAGGATCGGTGACAGGCCTACACTGGCGGTCGCCAGGCTTGCCACCATCACGACGAGCAAGCTTATCGACAGGAACAGTTCAGGGCTTTTGGTTCGGGCAGCCTGAGCGAACAAGCCAGGCAAGACGAAGCGGCCCGCTAGCAGAAGCGCACAGATGACAAGCGCCCCGCCAATGGCCGTCCTCATCAACGTGTCCATAGACGCAGCGCCACTCGTCAACTCGATCAGGAACAGGATTGGTACAAGTGCCAGGTCCTCGAAGAGCAGCATGGCGAAGGCTGCTCTCCCAACCGCGCTCTTTGTTCCTGCAATGGGAAGCACCAGCGCAGTTGAGGATAGCGCCAGAGCGGCGCCGAGTGCCGTTGCACTGCCGATCCGCTCGCCGAAGAAAGCCAAACCAACGGCGATCAAACCGGCGGACAGGAGTAGCTCCGCGGCACCCACGCCGAACACGGCACGACGCATCGACGCGAGACGACGGAAGCTCAGGTGCAGGCCCGCCGCAAACAAAAGGAAAATAATCCCGAGCTCGGCGAAGGGCTCGATCCCGGCCGGGTTGGATATCGATACGACTTCAAGCCAAGGCCGGCCTTGTGCAAGCGCACCCAAGGCAAATGGTCCGGCGATGATACCAACCAGGATGAAGCCGATAACCGGGCTGATCTTCAAGCGAGCGAACGCCGGAATAACAATCCCTGCTGCGCCCAATATGGTCAGCGCATCTGACAGGCCCGTTCCGCCAAGAGTGGTTTCGCCGGCCATGAGCACGACCTACTTGCCGGTGCCTCCGCTGTCACGGCACCAAGATGCGCGTTTGTCGGAATTCTAAGTGGCGGACGCTCGCAGGCCACCCCGCCCTCCGGAGCAAGATCCTCCGTCTTGGCCAAATGCAGGCCCCGTTGCACCGAAACGTCCGCCCTTGCCCCCGCAGACTTCCAGATCTCAGCTTCTATCGGGCCATCTCGAACTTCGCTGCCAGTGCGCAAATGCCGATAGGACAAGAACGACCGTGCCCTCTCTTACGCATCGTCAAATTTCTTGCGTGGCGGACGTTTGCATGGCGGCCCCGCTGTCTGGAGCGAGATGCTCCGTTCTGGCCAAAAGCAGGCCCCCATTGGACCCGGAACGTCCGCCCTTCAGCCGTCGCACACCTCCAGATGGCAGCTTCTGTTGAGCCATCTTGAACTTCGCTGCCCGTGCGCGAATGCAATTAGGACAAGAACGACCGTGCCCAGTCTTGCGCATTGTCGAGTTTCTTGCGTGGTGGACGTTTGCATGGCGGCCCTGCCGTCTGGTGCGAGATGCTCCGTTCTGGCCGAAAGCAGATCCCCGTTGATCCGGAACGTCCGCCCGTCAGCCGTCGCAACACCTCCGGATGGCAGCGTCTGTTGAGCCATCTCGAACTTCGCTACCAGGGCGCAAATGCCGATAGGACAAGAACGACCGTGCCCTCTCTTACGCATCGTCAAATTTCTTGCGTGGCGGACGTTTGCATGGCGGCCCCGCTGTCTGGAGCGAGATGCTCCGTTCTGGCCAAAAGCAGGCCCCCATTGGACCCGGAACGTCCGCCCTTCAGCCGTCGCACACCTCCAGATGGCAGCTTCTGTTGAGCCATCTTGAACTTCGCTGCCCGTGCGCAACTGCAAATAGGGCAAGGACCACCGTGCCCACTCTTACGCATTGCGACAGCGTCAGGGGAACTTGAACTGGTCAACGATCCTGAAGCGTCGGCTTCCTACACACGGCGCTGCCGTCTGCTATCGCCAACCCGCACCACCCGAGCCGCACCGGGCCGACGGATAAGCCTGCGTCACCCAGGCTTGGCGCCCTTCTAGACTCGCCCGCATCATCCAAGCTTCGGTCCTTCCATCAGAGCTTGCTCGCCGTCACCCCCCGACCCAACCGGTGCGCGCCTGCCCACCGGCCTGGACCGCCTTTGCACCGCCAAGCATGTCGGGACGGATCGCCAAGGCCCGGCGCATCTCTGCCTGAGCCTCTTCGGCTCGCCCGGCCGACTTCAAGGCGATGGAATGGAATTGCGCCAATTCGGCATGCTCGGGGGAGCGAAGGGCAGCGCGGCCGACGATTGCGACGGCATCGTCGGCTCGGCCTGCGTCGTGGGCAACTTCGCCAAGCAGCAAAGCTGCCTCGCCATCATCCGGGTTGAACATCATCACCCGCAAGGCCGCGTCCTCCGCTGCCGACAGACTGCCACGCCGCAGGTGCAGCCGGCCCAATTGGATCAGCGTGGGTACGTGCCGGTCGTTGGTCGCCAGCGCCTTGTGGAGCACCCGCAGCGCTTCCGCCTCGCGCCCGGTTGCGCTCAGCAGCGCAGCCAGATTGCCGAGCGCTTCCAGGTAGCGCGGCCACAAGGCAATGGCCTTGCGAAGCGCGGTCTCGGCCTCCTGATGGCGACCGTCCCGGTGCAGCAGCGATCCCAGATTATTGTACGCTTCCGGGTAATCGGCCCGCTGCTCAAGCGCCGTTTCGTAGGCCGCCATGGCCCCCGCCTCGTCACCGCCCCGGCGCAGCGCATTGCCAAGGTTGTTGGGCGCCTCCGCCATGGTCGGGGCCAGCGCCATCGCCTGGCGGTAGAAATCCGCCGCTTCACCGAAGGCCTCGCGCTCGAACGACAATATGCCCAGGCTGTTGAGCGTCTGCGGGCTGTCCGGCTCAAGCTCCAGCGCGGTGGCCAGCGACTTGGTCGCTCCCTCGCTATGCCCGCATTGCCGCAGGACCTCGCCGAGATTGGCATGGAAACCGGCCGATTCCGGTGCCAGCGCCACCGTACGCCGCAACGTGCCGATGGCTTCCTCGCTCCGCCCCAGCGCATGGAGCACGATGCCGAGCCCGTTGTGCGCCTCCGCATGGTCGGGCCGCGCGCTTACCATCTGTCGGCACATCCGCTCCGCCTGGCCGAACTTGCCTTCGCCATAGAGCGCGCCCGCCATCGCCAGCGCCCGCTCCGGCGATACCTCCGTCCGCCCTGTCTGCGCCTGGTGCATGGCCGTTTGAAGAACATGATCCGACGCCAGAATGGGGTGAGCCGGAGCGGCCACGGTAACGGAAGCGGTGGCAATCGCCGCAGCAGCGGTAGCGATCATGGGCAATCCCTTGGGAAACGGCAGAAACACACACCGAGCAGGCGAATGCGAAGGTCCATCAGCGTATTGGGGAAGGGCAGGAGGGCCCCCTTCCCCAAAGCTGTCGCTACAAAGGGCAGACTAGGCCTAAAGACCAAGTGAACGGAACAGGAACAACGTCCGCTTCGAACCATGCTTTGCGCCGCGCTTAATTCCCTTGTTCTCAATGGCGCGCGCCCTTCGCGAAGCTTGCCAAGCCGACCGGATCGACACCGCCGACGCAATTCAGTCCGATCCGGACCGATAACATTTGCAACTGAATGACACCCGATATTCGCTTGGGTTCGTCGCCGCTCTGGTCTAGCAGGTGGCCATCCCCGGGGCGCCGCAATGGCTGAGAGGAGCGGCGCAATTCCGCTTTAAACCCGTCGAACCTGATCCCGCATGCGGGCGTAGGGAGGGACGCGGTCTCCTGCGCGCCCCTCTCCTTTAATGGAGCAAGCACGATGGCCGATATCCCCGCCCGCACCGAAGCCCCTCTCACTCCCGCACCAGCCGGCCGCGCGATCGGCGTCACCACCGGCCCGATCAGCGGCAGCCGCAAGATCCACGTCGGCCCGCTGCGGGTCGCCATGCGCGAAGTCGTGCTCGAGCCGTCCTCCGGCGAGCCGCCGCTCCCGCTCTACGACACCTCCGGCCCCTACACCGACCCCAATGCCCGCATCGACATCAACGCTGGCCTGCCCGAGCTCCGCGCCGCCTGGATCCGCGCCCGCGGCGATGTCGAGGAAGTCGACCAGCGCCAGATCCGCCCCGAGGACAATGGCCAGCTCGGCCCCGACCGCAGCGGCGGCGTCGCCCCCTTCCCCGCCACCCGCCAGCGCGTCTTGCGCGCAAAACCCGGCGCCAACGTCAGCCAGATGCACTACGCCCGCCGCGGCATCATCACGCCCGAGATGGAATATGTCGCCCACCGCGAGAACCTCGGTCGCCAGGCCGCGCTCGGCACCGTCCGCGACGGCGAAAGCTTCGGCGCCGCCATTCCCGACTTCGTCACGCCCGAGTTCGTCCGCGACGAGATCGCCCGCGGCCGCGCCATCATTCCCAACAACATCAACCACCCCGAATCCGAGCCCATGGCGATCGGCCGCAATTTCCTGGTCAAGATCAACGCCAACATCGGCAATTCGGCGGTCGCGTCGGACGTCGCCGCCGAGGTCGACAAGATGGTGTGGTCGATCCGCTGGGGCGCCGACACCGTCATGGATCTCAGCACCGGCCGCAACATCCACGACACCCGCGAATGGATCCTGCGCAACTCCCCCGTGCCCATCGGCACCGTGCCCATCTACCAGGCGCTGGAGAAGGTCGGCGGCATCGCCGAGGACCTCAATTGGGAAATCTACCGCGACACGCTGATCGAGCAGGCCGAGCAGGGCGTCGATTACTTCACCATCCACGCCGGCGTTCGCCTGCCCTACGTCCCGATGGCCGCCAAGCGCGTCACCGGAATCGTCAGCCGCGGCGGCTCGATCATGGCCAAATGGTGCCTCGCCCATCACCGCGAGAGCTTCCTCTACGAACGCTTCGACGAAATCTGCGAGATCATGAAGGCCTATGACATCGCCTTTTCGCTGGGCGACGGCCTGCGTCCCGGCTCCATCGCCGACGCCAATGACGAGGCCCAGTTCGCCGAGCTCTACACCCTTGGCGAGCTCACCCACAAAGCCTGGGCGCACGATGTCCAGGTGATGATCGAAGGCCCCGGCCACGTGCCGCTGCACAAGATCAAGGAGAACATGGACAAGCAGTTGGAGGTCTGCGGCGAGGCGCCCTTCTACACGCTTGGCCCCCTCACCACCGACATCGCGCCGGGCTACGACCACATCACCAGCGGCATTGGCGCGGCGATGATCGGCTGGTTCGGCTGCGCCATGCTTTGCTACGTCACGCCCAAGGAGCACCTCGGCCTTCCCGACCGCGACGACGTCAAGGTCGGCGTGGTCACCTACAAGCTCGCCGCCCACGCCGCCGATCTCGCCAAGGGCCATCCCGCCGCCAAGATGCGCGACGACGCCTTGTCCCGGGCCCGCTTCGACTTCCGCTGGCGCGACCAGTTCCATTTGTCGCTCGATCCCGACACGGCGCTCAAATACCACGACCAGACGCTCCCCGCGGAAGGCGCCAAGACCGCGCATTTCTGCTCCATGTGCGGCCCCAAGTTCTGCAGCATGAAGATCAGCCAGGAAGTCCGCGATTTTGCGGCGAAGAAGGAAGCCGGCCTGTTGAACTCCCCCGCGGCGAGCCCCCTCACCGCCCCGTCGCTGGAGCCCCAGCCCACCCACGCCGAAGCCGAAGCCGGCATGGCCACCATGAGCCAGATCTACCGCGACAATGGCAACGAACTCTACCTCGGCAGCAACGGCCGAGAACATGACTGACCAGCGAACTCCCCTCCCCTTCAGGGGAGGGGACGATTCAAGCAAAGTTTGAGCGAGGGGTGGGGAGTCGCGAAGGACCCCACCCAAGAAATCACCGCCATGATCGCCGCCTCCACCGACTGGCGAGGCCAAACCCCCGCCCAAGTCCGCGAGTTCGTCCCGCAGGCGAGGATGGCGTCGTTGAACGAGAGCACGGTGGGAAGGATGACTTGGCGCTCGATATTCGCACAACCGGTCCCCACCGAGCACGGGAGCACAGGAGCACGGGATCACATGAGTCCCCAGAGGACCCGTGAGCACCGCATAATCCATGTAAGCGCCTCGAACCCCATAAACTTCACTTGGAGCCCGAGCGAACTCGGCGCATGAGTTTGCTCTGTAGCTTTAGTCTAGAAGGCTCAAGGAGACACTAAGATAGGCCGGTGTGGCCGCTCAGTTGTGCAAACTGAACATTCGACTTTGCATGGATATGCGTTGATATGGATTGCATCGCAGTTGGGTGAGGCGAGATAGGGATCCAACCCTATCGCAACCTCACCCATCCTTGCCAGGACAACTGCGTAGGGCTCAGCTTCCAACCTGAGCCCACCCCTATTTGAGGTGATGCATGGCAATAATAACTACGGCTACGAAAAGCGCGACAAAAAAGCGCAAAGTGGAGCTGCGTGAGAAGTTCTGGCCCGGGGTTTCGGAGCAGCACTTATGGGATCGTCTGGGACGTGTTGGCTTCGGAACGATACCCCGCGCCATGCCACTCATGCTTTCAGTAATGAACGATCTAGCGGAGAAGGGGCAGCCCGTCGGGCCGACTTATCTGGAGCTTTGGTGCCGACTCGGCGACGAGGGGTTTCTCAATCTGAACCGACCACAAGAGATGGCTTTCGCGGCCGGCTTCGGAGGTCAACGTGCGGTGTACACTTGGCGAGACAGGCTTGGGAAATTAGAAGAGCTTGGATTCATTGACTTCAAGGCAGGGCCAAACGCTCGTTTTTCATACGGTCTATTTTGGAATCCTTACCACGTGATCAGACGGCATTTCGAGGCGGGACGCGTGCCAGAAGCGAAGTGGCAGGCCTTAGTGTTTCGTGCTCACGAGATTGGCGCAAACGACCTCGACGAGGAACTGCCGGCAATCCCGAGTCCGCAGGCGCCGCAACGACCGGTTGAGAGATGAGACTATCTCCCCAGTCCATCAGTGATCTTGCTTCGATTGTATTGGACTCCCCGTATCGTACCGGCCCTGAGTTAATCGAGTTTTTCGGATGCTTCGGCATTCGCGATCTTTATGGGCCCAACTTCGGCTCGCGAAATTCGTACACACGCGGAAAGCTAAGTGAGTTCAACGGCAGACCAGAGATGGAAAGAATCGTTTGTCACGCTTTTGACCGTTTTTCCCAGAAGGATTTGGACGCGGAGGCCGCTGCTAGTCTGTTCAACAAAACGCTGATGCGGGACGGATACGCGCTGACCATTGAGACGGAGGCCGGATTCAATACTGAGAATGGCTATGTGGGAGGCTTGGAGGTCTTCAGGGTTCTATCGCGGCAGAGCGCAATTCCGGAACCTGAAGCACTCACAACACTTAAGCACGAGTCTGTCGCGGAACAGATTGCGAAGTGTAAGAAGCGCATTGCTGATGGGGATTTCGCTGGAGCAATCGCGAGCTCCTACACGTTGGTTGAGGAGTTCCTGAAACTCGTCCTCCGCAACGCGAACGTTGAAGTGTCCGCTCAGCAAGGGGACATCCGTGATCTATATAAGCTGCTTCGGTCAGAACTTGGTCTTGATCCGAGCGAGAAGGCTATGGATCCAACACTGAAGCCGATCCTTGAAGGCCTTCAGAGGATAGTAAGTGGCCTGTACGACCTGTCGAATCGTGCCAGCGACCGCCACGCTCGTGTCTACAATCCCGCCAAACGACACGCCAAGTTGGCAGTCAACGCAGCGTTCTCGCTTTGCGAGTTCCTTCTAGACGTCGAGGATGCTCAGCGAGAAAGAAAGTGATCGCGACGATACCCCGACATTGAGTCTCTCCTCCGTCTGCGCATCCCGCCTAAGTGTCGACTAAACTCGCTCCTAACTTTACGCTCAAAGCTTAGACACCACGCGTACGGACTACCCACACGGAACCCCACCCCCACCCATCAGGTTGATCCCACGACACAAACTCAGGGAGCAACCCATGCCCGACAAGGTCAAGATCGACGACACCAACCCCGACGCGGTTCACCAGAAGATCGACGTCTCGCCCGAGCTTGCGGCGATCGTTGGCGAAGGGCCGATGGCGCGCGGCGAGGTGACGTCCAAGATCTGGGAATATATCCGCGACAAGAAACTCCAGGCCAAAGACGACGGGCGCGAGATCGAGCCCGACGAAACGCTCGCCACGGTGGTCGGCCCCGAACGCCTGACCATGTTCGCCATGACCGCCAAGGTTAACAAGCACATCACAGGCCCCGCCAAGTCCGGCAAATAGCCCCCGCGCTGCCCGCAAACGCAGGCGGCGCGCCCGGCGGCCCTGTCCTACATCGCCGCATTGTGATCCAAGCGGTCGCATGACCAGCAGCGATCAGCCCATGTTCGACCAGCAGCCGGCGGGGGCGGCGCAAACCGGTACGTCAGTGCGAACATTGGGACCATTCGCCCGATTTGGGACAGTTTGCCCGCCGGCCGAGCCGCCGCTCAGCGCCGCTCCGCCGCCACCAGCGCCCCGTCCAGCGCCTGCAGGAAGCGCGACCGGTCGGCCTTGGTGAACGCATTGGGTCCGCCAACCACGTCACCGCCGACGCGCAGGTCGGCCATGATCGCGCGCATTGCCACCGCGCTGCCGATCCCCGCGCTGGTGAACGGCTTGCCATTGGGCCCGATCACCGCCGCGCCAAGCTTCAGGCAGCGCTCGGCCAGCAAGATGTCGCCGGTCACCACCACGTCGCTCGGGCCCGCGGTCCCGGCGATCCAGTCGTCCGCCGCGTCGAACGCGTCGCTCACCACCACCCGCTCAACCAGCGGATGCTCGGGCACGCGCAACCGGCTGTTGCTGACCACCTTCACCGCCACGCCCCGGCGAAAGGCGACGCGGTATATCTCCTCCTTCACCGGGCAGGCATCGGCATCCACCAGGATGCGCGACGCGCTCAGTCGAACAGATCCTCGAGGAAGCTCTTGCGCCGCTTGTGCGGCTTGTGCCCATAATATCCCTGCGGCGGATAGGACGGCTGCTGCCCCCAAGGCGCCTGCTGCGGTGGTGGCGCCTGCTGCGAAGGCGGCGCGAACGAGGGCTGCTGCTGCTGCTGCTGCTGCTGCTGCTGCTGGGGCGGCGGCGCGCTTTCCTCATTGTTGCGGGCGATGATCTTGTCGAGCTCGCCGCGGTCCAGCCACACGCCGCGGCAGGTCGGGCAATAATCGATCTCGATCCCGGAGCGCTCGCTCATCACCAGCGTCGCCCCGTCGATCGGGCACGCCATCGGGCCACTGTTCGCCATCGTCGGCCTTTCCTCTCGTGAATGCTTGTCCGGCGGTTGCCGCCGGCTACGCGATCAATCGTCCGAGGACTTGAGCGTTCCCTTGGTGGAAGGATTGGCGGCGATCGTTTTCTTTACTTCCTTCTTGGGCTTGCGCGTTTCCTTGCTCTTCTTTGCCTGACCCTTGGCCATGTCACTGCTCCCACGTGGGCGAGAATGCCCTGTCGCCAAATGCTGCCAGAGGTCGCGCGCAAACGCCAGAGGAGAGACGACGGAGCGCCCCCGCCAATGGCGCGTTGAACCCGGCATGCTGGAACATCTCCCCCACTGGCTCGGCGCTGCTTTCGCCAACGTCCGCGCCGGCTCCGACAAGCTCGCGACCGCCACCGTCGACCTCTACGGCGCGGTGCCGATCCTGCTGTCGAGCCCCGCCTTTGCCGATGGCGCGCGCCTGCCCGACCGCTTCACCGCCGATGGCGAAGGCGTGTCGCCGCCGCTTACCTGGGGAAAGCTGCCGCAAGGTACCGCGAGCCTGTTGCTCATCGTCGAGGATCCAGACGCCCCCGCGCCGCGCCCCTTGGTTCACGCCATCGTCGCCGGCATCGACCTCGACGCCTCGTCCCTGGCAGAAGGCGCGATCCGCCCCGACGGCGATGGCGGTCCTGCGGGTGATTCCGGCCGCAACAGCTACGGCCGCGAAGGCTGGCTCCCGCCCGACCCGCCCACCGGCCACGGCGTCCACCATTACGTCTTCCAACTGTTCGCACTGGCCGAAGCGCCCGAGCTCGACGCATCCCCCGGCCGTGGAGACCTGTCCGATGCCTTCAAGGCGCGCGTGCTCGGCGCCGGAATGCTGACCGGCACCTATTCCCGCGGCGAGGAAATCCCGGTCGGCCCAGCCGCCACACCCGCTCTCGCCTGAAGGAGAAGCCTAGCGCTTCAGCGCGCGCACCGCGGCCAGCGCCTTGGACACGTGCTCGGACCAGCTCAGGTCGGAGTGGACGAACGTGACCTTTCCGCGCTGGTCGATGACATAGCTCGTCCGCCCGCTCAGCGTCGGCTTCTGCGGCAGCACCACGTCATAGGCCTTGATCAGCGCCGGATCGGCGCTCGCCACCGGAAAGGCGTTGCGGCACGCTTCGACGCTGAACCTCTTGAGCGTCGGCACATCGTCGGCGCTCAGCCCGATGACTCGCGCGCCGGCCTTGCGGAATTGCGGATTGGCATCGCTGAACGCCTTGGCCTCAAGCGTGCATCCCTCGGTGAACGCCTTGGGAAAGAAGTACAGCACGACCGGTCCGTGGCGCAGCTGCTCCCTCAGGTGCAAGGCGAACGGCTTGCCCGCGAGCGCCCCGGCCGTGCGGAAGTCGGGCGCGCTCGCTCCCACCGGCAAGGTCGCAGCGGCGGGCGCAGCAGCCCCGAGCAAGACGGCAAGAAGCAATGGCAATCGCATCGGGCACTTCCTTTAGCCAGCTGTTCGCCACGCAGGGTTAAGCAACCCGCGGCGGTCCGTCCATGCCGAAGCCGTCGGGAAACAGCACGCGCTCGGGATGCTTGGGCACCGTCGTGCGAAAGAACGCCCAGGCCGGTGCCATGTCTGCTTCATAGTCGCCGGTCGGCACGATCAATGGCCCGAAGATGGCGCGGCGGCGCGGATAATCGGGTCCGGCGCATTGAATCGGCACGCCTGCGGCAAGAGCGATCCGGTAATGTCCGGTGCGCCAGCGGATCGTCGGGTCGCGCGTTCCTTCCGCGGCGATGACCAAAGCGAAGTCATCAGCCGTCTCGATCGCTCGCACCACCTGTGCGACCATGTCCGCGCTGGCCGAGCGATCCACCGGCACTCCGCCGAGACCCAGGAACAGGTTGCGCATCGGCCAGCGGAACAGGCTCGCCTTGCCCATGAAGCGTGGCTCGATGCCGAAACGCCGTACCGTTCCGAAGAATACCGGAAAGTCCCAGTTGCTGGTGTGCGGCGCGCCCATGATGATCATCTTGCGCGCTGATGGAGCAACGCCTTCGACATCCCACCCCGCGCGATCGAACCACCGCAGGAGCAGCCAGCGCGCGGCCCGCGCCGCAATCGACCGACGAACGGGCTGGCTCAACGCTTGCGCACGAACTCGGCACGAAGCACCAGCCCCTTGATGCCATCGTGCCGGCAATCGATCTCCTGCGCGTCCCCCGTCAGGCGCGGATACTCTTGATCAGCGTGCCACGCTTCAGCGTCTGGCCAGCGCCCTTCACGGTCAGGTCCTTGATCAGGGTGACCTGGTCACCGTCGGCCAGCACATTGCCGACCGAATCGCGCACGACCAAAATTTCTTGATCGCTGCCTGCGACGGTAGCCGGCGCGGTGACCCACTCGCCGCTGGCCTCGTCATATCGATACTCATCTTCGCTCATCGCCATACTCCCGGCGGCGACCCTTAGCAGGCGAGCGGGTGGATGGTGCAATGCCGCTCAGCCTATGGCTGGCCGCGCCTCTTGGAAGGCAGGTCCGCAGCAATAAGCGCGGGGCTAATGGTTCGAGAAATCCGGCGGCCATGAATCCATGCCTGCCGTCCGCTGAAGCTCACCTGCGGGCTGAAACCGCTGCGGCGTTCGATCGCGACCGGTTCATTGCCGCGTTCCTCCAGCAGGAAGGTGCGGCCGCCGCTGCGCACGGCAAGCAGCGTATAGTCGGCTCCGCGCACCGCATCGCGGCCGATCATCAGGAACATGTCGCTGCTCGGCACGCCCAACGCGCGAAGCGCCTGATACTTCAGGATCGCGCGATCATTGTCGTCGCCAAACCCACAACCGAGGGTTTCCTGCGCGTCGGCCCAATAGGTCCGCACGCCATATTGCGTACCGTCGGAGCGCCACCCTACCCGCCGGTCAACAGCCGCTTGGAGGAAGCGCATTTGCTCCCATCGCGAAAGATTGCGCGCTGGGGCGATGAAGTCCGCCAATATTGCAGGAACATTTCGGTCAGTGGCGACCTTGTTAAACTTGTCCGCCCAACGCCCGTCGCTCGCCGGCAGCGCCACCGTTCCGAACAGATCGGGCTTGATCCGGCCGAAGACGGTTACCGTGACGGCATTCGCCTGAGCCAGGAATTGGGGAGTTTCTGCGGCGGCCGGCCCAGTCGCCAGGCCGATCACCAGCATCGACAAACTCAAGCCCGTCCGCGCAGCCCGCATGCAGATCGCCTCGCATCGCGTGATCCAAGAACCACCTCAGCGTGGAAGCAGCTATTAATTAGGCCTGTTCGGGAAGCGCATAGTTAACAAAAGGGATCGTAGTATCGATGAATGGAGCAATGTTGCTGTTGAACGGATGGGCTAGCGCCCGTTCGGCGCATCAATGTGCTTAAATGGTCACACATCAGCGGCTTCACTCTGTGGGCGCAAGAACCCCGGTGGCGACATAGAGCAGAGCTGCGATCGGACCTGTGACAAGCACGGCGGCGACAAGGGCAAGCCGCACGAGCAGTGGGTCTACGGCGAAGCTGTCGGCCAGGCCAGCGGCAACACCCATCATCTTGCCGTCACGCTTATTAAGAACAAACCGGTTCATGGCAGTGGTACTTTCGGTGGAGTTGAGGAAGCCCGGGCTCAGGCGATCGGAATTGGGCCAACAGCCGCGCTGACGAACAGCATGGTGGTGATGAAAGCGCCGGCGAAAGCGACGGCGGACTGGCGAAGGTCGTTGCTGAAGAACATGATAAAATCCCCTTGGAAAGTGGTCCGCGCCGACAACCGGGCGGATACCACGGTCATTGCAGGGACTGTGCCAAACGGATTTTCTCTAATGTTTTCAGCAATTGCCTATGCGAACGTCTGTGTTCTTGGCACTTTTCACACCTAAGCTTGGTGAAAACTCCCAACGTCCACGCCGTTGCACGGTCCGGGCTCACGAAGCAGAGCGAGTGCTCCGGCCGCCAACTCTCGCCATTTGGCATTAACCGTTGACGATTGTCCCGCCATTGGGATGCAGCACCTGACCGCTCATGTAGCTGCTGTCCTCGCACGCCAGGAACAGAAACGCCGGCGCGACTTCATTGGGCTGCCCGGGCCGCTTCATCGGCGTATCCTCGCCGAACGTCGCCAGTTTTTCGGGCGACGCCCCGCCCGAAGGATTAAGTGGGGTCCAGATCGGTCCCGGCGCGACGCCGTTCACGCGGATCTTTCTTGTCCGCCAGATTCTGCGACAGCGACCGCGTGAATGCGGTGATCGCACCCTTGGTTGATGAATAATCGAGCAGTTCGGAAGCGCCTTGGTACATCGTCACCGACGTGCAGTTCACGATCGCGGCGCCTTCCTCCAGGTGCGGCATGGACGCCTGCACCATGTAGAACATCGAGAAGATGTTCGTCTGGAACGTGCGCTTGAGTTGCTCTTCGGTTATGTCCTCGATGTTTTTGTCGGGATGCTGCTCGCCGGCATTGTTGATCAGCACGTCGAGCCGCCCGAACGTATCGACCACCTGCTGCACCGCGCGCAGACAATGGTCCTTGTCGCCAAGGTCGCCGGGTATGGCGATGGCCCGTGTGCCCTCGCCTTCGACGATGTGCTTGGTCTTCTGCGCGTCGTCATGCTCGTTGAGGTACAGGATCGCCACGTCCGCGCCTTCCCGCGCGAACAAGGCCGCCACCGCGCGGCCGATGCCGCTGTCGGCACCGGTTACGATCGCCACCTTGCCCTTCAGGCGCCCCGATCCGGAATAGCGCGGAGTCCAATCCGGTTTGGGCTCGAGCTCGCTCTCATGCCCCGGCAGCGCGTCTTCATGGATCGGCGGTTCGATAGTCTCGGACATATTGGATCAACCCTGGCGTGAGTTCAGTTGCGGATCGCGCTTCGGCTCGCCGCGGTTCGCGGCAGCGGGTGTCTTCGCCGCGCGGCACTCGGCGACGATCGTCGGGAAATCGAACTCAGTGCTGGCCGCCAAAACGCCGCTCGTCGCCGCCGAACAAGTCGACTGGCTTTCGTAATGCGCCGGCATCAACGCGACCTGCTGGCAGGTGGCGGAGCCATCGGCACAACCGAGAATGGCAATAACGTAGCTGACCGGCCCCATGCTATATTCCTTTGAAGAACTTGCTTGGATAACCCGGATTAAAGCCTGCTGTTCCAAGCATTTCGGGGTTTCGCGATTGTTATCTTGCGACAGGCTGCCCATTTCGGTCGTTGAATGACACCGCCGACGCGCGCCCTTCCGCCATCCTCCGGGTCTGGCTTTCGAACCCTGCTGCGCTTCGTGCCCTTGCTCTGGCCGCAGGGCCGCACGGGGCTGAAGCTTCGCGTTGTTATTTCGCTCGCTTTGGTTCTTCTCTCCATCGGCCTTACTACTCTGGTCATGCCGCGCGTCTTCGGTGCCGCGGTTGACCGCATGAGCGTTGGGCGCACGTTGGGTGCTGCCGACGTCGCGATGTGGCTGGTTGCGGGCTACGCCCTTGCGCGGTTCGCCGGCGTGCTCCTCGACAACAGTCGCAATGCCATTTTCGAGACGGTCGGCCAGGATGCCACCTTGCGTCTGGCTCAGCAGACCTTCGCCCACCTTCACGGCCTCTCGCTGCGCTTTCACCTCGAGCGGCGCACTGGCGCGGTCACCAAGGTGATCGAGCGCGGCGCCAAGAGCATCGACATGATGCTCTACTTCCTGCTGTTCAATCTCGCGCCGACCATCCTCCAGCTGGGCATCGTGGCGGCGTTGTTCTGGGTCAAATTCGGGCCGGGCCTGGTGGTCGCCACGGGCATCGCCGTGATCGC
Source organism: uncultured Sphingomicrobium sp. (assembly GCA_964243335.1). Taxonomy (GTDB): domain Bacteria; phylum Pseudomonadota; class Alphaproteobacteria; order Sphingomonadales; family Sphingomonadaceae; genus Sphingomicrobium. The sequence continues at coordinate 291,676 of CAXTED010000003.1, read as the reverse complement.
CTACATCGCTTTCACCAAGGCGATCACCGACTGGCGCGTGAAGCTCCGCGAGCAATGGACCGAGCACGACACCGCCACCACCGCCCGCGCCGTGGACAGCCTGCTCAACTTCGAAACGGTAAAATATTTCAATGCCGAAGCCCGCGAGCAAAAGCTCTACGGCCAAGCCGTCGAACGCCTCGCCCGCTCTACCGTAAAGATCGAAACGTCGCTGGCGTGGATGAACATGGGCCAGTCGCTGATTACCAACGCGCTGATGGCCGGCGCCATGGCCTATAGCGTTTGGGGCTGGAGCCAGGGCCGCTTCACGCCGGGCGACGTGGTCGTCGTCAACGCTTTGCTGATCCAGCTCTTCCGCCCGCTCGACATGCTCGGCACCGTGTACCGCACGATCCGCCAGGGGCTGATCGACATGGACCAGATGTTCCGCCTGCTCGACACCCCCGCCGAGGTGGTGGACCAGCCGGGTGCGCCTGCGCTCGCCGTGTCGCGCGGCCATGTTCGGTTCGAGAACGTGCACTTCGGCTACGATCCGGACCGCACCATATTGCACGGCGTCACGCTGGACATTCCGCCGGGCACAACGCTCGCGGTGGTCGGCCCGTCCGGCGCCGGTAAGTCGACCCTCGCGCGACTGTTGTTCCGCTTCTACGACCCCACGTCCGGCCGCATCACCATCGACGGCCAGGACATCGCCGCCGTGCGCCAGGACAGCGTCCGCGCCGCGGTCGGCATCGTTCCCCAGGACACCGTGCTGTTCAACGATACGGTCGGCTACAATATCGGATATGGCCGTGCGGACGCGACGCAGGACGAGATCGAGGCTGCTGCCCGCGGCGCCTCCATCGACGGCTTCGTTGGCGCGCTACCGTTGGGTTACGGCTCCATGGTCGGCGAGCGCGGCTTGAAGCTGTCGGGCGGCGAGAAACAGCGCGTCGCCATCGCCCGCACCCTGCTCAAGAATCCGCCCGTGCTGATCCTGGACGAAGCCACCAGTGCGCTGGATTCGCGCACCGAGGAAGCCATTCAGGCCACCCTCGACGCCGTCTCCGCCGATCGTACGACCATCACCATCGCCCACCGCCTATCGACGGTAGTCGGCGCCGACCAGATCGTCGTGCTGGACGCCGGCCGGGTCGCTGAACGCGGCACCCACGCCGAGCTGCTGCGCAAAGGCGGTCTCTATTCCGAGCTATGGCAGCGCCAGGCGGCCGAACGCGAACTGCAGCAAGCCGCGGAGTAGGCGTTCCCCGGCGAACGCCGGGGCCCAGCCGCTTGAACGGACGCGCTCAATGCCGACCCGCTGGACCCCGGCGTTCGCCGGGGAACGAAGGCTCAAGCCGCAGCCGTCGCCCAACCCAAACTCGGGATTGCAATGCTCCGCTTCCCCGACAGGTCCACCCGGCTGACGATCAGCTCGCGGCTCTCGATATAAGCCATCAACCGCCGCACCCGACCCAAGCTCGCGGTGCCATAGCTCACGGCGATCGCCTCGTCAGACGGGCATGGCGCCTTCTCCTTCGCCGCTCTTGCAAGCAGCAGGAACGGACCCAGCATGTCGTCCGGCAAGGCCCGCGCGACGTCCAACGCGCCGGCCCAACTGGCGTCCGCCGGGTCGAACAGCCCCGCCCGCGCCATCGACAACCTTCGCGTGAATTCGGGCAGGTCGAACGGCGGGCGCGACACCCCGCCCATGCGGCAGCGGATCGTGAAATCCTGGAACAGCACCGACGACGACCGCCCCGCGCTGTCCGGATCCTCGATGAGGGCCCGCAGCACGGCGGACACCACCGCCGCCACGTCTTCGTCCGATCGAGCCGGCACCGCATCGGACCCCGGAACTCCGGCCGCGAGCGACTGCATCAGTGCCTCCGACGGCAGAGGCGCCACCACTCGCGGCTCGACCGCAACCGGCGCCGCCACCTCGCCGTGCGTGCCGAGCAAAAGATGCTGATGACCATCAACCGGCACGCTGGGCAGCGGCATCAGCTTCGGGCTCATCGACCGTGCGATTGTTTCCACCGGCCCGATTGCCACTGACAGCGGCCGCCGCGACACCGCTGGTCCAAGCGCGAGGAAAGTGCCGCGCGGCAAGTCTCGGATCGCGTCGGCCTGGCGCCGTTCCATCCCCAACAGGTCCGCCGCCCGCGCCATGTCGATGTCCAGGAACGTTCGTCCCATGAGGAAATTGGATGCTTCCGCCGCGACGTTCTTGGCCAGTTTCGCCAGCCGCTGCGTGGCGATGATCCCCGCGAGGCCCCGCTTGCGCCCCCGACACATCAGGTTCGTCATCGCACCCAGGCTCGCGCGGCGGACCTCGTCAGGCACTTCGCCGCCGCCAGCCGGCGCAAACAATTGCGCTTCGTCGACCACCACCAGCGCCGGATACCAGTGCTCGCGCGGCGCATCGAATAGCCCGCCAAGGAATGCCGCGGCGCAGCGCATCTGCCCTTCGGCCTCCAGCCCTTCCAGGCTCAGCACCACCGACGCCCGATGCTCCCGCACCCGGCCCGCCAGCTGCGCCATCTCCCGCTCGCCATGGTCGGCCGCTTCCACCGCCAAATGGCCATAGCGCTCGCACAGGGTCACGAAGTCGCCCTCGGGATCGATCACCACCTGCTGCACCTGTCCGGCGCTCTTCTCCAGCAGCCGCCGCAGCAGATGCGACTTTCCCGACCCCGGGTTGCCCTGCACAAGCAACCGCGTCGCCAACAATTCTTCCAGGTCGATCCCGACGCTTGCGCCGTCGGGCCCCGTTCCCATGTCCACCCGCACCGTCATGCCCAAGCGTTTGGCCGTCCTGGGTCCGCGCGGCAAGCTTGCCTTGCACGGCCGGCGCGGGGCAAAGGGCGCCTGTGACCGACCCGCACCACATTTTACGTTCCACCTTTGGCTTCAACAACTTCCGCGGCGTGCAGGAAGACGTCGTGTCGCGCGTGCTCGCCGGCCAGCACACGCTGGCGGTGATGCCTACCGGTGCCGGCAAGTCGCTGTGCTATCAGCTGCCCGCGCTGATCCGCCCTGGTACCGCTCTGGTGATCTCGCCTTTGATCGCGCTGATGCACGACCAAATTCGCTCGGCGGATGCGCTGGGCATTCGCGCCGCCTCGCTGACCTCGGCCGACAGCAATCAATTGCAGACCCTCGACCGCCTTCGCGCCGGCGATCTCGACCTGCTCTACGTCGCCCCGGAACGCGCCACTCTCGACAGCTTCCGCACCCTTGCCCGCAGCCTGCCAATTGCGTTGCTGGCGATCGACGAAGCGCATTGCGTCAGCGAATGGGGCCACGACTTTCGCCCGCCTTATCGCCAGCTGCACGGCTTGCTCGACGATCATCCGGACGTTCCCCGCCTCGCGCTGACCGCCACCGCGGACGCGCGCACCCGCGCCGATATCTGCGCCCAGCTCGGCATTCCAACGGACGGCATGATCGTGTCGGGCTTCGACCGGCCCAACATCCGCTACCACATCTGCGCCCGCAACGGCCTTGGCGCGCAGATGGATACATTGCTCGCGGCCCAGCCGGGCTGCGGCATCGTCTACACCTCCAGCCGAGATGGCGCCGAGCGCATGGCCGCGCAGATCGCCGCCTCCGGCCGGCCGGCATTAGCCTATCACGCCGGGCTCGACCCCGCCGTTCGCCAGCGCAACCAGGCGGCGTTCGTGTCGTCCGAGAACATGGTCATGGCCGCCACCATCGCCTTTGGCATGGGCATCGACAAACCCGACGTGCGCTTCGTCGCCCACGCCGGCATCCCCAAGTCGATCGAGGCCTATTATCAGGAAACCGGCCGAGCCGGGCGCGACGGCGATCCGTCCGAAGCCTGGATGTTCTGGGGCCAGGACGATCTGTCCCGCGCCGGCCGCCGCATCGACGAGGTCGATCCCGATCGCCGTGCAGGCGAGCGCGAGCGCCTCAACGCCCTTGCCGGCCTCATCGAAGCAACCGGCTGCCGCCGGGCGATCCTCCTCCGCCACTTCGGCGAAGACCCGCCCGCCGCTTGCGGCAATTGCGACAATTGCCTCAACCCGCCCCAGTCGATCGACGTGACGCAGGTCGCGCGCAAACTGCTGTCCGCCGCTTTCCGCACGGAGATGCGCTTCGGCGTTGGCCATCTCGCCGCGGTGCTCGGCGGCGACGACAATGAGAAAGTGCGCAGCTTCGGCCACCACAACCTGTCGGTGTTCAACATCTGCGGCCCCGACGAAGTCGCGCTGCTGAAGCCTGTCGCCCGTGCTCTGGTCGCGCGCGACGCGCTGCGCGCCGACGATTATGGCGGCCTCAGCTTTGGCCCCGCCGCCAAGGCCATCCTCAAGGGCGAGGGCGAAGTCAGCATTGCCCTTCCCCCACCGCGCGAACGCACCAGCCGCAAACGCAAAGGCGGCTCGGGCGCCCCGACTGGTCCCGCCGACCCGTTGTTCGAGGCCCTGCGCGCCGCACGCCGAACTATTGCCGCGGAGGCCAATCTGCCGCCCTACGTCATCTTCCACGACAGCACGCTGCGCGACATCGCCGCCTCTCGCCCAGCCACACTGCAGGCCCTGTCCCGCATCCAGGGCGTCGGCACCGCCAAGCTGGAACGCTACGGTCAGGCCATGCTCGACGCGCTGGCGGGCGCTTGAAGCCGCTCGCCGCCACCCACCATTCAGCCTTGCGCAACCCGCGCGCAGCTACGAAAAGCTGACGAAATCCCTACAGGAGCGACCCCTTGATCCGCACCCTTCTCCTTGGCACCGCGCTGGCCGCGATCGCAACGCCTGCCGCCGCTGCCCCGGCGCGCAAGGCTGCGCCGACCACAGCAGCGTTCAGCGCCACTAACCCCTTCGCCCAGCGCAGCACGCTGCCGTATCAGGCGCCGGCCTTCGACCGCATCAAGGACCGCGACTATGAGCCCGCGATGATCGCCGGCATCGCCGAGCAGCGTCGCGAGATCGACGCCATCGCCGCCGATCCAAAGCCCGCCACCTTTGACAACACCATCGTCGCCATGGAGCGCTCGGGCGAACTGCTGGAGCGCGTGTCGCTAGCGTTCGGCCCAATCTCCAGCGCCAACACCAACGATACGGTGCAGGCGATCGAGGAGCGCATGAGCCCGCGCCTGTCGGCCCACAACGATTATATCTATCTCAATCCGAAGCTCTTTGCGCGGGTCAAGGCGCTCTACGACAGCCGCGCCACGCTCAATCTGAACCCCGAGCAGAGCCGCCTGCTGCAGGTCCAATACGACAATTTTGTCCGTGCCGGCGCCCAGCTGACCGGCGCCAAGCAGACCCAGCTCAAGGCCCTCAACCTCAAGCTCGGTACGCTCGAGACCTCCTTCGGGCAGAAGCTTCTCGCCGCCACCAAGGCCGGTGCGCTGCACATTACCGACAAGGCCGCGCTTGCCGGTTTGGGCGAGGACGAGATCGCCGCCGCCGCCGAAGCCGCCAAGACTCGCAAACTGCCCGGCTATGTGCTGGTGCTGCAGAACACCACCAGCCAGCCCGAGCTCGCCTCGCTGACCAATCGCGCCACCCGCGAAGCCCTGTTCAAGGCCAGCGTGAACCGTGCATCCAAGAACGATGCCAATGACACGCGTCCGCTGATCGCCCAAATGGCCAAGCTTCGTGCCGAAAAGGCCGCGCTGCTCGGCTTCCCGAACTGGGCCGCGTACAAGCTTGGCGATCAGATGGCCAAGACGCCCGAAGCCGCCATCGGCTTCGTCGATCGCCTGGCCCCGGCGGTCGCTGCAAAGCAGCGCGCCGAAGCGGCTGACATCCAGGCGCTGATCGATCGCCAAGGCGGCGGCTTCAAGGCTCAGCCGTGGGACTGGGACTTCTATTCGGAGCAAATCCGCAAGGAGCGCTATGCCCTCGATGCCGAGGCGCTCAAGCCGTTCTTCGAGGTCAACAAGGTGCTCGAGAATGGCGTGCTCTATTCGGCCAGCCAGCTTTACGGGCTCAAGTTTTCCGAGCGGAAGGACATCCCCACCTGGAATCCGGACATGCGCGTGTTCCAGGTCAATGAGGAGAACGGCAAGGTCCTCGGCCTGATGTATTTCGATTTCTGGAAGCGTGACAACAAGTCGGGCGGCGCGTGGATGTCCCCGCTGGTTATCCAATCGACCCTGCGCGGCACGATCCCGGTGATCTACAACGTCAGCAACTTCACCAAGCCTGCCCCGGGTAAGCCGGCGCTGATCAGCTTCGACGACGTCACCACCATGTTCCACGAATTCGGCCACGCTTTGCACGGCCTGTTTGCGGCGCAAACCTATCCGACGCTATCGGGCACCAACACCGCTCGCGATTTCGTCGAATTCCCGTCGCAGTTCAACGAGAATTGGGCGCTGGATCCCAAGATCCTGCCGAACTATGCGGTGCACTATCAGACCGGCCAAGTGATCCCGCAGGACCTGATCGCTAAGATCAAGACGTCGCGCACATTCAACCAGGGCTTTAACCTCGGCGAAAGCGCCACCGCCGCGCGGATGGACCTTGCGTGGCACTCGTTGCCCGCCTCAGCCCCGCTGCAGGATGTCGACGCGTTCGAAGCCAAGGCGCTGGCCGCCAGCGGCTTCGATGTCACCAACGTTCCGCCGCGCTACCACACGCCCTACTTCCGGCACATCTGGAGCAACGGCTATTCGGCGAGCTATTATGCCTACGCCTGGACCGAGATGCTCGACCATGACGCCTTTGCCTGGTTCCAGGGCAATGGCGGCCTGACCCGCGCCAACGGCCAGCGTTTCCGCGACATGGTCCTGTCGCGCGGCAATACGCTCGACTACGCCACCATGTACCGGGCCTTCGCTGGGCGCGATGCGTCGATCCAGCCGATGCTCGTCTTCCGCGGCCTGACCGGACCGGCCGCAGCGCCTGCGGCTCCCGCAAGCGGCGGCAAGTAGAACTCGAGGGAGCAAGCCGGTGGACTGGAAAGCGCAAGCAATCTCGTTCGCCGGCATCCTCGCCTTGGTCGGCTTCGCTCGCCTGCTCCGGGTCGGCCGGAGCGAGCCGCTGACCCGCGAAGAGGTCGAGGCCCATGCCGCTCACGAGCTTCTTCCAGCCAAGGTCACCGCCACTTTCCTCAGCACCGACGGCCGCGCTGCCGTCGTAGCCAGCGACGACCACCGCCTGTGCCTGATCAAGCAACATGGCGCCCACCCCGCCAGCCGTCTGCTCGGCACCGGCACCACCTCGCACCGCGACGACGATGTGCTGGTGATCGATCCCGGTGACCGCATGTTCGGCGCCGTCCGCCTCGACCTCCCGCCAGCGGAGCGCGACACGCTCCAGGCCTTGCTGTAGGGCACGCCCATGACCCTGCCCGATCCCGTCAGCGTCGCCATTCCCGGGTTCATCGCGCTGATCCTGGCCGAGATCATTGTCGCGCGCCTGCGCCATCGTCACCGCTATTGCCCGCGCGACACGCTGACGTCCCTGATGCTCGGCTTCGGCAGCACGCTGGCGTTCCTGCTCACCGCTGGCATCGTCTATGCGCTCGGCAACGCGCTCCACACCGTGCGCCTGTTCGACATTGGCTTCAGCCTTGTCGCGTTCGTCGCGTGCTTTGTGCTCGACGACCTGCTCTATTACGTCTTCCACCGCTCGGCCCACCGCGTGCGCTGGTTCTGGGCGAGCCACGTCATCCACCACTCGAGCCAGCACTATAATCTGAGCACCGCGCTTCGGCAGACCTGGACCGGCTTCTTCAGCCTCAACTTCGTCTTCCGCTTGCCCTTGTTCCTGATTGGCTTCCCGCCGGCGATGGTGTTCTTCTGCGCTGGCCTCAACCTAGTCTATCAGTTCTGGATCCACACCGAGATGGTCGGCAGATTGCCGCGCCCCATTGAGGCGGTGATGAACACCCCCTCGCACCACCGTGTCCATCATGGCGTCAACCCGCGCTATCTCGACCGCAATTATGCCGGCGTGTTCATCGTCTGGGACCGGCTGTTCGGCACTTTCACGCCAGAACGCGATGATGATCCGGTGCGCTACGGCATCGTCCACCAACTGGGCTCGTTCAACCTGCCTTGGGCGGCGTTCCACGAGTGGGTCGGCATTGCCCGCGACGTCCGCGCCGCGCCAACCTGGCGCGCCAAGCTCAACTACATGGTCGGCGAGCCCGGCTGGAGCCACGATGGCAGCCGCGACACCAGTGCCACCCTGCGCGCCCGCGCCGGTCTGGCCGACCAACCCTCACCCAAGGACCCCGCCGATGTTCAAGCCGCTTGACGACACGACCCTGATTGCCGGTCAGATTAGCGCCAACGACCTTTCCGAAGCGCGCCGTCTTGGCGTCACCGTCGTGGTCAACAACCGTCCGGATGACGAGGAGTCTGGCCAGCCCACCGGCGCGGAGATCGAAGCGGCGTGCGCAGCGCTCGGCATCGCCTACGTCCACATCCCGATCGCCCGGGGCATTGGCCCCGCCGACGTGCAAGCGATGCAGGGGGCACTCGACGCGGCCGGCGACGGCAAGCTCCTCGCCTACTGCCGCTCCGGCACCCGCAGCACCCTCGCCTGGGCACTTGCCCGCCGCGGGCAAGGCGCAGCAATCGAAGACCTGACGGAAGCCGCTGAGCGCACCGGGCACACCCTCGCCCCGATCGCCCATCTGCTGTAAGCTCGTATGAACGGCCGGAAACGGGCAGTTCAGAGCGCATTCAATGGCCGGGCCTTAGCGGACCTCAAACACATTCGGGAGTTTCGCATGACCTTTCGCCATCTCACCACGCGCGCACTCGCGCCCGTCGCGCTCCTGGCTGCCGCAGCAACGCCGGTGGCAGCGCAGGCCCCCGCCGCGGCCCTGACGCAGGTTCAGGGCGCGCTCGCCGCAACCCAGTCAATGACCGCCAACTTCATCCAGACCGACGCCAAGAACCGCTCACTCCGCGGCGCGCTGTCGCTCAAGCGCCCCGGCCGCATCCGCTTCGAATATGGCGGCGGCGCCAACATGCTGCTCGTCGCGGACGGCCGCAATTTGACCTTCGTTGACTATGACGTGGGGCAGAAGTCCGCTTGGCCGATCTCCAGGTCGCCTTTGGCCGTGCTGCTGGGCTCGGCGCCCGACCTTCAGCGAATCGCGCGCGTGCTCCCCTCGGCCGATCCGCGAATAGTTCTGATCCGCGCCCGCGATGCTCGCCGCCCTGAGTTCGGCACGATCATCCTGGCCTTTGTGAAGTCGCCGTCCGCTCCGGGCGGGCTGTTGCTCGAAGGATGGACCGCGTTCGATGCTCAGAACAAGCGCACTACGGTGAAACTCGACAACCAGCGCTTTAACGTCGCCATTGCGGACACAGCCTTCACTTTCGCAGAACCGAAAAAGCGCAGATAATCCGTAGCATGTAGCAACTGTTCAGCCAAGCGACAGGCTCGCGCGCGTAATGGCAGACACGATCCTCCAGCGACCTCGGGTTTCCCCCTGTTACCTAGGTCCGGAGTGATCACCACGCGTGACGAACGCTTGGTCGGCCCTCGCTCCATGCCCCCGGAGCGAGGGCCTTTATCTATGCGAGGCGCGCAAACTTGCTAAGGCCGCTCCTGTGACCCGCCTGAAGATCGCCTCCTGGAACATCAACTCGGTTCGCGCGCGACTGCCCAGCATCGAACGCTTCCTGCGCGACGAGCAGCCCGAGGTGTTGTGCCTCCAGGAAACCAAGGTCGTCGACGACAGCTTCCCGCTCAGCGTGTTTGAGGCGTTGGGCTACACGCACCGCCTCCTCCATGGGCAGAAGATGCACCACGGCGTGGCCATCCTCAGCAAGCTGCCATTGCACGAGCCAGGCAAGCACGACTGGCAGGACAATGGCGAGGCACGCCACGTCGGTGCGCGGCTGGACTGCGGCCTGCGTATCGAGAACGTCTACGTGCCCGCCGGCGGCGACGTGCCCGACCGCGACCTCAATCCCAAGTTCGGGCAGAAACTCGACTTCTTGGAACGCATGACCCGCTGGTCCGAGAAGTTGGCTGAGCCGACTTTGATCGTCGGCGACTTCAACGTCGCGCCGCTGGAGTGCGACGTTTGGAGCCACAAGGCGCTGACCGACGTGGTCAGCCACACCCCCATCGAAATCGCCGCGCTGAAACGCCTGCAGGACGCGCATAACTGGGTCGACCTCGGTCGTAAGTTCGTGCCCCCGCCGGAGCGCTGCTTCACCTGGTGGAGCTATCGTTCGGTCGATCACACGATCAACGATCGGGGCCGCAGGCTCGACCATATGTGGGCCAGTCCCTCCCTCGCCGCCCAGGCCCATGCGCATGTGGTGCACGAGCCGGTTCGCCTGTGGGAGCGCCCGTCCGACCACGTTCCCCTAGTTGTCGAGCTCCAGCTTTGAGCGCTGTCACCGACGCGCTGGCGGCTCTTCGCGGCGGTCGGCCGGTGCGGGTCGGTGCGCTGACGATCCTGTCGCTGGAAACGGCGACTCCGGCGATGCTGTCGCTGCTGGACGCGGAGTCAAACGCGCCGGTGCTGATCAGCGGGGAGCGAGCCGCGGCGCTCGGCCTCGGCAACATCCGCGACGCTGCCGACCCCGCCATGGCCGTACTGATTGGACGCGCGACCTGGCTCGACGCCGGCAGCATCCGGGCCCTCGTCGACCCCAAGGAGGACTTTGCGCGCGGTCCAGTCGGCCCCTTGCCCGTGCAGCCAATCGGCGACCCCGCATCCGCTCAAGCGGCAATCGTGCTTGCGCGCCTCGCCGGCCTCATGCCCGCCTTGTGGCTGATCGATACGCCGGACGTCGCCGCTCACGCCAACCCAGCGGAGATCCTCGCCGCCGCCGCGCGCGATCAGGCGGTCATCGCCGCCCGCGCTCGCCTCCCCATTGCCGGCATCGAGGATGCGCAAGTAGTCGTGTTCCGCGCCGCCGAGGATGGCAGCGAGCATCTCGCCATCGTCGTCGGAGCCCCCGGAGGCCAGCCGCCGCTCGTCCGCCTCCATTCCGAATGCCTCACCGGCGACGTGTTCGGCTCCCTGAAGTGCGACTGCGGTCCGCAATTGCACGAAGCCTTGCGGCTGATCGGCAATAAAGGCGGCGGCATCCTTCTTTATCTGCGCGAGGAAGGCCGCGGCATCGGCCTCGCCAACAAGATCCGCGCCTACCAGCTCCAGGACCGGGGTCTCGACACGGTCGACGCCAACCGCCGTCTGGGCTTTGCCGATGACCTGCGCGAGCAACGCCTCGCGGCCGCCATGCTGCGCGCGCTCGGGGTAGAGGCCGTCCGCCTCCTCACCAACAATCCGCGCAAGGTCGCCGGGCTGGAAGCGGCAGGGATCGTGGTGGTCGAGCGCATCGCGCACCACCTCGCCCCAAACCCCCACAACGCGGACTATCTAGCGGTCAAACGGGAGCGCAGCGGGCATCTGGATTGAGAGAGATAATGAGATCCGCTCATCCTGAGGAGGCACTGAGCAGGCGCAGCCTGTCGAAGGCACGTCTCGAAGGACCGGTTCACGAGCAGACCCTCCTTCGAGACAAGCCTTCGACTTCGCTTACGCTACGCTCAGTCTTTCCTCAGGATGAGCGGGTCTTGAGTTTTGCCGACTTCACCCCTCGAACAAAGCCGTTCCAACCCGCACGCATGTCGCGCCAAGCATCGCCGCCGTCTCGAAATCGCCCGACATTCCCATCGACAGCCCGCTGAGCTCATGACGCCGCGCCAGCTTCGCCAGCAGCGCGAGATATGGCGCTGGTTCCACCCCCAGCGGCGGGATGGCCATCAACCCGGCGAGCGGCAAGGGCGTCGCGCGCACCCGTTCCAGGAAGGCCGGCAGTTCCGCCAACGACACCCCGCCCTTTTGAGCTTCCTCGCCGATGTTCACCTGCACATAGATGCTTGGGAAACGATCGGTCTTAATCGCCGCGGCCGCTAGCGCATCGAGCAGGCTCGCCCGGTCCACGGCATGAATGACGTCGAACAGCGCTACGGCCGCCTCGGCCTTGTTCGACTGCAATCGCCCGATCGCATGGAGTTTCACGTCCGGGTTGGCCGCGCGCAAAGCCGGCCACTTCGTCTCGGCCTCCTGGACGCGCGATTCGCCAAACGCCCGCTGCCCGTCAGCGATCAGCGCCTGGATCTCCTCGACCGAGCGGGTCTTGGACACGGCAACGAGTGCAATGTCAGCAGGGTCGCGACGAGCGGAAACCGCAGCTCGGGCGAGCCGATCGCGGATGCTCTGAAGGCGAATGGCAGCGGTGGTCACGGCGTGGCTATAAGGATGGGGAGCCATGCTCGCCAGTGCAGGCCGGCTACTTGGCACTACCGACCGTCAAAACTCAGAACTTGAGCGCGGTACCCAGATAGACGGCCTGGCTGTCGCGGCGCTGGTCGGCGGCAAGCCGATCCTTCTCCACGCGATACCGCACGCCGCCGGTGACGCTCAGCCGGCGGTTGATGTCGAACGCGCCGCCCAGGTCCACCGCATAAGCGCGTGTGTCGGCCAATGCGGGGACGCGGTCGTTAGACTTGTCGGCGCTCGCCGCAAGTCGGCCGGTCAGCCGCTGGCTTACGTTGTAATTCACTCCGACCAGAGCGCCATCACGGCCGCCGATGCCGAGCGAGTTGTTCTTCACGCGGGCGATGTCGCCATCGACCGCGAACCGGCGCCAGCCGACACCCGCGCCAAGGTTGTAGGTCGCCGGAGTAAGCGCCGAGGTGACCGCAGCCGCAGTCAGGGCAGCGCGATTACCGGCGGGAACGCGGCTATCCTGCGGCACGATCGCCTGGGCACGAATGGCGACCCGCACCTGCGACTGACGCTTCTTGGCGGCAGTCGGCGTGAAGTTGAACTCGGACGAGGCCAGCGGACGATTGCTGAGCGCGGCAGCGAGCCGAGGATCGGCCTGGGCCGGCGTGAAACTGCGATTGAAGCTGAAAGATACGGCGGCCGGACGGCCTGCATTGCTGCGGCTCTGGGCTGCGGCGGCGAACGTCGCGGGCAATGCAATGGCAGCCGCGGCAATCGCCACGCCAACCTTCGCCCGAACCGTCCAAACCTTCACGCCCACGCCCCACGACTCCTTAGCTTCGACATGCATATAGAACGGCGGCCCCCGGTGTTCCACGCCGCCAGACTCCTTTGTCGGCTATGTTGCTAAAGGGGCACATAATTCGTGCCGAGGCGAGACTCCTTGCAGGCACGGCAGTGCATTCTATACAGCAAGGCAACCGCATATCCGACCGAACACAGGAACCTACGCCCATGGCCGCCAAGCACATTATTGCCGCCGCGCTGATCCCGCTGGCGCTTTTGAGCGCCGGCTGCGCGCGCAACCGCACCATTCCCAACACGCTGGCGCCGTCGCGGACGACTGCCATCGGGGTGAACACCTATCTGTGGCGCGCGGCGATCGACACGTTGAGCTTCGCTCCGCTGATCACCGCCGACTCCAGTGGCGGCGTGATCGTGACCGACTGGTACGCCCAGCCCGCCACTCCCGGTGAGCGCGTCAAGCTGACCGTCTCCATCCTCGACCAAGACCTTCGCGCCGATGCCCTGCGGGTCGCCGCCTCGCGCCAGGTCAATCAGAATGGCCAGTGGATCGACGCCCCGGTCAGCGCCGCGACCGTCCAGAAGCTTGAGGACATCATTTTGACCCGTGCCCGCGACATTCGCCGCGGCAGCGTTTCCGGCTGAGGGCTCCAGCGCACACCATGACCGACCGCTTCGACCCGGCCGCCGCCGAGCAACGCTGGCAGGCGCGCTGGGACGCAGCCCAAAGCTTCCGCGCCGACAGCGCCAGTCCCAAGCCCAAGAGCTACGTGCTCGAGATGTTTCCCTATCCGTCGGGGCGCATCCACATGGGCCACGTGCGCAATTACACCATGGGCGACGTGCTGGCGCGATACCGCCGCGCTCAAGGCTTCGAAGTGCTTCACCCGATGGGGTGGGACGCGTTCGGAATGCCGGCTGAGAATGCCGCCATGGAAAAGAAGGTCCACCCCGGCGCCTGGACCCGCGAGAACATCGGCAACATGCGCACGCAATTGAAGCGCCTCGGCTTCGCACTCGACTGGAGCCGCGAACTGGCGACCTGCGAGCCGGACTATTACGGCCACGAACAGGCGCTGTTCCTCGACATGCTCGAGGCCGGCTTGGTGTTCCGCCGCGAGTCGGAGGTAAATTGGGACCCGGTCGACATGACCGTGCTCGCCAATGAACAGGTGATCGACGGCCGCGGCTGGCGCTCGGGCGCCCTGGTCGAACGCCGCAAGCTCAACCAGTGGTTCCTCCGCATCACCCAATTCGCCGAGGAGCTGCTCGACGGCCTTGGCACGCTCGACGCCTGGCCCGACAAGGTCCGGCTGATGCAGGAGAATTGGATCGGCAAGAGCCAGGGTCTCGAGTTCGAATTCGCCCTCGCGTCCGATCAAGCTGCGAAGAGCATTCCGGTCTTCACCACCCGCCCCGACACCATCTTCGGCGCCAGCTTCGTTGCCATTTCCGCTGGCCACCCGATCGCCGAAGCGCTGGCCGCCACCAACCCGGATGCCGCCGCGTTCATCGCGCGCTGCCGTCAGGGCGGCACCACTGCCGCTGAAATCGAAACCGCCGAAAAGCTCGGCTTCGACACCGGACTGGAGGTCGTCCATCCCCTCGATCCCGACCTGCGCCTGCCGGTGTGGATCGCGAACTTCGTGCTGATGGACTACGGCACCGGCGCACTCTTCGGGGTGCCGGCTCATGACGTCCGCGACTTCGAGTTCGCCACGAAATACGGCCTGCCGATCCGCCGCGTCGTCGCCGCATCGGCCGACGCCGCCGCAGATCCAGTCACCCAAGCCGAGACCATCGCCGGCGTGGCCGTGAACTCATCGTTCCTCGACGGCCTCACCACCGATCAGGCCAAGACCGAGGTCATCCGCCGCGCCGAAGCGGGCGGTTGGGGACGCGGTACCACCCAATACCGCCTGCGCGATTGGGGCGTCTCCCGGCAGCGCTATTGGGGCACCCCGATCCCGATCATTCACTGCGATGGCTGCGGCGCGGTACCGGTTCCCCGCGACGAATTGCCGGTGGTGCTGCCCGAGGACGTCACCTTCGACATCCCCGGCAACCCGCTCGATCGTCACGACGAATGGCGGCTGGTCGACTGTCCTAAGTGCGGCGTATCCGCACGACGCGAGACCGACACCCTCGACACCTTCACGAACAGCAGCTGGTACTTCATCCGCTTCGCCAGCCAGCCCAAGGACAAGCCGTTCGACCGCGCCGAGGCCGAAGCATGGCTGCCCGTTGGCCAATATATCGGCGGCGTCGAGCATGCCATTCTGCACCTGCTTTACGCCCGCTTCTGGACCCGCGCCCTGCAGCACCTCGGCAAGATCGGCTTCACCGAGCCCTTCGCCGGCCTGTTCACGCAGGGCATGGTGACCCACGAGACCTATCGCGCGGGCGACGGCAGCTGGCTCAGCCCCGATGAAGTCCGCCGCGACGGCGACGACTGGACCCACGTCGAAAGCGGCACCGCGGTCACCCTTGGCCGCGTCGAGAAGATGTCCAAGTCGAAGAAGAACACAGTCGACCCGGCACCGATCGTTGCGCGCTACGGCGCCGATGCGGTGCGCTGGTTCATGCTGTCCGACTCCCCGCCGGAGCGTGACCTCGAATGGTCCGAAGCCGGCATCGAGGGCGCCGCCCGCTTCGTCGCCCGCGTGTGGAAGCTGGTTCGCCAGCCCTCGGACGACGCGACCGGCGACGATCCCGTCCTCACCCGCAAGCTTCATCGCGCCATCGCCGCGGTCGGCTCCGCAGTCGACGGCCTGCAGTTCAACAAGGCCGTGGCCGCGCTTTACGAACTCACCAACGCCGTTGAACGCGCCAAGCCGTCCGCCGCGCGTTCGGAAGCGATCGCCACCCTGATCCAGCTCGTCGCGCCTATGGCTCCCCACCTCGCGGAGGAAGCCTGGGCGCAGCTCGGCCACGACACCATGGTCGTCGACCAACCCTGGCCGATTCACGACCCCGCCTTGCTCATCGACGAGGACGTCACCGTCGCGGTTCAGGTCAATGGCAAGCTGCGAGACACGCTCACCGTTGCCCGCGGCACCACCCGCGAACTGCTCGAGCAACTGGCGCTTGGCACCGACAAGATTGCGCGGCTGGTGGACGGCCAAACCCCGCGCAAGGTCGTGGTCGTCCCCGACCGCCTGGTGAACATCGTCCTATGAAGACCCGCGCGCGCTTGCTGCTCGCCTTGATCGCGTTCACCGCGCCGCTTGGCGGATGCGGGCTGCAGCCGCTCTATGCCGGCGGCGAGTCCAGCCAGGTGGCGCAATTCCTGCGGAGCGTGAACGTGCAGCCGATCACCGGTCAGTCGGGCTGGCTGGTGCGCACGCGCCTGGTCGACCGCCTGGGCACGGCGGAAGGAGCAGCGCCGTATCGGCTGGAAGTCGAGCTCGACGATGATCTCACCGGTTTCGGTATCCGCGGCGACGCCTCGGTCACCCGCGAACGGCGCACCCTGCGCGCACGCTACCGGCTGGTCGACACGGCCACCGGCCAGGTGGTGCTGGACGCCACTGCCGGGTCCGACGCCGGCATCGACGTCGTCGGCTCGGAATATGCCACGGTTGCCGCGGAGCAATCCGCCTTGGAGCGGCTGAGCGAAGTCGTCGCCGACCAGATCGTCGCCCGCCTGGGCCTCTACGCCGCCCGCCGCGGACGGTGAAGGCGACCAAGGCCAATATCGCCGGCCAGGTCGAGCGCCCCGACCCCAAAAAGCGTTTCTATCTGTTCTTCGGCCCTGATGACTCCCAGTCGCGCGGACTTGCCGGCCGGCTGCGCGCCTCGCTCACGGCCGAGAAAGTCGCTTTCACCACCGCGGACCTAAAGGCCGATGCAGGCCGGCTAGTCGGCGAGGCCAGCGCCATCAGCATGTTCGGCGAACCGCGCCTGCTCTGGATCGAGCCCGCCGGCGAGGACATCTTCGCCGCCGTCACCCAATTGCTCGACACCGGCGTGGTCGAATGCCCCACGGTCGCCATCGGCGGCGCGCTGAAGAAAACCTCCGCCCTGCGCAAACTCGCCGAAGCGCATCCAGCGGCTCTCGCGTTCGAGGCGTGGCCGCTGGAAGGCCGGGATGCCGATCGGCTGGCGGTCGACTTGGGCGCCCGCGAAGGCCTGCGCATCGCCCCGCCGCTCGCCGCCCGGATCGCCGCCGCCGCAAATGCCGACCAGGGCGTGATGGCACAGGAAGTCGCCAAATATGCCCTCTACCTTGGTGCCAGCGCCAGCGCTCCGGTGGACCTGCCAGAGGAGGTATTCGACCAATTGGGTGCCGACACCGGCGACAGCCATGCCGGCCGTCCGGGCGACCTTGCATTGGCCGGCGATGCCGCGCGCCTGAGCGACGAACTGGAGCGTCTGGAAGGCGCCGGCATCGACCCGATCACCGTACTGCGCGCCCTTCAGCGCCGCCTGCTCGCTTTGGCTCCGCTGCGCGCGCGTGTCGAAGCCGGCCAGCCGGTCGGCGCCGTCATGGCGTCCGTCTGGGGCCGCGACAAAGACGCCGTCGCCCGCATCCTCCCAAAGTGGCGCAGCGACCGCCTCGCCCAAGCCCTCGAACGCGTCTCCAATCTGGAACGCGCGATCATGGCCAATGTGGTGGAGCCCAGGGCCGCGCTGGGCGAGGAGTTGCTGGGGTTAGCAAGGGCAGCGGGGCGGTAGCGTGCGTTACTTTCCGCAAACCCCCACCCGCTCATCCTGAGGAGAGACTGAGCAGGCGAAGCCTGTCGAAGGCGCGTCTCGAAGGACCGCCTCACGAGTTGAACCCTCCTTCGAGACAGGCCTTCGACTTCGCTGCGCTTCGCTCAGTCCTTCTCAGGATGAGCGGATCAGGGTAGGCCAGCGTACTGCCCCTCAAGGCACCAGAACCGTATCCTTCGCCTCCGCCAGCATCTCTGGATAATCCAAAGTGTAATGCAGCCCCCGGCTCTCATGCCGCGCCAGCGCACTCCGGATGATCAGGTCCGACACTTCCACCAGATTGCGCAGTTCGATCAGGTCGGGCGTCACCCGGAAGTGACGATAATGCTCGATCACTTCCTGCCGAAGCATGTCGATCCGCCTCTTGGCGCGCACGAGCCGCTTGGTGGTCCGCACGATTCCGACGAAATTCCACATGAAGCGGCGGATCTCACCCCAGATCTGCTGGATCACCACTTCCTCGTCGGAATTGGTCACGCGGCTTTCGTCCCACTCGCGCACCTTAGGGACAGCCGGCAGGCTGTCCCATTGTTCAATGATATCCCGCGCAGCCGCCTCGCCGAAGACGAGGCATTCGAGCAGTGAATTGCTGGCCAGCCGATTGGCGCCGTGCAGCCCGCTCTCCGTCACCTCTCCCGCCGCATAAAGCCCCGGCGCGTCGGTCCGGCCGTGCAGGTCCACTACCACCCCGCCGCAGGTATAATGCTGCGCCGGCACCACCGGGATCGGGTCGGTGGTGATGTCGATCCCCAGTCCGAGCAACTTCTCGTGGATGTTGGGAAAGTGCTCCCGCACAAAGGCCGGCTCGCGGTGGCTGATGTCGAGGTGGACGAAATCGAGCCCCAGCCGCTTGATCTCATGGTCGATCGCGCGCGCCACGATGTCGCGCGGGGCGAGTTCGGCGCGGTCGTCGAATGCCGGCATGAAGCGCTCGCCAGTTGTCGGCAGCTTGAGGTGCCCGCCCTCGCCGCGCACCGCCTCGGTCACCAGGAAGTTCTTGACCTCCAGATTGTACAGGCAGGTCGGGTGGAACTGCATCATCTCCATGTTCGACACCCGGCAGCCCGCGCGCCAAGCCATGGCGATGCCGTCCCCGGTCGCGCCCCGCGGCGCGGTTGAGTAAAGATACGCCCGGCCAGCGCCGCCGGTCGCCAGGATGGTGGCCCGCGCGGTCAGTGTCTCGACCCGGCCGCTGCGCCGGTTAAAGGCATACAGCCCGTGCACGCCGCCACCGGTGCTGAATGGTTCGGCATGGCGCCCGGTGACCAGGTCGATCGCCACCGTGTCGGGAATCAGGGTAATGTTGGGGTGGGCCGCGGCGGCGCGTTCTAGCGCCTGCTGCACCGCCCAGCCGGTAGCGTCGGCGACGTGCACGATCCGGCGATGGCTGTGCCCGCCCTCCCGCGTCAGGTGCAGTTCGCCGTCTTCCTGAGCAAATGGCACGCCGAGTTCGATCAGTCGCGCAATCGCTGCCGGCGCCGCGCCGACCACATGTTCCACCACCGCCCGGTCGTTGAGCCCCGCGCCGGCGTCCATCGTGTCCGCCACGTGCGATTCGAAACTGTCTCCAGCCTCCAGCACCGCCGCGATCCCGCCCTGCGCCCATCCGGTCGCGCCCTCGCCCAATTTACCCTTGGCAATCACCGCCACGCGCTTGTGCGGCGCCAGGTTGAGCGCCGCGGTCAAGCCAGCCGCGCCGGAGCCGACGATCAAGACGTCAAAGGATGAGGTCATGCTTGCTTTCTGCTCCCCTCCCGCTTGCGGGAGGGGCTGGGGTGGGAAATCTTTACTGCACGAGAATGTGGCGCCTGCGGGAAAGCAACGAGACCACCGCTAAACCCTCACAGAAGTGGAAGGGGGATTGGAGCTCACGCCTCCGCCCGCGTCAAACTCAGGAACACATCCTCCAGGTCAGGCTCGCGCGTCGATACGTCCACAATGCCCAGCCCGTCGCGCTGCAACGCCGCCAGCACCTCGCCCGCATTGACCTGGTCCTTGCGATAGGTGATCGACAGGGTGCGCTCGTCGATCAGTTCGATCTTGTCGAAGCAGATCGCTTCGGGCGGAGCCACCAGGTCGCGGTCGACGGTGACCACCACCGCCTTGTCCTGAGCGCGATTGACCAGCTCCCGCGTCGGCTCATTGGCGATCACCCGCCCGTGGTTTATGATCGCGATCCGGTCGCATAATTGCTCGGCTTCCTCCAGATAGTGCGTGGTCAGCACCACCGTCACGCCTTGCGCGTTCAAGCTTCGCACATAGTCCCACAATTGCTTGCGCAGATCGATGTCCACGCCGGCGGTGGGCTCGTCCAGCACCAGGATCGGCGGCGAGTGGACCATCGCCTTTGCCACCAGCAAACGCCGCTTCATGCCCCCGGACAGTGTGCGCGCATACGCATTGGCCTTGTCGGTCAGGTGCATGGCGGCCAGCAATTCGTCGCTCTTCCGCTCGCGCTTGGGCACCCCGTATAGTCCCGCCTGGATCTCCAGCGCCTCGCGCGGGGTGAAGAAGGGATCGAACAGGATCTCCTGCGGCACGATGCCGATCGAGCGCTTGGCGTTGCGCGGATGGCGATCGATGTCGAAACCCCAAATGTCCACCGCGCCGCCGGTCTTGGTGACCAGCCCGGCAAGGATGTTGATCAAGGTCGACTTGCCCGCGCCATTGGGGCCCAGCAGTCCGAAGATCTGCCCGCGCGGCACGTCGAAGCTGACGTTTTCCAGCGCGCGCTTGCCCCCGGCGTAGGTCTTGGACAGTTCGCGGATGGAGATGGCGGCGGCGATATCGGTCATGCCATTCGCATAGACGCAAAGGCTCGGCGCGCGAAAGCCTGGCCCGGTAAATGCGCCGTTTACCTTACATCTTCAGCGTGCCGTGAACCTCAGGCTCTAAGGGAAAAGCGTGCTCCAACGTCTGCCCTTTGCCCTTGCGGCCGGCTTTGCCGCCTTGCTGCCGCAGGCCGCAATGGCCGCTCCGCTGGCGGCCACGCCTAAGGCGACAGCCACCGCAGCGCTGGTCACGCCGCTTTCGGTGATCTGGAAGGAGGACATGCTGTTCGGCTTCCTCGCCGCGCCCACGGCTGGAACGGGCACGGCGATCCTGGATCCCAATTCGGGTTTGCTGACCACAGCCAACGGCGTGGTGTCGCTGGGCGGCGACATCCATCCGGCGCAATTCATCGGTGCGGCGCAAAGCTCGGTCGTGGTGCTGATCAAGCTTCCGAACGCGGACATCCCGCTCACCCGCAGCGGAGGCACCGAGACCATGTTGCTGACCAATCTAACGCTGCAGGGGCAGAGCAAGCGCACTTTGGCCCGGCTGGAGAGCTTTACGTTCAACGTGGGCGGCACCCTCAAGGTCGGGGCCAATCAAGCCCAGGGTATCTACACAGGGACTTTCGAAGTGCAGATCCAATATCCGTGAAGGTGTGAGCGAGCAGGGTTAATTACCGGACTACCACCCTCGTTGAGCGCATGTTGATGCCCAAGCACCAAACCTCTCGGCACACATCAACGTGTTGGGAAACAGAACATGCGCATCAAACTTTGCCTCGCTGCCCTCGTCGCCTCGACAGCCTTCGCTTCACCCGCTTTTGCTCAGGCTGCGACGGCCAACGCTGTCGCCGAGGCCCGCGGGCTGGTGCTCGAACGCCTGACGCTGACCAAGGTCGACGACCTCGACTTTGGCACGGTGATCTCGTCGACGGCAGCAGGTACGGTGCGCATCGACGCCGACACCGGCGTTCGAACAGTTGTCGGTGGTGTCACCCCGGTTCCCGCCAACAATGGTAAGCGCGGCCTATTCCAGGGTGCGGGCTCGGTAGGCCAAAGCTACCTCCTGTCCATGTCCCGCCCTGCGTTCCTGGTGAGCACCACCAACACGAACGCTTTGATTGCCGTCAGCAGCCTGTTCTTCGACAATGGTAATCTCTCCGCCGCCCGCACGATCGGCTTGAGCGGTACCTTCCAAGTCGGGGTCGGCGGCGTGTTCGCCATCGCCGCGAACCAGCCCAACGGTTTCTACAAGGCCGACTTCACCGTTACGGCCGACTATCAGTAAGCTCAGCCGCTTCCAATGAGACCCACTCTTAT
This sequence comes from uncultured Sphingomicrobium sp., assembly GCA_964243335.1. Taxonomy (GTDB): domain Bacteria; phylum Pseudomonadota; class Alphaproteobacteria; order Sphingomonadales; family Sphingomonadaceae; genus Sphingomicrobium. Next base: position 269,888 of record CAXTED010000003.1, on the reverse strand, counting down.
TGAAGCGCCGGGAGGCGGTTGCTAGGTAAGGCCTATGCAACCGCCCCCCGAAACTTTTCGAGTGACCACCAACGCCGTCCAATGCGACGGTTCCGGCCAGGTCGACGCCGCGCTTGGCCACCCCCGCGTGTTCCTGCGCATCGACGAAAAGGGCTATGTCGAATGCGGCTATTGCGACCGCCGCTTCGTCCGCATCGGCGGCCCCGCCGACACCGATGAAGGGCTTGCAGCGTGAACGGCTTCACCGATCCACGCGGTTTTCTGTACGGCGACGGACTCGATCCCGACGAAGCCAAGAAACTCACCGCCCGCCACCTTGCCGCCTGCGACGACGGTGAGCTTTACCTTCAATACCGCGTGTCGGAAGCGTTCGGCTTCGACGACGGCCGCCTCAAGACCGCCGATTACCACAGCGGCGCCGGCTTCGGCCTGCGCGGTGTCAGCGGCGAGACCACCGCCTTCAGCCATGCCAATCAGATCAGCGCAGCCGCTATCGACCGCGCCGCCGCGACGCTTCAGTTGCTCGATCCCGCCAAGGGCCAGCCCAGCGCGCCACCGCCGCGCACCAACCAGGCGATGTACGGCTCCGAAGATCCGCTGACCCTGATCCCCTTCGCCAAGAAGGTTGCTCTCTGCCAGGAAATCGACGCCGCCGCGCGCGCGCGCGACCCCAGGGTCCACCAGGTCAGCGTTACCTTGATGGCCAGCTGGAGCGTGGTCGAGATTGTCCGCGCTGACGGATTCGTCGCGACCGACGTCCGCCCTCTCGTGCGCCTCAACGTACAGATTGTCGCTAAGCAGGGTGACCGTAAGGAAACCGGCTTCCACGGTCTTGGCGGGCGCTACCTCTACGACCGGCTGTTCGAGCCCGACACCTGGAACCGTGCCATCGACATCGCCTTGGCGCAGGCCATCACCAACCTCGACTCCGTCGCCGCCCCCGCCGGTGAGATGACCGTGGTGTGCGGCCCCGGCTGGCCCGGCGTCCTCCTTCACGAAGCTGTCGGCCACGGCCTCGAAGGCGATTTTAACCGCAAGGGCACTTCGGCTTTCTCCGGCCGCATCGGTGAGCGAGTCGCCGCGCCCGGCGTCACCGTCATCGACGAAGGCGCCATCGGCGAACGCCGCGGATCGCTGACCATCGACGACGAAGGCACGCCCACCGGGCGCACCGTGCTGATCGAGGACGGCATCCTGCGCGGCTACCTGCAGGACCGCCTCAACGCCCGCCTGATGAACATGCAGCCGACCGGCAACGGCCGCCGCGAAAGCTTCGCCCATACGCCCATGCCGCGCATGACCAACACCTTCATGCTCGGCGGCCAGGACGATCCGGCCGAACTGCTCGCCCGCGTCCCCAACGGCATTTACGCCAAAAGCTTCGGCGGCGGCTCGGTCGACATCACCAGCGGCAAGTTCGTCTTCACCTGCACCGAGGCGTATAAGATAGAAGGCGGCAAATTGGGCGCCCCGATCAAGGGCGCCACCCTGATCGGCGACGGTCCCACCGTCCTCACCCGGGTCCGCGGCATCGGCAACGACCTCGCCCTCGACGAAGGTGTCGGCATCTGCGGCAAAGGCGGGCAAAGCGTCCCCGCCGGCGTCGGCCAGCCTACGGTATTGGTCGAAGGACTCACGGTCGGCGGCACGGGCTAGCCTAGTGTCCTTCGAGACGCGCCTTCGACAGCTTCGCTGCTCAGTCGCTCCTCAGGATGAGCGGTTTTTCTAGCAAGCTTCTCCTAAACCCGCTCATCCTGAGGAAGGACTGAGCAGCTTCTTCAGGCTGTCGAAGGCCTGTCTCAAAGGACGCCCACAAGAGCAACCCCCCTCACAACGGGTGCCCCTCCGTATCCATCAGCACCTCGCGCCGGCCGACATGATCCGGCTGCCCGACCCGGCCATCCTTTTCCATCCGCTCGATCAGCCGCGCCGCGCTGTTATAGCCCACGCGCAACTGCCGCTGCAGGTACGACGTCGATGCCTTCTGGCTTTCCGACACGATCTGGATCGCCTTGCGGTACAACTGACTCTCGGGATCGTCCTCGCCCTCCGGCGCCCCTTCGAGCACATAGCCACCGTCCTCCGGCTCCTCGGTCACCGCGGAAATATAGTCGGGCACGCCCTGCCGTCGCCAATGCTCGGCCACGGCGCGCACTTCCTCGTCCGCCACGAACGGCCCGTGCACGCGCACGATCTGCTTGCCGCCGGGCATGTACAGCATGTCGCCCTTACCCAGCAGCTGCTCCGCGCCCTGCTCGCCAAGGATCGTCCGGCTGTCGATCTTGCTGGTCACCTGGAAACTGATCCGCGTGGGCAGATTGGCCTTGATCACCCCGGTGATGACGTCGACCGACGGCCTCTGAGTCGCCATGATCAGGTGAATGCCGGCCGCCCGCGCCTTTTGCGCAAGCCGCTGGATCAGGAACTCGACCTCCTTACCGGCGGTCATCATCAGGTCTGCCAATTCGTCGACGATCACCACGATCTGCGGCAGCACGTCATAGTCCAGCTCTTCGGTCTCATAGATCGGCTGCCCGCTGTCCGCGTCATAGCCGGTTTGCACCCGCCGCCCGAGCTTGGCGCCCTTGGCCTTGGAATCGAGCACCTTGTCGTTGAAGCTCTTGAGCGCGCGCACCCCCAGGCTCGCCATCATGCGATAGCGTTCCTCCATCTTCTCCACCGCCCATTTGAGCGCACGGATGGCCTTGGCCGGCTCGGTCACCACCGGCGCCAGCAGATGGGGAATATCCTCGTACATGCTCAATTCGAGCATCTTGGGGTCGATCATGATCATCCGGCACTGGTCCGGACCCATCCGGTACAGCAGCGACAGGATCATGCAGTTCAAACCGACCGACTTGCCCGATCCGGTTGTGCCCGCCACCAGCAGATGCGGCATTGGCGCCAGATCGGCGATGACCGGGTCGCCGGCGATGTTCTTGCCCAGGATCAGCGGCAGGCTCATCGACTGGTCGGCGAACGCCTGGCTGGCGATCAGTTCGCGCAGCACCACGCCCTCGCGCTTGGGATTGGGCAGCTCAATGCCGATCACGCTGCGTCCCGGGATGGTCGCCACGCGGGCCGACAAGGCCGACATGTTGCGCGCGATATCATCCGCCAACTGGATTACCCGGCTGGCCTTGATCCCGCTGACCGGCTCCAGTTCGTACATCGTTACAACTGGCCCTGGCTTCACCTCTACGATGTCGCCGCGCACATGGAAGTCCTCGAGCACGCTTTCCAGCAGCCGCGCATTGCGCTCCAGCCCGGCCCGGTCGATCGGCACCCGGCTTTCGGCTGCCGGGGCCTGCAACAGGTCTACCGGCGGCAATTGGTAATTGTCGCCGAGCGCCAGCGCCTGCTGCCCGCCGCTCGCCGCCGCCTTGCCGCGTCCCTTGACCTCCTTGCCAGCGATCCTGACTTGCGCGATCGGTACCGGCGCATCGGCCACCGCCACCGTCGGACGGCCACGCGGAGGCGCCGCTCCGGCCCGCTCCTCATTGCGCTCGAGCACGGTGCGGCGCTGCTTGGGCTCCTTCACCCGCGGCGGCCGTGTCGCCACGCTCGCCATCCAGTCCTTCTCCTCAGGCCGAAGCCCAAGCGCGATCACCGCCAGCACGATCCCGGCCACCCCAAGCAACAGGATCAAGGCTAGCCGCACCGGGCCGACGATCGCCGGATTGCCGATCAGCCCAAGGCCGGCATCCACGCCGTAGGCGCCCGCTAGGCCAAGCGCTCCGCCCCAACCACCCGGCATGCCAGACACGCCCGATCCGGCCAGCAGCCCCAGTGCCACTCCGATCAGCACTGCGCCCACTGCCGCCACCGGCAAGGCGCGCCGCAATCGTCCGCCGCTCTGCCCGCGCAGCAACCGAATGCCGGCCAGCGCGATCAGCGGCAAGAACAGGACCGACGCCAATCCGAACAGCAGCAGCAAGGCATCGCTGGCATGCGCCCCGAACGTGCCCAACCAGTTCACCGGCGGTCCGCCCGCGGCCGTGCTCCAGCTGGGATCGTTCTCATTGTGGGTGATCAGGGACACCGCCAGTGCCAAGGACAGCGCAAGCATGAGCGCTCCGACCGTGCGCCGGGCGAACGCCCGCAGGCTGTCGCCCATCCGGTCGCGCCAATCGGGCTCCAGCGGACGCCGCCGCGCCCCATTTGCCGCCGCTGCGGTTGCCATGCTCGTCTGTCCCACCCCGGTGAATCCGACGCCACAATGCCTCTTTGGGACTCCACCGGTCAAGCAAAGCCGCTCCCCAGCAAACGCTGGAGAGCGAAAGGCTACCCACAAAGCCCACGTCGACGCCCGCCGCCACACCCGCTACATTACTTTCATGAGCAGCAGCAGCGACGTCATCATCCTGGGCGGCGGCATGGTCGGGCTGGCGCTCGCCGCCGCGCTCGACGCCTCCGGCCTGACCGCCACCCTGATCGACCCCGCCGACCCCGACCTGCGTCGCGACGCCACGTTCGACGGCCGCACCAGCGCGGTGTCGTCCTCGTCGATGCGGATGTTCGCCGCGGTCGGCATCACCGATCACTTGCCCGTTCCCGGCCACCCAATCGGGGCTATCCGCGTCGCCGATGGTCTTGCGCCCGGCGGGCTTACCTTCGATCCCGAAGCGTCGGGCGAGCCGCTCGGCCACATGCACGAGAATCGCCACCTGCGCGCCGGCCTTCGCGCCCGCGCGGAAGCGGCCGAGAACATCACCTTGCGTTGGAAGACCAGCCCCGTGTCGGTCGACCGCGGCGAGCACCAGGTCTCGGTCGTCACCTCCGACGGCGACACGCTCACCGCGCCCCTGCTGGTTGCCGCGGAAGGCCGCCACTCCCCCACCCGCGAAGCCGCCGGCATCCGCATGGCCAATTGGCGATACGACCATGCCGCCATCGTCACCACCCTGCTCCACGAGCGGCCGCACGGCGATATCGCCTATGAGATCTTCTACCCCGGCGGCCCATTTGCTTTGCTGCCGATGGGCGACGATGAGACCGGCCGCCATCGCTCGGCCCTTGTCTGGACCGTGCCTACGGCGGATGCGCCCGGCTGGATGGGCCTGTCCGACTCCGCCTTCGCCGCCGAAGCCCGCGCGGCCATGGGCGGCTTTCTCGGCGAGATCGCGCTCGCGGCCCCGCGCTCCAGCTACCCGCTGGGCTTTCACCACGCCCACCGCATCACCGCCAACCGCCTCGCTCTGATCGGCGACGCCGCCCACGCCATCCACCCGATCGCCGGACAGGGCGTCAACCTCGGCTTCCGCGATGCCGCCGCACTGGCGCAGGTGCTGGTCGAAGGCGCACGCCTGGGGCTCGACCTAGGAGATCGCCAACTCACCGACCGCTACGAGCGCTGGCGCAGTCTCGACACGCTGATGGTGTCGATGAGCACCGACAGCCTTGTCCGCCTCTACGGCGTTCCGGGGAAAGCCGCCTCGGCCGTGCGCCGCCTGGGCATGAGCGTCATCGACCGCCTCGGCCCCATCAAAGCCCGCCTCAACAGCGAAGCCCGAGGCACCAGCGGCGACCTCCCGCTGCTGCTAAGAGGCATGCCGATCTAACTCGGCCCACCTCACGATCAGCCCTGCCCATCAGATCCGCTCATCCTGAGGAGGGACTGAGCAGCGCAGCTGTCGAAGGCACGTCTCGAAGGACGGCAAACCCGCAAACCCCTACTGCAACCGCCCGCTACTCTCGCCGCCGCCCTGCCCGGCCCGCAGGAAGTGCATCAACTGCACCAGCAAATCGGCCCGCCCGGCAAGCTCCGGCTCTTCCAGCAGTGCCTGCTTCGCCCCGACATCGAACGGTGCCACTTGCGCGATCGCATTGACCAGCATCTCATCGTCGAGCCGATTGACCGCTTCCCAATCGACCTCCAGCCCCATCGCATCGCCCAGCCGGCGTGCCTCCTGCTCGACGTTAGCCCGCAGCGCCAAGCCCAGCGGCTCAGGCTCGGCATCGGAAAACGCGGCTAGGTCGACGTCCGCCTGGCGATAGGCAGTGCCGACATCAGCCTCCGCAATCAGGCGGAACCGCGCCGAGCCCTGCAGCACGAGGTTGAACCGCCCGTCGTCCATCTCCTCGATGCCGACGATCTCGCCGATGCAGCCCACACGGTAGAGCGGCGGATGCTCGCTCTCGCCCTGCGGCTGGATGATCCCGATGCGCCCGCGCCCGGCCACCGCGTCGGTGACCATCTGCCGATAGCGCGGCTCGAAGATATGCAGCGGCAATTGGCTTCGCGGGAACAGGATTGCGCCCGCCAGCGGAAATAATGGCAGCCGGGCCGTCTTGTCGCTCATGTGAACAGCAAGGCCGACAGCCGCCGCCGCTGAGCCCGACCCCACGGATCCTCTAGCCCCGACGCTTCGAGCAATTGCAGGAACCGCGCCCGCGCTGCGCCCTCGTTCCACGCCGGATCACGCCTTACGATCTCCAGCAGCGCATCTGCCGCCCCGTCGCGATCCCCGGAAGCCGCCTTGGCTCCCGCCAAGTCAAATCGCGCCTGATGGTCCTCCGGATCGGCCGCCACCCGGGCTTCCAGTTCCGCCGCCGCGCCATCGTCCGCGGGAGCAGCACTCGCCACCTCCAGCGCTGCCTTCGCCCGCAGCACCGGCGCGGCACTGGCAATCTCCGCCGGCACCCCCTCGATCAGCGCCCGCGCCCGGTCATGTTCGCCAAGCGCGAGCAGCGACCGCGCCAAGCCGCCGACGACCTCGGGATCGTCGGGCGCCATCTCCTGGATCTGCGCGAAGATGTTCTCCGCTCGCGCCGCATCGCCGCCAGCCAGCACTTCCTCGGCCATGGCGATCAGCGGTGCGATCTCGGCGTCCAGCGCCTGCTCCTCGCCCTGCACCGGCAATTGGGCAAGCAATTGGTCGAGGATCTTCTTGAGCTGCCCTTCAGTGCGATATTGCGTCAGGTCGGCCACTGGCTGCCCGCCGAATAAGGCATAAACAGTCGGGATCGACTTCACCTGGAACTGGGCGGCGATGACCTTTTCCTTGTCGACGTCCAGCTTGACCAGCTTAACGCCCTTGGCGGCGTAATCCGCCGCGACCTTTTCCAGCACCGGTCCAAGCTGCTTGCACGGCCCGCACCACTCCGCCCAGAAATCCAGGATCACCAGGCTGGTCATCGACGGCTTCAGCACGTCTTCTTGGAAGCGCTGGATCGCCTCGCGTTCTTCGGCGCTCAATCCCAATGTGGCCAAGGGGCGATCCTCATTCCTGGTCGTTGCGAGTGGTCGTCTGCAGTGTCCCGGCCATATGAGCGGCGCCGCCCCTGCCCGCAAGGTCGGTGGCCCCAAGGACCGCATCGCAGCACATGGGGCTTGCCACGTGGCAGCACCCCTGCTAGCCGCCCGCCTCACCCGACGACGCCTTTAGAGGCGCATCGTCACGGCGCCAGAGCGGGCGTAGCTCAGTGGTAGAGCACAACCTTGCCAAGGTTGGGGTCGAGGGTTCGAATCCCTTCGCCCGCTCCAATTTCTTCAATGAATTCAATAGTTTACGCCGTTCAGGCGCCCCGTGAACCTCTACCGAGTTGGCCTGGGGTAACACTGGGGTAACAGTCTCTCAGCGAGCGCTCTGGTGCAATCTTGCTTGAGACGGTTGCGGCGGTGAACTCCGGTTCGGCAGGGGACTCGTTCAGCGCCAACTGACTCACAGGCTGAGATTGGTTCAGCTTAGGCCCCGACGTCCGCTTTGCGCCCACCACCGTCAGTTGGGCCGTTCTATCGCGCAGCCGCAAGCGGACATTCAGAAGACGATCCGTAACTAACCAATTCAGCTAATCACGCAATTGAAGAGAGTCGACGCGCGGTACTTAACCGCTGAACCGGACCGAGTAGATGGCGGGGTTCGCTGTCCATTCGCCATCCGCAATCTTGCGCATTGGGTCTTGAATCAGCTGAATAGCCGGTCGATCCGTCTCGCAATTGGCGACGAGGCATAGCCAGTAATTCTCACCGTGCGCGGTCGCGGCTTTCATTTCATTGGCTGTGAGGTCTATCGTTGCGAAAGCCGATCCGACAGTCCCCTTCACTTCGACTCGATTTACGTTTCCCTTCGCATCTTGGTAGTCGAAGTCCCAACCAGGCTTCTCGCCGAGAGCCGCTCGATGCGTGCAGTGGAAGCATTCGGGAATGGAGCTTTGGATGTAAGCGAGCGCCGCCATCTCTGCCCAATCCCCGATAGCCTTCGCGCGAGGTGACCTGCGGCTGCCGCCACCGCCGCTACCCCCACCGCCGGGAGCCTGATTTCTATTCAGGGATTGAGGGACAATAAGGTTTTTTAGTTCAGCGAGCCGGGCGTCAGTTGGCGACACGGAGCCCTTAGCGATCAAAGGGCCGCCCAAGGCTTCCAGCACGATCTCTTGGTAGACCGTCGGTTCAAGCATGCGGACGCCATCGCGCCACATATTCTTCTCGATTTGCTCTCTCGTCACTCCATCGACTTTCGACAGAACCGGCGAAGCAAAACGTTCGTAATCCTCGATCGCACAATACCACGCTTTGGGTCTTGATGGGTCAGCCCAGATATCGCCGATTACTCCCGCCCCAACGTATTCGGCTGGGCGACGTTTTCCGTCAGCGCGGTGGACGCCCCGATAATAAACGAATGGTTCCCCACTTCGCACCTTCCCGCGATACTTCGACGGATAGTGGTAATGAACCCCCTCCACGTCGTCCCATTGATATTCAGGGGCAACAACCTCGTTGTGAGCCAAAACAAGCGGCACGAACTTCTCCCTTCAAGCGACGGCAATCATTCGCCCAACAATTGATCGTCCGCAACCGAGCTTCTGCTCGCTCACTTCGTGCTTTGAGGCCCTACAAAGGTGCGCTACAAAACTGAGCGGCGTTGATGTCGCAAATGGTGCTAATTCGCCATTTTCTCCGGGCTGGTGGCCGGTCCTCTCTCAAACGCTTCCGACGACCGAAGCTGGCAGAATTCACAAGCGAAAACAGACGGTCCACTTACGGCCACTTGCAGGCTCCCAAAGGTGAGACCGTTGTGAATGTTGTAGTCGAGGGTTCGTGTCGCTCGCCACATGTAATTTTTCAGCAAGACAATGGCTTAGCCGCGGGTGCAAAGGACCAGGCTGAGGTGAGACTAAGCAGCGGCTTCCTCATTGTCTCTTGGGTGAACTTTTGTAACTAATCGTGCTTTCTTGCCGCTGAGCGGCCGGCGGACCGATTCTTTGCGGATCAGCCTGTAGCCACGATCCAGGTACAGCCACGGCGGCAGCGATAATCTGTGCCTTACGCTTGGTACTCAGCCTGCCACGCGAGCATCGGCGTCAGCTAGCAGCGGCAGCGCCGCTATATGCGCCACTAAGTCCTCCACACTGTTAAATATCTGACCGAGTGCCCCGAGCAGCATAGGATTATTGCCCGTTGGCAGAGCGCGGCGGACATCTGTTTGAAGGCCATAGCAGGTACAGCCTAGGGCTTGGGCAAACCCGATTTCGAAGGCAACCCCCTCGTCTACGTGAGCGCCGTCAAGTACTGCCACCAACAGGCTCGATCGGCGAAGTGCTTCGCAATCTTGCAAGTAAACTCGGCGCTCGGCGGCGGTGACTGGGACTCCAGCCTGCACCATTTCCGCTAGAAGCGAACCATCCCGCTGTGGAAGGTAAACCGCGCCGAATGGTTCCAGCAGATCAGCGATGTGCGCATTGAAGGCGCGTTCGCGTGGATTGAACAGCGGACCGGCGAGATATAGCATGTGATTAGGCTTCGGCTGTCGCGTCAGCTTTCGCATGCGCCATCAGCTCCGCCTGAATATCTACAGGTCGATACTCATCGACGAAGATAATACGCGCGATCGCGCGTGCTACAGCAATCGCGTTACGGCCCCGCGTGCAAACTACTGACTTGGGTAGACTTCCATATACTTCGTTGATGTGTTCGAGCAGCTCGGTTAAATAGATATCATCCCAGTATTTGTGCTTGAGGCTGTTCCGGATTTCAAGCTCGTCGACTACAGCGTCGAGATGGATCAAGTGTCCAGGCGCGATGACGCGATTGCCGTCATCCGTGATCTCTTTTAGTAGGGCCGCGGCCTTAGCGGGCCGATCGGCGGGCTTGCCAAATGTCAGCGGGTCGAGCGGTGCTCGGTCAACAATATGCAGGCCCTCACTTGTGGCCTGGAGCGCGTAGTTCTTCTTGCGAAATTGCTCGGCGATCCACGCGTTGATTCCGCCGACGAGCTCGGTCTCTACTTCGCCCTCAGGAATGGCCAACTCTGGTTTCCGCTCGTCAACCCACTCGTCATAGGTTTGAAGGTTACGGAAATTCCCAGTGGCAGTGCTCTTTCCGGCACCGACTGACCCAATCACATAGTAGACAAATTTGGCACGTGCTCGGCCATGCCGGACACCAAACGAGTTCTCGTCCAGCTTGATAAGATTGGCCAGAAGAGCAATTTCCCCGTTGCCCAAGAACAGCGTGTAGAGCGCAAAGGACTCGAAATTAGCCTGGAAAATAGCCCTTTCAACGTCCGCGTCCCGGGTCACACCCGGTGGCGTATAGTGGACAATATAGTGGACATTGCCCGGGTTACTCACTGCATTCTGCCGGAGAAGGCTCTGTAACGTACTGTCTTCCAGCGAAAGTCCGATCAGCAGGCATGTATTGTGGAAAAGATGGTTAGACAGATGAACATATTGTCCCGTAGCCGCGCGAATGAGTTGATCCTGAAATGAATCGTCCGAGAACACGACGTCGGCGCTGGCGCGATCTTCGAACACCGTAGGCAAGTAGCCATTGGGATGATAGATCACTCGGCAATCGTGTTGGAACTGCGCATTGGGCTGATCCACAACCTCAAAGCCCCGCGTTCGCTCCTGCTCATCCGCGCTTCGCGACATCAGTAGCAGTTGCTCAAGGCTATCGTCGAAGTTGTAAGTTACGGTCAGCGGCGAGCGTTTTATGATGTCGAGAAAGTCCGGCAGGTACGGATGATTCTTGATTTTGTCTGAGCGAGTCGCGCGATCGCAGTCGCGGTAAAGCTCTTGCCAGATGAGGCGCAGCCACGCGGTCTTTACGCTCTGCTCTTCAACGAAATTTAATGGCGCCGCTGCATCACGGGGGGCCAGACGCCGATCTCTAAATTGGCTGAAGAGCATCTGGGTGACCGATGACAGGCTTCGCGTGACTGGGTTCGCGTCATCTTGATCGGCGTTCAACCTTGTAAGGATCGAGGCGGCGCCCACCTCAGTTCTATCGGCAATGCGTCCGACCAAATCCTTCCAACCCGGAAAGCCGAGATCCCGGCTGATACCGGCACCAAATACCAGGCCCAGCCTCTGACGCTGATGCTGTGCCCGCAAATGCGCGATGGCTTTCTTGTCGCGCTCGATGAGCTTGGCTTCCTGCGCTTTCGTCACGTGTCCTGTTTCCCCTGAAACAAATTAAGCTGCGCTCGCGCACCTTGACTGCGCGGTTCAGCCGTTTCCGCTGTGCCCCGCCGTCCAGTAGTATGATTGATGGCAAGATTGAGCCGTTCGAGAAACTCTGCATCCGGCTTCGCAAAGATGTGGTCGAGGTTCCACAATCCTGATGCCGCAATTCGCCAGTCAGGACTGTGTCTGCCAAGCCAATCTGGCCACCCCTTTTGTGCCAACAGACCCGAACGAGATAAGAGGCCAATCGAATTGCGCTCCAAGTAAGCGCGCTCGCTCGAAGGGCCTGGCTCGTCGCCCACGTCAAGCCACAGGACAGTTAGATCGCCAATCAGTTCGCTTACCCTGGTCTCGAGCTCTTGCTCCGCATTGCGTACCTCGCGCGGAGCCGACTGACCCTGAGACCAGGTGGACGGCCAGATTTCCTCTTTTTGGCTCGCCATCATGGCGCGCCCCACGTGTAACCGGAAGATCGACGATCGGTGGCTTCCGCCCCCCGCAATCGGCCCGCGGTGCGTACTAAGGCGATCCCAAAGACTCGTCTTCGAACCCTTACTAACCGCGTGGGTGCCAACCCGAACAATTCGAGGCATGCGACCGCCGCTCAGGCCGTGCGATGGCTCGAGAACGAAGTAGAGACCGCGCGATGGCCAACCCTGCCGACCATGGGTATCACGGATTTTGCGGCCGCCTGACTGGGCGAGCCAGAGCCGATGCAACATGCGCGAAAAGCGCATAGCCTGATGGCGCTGCTCGCTTTCTTCATTCATCTGTCCCAGCCGCTGTAGGCGCTGGCCAAGCGACAATGGCGCAAGCGGCGCTTCTGCCGCAGCCCCGATCTTTTCGAAGGACTGACGCAGGGGATCGATATATTCCTCGCCGCAGAACAGCCGGACGCTGTCCCGCTTGCGCACCACTTGTTCGAGCTGCGCACCGGCGCGCTCCCCCCACGCCACGCGGGCAGCCTGCGACATGGTTTTCAGCGTGACGTCATACGGCGCGATCATGGTTTGCGGATCGAGCACACCATGCGCCGCAGATAGGATGTAGGTCCGGTCGCAGCTGTCCAGCGCCGCGAGCATCGACTTTCGATACAGCGGCGATGCGTAAAGGGCACCCGCCGGTTGAGGATGCGGCGCCTTGGTCTTGGAGCAGGCGACTAAGGCTATCCGCACTGAGCGGGCCCGATCGCCTGCCAGGCACGATCATGCAGGCGACATGCATCGCATTCATGGCAGGGCACGACACCCTGCTCGCTAATCTGCGGACGATAGCAACTCCACGTGTCGGTTTCACCGATCCCGAGATCACGAGCCCTTTTCGCAATCTCCAGCTTGCTTAGATTATGCAGCGGCGCAACTAGTTTAGGACCGGCCGGATTGGCTAGCGCCATCATGGATTTGTAGGCTTCGAAGAACTCCACGGTACAGTCGGGATAACCCGAGAATTCTACACAATTCAGGCCTGTATGAACCTCGTCCGCTCCAAGACCGCTTGCATGCGCACATGCGAGCGATAGCAGCAGGACATTCCGGGCTGGGAGGAAGGCGGGTGAGATCGTGGCCCGCATCTCTTCAACATTACGGTTGAGCGGAATATCCCGCACGGGCTTCTGCCAACTTACCGACATGACGTCTCGGTGAATGCCCAGCGCCTCGCACTGTTTTCGCGCATACATCAGCTCGACGGAGAGTCGCTGGCCATAATCAACGCCTAAGCTGAACACCTCCGCCCCTGCGTGATGTGCTGCGTACAGACAGGTCGTTGAATCCATGCCCCCGCTATGAAGAACTAGCACTCGCATACGGGGTCGCGCTCCTTAACGGATGGTTGTTTGGGCTAGGCGCCCGGTCGCGCCGAGTAGGACCCTTAACCAGGATTATAGGCTAGCACTGGCTACCAAAGCTGACCAGTATGGCACCTATCTTGATTGCCATGCCTGCAGATGTCGTCCGACGAAATGGCCTTGCTTCACGCTCAAGCCACCCGGAGCCGGCAACGTGCTGCCTCCTGCCGCAAATACGCAATGCAACCCAATATCCACCGGTCTAGATCGCCGACAGTTTCCGGAAGATGCGCTACATCTGCTCCCGATGGGCGCCACCACTGTGCGGCGCTGGCGAGGTGCATGTCCTCAATCGTAAGACCCAATAATGAATCCTGAGTATTGGGCGGAACCTTATTCCTGTTGAATTCCAAGGCTGCAGTAGGCGGAGGTGCTCCAAATCTAGCAGCCACAGGCCGCTGCGCCACGGTGCGGGCTGATTCCAAGACGTCGAGTTGCCAGTGTGGATGCCCCGCCAGCTCAACGAACGCACGGCTACGCTTGCCGACCCATTCGCTCCTCAAAAGCTGTGGTTTGCTCACCTCGCCCAGACGACCGATATGCAGCGTGAATCCGGCTTCCACGAACCTGACATTCTGTTCCTTCCCCTGCTTGAGCCAAATTTCGCGATAGCCTGTCCAGATCCAGACATCGTCTATGAGCATCGTGATAGGGACGACAGGATGTGATTGCCCCCGATTGCGCGCTATCGTTTCGCTGACTCTCCCCCCAAGTGTCATAACGGCGGCTGTACTGCTGAACGTTGGAATAAACGCGAGATTGCCCGTCGCGACGTTGATCACGTCAGCAAACTTCACGGCAAGCGTCTGGCAGCGTTGAGAGAAGGCGGTGACCGATAGGCTTGGCTCAGGCTCACCAACCTTCGGCAAGGCCAGGAACTCCATAAAGTAGGGCCACGGTGCGGTCGATCTCGTTACTGGATAGTACGTCTTTTTTCCGCGTAGCCCGACCGACATTGGCCAGCATCCGGACATGGCCGGCGTAAAGCGGATCGCGCGCCTTTTCTCTCAGATCGGGCACATGGACATGCGCGAGGAACCGACTGCTCAGGTCGAATTGACCGCCGGCGATCGTCACGGATCTAAGTGACACAAGCCGCATGAACGCGTGAGAATTGAGCAATGTCACGTAGGCATATAGCACATCCAGCAGCGCCGCCTCCGCTACGTCATCATCCTCGCCTTCCGAGATGTACTGATCCATTTGTTTCGGCGTCCAGACATGACCAGTCGACGGCAGCAATTTCCCGTGTTCGTCGAGCGCAAAGCTCCCCTCTGCACCAAAGAACTTGGAGACAATCCTCGGCTGATCCGAAAAGGCGAAGCTACCGTGCCTAGAATAGTTCAAACCCCACCAGTCCGACCGCTTCGCACGCGTGATAGCAACCCGCTTCGAAAGAGCGTCTTCGTTTGGCTTCAAGATTCTCTTGTAGAAAGTTGGCAAAGCCGTGGCGAGCTCAGCCTCTTCCGAGAACACCGCGCCGTTCCGATCATAAGGATAAAACAACCAATAGGTCTTGATAATGCGGCCGTTGTCGATCGAATCCGTCATGATCGCCTCACGGAAATAGCGCTGCTCGCCACTGGGCAGGCGCAGCTGCCGAAATTGCTCTTCGTTGAACAGAAACGACTTCAAGTTTCCGGTTTGCACACCTTGAGCGATGTCGAACAAGCTGCCGACTGTCGGCGTTTGCGCCGCCTCCAGCGCATCGATGACGTGGCGCTGCGATGGCGTCAGGATCCGCCACGGCTGCTTGCGCTCCAACACATCGGTGTCCGCCGCGAACAAGCTCCATTGCCGCTCCATCGTTGGCGATCTTGGTAAGACGCCGCGCGCTTTGCGGAGCTCGCGTAGCGCATCCCCCGTAGCGCCAGGCTCATTACCTGTCACCAACGCTGTAAATCCTGGAGTCGTCGCATGTCCTTTGGACAGCACCAAGCACGCCACGTGCACCATGGCCTGACTGAACAGGCCAAAGTCGCCAATGCTTGCGAGCAGACGAACGTCACTGTCTGCAGCCAGGTTTTCACGCCAGTCAGTAGCTGCATCGTGCGTCAGCAAGTTGGCTGGGAAGAGCGTTCCTAAAGCGCCACCTTCGTTGAGCGCTTCCGCCGCGCGGGTGACGAAGGCCATACTGAAATCGCCACGGCTCCCAGCCTTTTCGCCGACAATCGACCGCAGCTGCATCTTCTGTTCGGGCGTCTGAGCAATCACCGAAATGAAGGGTGGGTTCATTAAGGTCACGTCGGCGTTGGGGAAGCTTGGCTCTGCCAGAGAGTCCCCTAGCGCAAGATCCAGCGTTGCCCCCCCACCGGGCGCCCAGTCACGCATCGCTAGTTTGAGGGTGAAGCGGGCCATGGCGATCGCCGCAGGTGAAATATCACGACCCACGATCTTGATTGCGCCATCGAACCTAGATCGCCTGAGTCCCCGGAGCGCTTCGTGCAAGAAGGCAGCCGATCCGCAGGCGGGGTCGCTTAAGACCAACGTTGGCCGGCGATCCAGATCGGCGAACTGGCCTAGGGTGAAATCGACGATGCTGCGCGCCAACGCGGGCGGGGTGAAGTGAGTGCCGCCCCGGTTGGCCCGATTAGCGGTTGCTTCTTCCACAAAGTCGAACAGATCTGGTGCCGGCGCCCGCACCAAGTCGAAGTGCGCCTCCTGGAACAGCTGACCGCCGGCGTGACGAATTGCCAGGCTGGGATGAAGTTTAAGCGCCAAAAGGGTCGCCGGGGCATTGCGGATATCGCGCAATGCTTCTTCGAGCGCGGGTCCGGCTAGTTCGCGTAGTAGATCGGCCGCATCTTCTGGTAATCCATATTCGGCCGGATGTGCCGACATAATATCGCCATCAATCAGGTCCGCCAGGACGGTGACAAACGCGTCGATCGCGCGGTCATCAGAAAGCCCAGCATGAGCTACCAGCGACCGTACTCGGCCAAATAGCGTGATCAGGTGCTGAACGACGCTCCGATTCGAGCGAAGGCGATCACGACACAGATATTGGTAGAACCCTTCCAAGTCGCGCGAAACAGACTCTCGAGAGTATAGCTGAGGATCGCGCGCCGCATCCCAGCGCACGACCTGCACTTCGCGCTTTGTAACGCTAACGTGGTGCGGCAGATCGCTCGACCAAGCCCAGCCAGCTGCCACTTCTGGCGCGCGTAATTCCTCGAGCACCGAGAGGCCGAAGGAGCCGTGTCCACCATCAAGCAAGACGTCGTGCTGCCCGCCTCCTTGATCGGGTTCCCGCTCGAACATTGGAGATCGAGCAAGGCCAAACAGCTCGCTCCACTCCGCTGCCAAACTCGCGTCCATTATCGTGACGATCCCACGCGTGTAACCAGCGGCAGTTGGCCCTGCAACTCTTCGGGCGTGGCCCGCTTTGAGATTACTGCCAGATGCGGATCCAGCGGTACAAAGAGCGCGGCTCGAGCCGATGGCAGCGTCACCAAGGTTCCTAAACCTGCGGAATATTGATCAGGAAAAATGGCGCACTTACCCCACAAATTAGGGAAAAATTGGCCGTCGAGGCATTCGCGCAATGCGCTAATCCCTCCCGCCCAGCCAGATGCGCGTCCTCCAAAAATCTCGAAGATGTCGCGGAAGACACGCAGCGCGATGATGTCGTGCCACGAGTATAACGCGACCCGACCTGGCCCGCGCGCAGCGACAGTCGGCAAGAACAGCCCGCGTTTCCCGCACCAATCCTTCAACTGGCTTGGAGAGAGCCCGGTTAAACGGATGGCATCAGAGAATTGAACAGATTCCACCTCGGAAGGGGTAACCTACCATTTTGAAGGGGTCAATAACTCGCAAGGCGCCACGCGCGTAAATCCTCGATCGGGCGCCTTTATGGTTGAACAAAGCTGCGGGCGGCCACACGGAAGCGTACGGCAAATTCGAATTCGAAAGTTCTCTGGCTCGGTGACTGAGGCCCGAGCCCTCCCCCAGGGGGTATACCCCCGCTTGGGTCCCCCTCGGTCTACCGCATTCGTCCGGCCGCAACGACCGACATCACTTTTCATTCTCCAGATCGGAGGCATCGAGTTGGTCTCAACGTCCGATACTGGAGTTCAACATGGCGCATACTTCGCCCACCCAAACCACAGGAACCCTCACCGTCCGCCCTGGCGCCAGCCGCAGCTTGCTCGCCAAGAAGGCTAGGCAGAACGCACGGCAAGCTGAACATGGCGAGCCGATAGAAGCAGCATTCCCGACCGGCGAAGTGGTGGCAGAGCTCGCCTCACCGGCAACATGCCCCGGTGACGCAGGCTTACCAACGAATGGTGCCCATCAGACTTCCACTGCTGAGACGGAGGGCGCCAAGGCAAGCAGTGGCGCAGACCATGCGGCGGCGGTGTCTGACGACGCTCTCAAGGGCGTTCAGGCAGGAACCGCCGCTGGGCCTGTGAGGCGCCGGGCACCAACCGCGAACGCAACGCGGCTGCTGGCCTTGGGCGCTAACAAGCCGAACGCCGGAACCGTCCTCGCGATCATCGCCGGCATCGTTCAGGAGTGCGGAGAACTCACGCGCTCGGCCCTGTTGGCTGCCATGGCGTCAACTGCATTCCCGCAAGCCAAAGCTAGGCCGGAGGACAAGGCGTGGTGCCAAGGCTATGTGGCGGGCGCCCTCCGCGGCGGGTTCCTGGCTGAAGCAGAGGTCAGCGACGTGGCTCCTGTTGATGGCGAGCATCCAGCCAACCCGCAGGAGGCCTGATCATGCAGATCATCTCCTACCTCCGCGTGTCCACCTCGCGCCAAGGTGCCTCAGGGCTCGGCCTTGAAGGCCAGCGCGAAGCCGTGGGACGGTTCACAGCCGCGGCTGGACACAGGCTTGTGGCCGAGTTCGTTGAGGTGGAGTCCGGCGCAAAGGCTGACCGGCCAAAGCTCGAAGCTGCGCTGACGTCATGCCGCCTTCATCGGGCCACATTGGTTATTGCCAAGCTTGATCGGCTTTCGCGTAACGTCCGCTTTATCGCTAACTTGATGGACGGTGGCGTGGATTTCATCGCGTGCGATATGCCACATGCGAACAGGCTAACGCTTCATCTACTAGCGGCAATCGCCGAACACGAGCGCGAGATGATCAGCCAGCGCACCAAGGTTGCGCTACAGGCAGCCAAGGCCCGCGGCGTGCAGTTGGGCAACCCGAACGGTGCCGCTGCCTTGCTGGACGGCTGTAGAGCGGCTGCAGGGCGGAGCGCCGCAGTTCGGCGGGCAAAGGCAGTCAGGCATGCCGAAGGAGTGGGCCCGTTGCTTCAGGAGTTTCGTAGGCAAGGTTTGAGCTGCCAACAGGTTGCCGCAACGCTGAACGGCCAGGGAGTGCCGTCACCTGGCGGACGCGTTTGGCACTCTGAGCAGGTGCGGCGGTGTAAATCGCTGCTTTCCGAAGTGGAGAGCGGATAAGCTCGCTCGGCATCTCGGATACTGTCTCTGCGCTCCTCTACGGCTGCCCTTTCAGAACTTCGTTACGTGACGGCGTTGTAGAAGGGATTGCGGCCGCAGTTTCACTGACAAGCGTGGAGGGCTCCTCCTTTCCAAGCCAGACTTCCACTGTTCCCACTCTTGCAGGTGCTAGCCTGGAAGGATTGCCCTCGTATTTGACGGGAACCGGATGTCGCAGCAGCACCTGAAGACTATCGGCGAGCCGAAAGGCTATGAGCTGGTCTTCATCATGGTAGTAACGAACTTGCGTCGAGTCGGGCGATGCAGCAAGAGCCTCGATATCTTGCTGAGATCGAAAGTTGCCCGCATCTTCATCGAGAGCGCCAATTAGCCGCTTGGCAAAGTCGATCTGATAGGGCTCTGGAACTTGCCAGAACACTCGCGCGGGCGCGGAAGCTGAGGCCGGCGCATTGCAGAAGAAAACCGCAAGGTAATTAGTTGTGCTTCCCTCTCTGAACTGGCGGAAACGACCCGGCATCGTACCGTTGATTGCGTCGGCCCAAGTCCGCGCTGCCGCATCTTTCTCGTCGTAAACAACGGCGTTGTCCATGAAACGGTAAGCCGAGAGCGCATTGCCGTTCCGCGTAAGTACTCGCAAGCGGACCGAAGCGATCTGCTTTGGATACCGACTTGCCTGCCCAGAGAACCAATCACCAAGGGCCGCTGCTTCGCTACGGCGAGATTCGGAATTATTTCCGGCCTGGCACCAAAAAACTTCAACCCTCAAACCCGTCGCCTGCGAAGTGGTGGCGAGCGCCTTGCGCTCGAACAAGCGCTGAATGAGCGGTTCGATACGCGGCACAGCGACCGGGGTCTGCGTCAACGCCGCTCGCCGAAACAAGTTGGTAACGACAGGCGGCGCGGTACGTTGGGCATCTTGTGTGACCTGCTTGGTATCAGCCCGAGCAAGCATCGCTGACGAAGTTTCCGCTGGTGGACGTTGCACCCTACTCGCGGCGCGACGCGGATCATGGGGGGAAACTGCATTGCGCTCCGACCAACGCGCTGGATCCGTGCAGCCTGCGAAACAAGGAAAGGCTGTCCCGCCTGTCCAAGTGGGAATTTGCGGCCGGTCTGGATACATCTTCGCGGTCTCGGTCCAGACCTTCTTGCCCACGTCGTATAGGATGCGCGAGATCTCGCGATTAGGGACGATCAAGCTCTCCAAAGCCGACGCATATGGCCCCTTCGCTCCGCCGCCATCTAATGCGGGCTGCCCTTTCTGAGTGGACACGGCGATTAGGATCCCGGGTAGCAGTGTTGTTGTGACCGTCGGCGCGGTGACCCTCCGAACTCCATCCCCGGTCAAAGCACGAATGATGGGGTCACTACGGCAGGCGTCCAGGAAGATTGTCAGTCCTCCATCAGTGACAGCCCCCACAGGCTGGCTTAGATCCGCGTACACATCGAGGGCTGATTTGATGAACAGCCGGCTGTTCGGATTGGACTCTATTTGGCGCGCGACCGTCTTGAGGTTTGGCTTCGCGTTGACCCCAAAGATGAACTGCCGATCGTCGATCTGCACACCATGGCCGGCGAAGTAGAAGACACCAACGGCGTAGGGATCATCCTGCAGCTTTTGAACAAAGGTCCGGACGTGGTTCCCCATTTCCTCGGTGCTTAGATCACACTGTAGGTCGATCTCGCTGTCCTCTTTCCAGCCGGCACGTACGAAACCTGCAGCAACAGCCTGGGCGTCCGTGCAGGCATTCTGAAGTCGGGGAAGCCCGCCGGCATCTTCACCGACATACGTGGCGTTACCGATGATCAGCCCCACATGACGACGTTCACCGCTGGGTGCCTCCTGCGCCGACGCGTCAGAGGCGAAAGCCAGAGCGGCCGCCACTAAAGCGGCTACACGGGTTAGCGCCATGCTACTCTCCCTCAACCCCGTCGAAGAGGGGGTCGATCGAGTTAGGCAACTCACGTTCGAGTTCCTGATTAATGACAGCGCGGGTCGCGCTCGGATAAACGCTGGCGATCGCACGGCCCTGCTGTCTGCGTAGGTCGACAAGCGCCGCCTGAATTGTCCAGGTGTTGGGGGCCATCATTCGGCCCGCATTGAGCAGTTGAGGATTGTTACTGCGGATCACGTGGCAGTCCCGTATCCGTGTCGCCGTGCTGGGTGGACAAGTACCTTCGAAGTAAGCGTTGCGGTAGCCGAACCCGGCGTCCGGCTTGCCCTTCCCCTGCGCAGAGAAGTAGCGGAAACCTTTCACCGCAGGTCCAAAGGTCGACAAATCGTTTCCGTTCGCGTCCAAATACCCAAGGAAGACGACTGCATGGCCTGACCGGCTGGTCCGATTTAGGTTAACGAAGTCACCCGACTTAAGCTGAGAGAAGCCTAGTTCTCGTCCCAAGCCAAACCGCTGAAGCGTGTGTCCTGTGCCCCGCGACCCCGTTCCCGCGAACATAAACAAGTTCGCTCGAAGAGATAGTAGGTTTCCCCTGGTAAAAAGACTGGCTGGCACCTTGTTATATGGCGAAGCTGGGGAGTTAACGTCATTAAGGCCATGGTCTTGTGCGTGAAGCGAGATAGCAGTCAGCATCACTTCCGCTACTGCTGCTACGCACATCGTCGGTGCCACTGGCGGCAACGATGATGTCTTTCTGATTACACTGTTACCGTATGGGATATCATGTGTAAAAGCATGGCGGATATCGTAACCACCGCCGCGATACTTAGTGTGCAGCTCGTTTACGGCTCTCAGCACGTAGGGATTGAAGTCCTGTGCCTTGGCTGCTTGGCCCCAACCCGCAAGACCGGCCGCAAAAGCCAGAAGGAACGTATACCTCATTGCAAGAAACTCCTTGCTTTAGGAAGTAGACACAACACTGATTCGCGACTCGACTGTAACTCATTATCTTCTCAGATCCAACTGTTTACATAACTCCGAGTAAAGTCGCTCCAGCCTAGATGTAACTAAGCCTCAGACTCCTGCGCAACATGCCGACAGTGACTTCTGGCTCAATGGCCCAACCACCCAAGGCTAGTCACCCAAGTATTAGTCAAAGGCGGCGGTCGGCATTGTAAGACAGCACACCAAGTCAAAACATATCTAAGAGACGCATTTGCCCTAACCACCGTTTGGGTTCGTGTGTCAGCTAACCGCCGGCACTTCACCGTCCGGCGTTGGCCGTAAGCGGACCGTCCGCTTCTCGGTCCTAAAGCGCTGAAGCGGACAATGGGTAAGCCGGACCGGATGACAGCTTACGTTTCGAATTTGTCAGTCGCCGCCTTGAGCTAGTGCAAGCTCACCAATCGCGTCAGATGCGCTCAAACCTGTCGGCAGCTTCTTGCGAGCGCGTGTTCTCGAACGGAGCTGAGTTCTCCGGCGCCGAAGCTCACCCCATGGTGGGAATGACGAACGCATTCTCGTCACCCGCCGCACTGCCGTCCGGCCAGCGCTGCGTAACCGTCTTGGTCTTGGTCCAGAACCGCACGCCTTCCATGCCATGCTGGTTGATGTCACCGAAGCCGGAGCGCTTCCATCCGCCAAACGTGTGATAGGCCACCGGCACCGGGATAGGCACGTTGATGCCGACCATCCCGACATTCACCCGCGCAGCGAACTCGCGTGCCGCATGTCCATTGCGCGTGAAGATCGCGACACCATTGCCATATTGATGCTCGGACGGCAGCCGAACGGCTTCCTCGAAGTTCGCCGCCCGGACGATCTGCAGCACCGGTCCGAAGATCTCCTCCTGGTAAGACGTGAAGTGCGGTTTTACATGGTCGAACAGGGTTGGGCCAACGAAGAACCCTTCCTCATGCCCCTGAAGCGTAAAGCCGCGGCCATCGACCACCAACTCTCCGCCTTCGTCCGCGCAGGTCTGGATCCAGTCCTCGACCCGCTTCTTGTGGGCGGCATTGACCACCGGGCCATAGTGGGCGTCGGGGTCGGTTGACACGCCGACTCTCAGTGCCTCGATCGCCGGGATCAGCTTCTCGCGCAGGTCGTTTGCGGTCTTCTCGCCGACGGGCACTACCACTGGTAGCGCCATGCAGCGCTCTCCCGCCGAGCCGAAAGCGGCGCCGGTCAGATCGTTGACCACCTGGTCGAGATCGGCATCGGGCATCACGATGCCATGGTTCTTGGCCCCGCCGAACGCCTGCACCCGCTTCCCGTTCGCCGTCCCGCGCGAGTAGATGTACTGGGCGATGTCGGACGAACCGACGAAGCTGATGGCTTTGATCGCGGGGTGGTCCAGGATCGCGTCGACCATTTCCTTGTCGCCGTGAACCACCTGCAGGATGCCGTCGGGAAGGCCTGCCTCGGTCATCAGCTCGGCCAGCCGCACCGGCACTGACGGGTCGCGCTCGGAAGGCTTGAGGATGAAAGCATTGCCGCAGGCGATCGCCACGCCGAACATCCACATCGGGATCATGGCTGGGAAGTTGAAGGGCGTGATGCCGACCACGATGCCGAGCGGCTGGCGCAGCGAATAGACGTCGATCCCGGGTCCTGCGCCCTGCGTATATTCGCCCTTGAGCGCATGGGGGATGCCGCAGGCGAACTCGATCACTTCAAGCCCGCGCTGGATGTCGCCCTTGGCGTCGGCGACGACCTTGCCATGTTCGCTGGCGAGCAGCTCGGCGAGCTCCTGCATATTGGCTTCGATCAGCGCCTTGAAGTTGAACATCACCCGCGCGCGGCGCTGCGGATTGGTCGAAGCCCAGCCCGGCAGGGCCTTGTTCGCTGCGTCCACCGCCGTTTGCAGGTCACTTGCGGTGCCAAGGCGTACGGTCGCCTGCACCTGGCCGGCGGAGGGGTTGAACACCTCGCCTTTACGCTCGCCCGCGCTGACGCTGCCGCCGCCGATATAATGGTCGATCTGACGCACTGGAAATCTCCTCATGTGGGATTGCGCAGGGCACTAGCCAGAAGAGAGGCAAGATTAAGCGCGATGAACTTGACCCATCGCTCATAACAAACGATTGTTTGCTCGCCAAGACATAGATGAGACTGGAACGATGGGAACAGTTAGCGTCACACTGCGAGACGGAACGGAACGGCGGGTCACTATCCGCCCGGATGTGTCACTGATGGAAACACTACGAGACGCAAACGTGGATGGGATCCTTGCGCTGTGTGGCGGCAACTGCGCGTGTGCAACTTGCCATGTCTACGTTGACGACCAGGAGTTACAAGACCTGCCTGTGATGTCTGCAGACGAGGACGACTTGCTTGACTCCTCTGAACATCGTCGGCCCACGTCCAGGCTGTCGTGTCAGATCAGGCCAGGCGAATCACAGGTCGAACTCCATCTTACCGTCGCGCCGGAGGACTGAGTGGAGGGCTTTGAGCATGCTGATGTCCTGATCGTCGGTACCGGTCATGGTGGCGCCTCATCCGCCATCGCCCTGCGGAAACATTCGTTCGCGGGCTCGATCACGATGGTAAGCCTGGACGCGGAGCCGCCTTACGAGCGTCCGCCGCTCACCAAGGAGTATCTCACGGGGAAGAAGGACGCCGAACGCATCCTCATTCGTCCGCGCGCATTCTGGCCCGACAATGCGATCAACCTTCGTTTGTCGACCGAGGTAGTCTCCGTTGATCCCTCACGGAAGATCGTCACGACCCGGAACGGTCGTAAGATACACTATGGCAACCTGATCTGGGCAGCGGGCGGGTACGCCCGGCGCTTGACCTGCCAAGGGGCTGACCTTGCTGGCGTACACACCGTTCGTGACCTCATCGACGTTGATCGCTTGCGGCGCGAAATAGAAGATGGCGTTAGACGCGTCATCGTTATCGGCGGGGGCTACATCGGCTTGGAAGCTGCTGCATCTCTGACCGAGCTTGGGGTCTCTGTGGTGCTCCTCGAAACGCTCGACCGAGTCTTGGCGCGGGTGGCGGGTGAACCCCTCTCTCGTTATTTCGAACAGCTCCATCGCTCCCGCGGAGTCGATTTGCGCCTTGGCGCGACCGTGGACTACGTCGACGGTAAGGCCGGTCGGGCGACCGGCGTGAGGCTCACCAATGGCGAACACATTCGTGCTGACGCGGTGATCGTTGGCATCGGCATCGTGCCCATTGCACCTCCGTTCACAAGCGGCGCACCGCCTGTGGCCAATGGCGTGGACGTTGATGCGAAATGCCGCACGCAAGTGGCCGACGTTTACGCCGTCGGCGACTGTGCCTCGCACGTCTGTCGCTATGCGGATTATGCGCGTATCCGGCTCGAGTCCGTGCAGAATGCTAGCGACATGGCGGTTGTAGCTGCGCAAGCGATCGTGGGCCAAGACAGCTCATACGACGCCATGCCTTGGTTCTGGTCGATACAATACGGCGTTCGATTACAAACCGTTGGCCTGTGCATGGGCTATGATCAGGTGATCGTCCGCGGCTCACCTGCCGATCACGCCTTCACTGCTCTATACCTGAAGAGAGGGGCCGTAATCGCGCTGGATTGCGTCAACATGGTCAAGGATTATGTTCAGGGCCGCAAATTGATCGAGGCGAGATGCTGCCCCGACCCCGAGCGACTTGCGGACGTAACCGTTTCACTCCGCGACT
Organism: uncultured Sphingomicrobium sp.; assembly: GCA_964243335.1. Classification (GTDB taxonomy): domain Bacteria; phylum Pseudomonadota; class Alphaproteobacteria; order Sphingomonadales; family Sphingomonadaceae; genus Sphingomicrobium. Next base: position 244,664 of record CAXTED010000003.1, on the reverse strand, counting down.
GTCTCTAACAGCTAAGCCTTAGCCCTGTGGCAGCACCTCGAACTGGTTGAAGACAGAACGAGCAGTCTCGCTCAGGGCTTCCGAGGCGCCTGTCGCGGCATTCTTTTGGACCATCACGCTCAATGACCTAGCGGCGCAGCGATCATCCTGGAACAAAGCTTGTTCGATGCTAATCGAACTGCGCCCTAGTCGCTGGATGCGAGTTCCTACGACCACGTGACCTGGCCAGCTCAATTCTGTCAGGAAGTCGATCTCCGAGCGAGCCAGAACGAATGCGCAATCCTCGGCCAGAACATCGCCATGGTTGAACAGCAGCTCAACCCTCCCAGCCTCGAAAAACACTGCGAACACGACGTTGTTTACGTGGCTTTGCCGGTCGGTATCGCTGTAACGAACCTTTTCGTTGATCCGGCAGGCAAAGTCGTCTGGCTGAAGCATCTGGCTCACTTGCGATTGTCTGCAGCCGCAGCGCGCACTTGCACCGAAGCTTCATCGGCTGGCAGCAGATGAGCACATCTAACGAGCAGAATGATCAGCGGCGGGATGAGGACCAACAAGCCAAGTATCGCAAGGCGCAGGCTGCCGGTAATGTCGCTTGCCAAGCCGACCGCGTAAGGGCCGAGTCCAAGACCCACCAAGCTGGTGGAAAGGGTTTGAACGGCAAACCCGACACCTCGCAGCTTCGGAACCACAAGATCTTGCGCAGTGGCTAGCATGATGGGTGGCCAAAACGTCAAAAGTGCCAGAGCAACGAAATAGCTCGTGAAGAAAACGTCCTTATCTGGCGTGGTGAATTGAACAGCGGTCGCAACAGCAAAGCCGAGAACAGCAAACATCAAAAGGTAGATCCGGCCTGCCGGATGCCGACGCTTCGTGAGGTCACCAAGGAACCCGCCCAAGGCGGTACCTCCGGCACCAGCGACTGCTGAGATCGCACCCAAGGTCAGGCCGCTGGCGGGGGTCAGACCCAAGTACGTGGAACCGTAGAGAAAGGCGAAGGCACCAATGGCGTATGTGAAGATGCCAAGAAGCCCGCAGCAAGCGGCCATCGTCCGGTACGCCGGGGAGCCGGCAGTCAGCGCAAAGGCAGTTGGGTCGCGAAGTCGGATACCTTGCAACCAGCTGATAGATGCGTACGCACCCAAGCCAATGGCGAACCATTGCACGAAATTGCTGGTGATCACCAAAGGCCCGAATGATGTAAGCTCTGGGCGCATGACTTCGGAGAGCGCCATATCCGACGCCAGCGTTGCCAAGGCAGCGATCACCATGATGAGCATAAAAGCTGCGATGTTCCGCTGAACAACAGCCGGCGCAGCACCTAACCGCCGCAATGAGAAGATGCTCCACGGAGGGAACATCATGCCGAGTTCTGTTAGCACATCGCGGAACGGATGGGGGCTGCCGGCGTGGACATCGCCATCCATCACGCCACGCTTAGGTTCACGAACGGTCAGGATCAGCAATGCGCCGAGCAGAAGACCAGGCGCTCCGACAATGATGAAGGCCGCCTGCCATCCGGCAAGCCCCCAATGACCTGGCCAAGTCGCGACAACATAGCCGCCTATCATAAGCGACGCACCCATGCCGATATACATGCCCGTCGTGTATAAGGCGAAGATGGTTGCCCGGATGGACTTGGGGAAATAGTCCGACAGAAGCGAAACCGCAGCAGGCGATCCGCTTGCCTCTCCTACCCCGACCCCCATCCGGGCGGCACCCAACTGAGCGAAGTTTCCCGCAAACCCTGAAAGGGTCGTCATAGACGACCAGAATACGAGTCCGAGCGAGAGGGTTTTGACCCTGCTCCAGCCGTCCGCCAGCTTTGCCAGCGGAATGCCTAAAAGGGCGTAGAACATCGCAAAGGCCGTTCCATACAGCAGCCCGATCTGCGCGTTGGTGAGTTCGAGATCAGCCTTCAGATATGGCGCCAGGATTGTCACGATCTGACGATCGATGAAGTTCATCGCGTAGATGATCATCAAGAGGCCGAGCACGTACCAACGGTAGGCCCGGCTCTCCCCAGGCACGGCCACCCCCAACGTGCTGCTCGACGCCACCGTCATTGAACTAACGTCAGAACTTGACGCTGGCTTGGAGCGAGACTTCACGGCCTCTGGCTATGACGCCTCGCTGTTCACCGATGGCGCCGGGAACGCCAGCTCCACCAGTGCGGTCCGCTGCATAAAGCAGATAGTATTTGTTTGTCAGATTACGGCCGATCAGACTGACAGTATAGGCATTGTTCGGACCAGCGTAGGTCAGGCCCGCATTGAACCGCCAGAAAGCATCTTGCTGAGTCGGCGGAGCAAGCGTGTCAGCAGCAAAGTAGCTCCCGCTGTAGAATGCATCGCCGTTAAGACGGATCTCGCGTTCGTTCGCGAGGGGCACTGTATAGTTCAGGCCAGCATTGCCGGACCACGTCGGGGACCTGGCTGGCGCCCGACCGTCGTAGACCTGCTGAAGCGTCAGAGAAGTCGCGTTCAGAAACGAGCAATTGATAGGCGGCGTTGCGGTCGCACGGGTGCTGCCGGTTGGGAATGTGTAGGCGTAGCACTGTCCGACGAAGTCATCGAAGCGATTGCGAACATAGGCAAGAGCGCCATGAACCGTAAGGTCCGGGGTTGCTCGGAAATTCGCTTCAGCCTCAAAGCCGCGCTGACGAACCCTGCCAGCATTGTTAATCGTGTAAGCGATAAGGGCTGGGTCGTAGGTGTTCACCTGCAGATTGGTGAAATCATAGGCGAAGGCCGCGACTGACGCATTCAGTCGGCCATTAAATCCAATCAGCCGGCTACCTACCTCGAACCCCTTGGCCTTCTCAGAATTGAAATCGACGGAATCGATCCGCGTGGTCGTCTGAGTTGGATTAGTCAGGCCGAATCCGCCCGACTTGAACCCTGTACGGTAAGCCGCGAAAACCGTGTGATTACGATCGGGACTCCAGCGCAGAGTAACTTCCGGTGAGACATTTGAGTCACGGAACCGTCCCTGAAGGTGACCGAGGGTGGAAGAACCTGGAAAGGTCGTGTTGGCGATATTGAAGGTACCGATGCCATATGCATTGTATTTGTCGAAAGACTTCTTCTCTTTGGTCCATCGAGCGCCACCGGCAAGCTCCACCTCAGGCGTGATGTCCCAGAGAGCCTGACCAAAGGCGGATATCGTCTTGCCATTTTGGGCAGCGTAAGTCTCGAAAGCACTGAAACGGTTCGCTGCTGCGTTGTACTGTCCATCGTTCAACTTGGTATCGGATGCTGAACGAAGCTTGGCATCTTGAAAATATGCTCCGACGACGAAGTTGATCGACCCTTCGAAGTTAGTAGCGAGACGGAACTCCTGGCTAAGCTCCTTGGCGCTGAGGCGTTCTGCCTGGGCCAGTTGGGAGAATGTTGTCTGATCCAGACCGGAAAAAGTGCTGTACCGGAAGTAGTTATAACCGGTGAGCGATGACAGCGTCACAGAACCTAATTCGTAATCCACGTCGAGCGACGTGAGAACCGCATCCATTCGGCCGTCAGAGGTACCATCAGTTGGCACGATGCGGAACGTGGCTCCGACAATGGGAGCAACGTCTCCGAGCGTAGTCCTATTATCGATTTTGCACTCACCGAAAGGGTCCGGGATGCCGCTGACCCGAGGATTGGGGCCAGTGCACGGGCCGATGTTCTGCGTCGCCACACCTGCGCCGGAGTCGTTTCCGCGCACTCCCAGGACCTTAAGCGTGCCTTTGAGGGGGCCGTCATTATAGGTCAGGGTTAGTCGCCCTAGAAGTTCATCCTCACCAGGTCGACGATCGTTGGTTCCCGGCAACAAACGAGCCGCTGCGGGCGCACCTGTAGCGGCGTTGTAGAAGGGATTGGTGGTAGGTTGCGCCGTATTGCGGAGCCAGCCCTGCGAGTTGCGATAACGCACAGCGAGTCTTGCACCGATCGTGGGACCAAGAGGACCGGAGACATAACCGTCGACAGTCGCCTCATCAGCAACGAATTCGTAGTTGGCCTTCAATCCGGCCCGGAAGCTCGACGTGGGTCCTGCCGTTCGGATCGAGATGATGCCGGCAGTCGCGTTCTTGCCAAAAAACAGAGCCTGAGGTCCTTTGAGTACCTCTACCTGGTCGACATCAAAGAAGCCAAGCTGTGCAATGCGACCGTTCGAGGTTTGAACTCCGTCGATTGCCACTGAAACGGCTTGCTCGAACCCTGTTTGATTAGCGGGCGAACTGATGCCTCGGATCGCGATCGACCCACCCCCGTTCGCTTTGTACGCTCCAATGATCACAGTTGGCGTGAGTTCGCCGATCGCGGTCAGGTCGTTCGCATTATACCTAGCTACCGTTTCCGCGGACAAAGCGGTGATTACGACGGGGACTTCCATCAGCCGCTCATCGCGCCGTCTGGCTGTAACCGTAATCTCGGGCGCGGCGTTCGTGCCTTCCACCTTCACAGGGGTTGTTGTGCTGTCAGTGGGCTCCGCGGGACCTGTTCCTGCCGGCGGGACCTGCGCGGAGGCTGGCTGATGCATCAAGCTTGTACCTGCAAGCAGGACCGCGACGAACTTGCCATTCATGATAATTCTCCTCCGCCTAGTTCCTGACGCGAACTAACAACCGTTTGTTTCTCCTTTTCGTAGCCGGCGTCAAGTGGTACTTGTCAGATCGTTGAACGGTCACTCGGCGAGCAGGCCCGCATCGATGATGTGTTCGGACGCGGTAATCAGAGACGACTCGTCGGAGGCTAGGAACAGGACCAGATTAGTGACTTCGGCAGGCGTCCCAATGCGTCGAAGCATCGTCATGTTCGCGCGCTTGACCCGCTGTTCTCCGACGGCAGTAGCCATCGGTGTTTCGACGAAGCCGGGATGGATCGAGTTCACCCTGATATTGTATTTGCCGTATTCGCCGGCGACGATCTTGGTCATTCCGCGCACGGCGAATTTGCTGGCGACGTAGGCAAGGTTCGGGACACCGCGCGGAACGCCGATGCCGGCGACCGAAGACACATTGACGATCGCACCGCCGCCCCGCTCGACCATCTGCGGCAAGACTGCCTGCATGCCGAAGAATGTACCGGTTTGATTGACCGCGACGATGCGGTCGTAATCCGCCGAAGTGAGGTCGGCAGTGGCCACCTTCGGCCCGAGAATGCCGGCATTATTGATGAGGATCGACGGCGCGCCGAAGCGCTCGGTGGCGGAGCGCACGACCTCCTGCCACGCATCGCGATCGCTTACGTCATGGGACCGGAACATGGCGCACGATCCGAGCTCGGCGGCGAGCTTGTGGCCGTCGTCCTCGATCACGTCGGTCAGCACGACCATCGCGCCTTCTTGGACGAACCGGCGCGCATGACTGGCGCCCATGCCGCGGGCCGCACCCGTAATAATCGCAATCTTGCCGACAAGTCGGCCGCCCGCAGCGGTCACGCCGACATGTCCACGATTACCTTGCTGGAGCCACTAGGGATCGACTCCATCATCTGGATCACCGCGCCTCTGTCCTCCAAAGCAGAGAATGGCACGAGCTGCGCGCGCGGCGGCGGTGCCTGCAACGCTCCACTGGCAATAGCATCCAGCGTGACTTGCCAGTCTCCCCGGCTCCGTCCGCCACGCGCCGGCTCATTGCCGAAGAAGTTTCCGAAGTAGCGAATAGTGAGCTCCTTGAGCCACGGGACCTTGGGATCGACTTTGGCGTAGGCCGAGCTGCCATAGCTTCGCATCACGACAATCTGGCCCTGCGGGCGTGCCAGCCGATGCGCCTGCCGCAAATAATCCGAGGATTGTTCGAGATAGTCTTCCATCGCGACCGAGACCGTATCCGCACCGAACGGCATGCGGGCGCGCGCGTCATCGATCCAATGTTCGGCTGACGGATCCAGCACGAGCGTCGCGCCAAACTCCAGTGCCGCTTCACGACGCACCGCCACCGGGTCGACTCCAATCACCACGGCGCCCTGCCCCTTGAGCCACTGCGCGAGGTAGAGATTATAATCTTCCAGACCCAACAGGACGACATTGTCGCCAGGAAGGACGGCTCCCGAGCGCGCCACGCGCGTCGCGCAGCATGCCGCTTCTGCGCAAGCTGCCTGCAACGCGGAGCAATGCCGGGGCAAGGGATAGACGCAATAGGCCGGAACTGCGCAGCGCTCCGCCAGCCCGCCATGTGCACCGTACACCCCGAGGAACCGCCCACTCGAGCACAGCATCTCTAGGCCCGCTTGGCACGCTAGGCACTCGCCGCACCGCAGCCGCGGCTCGACCGACACCAACGCGCCTAGCGCGACGCTCCCGACGCCCTCGCCAACCGCCACGACCTCGGCGCTAAATTCATGTCCGAGCACGAGCCCGCTCGGCCGCGTCACATGTCCGTCGAACAGGTGCTTGTCCGTGAAGCAGATGCCATTGAACAGCGGGCGCACCAGGACCTCACCCGCGCCCAATGTGGGCTCGGTCACCTGTTCCATGCGGAAGACGCCAGCCCCACGATCAACGAGTCCGCGCAACCTCCACCTCCTGCACTGCAAGGCGCTCCACCGCGAGCTCAAGCAATCGAAACTTCTTCGGCCGGCCGGTGGCGGTCACCGGAATCTCCTCCGCGCAAAAGACCAGGACGTGCTTCGGGACTTTGAAGCGGGCAAGCTGCTGACGGCAGAATTCAATCAACGCCGGCGCGTCGATGTGAGCGCCACCGTGAGGCACCACGCAGGCACAGCCGACCTCCTCGACCTTCGCGTCGGGCACGCCGACGACGAACACCTGCGCGACACCGGGAAAGCGCTCGATCACGGCTTCCACCTCGCGCGGCATGACCATCTCCCCGGCGCAGCGATAAGCTTCCTTGATGCGCCCAACGAGCGTCAGATAGCCGTCGCCGTCGATCCTTCCCAAGTCCCCGGTGCGGAGCCAGCCGTCAGCCGTGAAGGATGCTGCGCTGCCTTCAGGGTCGTCGTAATAACCGCGTGTGACCTGCGGGCCGGAGACCTGCAGTTCCCCGATGCCGCCCGACTCCTCGGCAAGCCGGTAGGTGGCGAGCGCCCGACCTGCCAAGCCGAAGCCGGCCGGTCCTGAGTCCTTTGGCAGTCCGTTCGTGCTCACCAGCCGCTCGTCAGGGCCCTCCGGCAGGGTGCAGACGGTGGAAGCCGTGGTCTCGGTCATGCCGTAAGCTGTGAGCACCTCATTGGGCCGCAATTTCGCACGGATTTCACTCCATATCTCGGCGCGGTTCATCCCGCCCGTGTTGAACACTGCGACCAGTGAGGAGTCGTCGAAACCGCGCGTCCCGGCGGCCTCCAGCAGTTTCTCCGTCATCGTTGGGACACCGCTGATTTCGCTTGCCTGGTGGCGCTCCACAATCTCCAGGAACTCCTGTGCGTGAAACTTCTCCTGCAGGACGATGGCGCCACCGACGAACAGGACCGGGACAAGGCATTCGACATAGCCGTGCACGTGGTAGAGCGGCGACACGAACGCCAACCGGCTTGCGTCCGGAAGCGCTCGGACGCGGGCGGAGGCGAACGCCGTTCGCACCACCATGTCTTGCGTCAGCTGGACCCCTTTGGGCATGCCGGTCGTGCCGGAAGTGTAGATGATGTCGGACAAGTCGGCGGGATCGATCTGGCAGAGCGGCGTCCGCCCTGCAGACAGGCATTCCTCGAAGGACAACGTCCCGATCGACGGTTCGCCGAGCGTGATCATGATGTTCAGGCCGGGAATCGTGCCGAGCGCCACGAGGTCAGAACGGTAATCGCGATCGCGGAAGTGCGACATCGCGATCAGGCCGCATGCGCCCGACTGCTCGAGGATGTAGCGGAGTTCGCTCAGCCCCAAGTGGATGTTGAGCGGCACGGAAACGGCACCGATCCGGGCGATCGCAAGCTTCGCGATCACGAACTCGGGCGTGTTCGAAAGCAGGATCGCGACCTTGTCGCGGGCGCCTATCCCACGCGCGGCCAAGCTACTCGCCAAAGCAGCGACTTTATCGTCCGTCTGCCGGTAGGTGAGGCTGCTTCCCTTGCCCAGGATCAGCGGACGCTCGGGAAAGCTCTCAGCCGCCGTGCCGAACAGGTCGAACAGCGATCGCGGGATCCACGGCGACCAGGCGGCGTCGAGGTCTCGCCGGCGATCAAGAGGCGCCGCAAGCCCGGTCTTCATTCGAAGCTCAGGACGTCGTCATTGTGTTCGCCCAGATTGGGTGGACGACGGCGGATCGACCCCCCGCCGCGGTCGATTGGCAGCCTCATCAGCGACAGGCCGTCGTTCCACCCGATCGTCTCGGGCGCGACAAACAAGCCGCGTTCTTGCGTGACGGGCAAGGCCAGCGCCTCCGCGACGTTGTTGACCCGCCCGCACGAGATGCCGGCTTTGCTCAGGATCGAAAGCCAATGTTCCACCGAGCCTCCCGCGATCCGATCCGATATCTCCCGGTCGATGCGCTCGCGTTGTGCCAATCGTCCCGGCATGGCGACCAGGCTAGGGTCGCCGCCAAGATCGCTCAGGTCCAGCGCCTCGCACAGCCGCGGAAATTGCGGATCGCTGGCGGTGGCGATCATCAGCTCGCCATCGATTGCGGCGTAGACCCGGTACGGGGCGGCGCTCGGCGCACCCGACCCAAGCTTTTGCGGCAGGTCGCCGGTTGCGAGCAGCCCGAGCACCTGGTGCCCCATCAAGGTGAAAGCGGTGTCGAGCAGCGCCACCTGGACATGTTCGCCGGTGCCCCCTTCCGCCCGTCGTGCCAGTGCCGCCATGATGCCAATCGCCCCCCACATGCCGGTCGACAAGTCGAGCACCGAGGGTCCGATCCGGACCGAAGGCTCTCCGGGGTTGCCGGTGAAGCTCATCAGGCCCGACACCGCCTGCACCAGCGCATCGTAGCCGGGCATCGTGCTCCCGATCGGCCCGTCGCCAAACGCCGAGACCGAGCACAGAATGAGCTGCGGATTGACCGCCTGGAAGTCCGCCCAGCGAAGCCCGAGCTTGGCCGCCACGCCAGGCGGGAAACTCTCGATCACGACATCGGCCTTCGCGGCGAGTGCCATAAGCCGCTCGCGGTCGGCACCCGACTTCAGGTCGAGCACGATGCTTCGCTTGTTGCGGTTCATTGCCAGAAAGACCGTCGAGTCCTCCTCCCAATAGGGTGGCAGTGCACGCGTATCGTCGCCGCTCGGCGGACGCTCGACTTTAACTACGTCCGCACCCATGTCGCCTAGGATCATCGCCGCCACCGGACCCGCGATGTTGGTCGCTAGGTCGAGCACCTTGAGGCGCGGATACGTGGCTGCCAGGTTCAAACGGCGGCCTCGTCGTAGCGATCCGGGTCCCACAATTTGTCGGTGACCTGCACGACCTCGACGCTGCGCACGCCCGACACGCCCGCAAGCGCATCTGCAATGCCGCGCTGCATCCCGGCGAAGTGCACGCACGCGCTGTCCGTCAGGCAAAGGGTGATCCGGGCGACGCCCTCGGTCAGCTGGATGTCATCGATCAGCCCCATCTGAACGATGTTCACCGGGCGGTTCATCGCGATGCTGCAGGGCTCCATCACCCGGTGCAATCGCGCGCGTATCTCGGCCTCATGGGTCATGCGGTTTCCACCGGTGCGTCGGCGCGAAGCCCGCTCCACGGCTGCGCGGCGCCGGCTCCTCGCCGCCGTGCGAAGACGTCATCCCGGGTCTGCGCGATGACGCTATCCCGATCAAGGCCGTGCAGGCGCAGCGCGTTGTCACCCAATATGTTTGCGCGATCTTGGTCTGTCAGCGGCTCCAGCCCGAGCTCGTCCATCAGCGCCTGCGGAAACTGATAATCGGCGAACACCGACAATAGTGGCGCCGGATGCGACAGGTTGTTGCCGCTCGCGAACAGCAGCCGTTCCGACCCGACCCGCTTGATCATCGCACCCAACACCTTCGCAAAGACACGCGGCTTCACGAGCAAATAGGAGAAGGTCGTTTCGAGCGTCATGTACAGATTGTCGTGGCGCTCCAGCAGTTCGAGCGTCTGGTCGAGGAAGGCGGTACCGCCATGCACCATCTCGAACGACATGTCGGGAAAGCGGGCAAGCGCGGCGGACATGTCATCCACGCCGAACGCCTCGCGCGGCGCCGGGGTCAGCCACAAAGCCTTGTGGATCGCCACGTGGCGGATGCCGAGGTCGCGGGCCGCCTCCAGCAGCGGTGTTGCAAAGTCTTCGCCATCGAGACGCCAGCCTTGCGCCGTGTCATCGTAGAAGAAGGCGGGATACAATTTCAGCCCGTCGACGCCGAGGTCGCGGACCTGTCGCGTCAACTCTGCGATCGCCCCCCCATCGAGCGGCGTTCCCACGGTCGCATATAGTCGGAAGCGCTGTTGATGCAGGTCACGGTAGGCCGCGGCGCGGTCCGGATCCGTGACGTTGCCGGTGGTAAATCCAAGCGGCGGGAGCGAGTGGATCACCGCAAGGTCGACTGGGCTCTCGACGAATTCGGCCTCCGCCACCGCCTCGAAACTGATGTCGGTGAAAATCTCATCCGGCTTAAGGACATAAGCGTGATGCGCTTCGTCGACCCCAAGGCGATGCGAACCGTAGACGGCGTCTAGTTGCGGGATCGCGTTCGGGTTCTGGTTTTCAGGCGACAGATTCCACGGATGAAAGACCGCATCGACGACGATCTGATCGCCAATCATCCCTGCTCGCCCCGGTTGAACCGCGGAGCGCGTTTTTCGCGCGCGGCGGCGACACCTTCGCGTAGGTCTTCACTGTACGTCAGTGTAGCGACCGACCAGAAGCTGGCGTTCATCGATCCGACCAGGTCCATGTGCCAGCTCTGGCGCAGCTGCTGTTTGGTTGCTTCCAGTGCCATTCGGGGTCGCTCCGCGATCCGCGCCGCCAGCGCGACTGCCTGCTCAATAAGCATTTCGGGCTCCACCACGCGATTGACCAGGCCGATCGCGAGCGCGGCCTCCGCGCCGACGATGTCGCCCGTCAGCGCGAGCTCCGCCGCCATTCCCGAGCCGACCAGCCGCGGCAGAAAGTACGTCCCGCCATTGCCCGGTGCCAACCCCAGCTTGATGTACGTCTCACCAAGCTTGGCCAGGCGCGATGCGATCCGGATATCGCAGGCTAGCGCGAGATCGAGACCGCCGGCCGTCGCGCCACCGTTGATCGCCGCGATCACCGGTAACCGGCTCGTCACGAGCCGCTGCGTTACCGGCCAAAGCACCCGCGCATTGTACGGCTCGCCGTTCGCAACGCCATGTTCCTTCTCAAGGAACTCCTGGAACGCGACGAGGTCTGCTCCGGCGCAAAACTGCTTGCCGGCTCCGGTGAGCACGAGCACCCGGACCGAGAAGTCGGCTTCCAGCACAGCAAGCGCGGCGACCAGATCGCGCGCGAGTTCCGGAACCACGCCGTTTCCGCGATCCGGCCGATTGAGCGTCAGCAGCGCTACGCCCTCGGCCGGCCGCTCCAGCAAGATCGTTTCGTACGGCATGGATCAGCCCTTGCGTAGCACGGTTGCAACGGCAAGCGCATAGGAGCCGTCGAGCCATCCGCCGCCGTTCACGGCTAGTGCCGCGCGCGCACCTTCGACCTGTCGCCCGTTTGCGCGCCCGCGAAGCTGGGTCGCCAACTCAACGACCTGGGCGCATCCCGTCGCGCCCAGCGGATGTCCTCGGCTGAGAAGGCCACCACTCGGGTTCACCGGATACCTTCCGCCCAACGCCGTGACGCCCGCCCGGACAAGGTGATGCCCCTCACCCTCGGCGCACAGGCCGATCTCAGCATATTGCATCAGCTCCGCGGGTGCGGCTGCATCGTGCAGTTCGAAGACATCGAACTCTGTAATGGCCATTCCGGCGCGCTCCAGCGCCGCACGAGTCGCCACGGCGACGGGGTCTCCGCGCGCGCCCGAACCGATCTGGGAAGTAACAAGTTCGATTGCGTCGACTCCGCACCGGCGCGCATAATCCTCGGAACAGAGAAGAATGGCCGCGCCGCCGTCGGTCGTAGGCGAGCACATGGGCAGGGTTAGCGGCGAAACGATCATCCGTGCATTGATCACATCTTCCACCGTTTGTGGCGTGCGAAGGTGGGCGATGGGGTTGTGCGCCGCATGCGCTCGGTTCTTCACGGCGACCCGGGCGAAATCGCTCGGTTCAGCCTTGTAGTCATCCAGGAACTGCTGCGCGACGGCTGCATAATAGTCCATCAAAAGCGAGTTTGCGCTGATCGATCCCGCCTCGGCCTCGCCGATTTCGCCGATGTCAGTCGACCCTCGCAGGGCATTGAACGGTCGCGATCGGTCGGAGTGATTAAGCTGCTCCGCGCCGACGACCATGACAGCCTCGGCCGCACCGCTGGCGATGGCTTCCGATCCAAGGCTGAGTGCCGATCCACCCGACGCGCACGCGTTCTCGATGTTGACGATCGCGGCATTGGCAAGCGTGTGGTGGCGCAACGCCACCTGTCCTCGGATCATCTCTTGCTGCGTGATGATGCCGGCTACCGCGTTGCCGAAGTAAACACGGGAGATGTCGGCCGGGTTTGCTCCCGAGTCCTCAAGAGCTTGGTCGATCGCATCCACTGCGAGGCTCCGAACGCCACGACCCAGATGTTTGCCGAAATGCGTGATCCCGACGCCGGCAACGATGACACGATTCATTTGTTGGTCCGATCGGTTGGTGCACCGCCGCCGATCCGCTCCGTGTGGCCTGCCCAATAGCGCGCACGCACTTCGCGACGGAGCACTTTGCCATATCCGCTGACGGGAAGACTTTCGACGAAATCTACGGCTTTGGGTTTCTTGTATCCCGCGAGGCTCTTGCCGCAGTGCGAGATGATCTCAATCTCGGACACCAACGCGTCGGCTCGGCGGACCACGACCGCGTGAACGGCCTCGCCCCAGTATGGGTCTGGTATTCCGCACACGACAACGTCGGCGACGTCGGGATGTTGCGCGATGATCTCTTCGACCTCACGCGGGTAGACATTGTTCCCGCCTGAGATGATCATGTCCTTGGCGCGATCGAGCAAGAACAGATATCCCTGCTCGTCGAACGAGCCGATGTCGCCCGTGTGCAGCCAGCCATTCCGCAAGACTTCCGCACTGGCCTCGGGATTATTCCAATATCCGGGCATCACGATATCGCCGCGTACAACGACCTCGCCTTCCTCACCCGCTTTGACCGGTTGCCCCATGTCATCGACGCATCGGGCCTCGACATCCGTTCGGACCTGCCCGGCGGAGCCGATCCGAGGATCATTCGTTTCAATAAGCTCGGCGTGCCGCTTTGCGCTCATGCCCGTGATGGTGACCGGTGCCTCGCCCTGGCCGAATAGTTGTACGAAGATCGGGCCAAAGGAATCTAGCGCTCGCCGAAGGTGAACGACGTGGATCGGCGCTCCGCCGTAGGTGATCGCTTTCAGACCCGACAGGTCGAACACACCCGGCTCGAACTCATCCAGCATCTTGATGATCTGGGTCGGTGCCACGAAGGCGACATGGCTCACGCCGAGACGTTCGATGGTTGCGAACATCGCACGCGGGTCGAAACTGGCACTGTCCATGACGGCGTTCACGGCGCCCCGAGCAATCGCCGGTAGTGCCACGATGCCACTCCCATGGCTCATCGGAGCGACGTGGAGGACGACCTCGCCCGGCTGGATGTTGTGGAGGTCTGCAAGGTAATTCATGATGATCACGCGGACCATGCGGTGAGTCCAGATTGCCCCTTTGGGCCGCCCCGTGGTGCCGGACGTGTAGAACAACCAGCACGGATCCGTCGCTGCAACCTCGCAAGCGGACGGGAGCTGATGCTGCACGTTCAGCAACACGTCGTACGCCTGCGCACTCTCCCCCGCGGCAAGGCAGTAGCGCGCTACGCCGCAGAACTCGCTGGCATGGCTGAGGATGTCGGAGTGATACTCAGGCCCGTGGATCAGCACCCTGGCACCGCTGTTTTCAACGATGTAGGCCATCTCGCGGACATGCAGCCGCGCGTTAATCGGAACGACCACCAGACCAGCCGCAAAGCAACCGAAGATCACCTCGAGAATGCGAGGAGAGTTAGCGAGACAAAAAGCGACACGATCGCCGGGAGCCAGTCCCGCCGCGAGCAGGTTGCCGCCGATCGACAGCGCCCTCCGTTCGAACTCACGATAGCCAATCGTCTCCGAGCCGTGGATCAGGGCTGGAGCATCGCCGCGCTGGGTGGCTGCCTTTGCTAGAAAGGCGAAGCTGTTCATCCTGCGGCTGCGTGGCCGAACGCCGCACACGGGCGATCATTGGCCGAAGCATCATTGGCAGCGAAGCTGACGCGATCGTCGCAGCTATAGCTCGACCAGTCTCCATCCGGATCCGGGACAAGCCGTGCAAGCAATTGCACGTCCTCGTCAAGCCGGACGATCCCGAGCGCATAAGGCAGATCGTCTTCGAAACCGACCGGCGCACCGGCTCGCAGCACGGTCACGCTCATCAGCGTTCCGGTTCCAGCGGCGGCCTTCCACCCGAGGTCGCTCGACTGGCAATAAGGGCAGGCATGGCGCGGATACATGTTGAGCTGGCTGCACGATCCGCACTGCTGGATCAGCAGCTCGCCGCGCTTGAGCCCATCGCGAAAGCCCGTGACGATCGCCGGCAAGGTCATGCCCGTGCTCCCGAGACGATTTTCTCGAGCAACAATATCTGCGCGTCCATGTAACTGCCTCCTGAACCGCCAATGATTGCGCGCCGTGCGTTTTCCACCTGACGACCGTCGGTGGCGCGACCCAGTAGTTGCCGCACGCCCTCGACCAGCAGCGCTGTTCCGCCGCCCACGCCGGTGTGCCCAGCAGAAAGCAGTCCCCCATTGGTGTTCATCGGCAGTGAGCCGCCTGGATCGCCGTGCCCAGCGGCGAACCAGCGCGCGCCCTCGCCTTTCTCGGCGATCCCAATCCCTTCCAGCGCAATCGTCGTCACCGCCGGATAGCTGTCATAGATTTCGGCGATGTCGGCATCCTGCCAGTTCCACCCGGACTGTTCCCAGGCGCGCTCGGCGGCGACCGGCCAGCCGAGCACGGACAGGTTCCGCTCCTGCGCCAGGCTGTAGTGACTGACACAGCCGCCAGAGCCGGCAATCCGCACCGTCGTATCGAGACCACGTGCCTTGGCGTTCTCGGCGCTGGTCATCACGAAGGCTACTGCCCCGTCGGCCAGCATCGGACACTCCAACGCGTGCAGCGGATCCGCCACCATCTTGGAATTGACCACCTGCTCGACGCCCAGCGGCTTGCCGCGATACATCGCATTGGGGTTCATCTGCGCCCAGTTACGCAACGTCACGCAGACCGACGCCATTTCCTCCGGCGTCGAACCGCTGTCATGCATGTAGCGCCGCGTGATGAGCGCGCCGATGGCATTGAATTGAAGCCCGGCGACCTGCTCCCACTCGGCCGGGATACCGTTCTTGCTGAGCGCGGTGACCATCTCTGCGAGATTGGCGGAACCCCACCGCTCGCAGTGCAGCACCAGAACCGTTTTCGCATGACCGGCGGTGATCAGGCCAGCAGCGGCGCGCACCGCATTATCGCTGGTCGAGCCACCGGAATGGACCATGAAACTGGACTTGGCTTTGCCGTGTATTCCGAGTTCCTCCACCATGCGGGAGAAGACGAGATCGGCCTGATCGGGAAAGCTGTGCAGGTTGGGGATCAGCACGATCGTGTCGACGTCGCTGGGGGTCATGCCGGCATCGCGCAGAGCCAATATGGCAACTTGCGTCAGGTCGCCGATGAAGCTGCGCTCGGGATAGCGTCCCGACGGGATCTCTCCCACGCCGACGAAAACGGGATCGTTGGCCGAACCAACGTCTGTGTGCATCGCCCAGCTATCAGTCATGGCCGCGGTCTTTCGTTCGCTGTGCCAGCATGATCTGGGTGAACTGCATCACTTCTTCCTCCCGTTGATTTCGAACCGAATAGCGAACGCCGATCCGGCCATACGTCGGCTTCTCACTCGTCGTCAGTTCGATCACTTCTGCCCAGACCTTGAGCGTGTCGCCGGCTACGACTGGCCGCAGGGCCCGCAAGCCCTGGACTTCGATTAGTGCGGAAATGGCATCACCGTAGAAGCCGGAGAGCCCGACCAGCCCGACGGCGATCGCAAAGGTAAATGGCCCATGTGCGATGCGCGTCCCGAAGCGCGTGGCCTTGGCGCTCTCTTCATCGATGTGCAGGGGGTAGAAGTCGCCGGTCAGACTTGCGAAATTGGTTATGTCACCAATGTCGATGGTTCGACCACGCGTGACCATTACGTCGCCCAAGGCGAAATCTTCGAAGTGCTTCGTTTCAGGATCAGTGAACTGTCGAGTCACGCAGTGCCCTAACAACCGTTTGTTTTCGGCACATCACACATGCCCGCTGACGGGTCAAGCCGCGAATCAGTCCTCGGCAAGCAACCCACGTAAAAGCGTGTTTGCCATCAACTCACCCAGCTGCTCAGGCGTCGAGGGGCCCGAACTGGAGTACCACTCCGGCACCCAGTTCAGAGCTCCAAGAATAGCAAATATAGCTAAGCGGCTGCTTTTAGGCTGCGCGAAGGAGCCTTCTGAGATGCCATCCTGGAGAATGGTGAGGAACACCCGCTCATACTCCCGGCGCTTCTCCATCGCGTCTTGCATGGCTTTTGCGCCGAGGAAGCGCCACTGATGAAAAACGACTAATGATCGCTCTGGGTGAGCGGCAGCTTCTGCAACATGCGCCTTGATCGCGCCACGCATTCTTTCTTCCGGCGAGCCAACACGCTCAAGAAATGGTCGAAGTGCCTCAAGGTAGCCTGTAATGCCCGCATCGACCACTTCGAAGAGCAGATCCTCCTTGCTGGAGATGTGAGCATACAAGCTACCAGGCAGGATTCCGACGGCCTTGGCGATGTCGCGCATGGTTGTAGCGGTGTAGCTCTGCTGGCCGAATAGACGAACCGCAGCATCATAGATCGCGGCCCGAGAGTCTGAAGGGGCCGTGGAAGGTCGCTTAGCCATGGGCGTTAATACCTGATTGGAGCCTGCTGCGCTCTATATGCCAAGTTCCTTGGCGATGATGCTCCGCTGGATCTCATCAGTACCTCCTCCGACCATGCCATGCTTCGCTTCCCGGAAGTAGCGTTCCATGTCGTACTCCGGTAGCTGTGAATAGCCGCCGAGCGCCTGCATTCCGTTGAATGCAGTTTTGAATAAGGCGTTCACGGCAAAAAGCTTAGCCATGGAAACCTCCTTGGTGGCCGGCTCACCCTTCGCAAGCTTCGAGGCCGCCGAATAGACGAGAAGACGTGCGGCTTCGATGCCGGTTGCGTCGTCGGCCATGCGGTGCTTGAGGACCTGAAATGACGAGAGGCTCTTGCCGAAAGCTTGGCGGTCCTTCGTGTAGCGGATGGTGTCCTCCAAGGCTGTGCGCGCATTCCCAACTTGGCTAGCGGCAATGGAGAGTCGCTCCAAATTCAAGTGCTCACCGATATACTTCCAGCCTTTGCCGACGTCTCCAAGCA
Source organism: uncultured Sphingomicrobium sp. (assembly GCA_964243335.1). Classification (GTDB taxonomy): domain Bacteria; phylum Pseudomonadota; class Alphaproteobacteria; order Sphingomonadales; family Sphingomonadaceae; genus Sphingomicrobium. The sequence goes on along the minus strand of CAXTED010000003.1, from coordinate 227,175 downwards.
AAGCGTCTTTGGGAATTCGCATGTCGTCCATAAAGAATTCGGTCGTACCGAGGCTCTTGCGAACAATCGTGTTCATCTTCTTAAGGTGAAGCCCAGGCGTCGTGTTCGGGACGAGAAACAAACTGAACCCCCCATACCGGTCCTGGCTGGTACGAGCGAGGATCGCGATGGTCGCCCCGGGGAGCTGCGCGCCGGAGCACCAAACCTTATTTCCGTTTAGGACCCACTCATCCCCATCGAGGCGGGCCGTGGAACGAGCGCCGGCGGCGTCAGACCCCGACTGGGGCTCACTTATCGAGATGGAGAACTTGCCCTCTCCTCTCAGGAACGGAACGAGATACCTCTCCTTCTGCTCATTGGTGCCGTGCTTCGATATGTTGGTAGCGGTGAACATCGAGGTCATGATGCACGCTGCAGTGTCAAGGCTGTACTTGCCGATCGCCTCGCAGAAGATCGCAAACATGATGGGATCGGTCTCCTGGCCGCCCTGCTCCTCAGGAACGAGTAGGCCCAGCCAACCCAGCTTGGCCATCTTTTGATAGACTTCTTCCGGGAACTCCCGATCCTGATCGTGCTGCCGGGTATACTCCCGGCCGACGTCCTTCTCCATGAAGTCGTGGACGACGTCACTCCACATGCGCTGCTCATCAGTGAACGCAAAATCCACTAAACTTCTCCTCGCTTTAACAGATGGCTTTTGACGTCGCTTCCACTCGGGGCTATATGCCGAACAAATGTTTGTTGTCCAGCGTGGGAGTGCCAACCTTGTCGACATCGCCGGGTGAACGTCGACGGGCTTTGGACTTGATCCTTCCGAGATGGCAGCCGCGTACGCTTGCACAATTCCTAGATGATCAGGCTGAGCGTTTTTCAGAACGCTCGCTGGTTATCACCGAACATGGCACTTGGTCCTACGGCGATATTCGCGACTGGTCCAAGCGACTTGCGATGCAGTTTGCTCGGTTGGGCATTGGTCCGGGTGATCATGTCGCCTTGATCATGGCTAACTATGCCGAGTTCGTCGCCGTGAAGTTCGCTGTCGCGCGGCTTGGTGCGACCCTGATCCCGGTGAACTTCAACCTACGTGGCGCAGAATTGCTGTACGTTCTGGCTCAATCCGAAGCGAAACTGCTGGTCACAATGGACGCCTTCCGTGGGCATAATTACACAGCCGACCTTGATGAGATTGCCTCGGGTTGGCGCCATGGCCGCAGCCCTGTCCTGCCGGCGCTGTCGACGGCGATCGTTTTTGAAACCGATGCGTCGCACACTCGCACTGGTATCAGTAAGCTGGATTTCGACCTGTCGGGGGCTTGCCCCGCGCCGGCGGGATCGCCCGACCAGCCCAGCGACATCCTCTACACGTCGGGCACGACCGGCCGGTCCAAAGGCGTGCTTATCACGCACGATATGGTGCTACGATCGGCCTGGTCTTCCGTCTACCACCGTGCATTCGAGGACGGCCGGCGCATCGTTCACGCGCTTCCGATGTACCATGTGTTCGGTTACGTCGAATGCCTGATTGCATCCATGTGGGTCGGCGGGGCTGTAATCATCAATTTGTTGTTTGATCCGGATCAGTTCCTGAGCCTAGCTGAAGAGCATGCGGCCACGGATATGATCTGTCTGCCGACGATGACGATGAAGCTGCTCGAAACCGCTCGCGTCCGGGGCTTCGATGCGAAAAAACTCATCTCCGTCTTCAACAGTGGTGGGGTCAATCCGCCATGGATTTGGCAGAGTATCAGAGAGCTCCTTCCAGCGCCCGAAATCCACACGGCCTACGGTATGAGTGAGACCACCGCTTCGGCTACTTGCACCTTGCCGGAGGATCCAGATCAGCGTCTGCTCGAGACAAACGGCCGGCCGAAGCTGTCAGGTTGCGCCGGGAGCGCCGACACCGAAGGCTCGGTGGCGATCTACAAGGTCATAGATCCAGTAACGCAACGAGATTTGCCCGCCGGCCTCGCAGGCGAGCTCGTAGTGCTCGGCTCCGTCGTCACGAAGGGTTATTACCACAAGCCGATAGAAACTGCTGAAGCATTCACCGCCGATGGTTGGTTGCACACCGGAGATCTCGGCAGGATAGATGCTGACGGTTACATCACGCTGACGGGCCGTCTGAAGGAGACGTATCGATGCGGAGGTGAGATGGTCACTCCGCGCGAAATCGAAGCATTGCTGGAGGAGCATCCCGGAGTGGACCAAGCCCTTGCCGTTGGCGTTCCCGATGAGCGGATGGGAGACGTTGGCTGCGCCTGCATTATCGTGGCCAAGTGCTCGCCCCGCCCAGAACCGGCAGAGTTGATCGCGCTCTGCTCGGCCCGCTTGGCACGGTTCAAGGTGCCCCGACACATCCTCTTCATCAGCCCCGAGGACGTGCCCCTGACCGTCACTGGACGCCCCCAAAAGCATCTGCTCGCCGCGCTCGTTAAAGAGCGGCTTGCCTTGAAGGAGACCTCCCATCATGCCTCATGAAAGCACCGGAGCAGTGTCGGCCGACTCAATCGAGGAACAGGAAGGCCGTCACCTTGCGGATGAGGCGGCGCGTGCTTTTCCGACCCCAGCCGAGAACCAATACCCGCTTGCTCCCAGCACAATCGACGCCAGCCGATATACGGACGCGCGCCTGTTCGAGCGCGAGATGGAGCAGATCTTCTACCGCACGTGGGTTGCGGCGTGTCCGTCTTCCGATGTTAGCGGCACCCGCGACTATCTGGTTTGGGAACGCATGCGGCAATCCATCGTCATCGTTAGGCAGGACGACGGCACTTTGGCTGCTTGGCATAACGTCTGCCAGCACCGCGGAGCGCGGATCGTGGGTGGCAGCGGCACGTGCAAGAATGGTCGCTTCTTTTGTCCCTGGCACGGCTTTCAATACGGCCTGAATGGCGAGGTGAAGGCGACGCCGCTTAAGGGCTCATTTGATCCAGCGCGCCTGGAAGGGCTCCGTGCGCCGAGTGTTCGGATCGAGGAGCGTTATGGCTTCATTTGGCTCTGTCTGTCGGACGACGTGCCGGACCTTCAAACATACCTAGGTACGATCGGAGAGGAGCTCGATTTCTACAATTTGGAGACCTTTGACACACGCTTCCGTTTCGAGATTGAGCTCAACGCGAACTGGAAGATGGTCGTCGACGCCTTTAACGAAACTTGGCACGTCCCATTCACTCATCCGCAGTCACTTGGCAAATTTGTGCTTTGGCGGGATGCGCACCTTCGCATTGCCAATCCGCATAGCTGGATGACCTTGCCGCTTAAGGGTTTCACCGATCGGCTTGGTGATGTGGATCATCGGCTCAAGCACATCTGCCACTACCTGGCGTTCCCAAACACGATCTTCAGCTGTTTTCCAACGCATTTGCAGAGCTGGAACATATGGCCTGTGAGCGTGGACAAGACGGTATTCACAGCGTGGGGCGTGGTTGGGCCTACGCCCGAAGGCATGTCGGATGAAGCATGGTATGACCAAAACAAGCGCGACTGGGACCATTTCGTTGCCGTGTCCGCGGAGGATGCCGAGGTTCTCAACGATTGGGGAAAGGTGGCGCACTCGCTCGGTGCCAAGAAGTATATGTTTAACACGGCGGAAAGCCGATTGACTGCTTTTCACGAGGAGGTCTCCCGCAGGGTGGGCAGCTGGTCGTGAGCGATCCCGCTGGCGCGCTTCAAGAGCTGCTCGATCGCCAGGCCATTCACGACGTCCTTATGCGCTACTCGCGCGGGGTCGATCGCCTCGACCGCGAGCTTATCCTGTCGGTCTATCACCCGGACGCGACCGACGATCATGGCGTCTTCATCGGCGGCCCACGCGAATTCGCCGACTGGGTGATCGGCATGCACACGCGGCTTCACCTGTCCCACCAGCATTGCCAGTTCAACTCGACGGTCGATCTTGACGGCGATGTCGCGCACGCCGAAACCTATTACATGTTCATCGGCATGAATCGGTCGGGCGAACCGCTCAGCACGAGCGGTGGGCGCTACATCGATCGGCTCGAGCGCCGCGACGGCCGTTGGGCGATCTCCGCCCGCGTCTGCATTCGTGACTGGGCTCCGCTCGAGCAGGTCGCGACGAGCCTCGATCAATCGGCCATGACCGTGGTCGATCTGGATCATCGTACGCGCACGATGATGCGCGAGGGGCGGCAGCCGGCGCGCGACACGTCCGACCCGTCCTACGATCGCCCGCTGGTCATTCCAACTGCGCGCCTCGCCGCTGCTAAACCGGCAGATTGACCCTGCAACCGCTGGCGTCGGCATCCTCGATCGCCTGCAACACTTCGTGCAGCTTCAACGCGTCTTCGAACGTCGGAAGATTGCCGGCGTGTCCTCCCGCGAACACCTTGGCAACGTAGCGGTAGAGGCTGGCGACACCGTGCCACACCGCGTCCTCTACCGGCGCCTGGACCAACTCCCATCGCCGCGCTGCATCGCTAACTTCCAGCGTCAAGGGCGACAGCTCGATGAGCCCTGAAGGTCCGGTGATCCGCGCGCTCCCCTCGGTGCCATCGACTTGCAAGTGAAGTCCCGGGCCGCGCGGGGTTCCTCCCAGATAATCGATCGTGATCGGCACCCCGGCGCGGGTGACTGCGCCAACCATGACGTGGTCGGAGGCGGTCATAGCCCGATCTTCGCCGGTTTCCTCGATTCGCACCGTATTTCGTCGAACGGCCAACCGTGACTGCACGCTCGCGACGGGACCCAGCACGCTTGTCAGCGCGGAGAGTGCGTGCCCGACGGCAATGCTGAGCATGGTGGCGCCATTGGCGCGGTCGAGCAGATACGCATTTCGCGCCTCGATCGTACGCCCCCAAGTCATACCGTATGCTGTCAGCCGCACACTCAGGATTTCACCGAGTTGACCACTGTCGACGGCTTGCTGCAGGCGCTGCACGGCCGGCGCGTAGATCGCCTGTGTGCCGACAACCGCCAGCCTTCCACTCGACCTCGCCAACTCAGCGAGGTCGGCGGCTTCGGCGTAATCGCGGGCAAGCGGCCACTCGCAAAGCACTGCTTTGTCTGCGGTGAGCGCCGTACGAACGATCTCGGCATGGTGAGGCACCTTCACCGTGACCACGACCAGGTCGATGTTGGGATTCGCGCAAAGCGCCGCGGGACTGTCGAATGCGCGCGCGCCAACCGACGCCGCCGCTGCGGCACTGCTCGCCGGCGTGCTGTTGGCGACGCCGCGGATCACGAAGCGCTCTGGCATCGACCGTAGCGCTGGGACATGCGCCGTCGCCGCCCAGCCAGCCTGCGGGCTCAAGCCGACAATTCCGACACCGATGATGGACGTCATTTCCGTGGCTCCTGCCAGCCTTTTCACTGTTTCATCTAGCGAATGCCATCCCCGGTGATTCCGTCGAGCCCTCACCGCATCACGGACAGCACCGGCTTGGATCCTTCGCCTAGTGGCGTGGCGATGGCCGAACGCTCCCATGCCATCCAAGGTGCGCCCGTTCGAGCGGATGCTGTACAGACGTCTGCTCTCGGGTAACAGCGCGACTGGCCTAAACGACCGTGATGAGCGCAAAGCGGTCACTGGCTCAACCACGGCTAGAGCACGTAACAGTCAGGCTGAGATCGCGACCAGCCGAGCTTCTCGATGCACCATCCAGTGGCAACTTGCGCACAAGCACTCAAGGTCGGCCAGCCGGGTGATTCCGCCAGCCCGATGTCAGTCGCTTGCTACCGCTTTATGCCTGTCGATTAGCACTGGTCGCAGTCTAGACGCGAGCTTGGTTCAGCGCGAACAATCGCGCCAATATCTCGTCATTGCTGAGCGGTGCCACGCGCCAGTCGTCGCCCCAACCATAGGCATCAGCTACGGTCTGGTCGAGGGTGGCGTGAGCGCTCGCCAGCCATTGCGGGCGTGTGTTGTACAGGTTGGTCAACGTGCGCTTGCTGAGCTCCTTGGCCGCGGTCTTGTCCTTTGGCAGGACGCGGTCTGGATAGCCCGGGACTACCTCGGGCTCGCGCACGACGAGGTCAGTCGGGTTGAGCCAATTCTCACGAAGCTCGTTCAATCGCACGGCAGCGGTGGCAATCGCCTGTGCGCGGGGGTTATCAGCGTAGGCGGCCGCTGGAACGTCGGGGGTCAGGCCTTCCGGAAAGGGGAAGGTCTCGAAAGTAGTTGAGGGGGTGTAACGGGGTCGATCTTCTAGGGACGTGCCCATGCGCAGCGCCCATAATTCGTGGAACCGCGAATGGAGGACGCCGAAAGCAGTGTCGTCGTCTCGCGCAATAGCATCAAGGAGGTTCGATGGTCGTGCGGAGGCCGGTAGCCACACAAAAATACGGTGCTTCGCGACCACCGGAGTAGCGATGTACCGATTCAGCGCTTGCAGCCGCTTGCGTAGCTCGGGTCGCGATCGTTCGTATAACCACCACTGACGTCTAGTTCGTTCGTTGCGATCTTGAGAGCGTACCGGCTTTACGACTTGTAGCGCATGGGTAAACGGAGCTTCGTAGAGTGCCGCTTCTGTTTCATCTTTCGCACCGAAATCGATGGCCCAGCGATCCAAGGGGCGCCGCACCGCATCTAGTGCTCCGATCCAAGGATGGACCACGTCCGAGTTCCCTCGCCCATGGGGGTTCATTGGCGCTTGGAGCCAATCGCGTGCCTGCTGCCCTTCCACGTCAAAGGGACCATACTTCTTCATGCCCTCGAAACATGTCTGGAGGTTCTCGCTAAGCCGAGCGGCTTTCGTGAGGTCTGTTCCTGAGCCACCCCCTGTCAGGTCGGAATAGATGCAATCGACCGCGTTTCCATCCAATTGCGCCGCTTGCATGTCTGCATCCCTGAAACACACTACTGAGACACGAACCGCCGCGCCGTCTACCGTCCATCCCTCATCACTCCAAGCTTCGAAGATCCGGCCACGTGCGACAATCGGCTTGAGAACTTTCCGGTTTGCACCGCCGCGGATGCTGTTCGTGGCAACCAGCCCGGCCCGCGTCAGCTCGCCAGTAATCTTCTTCGTCCAAGCCTTGGCAAACCAGTAGCAGACGAGGTCAACGCCACCGGGCACCTCCGGCCAAGCCTCGCGCAAGGCACGCGTATATGTCTCGCCAAGTTCGCCGATCATCTTCGTGTTGCCAAGGAAAGGTGGATTACCAACGACGACGTCCGCGTTGGGCCACTCCGCGGACGTGCCATCTTCAGCCAAAACAGCATCCCGACACTCGATCGTAGCAAGCGACCTCAAGATCGGATTGCGAGCCGCATCGAAGCCGTTACGGCGCATCCACTGGATCTCGCCGATCCAAACCGACACGCGGGCGAGTTCGGCGGCGTAGGGGTTGAGCTCGATGCCCAGCACGCACTCCGGCCCAACCCGGGGGAAGCCTCGCGGCAAACCAAGGACTTCAGCGTTGAGATTGGCGCGATGCTCAACGTCCTTGAGCGCCCGCAAGGCCACGTAGAGGAAGTTGCCTGATCCGCAGGCCGGGTCGAGCACGCGAAAGTCGGCCAGCCGCTCGACGAACGCACCGTGGATTAGATGCGCTTCAGCCAGCAGACGCGTGCGCTTGGCGCGTTCGGCCGGGCTGAGCAGCTTAGTGTCGGTCCGCTTGGGGGAGCTGTCCACCAGCGCAGTCATCTTGGCTAAGGCAGTAGCCCATTCCGCTTCCAGCGGGTCGATGATCACCGGCTGCACGATCATCATGATCTTGGCTCGGTCTGTGTAGTGCGCGCCCAACTGGCTGCGCTTGGCCGGGTCCAAGCCGCGCTCGAACAGGGTGCCAAGGATCGACGGGTCGATCTGCGACCAATCGCGCCTTGCGGCAGTCAGGAGGTCGCCAACATCGTCGGTCGTGAGCGGGAGCGCGTGGCCGTCGTCGAACAGGCCACCGTTGAACCAGTCGACACTCTCGAAGCCCACCGCTCCACCGGTCGCCATGGCGCCGAAGAGCATTTCCGCATTGCCGACGAACGTGTCTGGCTTTGTCCTGCTGCGTTCCAGCATGCGGGTGAACAGATTGTCCGGAAGCAGGCCGACATCCTCCGCGAACATGCAGAAGACCAGCCGATTAACGAAGTGGGCAACCTGATGCGCTTCGTTTCCGCGCTCGCGTAGGCGCTGCGCTATGGTCGCGAACTCGCGTGCCGTTTCCTCGGTCAATGCCTGACGCGTCTTGGCCGGCTTGAATGCTTCCGGATCGTCGAACGCCTGCTTCAGCCTGGCGCGGGTGGCGCCGTCCAGCAGGTCGTCAATTGTGAACTCGTGAACCTCCTGAACCGTGTTAGTCCAGTTGGTGTGAATGCGAATTCGGTCCATGTCGGACACGATCAGTAACGGCGGGTTCTCCAGCGCGACGCTGTACTGGAGTAGCTGATTGAAGGCCTTCTCAAGGTCCTTGCGCGGTCCCTTGTACTCCCAGGCGAAGCAGCCGCGGCGCCACACGTCGGCCCAACCTTCACCGCCGCCCGTCTTTGTCGCTCCCTTCTCGAAGGTGAACCATTCGCCCTGGGGATCAGCAGCAATTGGGTTGGCCACGTCCAGCAGCGCGCAAAGGTCATTGAAGTGGCTTTGGGAAGCAGTGCGCTCCTTCAACTCAAGGCCGCGCCACTTTCTGATGAAATCGTGTGGGTTCATGAACGGCCTAATTGATGGGCAGCGCAGGCTTTGCGGGCAACTGCAAGGGTGCCTTTGTAGCTGCTCGGAACGTTGGGGCAATCCGCACACTCAGTCGCGGCGGGAGTTAAGTGCGTTCGCCGGGTTGAGCGTTCAGCGTACGGCCTAAGCTGGGGAAGAAATCTCTATCGAGCTGACAGTCGGCTTCTAAAAAGCTTCATCGCCATGATCATTCCCACAAGTTGGCGATGCGGCCGGTCGTCGGGCGTATTCCGTGTGGCGTCAGACGACCAATCGGCTCGATTACGCTAATACCGTTAGAAGCGCCGCTGGAGGCTTCTATACAACCTTTGAACCTTTTCTTCCTGTATGGTTCGAACGCCTGAATCTAAGGTAACAGCGTAACCGGCCGATACAGTTCAGTCCGGATCACCCACCGGATGGCCGGTGCGCTCGGTGAAAATCCGCCTTGCTTCCGCAAGTGGCGGAAATGGGTAGCATTTCGCCGCACGTGACCCGTTGACCCCCATCTTTGCCTTGGCTTTGCTTTCAAATCCGGGAGGCATGAAGCGGGCGAGCTTACTCTTCAAACGCTGATCGTCCCCGCGATGGCCGTGACGCTTCGCGAAGGCACTATAATCCGCCAGTACGTCCTGAACTGGCACCCAGACCGTGCTGTCGCCCCAAGCATAAACATTCGTGCCGCCCTCACCTGACAGAATGTCGATCCCGTCCTCCAGCCGAGAGTAGTACCATGCGGTAACTGGATCGTTGGACAGATTGAGGCGCTTCTGCCGTTTCAGGGCCTCAGTCTCTGGAATGGCTTCCGGGTTCCACGCCGTGATGTCACGCCCTAGGAGCTCGCCCAACATTGCTTCGTATCCGCCGTTCTCCATTTGCTCGACCAGTTCGCCGAAGTAGCGGCGCCGTGCGTCTGGGTCATTCTGATGCGGGTTGATGACCTCAAACACGGCATATCGTCGGTCAGAGCCATCAGCGCGCACAACCTGATCGTTGTTCGATGTCATGATGATGCGGAGATGGCTCGGCGCTGCCCAAGCGCTGAAGAACTTGTCTTCGACTCTCAGCGTTTTAGACGTGATCAAGTCCTTCAGCGTACCATCGGCCGCGCGGTTCTGAGGCGCAAATGCCTCCTCGACGCCGAGAAGCAGCGTCGTTTCCAAGTGAGCGTTGAACCGCCCAATGATGTCTTCGCTGATGGCCGTCACCCAGGTGTGTGGGCCGAACAAATATCCGTAAAGCACGATTAGGATGCTCTTGCCTGCACCCTTAGCACCTTGAAGAACGAGCGCTGTACCAACGGGTCTGTCCAGGTGCTGCACGCCAAAGGCGAGCCAGTTCATGATGTAGTTAAAGGTGAGCGGATCACGCTGAGCGATATTCTCGAAGATGTGATCTTTGAGCTTCGACCATCCCGCAGCATGATCGCGAGGCTCTACCGTGAACCCGGTCCAAGTGTTGAGATCCTTTCGGCCCAGGGTCTGCCCAGGAGCAAAGTAGATAGCTTCAAATTGCTGCCGAGCGCCCGAGGTACACCATAGCGCGCCAAGAGGCTTAGACTTCTTCTTACCAGCCTTGTCGCCCTCCTCAGGGGGAAGCGGTATCTTCCAGATCAGCTTGTCGATGAAGTCGGACTTCTTCAAAAATAACAGGGAGTAGCGCTCGAACCGAGGATCATACTGCTCCCACATGATCACGATTTTTGCGCCGCGGGTAACCACCGCGTGATCTTCGTTTACTTCTTCGATGCTGGCACGAACGAAAGCGTCCAGATCGACTTCGAAGTTCTTGCCCTCATCCCTCGGTAGGTCACGAGCCTTGCGCAACAGCCAGGCCAGTGATTTAGCGCGAAACGCGTTCGGCTCGGTTTTGAATTCCTCCCACAGCTTTGCGGGTTCATCCTTACGGTATTTCTCAGCACAACCGGCGGACCACTCGTCGAACATCACCAAGCCGGACTCGGCAAACGCAAGGTACAAGCACCGCGCAACCTCCATCCACTTGGGCCAGAGCATGCCAGGGTCAAGCTCGCTGAGTGCAGCCTTGACCGCAGCTTGATCGACCTTGGAGTGCCCTGGCTTGTGTCCCAGCAGACGCCGTTGGGCCGCTTTCTCCCGGGCGTCGCCGCTCAGGTGGCCGAGCTCCCCAGCTGAAAGCGGCCTTGCGGTGGCAAGCAGCCGTTCCAGCGGGTAATCCTCGCGATGTGCAGCAGGCACTTCATCGGCAAGGTCCCACTTCTCACCAAATTCCCCGGGAACGTCCACGAACGCGGCCGACTTGGCGCCCGCCTTGAGGGCAAGCGCCGCGAAAGTGAGGCCAGCTTTGCGGCCCGCGCTGTCATTGTCCGGCCAGATGGTGATACGCCGCCCTTCAAGCGCCAGCATCTCGGTCTTAGGCACGCTGGATGCACCGCCAGCCCACGTGATCGCCACACACTCTGGAAACAAGCTTTGAGCGGCGTCGGCAGCCTTTTCGCCCTCGACAACGAGCACCGGCGCGTCCGGCCGGCTAGCGAGCCTATCGAGGCCATAGAGTGGCCGGGGTGCCTCCACGGGCGAGAGCCATGTCAGGTGCTGGCCCTGCTTGTCTTTTCCGAGGTAGCGGAGAGGCCGGATCTCCTTCTGCTCGGTAGGGTGGTCGAACCGCAGAACGGCTTGGATCACCTCACCTTCAGCTGAGCAATACTCGTAAACCGTGGGCTTGAAGCCGCCGGCAATCCATTGGCCGACCTTCTGTCGGTCCTTGCCTGATAGCAGGTCGAGGATGTCCCTTCCGCGATGGGTAGGCGGGAACGGAACGATACCGCCCTTGGCGTGCGTGCCGCTTTCTCGGCCCTGGTGAATTCGTTCGGCTAAATTTGCGAAGTTCGTTTCGGGCTTTTCAGTTACAGGCACGAAGTTGCTCCATCGTCGGTGGCCGACGTCAAAATGACTGAGAGAGGTGGTTTCAAGGCGGTTGAAGCGCCGCTAAGGGGATCTTGCAGGAACCAAGACTTGGCGGGCTCATGGTGCACGCCTGGCAGCCTAAAAGTAGCGATACAGGCCGCGAAACCGATGCAGCGAACCTTAGCTCCTCTGCTGAGATCCATCGCTCGTCCGAAACTTGTACGAGCTCACCGCAGTCCTACGCCATTACAGCTTTCGCGCGCGCTAATCGCGGCAGGATCCTGTGTGTTTAAGGCGAAGGGCAGTCTGGAAATGGATCCTTAAGCAGGGTGGCGTAAAAATTATCCCGCCAGATCTCCACGCTGTCGTCGTCCCACAATGGATTATGGTTTTCGTCCTCGTCTATAGGGAACGGCAAACCATGCTGAATAGACAGCTGCACTATCTCGGGCGCTGTAAACTGAAGTACCTTCACGAGGTATTCACTGTCTATGAGCGGGATCCCCGTAGTGTTTGGATTTCTCATTATTATTCTCCGTCCTTAACTCAAGAGTTAGGCCTCACGTCGATGAGTCTTGAAGTTGAGCAAAGATGTCATCAGAGCGAGTGCTGCTGTAGATCGTCGGCGCTCAACTGTCTTCTTGCTGGGGACTGCGATCATTACGCCAGCCTGCAGGGTTTCTGAGCCAGTCGCGTATGTCAGCTTGACGCCACCCTTTGCGCCCTCCAGCGGGCGTAAGTGGTATGGATTTAGGATGGCTTCCGGCTGCCATACCGCGGTATATAGATGCGCGTGACAAACCGGAAACAAGCTGCACCTGCTTGATGTTTAATATCGCTAGTTGGATGAGGTTGATCTCGTCAGCGGACGGTCGAGTTACTGGACCACAATTTGGCGGTCCGGATTGATAGTCTTTGGTCATCGCGTACTCCCTTGTATGTACTTGGGACTTATACGCTGGCGGATAACCTATTGAGAAGGTAGCAAAACTTGCCTTAATTCCCAATATTCGAACGCATTTAGGTCCAGCGTTTTGACTGCTTTAATCTGTGCAGAAATCGTTGGTCCGGTCACGGGAATGGCCATGCCCTGACAGGTGGCCTCGATGATCCTAGCGACACGACTGTTTGGCTCGTCATCATCGTTCATGCTGTTCGTAACGGGCAGGCCCTCTATGCAGGCTACGTGCCAGCAGATAGCTTGGACGATTAGCCGAATCCGCACGTCCGCAAGTCGTGGGCCCCTGCGCCGACCACCACGCTTATGCATCTGTGGAAGTTCTTCCGCGAGCCGGCGGACAAGCGTATCGACCTGATTTAACAGCTCGGTCGATACCTCAAGTTGCCCGGAGGGGAGGCGGGGCTTCATAAGTTCAGTCAGGACATACCAGGCGTCGTCATGGGGAAGCACCGCCGAGAGATCGCGCGCCGCGTTCAGAAACTTCGAGAAGGCGTCATCCACCGTCCGATGCAGATCCTCGGGGGTATGTGGCGATATAAACCGAGGATGAGGGTAATGGTGTATGTCTCTCAATAGGCGCATCAGCCTGACCGGATCGCGGGGCATGTGAGAAATAGGCAGCTTACGCCACTGGGCGAAGATGGATCGAACGCAGCTTACGTCTTCCTCAAGGTCGTGAGTAATCTCTCCCATCGTTCAAGCGCCTCCCGCTTCTCGGCAGCATACTCATGCCGGTTGTAGATCCGGTCAACCTTGCCGTCCTCATGGTTCAGTACCTTGCGAGCAACTTCCCGAGGAACGCCAAGCTCGGCCATCTTGCTCCGGACCGTGCGCCGGATGTCGTGGATGGTCCAGCCGGTCACACCCGACAATGTGTCGAGTTCACGTTTCACCTTGCAGAAGTTACTGCTGGCAGTGGTGCCGCCCGTGGTGCTGAACACAAAGCCGTCGACAGCGAGCCTTGGCCTGGCGCTGAGGCCCTTAACAACTGCCAGGGCCGTCGGAGCCAGTGGAACAGCATGTGCCCTGTCCTTCTTGACCTTCTCCCGCGGGATGACCCAGGTGTTGCCGCTCACCTCGCTCCAGCGCATTGTCGACACCTCGCTGCGCCGCTGGCCGGTTAGCAAGAAAATGCGGTACATCTCGCCGTACGGCGTCGACAGCTTTGCGCACGCCTGCCAAACAGCAGCGATCTCGCCGTCACTCAGCACTCTGTCGCGCTCAACGGTCTTTGCCGGCGGTTTCACCCCGATGCATGGATTACCAACGATCATGTCGCGGCTGGCAGCCCAATTGAACAGCATCTTGAGGTGGCGGAGGTGATTGACGGCGGCTTGAGGCGAACCCGCCACAACGATGGAATCGCACAGGTCGATGATTTCACGTCGCGTGATTGTTGCCACGGGACGCTCCAAAAACGCCTGCATGCGATGACCGCTTAGGCCACGGCTAATGTTGCGCCACGATCTGGCATTCACCTTCAAATGCTTGTCCGTGTACGCCTGCACCAACTCGCCGTACGTCACAGTGCAAGGGGCCCGACTTCGCCTTTCGCGTGCGTCAGCACCGTCCTGGGCCGAGCGCATGAGCACAAGGGCAGCCGATCGAGCGTCGCTCAACGACACGCGTGGGTAGCGGCCAATTGTAGCTCGAATCAGCTTTCCATTGACCCGGAACACCGCCGAGAACGTGCGGGTCCCTTGCATTGTCACCCTAAGGTGCAAGCCTGGGCAAAGCCCATCTACGTATTCCTTGCGCCCGGTTTCGGGCGTTAGTGCTGGCGACTGGAGCCAACGATCTGTGAAGCGGTGTTGTGACATTGCTGGCTGCTTGTTGTGAACGACAGCCAGCACGGTAGTTTGAACGCAAAGCTCGCGGCAATACCAAGAATAAGTAGTGAAGCAGTATTAACGCGTCCCATGGTCCCTCATACCTGATCAGAGCGTCTCACAGGTTTTATTTTTGAACACAACCTACTGATGATTAGGGGTAACACCTGGGTTAACAGACGACGGAGATTTGGTGAGATCGAATGATATTGAATGAGGCAACTCTTCCTGTTCTACGTAGGCGGATGTCACTAGTTGAGACGTCATGAGAATGCTTGCATGATACTTGCCAAGGTTGGGGTCGAGGGTTCGAATCCCTTCGCCCGCTCCAGACTTTCATCAAGCATGCACAGACAAATCCGGCCTTCGCGGGCCGAACGGTTCTGGACGCCTCGCGGACATCTTAGTGCCCCGCGTGCATTCCTTCATTGGCGGTCTGAGAACGGCACAAAGAGTCTAAGGCCAAGACCGCGTTCACATGGCTTTTGACGCCGTTTGCGACGCTATACCGTCCGGCCACTTTCGACAGGTTGGAGGTTCGTGCAGCCGCCAGGCAGGACTCGATCGCACGTGCAATCGTCGCTGGCGTCGGTTCTGCGACCATTGCGCAGCCCTCAGTCGCGCCGACCAGCGTCGTCGCGGACATAAAGCAATCGGTCGTTACCACCGGGCATTCCGCTGCCATCGCCTCCAATACGACGGCAGGCAGCCCTTCGTATCGCGACGACAGCACGAGCAGCCGCGCGCGACGTAGCCAAGGAACGATGTCGGGCATGTAGCCGGGCATGGTGACCAGGTCGCCCAAGCCCATTTCGCGAGTCAGCATCTCCAGCGATCGGCGCTCAGGACCCTCGCCAAGGATCACCAGTTGCGGGGCTTGTGGCCGGACCTGCGCAATCGCGCGGATCAGTAAATCGAACTGCTTCTGCGGTACCAATCGACCGATCGCTACGACGATATCGCGCACGCATTCGGGTCCGCCGCGCGGCATCAACATGTCGGCCGTCACATACGGGTTGATAATGGTTTGGATCCGCGGCGCGGCTGTCGGGAAAGCCGTCGCCAACATGGCGGCTTCATGGTCGCACAAGGTCAGCACCGCAGAGGCCTGACCGAAAGCATGGCGGTAGCGCGCTCGGCGGTAGAGGCGGCGCAGGAGCCCGTCCTTGGGCCGGATGACCGGGTTCGTGATCTTGAGCACCAGCCGCGCGCTGCCAAGCCGAGCAAGCTGGAATGCCAAGGCAGTGGCCCAGTTCATGTTGTTGCCGGTGGACATCACCACGTCGGCCGCGCTGGCGCGCAGTCCAGCGATCAGACGCGGCAGAATGGTCAAACGGCCGAAGTGCCTGGAGCCGCGGCCTTGGTTCAACAGGCGCAAGGACACCCGATCGCCCATCAGCGCCAGCATCGCGTCGGCCGAGGGCGCAGAACCAAAGAGCACGATCACCTCGACCGCAAAACCTGCCGCCGCGAAACCCTGCGCGAGATGCGCACAGACACGGTCGGTTCCACCTTGGCCAAGCTCGTGAAGCGTGAAGACGATCTTGGGAGGTCGGTCCCCCCGCGTGCAAATGCTGTCCGCCGAGTTCTCAAACGTATCGCTGGTGTCTCGCGGTTTCACGAGACGGTCGGCCACGAGAGCGCCGCGCATTACCTCATCCAAGCCAGGTAAGAATTTGCGTTCCGCGCCGGGCGCGCCCTACCGCCTGAACGAGCCGCACCGCATGGAACACGCATGACAAAACCGTCCACCACGCGACCAACACCAGGCCTACATCGGGCCGGCCGAAGGCAGTCCCGACGAGCAGGATCACCATGTTGGGGTTGCGCCGAGCGGTGATCAGCCGGAAGTCGCTGTCGATCTTTTGCCAGACATGGATGTGCATGCCGAAGCGGCGCATGAAATACCCTTCGATCACCCGCTGGACGATGTACCCGGCCACGATCGCGATCGTGACCCAGCCGAATTCCGTGGCCGAAAAGGCGAGCCCCCAGTGAGACAGGCCCGCAGCCCAGGCCAGCCACCAGAAGATGGGATGGACCTGGTCGATCCCGTGATCGAAGATGTTGCCCCAGTATGAGGACGTGATCGTGCACCGCGCGAGCTTCCCATCAACGGTGTCGAGCACCATGAAGACTAGGCCCGCCGCCATGCCTTCCCAGTAGCGCCCCTCGAAGAACAGCCAAGTCGCGAGCACGCAGAACGCCGCTCCGATCGTAGTCACCGCATTCGGGCTCAAGCCGACCCTGGCGCAAAGACGTGTCAGCACCAGCGCCCATTCCGGCCAGAGATATTTCGTCAGCACGTCGGTGACGCCCTTGTAGGCCGCGAAATAGCTCGCTCGCTCGATGCCCCGCACACTCGCGGGCGTTAGCGGCGTCACGAATGGCCGCTCGCGCTTGCGGAGCGAACTATTGTAAAGTTCGAAGCCATCGTCATGAAACAGGTGCACCAGCACGTCTTCGGACGGTAGCGGATCGCCGGCGACCATTGCCCGTACGACTTGGTCCGCAACGCCCGGGCTGCCGACATTGGCGATGACCGGTCGACCATCCTTCAGCAGGACATGTTCGGGACATTTGGCCATGTGGTTCAGTAGCAATGGGTCGAACGCATAAGAAGCGTTCACCAGAAGCTGAGGACCGGCCGCAGCTTGGCCATACGGCGCTGACGCGAGCTTTGCTTGAGTGGCAATCCGTCGGACCCGTTCGGCGTTCGTGATGCCCCAAAGCATGGTGGGGTTGGTGCCGACAACCATCACGGTCGGTGCGCTCGGGTCCCGCTTGATCATGCGCGGTCCTTGGCACGGATTGCGGCACCGGTGTAGCCGCGGGAAGGTGATGGGCGACGTCGAGCAGACATGGGTTCGAGGTTAGCGTTAGGCGAGAAGGCTGCCATAGCTACCACCTAAGCTCGGTTCTCGAACCACTTGATCGGACTATTTTACCTTCGCGTATGAAATTGCGGAATGCAGCGCCCCGATGCAACGAAGCCGCGCGGATCCGCACGTTCAGCTAGACCGAACCTAGCCAGGCTCAGGTTTCTGGCAATCGTCCAAGGCCGCCGATAGCATGCACCAAAGCCATCAGCGCTGCAGATGGCACCTTCCGCACCTCCGAGCGCCAGACGACCCACCACCGTGCTAGAGCGTGATGTTGCCATGCGTGGCCTGGTGCGCGTCGATCACCGCACGCACGACATTGTTCATCAACGTCATGCGGGCGATCACCGGCGCTGACGTGCGCTTGATCATCACCGCGATCGCATAGCTCTGCCCGTTGGGCGCGGTGATCACGCCGATGTCATTATACCCCGCCTGCACCCCGCCGAGTTCCTGACCAGTGCCAGTCTTGTGGCTCAGCGTCCAACCCGGCCTGATGCCGCCGCGCAGCCGGTTCTTGCCGGTGCGCGTGTTGCTCATGGTGGTAAGCAGGTGCGCGCTCGACGACGGGCTCAGCAGTTCACCGCGCTTGAGCCGGGCCAGCGCGTCCACCACGGCGGCCGGCGCTGCTCCGTCATAAGGATCCTCGATATAGCGATTGAACAGGTTGCGACGAACGCCCAGCGGCACCATGGCGCGTGCCTTGGTAAAACCGCCGCCAACCGAATAGCTCGGCATCCACGTTACGCCGGCAATCCGCGACTGAAGCGCTCGCTCGCCCTCATAGAAGCGGATCTGTCCCAAGCGCTTCTGCGCAAGCATGGCTCGCACCGCCGGCGGTCCGCCGACCACCCGCATCAAGCGGTCGTTGGCGGTATTGTCGCTCTTGGTGATCGCTTCGTACATCAGCGCGCCCAGCGTTGTCGTGACGCTGCCGGCCTTGAGCACGCGAGCGGCGATCGGCTGGTTGAACAGGGTCAGGTCGCCGCGGGTCACCGTGACCGGATCGGACAGCCGCACCCGCCTTTTGTCGACCGCGTCCAGCGCGGTCATCGCCACCCAGAATTTGCTGACGCTCTGCTGGGGGTAGAGTTCCTGCGCCTTATAGCCGACGCGCCATCCGCCCTCGACCGCTTGCACCGCAATCCCCACCCGGCCGTTGAACCCGGTACCCAGTTGCTGGATGCGCGTCGCCAAGGGTGTCGGTGGAGCTTGGGCGCCTGCCGGAGCGCTCAACCAGCCAATGAAGGCCAGCGCGAAGCCGACGCAGATGCGAAATGCCGTCATGAAGGCGATTCTGGCGCGCAACGAAGCAGGAAGCAAGAACCGGCGCGGTTCACCGTGCGGCCGATGAGCCGCCTTTGCTCGTTTTCTACCGAGCGCCCGTCAACAGCGCACTGCTCTCGATCTCGTCCAGCGCTCGGTGCGACGCGATATACGTACGCGCCCGCGCAACCCATTCTGGCGCCCGGCTCACACCCGGCAATCGCATTGCTTCGGCCAAGGCTTCGCTCACCTGTCCCTCCACCAGCCGTGCCTGAGCGCGTTCAAAGGTTGCGCCAGGCCGGGTCGATGGTTGGTCCGCGCGTCGGATCGCCACCAGAGACCGGAACTGCCGCTGGATCGCGCCCCACGCGCTTTCCTGTGGTCCGCCGCCGGTGACCTCCGGCGCCAAGGCCGCGAACTCCGCGCTTAATTGGTCGAGCCGGACTGGCGTGCGGGACGCAGTGATCACCGTTGCTACCGCCTGCGGGTGCTGCGGGGCGAAGCGCTCCACCAGCAGCCCCTCGAGATAGCCGAGCGGGACCCCGCGATCGATCGCCCGACGGGCGGCAAAGGCGACGAGCAGCGCATCCGCCCGGCCGGCACTGCCCTCGGCACGCTGGGCAGCATTTTCCACCCTCACCAGCCGCGTTTCAAGTTCACGCAGCCGCGCCGCCGCCGCAGCTTCGTCCAACGGCACCGCAGCAACCGGCACGGCAGGGGCCAAGGCCAGGCTTTGCGCCGGAGCAGCCGCGACCGGCGGCACCACGCCCATCAGTCGCGCCGCCTCCCGATTATGCGCCAGGACCCACACCGCCGCGCCGGCCCCCGCAGCCATCAGCAGCACGGCCAGCAACAGCCACCCCAGCGGTCCCAGACCGCGCCGTTCGCCACTCGCGTTCGTCATCGGTGGTCGGTGTGGCACAGCCGCGCGGCCGCCGCCAGCAAGGCCGGTTCGTCGGGCCGCTCGGCTACGGCGACTGCGCGCCACCCAGGCCCAAGCGCGGCTTTAGCCCGAGAACTGATAGCCGCCACGCCGATGCTCGCCAGCGGCAACTTCAATTCCTGCGCAACCTCCCGCAATCGCGCCGCCGCCCGCGCCGAATGCACCGCGGCGACCTGCCCGCTCAACCCTGCCAGCCTCTCCGGCACAGCCAAGGTCCGTGCCTCGTACACCGTCAAAGCCACCGTCCCCGGCAAAACCACATGCTCCACCCCGCACAGGTGCAACAACCGCGGTTCCCCGGCGAACGCCGGGGCCCAGCCCTCACGATGAAGACCCCCCGCCACCTCCCGCATCAAGTCCAAGCCGTTGCCCGCCCCAACCTGAGCAACCTCGAACCCAGCCTCCCGAGCCGCCGTCGCCGTCGCGTCCCCCACCGCAAACACCGGCAATGCGCGCAGCCCCGCCAAGCCCACTCCCCCGTGCCGCACCGCATTGGCACTGGTCAGCACCAATCCGTTGAACATGCCCGCGGCCGGCACGTCCCAAGCGATCGGAACGACCTCGAACAATGGCACGGCCACGGCTTCCATTCCCAAGGCAAGCGCCCGCGCAAAAGTCGCACTCGCTCCGGGCTCCGGCCGCAGGATGAACAGCCGCCGACTCACAAGCTGAACAGCGTTCGCACCGCTGGCGGTGCGCGCCCGAGCAGATCCGCCGCGAGTGCTTGCGGCGCTTCCACGCCGTCGCCGAGGAACCGCACCTCGCCAGCCACCCGCTCGACACCGTCGCTGCTCAGCAACTCGGCCCGGAGCCACAAACTTCCGTCACCTTCCTCGATCGCCAGAGCGGCGATCGGCGAATGGCAGGATCCGCCGACCGCGAGCGTAAACGCACGCTCCGCCGCCACCGCCCGGCTGGTGGAGCAATGATTGATCGCCGCCAGCAACTCCCGCGTTCCCGCATCGTCGGCGCAGCATTCGATGGCAATCGCGCCCTGCGTGGGGGCGGGCAGCATGGTTGCCACCTCGATCGGCGTGCCCGCGTCGATCCCAAGCCGGTCCAGCCCGGCCGCCGCTAGCAGGGTCGCATCGAAGTCGCCGGCCGCAATCCGCCCCAGCCGCGTCGCCACATTGCCGCGGATCATCTCCACCTGCAGGTCGGGCCGCAGCCGCAGCATCTGGGCGCTCCGCCGCGGCGAAGACGTCCCAACCCGCGCGCCCTGGCTCAGTTCATCGATGCTCCGCGCGCCGATCAGCCGGTCGCGCACGTCCGCGCGCTCCAGGCAGGCGGCGATCGTCAGCACCTCGGGCCGCAGGCTTTCCACGTCCTTGGCCGAATGCACCGATGCCTGTGTCGCGCCCTCCAGCAAAGCGACATCAAGTTCCTTGGTCCACAGCGCCTTGCCGCCGACCTCCGCCAGCGGCCGGTCCTGGATGCGATCGCCGCTGGTGCGCACGGTGCGGATCGCGACATGCCCGGCTGGCCAGCCATGCGCCGCCTCCAGCGCCGCCGCCGTCAGCCGCGCCTGCGCCAGGGCCAAGGGGGATCCGCGACTGCCAAGGATGAAGGGTGGGTGCTCGCTCACGCGCGCCGCACTAGCGCAAGGCGGACCGCTAGGGCAAAGGCGGGCGCATCATGACCCTCGTGCTCGGCCTGGAATCCTCCTGCGACGACAGCGCCGCGGCGCTTGTCACCGGCGACGGGCAGGTTCTTGCGCAAGCGGTTGTCGGCCAGAACGCCGCCCATGCCCCGTTCGGCGGCGTCGTCCCGGAAATCGCTGCTCGTGCCCATGTCGAGGTCCTCCCTGGCCTCATCCGCCAGGTGCTCACCCAAGCCAACACCTCCCTCGCGCAAGTGGACGCCATCGCTGCTACCGCCGGACCGGGCCTGATCGGCGGCGTCATGGTCGGGCTTCTTGCGGGCAAGGGCCTCGCTTTGTCCGCTGGCAAGCCGCTGTTCGCGATCAATCACCTCGAGGGCCATGCATTGTCGCCCCGATTGGTCGATCGCGACCTGCAATTTCCTTTCCTGCTGTTGCTCGCCAGCGGCGGCCATTGCCAATTGCTGGAAGTCGCCGGCGTCGGCCAGTACCGCCGCCTCGCCACCACCATAGACGATGCCGCCGGCGAAGCCTTCGACAAAGCCGCGAAGCTGCTCGGTCTGCCCTACCCCGGCGGCCCGGCAATCGAGGAACTCGCGCGCTCGGGCGACCCCAAGGCCGTGCCCCTCCCCCGACCTCTCGTTGGCTCGGTCGAACCCCATTTCTCCTTCGCCGGCCTCAAGAGCGCGGTGCAGCGGGCGGTCGCCACCGGCACCCACGCCCCCGCCGACGTCGCGGCCAGCTTCCAGCAGGCCGTCGTCGACTGCCTGGTCGACCGCACGGCGCGGGCTTTGGCGATCTGCAACGCCCCAACCTTGGTGGTCGCTGGAGGAGTCGCGGCCAATGGCGCCGTTCGCTCCGCGCTCGACGCGCTTGCTATCCGCCACAATCGCGCCTTCGTCGTCCCGCCGGGCTGGCTGTGCACCGACAATGCCGCGATGATCGCTTGGGCGGGCGCCGAACGCATCGCCGCGGGCCTCCCTGCGGACACCCTCGACGCCCCTGCCCGAGCCCGCTGGCCGCTCGACCCCACCGCCGAGCCCGCGCGCGGCGCCGGCGTCAAAGGATAGCCCTCATGCGCATCGGAATCATCGGCGGCGGCGCCTGGGGTACCGCACTCGCCCAGGTCGCATCGGCTGGCGGCGAGACGGTCATGTGGGCCCGCGAGCCCGAGGTCGTGTCGTCCATCAACGCCCATCACGAGAACAGCCTGTTTCTCCCGGGCGTGCCGCTCGCCCCGGGTATCCGCGCCACCGCCGATCTTGCCGACCTCGCCGATTGCGCCGCGTGGCTGGTCGTCACCCCCGCCCAGCACATGCGCTCGGTCCTCACCTCGGCCCCTGCCTGCCCGCCAGCCCTTCTGCTCTGCTCCAAGGGGATCGAGGAAGGCAGCGGCGCCCTTCTCCACCAGGTCGCGCGCGAAGCCTGCCCCGACGCCTCGGTAATGGTCCTCTCCGGTCCCACCTTCGCGCATGAGGTCGCCGCCGGCCTGCCGACCGCTTTGACCCTTGCCGCCGAGGACCCCGCCGATGCCGAAGCCCTTCGCGCCCGCCTCGCCGCCGCAGCGTTCCGTCTCTACCTCTCCGACGACGTCGCCGGGGCGGAGGTCGGCGGTGCGGTCAAGAACGTGCTCGCCATCGCTTGCGGCGTGGTGGAGGGCAAAGGCCTCGGCCAGAATGCCCGCGCCGCGCTCATCGCCCGCGGCTTTGCTGAGATGACCCGCTTCGGAGTCGCGCGCGGTGCCCGCCGCGAAACGCTCGCCGGCCTGTCGGGCCTCGGCGACCTGGTGCTCACCTGCTCATCCACCAGCAGCCGCAATTTCTCGCTGGGAGTAGGCCTGGGCCAAGGCCGTCCCGCCGCCGAGCTGATGGCCGACCGCCGCACGGTGGCCGAAGGCGCCTACACCGCGCCCGTCCTCGCCCGCCTGGCTCAGGCGGAAGGCATCGACATGCCCATCGTCGCCGCAGTGGACGACCTCCTCGCAGGCCGTGCCACCGTCGACAGCGTCCTGGAAAACCTCCTCAGCCGCCCGACCCGCCCAGAGTCACACTAAAAGTCCCAGGCAATTCCGCTCTTTTCCCAGTCGCCGTAGCGCACTGGGTCCGGGCGCGGCTTTTCACCGGAGGGCGGCGGGGCAGCGACTGCTTCCTCCGGCTCGGGCACAGGTGGCGACTTGCTTAAATAAGCGGGCGGGTCGAGATGCGCGGGTCGTTCCATGAAGAGAGAGATGGGCACTGCCCGCCCCCATGCCAAGCACCTTTGACGCCAACCTCAACGATCCTGTCGAACAAGCCGGCCTCCCCGCCCGTCGCGCCGCTCTGACCATGCTTGATGCCGTGCTTCGCCGCGGCCAGACCCTGGATGCCACCGCGCAAACCGCCACCAACCGTCTGCCCCCGCCCGATCGCGCCCTTGCCATCGCAATTGCCGGCGAGACCCTGCGCCGCCTGCCCGATCTCGACGCCCTGATCGACAGCGCGACGCAGCGTGCCCTGCCCGAGGACAGCAAGGCCCGCGCCGTGCTTCGCCTTGCCCTCGCGCAAAAGCTGACCCTTAACGTCCCCGACCATGCGCTCGTCGCCACCGCGCTGCCGCTGGTCGACGGAGGCCCCCGCCGCCTCGTTCACGGCGTTCTCGGCACGCTTTTGCGCCGCGGCCTGCCTCCGCTTGACGCCCCCAACCTCCCCGAGCCCGTCCATCATCGCTGGACCGCCGCCTGGGGCGAGGACGCCGTCGAAGCCGCCCGTCGCCAGATCGCCGCACGCCCGGCACTCGACCTCACTTTCGCCGACGCCGCCGCTGCGACTGCCTTCGCCGCCGACAATGACGGCATCCAGCTCGCTCCGCGCCATGTCCGCCTGACCACGCCCGGCGCGATCCCCGACCTGCCCGGCTTCGACACCGGTGCGTGGTGGGTGCAGGACCTCGCCGCCACCCTCCCCGCCCGGCTGATGCCCGCTGCGACCGGTGACATTCTCGACGTCTGCTCGGCGCCCGGCGGCAAGACGCTCCAGCTTGCTGCCGCCGGCCACCGCGTCACCGCGCTCGATAAATCCACAAGTCGTCTCAAACGACTCTCTGAGAATCTCAAGCGCACGCATCTGTCGGCCAAGCTCGTCACGGCCGACGCCCTCACCTATGCCGACCGTACTTTTGACGGGGTGCTGCTCGATGCCCCATGCAGCTCCACCGGCACCTTCCGCCGCCATCCCGAAGTGCTCTACCGCGCCAATCCCAAGATCATCGCGGCCGGCGCCGAGCTCCAGCAAGCCCTTCTCGCCCGCGCCGGCACCTTGGTTCGCTCCGGTGGCACCCTGATCTACGCCGTGTGCTCGATCGAACCACCCGAGGGCGAAGGGGTCGTCGAGAACTTCCTTTCCACGGCGCCGGAGTTCACCCTGGCGCCCCCCACCGAAGCCGACACGGATTGGCCCGCCTCAATCCCCGCCGACGCCAAGGGCTGGATCCGCATCCTCCCCGGCCTGCTCGAAGCAGAAGGCGGCCTTGACGGCTTCTTCCTCGCCCGGATGCGTCGCTCGTAAGAAAGCTCCTGGCAGCCTGATGGACTCGCCGCTTCGCCAGCCACCCATTCACCTTGTCCCTTTGCCTCCCCCCGGCTAACCCTTGCGCGCATGCCGAACCCCCTTCTGATCGCCCCGTCGATCCTCTCCGCCGACTTCGCCAAACTAGGTGAGGAAGTGCGCGCCATCGACCTTGCCGGCGCCGACTGGATTCACATCGACGTGATGGACGGCCACTTCGTCCCCAATCTCACCATCGGCCCCGCGGTGGTAAAGGCGCTTCGATCGCACACTACCAAGCCATTCGACGTCCACCTGATGATTTCGCCCGTGGACAATTTTCTCGACGCCTTTGCCGAGGCTGGCGCCGACATCATCACCGTTCATCCGGAGGCCGGCCCCCACCTCCACCGCAGCCTCCAGCGCATCCGCGGGCTCGGCAAGAAGGCGGGCGTGTCGCTCAATCCAGCGACCCCCGCCAAGATGCTCGACTATGTGCTGGAAGATATCGACCTCGTGCTGGTGATGAGCGTCAATCCGGGATTTGGCGGCCAGGCCTTTCTGAGCGGACAGTTTCGCAAGATCGAAGCTCTGGCCAAGCGCATCGCCAAGGAAGGGCTTGACGTCCAGGTCGAGGTCGACGGCGGCATCGACCCAATTACCGCACGACAAGCGAGCGACGCCGGAGCGACCGTGCTCGTCGCTGGCACCGCCGCCTTCCGCGGCGGGCCTAGCCAATACGCCCCGAACATCGCAGCCTTGAGGGGCAATCAGGCGTGACCAACTTCGAAGCCTCGGCATTGAACGCCAGGCTCGGCAAGGGCCCGCTGCTCACCCGCTTGTTTGGTAAACCACATACCCCGCTGCGCATTTCCGCCGTTCCGCGCGACCACGTGGTGGGCGACAAGACACGCGGTGAATCGCTGCTGGCGGGCAAGTTCCTGCTCGGCACCGACATGGTGTCCTTGCCCGACGTCGACTTTGCCGACCTTGGCACCAGCGGTGCGCTCGCCGCCGACTTTCATGGCTTTTCCTGGCTGCGCGATGTCGCGGCGGCCGCTGCGCGTGAACGTGGCAGCCGCCTGGCCGAGGCGGTTGTCGGCCGCTGGCTCCTGACCCACGGCGAAAAGGTCGACGATGCGTGGGCGCCCGCCTTGTGGGGCGAGCGCATGCTCTTCTGGACCGCCTACGCACCCTACATCTTGTCGAGCCGAGACGCCGATTATCGCTCGGCCGTGCTTCACACCATGGCCCGCGGCGCGCGGCATCTCTCAAGCACTGCCGACCAGGCCGATCCCGGCCTGCCGCGCATCACCGCCTGGGCCGGACTGACCGTGGCTGGCCTTCTCCTTCAGGGCGGTCTGGGCCGGGTCGCCCGCGCCGAGGCCGGGCTGACCCGCGCTTTGGCCAGTGCGCAAAGCGAGGATGGCGGGCTGCTCAGCCGCTCTCCGCACAAACAGGCACTACTGGTCGACCGCCTTGGCCTCACCCGCGCGGCCTATTTCGCCGCCAAGCAAACGCTACCGGATTCGCTGGAATCCGCCGCCGCCGCGGCGTTGTCGGCGCTTCATGGCGTCACTTTGGGCGACAGCGCCTTGTCCTCCTGGCAGGGCGGCAATCCTGGCGACCCGGTGCGCCTGGCCGCCTTGATCGATGGCTGCGGCCTCCGCGCCCGTCCCCTTCGCGCCGCCCGTGGGTGGGGTTACCATCGCTTGTCCGCGCTTGGCACGGTGCTGACCGTCGATGCGGGCGCGCCGCCGCCAGCCCGCATGACGCGCTGCGCCTCGGCTTCCACACTGGCGTTCGAAATGAGCGACGGCGCGCAGCGGCTGGTGATCAATTGCGGCGGACCCGGACCCCTGCCGGGCACCATCCCGGACGACCTTGCGCGGGCGCTCCGCTCAACCGCGGCCCACAGCACGCTGACGCTTGGCGACACCAACTCAACCGCAATTCTGGCCGACGGCTCGCTCGGCAAGGGCGTCGACGATGTCACTGTAACTCGGACGGATGACGACAATGCCAGCCGCATCGAGGCATCGCATGAAGGCTATGTCCGCGGCTTCGGATTGACGCACGCGCGCTCCATCACGCTCGGCAACGACGGCAAGGAAGTCCGCGGAGTCGATCGCCTGGCAGCCAAGGGCCGCAAGAAAATCCGCGAATCGGCGCCTTATGCCATTCGTTTCCACCTTCAGCCTGGCGTCGAGGCCGTGGCCACCGCCGACGGCATGGGCGCAATCCTGCGCTCGCCCGGGGCGCCTCCTTGGAATTTCCGCTGCCGAGGTGCCCAGTTGCAGTTGGAGGAAAGCGTCTCGGTTGACGGCTCCGCTCACCTGCGAGGCACAACCCAGATCGTCGTTGTTGGTGAAGTGTCGCATCTTGGCGCTGAAATCGGCTGGCACTTCCGCCGCTCTTCTTAGGAGTCCTCGCGCCTTGACCGACCACACTCCTATCCGCCGCGCGCTTCTTTCCTTGTCGGACAAGGCCGGGCTCGAACCGCTTGCTGCGGCCTTGGCCGAGCGCGGGGTCGAACTGGTCTCAACTGGAGGAACCGCAGCTAGGCTTCGTGAGCTCGGCCACGCTGTGCGCGACGTAGCGGACCTGACCGGCTTTCCCGAGATGATGGACGGCCGGGTAAAGACGCTCCACCCCGCCGTTCATGGTGGGCTGCTAGCCGTGCGCGACGACCCCAATCACGTCGCCGCCATGGAACAGCATGGAATCGGTGCGATCGATCTGGTCGTGGTCAATCTCTACCCGTTTCAGCGCACCGTGGCGCGCGGCGCCGGGCGCGACGAGATCATCGAGAATATCGACATCGGCGGCCCCTCGATGGTTCGCTCGGCCGCCAAGAACCACGCGTTCGTGGCTGTTCTCACCGACCCCGCGGATTATGGAGCCTTGTTGGCGGAGCTTGATGCAACTGACGGCATGACTTCACTTGCCCTTCGTAAGCGCTTGGCGGCGAAGGCTTTCGCCCTCACCGCTGCCTATGACAGCGCGATCGCAAGCTGGTTCGCCTTCGCCGATCAGGGCGAACGTTTCCCCGCCGTCTTACCGCTGGCCCTCACCCGCTCGACCGAGCTTCGCTACGGCGAGAACCCTCACCAGTCGGCCGCTTTGTATCTGCCGCAAGCCTCGGATGTCAGCGGCGTATCCGGCGCTCGCCAGGTGCAGGGCAAGGCCCTGTCGTTCAACAATCTCAACGACGCCGACGCCGCGCTTGAACTGGTCTCGGAATTTCGCGGCGGCAATCCCGCCTGCGTCATCGTCAAGCACGCCAATCCGTGTGGCGTGGCGACCGCCGACACCCTCCTGGACGCCTATCAGGCCGCGCTCGAGTGCGACGATGTGTCCGCGTTCGGCGGCATCGTCGCCGTCAACCGCACGCTTGATGGCCAAACCGCCCGCGCCATCACCGCCATTTTCACCGAAGTGGTTATCGCGCCCGATGCCAACGCCGAGGCGCTCGCCGCTTTTGCCGCCAAGCCCAACCTTCGCCTGCTACTCACCGGCGCGCTCCCAGATCCGCGCCGCCCTGGGCTCCAGCTGCGCAGCATCGGTGGCGGAATGCTCGTCCAGGCCCGCGACAATGGCGTCATGCTGCCAGAGAATCTCCGGGTGGTGACCCGCCGTCAGCCGACCCGGCAGGAGGTCGATGATTGCCGCTTCGCCTGGACCGTCGCCAAGCACGTCAAGTCGAACGCGATCGTCTACGCCAAGGACGGAGTCACGACCGGCATCGGCGCCGGCCAAATGAACCGCCGCGACAGTGCCCGCATTGCCGCTGCCAAGGCCGTGGAAGCAGCGGCAAGCCACAATTGGCCGCAAGCCCGCACCCACGGCGCCGCGGTTGCCAGTGACGCCTTTTTCCCCTTTGCTGACGGGCTCCTCGCCGCGGTCGAAGCCGGGGCCACAGCCGTCATTCAACCGGGCGGCTCAATCCGCGATCCCGAGGTGATTGCAGCAGCGGACGAGGCGAATCTGGCGATGATTTTCACCGGAATGCGCCACTTCCGCCACTAGGCCCTCTACGGGGCGGGCCTCAGATGATGTCGTCGGCGATTTGCGCCTTCGCCTGGTTGGCCTGTAGCTCGTCGATGTCCTTCTTGCGCAGCCGGAACAGCTCGCGGTCGTTGGGCTTGAACCCGATCTTCCACACCACGAACCCGAACGTGCCCAGCACGAGCGGAATGCCGATAATCAGCTGCCACATCTCCGGCAGCAACAGCCGCGCGGGGATCCCCACCACCAGCCCCGCCAGCAGCGCCCAGATGATATCCAGCCGCCACCCGGACACGCCCTCACCCAGCAGCTTGGCCAGCAACCGCGTCTTCACGATCGATGCAAAGGCCAACGCCACGCACAACGCCGCCGCCGGCCCGGTCGCCTGCCACGCCTCGGGCCAGTCGGCATTGCGCATCGCGATGATCAGCCCGGCCGCCAGACCTGCTTCCAGCGCCAGCATGGCCGCGCTGATCGCCATGTTACGATGGCGCGCGACGTAGATCAGCGCCGCTTCGCTCACCACCGCCGCCGCCGCGATCACTTCCGCCGCCAGCAGGAAGCTCAAGGTCGCCGTGCCGCCGGTAAAGCCGGATCCGACCAGCCCCATCACCGCGCGCCCGGGGAGCGCCAGCGACAGCGCGATCCCGGCCTGCGCCGCGATGATCCAATAGCTCACCTGCCGCACCTGCCGGGCGACGGCGATGCGATCACCTTCGGCGATGTTGCGCGCGATCACCGGGCCAAGCACGGGCTCGAAACTGGTCTTGAGCTTGGCCGGCAAGGTCGCGACCTGCTGCGCCACGTAATAGACGCCGACATATGCCGGGCTCAGCAATAGCCCCAGCACCGCCAGGTCGACGCGCCGCGATGCCCACTCCATCGCATCGGCCGCTGCCAACGGTGAATTCTGCCGCACCGTCCGCCACGCGCCGGGCAGATCGGGGCTCCACTCGCGCGGCAGGCCGTAACTGCGCACCAGCGGGATCAGCGCCGCGACCAGCGCCGCGACCATCGACACGACGTAAGCGATGATCAGCCCGTCGCGCAGGGATATCCACGACCAGATCAGCGCCACGATGCTGATCGTCCACGGCTCCACCACGCTGCGCGCCCGCACCGTTGCCCCAACGTCGTTGCGATAGGCCAGAGCGGCCAACGAAATGTCGGTCCAACTCACCGCTAGTACGGTGATCGGAAGTACCCATTCCAGTCCGTGAATGGCGGAGTTCGGGAACATCACCTTCGGAAACAGCGCCAGCACGGTCATGCACAAGGCCGACCCGATCGCCGCCACCACCAAGGCATCGGCGACGATGTTGGCATCCGGCTTCTCCGCCCGCGCTAACATCTGAGCCAAGCCCCGGCGAAGTCCGAAAGCCGACAATTGCGCGGCAAACTCCACCGTCAGCACCGCATAAGCGAACCGCCCCAGCGCCTCCGGCCCATAGGATCGTCCAGCGATAAACAGGAACGGCAACCGCGCCGCTAGCCGCAGCACGAAACCGAAGGCGTTCAGCCGCCCACCGCGCGCCAGCGTCGCCATGTCCGCATTCGGCGCTGCCTCGCCGCGCCCCCCGGCGTTGCTCAATGCGCCACGCCCCAATGGGCGCCCCAGCCAACCTCGACCCCAAGCGGCACGCTCAGCGTCACCGCTGGCGCCGCCGCCTCGGCCATCACCCTCTTGACCACCGCCGCAGCCTCTTCCTCGCGGCCCAGCGGCACTTCGAACACCAGTTCGTCATGCACCTGCAGCAGCATGCGCACGTCCTCCAGGCCGGCCGCCGCCAGTTCCCGGTCCATCCGCGCCATCGCCCGCTTGATGATGTCCGCGCTGGTGCCCTGGATCGGCGCATTGATCGCCGCCCGTTCGCTCCCCTGCCTTTGGTTCATCTGGGCCGAGCGGATATTAGGGAAGTGCGTCTTGCGTCCGAACAGGGTCTGGGTGAACCCATTCTCCCGAACGAACGCCAGCGTCTCGCCGATATACGTCTTGATCCCGGGGAAGCGCTCGAAGTAGCGGTCGATGATCGCCTGCGCTTCCTCCTTGGGCACCGCCAGCCGCCCGGCCAGCCCCCAGGAGGAAATCCCGTACAGGATGGCAAAATTGATCGTCTTGGCCTTGTTGCGCGCCTCCCGGTCGGCCGAACCGAACAGCTCGGTCGCGGTCAGCGAATGGATGTCGTCGCCATTGCTGAACGCCTCGCGCAGCGGCGCCACGTCGGCGATATGCGCCGCCAGCCGAAGCTCGATCTGCGAATAGTCGGCGCTCATCAGCACATGGCCCGGCGCTGCCACGAACGCATCGCGGATCTTGCGGCCGATCTCCGTTCGGATGGGAATGTTCTGCAAATTGGGGTCGGTCGACGACAATCGCCCGGTCTGCGCCGCCGCCAGCGAATAAGACGTATGCACCCGCCCCGTCTCGGGGTTGATCCGCCCCTGCAGCGCGTCGGTGTAGGTGGTCTTCAACTTGGTCAGTTGACGCCATTCCACCACCAGCCGCGCCACCGGCACTCCTTCGGCCGCCAGACGCTCCAGCTCGGTCACGTCGGTCGAATAGGCCCCGCTCTTGCCCTTGCGTCCGCCCTTCAGGCCAAGCCGCTCGTACAGCACTTGTCCCAGTTGCTGCGGCGATCCGATGGTGAACGGCCCGTTTGCCGCTTCATAGACCCGCTCCTCGAGGCTGGCGATCTCGACCGCGAAGGTCTTGCTCAGTTCGGCCAGATATTCGCGATCGACCAGCACACCGCGCTGCTCCATCCGCGCCACCACGTCGACCAATGGCTGGTCGACCATCTGGTACACCCGGCTGGCGCCCTCGGAAGTGATCCGCGGCTTCAAACGCTGCCACAATCGCAGAGTGATATCGGCATCCTCCGCCGCATATTCAGTCGCCTGGGGCAGTGGTACCTTGTCGAACGTGATCTGGCTTTTGCCGACCCCGCACAGCGCCTTGAACGGCAGGCAGTCATGGCTGAAATGCAGCTTGGCCAGTTCGTCTAGGCCATGGCCGAAGCGCCCCGCATCCAGGTCGAAACTCATCAGCATGGTGTCGTCGATCGGCGCTATCTCCACGCCGTGCTTGGCCAGCACTACCCAGTCGTATTTGAGGTTGTGCCCGATCTTGAGGACCGCCGGATCCTCCAGCATCGGCTTCAACCGTGCCACGACTTCGTTCAACGCCAATTGCTCGGGCGCTTCGGCGAACATGTCCACGCCCGAATGGCCCGCCGGAATATAGCAGGCTTTCCCCGGCGCGGTCGCCAGCGAGATCCCCGCCAGACGCGCGACAACGCAATCGATGCAGTCCGTCTCGGTATCGATCGCAACGAACCCCTGCGCGCTCGCTTCGGCGATCCACCGGTCGAGCGCGTCCAGCGTCACCACCGTCTCGTAAACCGATCTATCGACCGCGATCTCCTCGGCCGGCCCAGGCCCGAAGGTCTTGGTCGGCATGCTGGTCATGACCATCGCGCCCGACCGTTGCGACCCGCCCGGCAGGCTGTTGTTGTCTCGGCCTCCCCCAACCATCCGGTTGAGCAACGTCTTGAAACCCTGCTCCTCCAGGAACTCGCGCAGCGGCTCGATGGGAATGCCCTTGAGCTTCAGCGCGTCCAGCGGCTCGGGCAGCTTACTGTCACACACCAAACGCACCAGCTCGCGAGACAATCGCGCCGCATCGGCATGGTCGATCAGCGACTGCTTCAATTTCGGCTTGGTGATCTGGTCGGTGCTCGCCAGCACCGTGGTGAGGTCGCCAAACTGCTGGATCAACTGCGTGGCGGTCTTGGGTCCAATGCCCGGTACGCCCGGCACATTGTCGACCGCATCGCCCATTAGCGCCAGCACGTCGCCGACCTTCTCCGGCGGAACCCCGAACTTCTCGATCACCTGGTCGATGCCGATGCGGCGGTCGTTCATCGTGTCTAGCATGTCGATGTCGCCATCGATCAACTGCATCAGATCCTTGTCGGAACTGACGATCGTCACCTTCCACCCCGCCGCCTTGGCCGCGGTGCAGTAACAAGCGATGATGTCGTCCGCCTCCAGCCCCTCTTCCTCGATGCACGGGATCGAGAACGCCCGCGTCGCGGTGCGGATCATCGGGAATTGCGGCACCAGATCCTCGGGCGGCGGCGGCCGATGCGCCTTATACCCATCGTACATGGCGTTGCGGAACGTCGATGCCGACGCATCCAGGATCACCGCCATGTGCGTCGGCCCGTCGGCCTTCTCCAGCCCGTCCGCCAGCTTCCACAGCATGGCCGTATAGCCATAGACGGCACCCGCCGGCTGGCCGTGACGGTTCGTCAGCGGCGGCAACCGATGATAAGCGCGAAAGATATAACCCGACCCGTCCACCAGGTAGAGATGAGGCTGAGGCTCCGACATGCCTGATCGGTCTAGCCGCGAGGCAGCCCAAGGGAAAGACCGCAGCCTTCTGCGCCGTCTTGGGATTTACGATCTCCGCTCATCCTGAGGAAGGACTGAGCGCAGCGAAAGCGAAGTCGAAGGCCTGTCTCGAAGAACGCTCGCGGTAGAAGCAAGACCGTCCTAAATCGGCTCACCCGAAAGCCGCTGACAAATCAGATCCAGCTGATCCATCGACGAGAAATGCAGCTGTACCGTGCCGGCCGAGCCCTTGTTCGTCACCCGCACCTTGAGTCCGAGCAAATCCCCCAACTGCCGCTCAAGCACCGCCAGATCCGCATCCGCGTTGCCAGCGCGCGTCACAACCGATCCCCGCTCTCGCTTGGCACCCGATCCGCCGCCGCACTGCGTTTCGGTCAGCCCGTCGTAGCCAGGCCCCTCGCGAACACGTTGCTCGATCTGCCGGACGTTCCAGTCCCGCGCCACCGCCTCGGCAGCGATCTGGTCCGCATCGGCAACCCCGATCAACGCCCGCGCCGCGCCCATCGACAGCGTTCCCGCAGCCAGCCGCTCGCGCACGCCCTCCGGAAGGTCGAGCAATCGCAACAGGTTAGCGACATGGCTACGCGACTTGTGCACCAGTTTGGACACGGTCTCCTGCGTCCGTCCGTGGACGTCGATAAGCCGCCGATAGGCCGATGCCTCTTCCAGCGGAGACAAGTCCTCGCGCTGGATGTTTTCGATTAGCGCGACCTCGGCCGTCGCACTTTCGTCGAACTCGCGCACGATCGCCGGTATCGTCTGCAAGCCAGCCCGCTGCGCCGCTCGCCAACGCCGCTCGCCGGCCACAATCTCATACCCTTCCGCCAGCTTGCGCAGGAGGATCGGCTGCAGCACGCCGCGCTGGCCGATCGACTCCGCAAGCTCCCCGATTGCCGCATCGTCGAAGTGGCGCCGCGGCTGATCGGGATTGGCGCGGACGGACGCCATGTCGATCGCGTGCACGCCGCCCTCACGGACCGCAGCTGCCTCGACCTGCTTGGGCGTATCGCCCAGCAGCGAAGACAGCCCCCGCCCAAGCCCGCGGGCCTTCATCTCACTCATGCTGCCTCCGCACGCTGTGGCAGGCGCGCCATTAACTCGCGTGCCAACCCGATGTAGGCCGTCGATCCCGAACAGCGCAGGTCATAGATCAACGCCGGCAGCCCGTGGCTTGGCGCCTCGCTCAACCGCACGTTGCGCGGCACCACGGTTTCAAACACGGCATTGCCAAGGCACGCACGAACATCGTCCGCAACCTGCTTGGACAGGCTGTTGCGCCGATCGTACATGGTCAGCGCGACGCCCAGGATCGACAAGTCCGGATTGAACGACGTCCGGATGCGCTCAACAGTCTGCAACAATTGGCTAAGTCCCTCCAAGGCAAAAAACTCGCATTGCATCGGAACCAGCAAGTGCCTGGCCGCGACCAGCGCATTGACCGTCAGCAGGCCGAGCGACGGCGGGCAATCCATGATGCAGATATCCCATCGGCCCGGCGGCGCCGCGTCGAACGCCTTGGCCAGGATGTGCGTGCGCCCGGTCATGCCGACCAGCTCGACCTCGGCGCCTGACAGATCCTGCGTCGCCGGCAACAGATCAAGGCGAGTGACTCGCGTCGAGACCGCCGACTCAGCGACCGTCGCCTCGCCCATCAGCACGTCGTAGCTTGACCGCTCACGCTGCGATTGGCCAATGCCGAGCCCCGTCGAGGCATTGCCCTGGGGGTCGAGATCGGCCAGCAGCACCCGCCATCCGGTCGCCGCCAAAGCGGTGGCCAGATTGATGCACGTAGTGGTTTTTCCGACCCCGCCTTTTTGATTGGCGACCGCGACTCTGATCATCCCCGCCCTCGTCCTCTTGCGCGAACTCCGCTTGCCAGCACAATGACCGCTTCCCCGTCGGTCAAGCTTGGCTCGGTGAAGAAGCGACCTTGCCAGTTGACTTGCGCCTCCGCCAGTTCTTTCCGCCCACTTCGCCCCTTCGGCAGGATCCAGCGAGTGTTTGGCCCGGCGAGATGCCCCGCCATGGCGAACAAACGGTCCACGGAAGCCACCGCTCGGGCGGTCAGACAGTCGTAAGTGCCGGTCACCGATGCGATCTTCGCTGTTTCGACACGCACCCTGCTGGCAAGATCAAGCTCTTCGACGCAGCGGATCAGGAAGTCCGCCCGGAGCTTGCGCGGCTCTACCAAGGTCATTGGGCCATCGCTGAGAATGGCTAAAACCATCCCAGGAAGGCCCGCTCCTGCCCCGATATCTAACCACGAAGAATCAGAGCCTTGCGCGAACCTAAGTAGCTGCGCGCTATCGAGAATGTGGCGCTCCCAGAGGTGCTCGAGGCTACTCTTGCTCACCAGATTCTGCTGATCGTTCTCGATCTCAAGCAGTTCGGTAAAGGAGGTCAGACGATCAAATGTTCCACGTGGAACAATTTGACCTACGATCTCCGAGAGTCGATCGATCATGCAGCCCGCCGCATCGCGGCAACGTAAAGCGCCGACAAAGCCGCCGGCGTCACTCCGGCAATCCGTGAAGCTTGGTCCAACGTCTCAGGTCCGGCGAGCGAAAGCCGCTCCGCCATCTCGGTCGACATGCCTGGCACTGCCGCAAAGTTCACGCGATCCAAGCGTACTTTCCTATCCTGAGACACAGCTCCCCACTCGCGCTGCTGCCGGACGAGGTAGGGCGCGTAATGCGCATCAGCCCTGCCCTCATCGGTGTTGGCAAAGCCAGCCTTTGTGCGAGCCTCGAGGTGCGTTTCGATCTGCTCCCGCCGCTCCAATGATACACAATCCAACGCCAACGCATCTTGCCCCAGCCGAGTTGTCGCATTGTCCGCGCGCAGGTGAAGGCGGTATTCGGCGCGGGCGGTCATCATCCGATAGGGTTCGGTGACACCCTGGAGGGTGAGGTCATCAACCATAACCCCGATGTAGCTGGATCGCCGGTCGAAGAGAATCGGAACCAAGTCGCAAGCGACGGCAGCCGCATAGAGGCCAGCGACAAGCCCCTGCCCGGCCGCTTCTTCGTAGCCGGTGGTGCCGTTCACCTGACCCGCCAGGAACAGGCCAGCGATCTCGCGGCATTCCAGTGAGGCGTTGAGGCCGCGCGGATCGACGAAGGCATACTCTACCGCATAGCCTGGTCGGACGATCTCGGCGCGTTCAAGGCCGGCGATGCTGCGCACGATCTCGAACTGGACATCTTCGGGGAGCGATGTGGATATGCCGTTAGGGTAGACTAGAAAGTCGCTGAGACTTTCCGGCTCCAGGAAGATCTGGTGGCCTTGGCGATCGCCGAAGCACTTAACCTTATCCTCGATCGACGGGCAGTACCGCGGCCCCCTTCCCTCGATCGCACCGGCGAACAAGGGTGAACGATCGAATGCGGCGCGGATGATGTCGTGGGTTTGCTCGTTGGTGCGCGTGACGGCGCACTGGACTTGAGGCGGTGATGAACTCGTCGGAAGCGCAGAGAGCCTCCACGGTCCGGCATCGCCCGGTTGCCCCGTCAGGCTCGCCCAGTCGATTGTGCGACCATCTAGCCGTGGCGGAGTTCCAGTCTTGAGGCGGCCTTGGGCAAGGCCGATCTCGGCGACTTGGCCGGCCAGTGGAACCGAGGCGCCCTCCCCCATCCTGCCGGCGGCTTGGCGTTTGTCGCCGATGAAGATGTGGGCGTCGAGGAACGTGCCGGTAGTGATTACAACTGCTCGGGCGAGAAGCTTCGTGTTGTCCGCAAGCCGGACTCCCCTAACCTTTTCGCCTGACAAGATGAGTTCGTGAACTTCGCCGCAGATCAGTTCGACGGGGCTCTCCTCGACCATTTGCTTGATCGCCGCCTGGTACAATCGTCGGTCGGCCTGGATCCTGGGACCCTGGACTGCCGGTCCCTTGCTGCGGTTGAGGAGGCGGCGGTGGATGGTTGCGCGGTCCCCGGCCCGCGCCATCAGGCCGTCGAAGACGTCGAGTTCGCGAACGAGGTGGCCTTTTCCTACGCCGCCGATCGAGGGGTTGCAGGACAATTGGCCGAGATTGTCGGCTGCCATGGTCACCAGTGCGACGCTTGCTCCGCGACGTGCGGCGGCGGTGGCGGCTTCGCAGCCGGCGTGGCCGCCGCCGATGACGAGTACGTCAAACATGTTGGACTCTTAGCGGAATCGAACAGAATGTTCCACGTGGAACATTATTTGCCAAGGCAGAAGCGGCCGAACAATGCGTCGAGCACCTGTTCGATGCTGGCGTGGCCCGTGAGTCGATCCAATGCGGTTCGCGCGGACCTAAGTACTTCTGCGGTAAGCACGATGTCTTGGGCGCTGGAAGACTGGAGCGCTTCGGCGCAAGTGGCGAGTTGCTCCGCTTGACGCCGGTTCAGCGCAACTGCGTTTGGTGCTGGGATCAGAGCCTTACTCGATTGCAGAATGCTACTGATAACGTCGGCTATGCCCTCGCCGGTTCTTGCCGAGCATGCGATGGATTGTGGTTGCTTGGTTGAAGATTCCAGGTCGCATTTAGCTCGGATTTGCAGGAGGTTAGAGTGGTCAGGCTTGCTGTCGGGCTCGCCGAGCCAGAGGATGATGTCGCCTGAGACGACTTGGTCGTGGGCGCGGGTAATTCCGAGTTGTTCGATCTCGTTGGTGCTGTCGCGCAGGCCGGCAGTGTCGATGAAGCGGAAAGGGATGCCTTCGATCGACACGGGCACGTCGATGACGTCGCGGGTGGTGCCGGGGAGGGGAGAGACGATGGCCTTATCCTCGCCAAGAAGAGCGTTGAGAAGGCTCGACTTTCCGCTGTTCGGGGGACCGGCGAGGACGACCTTGATGCCATCACGTAGCGGTTCCGATCGGGGAGCGTCGAGCCAGTGCGCGATATCGGCGGCGAGATCGGCGGCGGCAGCGTGTAGCTCGGACGGGTCAGCGGTGGTCTCGTCCTCGTCACCGGCATAGTCGATCGCAGCTTCCGCGCGGGCGGATAGGGTTAACAGCCGGTCGCGCCAGTCGTCCACCTGACGGCGCAGGGCTCCGCCCGCGACGGCGAGAGCAGCGCGACGCTGGGCTTCGGTTTCGGCCTCGAGGAGGTCGGCGAGCCCTTCGGCTTCGGTCAGGTCGATACGACCATTGGCGAAGGCGCGGCGGGTGAACTCGCCGGGTTTGGCTGTGCGGAGCCCGGGGATGCTGGCGAGCGCGAAGAGTATGGCGTCGATGACCGCACGGCCGCCGTGGCAGTGGAATTCGACGAGATCTTCGCCGGTGGCGCTGTTCGGGCCAGGGAAGACGAGGACGATTGCCTCGTCGAGGAGCTGGCCGTGCTCGTCGGTGAGGCGCCGGAGGGTAGCCTTGCGCGGGGCGGGGAGGGGTGTGGTGAGACTTTGCGCAGCGGCGAAGGCGTCTGGGCCGGTAATGCGGATGATCGCGATGGCGGCTGGGGGGCGGCCGGAAGAGTGCGCGTAGATGGTGGCCATCAGGGCAGTGTAGCGGGGGGTTGGGTCGGTGGGGAGGGGGCTCTGTTCCTGAGGGTCCCACCTCTCGCTCGCCTCCGGTTGTCCCCTCCCGTGAACGGGAGGGGAGGTGGTCGTGTTCTAGCCGAGGAAGCCGGTGAGGATCGGCTGCACGCTGTGGAAGCCTTCCCAGATCATCTTGCCGGCCACGTACAGGATGACGAGCAGGCCGACCCAGGCAATCCAGCGGTAGCGCTCGATATAGCGCGCGATGACATTGGCGGCGACGCCCATCAGGGCCACGGCAAAGATTAGGCCGACAATGAGGATGCCGGGGTGCTCGCGGGCCGCTCCAGCAACCGCCAGGACATTGTCGAGGCTCATGGAGACGTCGGCAAGCGCGACCGACCAGGCGGCGGCGGCGAAGCTCTTGGCGGGACGCACGCCGCTATTCTCATCGCCGTCGATCTCGGGCGAGCCAGCGCTTTCAGTGCCGTGGCGAAGCTCGCGGGCCATGCGGTAGGCGACCCACAGCAGTAGCAAGCCACCGGCGAGGACCAGGCCGACGATCTGCAGCAATTGGCTAACCAGAAGGGCGAAGACGACGCGCAGGACCAGAGCGGCGAGAACGCCGATCAGAATCACCTTCTTGCGCTGGGCCGGTGGAAGCCCGGCGGCGAGTGCGCCGACTACGATGGCATTGTCGCCCGCCAGTACCAGGTCGATCATCAGCACCTGGGCGAAGGCGGCAAGAACGCCGGGCTCCCCGATGTTGGCGAAATCGTTGACGATGTGGCCCCACATATCGGCGGGACCCCCAAGGTTGGCGGCGGCGACGGAGGCGAGGGTCAAGGTCAACATGTGAAGGCCGGTATCACAGCTTTCGCGGGCGCGCGACCATGAGTTTTACGGGATTGTTGGTCTTTGATGGGGTGCTCGGTGCTTTCGCCGAAGCACGGTCGATATTGGCGCCGTGTTGATCTTGCGGCGCTCGGCTGTGGATGGGCCGCTCGTGAAGAAGCTCATGATTGACGGTCGTCGGCCGGGCCGAGATCGATCATGATCAGGATGGACTATCTGGCTTCTCGCTCAAGGAGGTATCGCCGGGCCTGTCCGGCTTCGGCGCAACCTTCACCTGTTTGGCGACAGGACAGCTCCAGCGCCTGAACAATCTCACGATGCTGCTGAAGGACGTATGCATCGCTCAGAATATTGGGCGAATAGACGTTCCGACCTTCTGCCTTGCGCAGGGCTGGTGCCCCAGTCAGACGCGTGTCAACCGCCTCCGGCGGAACTGATTGGCGTCGTGAAATGGTGAGTCCAGCGGGGAACGCTATGATTGCCCCGAGGACCGCAGCGCATCCCAGCCTTCGCCACTCAAGTGCGGTTGCCCTCATGTGGATAGCTTACGCCCGTCGTGGATGTCCGCAATGGGTGGAAAGCGGACGTAAGTCGTGATCACGCAAAGAATAGGGTTGACCTCCTTATCTAATAACAACGCACATCTGCCGTATCGCGTCGTGTCACATGCCCAAGCTAAGTTTAGTCTACACATCGGGGGAGAACGCACGTGAACCTTGCATTCTTGGCTATCGCAGCGACGCTCGCTTCGCCCGCAAGTAACACGAGCTTGGCTGGTGACTGGACAGTTGATCTGTCTGCTGAGCCGTCCAAGCCATACACAAAAGCGATGACACTGAACCTCCTAGCCGATGGGTCCGTCACCGGATCGTTCTACGACAGTGAGATCCAAGGTGGGCGCTGGAAAACGGATCGGGGCAGAACGTGCGCCAACTTCCGCACGACGGACGGTGCTGGTCCATACCATACTGCTGTTTGCCTAAGAGAAGCTGTCGCCGAAGGTCAGACATGGGCTGAGCATCGTCGCTTCTTGTTCATTTGGCTTGCCAAGCGGCGATAATGGATGCGTCGCTGCGAATGTCCGGTATGGGTGGAAAGCGGACATTTCCAGATGTCCGCTAAGGTGGAAAGCGGACTTAGTCAGGCTGCGAAGCGGTGCCTTCGTCCACGGTCACTCGAACCGTGAGCCATTCGTAGATGACTAGCAGCAGCAAAACGCAAAGGACCGCGACGAAGCCAAACTGCCTCCCAGCGAAAGACGCTAAGGTGAATGCGGCAACGAAAATACCAATGCTGACTTTGCTCGTTCGCAATCGCTCGTGGCAAGCAGGGCAAGTGTAAGTTTTTCCACGCCCGAAGTTGGCCTTTGCGAACGGCACCGGCATCTCGCACCTTGGGCACTTGCCGTTTGCGGTTGAATCTTGTTTCGCAGTCATTCGCTAAGCCTAGCTTCGCAGCCAATGTCTGCAAGGGGTGGAAAGCAGACCTTCAGGTGGCTTTCGCCCGGTTGCGCAATCCGAGGGTGTAACCAACCGTAAAGACGATGCCGGTTGCTACCGCTCCACACCCAATCAGTACGGCGAGATCGAAGGGGGCAATGTCCAAAGTCCGGCGTAGACCAGACCGCTCAGCGCCATCGACCAGCCGCCGACGCGATTGACCCTGCGAGCCCAAGCGCTGGGAACAAAGGTCTTAGGCATCCGGTTTCCGTACCATGCAACCATCAATCCAGTTGCGCCCAACACAATCCTGGTGACCGTGTCCCGTTCGATATAGCCTAACTCACGGGCGTAAGTTGCACTTAGCGCCAGCGCGACTAGGCCGCCCCCCCAGGCAAGACTTCCTCTTATATCTTGGTTCATCGTGCGGCCTCCTGCCTAACCTCAGGCGAAGCTCCGCCCAAGTCGAACGAATGGACAAAGCCCAGTAGCGCTTCCTCGAGCACCGAGAGCTTCAAGTGATAGATGAC
Source organism: uncultured Sphingomicrobium sp. (assembly GCA_964243335.1). Taxonomy (GTDB): domain Bacteria; phylum Pseudomonadota; class Alphaproteobacteria; order Sphingomonadales; family Sphingomonadaceae; genus Sphingomicrobium. The sequence continues at coordinate 186,002 of CAXTED010000003.1, read as the reverse complement.
GGACTTGCCCGACCTTTCGGCGTGAACGAGGTCTGCCTCCTTCAACACGGCGAAGTGAGCGGACATGGTCGGCTTGCTTACGCTGAATTCATCGCTGATCTCACCGGCACTTTTCGGCCCCTCGCGCAGCAACTGCAGCACACGGCGACGCGTAGGATCGGAAAGAGCTTTGAAGACGTAGTGCATAATAAGACAGTTAGCTAACTATCTAACTGAGTCAAGGAGAGCTTTGCGGATCAGGGATGTCCGTTTTGGGTCGAAAACGGACACTCGCATCGGATCGGGACGGAATGTCCGCGGTGGCTGCGCCCTCTCAATAACGGGATTAGGGCATACGCCCAACGGATGGGCGAGGTCGTCTTGGGTGATGCAGTTCTTGCCGTACATTGCCGCGTCCTCCGCTCCTCGCAATGACGGGGGGTAACCACAGACCGTCATTGCGAGTGGAGGGCGGCGATCCATCTGTCCGCGGGTGCTACAGCGCGCGACGTGGATTGCCGCGTCCTTCGAGACAGGCCTTCGACTTCGCTCAGTCCTTCCTCAGGATGAGCGGATGCGCCTCACCCCAACGACGAGCCCCTACTGATTCATGCTCGCGAAGAAGTCCTCGTTGCTCTTGGCGTCCTTCATCTTGTCGAGGAGGAACTGCATGGCGTCGATGGTGCCCATCTGCATCAGGATGCGGCGCAGGACCCACATCTTGCTCAGCGTGGAGGGGTCGACCAGCAACTCTTCCTTGCGGGTGCCGGACTTGCCGACGTCCAGCGCCGGGAAGATGCGCTTGTCGCTGACCTTGCGGTCGAGCACGATCTCGCTGTTGCCGGTGCCCTTGAACTCTTCAAAGATGACCTCGTCCATCTTGGAGCCGGTATCGATCAGCGCGGTGGCAATGATCGACAGCGATCCGCCTTCCTCGATGTTGCGGGCGGCACCGAAGAAGCGCTTGGGGCGCTGCAGGGCGTTGGCGTCGACACCGCCGGTGAGCACCTTGCCCGAGGACGGCACAACGGTGTTGTAGGCGCGGCCCAGGCGGGTGATCGAGTCCAGAAGGATCACGACATCCTTCTTGTGCTCGACCAGGCGCTTGGCCTTTTCGATGACCATTTCGGCGACCTGGACGTGGCGCTGGGCGGGTTCGTCGAAGGTGGAGGAGATGACCTCGCCCTTCACCGAGCGCTGCATGTCGGTCACTTCCTCCGGGCGTTCGTCGACCAGCAGGACGATCAGGAACACCTCGGGATGGTTGTCGGTGATGGCCTTGGCGATGTTCTGCAGCAGCACGGTCTTGCCGGTGCGCGGCGGGGCCACGATCAAGGCGCGCTGGCCCTTGCCCTGCGGCGAGACGATGTCGATGACTCGGGCGGACTTGTCCTTTTGCGTCGGGTCGATCGTGTCCAGCGTTAGCTTCTTATTGGGATAAAGCGGCGTCAGATTGTCGAAATTGACCCGGTGGCGGACCGCCTCGGGGTCGTCGAAGTTGATAGTGACAATGCGGGTCAGCGCGAAATAGCGCTCGCCATCCTTGGGGCCGCGGATCTCGCCTTCCACCGTGTCGCCGGTGCGCAGGCCGAAGCGGCGCACCAGGCTGGGCTGGACGTAGATGTCGTCGGGACCGGCGAGGTAGTTCGCCTCGGGGCTGCGCAGGAAGCCAAAGCCGTCGTTGAGGCATTCGATGGTGCCCATGCCCATGATCTCGGCGCCGGTCTCAGCACGGACCTTGAGAATAGAGAACATCAGGTCCTGCTTGCGCAGGGTGGACGCGCCCTCGACTCCCATCTCCTCGGCCATGGCGACCAGTTCGGCGGGGGTTTTGAGCTTGAGATCCTTGAGGTGCATGAGGAGGCTCTGTTCTGGCGGCAGCGAGTGCTGGCGATGGGGGAGAGTGAGTTGAGACGCCGCGACTGGTGTCGCGAACTCGCCGGCAGGGGGGAACGGGCCGGCGGGCCGTGTAGTGGCTTTGGGCTATTGGGTCAGGGTCGGAAAGTCAATGTTTCCGCTCGCCCGTCCGGATCAGAACGGTTTGACGATCACCAGGACGACGATCAGCGCGGTGGCGATGCCGGGGATCTCGTTCATGATCCGCAGAGTGCGATTCTCGAGGGGGCGGGCGCCGGCGGCGAGCTTGCGGCCGTAGGAGCCCATCCAGCCTTGGTAGCCGGTGAGGCCGACGACCAAGGCGAGCTTGGCCGAGAACCAGCCCTGGCCCCAGGCCCCGAGGTGGAAGGCGAGCATCAGACCGAGCACCCACACGATCAGCATGGCGGGGGTGAGGATGATCGAGCGGGCGCGGGATTCGCGCTCGATCCAGGCGCGATCCTCGGCCGAACCAGGCGTAGTGGCGTGGTGATAAACGTAGAAGCGTGGCAGCAGGAAAAGGCCGGCGATCCAGAAGATCACGAAAGTCAGGTGGGCGGCCTTGACCCAGGGATAAGCGTCGCCGAGCCAGCCGATCGAGGAGGAGAGGATGTTCACTGGGTCTTCCCTAGCAGGCGAAGCAGCTGCTCGACATGGGCAATCGGGGTGAACTGGCCGATGCCATGGCCGAGGTTGAAGACGTGCGGGCGATCGGCCAGCGCGTCGAGGATGCGGGCGACCGCGGTTTCGAGTGCCTCGCCGCCGGCGAAGAGGGCAAGCGGGTCGAGATTGCCCTGCAGCGGAAGGTGGGCGGGTAGCTCGCGGGCGGCCCAGGCCGGGTCGACGGTTTCATCGAGGCCGATGGCGTCGACGCCGGTTTCGCGGGCGTAGGCGGGGAGCTTGGCACCCGCGCCCTTGGGGAAGCCGATGATCGGCACGCCGGGCCGGGCTTCGTGAAGGCGGGCGACGAGGCGGGCGGTGGGGGCGATGACCCAGCGCTCGAACTCGGACGGAGCGAGGCTGCCTGACCAGCTGTCGAAGATCTGCACGGCTTCGACGCCGGCATCGATCTGACCGAGCAGATACGGGAAAGTGGTGTCCTCAATCGCCTGGATGATGGCGGCGAAGCGGCCGTGGTCGGCATAAGCGAGGGTGCGGGTGTCGGCCTGGTCGCGGCTGCCCTCGCCGGCGACCATGTAGGTGGCGACGGTCCACGGCGCGCCGGCGAACCCCAGGAACGTGGTCTGAGGCGCAAGCTCGGCCTTCACCCGAGCCACGGTCGCGTAAATGGCCTCGAGATGCTGTGGGGCGGCTGTGAGGCCATCCAGCGCGGCATCCTTGAGCGGAGGCGACAGGCGCGGGCCCTCGCCGGCAACGAAGCGAAGGTCCTGGCCAATGGCGTGGGGGACGATCAGAATGTCGGAAAACAGGATCGCGCCGTCGAGCGGAAAGCGCTTGAGCGGCTGCAGGGTGATCTCGGCGGCGGCCTCAGGGTCATAGACGAGATCGAGGAAGCCGCCCTTGTCGGCCCGAAGTGCGCGATACTCGGGAAGGTAGCGGCCGGCCTGGCGCATCATCCACATCGGCGGGGGATCACGCCGTTCGCCTCGAAGTACGGCTAGCAGCGGCTTGTCGACGGGCGTGATGGACGGATTGGGGGAAGCGAACTCCACTTACTTCTATCTCTCTTATAATAGATTCTTGAAAAGGAAGTTGAAGTAGATGGGGCGCCGATCGCGGGGAATACGGGCGCGTTCCGCTTTTGCCAACAGCAACCGCCTCAGGAGAGTCGTGGCGGGAGGGCGAGTCGCGAAGTGGGTTCCCCGTGATTCACAGGCTGGGGATGGTTTGAACGCACTGTGGACGGTCGTTGGGGTGTTTGGGCTGGCAGCGGGGATGAAATGGCGCTTGGGATCATCCACCGCGGCGGGCTAGGCGCTGTCACGGGCTTTTCCACAGGAACAAATATGGACCTTTTGCTGGCGTCAACCTCCTCCATTCGCGGCACGATGCTGGCCAACGCCGGGGTGCCGTATGGCGTTGTTGCGCCGGGCGTCGACGAGGAGGCGGTCAAGGCCGGGTTCGTTGGTGACGATGCGGCGCTGGCGAAAGCTTTGGCCGGGGCCAAGGCGGTGGCGGGGTCGCGGGAGCGGCCGGAGGCGCTGGTGATCGGGGCGGATTCGCTACTGTCGGTGGACGGGCGGCGCTTTTCCAAGCCGGGCGGACGGGCGGAGGCGGCGGAGCATTTGCGGGCGTTCTCCGGGCGAACGATGGTGCTGACGAGCGCAGTGGCGCTGGCTCGGGGCGGAGTGGTGGAGTGGAGCCATGCGCAGGACGCGCGCTTGCGGGTGCGGGCTCTAAGCGAAGCCTTCATCGAGAGCTATCTGGAGGCGGAGTGGCCGGAGGTGAGCTATTGCGTGGGGGTGTTCCGGCTGGAGGCCCGCGGCGTGCAATTGTTCGAGGCGATCGAGGGGGATCATTTCACCGTGCTGGGCATGCCGCTGCTGGCGCTGCTGGGGGCGCTGCGCGAGCGGGGGGTGGAGCTGTGAACGTAGCTCTCCCCGTCATTCCGGTCCCGGGTCAAGCCAGGGATGACGGAAGTGCGGTGACTGCGTGAACCTGCCGTACGCCGAGGTGATCGGGGATCCAGTGGGGCACAGCTTGTCACCTTTGATCCATCGGTTCTGGCTGGGGAAGCTGGGCATCGAAGGGGATTATAGGGCCACAAGGGTGAGCTTGGCGGAGCTGCCGGGGTTTGTGGCCGAGCGAAGGCGGGATGCGGGTTGGCAGGGGTGCAACGTCACCATGCCGCTCAAGACAGATGTCGTTCCGTTAGCGGGATCGCTAAGCCGCGACGTGGAATTGCTTGGCGTGTCGAACCTTTTGTTGCCGGTCACGGGAGGCGGGCTGCAGGCCGAGAACAGTGACGTCACTGGCGTCAGCGATAGTTTGGAGCAGGCGAGCGGCTCCGATTACGGTAACGCTACCGTGCAGATCATCGGCGCCGGCGGGGCTGCTCGGGCGGCCGCGGTTGGCGCCATGCGAGCGGGCTACAACGATTTCGAGGTTTTCAGCCGCAGCCATGAGCGTGGCTTGGACTTGGCAAGGCTTGTCGGAGCACCGGCCAACGCCATCCAGCCGCTGGAAGCGCTTGGCCCGAATCGCAACGCTGGCGATGGCCCAACCGTGCTGATCAACGCCACCCCGATGGGAATGGCGAAGCAGCCCGAGGTGCCGGTAGACCTGCAAGCTTACCCTTTGGACACGATCGTGTTCGACATGGTCTATTTTCCGCTCGATACGGGATTGATCAAGCAGGCACGGACCTTGGGGATGCGAGTGATCGACGGGTTGCACATGCTGGTGGCGCAGGCCGCTCCGGCGTTCGAGATGTTCTTCGGGCTGCCCGCACCGCGCGAGCATGACGCGGAACTTCGTGCGTTGTTGACGTCATGATTACACTCGCGCTCACCGGTTCGATTGGCATGGGCAAGTCCACCGTAGCGGCGATGTTTGCGGCGCGGGGCGTGCTTGTGTTCGATGCGGATGCGGTGGTTCGGCGATTGCAGGGCGCGGGCGGGACGTTGCTACCGGCAATCGAGCAACGTTTTCCAGGGACGACCGGAGAGCAAGGCGTCAATCGCGAGGCCTTGAGTGTGGCGGTGCTGGGCAAGCCGGCGGAACTGGCGGCATTGGAGGCCATCGTCCATCCAGCGGTCCATGCCGAGCGCACCCGGTTCATCGTCGAGCATCCGGACGCGGCCGCTTTGCTGTTCGACATCCCCTTGCTGTTCGAGACCGGCGGCGAAGCGGTGTTCGATCATGTGATCGTGGTCACGGCGCCGGCCGGCGTGCAACGCGAGCGGGTGCTCGCCCGGCCCGGGATGACGAGCCAGAAGTTCGAAGCGATCCTAGCCCGGCAGACTCCCGACCATGAAAAGCTCGCGCGGGCGGACTTTCTGATCGACACCGCCATCAGCCTCGAAGAAACCGAGCGGCAGGTCGATGCGATACTGGGTGGACTGGGAATCAGGCCGGGCGCATAGCGTCAGCCATGCGTGAAATCATCTTCGATACCGAGACTACAGGCCTCAATCCGGTCGGTGGCGACCGAATGGTCGAGATCGGTTGCGTCGAGATGTTCAACCGCTGCGAGACCGGTAAGCACTTCCACGCGTACTTTAATCCCGAGCGGCCGATGCCGTTCGAGGCGGAAGCGGTTCACGGCCTTTCCGCGACCTTCCTGTCGGATAAGCCATTGTTCGCGCACGGCGTCGACGATCTGCTCGAATTCATCGGCGACGCGCCGCTGATCGCCCACAACGCCACCTTCGATTTCGGCTTCCTTAACGCCGAACTTAAGGCATGCGGGCGCGATCCTGTGTGCATGAGCCGGATGATCTGCACGCTGATGATGGCCCGCAAGACCCATCCGGGCGCCAAGCACAGCCTGGACGCCCTGTGCACGCGCTATGGCGTGGATCGCTCGGCGCGGGTCAAGCATGGCGCGCTGCTGGACGCGCAATTGCTGGCGCAGGTCTATGTCGAACTGACAGGCGGACGGCAGATCGGCCTCGGCCTAATTGCGGAGCCGGTGGCGGAACCGACCTTTGCCAGCGCGCCAGCGCCCGGTGCTCATCATGGCCGGGTACCGCGCTTTGCCGAGGTGAGCCAAGCGGAACTGGAGCGGCACGGCCGGTTCGTAGCCACGCTGACCGACCCATTATGGGACCGCATCGCCGCGGCTGCCCAACCCGCCTTTGGCCGCGCATAACATGGATTGTCGATTTAGGGATTGCGCGCTCCGATGGAGCGAGGCCTGAAGCCCAAGCGGCTTTCTGCCTTGTTCTTGTTGGTATTTCGGCCGTGTTCGGAGGCCTGCAGTCATAGAAGTGCGTTTCCCCTTTATGCGCCTGACCCAGTTCCTCGACTTCGATGCGATCAAGCCGGCCTTGCCCGCTACGACCAAGCGCGGTCTGTTCGGCCTTCTGGCTCAGGTGGCGGGGCCGCGCCTGGGGATCGATCCGGCGGAAATCACCGCGGCGCTGTCGGAGCGGGAGCGGCTTGGATCGACCGGCTTTGGCGGCGGCGTGGCCATTCCGCATGGCAAGCTGGCCGGGCTGACGCGCATCTATGCAGTAGTCGCGCGACTGCCCGAAGCGATCGACTACAAGGCGATAGACGGGGTACCCGTAGACTTGGTGTTCCTGTTGCTGTCGCCGCCGGACGCGGGTGCCGAGCATCTCAAGGCCTTGGCGGCGATTAGCCGGGCGATCCGGCACGGGCCGACCTGTGCGAAGCTACGCGGGGCCAAGTCGCGCGACGCGTTGGCGGCGGTGCTGATGGGCGTGGATGAAGCCCACGTTGCCTGAAGGTCAGATCCCCGACACGGCGCTGCCGCCTGCCGGGGAGGCCGCGCACTTCCGGGCGCTGGAGGGGCTGTATGATGCGGCGCCGATCAACCGCTTGTTCGTGTCGACGCTGGAATTGCCGCGGGCGGGTGAGGCGGTGATCCGCTTTCCGGTCGGCCCGGCTTTGTTTCATGCAGCAGGGGCGGCGCATGGCACCGTGTACTTCAAGATGCTCGACGATGCGGCTTTCTATGCGGCAAATAGTTTGGTGAGCGACCGCTTCCTGCTGACCACGGCGTTCAACCTGCACTTCACTAAGCCGCTCGGCGTGGGCGAGGCGCGGGCAGAGGGTCGCTGGATCAGCGGTCGGCGGCGGGTGTTCGTGGCCGAGGCGCGGATCGTGGATGCGAGCGGCGAGGAGTGTGCGCGCGGTACGGGGACGTTCCTGCGCTCGCACATCGTTTTGTCGTCGCTCGACGGATACCGCCGGTGAGCGACGAACCACGGCTCGCCGCCGGGTTCGAGGCAAGCGCGCTGATCCGCCGCGCCGAGGGCGATGGCGGCTTCGGGATGGTCATCCACAAGGGGGATGCGGAACGCGGTAGCCTGTTGCTGGTGGTGCTCGAACGGGGTCAGCATCAGGCGTTCGTAGAGCGCAGCCTGGGTGTTGGCGGGATCTATGCTTGGCGGAAAACTGGGCCTAACGCAAACGATTCGGGGCGCGTCGATCAATATGTAGGGATTCGGCGGCGATCGGATCCCGATTGTTGGGTGATTGAACTGGACGTCCCGTCGGCAGAACGATTCATCGCTGAAACGACCTCCGCGGGTTGATCGCCCAAAAATATTTCTTCAGGCACGGAACTAGGACGAAAGCGGGGGGTGCCCCGGGGCGGCATGAGGCTGAGCGGACGCACCACGCAGACGGGGGACTACCAGGATACTGACGCCGGCCTTTTAAGGCCGAACGGCCATGTCCAACGGGGTTCAACGCCATCTTCAAGGGTTTGAATGTTTCATCGTTTCGCTGTGATGGTAGCTGCCGCGGCCTTTGCCGCCAGCTCGGTTGCCCCGGCCCAGGTTCCCATGGGACTGGCCCAGCTACCCGCCATTCAGGCCAATGATGTTTCCCCCTCGGTCATCGCACCGGGTGAACCGCTCCTCTCCATCGATACACGCACCCCTGTTGCAGCCCCGGCCGAAGATGTTGCCGATACAGTTGCTCCTGCGGCTGTCGCGCCGACCGTGGCCGTGGCCTCGGGATCCAGCCAACGCGAGCTCGACTGCCTTGCCGCCGGTGTCTACTTCGAGAGCAAGAGCGAGCCGCTCGCCGGTCAGATGGCCGTTGCGCATGTGATCGCCAATCGTGCCAAGTCGCGCGGTCGTTTTCCACCGTCTTACTGCGGCGTGCTGTTTCAACGCGGACAGTTTTCCTTCGTTCGCGCCGGTGGCTGGCCGCCGGTTGCCAAGAACGGCGCACAGTGGAAGTCGGCGATGAACGTCGCTCGCCTGATCGACAGCGCCGCGCGACCAAGCAATATCGGCAAGGCCCTGTTCTTCCACGCCAAGCGCGTGTCGCCGGGCTGGAAGCTTACCCGGGTGGCGTCGATCGGAAACCACGTCTTCTACCGCTGAGCGCAATCGCTTCGTCTAGCCGAACCATTGCTCACTAGCGCGTGACACGCGGGCACCTTTTGTTCTAGGCTCAAGCGGTGAACGCTTCCCCTCAGCCGCTGGTCATCCCGCCTTGCTTTGCCGACTTGCCGCCGGTTGCCGGTGAGGTCGCGCGAGGGGTTACGCGCTTGTTTTGCCGACAGGATCTGTTCGCAATGTGCGAGGTGCCGCTGCCCAACGGGCGCCGGGCGGACATGATGGCGATCGATCCCAAGGGTTGTCTGACCATCGTCGAGATCAAGGTCAGCCGCGCCGACTTGCAGGGCGACGGCAAGTGGACCGACTATCTGGACTATTGCGACCGTTTTTACTGGGCGGTGCCGGCGGCCTTAGCGGGATTGCTCGAGCAAGAGCGGTTCCAGCCGGGTGCGGCCGGGCTGATCGTCGCCGATCGCTATGATGCGGCAGTGACGCGCGAGGCGGCGGTGCGGCCGCTCGCGCCGGCGCGGCGAAAGGCTGAGCTGTTGCGCTTCGCAAGGCGGGCAGCACGAAGACTTTCGGCGCAGATCGACCCGAGCTTGGGATTCGACGCCTAAAAGCCAGGCGTAAGTTCTAGAGCTTGGGGCCGGCGACGGTCTTGGGCTTGGCTGTGATTGCCGTGCTGTTGATCAACTTGGTGAGGTCACCGCCACGGTCGGAAAGCTTGGCGTAATCGCGCGCGCTGCGGCCGCTGGCATTGTCGCGCTTGTCGGGACTGGCGCCGAGTTCAAGCAAGCGGCGTACGAGCGGCAATTGGCGGGCCTGCACGGCGACGATCAACGGCGTTTCGCCAAGACGATTGGCCAGATCGGGCTTGGCGCCATAGCGAATCAGCCAATTGGCGCCCTCTAGCCAGCCGATGCGGGCGGCGATCAGAAGCGGCGTTTCACCGCTACTGCTTTGAAGGTTGGCGTCGGCGTCCTTGCCGAGCAGGAAGCCGAGCCACTCGGAGTCGCGGCCGCGGGCGAGCAGATGAAGCGCACCTTCGCCGCGGCCGTCACGGGCGTTAACTACCGTCGAACCCGGCGCGTTGAGCAATTCGGTTGCCTTTCCGCCGTTGCGCTCCTTCACCGCGGACAAGAAGCTGGCCGCTCCGTTAGCGGAGATCTGTCCAGCCGCCGGTGTCGCTGCGCCGACGAAAGTCGCGGTGAGAATGGCCGCAGAAAGAGCCAAGGTCTTCAGTTGCTTCAACATTTCCGAGATGCGTCCCTGGCAAATGGCTTGACCAAATGGCGAATAGCATCGCAAGGCTGGCGTGACCATGAACATCGCCGCCGCACCATCCTCATCGCCTTGGTGGGAAAAGCCCCTGCACGCGCTGGATCGCGGCGAGTGGGAAGCACTGTGCGATGGCTGCGGGCGTTGCTGCCTGCACAAGTTGGAAGATGAGGAAACCGGCGAGCTTCACCCCACCAACGTGGCGTGCAAGCTGCTCGACCGGCGGGCGGGCATGTGCAGCGATTACGCAAACCGCAAGCGCCACGTGCCCGACTGCGTGCAACTGACCAAAGGCAAGATGGAAGCGCTGGAGTGGTTGCCGTCCACTTGCGCATACAAATTGCGCCGCGATGGGCAGCCGCTTCCCGAATGGCACTATCTGGTGACCGGCGACCGTGAAAGCGTGCACCGCGCCAAGCAGTCGACACGGGGATGGACGGTTAGCGAGGTCGATGCCGGCGACTTCGAGTGGCACGTTGTCGATCGCGAACTTTGACGCCGAAAACATCGACGTGCCCGGGCTGCCGCTGCCCGTGGCGCTCAAACCGATGCGGCAGGCGCGGCGTCTGCGGCTACGGGTCGATCACGAAAGCGGGGTGCTTCGGCTGACCCTGCCGTGGCGCTATTCCAGGAAGAAGGCGCTGGCTTGGGTCGGCGAGCAAAGTGAGTGGGTCGCCCGGCAGCTGGCGCGGGCGCCGGCGATGCGGCCGTTCGTCAACGGCGTGACAGTGCCCTTTCGCGGCGGCGAGCTGGTGCTAGTGTGGGCAGAGGGCGAGCGGCGCGGCGTGCGGCTGGACGGCGACCGGCTGATCGTCGGCGGGCCGCAGGCGAGTTTCGCACGCGCGGTGGAGCGTTGGCTCAAGGCGGAAGCATTAGCTGTGATGAGCACGCTCACCCAAGAGATTGCCGCACGCGAGGGCATAGCCGTCCGCGCGGTGGCAGTGGGCGATCCGGTGAGCCGCTGGGGCAGCTGTTCGAGCGACGGGTCGATCCGGTTCAGCTGGCGGCTGATCCTGGCACCACCCGAGGCGCTTCGCTTCGTGGTGGCGCATGAAGTGGCGCACCGCCTCCACATGGATCATTCGGCGGACTTCAAGGCGGCGGAAGCGAGATTGTTCGGAGGTCCGACGGCCTTTGCAAGGGGCGCTCTACGCCGGGTCGGGCCGGAACTCCGCGGGGTCGGCCGAGGGGTCTGATTCGGGCTCGGGCGGCGGCTGCCGTGGCGGTTGCTGCTGGATCGGCGGAGGGCCGCCGTTGAAGATGCGGTCGAGCTCGCTCTGATCGGGAGTGCCGCCGGCCCGTCCAACTTCGTCACCGGCTGCGGGCCCGATCGGAGCGGAAGGCGCAGCGCCAATAGGGTTGCCGTCGGCGTCCACCAAAGGCGCGTCACCAAGGATGGAGGCGCCCGGCAGTTCCTCACCAGGCTCCAGCTGCCAGTCGGGCATGGGCACTTCGGTTTCAAAAGCGACGATGGGGCGCTTGGCGACGGCGGTCACCATGAAGTCGTGGAACGCCTGTGCTGGCGCGGTGCCGCCCTGCAGTCCGGGAATCGGGCGGTTGTCGTCGCGGCCCATCCACACGCCGGTGGTGATCCCTGAGGAAAAACCGATGAACCAGCCATCCTTGTTGGACTGGGTGGTACCGGTCTTGCCGGCAACCGGGCGGCCGATCTGCGCGGCGCGGCCAGTGCCGGAGAGCACGGCGGTCTGCAGCAGGTCGGTCATCTGCGCCGCTACCCACGGAGCCACCAGTACGCGATCGTCGCTGCGCTCGTGTCGGTAGAGCAGTTGCCCGTCGGTCGTGGCGACCTTGGTAATGCCATAAGGCATGACGGACACGCCCTTGTTCGACACCGCGGCATAGGCACGAGTCATGTCGAGCAGGCGGACGTTGGACGTCCCCAGCACCATCGACGGATTGGTCGAGATCTTACCCGTGATACCGAAACGCTGGGCCATGTCGGCGATGGTAGAGAAACCGAGCTGCGCGCCGATCTTCGCGCTGATGGTGTTGATCGAGCGGGCGAATGCTTCGCGCAGGGTAACCGGACCAAGGTTCGTGCGGGTGCTGTTGCGCGGCCGCCAGCCCTGGATCTCGACGGGTTCGTCGACCAGCACGGAAGTTGGCTTCATGCCACTTTCGAGGGCGGACAGATAAACGAACAGCTTGAACGCGGAGCCGGGCTGGCGCTGTGCCTGGGTGGCGCGATTGTAGAGCGAACTAACGTAATCGCGCCCGCCGATCATGGCTCGCACAGCGCCGTCCTGATCGAGCGATACCAAAGCACCCTGGGCGCCGTTGGGCACATTGGCGTTGATGGCGCGGTCGCCAGACGCTTGGAGGCTTGTGTCGAGCGTCGTCCACACGTCGATCGGCTCTGTCGTGTCGCCGATCAACGTGTCGAGCTGCGGCAGGGCCCAGTCGGTGAAGTAGCGAATGCTATTCTGTTTTTGGGTCGGCTGGACGACGATCCGGGCAGGGTCGACGTTTTCGGCCGCCGCGGCGGAGATGAAGCCGTTGGCGACCATGGTCTGGAGCACCACGCCGGCGCGGCCCCGAGCGGCCTCGACATCGGCGGTGGGTGAATAATTGCTCGGCGCCTTAACCAGGCCGGCGATAATTGCGGCCTCACCCAGGCTGAGGCGGCGTGCGTCGTGGCCGAAAAAGGTCCGCGAGGCGGCGTCGATGCCGTAGGCGCCGCCGCCGAAATATACCCGGTTGAGGTAGAGCTCGAGGATCTGGTTCTTGGAGAACTTGCGCTCGAGCGCCAGCGCCATGACCATTTCGCGCAGCTTGCGGGCGACCGTATAATTGTTCGTCAGGAAGATGTTGCGGGCGAGCTGCTGCGTAATCGTCGAGCCGCCCTGGAGGCGGCGGCCACTGCCGCGGTTGACGATCGCGAACTTGACGATGCGGGCAATGGCGATCGGGTCGACACCCGGATGCTGGCGAAAGCGCTGGTCCTCCACCGCGATCATGGCGCTGCGCATCGCGGGCGGGATCTCCGCATAGGGGACCCAATTGCCCAGGCTGGGCCCGAGCGCGACGAGCAAACGACCGTCGGCCGAACGGACGCGGATGACCTTGCCGAGTTCGCTTCGACGGGTGAGCTGTTCGTAGGAGGGCAGCGAGGCGGATTGCGCGAAGACAATGCCGACCAGCAGGAGCAGCGCGGCGAAAAAGGCGATAAAGGACCAGGTGAAGAAGGCGCGCCAACGGCCGCGGCGGCGCGGGGCGGGTATCGGTCTGGTGGGGGAAGCGGGCGGCCGTGCCATGAAGGGCAGGGGTTACGGGGAGTTAGGGGGAGGGGCAAGTGCCGGGCGCTAGTGTGGGCGGATGGCGCTGTTGCGAGGCCCACCCATCGCTCGCCTCTAGGCGAGCCGTCCCCTCCCGTGAACGGGAGGGGAGTTGAGTTCAGTCCGGCTTTGGGGCGAAGTCCAGGCTGGCGCTGTTGATGCAGTAGCGCAGGCCGGCCGGGCCGGGGCCGTCGTCAAAGACGTGACCCAGATGGCCTTCGCACTTGGCGCAGCGTACTTCGACGCGGCGCATGCCGTGGCTGGTGTCGCTATGCTCGGCAACGGCGCTTTCCTCGGCGGGGGCGGTGAAGCTGGGCCACCCGCAGCCGCTGTCATATTTGGCGTCGCTTTCGAACAAGGGTGTGCCGCAGCCGGCGCACTTATATTCGCCTTCGCCTTGCTTGCCGTTGAGATGGCCGCTCCACGGGGCTTCGGTGCCTGACTGTCGCAGCACACGGTATTGCTCGGGGGTAAGTCGCTTGCGCCATTCTTCATCGGTCTGGGGGAGGTCGGACATGATCGCGGGGAAGCCTTTCGCCAAGGTGTTGACCTTTATTTGGGTAGGGACGCGCAGCCCGGCAATGGTTAGCAGCGGGTTTACCTTGTCTACACCTTATCGGCCGTAAGACGGCGGCATGAGGGGAAATCCGCTTTGGGGCGCGTTGCGCGCATTGGCTTGGCTGGGGGTTGCCGCGTCAGCGCCGCTGTCGGCGCAGGAAGCGGTGCCTTGCCAATTATGCGTCGCGACGATCGGCAACAAGGATGCGCCAACGACGCCAGTGCGGCTCGACCTCGAAACAAGCTTGAATTTCGACCGGCTGGTGCTGACCGGTCCTGGCGGGGGCGTGGCACAATTGCGGCCCGACGGCAGCGCCGCGGCGAGCGGAGCGGTGGAAATGAGCGGGCGGGCCATGGTTGGCACGGCGAACATCCACGGCGAGCCTGGCCGAGCGGTGCGGGTCGAACTGCCCGACCGGATTGCGCTTCACGGTCATGAAGGCGGCCAGATCGTGATTGAGGAACTGACCACGGACCTGCCGGCGATGCCCCGGCTCGATTCGGCAGGGCGTTTGCAGTTCCGCTTCGGCGGGGCGTTGCGGGTGATGGGCGATGCCGAGGGCGCGTACCGCGGCGATGTGGCGATCACGGTCGACTATCTTTGAGTGAGCCGATGGGGCCGGGGAGGCCGCTCCGCGCCTTACAGTGACTGAGCAGCGACTTGTTGCAACCAATGCGGCGCAAAGCTCAACGGAGCGTTAACCATGTGCTTCAGCGAAGGCGTAAGCGGTCAAGGTTAATGGGGTGGCACGGATGATCTGAACCGGATGACGGGACGGGCAGCCGGGAACATCAACTGAAGTGGGAAAACTTACACATGACCAATTGCTCGCGTCTGGCCGCCCTTGGCGCCGGTCTGGCCACCCTGGCCGTTGCTACACCGGCGTTTGCCGCTCCTGTTGCCGCCAATCCCAAGGCGACTGCTCGCGCCCAGATCGTCAGCCCGCTGGTGCTCGCCAAGAAGACGGATCTGAACTTCGGTACGATCGTGCTCGGAACGCTGACCGCCCCCAGCTCGGTCGTAATTGGCAAACTTGCCGGCTCTGTCGCGGTTTGCGGCGCCAATCTGAGCTGCTCGGGCGTTAGCCAGCCGGCCGTGTACAACGTGCGCTCGACGCCAAACCAGGCGCTTGTCATCCGCTCGGCCGTATCGACCCTGGCGCTTGTCGGCGGCCTTCCCGCCGACACGATCTCCTTCTCTCCGGATGCGCCTGCAACAGTGACTGTTCCAGTGGCCAGCATTGTCGGCGCCGACTTCATCGTTGGCGGCTCGATCGCCATCCCGACGAACGTCAAGGAAGGCGTCTACCTCGGCGATATGGATGTCACCGTCGATTATAACTGATCGGCTTTGTGTCAGCGCTTAAGAGCGCGGGTGCGTGAAGGAGGGGCTGCCGGAAACGGTGGCCCCTTTTTCGATGTGTAGGCGGCGAAAGCGCGTTTTCGTTAACGAACTTGCCTTTGATCCAGCGTTGCCGCGTATCGTAGTTATTAAGTTATCAACCATTCTGGGTGAAATTGCCTCCACTTATCCAGTGGGAGCCGAAACCTCGTGACCAGAACAGAAACCCTTCGCAAATTCGCTCTTGGCGCTTTGCTTGCGCCGCTGCTGATGGCGGCGCCGGCGGCCCAAGCGGGCGTGGGCGACCTGTTGGTGGCGCCAACGCGAATTGTGCTCAACGGCAGCCGCGGGACCGAGATCATCCTCAACAATATCGGCGACGACGTTGCCACTTACCGAATCTCGGTCGAGCTTCGGCGAATGACGGCCGGTGGGCAGCTGGAGGACGTGACGGCGCCAAGCACGGCCGAAGCGCAGGCGCGCGACATGATCCTCTATGCGCCGCGCCGAGTGACCTTGCCGCCCAACCAGCCGCAATCCATTCGCATCGCCGCGCGGGCGCCGGCCGACCTGGCCGATGGCGAGTATCGCGTGCATCTATTGTTTCGGGCGATCCCTGCGCCGCGATCCGCCCAGGCCGCGCCAGCCGACTTCAAGGGCATCGGCTTCGCACTAACGCCGATCTACGGCGTGACCATCCCGGTGATCGTGCGCCTTGGCAATCTAGAAGCCAAGGCGGGCATCGCCAACGTTCACCTGAGCAAGACCGCCGGCAAGACCACGATCGACCTGGATCTGACGCGTGACGGGGCTCGATCGGTCTATGGCGACATCAAGGTGTTCAAGGCCGGTGTAGCCGACCCGATCGCAACCCAGCGCGGGGTGGCGGTCTATACCGAGCTTGGCAAGCGGACCGTCAGCATTCCGGTCGACGACAAGATGATCGCCGCGGCGAATGGGCCGGTCACAGTCAAATTCTACGAAACGGCCGACGGCGCGTCGTCGCTGGCGGCAGAAGCCAGCGCGGTACTGCGTTAAAGGAAAGAGCCGGGAGCGCTTTCCCCCATGACGGCCTGGAGAGGCGGTTGGCGCGGCGCGCTGATGCTGCTGGCGAGTATCGCCGGTGGCATCCCTGCGCCCGCTCTTGCCGCGGCGCTGCCGGGCCCGCCTGCCGCTAGGCCAGCTCAGGCGTGGGTTCCCGACCAGGACAGCCAATTCCTGCTCGACGTGCGCATACGGGCGACCGAATTGGGTGAGGGTGTGCGGGCGTACCAAACACCCGAGGGCGCGTGCGTGCTGCTGGGCGACGTGATCACCGCGCTCGACATGCCGCTGAGGATCGACGGCAAGACAGGCGTAGCGAGCGGCTGGGCGTTTCACGAAAAGAACAAGCTGCGCATCGATCTGGCCGGCGGACGAGCGGTTTACGGAGCGGCGAACACGGCCGAGCCGATCCCGGTCGGTGCGGCGCGGCAGGTGCCCGACGGCTGGTGCATCGACACTGCCGCGCTGGCGCGGTGGCTGGGCATTGGCGTCAAGGCGTCGCTCAACGCATCGATGCTGCTGCTGACCAGCGAAGCCAAATTACCAGCCGAACTGGCGGCGGAGCGGCGCAAGAATGCGGCGCGGATCCGTCCGGCGGCGTTCGAGATCAAGGGATTGCCCCAGGTTCGCCTGCCCTACCGGATGTGGCGGGCGCCCGCGCTCGACTTCGTGGTTGATGCCGGGATGACCTATGACGCGCGCACCGGCATGCGGGTCAATCGCCGTGCGGCGGTGGTCGCGGCAGGCGAGATCGCTCATCTATCCTATGACGCGCGGATCACCACCGATAAGCAGGGACTGCCGACCAACGTCCGGCTGCGGGGCTATCGCGCCGACCCGGACGGAGGCCTGCTGGGGCCGGCCAAGGCGACCCAGGTGGCGTTTGGCGATGTCGACAGCCTGCCGAGCGCAACCGCCGGGTCGGTCAGCAGCGGGCGCGGGGCGATGATCACCAACCGGCCGCTGGTTCAGCCGGCCGCCTTCGATCGCACCTTTCTGACCGGCGAACTGCCGCCAGGTTGGGAGGCGGAGCTGTACCGAAACGGCGAATTGCTGGCGTTCGCGCCGCCATCGAGTGACGGGCGCTATCGCTTCGACGATATCGCACTGATGTTCGGCGACAATCGGCTTGAGGTGCTCACCTACGGGCCGCAGGGGCAAGTCCGCAGCCGGATAGAAACGCTCACGGTAGCGGGGGACAGCGTGCCGCCGGGCAAGACGCAATATTGGGCCGGCGTGGTGCAGCCCGGGCGCGACCTGCTCGGCTTTGGGGGGGTCAAAGTCATCGAGAACGGGGCCGAGACCGGCGGGCTGAAAGGCACGCTGTCGGTCGAGCATGGCGTCAGCAAGCGCATGTCGGTGGCGGCGCTGGTGCAGACACTGACGGTCGACGACCAGCGCGTGACCTTCGTCGAGGGCAGCGTGCGGCGTGCGATCGGCCCGGCGCTGTTGGAATTGGCCGCGGCACGGGACAGCGCCGGCGGAAGTGCGTTCCGTGGAAGCGCGCTGGCCAAGATCGGCGCGGTCAACCTGTCCGCGCAATCTGTGATGATGAAGGACTTTAGCGCCAATGCGCGGGCGCTGGTGGGGGATCACCGGTTCGCGATCGATGCGCCGCTGAAGATCGGGCAAACGACCGTGCCGCTGCATGGCGACGTGCGCATGACCGAGTCGCGGGCGGGTGCGCGCGAACTGGAAGTGCGCGGGCGGACGTCGTTCCTGTTCAGCCGCTTCAATCTGGCGACTGACATCAATTACCGGCGACTGACGCCTGAACGGGCGACGGGATCCGGTGGGACCCGCGCGTCGCCGGTGGAAGAGCTCGACTTGGGCGTGATCGGCAGCGGGCGGATTGGCCGGGTGCGGGTTCGCGGCGAGAGCCGATGGCAGGTGATGCCCGAGAAGAAGCTGCGATCGGTCGAACTGTCGGGCTATTGGAGCGCCGGTGAGAACGTCGATTGGGAAGCGGGCGGTGGCTATGACACCGACGGCAAGCGCGCCCGGGCACGCCTTTCGCACATCCGCCGATTCAATTCGATGGCGGTGGCGGGCACGGTGGAGGGCGCAAGCGATGGTTCGGTGTCTGTGGGCCTTGGTTTGAACTTCTCGCTGGATAGCGGGCGGGGCGGGTTCCGCCTGTCACGGCAGCAATTGGCGAGCTCCGGCAGCGTCAGGGCGCGGGTGTACCGTGACCTCAACGGCAATGGCGCCCGCGACGGCGACGAGCCGGACGAGCCAGGCGCGCTGGTGACCGCCGGCATGCGGCTGTCCGATCGGGAGACCGACAAGCACGGCCAGGCAGCGGTGGGCGGTCTGGAGAATTATCGGCCAGTAGCGATCGGGCTCGACCTGAGCAGCCTTCAGGACCCGAGCCTGGTGCCGGTGAAGGCCGCCCAGATCATCGTTCCGCGACCCGGTGTCGCGGCGGAGGTCGAGATCGGGCTGAGCGGCGGCGGCGACGTTGAAGGCGTGTTGCTGAAGAGCGGCGGCGGCGGTTGGGAAGGACTGGACGTGCAGCTGGTCAACGCGAGCGGCGCGGTCATCGCCACCGAGCGCAGCGACTATGACGGCTATTTCCTGTTCGATCGGGTGGGTTACGGCAATTATACGGTGCGGCTGTCGGTGGCCTCTGCGAAGGTGGCCGGGGTGCAGCCGGCATTCGGCAAGCTGTTCCGCGTCGGGGCGGATACGGCCTCGGTGCGGCGGCTGGGAACGACCGTGCTGGTGGCTGAGGTCACCAAGGTCGCCGTTAACCAATAAGTTGGCTTAGGCGACTTGTTGGTACGTGAGGGCTGACGGCGGCTGCCGCCCTGGGTCGCCGCGCTTCGCTCGCAATGACAACCGGCCCCGGTGCTCCTGCATCTTTCCTGCCGGTCCGAGTGTTGTTGGCGCAGGACTTCAAGACAGGATGGCGAGAGTTTGACGACCTTGCGGATGAGCGAGAAAGCGGCGCGCGACCTGTTGCTGGTGCGTGCGATCGAGAGCGAGGACCATGATGCGTTGCTGCTGACCCGCGAGGATCGGCTGTATGCGACGCGGGCTGCGCTGTCGCAGGCGCCGATCGGGTCGGGATCAGGGCCCGAGACCGCCGCCTTCCTCGAGTGTCGTGCGGGCCTCGTGCTGGAGCGGCTCAACCCGCGCTATCCCAATCTGTCGCGGGTCGGCGCTTTGTCGCAGTGGCCGTCCTGGCTTAGCTGGGGCGCGCCGCTGGCGGCGTTCCTGATCGGGCTGGTGGCGCATCAAATCGACGGCGACCGGTTCAACATCTTGGCCTTTCCGCTGCTCGGAATGCTGGCGTGGAATGCGGCCGTCTACTTGTGGATCCTGACCGGCGGGTTGCTTGGCCGATTGTTCGGCAAGAAGCGCGAGGGCACGCATCCGTTGCGCCGCTTGGTCGAGCGGCTCGGGCGGCCCGCTGTCGCGCGCCTAGCGGCTCAGCCGACGCTGGAGCGGGCTGCAGCAAGGTTCGGGCGCGACTGGAGCCGGGTGGCGGGACCGCTGACCCATCATCGCGCCAGCCGGACGCTGCACCTGGGCGCGGCGCTGTTCGCGGCGGGGGTGCTGGTGGGAATGCTGTTCCGGGCCCGCTATGCCGCAGAATATTCGGCTGGATGGTCGGGCACATGGGCCGGAGCGGAGCGCGAGATCGCCGATTTGCTTAGTGTGATCCTGGGGCCGGCAAGCTTGCTGACCGGGATCGGGCTGCCGGACGCTGAGCAACTCGCACGACTTCGCGGACAGGATGAGAATGCTGGCAATTGGCTGATCCTGTGGTCGGTGACCGGGCTTGGCTTCGTGATCATTCCGCGGTTGCTGCTGGCGGCCTGGAACGGGGCGCGCACCGCGGTCAGCGAGCGGCGGCTGGCGGTGCCCGGCAATGAGGACTTCTACGTTCGGTCGGTGCTCCGTGACGCGACCGGACGGCCGGGCAGTGCGCGGGTGGTGCCATACGGCTTTCATCCGCCGGTGCCGGCGCGCGAGCGACTTGAGCGCCTGCTCGGCGCGGCGCTGGGCAATAATACGCGGGTGCGGATCGATCGCACGGTGGAATATGGCGGCGAGGATGTCTGGCTTGGCGAGGAAGGCTCCCGGCTGGGCGAGGCGGACCATCTGGTGCTGCTGTTCGCGCTTGGATCGACCCCGGAGGCCGAGAACCACGGTGCGTTTGCGAAGGGCGTTCGCGAGCAGCTGGGTAGCGGTACCGGCCTGACGCTGCTGCTCGACGACAGCGGCCTTCGCCATACGCTTCGCGGCCAGTCCTCGGCTGAGCGGCGGCTGGAGGAACGGTTCGCCGCCTGGCAGACGGTGCTCGCGCCGGTCGGCATCGCGCCGGTGGTGGTCAGCCTGGAGCTTGGCGAGGAAGAGGTTGGCGCGCGCAAGCTGGAGCGGGCGCTGCTGCGCACTCCGGTGCCGGCGTGAGCGAACTGCTGCTGACCGACGAGGCGCCGACGGTCATCAACCTCAGCCTCGTCAGCCACACCAATGCCGGCAAGACCACGCTGGTGCGGACCTTGTTGCAGCAGGATGTCGGCGAAGTGCGCGACGCGGCGCATGTGACCGAGGTCGCGACCGGTTACCCGATGGTCCAGGCTGGGGGCGACACCCTGATGCTGTGGGACACGCCCGGTTTCGGCGACACGGCGCGGCTAGTCGACCGGCTGCGGCTGACCGGCAATCCGATCGGCTGGCTGCTGACGCAGGTGTGGGACCGCTGGCGGGATCGTCCCTTGTGGTCGAGTCAGCAGGCGGTGCGCAACGCCCGCGACGAGGCTGACGTCATTCTGTACCTGGTAAACGCCAGCGAGGATCCGGCCGGCGCGGCCTATATTCCGCTGGAGATGGAAGTGCTCGCCTGGGTGGGCAAGCCGGTGCTGTTGCTGCTTAACCAGACGGGACCACCGGGCGAAGACGGCGAGGCGGACGAGGAGCGCTGGTCGCGGCACTTCGCCGACCAGACGCTGGTGCGCGGAACGCTTACGCTGGACGCCTTTGCGCGCTGCTGGGTGCAGGAGGGAGAGTTGCTGGCGGTGGTCGAGCGGGTGCTCGATCCGGCCAAGCAAACGGCCATGGCGCGGCTGGAAGCGGCGTGGACGGCGCGCAATGTGGAACGGTTCGAGGCGTCCATGCGCGTCTTGGCCGACCAGTTGAGCCTAGTGGCGGGTGACCGCGAGACCATTCCTGATCGCGCGATCACCGACCGCATCCGCGGTGCCATCGTCAAGCCTGGCGGAGGCGATCACAGCCCTCAGGCGCAGCGCGCCATGGGACAGATGGCCGAGCGCATGGACGTGGCGGTGCGCCGCTCTACCGATGAACTGATTGCCTTGCATGGGCTGTCGGGGCGGGCAGCGCGCGACGTGCTCAAGCGGCTCGCCAATGATTATACGGAGAGTGCGCCGGCGCGCGAGGGCGTGGCAACGATGCTCGGTGGGCTAGTGTCGGGCGCGGCCGGTGGGCTGGCCGCCGACCTGGCTGCTGGCGGGCTGACCCTTGGCGCGGGGTTGATCGTGGGGTCGGTGTTGGGTGCCGTCGGTGCGAAGACCGCGGCGCGGGGCTACAATCTGTCTCGCGGCGAGGACGTCAACGCGGTGCGGTGGAGTGAGGCGTTCTTCCTCGCCGGGGTGCGCGGCGCCTTGCTGCGCTATCTTGCCGTAGCGCATTTCGGACGCGGGCGCGGCGACTGGGAAGAAGGCGAGCATCCGCCGGTGTGGGCAGAAGCAGTGGAAGCGGAAGTCGAGCGCGAGCGGCCGGCGCTTCGCGGAGTGTGGGCCCGGGCTCGTGAGACCGAGGCAAACGACCTGGCACCAACGATCGAGCCGATCGTGGGGCGCTGTGCCGAGCGGCTGCTCGTGCGCTTCTATCCGGAGGCAAGAGCGATGTTTGCGGGATGGGAGCGGGACGCCCGCTAGAACAAGCTGGGCCCCGGCCGTCGCCGTGTGACGACCTGGGATGATGGTGCGGTCAAGAAGACTCGAACTTCCACGGGCTTTCGCCCACAACGACCTCAACGTTGCGCGTCTACCATTCCGCCATGACCGCACAGTCATGAACCGCGCGCCCGGGGGCATGCGGCGTTGGCAAGGCGGGGCCTCTAGCAGTGGCATTCGTGCGACGCAACCGGCGGCGGCAGTCGTCCCGCGGCGGGACCGGGATGGTAAATGGGCTGTTTACGATTGGTTGGGCGCGGGCCTAGCAAGACGGGATGCTGCTGACCCTTGTTTTGATGGCCACGACAGCGCGTGCCTTGCCCTCAACCGGCCAAGCGCAGGCGCACGTCAGCGTACGGATTATCCAGGCCGGGCGGGTCGTCGGCGGGCGAAGCGATGTTCCCGCCGCACGCGGGACAACCTTTGTGCAAAGCGAGGACGGGCGCAGGCTGTTGCTGCGCCTTGTCGAGTTCAACTAGGCTTTAGCTGGCGCGGGTCGCAGTAGCGCCGACGGTGCGGCATGGCTTCTGCTTGAGCTTGACGAGGTACACGTCGAGGCAGGCGGCCGCGGGAGGGATGTTGAGCTCGGCGCTGTTGAACGTGGCGCTGCCACCTGGCGCGAGCACGCGCGCGGGCGGCGGGATCGTCCATTTGTAGACGACTTTTTGCTCCAGGCTGCGAAGCTCGGCCTGCAGCGGCGGGACCTTCTGGGCGCTATCGGTGGGGTTGATCACCCGACCGGACACCTCGAGCAACTGATTGCCGCTGGCGAGTTGCTGGCGGCTGTGCTGCTCGACCTGCAGCAGCAAAGGCGTGTCGGTGTTGGTGGCAAGCCCGAGGCGCTGACGGAATTGGGCTGGGGCCAGGAACCACAAGGCGGCGGCGATGGCCGCGATCAGCAGCAGTCCGCCAAGCAAGATCATCGGCAGCCGGCTGCGCGGTTCGGAGTGGTCGTCCATGGTGTCGTCGAAGCTGAAGGCGCGCTCCGGACGTACCGATCCGGTCGCGGCGGGCGTGTCGTCGACCCATTGCTGCTCGACCGCCACGTCGGCCGGCGTGGCCGCATCGCTGTTCGCCGGGGTGTCGGATGGCTGACCATAAGCGGGGGCGTAGTCGGTGTCCTCGTCAGCAGCGGAGTCGCGCTGTTCGGGCATGGTGGCGGCGAACCGGCGCGCCGCGCTGTGCTCGTCGCGGCTGTCGCTGAAGCCAGTGCCGGTCAGCGTGCTCGGGGGCGAGCTGATGGCGCCGGGGCTGGGCAGCGGATTGGCGTCCGGGTCCTCGCGATAGTCGTCCTCGGAAGGCGGGGTATCGGGATGGGCGTGGGTCGTGCCGTAGGAGGGGTCGGGCTTGCCGCCGCTCTCGCCTGCGGGATGGCTGTCGGGCTCCGGCGAGGGAAAGTCGCGCGGATCGACGCCGCCAGGTGCCTGCGTGGCGTCTTCGCCTTCGACCGGATCCGGGTCCTGATGCCAGCGGTGCTTGCACGAGGCGCAGCGCACCTGGCGTCCGCCGGGCGGGATCGCGCCATCGGCGACCGTGTAGCGCGTGGCACAGCTTGGGCAGGTCAGGATCATGAGCGTAGAGCGCCTTTGGCCGTGAGTGTATTAACTAATCGACTGTAAACTCCATAGGCCGCCCATTGGCAAGGCGTGGGGGTCATGCGATGGATTGGTCCTGTTCGGGGGTGGGGCCCCGGAAGCGGGCCGAGAGGGGCGAAGGCGCTGGAATCGATTGTCGAATTCGAGGGCGTTGGCCTGCGCTACGGCACAGGCGCCGAAGTGCTGCGCGACCTCGACGTGCGACTTGCACGCGGAGCATTTTACTTTCTCACCGGGCCTTCCGGAGCGGGCAAGACCTCGCTGCTCAAGCTATTGTATCTGGCGCAAAGACCGACGCGGGGGCGGCTGCGCATCTTCGGTCATGACTTGTCCGAAGCGCCCCGAGTGGCGATGCCCGCATTCCGACGGCGGATTGGCGTCGTATTCCAGGACTTTCGTCTGATCCGGCACCTGTCGGCGTTCGACAATGTCGCTTTGCCCTTGCGCATCAGCGGGGCAAGTGACGCGGAGGTAGAGGGCCCGGTGCGCGAGATGCTGGCGTGGGTCGGGCTGGCCGATCGGGCGAGCGCACGGCCGGCGACCCTGTCGGGCGGAGAGCAGCAGCGGGTGGCGATCGCGCGCGCGGTGATCGCCCAGCCCGAACTGCTGGTCGCCGATGAGCCGACGGGCAATGTCGATGCGGAAATGGCCGCGCGACTGATGCAACTGTTCGCCGCTCTCAACCGGCTCGGCACGACGGTGGTGGTGGCGACCCATGACGTGTCGCTGATCGCCGCCAACCGCCAGGCGCAGATGCTTCGGCTGGAGGGCGGGCAGTTGATCGATCGCACGGGTGCGCTGCGGCACCCGCCGGTGGTGGCCGGGGCGGGCGCGTGATGCTTGGCTGGCTATTCCCATCGGCGTCGCAGCGGCGATTGTTGCCGGAGCCCAAGGGGCGGCCAACGTTGTACGTGCTGGCGATCATGACGTTCGTGACGGTGATCGTCGCAGCGGCGGGGCTGGCGGTGGCGAATGCCGCGCGCTTGGTCGGGGACGGTGTCGAAAACCGGTATTCGGTGCAGATTGCCGATGGCGCGCGCTGGCAAGGCAAGGCGCTGGCGGCGGTGCGGAGTGCTCCGGGGGTGAGCCAGGCGACGGCCGTGCCCGATGCGGAAGTGCGGGCCACGCTGGAGCAGTGGCTCGGGCCGGCGGCGGCGGGCGCGGCTGGGCTGCCGGTGCCATCGCTGATCGATGTGGATTTGACGCCGGGCGCGGTTCCGGCCGTGATCGAGGCGCGGGTGCAAGCGGCGGTACCGGGCGCGCGGCTGCTGGCCTATGCCGACAGTCTGGCTCCCTTGGCCAAGGCGCTGCGGTCGCTGCAGTGGCTGGCATTCGGGCTGGTGCTGCTGATGGGACTGGCGACGGCGTCGGCGGTGATCCTGGCGGCGCGGGGCGCGCTCGATACCAACCGCTCCACCATCGAAGTGATGCACGGCATTGGCGCGACGGACCATCAAGTGACCCAGCTGTTCCAGCGGCGGATCGCGCTGGATGCGCTGGCCGGAGGAGCGCTGGGCGCGTTCGCGGGTATGATCGTGCTGGCGCTGGTGCTTGGCGGGTCGCGGTCGCTGGTGGCCGAACTGGCCGGGGGTGCGGTCCTGCGTGGATTCGACTGGGTGCTGCTGGCGGCCTTACCCTTGGCCGCCGCGGTCTTAGCGACGGTGGTTGCCAGAGTGGCGGTGACGCGGGCATTGCGGACCGCCTTATGATCCTTCGCCTCACATCCCTGCTGATCGTGCTTTATGCGCTCGGCTTCGCCTTGTTCGGGGTGACGCTGGGCGAGGCGGCGCCGGCCGAGAAGACCGATGCGGTGGTGGTGCTGACCGGCGGCGCTGGACGGATCGAGCGGGGGGCCGAAGTGATGGCCGACGGGTTGGCCAAGCGCATGCTGATTTCAGGCGCGGACCCGAGCGTCCGGCGCGCCGACCTGGCGAAGCGATTGTCGACGCGGGAGCGCAAGGAGCTGCGCTGCTGCACCGATCTGGGGTCCGAGAGCGTGGATACGCGGTCCAATGCCGAGGAAGCCGGGCGCTGGCTGGGGAAGAACGGGTTCAAGTCGTTCCGCCTGGTCACCAGCGACTGGCATATGCGGCGCGCCGGGTGGGAGTTCAGCCGCCTGTTGGGGTCCAAATACCGGATCGTCGAGGATGCGGTGCAAACCCGGCCGCGGCTGCTGACCTTGTTCGGCGAATATAACAAATTGCTGCTGCGGCGCGTGGCCGTGCTGGTCGACATGTGATGGGCGCGCTTCGGGCGATCCTGTTCTATCTGCTGTTTACGCTGGGCACAGTGGTCACTGTGTTGTGGGCGATCATGGCGTCGTTGTTCGGCACTGGACCGGCAAGGCACGCGGTGCACGCGTGGACCAATTGGCACCATTTGCTGGTGCGCCATGTGCTGGGCATCACGTTCGAAATGGACGGGGAGATCCCGGAAGGGCCGTATCTGATCGCGTTCAAACATCAGTCCATGGCCGAGGCGGTGGAAACGCTTCGGCTGGCACGCACGCCGGTGGTGGTGATGAAGCGGCAGCTGACCGACATTCCGTTATGGGGCCGGGTGACCAAGCGTTATGGCGCCATCGGCATCGACCGGGCCGGCGGTGCTACGGCGCTGCGTCAGATGATCGCTGACGGCAAGGAAGCGGTGGCGTCCGGCCGCCCGGTAATGATCTTTCCGGAGGGAACCCGGGTGCCGGTTGGAGAGACGCCGCCGCTCAAGCCGGGCTTTGCCGGGCTGTATCGCGCGCTGGGAATGCCGGTCGTGCCGGTCGCGCTCGACAGCGGGCGCTTGTGGGGGCGCGGCTTGGCCAAAACGCCAGGAGTCATTCACCTCAAGGTCGGCGAGATCATCCCGGCGGGGCTCAAGCGGGCGGAGATAGAGGCGCGGGTGCATGCGGCGATCAACGTGTTCGAGCTTGGGTCTTAACTCCGCAGGGTCGCGCCGGCTTTCGCGGCCGCAGCGACGATCTTGTCGCTGAGAGCCTGGATTTCCGCATCGGTGAGGGTCTTGTCGGTCGGCTGGAGAGTCACTTCCAGAGCGAGGCTGAGGGCGCCATCCGCGGGCTGATAGCGATCGAAGATGCGGACACTGGTGATCAGCGCTTTGTCGGCGTTGCGGACGGCCCGCACGAGGGTTTCGGCAGGCAGGTCGCCTGGCACGAGGAAGGCATAGTCGCGGGTCAGGGGCTGGAGCGCTGGGGGCGTGAAGGCAGCGCGGGCGCGGGACTGGCCGCGCGAGACCGGAATGGCATCGAGGTAGATCTCGGCGGCTTGGGCCCCGTCGGGGGCATCGAGAGCCTTGGCCAGACGCGGATGCAGCTCGCCGAAGCTGGCGACGATGGTTTTTGGGCCGAGGCCGAGGCGCGCGGAGCGGCCGGGGTGCCAAGTCGGGCCGGCATCGGCGAAAGTCTGGAGGTTGGCGACCGGGGCGCCGGCGGCTTCGAGCAGGGCGAGGACGTCCGCCTTGACGTCAAAAGGTGTGAAGCCCTGCGCCTTGCCGGTCTGCCAGGCGCGCGGCGTGGCTTCTCCGGCAAGAAGGATGGCAACGGTGGGACGCTCGCCGTCGGCCAGATAGCGACGGCCGACTTCGAACAGGCGAACGCCCGTGGCGCCGCGATCGAGGTTGCGGCGGGCGGCGGAAAGCAGGCCGGGCAGGAGTGACGGGCGCATGACCTTCATCTCCTCGCTGATCGGGTTGGCGAGGACCCACGGCTGCTGCTGCCAGTCGCTGCCGAACGGGGCGGCTTCGACCTCGGAGATGAAGCTCCAGGTGATCGCTTCGTCGAGGCCCCGGGCGGCGGCGGCTCGGCGAGTGCGGCGCTCGACCCGCTGGCCTGGGGTAGCCGTGGGCGCGGCGACGCCCGGCGCCCTGGGGAGAGCGGCAGCGGGGATGTTGTCATAGCCGTGGAGCCGGGCGATCTCCTCGACGAGGTCGGCTTCGCCGTCGATGTCGGGGCGCCAGCCAGGGACCGCGACTCCTGACGGCGTGACGTCAAAGCCCACG
Source organism: uncultured Sphingomicrobium sp. (assembly GCA_964243335.1). GTDB lineage: Bacteria > Pseudomonadota > Alphaproteobacteria > Sphingomonadales > Sphingomonadaceae > Sphingomicrobium. Next base: position 158,159 of record CAXTED010000003.1, on the reverse strand, counting down.
CTCGTCAGGATGTCGTGCTGCTTGGCCTCGGGCAGGTCGATGCCGGCCAAGTCGCGGGTGCGGGTCGGACGCAGGGTGACGCGGCGCGGCGCGATGCGCGTGGGCCATTCGGGGGTAGTGGCGAGGGTGGCCGGGCCGGGCTCGCCACCGCACAGATCGACGATCATCGCGGTCGCGGCGTCCAGCATCGCGGACAGGTTGGTCGGGTCGACGCCGCGCTCAAAGCGGGCGCGGGCGTCGGAATGGATCTGGTGACGGCGCCCAGCGCCGCCGATCAGGGCCGGGTCGAACCAGGCGCATTCGAGCAGCACGTCAGTGGTCGCTTCGGTCACGCCCGAATAGTCGCCGCCCATGACTCCGCCCAGGCCGAGCACGCGGGCCTCGTCAGCGATAACGCAGTCGGCCGGAGAGACGGTGTATTCCTTGTCATTGAGCGCAAGGAAGCTTTCGCCGTCGCGGCCGCGACGGGCCGTGACGGGGCCGTCGAGCTTGCTAGCGTCGTAGACGTGCAAGGGGCGGGCCTGGTCGACGGAGAAGAAGTTGGTGACGTCAACCAGCGCGCAGATGGGGCGCAGGCCTATGGCGATCAGGCGCCGCTGGAGCCACGCTGGGCTAGGCCCGTTGCGGGCGCCGCGGATGAGGCGGCCGGCGAAGGCATCGCAGCCGCTGGCTTGTTCGACCTGGATCGCTGGCGCGGTGTCGGTGGCTTCGGTGATCGAGCGCTCGGGAAGGGGCTTGAGTGTGCCCAGGCCGGCAGCGGCGAGATCGCGGGCAATGCCGCGCACACCGAGGCAATCGGGGCGGTTGGGGGTGATGGCGATGTCGAACAGGGGATCGTCGAGACCGGCGTAGCTGGCGTAATCCTGGCCGACCGGCGCATCGGCGGGAAGCTCGATGATGCCGTCATGCTCGTCGCCAAGCTCGAGCTCGCGGACCGAGCACATCATGCCGTTGGACTCGACACCGCGGATGGCGGCGACCTTGAGCGTCATCGCGCTGCCCGGGACGTAGGCGCCCGGCGGTCCGAACACGCCCTTCATGCCGGCGCGGGCATTGGGCGCTCCGCACACGACCTGAAGCGGACCGTCGCCAGCGTCGACGCTGAGCACTTGCAGCTTGTCGGCCTGCGGATGGCGCTCGACGGTGAGCACCTGCGCGACCTTGAACGGGCGCAGCGTGTCCGCGGGGTTGCTGACGTCCTCCACCTCCAGCCCTAGTGACGTCAGCTTGTCGGCGATGGTCGCGGCGTCGGGGATCGTGTCGAGGTGGTCGCGAAGCCAGGAAAGCGTGAACTTCATGCGCCCACTCCCGAGGACAAAGTGGGGATGGAAAGGGCGGAGAAGCCGTAATGCTTGAGCCAGCGCAGGTCGCCGTCGAAGAACTGGCGCAGGTCGCCCATGCCATATTTGAGCATCGCCAGCCGATCGATGCCGGTGCCGAAGGCAAAGCCCTGATACTCGTCCGGGTCGAGCCCGCAGGCGGCGATCACGCGGGGGTGGACCATGCCGCTGCCGAGCACCTCCATCCAGCCTTCCTGGCCGCCAACCACGCGGCGACCTTTTTCGGTCGACCAGCCGACGTCGACCTCGGCCGAGGGTTCGGTGAAGGGGAAGTAGGATGGGCGCAGACGGATGGCGATGTCGTCGCGCTCGAAGAACGCCTTCAAGAACGTCTCCAGCGTCCATTTGAGGTGGCCCATGTGGACGCCGCGGTCGATGACGAGGCCCTCGACCTGGTGGAACATGGGGGTGTGCGTGGCGTCACTGTCGCTGCGATAGACGCGGCCAGGCGCGATGATGCGGATCGGCGGCTGCTGGCTCATCATGGTGCGGATCTGCACCGGCGAGGTGTGGGTGCGCAGCACGCGGGCGGGCTCGCCATCGCGGGGCTCGCAGTAGAAGGTGTCGTGCATCGCGCGGGCGGGATGATTCTCGTCCATGTTGAGCGCGGTGAAGTTGTGCCAATCGTCCTCGATCTCAGGGCCTTCCGCGACCGCGAAACCGAGGTCGGCGAAGATCTCGGCGAGTTCGTCCATCACTTGGCTGACCGGGTGGACGCTGCCGCTGGGCCGCTCGGGGGCGGGAAGGGTGAGGTCGAGGCGCTCGGTGGCGAGGCGGCGGTCGAGTTCTTCATTCTCGAGGGCGGATTTCCGGCCGGCGATCGCGTCGGCGACGGAAGTGCGAATGCCCTGGATTTCGGGGCCGCGGGCCTGGCGTTCGTCCGGCGTCATGCCGCCAAGAGTCTTCATCAGAGCCGACACCCAGCCGCTCTTGCCGAGCGCTTCGACGCGGACCTGGTCGAGGGAGGCGAGATCGGGCGCGGCGGCGATGCGGGCGAGGGTGGCGGCGGTGTCGGACATGGTGTGGGCTGTAGCGTGGCGAGTCGCGATTGCCAAAGGTGTTCCCCGGCAAACGCCGGGGAACGCGAGTTGTAAGGAAGTGCCTCACTGTACTGGCTAGGCCCCGGCGTTCGCCGGGGAACTACCGTGCCACGAAGGGATAGGGGCTGATGGTCTTCCTGTTCTCGTGCACCGCCAAAGCGCGGCCCGCGGGGGGCGTGGCTCGGTAGGGGCATTGCATGCGGGGGCAGATGGCGCAGGCGGGGCCGACCGGCGTCGCGGGGGTGGTGAGCAGGTCGAGGCCGTCGGCGTAAGCGATGCGGCCGGCGTGGCGGACGTCGAGACCTAGGCCGATCGCGAGCAGGCTGTCGTCGCTAAGATCCGGGCGGATCGGGCGGTCGATGGTGCGGCTGATGGTGAAAAAGCGCTGGCCGTCGGGGGTTTCGATCAGCTGGCGCACCGTCTGGCCGGGGGTCTGGAACGCGGCGTGGAGGTGCCAGCGCGGGCAGGTGCCGCCAAAGTGGCTGAAGGGGAAGCTCTCGCCGGCATAGCGCTTGGAAATGTTGCCCGCCGGATCGACGCGCAACATGAAGAACGGGACGCCGCGAGCGTTCTGGCGGCCCATGGTGGTGAAGCGGTGGGCGACCTGCTCGACGTTGGCGCCGAACTCCCCGCACAGGCGGTCGATGGCGTAGCGGTGCTTCTCCGCCGCGGCGAGGAAGGTGCCATAAGGCATCATGATCGCGCCGGCGGCGTAATTGGCGAGGCTCATGTGTAGCAGGTGGCGGCTGCCGGCGTCGGGCGGACGCGCGGCCTCAAGCAGACGGGTGATCACGGTCCCAAATTCCAGCAGCGCGAGCTGGTAGGCGATGCCGAAGGTGCGGTTCTCGGGGCGCAGGAGCGAGGACAGGCTGAGCGTGCGGCGGGCCGGGTCGAATGCCTGGCTGGCCTGGTCGAGGTCTTCGGGCGACACCACGCTGACGCTGACGCCGTAAGCTTCCTTGAGGCGGCGGCGCAGCGGCTCGGCTAGGGACAAAGGATCGCCGAGCGCGCCGCCAAGGGTCTCGGCGCCTTCCTCCAGTTCAGGAAAGTGGTTGCGGCTGGCCTGGATGAAGTCGCGCACCCAGGTTTCGGGTGTGATCAGCACGCGCGGGTCGGCCTGCTTCTCCGGATCGATGCCGACCGGATGCCGGTGAAGCTCGCGGAAGGCGGTGTAGAGGCGGGTCACGCCGTCAGCGATGGCGGGGGCGTTGTCCGCCAGCTCAAGCAGCTCGGAGCGGCCGATACCCAGGTCGGCGAACATCGCGTCGCCAAACACCTCGGCCAGCTGATCGGCGCCGCTGCCCTCGGGACCCTCGGCGGCGAAATGCTTGATGTCGATATCGAACACTTCGGCCAGGCGGAGGAGGATTCCGGCGGTGACTGGGCGCTGGTTGCGCTCGAGGTGGTTGAGATAACTGGCGGAAATGCCGAGTTCGCCAGCCATGCTGGTCTGCTGCAGGCCGCGGTCGCGGCGCAGGCGCTTCAGGCGGGCGCCGAGGAAGAGCTTGCGCTGGGCCATGATAAAGTTCTCCGCCGTTCTCCGAACTGTGTTTCTGTCAACTATTTACACGATTCACAAGTCGAAGCTTGGCAGCTTGGCATCTTTCGTCGGGTCCGACTCATTATTTTCGCGTTTCATCGGTCTGTCACAATTCATGCCAAAGGGCCGCATCGTTCATGTCTCAGGATTTCAGCAGCGTCGTTTCCGCTCCATCAGGCCGCTTCAACGGCATCAATCGTCCTTATTCGCTCGATGAAGTGGAGAAGCTGCGCGGGTCCGTGCCGATTGACCACACGTTGGCCCGCCGCGGCGCGCTCAAGCTGTGGGAATTGCTCAACGGACAGGACGAGCCGGTGCGCGCCTTGGGTGCAGTCACGGGTAATCAGGCGATGCAGCAGGTCCGTGCCGGCCTTCAGGCAATCTATCTGTCGGGCTGGCAGGTTGCTGCCGACGCCAACACCGCGGGTGCGATGTATCCCGACCAGTCGCTGTACCCATCCAATGCCGGACCGGAACTGGCACGGCGGATCAACAAGACCCTGCAGCGCGCCGACCAGATCGAGCATCTGGAGGGCGGGGCAAGCCGCGACTGGTTCGTTCCGATCGTCGCCGACGCCGAGGCCGGCTTTGGGGGTCCGCTGAACTGCTTCGAGATCATGAAGGCCTACATCGAGGCGGGCGCCGCGGGCGTTCACTTCGAGGATCAACTGGCGTCCGAGAAGAAGTGCGGCCACCTTGGCGGCAAGGTGCTCATCCCGACGCAGGCGGCGATCCGCAACCTGGACGCGGCGCGATTGGCGGCCGACGTGTGCGGCGTGCCAACCGTGCTGGTGGCGCGCACCGATGCCGAGAGCGCCAAACTGATCACCAGCGACGTCGACGAGCGCGACCGTCCGTTCATCACCGGCGAGCGCACGCCCGAAGGGTTCTTCCGCCTGGCCGACGGCACGGGGCTGGACCATTGCATCGCGCGTGGACTGGCCTTTGCCGAGCATGCCGACCTGATTTGGTGGGAAACCTCGCACCCCGACCTGGAGGACGCGCGCAAGTTCGCTGAAGCGGTGCACAAGGTGCATCCGGGCAAGCTGCTGGCTTACAATTGCTCGCCGTCGTTCAACTGGGCAGCCAAGTTGGACGCCGAGACGATCGCCAAGTTCCAGCGCGAACTGGGGGCGATGGGCTACAAGTTCCAGTTCGTCACTCTGGCGGGTTTCCACAGCCTCAACCACGGCATGTTCGAGCTGGCCAGCGGCTACCGCGACCATGGCATGGCGGCTTACTCGACGCTGCAGCAGGCCGAGTTCGCCTCGGAAAAGGACGGCTACACCGCCACGCGCCACCAGCGCGAGGTCGGCACCGGTTACTTCGACGCGGTTGCGACCGCTCTGTCGGCTGGCCAATCCTCGACGACGGCCTTGAAGGAATCGACCGAGGCCGCGCAGTTCGTGGCGGCCGAATAACCCAATCAAACCGGAGAGATGAGATGAGCAAGCGTTATTGGGTTGTTGGCGGAGAATATGCCGACTGTGCGTTCACGGCGCTTCAGCCGGGCACGCAAAAGGTCTGCGGGCCGTTCTCGGACGAGCTTCGCGCGCGCACCGAGTGGCAGCGGCTGACGTTCCGCGACCGCTGCGGCGCAACCGAGCGTTACGCGATCTGCGTCGAGCCCGAGCGCGCCCAGGCGTGAGCACCGTATTGGAGCGGGCCGAAGCGGCGCCGAGCGAAGTTGCCGGCGCCGACGCCATACTGACGCCCGAGGCCTTGGCCTTTGTCGCTGACCTGCACGGGCGTTTCGATGCCCGGCGGCGGTCGTTGCTTGGAGCGCGAGCCGAGCGGCAGGCGAAGTTCGACGCGGGCGAACTGCCGGACTTCCCTGAGGCCACACGGGAGATCCGCGACGGTGACTGGCGGGTGGGAGACATTCCGCCCGACTTGCAAGATCGCCGGGTGGAGATCACAGGGCCGACCAATGCCAAGATGGTCATCAACGCGCTGAACAGCGGCGCCAAGGTGTTCATGGCGGATTTCGAGGACGCGACCGCGCCGACCTGGGACGAGCTGATCGCTGGCCAGGTCAATCTGCGCGCGCGCTGGGCGGGGACCCTGGGGTTCACCGATCCGGGCACCGGCAAGGTCTATGCGCTTGGCGACACGCCGGCGGTGCTCAAGGTACGGCCACGTGGGTGGCATCTCGACGAGCGGCACGTCACGGTGGACGGCATTGCGGTCGCCGGCGGGCTGGTCGATTTCGGCTTGTACGTGTTCCACAATGCCAGGGCCGCGATCGCTGCCGGATCGGGACCTTATTTCTATCTGCCCAAGCTGGAGAGCCGGTTCGAAGCCGAACTGTGGAGCGAGGTGTTCGCGGCGGCGGAAAGCGCGCTGGAACTGCCGCGCGGAACGATCAAGGCGACCGTGCTGATCGAGACTCTGCCGGCGGCGTTCGAGATGGACGAGATATTGTTCGCTCTGAAGGAGAACATCGTCGGGCTAAATTGCGGACGGTGGGATTACATTTTCTCGTTCATCAAGCGGCTGGGCAATACGCCCGAGCGGCTGACCCCGGACCGGTCGGCGATGACCATGGATCGGGCGTTCCTGGCGGCTTATTCGCTGCGGCTGATCGCCACCTGTCACCGCCGCGGCGCCTTTGCCATGGGCGGCATGTCGGCGTTCATCCCGGTCAAGGGTGACGAAGCGGCCAATACCAACGCCATGGACAAGGTCCGTGCCGACAAGGAGCGCGAGGTCGGCAATGGGCATGACGGCACGTGGGTGGCGCATCCGGCGCTGGTGCCGGTGGCCCTCAAGGCGTTCGAAGTCATGACCGGGCCCAACCAGTTAAACCGCATTCCCGAAAAGGTGCCCGGGCGTGAGGCCATGCTGGAGATCCATACCGGTCCGCGCACTGAGGGCGGCGCGCGCGAGAACATCCGGGTGGGCGTGCAGTATCTCGCGGCCTGGCTGAGCGGGCGCGGCGCGGTGCCGCTGTACAATCTGATGGAGGATGCAGCGACGGCCGAGATCTGCCGCACGCAATTGTGGCAATGGCTGAAGTTCGGCGCGGCGATGGACGATGGCGGGCGGTTCGACCGGCCATTGTTCGAGCGCTTGTTCGACGAGGAGGTCGGGGCGATCCCGGATCAGCCGCATCTGGACGAGGCGGCGGGCTTGTTCCGCAAGATGGTGCTGGACGAGGCCTGTGAAGAGTTCCTGACGCTGCCGGCTTATCGGGTGCTGGTCTAGGTTCCGGACCTACACCGAACCGCTCATCCTGAGGAGCGGCTGAGCGGGCGAAGCCCGACGAAGACGCGTCTCGAAGGAGGGTTCTGCTCGTGCTTGCCGTCCTTCGAGACAGGCCTTCGACTGCGCTTACGCTTCGCTCAGTCCTTCCTCAGGATGAGCGGGATTAGGTGGCGTTCGTGGGCACAAAAAAGGGCGCCGCAATTGCTTGCGGCGCCCCTTCTGTTGATCCGAAAACCCGTCCGCTTAGGCGGCTTCGGCCTGATAGGAGCGATCGCCGCCGTTAGGCAGCGCTTGCTTGGCCTGGCCGACGAGGATCGAGAAGGTGGCGGCTTCGTGCATCGCGAGGTCGGCCAGGACCTTGCGGTCGAGGTCGTTACCCGTGAGCTTCAGCGCGTGCATGAACTGACCATAGGTCAGCCCTTCGGCACGCACGGCGGCGTTGATGCGCTGGATCCACAAAGCGCGGAAGCTGCGCTTCTTCGCCTTGCGATCGCGATAGGCATATTGCCCAGCCTTCTCGACCGCCTGACGGGCGATGCGGATGGTGTTCTTGCGGCGGCCATAATAGCCCTTAGCTTGCGCCAGGATCCGCTTGTGCTTGGCGCGGGTGGTAACACCGCGTTTGATGCGTGCCATGGTTCATCCGCTCCTTATGACAGACCGTACGGCGCCCAAAGCTTCACGCGGGCCGTATCGGCTTGCGCGAGCACTTCGGTGCGGCGGTTCTGGCGGATGTACTTGGCGTTGTGACTGATCAGGCGGTGGCGCTTACCGGCAACACCGTGCTTGAGCTTCCCCGACGCAGTCAGGGAGAAGCGCTTCTTGACGCCACTCTTGGTCTTGAGCTTGGGCATTTTCGTCTCCTTGTAGCCCGCGCTGCGCTCGATAAACGGAGCAGGGAGCGACGTGTTTCAAACCGCCACGGCAGCCCTAGCTGGCCGGGCGGTTCGTTTTTCCAACGATCTGGAAGCGGGTCCACTAGCGGGAGCGCCTCCAGATGGCAAGATGCGGCATGCTACCACGGGATAGCCTTACCGTCATAGTTGATGAGCTCGGCACGCCCGGGCGTGAGGTCGGCAATCACCTTGCGCATGCCCGCGATGCTGTCGCGTGGTTGGAGCGGGGCGGATTGGCCGCCCATGCGGGTCTTGACCCAGCCGGGATGGAGGGTGGCGCAGGCAAGATCGGGGTTGGCGAGCGCCAGGGTGCGCCAGGCCATGTTGAGCGCGACCTTGGAGCTCCGATAGGCAAGATGGCCGCCGCTGGTCTGGGCGATGCTGCTCATCTGGGTGCTGATGGCAATCAACTTGCCGTTCGCGGCGCGAACCTGGGGCAGGACGGCCTGGGCGAGGAGATAAGGACCGACCGTGTTGACGGCGAAGGTGTCGAGCCAGGCTTGGGCGCCTTGCGCATCGGCGCCTTGCGCATCGGCGGCTTCGGTCGGACCGGACATGCCCGCGTTGGCGATCAGCAGGTCGAGCGGGGCATCGAGGCGCGCGCCGAAGCTGCTCACTGCGGCCGCGTCGGACAGGTCGAGTTGCTCCACGCGGATGTTGTCGCCGGAAAGCTCGCTGGCCTCCTCGGGTGAGCGGACGGCGGCGATGATCGACCAACCATCGGCGGCATATTGGCGAACGAACTCGAGCCCGAGGCCGCGATTGGCGCCGGTGATCAGGACGGTTGGCATGAGGCAGGCTCCTTGTGGGTGGCCTGCTAGATAGTGACTGGGCCGCTAGAGAGAAGCCGGGGCGAAGGCCGACATGGGCATGACACGGATGGTGCCCGCTTCGCGGCGGCGTGCGGCCTCGGCAAGGAAGCCGGCGAGCAGCGCGAATTGATCGTCCGCGCGGTGATAGAAGTTGGACGGGTGGAACCACAAATGGAACACGCCGCCGCTCGCCTGCGCCGCGTCGAGCCCGCGAGTTAGTTTCGAGGCGATGGCGGCATTGCTGATCAGCCGGCGCAGACCGTCGCGGCCGAGCAGGAGCATGGAACCGGGAAGGTCGGTTAGCCCCTGTGCGGTGTGCGGCTGAACCGCTTCGGGGGCGAGCGGGAGGGCCTTGTCCAACAGGTGGGCAATGCGGCCAGCGAAGCGGTGCCGGCCGCGGAGGCGCTGATGCCAGGCGCGATCCTGGCCCCGAAACACGGACAGTCCAGCCTGGGTCAGCAGCTCGAGATGTGCGATCGAATTGCGAGGGAAGACGAAGCTGGTGAAGGGCAGGCCCAAGCGGGAGTGGGTGCCGCGAGCGAACAGCAGGTCCGCCTGCGCCTTGGCAGCGGAAATCCGGTCGAAATAAACGTGGCGCCCGCCTTGGCTGCCGATGTCATGCGCGGCCTTCGCCGTTCGAACGGAATCTATGATGTCCGGTGCGTACCAAATGCTCGTCGGACCGGGTCGGCCTTGCGCCTCCGCCGGGTCTAGCGACGCCGCGACAACGGCCCAGGTTGCCGGAATGTCGAAGCGGTCGAGCAGCGCAATCAAGCGGGCGCAGACCGGACGCTCCAGCAAATCGACGCGCCGCGCCTGAGAGGGCTTCAGATTATCCCAATTGCCCCACGCAAGTTCGAGATCGATCGAAATGGTGACCGCGCCAGCGCTCATGCCCGATTTAGTCGAACAGGCTCGACACGCTGCTTTCGTCGGCGATTCGGCGGATGGCTTCGGCGAGCAGTGGGGCGATGGTCAGGCGGCGGACCTTGGTGCCGGGTTCATCGGCCTCGCCCGAATAGATCGAGTCGGTGACCACCAGTTCGCGCATCTCGCTGGCGGCGACGCGGGCGGTCGCTGCGCCGGACAGCACGCCGTGGGTGACGTAGGCGACAACATCCGAGGCGCCCTGTTGCTTGAGCGCGGCGGCGGCGTTGCACAGGGTGCCGGCGCTATCGACAATGTCGTCGATCAACACGCAGAAGCGGCCCGACACGTCGCCGATGATGTTCATCACCTCCGACTCGCCGGCGCGCTCCCGGCGCTTGTCGACGATCGCGAGGGGGGCGTTGTTGAGGCGCTTGGCGAGAGCGCGGGCGCGCACCACGCCGCCCACGTCGGGGCTGACCACGGTGATCGGCTCATCGCCGAAGCGCGCCTGAATGTCGGCGCTCATCACCGGGGCGCCGAACAGATTGTCCGTTGGAATGTCGAAGAAGCCCTGGATCTGGCCGGCATGGAGATCGATCGACAGTACGCGGTCGGCGCCGGCGCTGGTGATGAGATTGGCGACGAGCTTGGCCGAGATCGGCGTTCGCGGGCCGGGTTTGCGGTCCTGGCGGGCGTAACCGAAGTAAGGGATCACAGCGGTGATGCGCTTGGCGGAGGCGCGTTTGAGCGCGTCCATGCAGATCAGCAATTCCATGAGGTTGTCGTTGACCGGATAGCTGGTCGACTGAAGCAGGAAGACGTCCTCGCCGCGGACATTTTCCTGGATCTCGACGAAGATCTCTTCGTCGGCGAAGCGGCGCACGCTTGCGGCGGTTAAGGGCAGCTCAAGATATTGCGAGATGGCCTGGGCCAGCGGTGCGTTGGAATTGCCGGCGAGCAGTTTCATCGTGGTTCCGTTCCGAGAAGAGCCCCGAACGGCCCCTAGCGGGGGGGAGGGGCGCCCGACAAGTGGCGCGGCGAATCGCAACGACGCCTAAAGACGGGTTTGTGCGGCGGCGACGGTGGTTTACGGCGGGGCATGACCAGTCGCCTGACCATCGCCCTTGCCCAGATGAACCAGCGGGTGGGGGAACTGCGCGCCAACGCCGACGCGATCCTGGCGGTGCGGGATCGGGCGAAAGGTGCGGACCTGGTGCTGGTGCCGGAGCTTCAGCTGTGCGGCTATCCGCCCGAGGATCTGGTGCTCAAGCCGGCATTCCAGGAGCGCACGGCAGCCGAGGCGTCGCGGATCGTGGCGGCGACAGCGGACGGCGGACCGGCGCTGGCATTCGGGTCGATCGTGGTGCGCGATGGTCAGGCCTATAATGCGATGATCGTGGCGGAGGGCGGGGTCGAGACGTTCGTCACGCTTAAGCGCGAGCTGCCCAATTACGGCACGTTCGACGAGAAGCGCGTATTCGCCAGCGGGCCGCTGCCCGAGCCATTCACCTTTCGTGGAGTGAAGATCGGGCTGCCGATCTGCGAGGATATCTGGCTGGACGAGGTGTGCGCCCATCTGGCGCGGGCCGGCGCCGAGATGCTGCTCGTGCCCAACGGCAGCCCGTATGAGCTGAACAAGGACGACCTGCGCCAAGCCCTGGTGAGCAGCCGGGTGGCGAGCACAGGTCTGCCGATGGCCTATCTCAACCGGGTCGGCGGACAGGATGAACTGGCGTTCGACGGATCGTCGATGGTGGTCAATGCCGATGGCGAATTGGCCGTGCAGATGCCCGACTGGGAGGAAGCGCTGCTATTGACCCAGTGGGCGCGCGGCGAGGGTGGAGGCTGGCGCTGCGAGACGCGGGCGGCTCACGTGCTCGATCCGTATCCAGCGGATGTTTACCACGCGATGGTGGTGAGCCTGCGCGATTACGTCGAGCGCAACGGCTTCCCCGGCGTGATCCTGGGGCTGTCGGGTGGGATCGACAGCGCCTTGTCGGCAGCGGTGGCGGTGGATGCGCTGGGGCCGGACAAGGTGTGGGGGGTTATGATGCCGTCCTCGTTCACCGGGTCCGATTCCGTGGAGGACGCCAAGCTTTGCGCGGAGCTGCTGGGCATCCGCCATGACGTCATCCCGATTGCGGCCGGGGTGGAGGCGCTCGGCGGCATGCTGGCCGAGGCCTTCACCGGGACCACGCCGGGACTGGCGGAGGAGAATATCCAGGCGCGGCTTCGGATGGTGACGCTGATGGCGCTGAGCAATCGTTTCGGCCACATGCTTCTGACCACCGGTAACAAGAGCGAGATGAGCGTTGGCTATGCCACGCTCTACGGCGACATGGCCGGTGGCTATTCGGTGCTCAAGGACGCGTTCAAGACGACGGTGTTCGCGCTGTCGCGGTGGCGCAATGAAGTGCGTTTGCCCGAGTGGCTGGGCCCGGAAGGCGCGGTGATGCCCGATCGGGTGATCACCAAGCCGCCCTCGGCCGAGCTTCGCGCGGACCAGAAGGACGAGGACAGCCTGCCGCCCTACGATCTGCTCGACGCCATCCTGGTGGGGCTGGTCGATGACGAGCTGTCGGTGGCGGAAGTGGCCGCTCGGACCGGAGCGGACGTCTCCGTCGTCGCCGAAATAGAGAAGCTCATGCTGCGGGCCGAGTATAAGCGAAGGCAGGCGCCTCCCGGGGTAAAGATCGGTGGGCGCAATTTCGGGCGGGACCGGCGCTACCCGATCACCAATGCGTTCCGGACTGGACCGGCAACGTAGTTTAGGCTAGTTTTCTGGCCAGAGGTGAAGGCCATGCGACACGTCCCGATTGCCACATTCAAGGACCGGGTTTCCGAGTTCGTCGCGGCCGCATCGCGGGGCGAGGAGATCATCATCACGCGTCACGGCAAGCCGGAAGCACGGCTGGTGCCCACCCAGGAAGCGATCGAGGAGCGTCGCCGGAGGGCGGTCGAAGCGTTTGCACGAATGGCGGAATCGCGTGAGCGGATGCGCGCCGAAGGGCGGACCGTCAGCGTGGATGAGTGGGTGGCATGGAAGAATGAAGGGCGACCGTGACCACGGTCGTACTGGACGCCTCTGCCACTGGGCCGCTGTTCCTCAACGACGAGACATCGGATGCCTTGCCCGGCTTGGCCCGGGCATTGTCGGATGGTGGCGTGCTCGTGCCGGCGCACTGGCTGCTCGAAGTCGGCAATCTTATCCGGCTTGCGCGAATTCGCGATCGGCTCGACGAGATCGGCGAGCGCGATGCCATGTCGGTCGTGCAAGCGATGACGATCGAGGCCGAGCCGACGTCGGCTGTCGTGCTGTTTGGTGACCTTTGGGAGTTGGCGGTGAAGCACAAGCTGACCATCTATGACGCTTCGTATCTCGAACTGGCGCTTCGGACTGGATCGCCTCTGGCGACCAACGACAAGGCTTTGATGCGCGCTGCCATGGCCGAGCGGGTGGAGTTGTTTGGACGATGAGCGTTGTGACCCGTTTCGCGCCTTCCCCGACCGGGCGGCTCCACGTCGGCAATATTCGCACGGCCTTGCACAATGCCTTGTGGGCGCGGCGGCATGGTGGGCGTTTCCTGTTGCGGATTGACGATACGGACGCCGAGCGGTCGCGTGAGGAGTTCGTCGAGGGCATTCGTGCGGACCTGGCCTGGCTTGGTCTGGTGCCCGACGGCGAGGTTCGGCAGTCGGAGCGGTTCGCTCTGTACGAGCGCGATTTCGCGCGGCTGCGGAACGCTGGCCGGGTCTATGCCTGTTACGAAACGCCCGAGGAACTTGAACTGCGGCGCAAGGTGCTGCTCGGGCGGGGATTGCCGCCGGTCTACGAGCGGCCCAAGGGCGAGAATCTGCCAGTGGAAGGCCGCGCGCCGCACTGGCGGTTCCGTCTCGACCACGATCGGCCGATCGCGTGGACGGACCGGGTGCGCGGCGAGCAGAAGTTCGACCCACATCTGCTGTCCGACCCGGTCATCCGGCGCGCAGATAGCTCGTGGCTGTATCTGCTGCCGTCGGTGATCGACGACGTCGAGATGGGCGTGACCGATGTCGTCCGCGGCGAGGATCATGTCAGCAATTCGGCGGTGCAGCTGCAGATGTTCGACGCGCTTGGTGCCCCCGCTCCGGCGATGGCGCACTCGGCGCTGCTGGTGGCGGCGGAAGGCAAATTGTCCAAGCGGCTGGGCGCGCTTGGCGTTGGCGAGATCGCCGAAGCGGGGCTCGAGTCCTTGGCCTTGCTTGGCGTCTTGGCGCGACTGGGCACGTCGCAGCCGATCGAGCCGGCGGCGGACCTAGAGACGATGGCGGCGGGGTTCGACTTCGCCGATTTCGGGCGGGCGCCGGCGCATTTCGACCTGCACGACGTGGAATTGCTCAACGCGCGGCTGTTGCACGTGATGCCGTTCGAGGCCGCGCGGGAGCGGTTGCCGGCGGACTTCAATGAAGCGGACTGGCTGCTGCTGCGCGGCAATTTGTCGCGGGTTGAGAACGCGCGGGACTGGCTGGAGGTGCTGCACGGCGAGGTGGTGGTGTCGGTGCTCGAGCCGGAGCAGCGGGCAGTGGTGGCCGCTGCGGCGGATGCTGCGGAGGAGATCGATTGGTTGGAGGCGCCGTGGAAGCAGATGGCGGATCGGATGAAGGCTGCCACCGGGGTCAAGGGCAAGGCGCTGTTCCTGCCGCTTCGGCTGGCGCTGACGGGGCGTGAGTCTGGGCCGGAGATGGGGCCGTTGGTGGAGCGGCTTGGCCGGGAGTTGGTAGTGCGGCGGTTGCGGGGAGCTGAGTAGCTTTCCCTCTTCGTTCCCCGGCGCTCACCGGCAGCTTGCTTCATGAATGATATGATGTAACATCAAGCTTCCGACTCGAAGGAGGCCATCATGCTTGCATATGCCGCGCACCGCCGACCTGTTCGCCGTCCCTCACCCTCCACCTTATTGTTGATTGCTGCCGGCCATGTCGCGCTCCTCGCCGCGGTGATGGCTATCCGGATGGAGGTGGCGGGACCGCCGGACATCGTCATTACGAAGGTCTATCCAGTGGCGGTGGACAAGCCGCCACCACCGCCAAAGCCGATGCCCACGGTCGAACCCAAGCCCTCGGTGTCCAGCATGACGACGCCGATCCGCACGGTGGTGCTGCCGATGCCCGATGGGCCGATTACCATCGACCTTCCGCAGCCGACCACACCGACGGTCAGGGTTGGGGAAGCCATCGAGTCCGTGCCAGGCCCGCTACTTACTCCGCTACCAAATCCACTACCGCCGGCAGCGATCACGCGAACGGCGCCCAGGCTGCTGACGTCGGGTGACCGGCTGCGTCCACCCTATCCCGAGTCCAAGCGGCGCATGGAGCAGGAGGGCGTGCTTCGGCTTCGGCTGTCGGTCGGACCTGACGGGCGCGTGACGACGGTCGAGCCGGTCGGCGCCGCCGACTCCGAGTTCCTGGCTGCTGCTCGGGCGCATCTGATACGGGCGTGGCGCTATGCACCGGCGAAGGAGGGCGGCACGCCGGTGGCGACCACTCTGGTGATCACGCTGCGTTTCGAACTGGAAGAGTAAGCGGCGGAAAGGGGGCTGGCGAGCGGCACTCGCCAGCCCTATCTTGATTTCATGCCTGCGCTTCCTCCCCCGTCGAGCCCGAAGAAGGCTTATGCCGACTTCAAGGCATTCTTCACCAACCGCGATCGGGGCCATTTGATCGGCGCCTTGCTAGCAGTGCTGTCGACCGCGATCGTGGTGATCATCTTCTTTGTCGATTCCTCCATCAACACCATGCCCCCGCCCCAGACGATTTATGTCGAAAGCTGGAGTGCCGACCGCAGCGATGCGGAGATCATCGCCCAGCAGAAGAAGGATCAGGCAGCCCGCGCCGCAGCCGTGAAGGCGCGGCAGGAGGAATTCCAGAAACTGCAGAAGCAGCTCGGCATTGAGTGACGACGCCGGTTTGATGGCGCAGGCGGTCGCGCTCGGCGCGGCAGCGCGCGGAACAACCGCACCAAATCCCAATGTCGGCTGCGTGATCGTGGATGCGTCGGGCGAGATCATCGGGCGCGGCGCGACGGCGGCTGGCGGACGACCGCATGCCGAGGCGGTGGCGCTGGGCGAGGCGGGAGACCGCGCGGCCGGAGCAAGCCTGTTCACGACTCTGGAGCCTTGCGCGCATCGCAGTGTGCGCGGGCCAACCTGTGCGAAGCTGATTGTGGATGCGGGCGTGAAGCGGGTGGTTGCGGCGATCGAGGATCCCGATGAGCGAACGGCGGGGCAGGGCTTCGACATGCTTCGCGAGGCCGGACTGCTTGTGGAGGTCGGGCTGGCCGCGGAAGCTTCACGCGAAAGCATGGCAGGGTGGTTGACGCGGCTGGCGCTCGGGCGGCCTCGGGTCACGCTGAAGCTGGCGCTGTCGATCGACGGCAAGATCGCGCTTCCATCCGGCGAGTCCAAGTGGATCACCGGCGAGGATGCGCGGGCGCACGTTCACCTCGAGCGAGCGCACGCCGACATGATCTTGGTCGGGCGGGGGACGTATCTTGCAGACCAACCGCGGCTGGACGTACGGCTGCCCGGCTTGGAGGAACGATCGCCGCGGCGGGCCTTGCTCAGCCGCGGAGAAGCGGTTGAGGGGTGGGAGATGCTTCGCTCGCCGGAGAACATCGCCCGGCTTCATGACGTCAACGATCTGCTGGTGGAGGGCGGATCGGGCGCGGCGACGGCGTTTCTGCGTGCCGATCTGGTGGACCGAATCCTCCTCTACCGGGCGCCGATCCTGATCGGGGAGGGCAAGTCGAGCGTGGGCTTTCTCGGCGGGCTGGACGCGATTGCTGACGCGCATGGGCGGTGGCAGGCGGTGGACGGGCGCTCGCTCGGTGTGGACCGGCTTGAGGTTTATGAGCGGATCCCTTCGATACACGCCCCTCGACTGCGCTACGCTCCGCTTGGTCCGCACTCAGGATGAGCGGAGTTGAGGGACCCCTCGACTTTACCCAAGCCGCTCATCCTGAGTAGGAACTGAGTAGCCCGCAGGCGTATCGAAGGCCCGTATCGAAGGACACCACATGTTCACTGGCATTATCACCGACATCGGCACCGTTCGCACGGCAGAACAGCGCGGCGACTTGCGGCTCGTGATCGGGACCGCGTTCGACATGGCCAGCGTTGATCTTGGCGCGTCGATCGCCTGCTCCGGCGTGTGCCTGACGGTGGTGGACAAGGGCGCCGACTGGTTCGCGGTGGACCTGTCCGGGGAGACGGTGTCGCGCACGGCGAAGGGGATCTGGCAGGAGGGCGCGCGGATCAATCTGGAGCGGGCGCTACGCATGGGGGACGAGCTTGGCGGGCACATGGTCACCGGGCATGTTGATGGCCTGGGTGAAGTGGTCGGTGTTACTCAGGAGGGTGATTCCCGGCGGGTGGGCGTGCGGGTTGACGAGGCGCTTGGTCCGATGATCGCCGCAAAGGGCTCGATCACGCTGGATGGCGCGTCGCTGACCGTCAACGAGGTGCGGGATTCTGAGGACGGCACGCACTTCGCAATCAACCTCATTCCGCATACCGGGCAGCAGACGACGCTTGGCGACCTCCAAGTCGGACGCCAATTGCACGTTGAGGTCGATGTGCTTGCGCGTTATCTCGTTCGGATGATCTCGGCCCGAAATGCGCCTGCAATGAGATATAATGTGCTAGCTGGTCACATCGTGGTGTGATACAGAGGTCATATGAGCACATCTTTGATCGAGCGGCTGACCGCTATCATCGACACCGGCGAGATAACTCGCGCCGGTCTTGCCCGCGCTGCGGGGCTTCACGCCAATTCGCTGCGCAAGCTGGGCGCGGCGGACTGGAACCCTACCGCTGACACGCTGACGCGATTGGAGAAACTGATCGAGGGCGGCACGTCCGAAGTGCTGGTCGGCCCTGAAGCAATCATCAACGAAGCGCGCAACGGACGCATGTTCATCCTGGTGGATGATGACGACCGGGAGAATGAGGGCGATCTGGTGATCCCCGCGCAAATGGCGACCCCCGACGCGATCAACTTCATGGCGCGGCACGGGCGCGGTCTAATCTGCCTGGCGCTGACCGCCGAGCGCGTGGCGCAACTGAACCTGCCGCCAATGGCGCGCACCAACCGCATGCGGCACGAGACGGCCTTCACCGTGTCCATCGAAGCCAGGGAAGGCGTCACCACCGGGATCAGCGCCGCTGACCGAGCGCGCACGGTGGCGGTGGCCATCGATGCAGCCAACGGGCCGGACGAGATCGCCTCGCCAGGGCATGTCTTTCCGCTGGTCGCGCGGCCCGGCGGCGTGCTGGTGCGCGCCGGTCATACCGAGGCGGCGGTGGACGTGTCGCGGCTGGCCGGGCTCAACCCGTCCGGCGTGATCTGCGAGATCATGCGCGAGGACGGGACCATGGCCCGGCTCGACGACCTGGTCGAGTTCGCCCGCACGCACGGCCTGAAGATCGGCACCATCCGCGACCTGATCGCCTACCGCCTGAAGAAGGACAATATGGTCGAGCGGGTGGCGGACAGCATGTTCACCAGCCCGTCGGGCGGCGAGTGGCAGGCGCAGGTGTTTCGCGACAAGGCGTCCGGCGGCGAGCAGTTGGCGTTGGTCAAAGGGCCCCTTGACCCATCCAAGCCCGTGCTGGTGCGAGTCCACAGCCTGGACCTGTTCGCCGACGTGCTCGGCGAGCGCAATGCGCGCGGCGGTTTGCTGGCGGGCGCGATGCGAATGATCGAGGATGAAGGATCGGGCGTGATCGTGACCTTGCATGCGGCAACGCCGGGCTCCTTGTCGCGGTCGGCCGATCGGCGCGCTGGCAAGGCGGTCGACGAAGGTGAGGCCCTGCGGAGCTACGGGATTGGCGCGCAGATGCTCGCGGCGCTCGGCATTCACGACATGGTGCTGCTGACCAACACCCGCCACTCGCCGGTTGGGCTTGGCGGATACGGCCTGACCATCGTCGAGGAACGCTGCATTCCGGTGGAGGGCTGACGCGGTGGCCAAGGTCCTGATCGTCGAAGCGCGCTACTATGCGCATCTGAACGACATGCTGCTGAAAGGCGCTACGCGCGCAGTCGTGGAGGCCGGGCACGAGGTTGAGGTGGTCAGCGTTCCGGGCGCCTTGGAGATACCCGGCGCGATCAGCATCGCCGCGGACGCCGGGGCCTATGACGCTTACGTGGCGCTGGGCGTGGTGCTCCGCGGCGAGACCTATCATTTCGAGATCGTCGCCGGCGAGAGCGCGCGTGGCGTCATGGCGTTGACCATGGACGGGATTGCGGTCGGCAATGGCATCCTCACGACCGAGAATGAAGCGCAGGCGATCGTCCGCGCGGACCCGGCGCAGGGCGACAAGGGCGGCGATGCGGCCCGGGCCGCGCTGGCGTTGTTGGCGTTGAAGGG
Organism: uncultured Sphingomicrobium sp.; assembly: GCA_964243335.1. Classification (GTDB taxonomy): domain Bacteria; phylum Pseudomonadota; class Alphaproteobacteria; order Sphingomonadales; family Sphingomonadaceae; genus Sphingomicrobium. The sequence continues at coordinate 139,048 of CAXTED010000003.1, read as the reverse complement.
GCGGTTCTAAGCCTTTTCACCCCCCTCCCGCCGGAGCGGGAGGGGAGAGACGCGAAGCGGCGAGGGGGAGGGCCGGTTGAAGTGAGTTCACGCCACAGGCCCTCCCTCGCTTGCCTCTGGCAAGCTCCCCCTGCCGCTCCGGCGGAAGGGGGAAGTGAGGTCGCCTCAAGCCAATGGAAGCAGGACTTCGCTTCGCCGCAGCATCGGTGGGATCATAGGGCTGTTGTAAAAGGCGTATTCAGGCTCGGTGGTGACGGCATTCTCGCCGCGGCGGGCGAGCCAGCCGCGCAGGGAGTCCTCTGCCGCAGCGAGCTTGTCGTCGTCGGCAACTCCGGAAAAGCGGATCGCGCCCATTCGGCGGGGCGGAATCTGAAACAGGGACACGCCGCGGGGCGGTGAAGGCAGAACCTCGGGATCGTCCGCGGGCATGGTGAAGCGCACGCGCCAGCCGCCCTCCACGCTGTCGTCGAACAAGGGCGGGTCGCTGGCCATCGGGTTGCCGGAGTCCTGGAACACGGGGACGCGCATTTCCAATTTTTCACCGGTGCGCGACTTGGCGAAGATGTAGTCGGCCAGCACCTTGAAGCCGCGGCTGAGGGCGACCTTGCGCGGTCCGTGAATGACCGTTTCCGCAACGGTGATCGCGGGGTAGGAGCGGATCTCGAAATCGTTCTCGCTGACCAACACGCGATATTCCGGCCCCGGCGTGGCCTTCTCACGCAGCACGTAAGCGATGCCGAGACCGAGCAGCGAGCCCCCGATCGCCGCTGCCGTCCAGCCCATGGTGGTTCTGCGCATATCCGTGTCCGCCTTTGTCATGTTCGCCAACAAACCAATCGCTCAGGCGGCCTGCTGTTCCGGCAGCAGCGGGTAATCGGTGTAGCCCTCCGAACCCTGGCTGTAGAAGGTTTTCGGGTTGGGCTCGTTGAGCGGGGCGTCGGGACGGCGCAGGCGCTCGACCAAGTCGGGGTTGGCGATGAAGGGGCGGCCAAAGCTGATCGCGTCGGCGGCGCCGGCTTCCAGCGCGGCCGAGGCAGTCGAACCGAGATAATCGGAGTTGAGCACCAGCGCGCCGGTATAGGCTTCGCGGATATGCGGGGCGATCTGATCGGCCGAACCGGGTGCGAAGGTCGAGTCCGGGCGGGGCTCGCGCAGTTCGAGCCAGGGTACGCCAAGCGCCTCGATCTCGGCGGCGGCGGCGGTGAAGGTGGCCAGCGGCTTGCTGTCGTCGACGCCCTGCACCTCGCCATTGGGTGACAAGCGAACGCCGGTGCGGCCGGTGCCGGCCTCGGCGATGATCGCGGTTGTGGCTTCGCGGAGCAGGCGGACGCGGTGCTCGATCGGGCCGCCGTAAGCGTCTTCGCGATGGTTGACGCCGTCGCGCAGGAATTGATCGATCAGATAGCCGTTGGCGGCGTGGAGCTGCACGCCATCGAAGCCCGCCGCGAGCGCGTTGCGCGTGGCGTGGGCGTAATCGTCGATGATCCGGGCGATGTCGTCGAGGGTCGCGGGGCGGGCCTCCTCATAGGGCTTCTTGCCCCCGTAGGTATGAGCCTTGTGCGGCGCGGTGGTGGCCGAGGAACTGACCGGCTGACCGCCGCCGAGATCGGAGTGCACGATCCGGCCCATGTGCCACAGCTGCGCGACGATTCGGCCGCCGGCGGCGTGCACGGCATCGGTGACGGGCTTCCAGCCTTCGACCTGTTCGGGGGTCCACAGCCCGGGCGCGTAAGGCCAGCCGAGGCCTTCGCGGCTGATGCCGGTGGCTTCGGAGATGAGCAGGCCGGCCGAGGCGCGCTGGGCGTAATAGTCGGCCATGATGGCGGTCGGCACGCCCTCTCTGGTGGCGCGGCCGCGGGTGAGCGGCGCCATCAATATGCGGTTGGGAAGGGCGATGTCGCCGAGAGCTAATGGGGTGAAGAGGCTGGTCATGGGCGGTATGTAGGGGTGCTTGCGCGTTGTGAAAGGCGGTTGGCCCCGAACCGGCGAGGGTTCCTTGTTCCCCGGCGCACGCCGGGGTCCAGCGGGTGCCATTGCGCGCCACTGCGGCGGCTGGGTCCCGGCGTGCGCCGGGGAACTGGTGGCCATGTGGCATGTGCGGCTAAGGCCGCCACATGCCAGCACGTTCTCACCGCTTCGCGTTCGCCGCTTTGCTGATCGGCAATGTCGCTCTGGCGTTCGGGCCGTGGCTGGTGCGGCTGACCGATGTGGGGGCGACGGCGGCGGGGTTCTGGCGTTTGGCTTTGGCGGTGCCGTTCCTGGTCGCGATCGCCTGGGGTGCGGGGCAGCCGCTGCGGTGGCCGGGGGCGCGGCTGGCGGGGATCGTGGCGGTAAGCGCCTTGTTCTTCGCAGCCGATCTGGCGGCGTGGCACGCCGGCATCCGGCTGACCAAGCTGGGCAATGCAACCCTGTTCGGCAACATATCGAGCTTTGCCTTCGCCGCCTGGGGGCTGTGGCTGGCGCGGGCATGGCCGAGCCGGCTGCAGGGCGCGGCGCTACTGCTGGCGGCGCTTGGCTGCGCCTTGCTGATGGCAGGCAGTGCTGAACTTTCGACGCGCTACCTCCACGGTGACCTGCTGTCGCTGGTCGCGGGCATTCTTTACGCTTTCTACCTGATCGGGATCGAGCGGGCGCGCGGGGCGCTTCAGCCGCTGCCCACGCTTGTGGCGGCCAGCGCGGTCGGCGCGGCGGCCTTGCTGCCCCTGGCGTGGGTGCTGGGCGAGCGGATCATGCCGGGCGCCTGGACTCCGGTGCTGATGCTGGCGATCGGCAGCCAGGTGATCGGGCAGGGCCTGCTGGTCTATGCGCTGGGCGTGGTGCCGCCGCTCGTGGTCGGGCTGGCGCTGCTGACCCAACCGGCAATCTCGGCAGCGATCGGCTGGCTGGTGTACCGCGAGACCTTGAGCCTGACCGACGTGATCGGCGCGGTGGCGATCGCTACCGCCCTTGTGCTGGTACGCTTGCGTCCCGGCGCCCGAGCGACCAATTGAGAGCGATGGAACAGGTCAGCCCGCTCGAGCAAATCCGGCAGCAATTGGCGCTGGCGATCGGCGACAATGCGGCGTTCGATGGCTGGGCCGAAACCGCGGTGGAAGCGGCGGCGGACAGCCTGGGCATCGACCCGGCGCAGGCGCGATTGGCGGCGCCCAAGGATGCGATGGGGCTGATCGACCTGTACATCCAGGGGATCGACCGCGCGCTGGAGGAAGAGTTTCCACCCGAGCGCGTGGCGACGATGAAGATAAGGGCGCGGATTCGCAAGATGCTGTGGCGGCGGTTCGAGCTGATGCGGCCGGCCAAGGAAGCGGTGCGCCGTGCCATGGCGATCCTGGCGATGCCGCAGAATGTGATTCGGGCGACCCGTATCGGCTGGCGGAGCGCAGACATCGTGTGGCGGCTGGCCGGCGACACGGCAACCGACTTCAACCATTATTCCAAGCGGCTGACGCTGTCGGCGGTGTATGGGTCGACCTTGCTCGCGTGGCTTGGCGACCAGAGCGACGATCAGGCGGAAACGGCGGCGTTTCTCGACCGGCGGATCGACAATGTGATGGCGTTCGAAAAGTGGAAGTCGGGCTTGTCTGGGGACAAATTGCGGCGGCCGAGTGTGTCGCGGTTTTTGGGTAGGTTGCGGTATCCGCCTGCTTGAGGGTGCGTTCCTCAGTGGCAGGCCGCGGGATAAAGCTATGTTGCGAACCTTTCGCAAAAAGGATTCGCCAAGGCCGATCCTTATTGCTAATGACAATCAATAATGACTGCGATGGCACCCAATGCGAGTTTCGCCCGGCCTCTCGATAGCATCGAGATGGGTGGGCGTGGGCGTATTCAACGCATCGACTGGTCGGTGCTGGACGCAGCGGAATCCTCCCGACTCAAGCACTTCGGATTCGACGAGGGCGTGGTGGTCGAGCCACTTCACTCGGGTCCGTTTGGGCGTGATCCGCTGGCGGTCAAGGTCGGGCGCATGACGGTCGCTATCCGCCGCACGCATGCACGCGCCATTCAGGTGATCCCAGCCAATAACGGCTGACATTTATCTTTCGTCTACAAGGTTTTGAGCGATGAACCCGGCGCCTCTCGTCGCGGTTGTCGGCAACCCTAATGCCGGCAAAAGCGCGTTGTTCAACGCGCTTACCGGCGCTCGCCAGAAGGTGGGCAATTACCCCGGCGTCACCGTTGAGCGCAAAAGCGGCAAGACCGTGCTGGCTGACGGCCGGCCCGTCGAGTTGGTCGATCTGCCCGGCGCTTATGGGCTGGACCCCGGGAGCCCCGACGAGGCGGTAACCCGCGACGTGCTGCTGGGGCGGCTAGAGGGCGAGCGCCGCCCCGACGCGCTGATCATCGTGGTGGATGCTTCGAACCTCGACAATCATTTGCGCTTCGCCCTGCAATTGCTCGCGCTGGGTCATCCGGCGGTGATCGCGCTCAACATGATTGACATGGCGCGGCGCGATGGGCTCGACCTGTCGGCCGAACGGCTGAGTGCGGCGCTGGGCGGGGTACCGGTGGTGGAAACCGTGGCGGTGCGGCGCAAGGGCGTCGAGCCACTGCGCGAGGCATTGTCGCATCTGCTGGTCTCGCCGCGCAAGCCGATGCTGGCGACAACGCCGGATCTGGCCGAACTGCAGCGGGACGCGCGACGTATCGCGGACGCGGCGATCGTTAGCGAAACCCCGGTGCGGCGCTGGACCCACCGGCTCGACCGCTTCCTGCTGCACCCGATCATGGGGCCGATCATCCTGGCGCTGGTCATGTTCACCATGTTCCAGGCGGTGTTCGCCTGGTCCGAGGCGCCGATCGCGCTGGTGGAAAGCCTGTTTACGGCGGTCGGCGGCTGGCTGAGCGGCGTTCTACCAGAGGGACTGCTGCGATCGCTGCTGGTCGACGGCGTGATCGGCGGAGTCGGCGCGGTGATCGTGTTCCTGCCGCAGATCCTGATCCTGTTCCTGTTCATCCTGCTGCTGGAGGGCACCGGCTACATGGTGCGCGCGGCGTTCCTGATGGATCGGCTGATGAGCCGCGCCGGCCTGTCCGGGCGAGCCTTCATTCCCTTGCTGTCGAGCTTTGCCTGTGCCGTACCCGGCATCATGGCGACGCGCACCATCGACAATGAGCATGACCGGCTGACGACCATATTGGTCGCGCCGTTGATGACCTGTTCGGCGCGGCTGCCGGTGTACACGCTGATCATCGCAGCGTTCATTCCGGATCGCACGATCATGGGCGGCGTGGGCCTACAGGGCTTCGTATTGTTCGGACTGTATGTGGCGGGCGTACTGGGCGCGTTGATCGCGGCGCTGGTGCTGCGCAAGACGGTGGCCAAGGGCGGATCCTCGTCGTTCCTGATGGAATTGCCAAAGTATCAGATGCCCGCGTTCAAGGACGTGGCCCTGGGCCTATGGCAGCGCGCGCTGATCTTCCTCAAGCGCGCCGGTGGGATCATTCTGGTGACGACGGTGATCCTGTGGGCGCTGGCCTCCTTCCCGCAGGCCGGGCCGGGACAGAAGCAGAGCGAAGTGTCGATCGCCGGCAAGATCGCCAGCGGGATCGAGGTCGTGGTCGCGCCAATTGGCTTCAACCATGACATCGCGTTGGCGCTGCTGCCGTCGATGGCGGCACGCGAGGTGGCGGTGAGCGCCATTGCGACGGTCTATGCGATCGACCAGTCGGACGAGAGCCAGATGACGCAGACGCTGGAGCAACGGCTGCAGGGGCGGTGGACTCTGCCGACCGCGCTGGCATTTTTGATGTGGTTCGTGTTCGCCCCGCAGTGCATTTCAACCATCGCGGTGACCCGGCGAGAGACCAATGGGTGGAAGTGGCCCGCTTTCATGGTTGGATATCTGTTCGCCTTGGCTTACCTCGCGGCGGGAGCGACCTACTGGATAGCCGTCGCTGCGGGATTGTAAGCGAAGGGTTTTCAAATGGCAGGCAGCGTCAACAAGGTCATTCTGGTCGGCAATCTGGGCAAGGACCCGGAGGCGCGCAGCTTCGCCAATGGCGGCAAGGTGGTCAGCTTCAGCTTGGCGACGTCCGAAAATTGGCGCGACAAGGCCTCGGGCGAGCGCAAGGAAAAGACTGAATGGCACAATGTGTCGATCTTTTCCGAAGGGCTCGCCAAGGTCGCCGAGCAATATTTGAAAAAGGGCTCCAAGGTGTACCTCGAGGGGCAGCTTGAGACCCGCAAGTGGCAGGACCAGTCCGGCAACGACCGGTATTCGACGGACGTCGTGCTGCGCCAGTTCAACAGCTCAATGGTGCTGCTCGACGGCCGCGGTGAAGGCAGCGGCGGCGGTGGTGGCGGCTATGGCGGCGGGCAGCGCGCGGGCGGCGGCGGAAGCGACTTCGACGATGGCGGCTTCGGCTCGGGCGGCTATGGCGGCGGCAAGAGCGGCACGGCCCCATCTCGTCCGCAGCCAGCGGCGTTCAACAGCGACCTGGACGACGACGTCCCGTTCTGAGCCTGTCCCCCCCGCGCAGGCGGGGGGCAAGCTTGTTGCAGGGCGATACGCGGCAGGCGGATGCCAGGCCGGATTAAGGCTGCCAATATTGCTTGAACTCCAACTCAGGCGGCATCGCGGCCAATCACCGGCGCAATGATTGCCCGCCATTTGTTTCGTAGGGTGTCCCATCCTTTCGGATGTAGCGATCATCGGTCGTGAACAGCATGTCGATGTCCGCGTAACCGCCGCCGGTGCGAGTTCCTCCGCTTAGTGCCACGAACACGCAGTCTGCGTCGCTGCTGCGATTGATCAGGTGATGGCCGTTGCGGACTCCCTTGGGAAAGGCGGCGATATCCCCCGCGCGCATCACCGTCTCGCCGTCGTCCTCGATCAGCACGGCCTCACCGGAAAGCATGATCACCATCTCGTCCTCACCGTCGTGCCAATGTCGCTGGCTGGACCAGGCACCCGGCTTCAACACGACATGGCTCGCCCCAAAGGCCCGTAGCTCGCACGGCGGCGACAGGCGACGGTACCAGCGGCCCTCGACCTCCTGGCTGAACGGCGCGGGATAGCCGGTGCGATTGGTTTGCGGGATCGCACCAAGATCGACTTTGGGCATGGGACCTCCTGTGTTGTCCAGATGCACTATGCCGATCGACTTCGGTCCTGCCTATTCCGCCAGCCGCCCCTTCAGCGCTGCCGCCAGAGCGGAGTACGGGCCGGCCTGGTCTTCGCTGAGGACGCCGGCTTCTTTCAGCGCATCTTCGGCCTGGGGGCTTCTCGGGTAGGGATCGAGGGCGAGGGCGAGAGTGTCGGCCAAGGCGGTGCCCAGGTCGATGATCGTGCCTTCGTGGAAGACCACGTCGCAATCGTCTTCGCTGAGCTCGATTTCGGTATCGGCGTCGACCACCGGTGGCTTGCGAAAGAGGATCTCGAACGGTTCGTCGAGATGGGCGGGGACCGGGTCGCCAGTGGCCACGCAGCTTTGCTCGAGCGCGGCGACGATGCGGCCGGTGGCGCGGACGGTATCGCCGTCGCGGGCGAGCTTGGCCTGGGCATCGAAGCGGGCAAGCGAGGGCAGGCGCAGGCGCTCGGCCACAGCGGCGCGCTCGCTGTCGTCGGCGTGGAGGTCGAGGCGGTCGCCGTCGCGAACTTGGCCCAAGGACAGATGGTGGGCGAAGTCGCTCACGGCAGGGTTCCTTCGATCAGCGCTTCATCGGTGCGCGCTTCAAGCGCGGCCCAGAAGGCGCGGAGTTCCTTGTGCGCATGCGCCGAGGCTTCCGGAGTAACCGGCTGTTCGCGGTAGAGGCTGCGGGCCACGACCGCTTCCCAGCTTTCCTCGCCGTCGATGACCCGGCGCCAGGCTCCGACTCGACCGCCGAGTGAGCCGACCATGCTGCCGACCCGTTTGCTCATCACCGGATCGCCGATGCCGATCTGTCGCAACTCGCCGTCCATATCCTGGATGAAGCATTCGGCGAGGCTGACCGAAGCGCGGTGGGCAAGGTCGCCGCCGCGCTCCAGCCGCAGGTCGACCAAAGCGAGCAAGGTGGCGAGCGCGGCGAAGCGGCCGTCGAGGGTGTCGGGCACGCCGCCTGCCCGGTACCAATGCGGCGCGCGGGCCTTTGCAACAACTTGATCGTAGAGCGGGCGGGCCACCCGCGGCTCGCTCCGGAACATCGCCATTAGCGAGCGCATGGGTTTATTCTCCGTTCAGGCAAAGGCGCGTAGTTGGCAATCGGCCCGCCGAAGCATATTGAGGCGGCAACTTTCCGGCGCAAGGCCTGTCCTTTGCGCCGCTTGCCGGAGCACCAGTGCCATGAACGCCCTTTCGACCTCTCGCCTCCTCGCCGTATTAGTGGCGGGTACGCTTGTTGCGGGCTGCGCCGGTTATCGCGAAAAGCGCGGCTACATCGCCGATCCGCAGCTCTCCGCGTCGATCCAGCCGGGCGTCGACAACAAGGCTTCGGTCGAGAAAACACTCGGGCGGCCGACCTTCACCGGCGAGTTCGACCAGAGCACCTGGTATTATGTCTCCCGCTCCACCAGCACCTATGCGTTTCGCAAGCCTCGCGTCATGGACCAGACGGTGATGCGGGTGAAGTTCGACCAGGCCGGCAATGTGTCGACGATCGACCGCACCGGGCGCGAGTTGGTGGTCAACGTCAATCCTTACGGCAAGCAGACGCCGACGCTTGGCCGGCGTAACAGCTTCTTCGACGAGATCTTCGGCAACATCGGCGTGGTCAATGGTGCCGGTGGCGGAGCACCGCCGCAGTCCGGTGGCGGGCGGCCTTAGTCGTCTTCGCGCGACGGCTGATGGTGGCGCGCCTCCGCGGAAGCGCGTAACCACCATTCCATGACCGCAACCCCTGCCGGCATGAGCTATGCCGATTACCTTCAGCTCGGTGACTTGCTGGGCGCACAGCAGCCGCTGTCGACGCTGCATGACGAATTGCTGTTCATCGTCATTCACCAGACCAAGGAACTGTGGCTCAAGCAAATGCTGCACGAGGTGCGGCTGGCGATCGCGCTGGTCGAGGCCGATCGTTTCGCGCCGGCTTATAAGGCGCTGTCGCGGGTCAGCCGAATCCAGTCGGTAATGACGCTGTCCTGGGACGTGCTGGCGACGCTGACCCCGGTCGATTATGCGGCCTTTCGTGATGTACTGGGAACGTCGTCGGGCTTTCAGTCGGCGCAATTTCGCGAGCTGGAATATCGGCTGGGGATAAAGGATCCCCGGTTCCTGAAATATCATGAAGGGTCCGCCGAGCATGATGCGCTGAGCGAGGCGCTCGCGGCCCCGAGCCTCTGGGACGTCGCCAACGCGGCGCTGAACCGGGCGGGACTGGATGCGAGCGAGGGCGCACCGCGCGCCGCCGCCTGGCTGGCGGTGTACCGGGACAGCGAACGCTGGTTCGAACTGTATCAACTGGCCGAGAAACTGGTCGACGTCGACGATGCGCTGGCTGGGTGGCGGCACAAGCATGTGGTCACGGTGGAGCGCATCATCGGCAATAAGATGGGCACTGGCGGATCGGCTGGAGCGAGTTACCTCCAGTCCACACTGGAGAAGCGCGCCTTTCCGGAACTGTGGTCGCTACGGACCGAGCTGTGAGCGGCAAACATCTGTTCTCGCGCTCGCTCCGTGCGATGCCGGGACGGCTGCACATGGCGGCGCACTCGCATCATCTGTGGCCCGACGTCAGTCGTGATGGGCAGATCGCATGCTGGGATGATGCCGCGCTGCTGGCTGACGGCAAGTGGAACCGGGTGATGGGCGAGGTGTGGCCCCACGCGCAGCGCCATGTCGCCGACGAACTCGGCACCAGCATGCCCGATGCGGTGGTTTTCGCAGCCAATACGCATGATTTTTTGGTGCGGCTGGCGGCAGCGGTGCCTCGGCGAGCGGGCCGGGCGCTGCGGGTGCTGTCGACGGATGGCGAGTTTCACTCGGCCCGGCGGCAATTCACGCGCTGGGCCGAAGACGGCGAGATCGTGCTGACGGTGGTTGCGACTGAGCCGGCGGAGACGCTGGACCGGCGGTTCGTCGCGGCAGCGCAAGCGGACGAGCATGACCTGATGCTGGTCAGCCAGATCCTGTTCGGCAGCGGACGGCGGTTTCGCGCCTTGCAGTCGCTGGCGGAGGTTGCTCGTCCGGAGGGGCCGTGGGTGGTGGTCGACGGCTATCACAGCTTCATGGCGGAACCCGAGCCACTGGGAGAAGCTGGTTTGGCCGACCGCCTGTTCTTCCTGGCCGGCGGGTACAAATATGCGATGTCGGGGGAGGGCATCGGGCTGATGCACTGCCCGCCGGGGTTCGGGCCTCGGCCGCCGGTAACCGGCTGGTATGCCGAATTCGAGGACCTCACCTTGCCCCCGGGCCGGGTCGGTTATGCGCCCGACGCGATGCGCTTCATGGGCGCGACATTCGACCCGTCGGCGCTGTACCGGTTTAACGCGGTTCGGGCGATGCTGGCGACGGAAGGCTGGACCACGACGCGGGTGTCCGAGCATGTGCGCGGGCTGCAGGAGCAGTTGATCGCGGCGGTGGCGGACAGCGTGCTGGGCGAGGCCGAGTTGCTGAACCCGCCTGCGGCTGAGTCCGGCGCGCGGTTCCTGGCGTTCCGCGATGCGCGCGCGGCGGAGTGGCAGCAGGCATTGGCGGAGCGCGGGTGCGTCACGGATGTCCGAGGGAACGTCCTTCGGGTCGGGATCGGGTTGTATCACGACGCGGAGGATGTCGAGGCGTTCGCCGTCCTAGTGCGGGAACTCTCCTAAGTCGCATGCCGGCAAGCCAAATACGCCGTGGCCACTGGCGCGGTCCCCGAGACGCGGCTAGCCTGCGGGCCTGACAATGGGGACGAGACACGCATGATGGATGCCACAGCCGACACGGCGCAAGCGACGACGGACCACAAGGTTCGCAACCGTGCGCTGGTAATGACCGCTTTGGTGACCTGTTATGCGCTCAACTTCGTCGACCGGCAGATCATCGGCATCCTCGCCGAGCCGATCAAGGGCGACCTCAAGCTCAGCGACGCGCAACTTGGCTGGATGGGCGGAGCGGCTTTCGCTTTCTTCTACACGTTCCTGGCGATCCCGCTGGCGATGCTGGCGGACCGCCGCGATCGCAGCTGGATCATCACCATCGGCCTGGCGCTGTGGAGCCTGATGACCGCAGCATGCGGGCTGGCCGGCAATTTCTGGCAATTGTTCCTCGCCCGGATGGGCGTTGGTGTGGGTGAAGCGGCGGGCGTTGCACCGGCTTACTCGCTGATCTCCGATCTGTATCCGCCCAAGCGGCGCGCGCGCGCCCTCGCGATCTTCTCGCTCGGCATCCCCATCGGCTCGGCGCTCGGCGTGCTGTTCGGCGGATTGCTGGCAGCACGGGTGGACTGGCGCTTCGCCTTCATCGCAATCGGCATCCTCGGGCTTTTGTTCGCGCCATTGTTCAAGTTCATCGTTCGCGAGCCCGGACACGGGCGGCTGGACGAAGGCCCGCGGGTTGCCCCGCCATCGCTTGGCGTGGTGCTGCGGACGCTGGGCAGCAAGCCCGGCTTCTGGTTGCTCGCCTTTGGCGCGGGCACGGCCAGCATGGTGTCCTACGGCCTGGCGTTCTGGATCCCGAGTTTCCTGGCGCGAAGTTACAACCTGGGACTGGTTGATCGGTCGCTGATTTTCGCCGCCGTGGCGCTGGTCGGCGGGTGCACCGGCATCTGGGTTGGCGGCGTGCTCGGCGACCGGTTGGGGAATGCCCACCCGCGCGGCTACGCCCTCGTTCCGGCCGTCGCCTTCGCGATCACTTTGCCGGCCTATTACATTGCTTTTTCCGTGCAGAACCTGTTGCTGTCGTCTTTGCTGTTGCTGATTCCGGGAGCGCTTGGACTGGCTTGGCTCGGGCCGGTGGTAACGGCGGTCACACGGATGGTGCCGCCGGAAATGCGAGCGACCGCGTCCGCCTTGTTCCTGTTCATCAACAATCTGGTGGGGCTTGGCCTGGGTACGGCGGTGATCGGCATGATCTCCGACGCGCTTACCGCACGATATGGCGAGGAAGCGCTGCGTTATTCGGTGATGACCGTCACGACGCTTTATGCCTTGGCGGCGTTGCTGATGTTCCTGGCGGCCGGGCGGCTGGCACGCGACTTTTTGCCATCGCGCGAGGCTGAAACGGCGGCGGCCGAAGGCTGATCAGGATTTCGCCGGTGCTGCCAGTCTGTCCGTAACGGATGCGTTAAGTCCCGGTTTGCCCTGATCGGCGTTGGTGAAGGAAGCGCCGCTTTGGACGCGCTGATGCGCGCCAGCGAATGGCCGATGCCGTATCCCTTTCGTTCCAGCGAGGGGACGAGCAGATGGTAGCGGAAGTGCAAATGGCCACCGAAAGCGGCTGCTTCCCCGCCGGACCGCCGGCCGATGTGCTGGCGCGAATGGCGTTCGACGAAACCCAGCTCAGCGAGATACGAAGCGTGTTGGGCCGCGACCGGCTCGACCGGTTGCTTCACCTGTTCATCGGCGAACTGCAGGAGCGGCCCGCCGCCATTCGCGCCTGCGCCGACCTCGGCAATGTCGCCGGGGTCGAGAACCAGGCGCACAGCCTTCAAGGCGCGGCGTACAGCATCGGCGGCGTGCTGGTCGGGGCGGCGGCCAGACAGGTGGAGCATGATGCCGAAGCCGGCGGCTCGCTGCTTCCTGCGCTGGCGGCGCTGGAGATTGCGGTGACGCAAACGCTTGCCGAGCTCCACTTGCTGACCGGGATGGCGCCTGCTCAGGAGGTCGATCCCTGACGGAAAGCTCGTACGGCCTGGGGTTGTGGGCGGCGCAAGATTTGGCACGGCCTCGCTCCTTGCCATGACGGCCGGGAATGCGCCGCCGCATTTGGCTGAAAGCAATCACAACTGATCGCGTCTTGGCACTGGCACGTCCGGGTCGCCTCGCTATAACGACGCTCCAAGCCGCCAGCACGCGGGTTCGTGGCGCGCGGCGGGTTTGGACAAGCAACGGGGCAAGGGGTCACCACGGCCATGAAGGCGACGATTGAACGATCCACTTTGTTGAAGAGCCTGAGCCACGTCCAGTCGGTCGTGGAACGGCGCAACACCATTCCCATTCTGTCCAACGTTCTGCTGGAAGCGCGCGAGGACGGCTCCATCCGGCTGATGGCCACCGACCTGGACCTGCAGGTCGACGAAAGCGTCGCCGCGAACGTGTCGCAGCCAGGGGCCACCACCGTGTCGGCGCACACCTTGTTCGACATCGTGCGCAAGCTTCCGGAGGGCAGCCAGGTCGAACTGGCCGCGGCGGACGGCAAGATGCAGGTCAATGCCGGGCGCGCCCGCTTCAATCTGTCGACCCTGCCGCGCGACGACTTTCCGGTGATTGCCGAGGGGGATCTGCCAACCAAGTTCGAGCTTCCCGCGGCGACGCTGCGCCAGATCGTCGACAAGACGCGCTTCGCCATCTCGTCGGAGGAAACACGCTATTATCTGATGGGCATCTTCCTCCACGTGGCGGACGACATGCTCAAGGCGGCGGCGACCGATGGCCACCGTCTGGCGCGGGTCACCGTGGCCAAGCCCGACGGCGCCGACGGCATGCCCGACATCATCATCCCCAAGAAGTGCGTGACGGAATTGCGCAAGCTGCTCGACGAGGTCGACGGCACCGTCGAAATGTCGCTGTCGGCGACCAAGGTGCGCTTCGTGCTCGGCCATGCGGTGCTGACCAGCAAGCTGATCGACGGCACCTTCCCCGACTATAACCGGGTCATCCCGACCGCGAACGACAAATTGCTCAAGCTCGATCCCAAGACCTTCGCGCAGAGCGTCGACCGGGTGTCGACCATCGCCAGCGAGAAAACGCGCGCGGTGAAGATGGCGGTCGATCGCGACCGCGTGACCTTGTCGGTGACCAGTCCGGAGAATGGCACCGCGGCCGAGGAACTGGCGGCGGATTACGGCGCCGACAATATCGAAATCGGGTTCAATGCTCGCTATCTGCTCGACATCCTCGGGCAGATCGAGGGTGACAGCGTCGAGGTGCATCTGTCCGATGCGGCGGCGCCGACACTGCTCCGCGAGAACGACAAGAGTTCGGCACTTTATGTGCTGATGCCGATGCGGGTCTGATCCGCCGGTGAGCGAGGTGCCAACGCCTGCGCCGGGCCCTCGCGTCTGGCTGTACAAAAGGTCCTTCCGCATCGGCTCGGCGCAAGGCCTCGTGTTGATGGATGCGCGGCTTGGCGGCCTGTTCACCACATTGACTATCGACGGCCGGGAAGTCGCGTCCGATGCGACCCCGGCGAGCGGTCCAGAGGCCGTCCGCAATCATCGGCTGTGCGCGACCCTGGCTGACGGACGCCAGGTCGAAGTCGAGGCCGGCTACATCAGCCTGAGCAGTGTCGGGATCGCCGTGCGCGTGGATGGCACGCTGGTTCACGAAAGCCATCCCGGCCGAACGATCGCTTATCCCCCGCGCATGGCGAAGATGATTAGCCAGAAGAATGCGGACGGCCAGGCTGCTTACGACACCGACAAGTTGCGCCGGAACAAGGTGCCGCTGATCGTCGACATCGCGACGGGCCTCCTGTTCTTCGTCGTTGCCAAGATGACCGACCTGAAGACCGCGGCGCTGGTGGGGGCCGCGGTCGGCATCGCTCTGGTCGTTGCCCAACGCTTCGTGAAGGTGGACCTGCTGGGCGGATTGGCGTTGTTCGGCATCGTCATGATGCTGATCTCGGCGGGGTTCGCGATTGCCTTCGAGAACGATGAGCTGATCAAGCAAAGGTCGACAATCGTCGGGCTGATTGGTGCCGCCTGCTTCCTGGGCGACGGGCTGTTGCTTAAGGGGCGCAAGCTGGGGGCCGGGCTCAATCGCTATCTGGCCTATACCGATGTCGACGAACGCCGGCTGGCGATCGGCATGGGGCTGACCGGCCTGGCCATGGCGCTGGCCAACTTCGTGGTGGTCCGGGTGACGACCACCGACGTGTGGCTGTTTTATACCACCTTCGGTGACGTTCCGCTGTCGATCGGGCTGGTTCTTCTGGCGGTGCGCTGGGCGCGGGCGCCGGCCGCCCGGGAGCGCATCGCCGCGGCAGGTTGATGGGGAGCGTGCCGGCTCTCGCTTCTAACCAAACCGAGCTCTCTTCATGATCCTTTCCCGGCTCACCTTGACCGAGTTCCGTTCGTACGGCGCGGTGACTGTGTCGCCGGGGGCAGGGTTCGTATGCCTGAGCGGCGACAATGGGGCGGGCAAGACCAATGTGCTGGAGGCGGTGTCCTTGCTGGCGCCCGGCCGGGGCCTGCGCGGGGCGGCGTTGGGGGAAATGGCGCGGAGCGAGGGCGCTGGCGGGTTCGGGGTAGCGGCAACGCTGAGCGGCACCGATGGAGACACGCAGCTTGGCACGGGCACGCTGGCGACGGCTCCAGAGCGGCGGCTGGTGCGGGTCAATGGCGCCGCGGCGGCGGTCAACACGCTGGCGCAATGGTGCGCGGTGCTGTGGCTTACCCCGGCGATGGACCGACTGTTCAGCGGGCCGGCGGGGGACCGCCGGCGATTCCTCGACAGGCTGGTGCTGGCGCTGGAGCCGGGGCACGCCCACCATGCGGCGCGGTATGAGGCGGCGATGCGGGCGCGGACGAAGTTGCTTGCCGAGCCCGACGGGGCGGATGCCGATTGGCTGGGCGCGCTGGAGGCCGGCATGGCCGAGCATGGTGCGGCGCTGGCCGAGGCACGGGGGCGCACGGTGACAGCGTTGGACGAAGCACTGGAGGAGAGCCCGGAGGATGGGTTCGCACGGGCGGAATTGCGGTTGGAGGGATGGAGCGGGGGCGACCTCCAGGCGGTGCTGCGGGGAAATCGCGGGCGCGATGCGGCCGCTGGGCGAGCGACCGAGGGACCGCATCGGCAGGATCTCGCCGTTATGCACCGGGCCAAGAAGCAGCCGGCGGCGCGCAGCTCGACGGGCGAGCAGAAGGCATTGCTGCTGGGATTGGTGCTTGGGCATGCCAATCTGGTCGCGGCTCGGCGCGGAGCGCCGCCGATCCTGTTGCTGGACGAGGTCGCGGCGCATCTCGATCCAGGGCGGCGGGCGGCCTTGTTCCGTCGGCTCGAAGGGCGCGGGCAGGTTTGGATGACGGCCACCGAGGCGGGCTTGTTCGAGGGTGTGGGCGGTGGGGCTACGATGTTCCACGTGGAACAAGGGGTGGTTTCTCCGGCTTAGCTGCGGGCCCTTCGAGACAGGCCTTCGACAGCCCAAGAGGGCTGCTCAGTCCTTCCTCAGGATGAGCGGATCTTGCGTACGATCCATTCTTCAGGCCCGCTCATCCTGAGGAGCGGCTGAGCGAGCGAAGCCCGTCGAAGACGCGTCTCGAAGGACCCATCTGGACTTTCGCCCGAACTGCTCTATATCAGCGGGACAGCGAGACGCCTTTATGCAGCGTGATCGGCCCTTTGGCCGGCCTGTGTGTCTCGGTTCCCTAATGAAAAGTCCCACATCACGCGGGGGTTTCTTCAATCACCCTGCTTCCGCAGGGCGCATTCTGGCGCGCCTGCGGGAGCCATGTTCGTGGACTTGACTCATGATTACCAATTTCGACCAACTCGGGCTGTGCAAGCCCCTTCTCTCGGCGCTTGCCAACAAGGGCTACACCGCGCCGACGCCGATCCAGGCGCAGGCCATTCCGATCGTGCTCGAAGGGCGCGACCTGTGCGGTATCGCCCAGACTGGCACCGGCAAGACAGCGGCGTTCATGCTTCCGTCGCTGCAACGGCTGGCGGATGCTAAGCGCGTGCCCAAGCCGGGCCAGATCCGCATGCTTGTGCTTGCGCCGACGCGCGAACTGGCTTCGCAGATCGCCGCCAGCGCCGAAGCTTATGGCAAGGAATTGCGCGCCAGCGTTGGCGTGATCTTTGGCGGCACTGCGCCGGCCAAGAGCCTGCGCACCGTAGCGCGCGGGCTGGACGTGCTGGTGGCAACACCGGGGCGCTTGCTCGACCTTGTCGACCAGCGCGCGGTGAACCTGTCGGAACTGGAAATCCTGGTTCTGGACGAGGCCGACCAGATGCTCGACCTTGGCTTCATCCATGCGCTCAAGCGCATCGTGCAACTGGTGCCAAAGAACCGGCAGACTTTGTTCTTTTCGGCCACCATGCCCAAGACGATCCAGGGCCTGGCTTCGCAGTATTTGCGCGATCCGGCACAGGTCGCCGTGGCGCCGGTGTCGAGCACCGTCGAGCGCGTCGAGCAGCATGTTACCTTCGTCAACGCGGGCGAGAAGCCTGCGTTGCTGACGCTGTTCTTCCAGAACACGAAGATGGATCGTGCATTGGTGTTCAGCCGCACCAAGCATGGCGCCGATAAGGTCGTTCGCCTGCTTGAAGCGGCCGGGGTCAAGGCCAATGCCATTCACGGCAACAAGAGCCAGCCGCAGCGCGAGCGTGCACTGGCGGCGTTCCGATCGGGTGAGGCGCCGATCCTGGTGGCGACCGACATCGCGGCGCGAGGGATCGATATCCCGGGTGTCAGCCACGTCATCAACTACGACCTGCCCAACGTGCCTGAGCAATATGTCCACCGCATCGGCCGTACGGCGCGTGCTGGTGCTGACGGCATCGCGATCGCTTATTGTGCGGATGACGAGCGGTCGTTCCTGCGGGATATCGAGAAGCTGACCCGTCAGCGGATCCCGATCCAGGCGTTGCCGGAAGGCTTCGTCGCTGCGGTTCAGGCGTTCAAGGCGTTGAAGCCGGCCGCGCGCGACATCGAGCGCGGCGAGCGCCCGGCGCGTGGTCCGGGCCGTCATGCCGGACGCGAGCGTGCGCCCGGTGGCCGTAGCCCCGGTGGCCGCGGTCATGAGCGTGATCCGCAGCGTCTCGGCCTGCCGCGCAACGACCCACGGTCGGACATGCCGCAGCCGGCGCACAGCCTGCCGCGCGCCAGCGACCGCCGGCCAAATGCGAGTCATCCGCAAGGGCTGGCCCGACCAACGGCGGGAGCCGGCAGTGGGCGTCCGCAAGGTCCCGGGCATGATCGTGTGCATGGGGCTGGACGTCCGCAGGGCGCCGGTGGCCAGGGTCGTCCGCAGGGTGCGGGTGGCCAAGGTCGTCCGCAGGGCGCGGGTGGCGGTGATCGCCGTCCGGGCGGCGGCGGCGGCGGTGGTCGCGGCCGTCCATCCGGGAGCCGCTTCTCGGCTTAACGAGCACTGCTGTTTCCCGGCGATAGCCGGGGTCCAGCAGGTCGGTGGAAGTGCTTTATTTGCAGCGGCTGGGCCCCGGTGTTTGCCGGGGAACGACCGCCTTGCGTACGCGCGCCCACGCGTGACTTGTGCGGGGTTCCGCTCTAGAGAGAAGCATGGCTGAAGATCCCAATCAAAATGCATATGGCGCGGACTCGATCAAGGTGCTCAAGGGGCTCGACGCGGTGCGCAAGCGGCCGGGCATGTACATCGGCGATACCGACGACGGCTCAGGCCTCCACCACATGGTGTTCGAGGTTTCGGACAATGCGATCGACGAAGCGCTGGCGGGTCATTGCGACCGCATCCTTATCCAGCTGAACCCCGACGGATCGGTCACCGTCGAGGACAATGGCCGCGGTATTCCGACGGGCATTCACACCGAGGAAGGCGTGTCGGCGGCCGAGGTCATTATGACCCAGCTCCACGCCGGCGGTAAGTTCGAGAACAGCAGCGACGACAATGCTTACAAGGTGTCTGGCGGCCTGCACGGGGTCGGCGTGTCGGTGGTCAATGCGCTGTCCGAGTTCCTCGACCTGACGATCTGGCGCGACGGCCAAGAGCATTACATGCGCTTCGCCTTTGGTGACGCGGTGGCGCCATTGAAGGTCGTGGGACCGGCGCCGGAGGGCAAGAAGGGCACCAAGGTCACCTTCCTGCCGTCGCCGGCGACGTTCAAGATCATCGAGTTCGACTTCGACAAATTGGAGCATCGCTTTCGCGAGCTGGCGTTCCTTAATTCCGGCGTGCGCCTGATCCTGGCCGATGCGCGGCATGAGGAGCGCGTCGAGACCGAGCTTTACTATGAGGGCGGCATTGGCGCGTTCGTGAAGTATCTCGACCGCGCC
Source organism: uncultured Sphingomicrobium sp. (assembly GCA_964243335.1). Lineage (GTDB taxonomy): Bacteria > Pseudomonadota > Alphaproteobacteria > Sphingomonadales > Sphingomonadaceae > Sphingomicrobium. The sequence goes on along the minus strand of CAXTED010000003.1, from coordinate 120,016 downwards.
AAGACGCCCTTGTTCCCCGAGCCAATCGCCATTTCCGCGGTTCGCGACGGCATCGGCATCGACGTCGCGCTGGAGTGGAACGACTCATATTATGAGAACGTGCTGCCGTTCACCAACAACATCCCGCAGCGCGACGGCGGAACCCACATGGCGGCGTTCCGCGCCGCATTGACCCGCACCGTCAACAATTACGCCGACAAGTCCGGCATGCTGAAGAAGGAAAAGGTCCAGCTGACCGGCGACGACATGCGCGAAGGCCTGACCGCCATCGTGTCGGTGAAATTGCCCGATCCCAAGTTCAGTTCGCAGACCAAGGACAAGCTCGTGTCGTCCGAAGTGCGTCAGCCGCTGGAAGCGCTGATGAGCGACAAGATGACCGAGTGGCTCGAGGAGCATCCAGCCGATGCGCGATCGATCATCCAGAAGGTGATCGATGCCGCTGCGGCGCGCGAGGCGGCCAAGCGCGCGCGCGAGCTGACCCGGCGCAAGGGCGTGATGGATATCGCCTCGCTGCCGGGCAAGCTGGCCGACTGCCAGGAGCGCGACCCTGCGAAGTGCGAGCTGTTCCTGGTCGAGGGCGACAGCGCCGGCGGCTCCGCCAAGCAGGGCCGCGACCGCAATATCCAGGCGATCCTGGCCTTGAAGGGTAAGATCCTTAACGTCGAGCGCGCGCGTTTCGACCGGATGTTGGGGTCGAAGGAAATCGGCACGATGATCCAGGCGCTCGGCACGGGCATCGGCCGCGAGGAGTTCAACCTCGCCAAGCTGCGCTATCACAAGATCGTGATCATGACCGACGCCGACGTCGACGGCGCGCATATCCGTACCTTGCTGCTGACGTTCTTCTATCGCCAAATGCCCGAGTTGATCGAGGCGGGGCACCTCTACATCGCCCAGCCGCCGCTGTATAAGGTCGCCCGGGGCCGGTCGGAAGTGTACCTCAAGGACAATCCGGCGCTCGACGAATATCTGATCGAGGCGGGGCTGGACGGCATGCAGCTGGAAACCGCCACCGAGATGCGTTCGGGCCAGGACCTTAAGGTGCTGCTGGATCACGCGCGGCGGGTGCGCACGCTGATGGCCTATGCCCCCAAGAAGTATGACCCGGCGCTGCTGGAAGCCTTGGCGCTGAGCGGCGCGCTGGACCCGGCGATGGAAACGCAAGGCCGCTTGGCAGCGATCGAAAAGGTTGCTGCATGGCAGGCTTTGGGCGACCCCGAGGGCGTATGGACCGGCGAAATGGCGGCCGAGGGCGGTTATTTGCTGCGGCGGCTGTGGCGCGGGGTGACCGATGTCACCATCATCGAGCCGAGCTTCGTGGCATCGGCCGAGGCGCGCAAGCTGCACGCGCTGGCCGCCGAGCAGGCCGACAGCTACGCCAAGCCGGCGATCCTGCGGACGCTCAAGAAGGGCGCAGCGGTCGAGGTCGAGCCCACGGTTGGACCGGGTGAGGGCGAGGAAGCGATGGAGCAGGCTGCGGCCGACACCAAGGGTCGGCCGGTGACGATCACCCGCCCGAGCGAATTGCTCGATGCGGTGCTCGCGGCCGGACGCAAGGGCCTGGGCGTACAGCGCTACAAGGGGCTGGGCGAGATGAACCCCGAGCAATTGTGGGAGACGACGCTGGATCCCTCGCATCGCTCGCTGCTCCGGGTGGAAGTTGGCCAGGCCGACATCGCCGACGAGATATTCTCGCGCCTGATGGGCGAAGTGGTCGAACCGCGCCGCGAGTTCATCCAGGACAATGCGCTGAGCGTGGCGAATCTAGACGTTTGATGGGTGACAGCCGAAGCCGCCGGTTGGCCGGTAGCTTTGGTAGAAGCTGGCACGTACTTGTGGCTCCCCACTTAGGCCATCGCCCGCTATTGAGCCCGCAATGACTTCTCACCCGATCACCGTTGCTTCCTACAATATGCGCAAGGCGATCGGGACCGACCGGAAGCGGGATCCGCATCGGGTGCTTGATGTGCTGCGCGAGATTGATGCTGACGTGGTGGCGCTGCAGGAGGCGGACAAGCGCTTTGGCGGGCGTGGATCCGCCGTGCCGCGCGAGCTGATGGACCTGCAGGGGCAATATGTGCACGTCAGCTTTGGCGTGAAGCACAAGCGCATGATGGAGCGGGTGCCGGGCGGCGAGCGGTTCGAGACGCTGCTGGGGACCGACACGCGCAACATCGGTTGGCACGGCAATGCCATTTTGGTGAAGCGGCACGTCGGCATTCTCGACATGGCGGCGATCGAGTTGCCGACGCTGGAACCGCGCGGCGCGGTGCTGGCGGAACTGCTGGTTGGAGACTTGCCCATCCGCGTGGTCGGGCTGCACCTGGACTTGTCGGGGCTGTGGCGGCGGCGGCAGATGCGGGCGATCCTGGATGCGATCGCGGCGCGGCCCCAGATCATGCCGACGGTGCTGATGGGTGATACCAACGAATGGCGAGCCGAGGCGGGGTGCCTCAAGGATCTGGCCGGCGCGTACCGGATCGCGCCGACGGGCAACAGCTTCCACGCGCGGCGGCCGGTGGCGCCGCTTGACCGGATCATCGTCGACCGGTCGCTGCGGATTGAGGCGGCGGGGGTGCATCACAGCGATGCAGCGCGAAAAGCTAGCGACCATTTGCCGGTATGGGCGCGGTTGGGAGTTTGAGTTTCCGGCCCCGCTCATCCTGTGTGCGGACTGAGCGAAGTCGAAGGCCGTGTATCGAATGAGGGCAACGGGAGCTTGCTGGGACGTCTTTCGATACGAGCCTTCGGCACGCCTGCTGCGCGGCTACTCAGTCTCTACTCAGGATGAGCGGGGTGGGAGATGTTGCGCCAGCTACCTCCCAGAGATCGCCCTTTGCCTTCGGCGCTGGATGCTGCTGCCGATTCCTAGCGCTTCCCGGTACTTGGCGACCGTGCGGCGGGCAAGGTCGAAGTTCTGGGTTTTGAGGAGGTCCACCAGCGTGTCGTCGGACAGGATGTCGCTTTCGTCCGCAATCAGCTTGGCGATGGCAGACTTGACCGCTTCGGCGGAGGCGCCGTCGCCGTCTGAGGCGGCCACGCCGGAGCGGAAGAACCATTTGAGTTCGAACAGGCCGCGCTCGCAGAGCAGGTATTTGTTGCTGGTCACGCGGCTGACGGTGGATTCGTGCATCTCGATCGCGTCGGCGATCTTGGCGAGGGTGAGCGGGCGCAGGGCCTGGACGCCGGCGCGGAAGAAGCCTTCCTGTTGCTTGACGATCTCGGCGGCGACCTTGGTGATGGTTTGCGCGCGTTGATCGAGCGCCTTGACCAGCCAGCTGGCACTGGCGAGCGACTGGCTGAGCCAGGCGCGGGCGTCCTTGGTGGTCGCGCCGGATTTCAGTTCGGCATGGTAGCGGCGGTTGAGCAGCACGCGCGGCAGGGTCGCGGGATTGAGTTCGACGATCCAACCGGTGCGGGTCTGGCGGACAAGCACGTCGGGCTGGGGCGCATTGTCGGGTTCGGGGGCGAAGCGGCAGCCGGGCTTTGGGTCAAACGCGCGAAGCTCGCGGATCATGTCGCCAAGGTCCTCGTCATCGACCCCGCAGATGCGTTTCAGGTCGGCCATGCGGCCTTTCGCGAGAAGCTCCAGATTGTCGAGCAGGCGGGCCATAGCGGGATCGTGGCGGTCGGCGGCCCTGGCCTGGAGCGCGAGGCACTCGGACAGCGAGCGCGCGGCGACGCCGGGGGGATCGAGGGACTGGACCAAAGCCAATCCGGCTGCCGCCTGCTTGAGGGTGATGCCAAGCGCGTCCGCGATGGTGGCGAGCGAGGTGGCGAGATAGCCGGTCTCTTCCAGCTCATGGACGATGGCGGCGGCGGCGAGACCTTCGGGGCCGCCAGCGCCGCGAAGCTGGGCCATGAGATGCTCGCACAGGCCGGTCTCACACGACGCGAGGCGGTCGAAGTCGAAGCCTTCGTCGGATGCCGCGCCGACGTCGGAGAAGCTGTCGGTGTCGGACGCGGACTCGCGCCAGTCGTGGTCGAGCGGAGAGTCCGTCGTGCCGTTCATCCCGGCGATCAACTCATCGGAGCCCTTGGGATCGGCGGGCGGGCCGTCGCCGGTCTCGCTGTCGGGTCGAACAATGATGCTTTCGCCGCCCTCGCCCGATTTAGCCTCCAAAAGCGGGTTCTTGGAGACTTCCTCGGCGATGAAGCTTTCGAGCTCGAGATTGGAGAGCGCCAGCAGCTTGATGGCCTGCTGGAGCTGCGGGGTCATCACCAGCGATTGCGACTGGCGGAGATGGAGGCCGGGGCCAAGACCCATCAGAGTTTGCTCATGAGTTGCGCCTAAAGCGCGAAGCTCTCGCCGAGGTAGAGCCGGCGCACGTCGGCGTCGGCCACCAAGGCTTCGGGTGTGCCCTGGAACAGCACTTGCCCGTCGTAGATGATGCAGGCGCGGTCGACGATCTCGAGCGTTTCGCGCACATTGTGGTCGGTGATCAGAACCCCGATGTCGCGGCTTCGAAGGTCCTTTACCAAGTCGCGGATGTCGGCGATGGAGAGGGGATCGATGCCGGCGAAGGGCTCGTCCAGCAGCATGATCGATGGATCGGCGGCCAGGGCGCGGGCGATCTCGCAGCGGCGGCGCTCACCGCCAGATAACGCCATGGCCGCGCTGGCGCGGAGACGGGTGAGGCCGAACTCCTCAAGGAGCTTCTCGAGCCGATCGCGCCGGGTCTGCCGATCGGGCTCTGTTACCTCGAGCACGGCAAGGATATTCTGTTCCACAGTCAAGCCACGGAAGATCGAAGTTTCCTGCGGCAGATAGCCGAGGCCAAGGATCGCACGGCGGTACATCGGCAAAGGCGTAATGTCGCGGCCATCGAGCAGGATGCGGCCGGCGTCGGGCTTCACCAGTCCCATTACCGAGTAGAAACAGGTTGTCTTGCCCGCTCCATTGGGGCCGAGCAGGCCGACAACTTCGCCGCGGCTGACGGACAGCGATACGTCGCGGAGCACCGCGCGCTTGTCATAGGCCTTGGCAATGTTGCGGACATCGAGCCCCCGCACCACCACATCGGTGTCGCTGTCGGCCCGCTGGCGCTCGATGATGCTGGCCTCGTTCACCGGGGCCTAACGCCCAGAGCGCTGGGGCACGGTGAAGCGTCCGGTGACGCGCCCGCCGGACTGACCAACGCCAGCGGGGCCGCCATCGACCACCGCGCGGCCGGTATCGAGATCGATCACAAGACGCTGACCGTTGATGGTGCTGCCGCCGCGGATCAATTGCACACCGCCGACCATGGTAATCAGCTTGCGGTCGAGATCATAGACCGCAAAGGCACCGCGCGCCGTTTCCGACGGGCTGCGTACGACCACGCCGCCAGCCGCGTCGAGGCGGCGGATCTGGACGTTGCCGGTGCTGGTATAGGCAACGGTCAGCCGCTCGGTATCCAACGACAGTTCGGCCTGCTTCACGCGGACATTCCCGGCGAACACCGCCCGGTCGGCGCGGTCCTGCACTTCGATGCGGTCGGCCGCGACGTCCACGGGCGCGTTGCTGTTGTGCCCCTTCAGCGCAGAAACCCCAGCCTGGGCAAGCGCCACCGACGCGGTGCCAGCAGCAGCGACGAGGACCAGTCCGGCCAGAAGTTTCACACGCGCCACGCCCATCACTTGATCGCCCCTTGCACGATTTTCAACCGCGCACCGCCATCCAGCACCACCACGCGACTGTCGAGGTCGGCCTGCATCCGCCCGGCCGTGAAGGTGCCAAGCTTGATGCGGCCCCGCACACCGTTGGTCAGGGACACTTCGCGCTCGCCAAGGTCGGCCTGCAGGCGACCGGCCTCGAACTGGCCCAGCGGCATGCGGCCTTGCACCGTTCCCTGGCTGGCAAGCTTGCGGGTGTTTAGGTCGATCAGCACGTCACGGGTGGCGAGATCCTCGCCCTGGGGACCGTTGACGGTTATCGGCCCAATTACGGCGACCTGTTGCCGGTCGAGATTGTAGCGGCCCAGATTGGCCTTGATGTCGGCCGGGCCCTTGGCGAGGCCGAGTCGGGCCATCATGCCCTGGATGTTGACGATCGGCTGATCGGACGATGGCTGCACCGCGCGCTGGGCCTGAATGACAAAGGGCTGTCCCTTGTCGTCCTGACCGCTGTAGCGTGCCGATTCGATGCGCATGCGCTCAGGCGCCGTCTCAACCTCATTCTTGTTAAGAATGAAGCTGACTTCGGCGCGCTTGGCGAGCGGAGCCATCACCAGAAAGGCGAACAGCACGCCAACCGCGCTGGGCAAGCCGATCTTGGCGACGCGGATGAGCGAATCATGGCGGCTGCCCGGTTCGGCCCAGCCGCGCTTCACCGCGAGTTCGCGGGTCGCGGCGTCAGACATGAGCGGCGCGATCAGGCATGAGCGAAGATGTCCTGTTCGTCCCAGCCGGCAAGGTCGAGCATGGCGCGGGCAGGGAGGAAGTCGAAGCAGGATTGGGCCAATTGGGTGCGGCCTTCGCGCTCAAGCCGTACGACGAACTGCTCCATCAAGGCATGAAGAAAGCGAACGTCGCTGGCGGCATAATCGCGCTGCGCGTCGTTGATCTCGGGGGCGCCCCAGTCACTCGATTGTTGCTGCTTGGAGACGTCCTGCCCGAGCATCTCGCGCACCAATTCCTTGAGGCCGTGACGGTCGGTGTAGGTGCGCACCAAGCGCGAGGCCGTGCGGGTGCAGAACAAGGGCGCCGCCATGACGCCGAGGTAATATTGCATGATGGCGATATCGAATCGGGCGAAGTGATAGATCTTCAGCCGACTCGTATCGCGCAGCAGCGCTTTCAGATTGGGCGCGAGATAATCGCTGCCGGGATTGAAGCGCACCAGATGCTCATCGCCGCGGCCATCGGACAGTTGGGCCAGGCACAAGCGGTCTCGGCCGGGGTGCAAACCCATGGCTTCGGTGTCGATGGCGATCGGACCCGGGGCGAACAGGTCGCCGGAGGGAAGGTCCTCTTCGTGAAAGTGAATGGCCATCGGAGTCCTTGTTCGCGATCGATAGAAGATGATGATTGTGCAACCGTGTTGCACACGCTGCTACGCCGCTTACCGCCGCCTTGCCAGCGCTGCCATGAAATCCGCTAGAGCGTGGGGCTTTTTTGCGCTAAGGTGATTGTACAGGTGCGCGTTGCTTGCGCACTCGACCGGTCGCGCCGTTGTGCCCAGCGCGGAGGTCGAAGCAGTGATGGGCCAGGGAAGTTTGACGGGCATGGGTTACGATCGAGGACGTAAGGGTGATCGCGGTGGGCGTGGTCGCGACAAGGGCGATTTCGGCGGCAGCAGCGGCGGAAGTGAATTTGGCGGCAGCAGCAGCAGCCCCAGCAGCGGCGGCTACGGCGGCGGCGGCGGCTTTGGCGGTGGCGGCGGAAGCGGCGGCGGTTATGGCGGCGGCAACACCGGTGGTGGTTACCGCGGCGGCGGCGGCGGCTTCGGCGGCGGCGGCGGCGGTGGTGATCGCGGCGGTGGTGGCGGCTTTGGCGGCGGTGATCGCGGCGGTGGCGGCGGCTTTGGCGGCGGCAATCGCTTCGGCGGCGGCGGCGGTGGTGATCGCGGCGGCGGCGGCGGTTTCCGTGGCGGCGGCGGTGGCGGTGGCGGCGGAATGCCCCCCCAGGTCGTTGGCGAAGGCAAGGGCACCGTTAAGTTCTTCAATCCCCAGAAGGGCTTCGGCTTCGTAGTTCGCGATGATGGCGGCGAGGATGTGTTCGTGCACATCTCGGCGGTCGAGCAGGCCGGCCTGACCGACCTGGCCGATGGCCAGCCTCTGGAGTTCACCCTGGTGGACCGCGGCGGCCGTGTTTCGGCGACCAATCTGCGCATCGATGGCGAGCCCATCGCGGTTGATCGTGGCTCCGGTGGTGGCGGCGACCGTGACCGCGACTCGGGCGGCGGCGATCGTGGCGGCTTCGGCGGCGGTGGCGGCGGCGACCGCGGCCCGCAGCGCGAACTGACCGGCGAAAAGGCCACTGGCGTGGTCAAGTTCTTCAACGCGATGAAGGGCTTCGGCTTCATTCAGCGCGATGACGGACAGCCGGACGCGTTCGTCCACATCTCGGCGGTGGAACGCGCCGGCATGCCTTCGCTCAACGAAGGCGACCGGCTCCAGTTCGAACTGGAAGTCGATCGTCGCGGCAAGCATGCGGCGGTCAATCTGGCACCGTTGCAGGGCGAATAAGACAAGCTTTTACGCGAGACGAGTGTCACGCGGGGCAAGAAGGCCCGCCCGGAGCGATCCGGGCGGGCTTTTTGTTGTGTGTGGGGGGCGTCGGTCGGAGAAGAGGGTGGATTGCCGCGCTGCGCTCGCAATGACTGGGGAAGAGGGGGCCGTTTCCCGGCGAACGCCGGGATCCAGCGGGTTGGCGGTTGGGTGCTCACTTGTGCTGGCTGGCCCCCGGCGTTCGCCGGGGAACTAGGTTGCCTTGAAGGGCAGGTCTTCGCGCATGGCTTCGATCTCTTGGGCGACAGCAGCGCGTTCGGCTTCGAGGAAGCTGGCGACTGCGTCGCGGAAGCCGGGGTTGGGGAGGAAGTGGGCGGAGCGGGTAATGACCGGTTCGTAGCCGCGGGCGAGTTTATGCTCGCCCTGGGCGCCGGCCTGGACCGAGGCGAGGCCGTGGGCGATGGCCCAGTCGATCGCCTGATAGTAGCACAGCTCGAAGTGCAGATAGGGCAACTCCTCGGCGGCGCCCCAGTAGCGGCCGTAGAGGGTGTCGGAGCCGATCAGGTTGAGCGCGCCAGCGACCGGCTCGTCGTCGCGAAAGGCGAGCACCAGCAGTACCTTGTCGGCCATCTGGGCGCCGAGCAGGTCGAAGAAGCCGCGGGTGAGGTAGGGGCGGCCCCATTTGCGCGCGCCAGTGTCCTGGTAGAACTCCCACATCGCATCCCAATGCTGCGGGCGGATGGCGTCGCCAGTGAGTTGCTCGATGCGCAGGCCGACGACCGCCGCGGCGCGCTCCTTGCGCACGGCCTTGCGCTTCCGGGAGGACATGGCCGCGAGGAAGTCGTCGAAGCTGCCGTAATCGCGATTGAACCAATGATATTGGATGCCGTCGCGGAGCAGCCAGCCGCGTGCTTCGAACTCGGCCACGTCCTCATCGGCGATGAAGGTGGCGTGGGCCGAGGACAGGCCATTGTCGCGGGTGACGCTTTCCAGCGCGCTCAGCAGTGCTTGCGGATGCGCTCCGAGCAGGCGGCGGCCGGGCACCGGGGTAAACGGCACGGCAACCTGGAGCTTGGGGTAATAATCGCCGCCGGCGCGCTGCCACGCGTCGGCCCAGCCTTGGTCGAAGACATATTCGCCCTGGCTGTGGCCCTTGAGATAGGCGGGGGCGACGGCGATCGTGGCGCCGGATTGCTCGACCAGGATCGGCAGGGGATCCCAGCCGGTGCCGGGGCCGACGCTGCCGGAGTCCTCTAGCGCCTGGAGGAAGGCGTGGCTGAGGAACGGGTCGCCGGCAGGGGCGAGCGCATCCCAATCGGCAGCGGCGATGCTGCCGATACCTGGGGCGATCCGCGCAACGATCTCGGGTTCACGGTCTGCCATCGCCCTCCCAGATAGGCGCGTCGATGCAATTTGCGACCCGCGCCAAAGTGCCGGGGTCGCGGATCGTCCAGCAGGCGAGCGGCATGCGGCGGCGCAGGCGCTGCGCCCATGGCTCGGCGACCGCGACCTGATTGACGGCGGCGAACTGGGTACCGCTGAAAAGCAAGGCCGCATGGCGTCGCCAGCCGCGCTCGGTGCCGGTCAGGACAAGGCCGCGAGGGAAAGCGGGTGCATTGCGGGCGAACCATTGGCCGACGCGCGGGTCGAAGCTCATCACGCCGACCGGACCGGCGTAGCGCGCCAGCGACGCGGCGACGGCTCGGCAAAGGTGGTTGACGGGTGGCGAACGCCCGGTCGCGGTCTTAAGTTCGAGCAGCAGCGGTACGCGGCCGGCGACCAAGGCGAGCAGGTCGCCAAGCCATGGAATACGCTCGTCAGACTTGCCGAGGGTGCGATCCATCAACGTGGCGGCGTGGAGCGATTCGGTTTGCACGTCGAGGCCGCACAAACGCTGCAAGCTGGCATCGTGGAACAGCATCGCAAAACCGTCGCGCGACAGGCGCAGGTCGCATTCGATGCCGGCGCCGATGTCGAGCGCCGCGCGGAAGGCGGCCATGCTGTTTTCGGGCGTGTCGAGGCCGTGGAGGCCGCGATGGGCAAAGCCCGCCGCGCCCGCGAACAATCGATCAATCGCGGACGGCGACGATCGCATCCACTTCCACGGCCACTCCGAGAGGAAGGACCGGGACTCCGACGGCGGAGCGGGCGTGGCGGCCGGGTTCGCCGAACACCTGCTGCATCAGTTCGGACGCGCCATTGGCGACCTTGGCCTGATCGGTGAAGGTAGCGGCGGAGTTGACGAACACGCCAAGCTTTACGATGCGCTCCACCCGGTCGAGCGAGCCCAAGGCCGCCTGCATCTGGGCCAGCAGCATGATGCCGCAGCGGCGGGCAGCGGCGATGCCGCCTTCAAGGTCGACGTTCTCCCCCAAGCGGCCGGTGATCAGGCTGCCGTCGTCGGCGAAGCTGATCTGTCCGGAGATGTGGAGCAGGCCGTTGTGGAGCACGGCCGGCACGTAGGACGCGACGGGGGCGGCGGGCTGCGGAAGGGTGAGGCCGATTTCGGCGAGGCGTGCTGCGATGGTCATGGGGCTTCCTTCATGAAACCCTTGCAGACTTCAACCCCAACATCCGCTCATCCTGAGGAAAGACTGAGCAGCCTCCTTAGGCTATCGAAGGCTTGTCTCGAAGGAGAGTTCGGCTCGTAGGTGGTCCTTCGAGACAAGCCTTCGACTTCGCTCCGCTACGCTCAGTCTTTCCTCAGGATGAGCGGGTTTGTGTGGGCGACTCTATCCCTTCCGCGCGACGGAAAAACCGGCCCAGCTTTGGCGGGTGGGCATGAGTTCGAGGCTGTTGATGTTGAGGTGCGGGGGCAGAGTGGCGACCCAAAGCAGGGTGTTGGCGAGGTCCTCGGCGGTCATTGGGTCGATGTCGGCGTAAAGGGCATCGCTGGCGGCCTGGTCGCCGCCGTTTCGGACGAGGGTGAATTCGGTTTCGGCCATGCCCGGCTCGATCGAGGTGACGCGGACGCCGGTGCCGTGGAGATCGCAGCGCAGATCGAGTGAGAATTGCCGAACAAACGCCTTGGACGCGGCATACACGCTGCCGCCGCGATAAGGGTAGGTGGCGGCGACGGACGACAAGTTGATGACCGCGCCCTGGCGCTCGATCAGGCGGGGCAGGAGGGCTTGGGTGAGCGCCACGAGGCCGGTGACATTGGTGGCGATTACCGTGGCCTGCGGAGCCCAGTCGGAGTCCTGCAGTGCATCGGTCGGCGGGGCGAGACCGGCGTTGTTGATGAGCAGGTCGATGTCACCCCAGCCATCTTCTAGCTGAGCCAGGCCGCGGACGGCATCGAGGTCCTGCATGTCGATCTCGAGCGGGAGAAAGGCCTCGCCGAGCTCTTCCTGAAGTGCGCGCAGGCGATCCCCGCGGCGGCCGGTGCCGATGACGCGCCAGCCATTGGCGACGAACAAGCGGGCGGAGGCGGCGCCGATGCCGGCGGTGGCGCCGGTGATGAGGGCGGTTCTGCTGGTCATGATCGGCCTTCGAGCTTGGACAGGATCCAGGGGGTGGCGGTTGCCCAATCGTCGATGCGGGCATCGGCGGCCGGGGCCGGCGGGGTGACCGCAGCGAGCGCAGGCTCGGCGATCATGTGAAGACGCGCGGTGGCGGGCGAATGTTTCAGCACCGAGGCGTGATGCACGGCCAGATCGTCGACGAAGGCCGAGGCGGTGGCACCGTAGCGGCCGATGATGTGCAGCAGCGGCTCGCCCTTGCCGCCGCGGTTGCACACGACTTCGTGGCGGATGCCGTGGCTGGCAAGCTGTTCGACGCGCCAGGCGTGGGCCTCGTCGCCAAGGTTGGTGAGGACCACGATGTCGGCCACCTCGCCAATGCGGCCGAGTGCCTCGACAGCTCCGGGCACGATGGTCTGGCGCGACATCTCGGTGCGGAAGAAGGCTTCGAGCAGCGGCCAGATGCGTTCTTCGGGGACCGGCCCGCCGTCGTCCGCGAAGGTCAGAGCGGCACGGAAGTCGCCGGTCTTGAGGTTGAAGTCGATGCGATGGGCTTCGGCCAGCCATTCGCGAAAGTGGCTGACCATGTGCAGCAGCACTTCATCGCAGTCGGTAATCAGCAGTGGTCGGTTCATCGCTCGAGAGCGTCTCGGGCGGCGACGAGTTCCGCCGGAGTGCGGCCGATCGCCTCGGCCACTGCGAGCAAGTCGGGTTCGTGCGATTCGAGGAAGCGCAGGACGGCGGCGAGAAGGGCAGGCTCGCTGGCACGGGTACGAAGGTCCTCGGCGTCGAGTCCGGATAGATCAAGCAGCCGCGCGGCGCGGCGCTCGTCGGACAGAGTCGCGGCGAGGGCCTGCAACGCAACCACTTCCGCTGATGCCTCGTTTGGTGCTGCTCTGATCATCGTCTATGGTGCTTCGGAGATAGAGGAACGCAAGGCGTGGCCAAGATCCTGGTTGTCGAGGACAATGCCCTCAACATCAAGCTGTTCTGCGATCTGCTCGCGGCGCATGGGCATGAGCCCGAGCCGGTGACCGACAGCCGCACCGCGCTGAACACGGCGCGGGCGTTCGGGCCGGAGTTGATAATCACCGACATCCAGTTGCCCCACATTGGCGGGCTGGAGCTGATCCGTCAGTTCCGCGAGGACGAGGGATTGCGAACGGTGCCGATTATGGCGGTTACCGCTTATGCCGCCAGCGGGGACGACGACCGCATCCGGGCGGCGGGAGCGCAGGCCTATATCTCCAAGCCGATTTCGGTGTTGCGGTTCGTGGAGGAAGTGACGGCGTTGCTGGAGCGGAAACCCGCGACGCTGAGTGACGCGGACCTCGCGCAACCTTGACAATGCGCCGGTCGCACGGCAGGGCGCGCTAGAACTTTGGGCGGCTTTGGCCGCTATTTTGCATTTCAGTATCGGGAACGTGAACGTGGCCAAATCGGCAACCATCAAGATCAAGCTCGTCAGCTCGGCCGACACCGGCTTCTACTATGTGACGAAGAAGAACCCGCGCAACACGACCGAGAAGATGACCTTCCGGAAGTATGACCCTGTTGTCCGCAAGCATGTGGATTTCAAGGAAGCCAAGATCAAGTAAGGGCGCTCGGGCCGGGTTCCCGGCTCTGGTCCTTCGAGTTTTAGGGGCGCTGCGGCTTTGGTCGTGGCGCCTTTGTTGCGTCTGGCTTTCGCGCACGTTCCCCGGCGCACGCCAGGGTCCAGCGGGTTGACCCAGGGTCCAGCGGGTTGACCCAGGGTGCTGTTGTTGTGCTGGCTGGATCCCGGTGTGCGCCGGGGAACGGGTGCGGACGGAGCCTTCGAGCCTTCTCGCGCATTGCTTCAGCATGCGTGACTTTTCCGAGCTTCTGGATGCGCTGGTCTATACCCGCTCGCGGCTGGCGAAGCTCAAGCTGATCGGGGATTACCTCAAGCGGACGCCCGATCCCGATCGCGGGATTGCGCTGGCGGCGCTGACAGGGACACTCGACATTCCGGCGGTGAAAAGTGCGGTCATCCGCGGGCTGGCAGCGGAGCGGATGGATCCGCTGCTGCTCAAGATGAGCCATGACTATGTCGGCGACCTGGCCGAAACCGTGGCCTTGCTGTGGGAAGCGCCAGACGGCGAGTATGACAACGGCACGGTGGGGATCGCCGAAGCGGTCGACCGGCTGCGCGGGGCGACACGGTCCGATGCGCCGGGTGTTCTGGCCAACATGCTTGATCATCTGGATGCGTCCGGGCGCTATGCCTTGCTCAAGCTGGCGACGGGCGAGCTTCGCGTCGGCATCAATGCGCGCAATGCCAAGCAGGCGCTGGCCGACGCGTTCGGGCTGGACGTCGAGCAGGTCGAGGAGGTGTGGCACGGGCTGCGGCCGCCGTTCGCCGAACTGTTTGCCTGGGGCGAGGGGCGGGGTGAACAACCTACCGCCAATGACATTCCGGTTTTTCGGCCATTCATGCTGGCGCATCCGCTGGATCAGGCCAAGGTCGATCTCGCGGACTATGCCGCCGAGTGGAAGTGGGATGGCATCCGGGTGCAGATCGTCCACGCCGGCGGGGATACCCGGTTGTACAGCCGCACCGGCGACGACATCACCGGCAGCTTCCCCGAGGTGGCGGAAGCGTACCGCGAGCCCGGCGTCATGGACGGCGAATTGCTGGTGCGCGGGGCCGGGCAGGGGGCCGATGCGCATGGCGGCGAGGCGGCGAGCTTCAATGCTTTGCAGCAGCGGCTTGGGCGCAAAGTGGTGTCGGCCAAGACCCGCGCGGACTATCCGGCGTTTGTGCGCTTGTACGATCTGCTGTTCGACGGAGCGGACGATCTGCGGGCGCTTGGCTGGAGCGAGCGGCGGGCGCGTCTGGAGGCGTTCATGCCGAAGCTGGACCCCGAGCGCTTCGACCTGTCGCAATTGATCGAGGCGAAGAGCTTCGAGGAGTTGGAGGAGATCCGAAGCGGGGCTCGCGATGCCGCGATCGAAGGCATGATGCTCAAGCGGCGCGACAGCCCCTATGTCGCCGGGCGCCGCGTCGGGCTGTGGTACAAATGGAAGCGCGATCCGCTGACGGTCGACTGCGTGATGATGTACGCCCAGCGCGGGTCGGGCAAACGATCGAGCTATTACAGCGACTTCACCTTCGGCTGCTGGAACGAGGCGGGCGAGCTGCTGCCGGTGGGCAAGGCGTATATGGGCTTCACCGACGAGGAGCTGAAAATGCTCGACCGGTTCGTTCGGCAAAACACGGTTCAGCGCTTTGGGCCGGTGCGCGAGGTAGAGAAGACGATGGTGCTCGAGGTGGCGTTCGATTCGGTGCACGCCTCGACGCGGCACCGGTCGGGACTGGCGATGCGCTTTCCCCGGATCAGCCGCATCCGCCTGGACAAGCCGGCGCACGAAGCGGACCGGGTGGAAACATTGCTGGCAATGGCGACCTGACGGCTTGCGGCGTGGCGCGTCCCCGCTAGGCTGACCCCCTGATCTTGAAGGGGGAAAGTCATGCGCCTGAAATCTGTCCTGCTGGCCGCCGCAGCCATGCTGAGTGCCGCGCCAGCAAGTGCCGCCACCTATGCGATCCAGGCCGGGCGCTTGATCGTTGATGCCAGCAAGCCGGCGCGCGGGGCATCGACGATCATCGTCACCGATGGGCGGATCACCGCGATCCAGGACGGGGCGACCGCGCCTGCAGGAGCCGAGGTGGTCGACATGCGCGGCCGGACCGTGATGCCGGGGCTGATCGACGTCCATGTGCATCTGACCTTCAATGCCGGCACGCCCTGGTACCAGTCACTGACGCCCAAATATTCGGAGAGTTATGGGACCGCGCTGGGGCTGAACAATGCGCTGGTGATGGCGCGGGCGGGGTTCACCACCGTGCGCGATCTCGGTAGCGGATCGGAGAGCGGGCTGGCGGTGCGCAATGCACTGCGCGAGGGGCTCTTCCCGGGTCCGCGGGTGCTGGCGTCGGGGACGTCGATGTCTATCGTCGGCGGGCATGGCGACGCCTCGGTCGGCTTCAATCCCGAGCTTGTTCACGCGATCAACGATGCCGGGCAAGTCGGCGTATGCACCGGCGCCGAGGAATGTTCGCGCAAGGTGCGGCAGATCGCGGCGAGCGGCGTCGACGTGATTAAATTCCATGCCACCGGCGGCGTGCTCGATCCGGGCGAGGCCGGGCTGGAGCAGCATTTCAGCGATGCCGAGATGAAGGCCATCATCGACACCGCGCATTCGCTCAAGCTGAAGACCGCGGCGCATGCGCATGGCGCGGGCGGGATATTGGTGGCGGTTCGGGCCGGGGTGGATTCGATCGAGCATGGCACCTTTGTCGACGCGGCGGGCGTGCGCGAGATGAAGGCGCGCGGGACCTTCTACTCGGCGACGCTGCTGGCGTTCAGCGGGCTCCAGTCCTTCATCGGCAAGGGCATCTTCACACCCAGCAGCGAGGCCAAGGGGCGGCAAACGCTGGCGGTTTGGGGACGCGGGCTGAACATGGCCTACAAGGGCGGGGTCAAGATCGCGCTTGGAACGGACTCGGCGGTGGCGCCGCACGCGCGGGCGGCGGAAGAGGTCGGGCTGATGGTCAGCAAGGGCGGCATGACCCCGCGCGATGCGCTGGTCGCGGCAACCAAGAACGGCGCTGAGTTGCTCAATCTTTCGAGCGAGACGGGCACGCTGGACGTCGGCAAGTCGGCGGATTTGATCGCGGTAGATGGCGATCCGCTGGCCGACCCGGCGGCGGTGACACGGGTCGGCTATGTCATGGTGATGGGAAAGCCGGTGCCGCTGCGCTGAAGGCTAGTGAACGCCGACTTCTCGTCGGTCGGCATTGGCCTTGGCGCGGTACATGCCTTTGGTGGCAAAGCCCCACGCGGCTTCGCCTTGGGGAGAGACGGCGATCAGGCCGCCGGTGCCGCCCAGCGACTGGATCTCGGCCAGCACGGCGTCGAGCGCGACTTGCAGCGGTTCGCCTAGAAGGCGGATGCGGGCGGTCAGTTCATGCGCGGTCGCGGCACGGATGAAAAATTCTCCCGAGCCGGTCGCCGACACTGCGGCCGCGCGGTCGTCGGCGTAGGTGCCGGCCCCGATCAGCGGCGAGTCGCCAATGCGGCCCCAGCGCTTGGCGGTCAGCCCGCCGGTCGAGGTGGCAGCGGCGACGTGGCCAAAGGAGTCCACCGCCACTGCGCCGATCGTGCCATATTTCACATCGGCATCGAAGGCTCCGCCGGCGCTGAGCACCTTGTCCAGCACGGCGCGGCGTTCGGGGATGACGAACCAGTCATTGGCGACGCGCTCGAGACCCTGCTCCGTGGCGAATTGTTCGGCGCCGTCGAAGGAAAGGAGGACGTGGGGGCTGTGTTCCATGACCGCTCGGGCGGCGCCGATGGGGGAGCGCACGGTGGTCAGGCCGGCGACCGCTCCGGCCGCGCGGGTGCGGCCGTCCATGATCGCGGCGTCGAGCTCGGCATGGCCGGCGGCGGTGAGCACGCTGCCACGGCCGGCGTTGAAGCTCGGGTGATCCTCCAGCACGCGGGCGGCGGCTTCAACGGCATCGAGCGCGGCGCCTCCAGCGGAAAGGATCGCGCATCCGGCGTCGAGTGCTTGAGCAAGGCCGGCGCGTCCCGCGGCTTCTTCGTCGGGCGAAAGCTTCAGCGCGCCGCAGCCGCCGTGGAGAACAAGGTTCCAGTTGGTCATGGCAAGCGTCTTAGTTGGGCCGAGCCAATGTGCCAGCGGAGTTGTGCGGCGGAGGCGCCGTCGACGTCGTTGACCCGGCGCACCACATACTCGCCGGCAAAGCGCTGGCGGGTGCCGTCATCCAGGGTCGCTTCAACGGTAACGGGCACGGGTTGGTAGATCGATCCTGCGCCGCCATCGCCAGGTTGCAGCGGGCCGATGGTGACCTGCGCTTTGCGGGTATGAGCAAAGCCTGCCTCGAAGCCTGCCCGGGTCAGGCCCGCCTGGCCATTGTCGCCGCATTGGCTCCACGCCGCATCATAGTCGTGGGCGTTGATGGCGGAATAATAGCGCCGCACCACGGCTGCGGCTGCCTGCATGCTTTTGTGAGAGGGGCCGCAACCTGCCATCGGCGCGGCCTTGTCCGCGAACAAAGCGCAACTGCGGGCGATCTCCGTGTCGATCATCGCGCAACTGTTGGCGGCGTTGCACGGAGGATGGGTGGCAGGGGAGACGTTCCGGCACACTGCCACCTTGGCGGCCGCGGCGGCAGGGCCGAGTTCGGCGGAGCAGGACAGCAGCTTTAAGGGCGTAAAGCGCGCTGCGGCCTTGGGAAGGTCGGCAGGCGTGGGTTGCACCGGCACAACGTCCGCGGTCTCGCCTGAGGCACGCTGTTCGCTTGTTGGCGGGTCTGCGGGCTGCGAGGTCGAGCCGCATGCCCCGAGCATGAGGACGGCGGCTATCGACCAGGACGCCCGAGGACGGGTCACGCCGCTTCGTCGCGTTCCTGGGCAAGCGAGGCCATGTCGATGACGTAGCGGAAGCGAACGTCGGCGGCTTCGACCTTCTTGTAAGCGTCGTTGACCTGCTGAATCGGGATGATCTCGATCTCCGGCGCGATGCCGTGCTCGGCGCAAAAGTCGAGCACTTCCTGCGTCTCGGCGATCGATCCGATCAGCGAACCGGACAGGCTTCGGCGATGAAAGGCGACCTGCTGGTTGTCGACCGGAGCCATCGGCTCCAGCGCGCCCACGATCACCAATGTCGCGTTTCGCTTAAGCAGCACGAGATACGGGCTGATGTCGTGCTTCTCGGGTACGGTGGACAGGATGAGGTCGAAGGTGCCCGGCACCATCGCCTTGTTTGCCATCTCGGACTTGGCTTCTGGCTCCATCACGACATGCGCCGCGCCCAGGGCTTCGGCATCGGCCTGTTTGCCCTTGCTGCGGGTGAATACGGTGACTTCCGCGCCCATCGCACGGGCGATCTTCACCGCCATGTGGCCAAGGCCGCCCAGGCCGACGACGCCGACCTTGTCGCCTGACTTCACGCCCCAATGCTTCATCGGAGAGTAAGTGGTGACGCCGGCACACAGGATCGGCGCGGCGTGGGCGGGATCGATCGCGTCGGGGATCTTGAGCACGAAGTTCTCGCTGACGACGATCACGTCCGAATAGCCGCCGAAGGTGTTGTCGCGCCCGTAAATGTTTTCGCCGCTGGGAGACTTCTTGGCCGGGATAAACGGGCCGTTGTACGTCGCCAGCCAGCCATTCGGCCCTTCGCAGTAATTCTCCTCGCCCGCCTGACAAGGCTCGCACGATCCGCAGCTGTCGACCATGCAGCCGACGCCCACGATATCGCCCACCGCTTGCTTGGTGACCCCGTCCCCTACCGCGCGAACGCGGCCGGTCATCTCATGGCCGGGCATGCACGGGTAGACCGTGTTCGACCACTCGTTCTTTACCTGGTGGATGTCCGAATGGCAGATGCCGCAGAACAGCAGTTCGATCTCGACCTGTCCCGGACCCGCGGGGTCACGCTCGAAGGCGAGGGGTTTCAGGCGCGAAAAGCTGTGGTTGGCGGCATAGCCGATGGCAGGGATCATGGGGGCTCCTGACGATTTGGCGGGGTCCATGGGTGAACCGGCACGCTTGCAGCAGGTTCCGCAGGGGCCGCGTGTACCTCCCTAAGGGCACGTGCCCGGAGCCGCTTGGTGCCCGAACCGTTGAAGGGATCATGGCTACTCGCTCTCCACGCCCCGCCGACATCCTGCGCCGCCGCATTGCCGGTGAGGTGGTGGCCTTTTTCAACGACAAATCACGCGATCAGCGGCCGGTGGTGCGGTCGCCGGATGCGCTGATCCCGCCGGGGTCGGTGGCCTGGCGGGTGCATGGCGATGTCACCAGCATGATGGTGGGCGGGATCGCGGCGCTGCTGCTTCAGATGCTCCATCCCAAGGCGCTGGCCGGGGTGTGGGACCATTCGGATTTCCGCGCGGATATGCACGGGCGGCTGCGCAACACTGCGCGGTTCATCGCGGTGACCACTTTTGGCGCCAGAGAGGATGCAGAAGGTGCGCTCGCCCGGGTGCGACGAATCCACGACCATGTGTCTGGCACGCTGCCCGACGGCGACCCGTATGACGCCAACGACCCGTGGCTGCTGGCGTTCGTGCATCTAGCTGGATCGGCGATGTTCCTGGAAGGCTGGCGGCGGTTCGGCGAGCCGGGGATGAGCGCCCGCGACCAAGATCAATATTGGCTGGACGTGGCGCCGATCGCACGGGGACTGGGGGCGGACCCGGTGCCGGTAACGGTAGCTGAGGCGGCGGCGTTGATGGCGCGGTTCCGCCCCGAGCTGGTCGGCAATGAGCGCAGCCGCGAAGTCGCGCGAACGATCCTTCGCCAGCCCGCGGCCAAGCTGCGCGCCTTGCCGGTGCAGGCTTTGCTGATGCAATCGGGCGTAGACCTGCTGCCCGAGTGGGCGCGGACCATGCACGGGCTACGCAGTTCGGGGCTGGGGCGGCCGGCGCTGGGGGTGGCGACCACCGGATTGGCGAAGACCTTGCGCTGGGCACTGACCGGATAGGTGAAGACATAGCGATAGAGTGGGCGTCGCTTGCATCGGCGGCTGAGTCGAAGCACATCCGCCCGATGTCCCTGACGAGCCGCTTCATCGATCGCCTGCTGCCCAATGGGCGGCTTACCATCATCTCCCCAAATGGAGTTCCGACGACCTATGGTGGCGGAACGGACGAGCCCACTGTCGCCGTTCGGCTGCACGACCAGAAAGTGCTGCTTGACCTACTCCGCAACCCGCGGCTGGTAATCGGGGAGGCCTATATGGATGGGCGGCTGACGATCGAACGCGGGTCCATGCTGGAGCTGGTCGAACTGGTGGTCGGCGCCAATCGCTTCGAGGACGGCGGGCACAAGGGGTCACTCAAGAAGGGCGCGCTGGGCAAGGTGCGTGCCGCCTTTCGGCGCAATGATGCCAAATCGTCGCGGTCCAACGTGGCGCATCACTATGACCTGGACGAGCGGCTGTACGAGCTGTTCCTGGATTCGGACCGCCAATATAGCTGCGCCTACTTCACCGACCCGAGCAACAGCCTTGAGCAGGCGCAGGCGGACAAGAAGGCGCATATCGCGGCCAAGCTTGACCTTAAGCCGGGACAGCGCGTGCTCGACATTGGCTGCGGCTGGGGCGGAATGGCGCTGACGCTGCACCAGCTAAGCGGGGTCGAGGTGTTGGGTGTGACCCTGTCCACCGAGCAGTTAGCGGTGGCTCGGCGGCGGGCGATCGAAGCGGGCGTGGCGGACAAGGTACGTTTCGACCTCCTCGATTACCGGGCGGTGACCGGACGCTTCGACCGCATCGTGTCGGTCGGTATGTTCGAGCATGTCGGCGTGGCGCATTACGAAGAGTTCTTTGCCACTTGCAAGCGGCTGTTGACGGACGACGGCGTGATGCTGCTCCATACCATTGGCAAGTACGGCAAGGCGAGCGCGCCCGACCCGTTCACCGACAAATGGATCTTTCCGGGGTATCATGTGCCCAGCCTGAGCCAGATGCAGGCGGCAAGCGAGAGCGTGCGGCTGATCACCACCGACGTGGAGACGCTTCGGTTGCATTATGCGTGGACGCTGCGGGCGTGGCTGAAGAATTGCGAAGCACGGCGCGCTGAAATCGAGCAATTGTACGATGCGCGCTTTTACCGGATGTGGGAATTCTATTTAGTCGGAGCGCTGGTCGGTTTCGAATATGGTGCAATGAACAATTACCAGGTGCAATATGTGCGCGACCGGCGCGCACTGCCTGTCACCCGTGATTACCAGATGGCCGCCGAAGCACGCTATCGCGAGATGCTTGCGCGGCCATGAAGAAGTCCTGGCAGATGATCTGCCGGGGGCCTTCGTTCGCTTACCAGCCTGGGGAAATCAGCCGCGGCGATTGCCCCGGTTAATCCTGCGTTCGTCGGGCGTGATCCGGCCATCGCGGTTACGATCGACCATGTCGAAGTGGCTGAGCGCGGCGCCTGTGGCCTCGTTCAGCGTCACGCGGCCGTTGTTGTCGGCGTCGGCCATGCCGAACATGCGACTGACCATACCGCCCGTGCGTCGCCCGCTCGCTCCTTGAGCATTTGCGCGACCGAACTGGCGCGCGCCTGCGTCAGCCTCGGTCTGGGTCAGCACATTGTCGCGATTGACGTCAAGGCGAGCAAAGATGTCGCGCACCTGGACCGCGACATCGTTGCGGGTCATCGTCTGCGGCATTCGGACAGCCGGCTGAGCGGCGGTCACGGAAGCTGCCGTGGCAAGGGACAGGCCCACGCCGGCAAGCAGGATCTTGAACATTGTACGTCCTCATTTTCGTTCTGTTGCCTTTGCACTTAGGCTTCGGCGGCTGACTCAGGATTGAACGCGTCTGCAAGCCCATTGAAAGCTTGGTCGCCGCTGTGGCAGAGGATGTCGCGGCTGCGGAGTTCCGGCCGCGGGGAACGGTTCGAACAAGATGCGGGTAACGGCGTGATCCCAAGTTTGGACCGCGAAGTCACGCACGGCGTTCCGCGCCACTGGTGGGAAACACGCGTCTTCGTGGCGGCGATGATCCTGCTGGCGGCGGTGCCTTTGCTTTATCCCGCGCTGCCGCCCTTGGTCGACTTGCCCGGGCACATGGCGCGGTACCGGGTCGAGCTGGACGGCGGGCAGTCACCCTTCCTTCGGCAATATTACGACTTTCGCTGGGCCCTGATGGGCAATCTGGGCGTCGACCTGCTGATCTGGCCGCTCGGCAAGCTGATGGGGCTGGAACCGGCGGTCAAGCTGATCGTGATCGCCATCCCGATGCTGACCGTGGCCGGCATGCTGTGGGTCGCGCGCGAAGTCCACGGGCGTTTGCCGCCGACCGCCGCTTTTGCTCTGCCCTTCGCCTACGGACACCATTTTCTCTACGGCTTCGTCAATTACGCGCTTTCGGCGGCACTGGCCTTGCTGGCCTTCGCCTTGTGGCTGCGACTTGGGCGGCTTGGTCGCTATCGGTTGCGGGCGGTGCTGTTCGTACCGATCGGGCTGGCAGTGTGGGTGTGCCACGTATTCGGCTGGGGCATGCTCGGATTGCTTGCCTTCTCCTCGGAGGCAGTGCGGCAGCACGACAGCGGGCGGTCATGGTGGAAAGCGGGCCTTCGCGCGGCGATGCACTCGCTGGTGTTGGCCGTGCCGCTGCTGCTGATGCTCGCATGGCGCGAGAATAGCGCCGGCGCGACGTTCGGCTGGTTCCGGTGGGGGGACAAGGGCGTTTGGCTGCAGTCCGCGCTGCGCGACCGTTGGCGCCTGCTCGACATTGCGTTCATGAACGTCGTGCTCCTCTTGTTCGTGTTCGTTTTAGCCAATCGTCGGCTGACCTTTTCGCGTATGCTGACCTTCACGGCCTTCGTGATGAGCATCACGTTTTTGGTGCTGCCATGGACGATCTATGGATCGGCGTTTGCCGACATGCGGCTAGCGCCTTTCATTGTCGCCGTGATGCTGCTCGGCATACGCTTCAAGCACGATACCGAGCCCAAGCTGGCGACGTGGCTGGCGTGGCTTGCCATGGCGTTCCTGGTGGCTCGCACGGTCGCCGTCACCGCGAGCCTGGTGATCGCCTCGAACGAACAGAAGGAGACGCTACGCGCCCTGGACCATGTGGCGCGCGGCGCGCGCGTGCTGTCGCTGATCGGCTCCCAGTGCGGCCCGCGCCCGTGGCCGTTGTGGCGCAGCACGCACTTGGGCGGAATGACGGTTGTGCGGCGCGAAGGTTTTTCCAACAACCACTGGCGAGTGCCTGGCGCCCGGCTCCTGACCGTGATCTACGAGCCAGCCGGCAACTATCAGTATGACCCGTCCCAGGCCTTAAGGGCGCCCGGTTGCAACTTGCCGCAATATCCGCTGATCACCACGGTGCTGGGCAACTTCCCCCGTGCCGCCTTCGATTATGTGTGGATCATCGATCCGCCACCGTTCGATCAACGATTGATGGGGGATGCGGCACTGGTTTTCCGGGCCCAGGGAACGTTGCTGTATCGCCTACGTCCCCGCGATGTGACTAAGGAGGCGCCGTGACCGCTTTGTCCATCGTCGTACCCTGCTTCAACGAGGAAGCCTGCCTGGAGCAATTGCACCGCCGACTGAGCGATGCCGCGCATGCCGGTGTTGGCGCCGACTATGAGTTAGTGCTGATCAATGACGGATCGCGCGACGACAGCTGGGCTATGATGCAGCGGCTGGCCGAGGTCGATCCGCGCGTCGTGGCGATCAACTTGTCCCGCAACCACGGGCACCAATTGGCGCTGACCGCCGGGCTGGACCTGTGCCGCGGCGACACGATCCTGATCATCGACGCCGATTTGCAGGACCCGCCTGAACTGCTGGTACCGATGCTCGAGACCATGCGGCGCGAGGGTGCGGACGTGGTTTATGGTGTGCGCGCCAGCCGGGCAGGAGAGACCCCGTTCAAGCGGGCCACGGCCCACGCCTTCTACCGACTGCTGGCGCGGTCTACGGACATTGAAATCCCGGTGGACTCGGGTGATTTCCGGCTGATGAGCCGGCGCGCGCTGAACGTGTTCCTGGCGATGCCGGAGCAGTCGCGCTTCATTCGCGGAATGGTGGCGTGGATCGGCTTTCGACAGGTGCCGTTTGCTTACGACCGGGACAAACGGGTCGCAGGGAACAGCAAATATCCGTTCTCCAAGATGGTCCGTTTCGCGCTGGATGCGCTGACCGCATTTTCCTCGGCACCGCTGAAGCTGGCGTCGCACCTTGGGTTATTACTGAGCTTCGGGTCGCTGCTGATTGTGGCCTACATCATGTACGCGTGGGCCACCGGGCAAAGCGTGCAGGGGTGGACGTCGATGCTGCTGGTGGTGGTCGTGCTAGGCGCGGCGCAGATGTTCGTGCTGGCTATGATCGGCGAATATATCGGGCGGCTCTACAGCCAGGCCAAGCAACGACCGCTGTATATTGTCGAAGGCATTGCCGGCGGGAATGGAGCCGTACGCGAGGGGCGGCTGGGTCAGGTCGCTTTGGCGCCGGATGCTGCTGTCGGCGCCGAGGCGATCGCGAACAAGGACAGCCCCGGGGTCAGCGGAACACGTCCCACGAGGTGACGCTCGGCCGCGAACACCGCGGCGAACAATGCGTTGACCGGCCGGGGCGGAAGCGCGTCGTCGCTGTCGTCCTTGCCGCGCAGCTTGCCGGCGAAGCGCGACGCCACGGCAAGCGGAAACAGCAGGCTGTTGAAGTAGCCAACGTGCTCAACCTTCAGGGGAGAGTTCGTCAACAACGCGCGCAGGCCGCCGCGGGAGTATCGACGATGGTGATGATTGGCGACGTCGTGCCCCGACCACATCCACTGATGCGCGGGGACCGTCAGCAGGAGCTTTCCGCCGGGCTTCAGCCTCGCGGCCAGGGACGCCACCGTGGCGTGGTCGTCGGCGATATGCTCGATCACGTCGAGGGCACAGATCAGGTCGAACGTTCCGGCTGGCAGGCCGTGAAGCTCGGGCAACCGGGAGTCGTGCACCGGCTTGCCCAGGCGCTGTGCCGCCTTAGCCCGGCTACTGGGGTCGATTTCAACCGCGTCCACCTCACCGAAGCGGCGAAGCATCGGCAGGCTGTGGCCGGTGCCGCAGCCGACCTCCAGGATGCGCGCCTTTGCGGGCGGGCGAACTTCTCGCCGGATCAGGGTTTCGAGGATCTGCCGGCGCGCGGTGTACCACCAATGGCGCTCGTCATGGTCGGCCATGCGGTCGTAGATCTGGCGTTCCATCTGAGCTTCCCGAGTAAGTGCAATCGCTCAGGCGTAGGTCCAGCGGCGATGCAGCGCAAATGTCAGCCACGGTGTGACGAAGATAAATGGAATGATCGGCCACCAGGTAGGGCCGTGCATCTGGTTGATGAGCACGAAGACGAATGTCTGGTTGGCGGCAAGTCCGATAACATTGACGATCAGGAAGCGGACAACGCGGACATGCTGGCGATCGCGGTCGCCATGCCCTTCGAAGCTGAAGCGCCCGTGCGTCATGTAGCTGATCAGGCTGAACACGACGAACACGATTGGGTGCGCGACTAAGGCGTTGACGTGCAGCACGTCGGTGACGAACCAAAAGCAGGCGGAGAACAGCAAGGTGATAACCAGCCCGGCGGCCGCGTAGCGCGCCGCCTGGATCAGTAGCGCACGTTGCGCGGGGTCGGCGAGCCGGGTTCGAACATTAGAAAGCAGCATGTCTGTGTTTGGGTCCTCCCTTGCTCCCTAGCGGGGCGCCGCTAGAGCGGCAAACGGGTTTGGTGTGGGGGGTTGGCCGTTGAACAAGGCGTTGGACTGGTCTTCGCGGCACTGGCGCGCGCTGGTGCTGGCTGCGTGGCTGATCGCCTGCGCCTGGCTGCTGTTCGAGCGGTGGAATGCCATCCAGTTGTTCGCGCTTGGCGACACCGACGACAATATGCGCATGAGCCAGGTCCGCGCCTGGCTGTCTGGCCAAGGCTGGTTCGACCTTCGCCAGCTTAAGCTCGACCCGGCATTCGGCGGAGCGAACATCCACTGGTCGCGCCTAGTCGACCTGCCGATAGCCGGGCTGATCCTTCTCGCGCGGCTGTTCACGTCTGGCGCGAAGGCCGAGCAATTCGCAGTGGCGGTAGCCCCTTTGCTGCCACTGCTGCCGATGATTGGGGCGCTGGCGCTGACCGCTCGCCGCCTGATCGCGCCCGCTGCCTTCTTGCCGGTGTTGGTCGCGCTGACATTTGCCGGATCGACGCGGGGCATGTTCGTGCCGTTGCGGATCGATCATCATGGTTGGCAATTGGCGCTTCTGGCAGTTGCGGTGTGCGGGCTGGCCGATCCGAAACGCCGGCGCGGCGGCGCGGTGACGGGTGTCGCCACGGCTTTGTCGCTGACGATCGGGCTGGAGATGTTGATCTACGTGGCGATCGCGGCGGCGGCGCAGGTGCTGATGTGGGTCGACGACCGCGACCAGCGTACGCGCCTGGCGAGCTATGCCGTCACCTTGGCTGGAGGCACGGCCGCAGGCTTTGCCTTGTTCGCCAGCTACGCCAATCGTGCCGCGGTGTGCGACGCCTTGTCGCCGGTGTGGCTGTCCGATGCCCTGGTTGCCGGAGCGTTGTTGCTGGTCGTTGCATGGCGGTCACCGGCCGATTGGCGGGTGCGACTGGCGCTGGCCGCGGGGACGGGACTGATCGTGGCGGGGTTCCACGCTATCGCATGGCCGCATTGCCTCAGCCGGCTGGAGGGCGTGTCGCCCGAGGTCGAGCGCCTGTGGCTTAACAATGTGCGTGAGGCCAAGCCAGTTTATCAGCATGAGTGGCGTGTCGCGTCGGTGATCCTTGCCGTGCCGGTCATTGGTGCGGTTGGCTGGGCCTTGCTGGCATCGCATGTGCGGCGCGACAGGGACCTGTTCCGGCGCACGCTCGCGATCGCCCTGATCTCGGTCGTGTCGTTAGCCTTGCTGATGTGGCAAACGCGCGCCGGTCCCGCCGCGCAGATGCTTGGAGTGATCGGATCGGTTGCGCTCGCGTGGCTGCTGCTGCCGCAGTTCTGGCGATCCAAGAATCTCCTCGTGTCGGTGATCGGCACCAGCGTGGCGGTGATGCTGGGGGTTGGGGCCGCCGTGCCAAGCCTGCTCAGTTTCGTGCCCGCCAAGCCAAGGACCGCCCAAGCGAAAGCGATCAACCGGGCCAATAATCTTTGTCCGTCGATGTGGGCGATGAAGCCGATCGCCAAGCTGCCGAAGGGCGT
Source organism: uncultured Sphingomicrobium sp. (assembly GCA_964243335.1). GTDB lineage: Bacteria > Pseudomonadota > Alphaproteobacteria > Sphingomonadales > Sphingomonadaceae > Sphingomicrobium. The sequence goes on along the minus strand of CAXTED010000003.1, from coordinate 92,664 downwards.
GGTCTTCACTTTTGTCGATCTGGCGCCTCGGGTGATCACCATCACGCATCACAGCAGTGTGGCCGGGCCGTACCACCGCAACGGACCGGCGATTGCGGACTCGATGAACGCGTTCCAAGGCGATGCGGCCCAATCGCGGCTGCTGATCGCCAGGCACCGAGCGGACTATTTGATGATCTGCCCCAACATGAGCCAGGCAACAGTGTTCTTGTCGCGCGCGCCAAAGGGCTTTTATGCGCAATTGGCGCGGGGGCAGGTGCCGGGCTGGTTGCAGGCAATCCCATTGCCCAAGGACAATCCGCTGCGGATCTGGCGCGTGGTGAAGTGACCGGCGCTTAAATCCCGGGGAAGCTCTGCTTGATCCCGTCGACGATGAACTGGGCGGCCAAAGCGGCGAGGATCACGCCCAGCAGACGCGTGATCATCGCCTCCAGCCGCGCGCCGATCAGTGCCATCAGCGGACCGGCGGCGAGCAGCGAGAGCAAGGTGATGACGATCACCGCTGTCATCGCCGAGAGCACCACGGCGGTCTCCACCGGTCCCGACGAGCGGGCGGTGAGCAGCATGGCCGACGCGATCGAACCAGGCCCGGCGATCATTGGGATGGCCATTGGGAAGACCGAAACATCGACGGCGTCGGGGGTGCCCTGGATTTCATTGGCGCGCTGTTCGCGGCGTTCGGTGCGGCGCTCGAACACCATCTCCAGCGCGATCAGGAACAGCATCACGCCGCCCGCGATGCGAAAGGCGGCCAGGCTGATCCCCATTGTGCGGAGCAAAGGCTCGCCCAGCAGAGCGAAGAACATCAGGATGCACCAGGCGATGATCACCGAGCGAACGGCCATGTGCCGGCGGTGCAGGCGGTCGGTGCCGCTGGTCAGCGAGGCGAAGATCGGCGCGCAGCCCGGCGGGTCGATCACCACCAGGAAGGTCACCAGCGCCGAGCTGAACAGTTCGATCATGTGCCGGGTTTGCCGAGCCTGCCGTTGGCCGCGATGCGCTGATCAAGGACGACGCGAAAGGCACGGCCGTTCCACTGGCGGACGGCGATGCGCCGCGCGCCGCCGGGCGACACAATCCAGCGATAGGCGATGGTGCGATCCGCCGAGCGGCCCTGGCCAGCATCGCCCGGCGGGCTGGTCAGGGCAGCCGCCGAGATCGCTCCCTCGGCCAAGGCGCGGGCGGCACCGGGGAGGTTACGACAGCTGGCGCGCTCGGTGCGGGGACGGGTGGTCATCGCGGCTCTGCCAACGGTGCGGCTGTCGACGATCCAGCGCCAGTCGCCGCTCGCCTGCTTCATCCAGATAGTGGAAAAGGTGCCGGTGGCGGTGCTGCCCGGCTGTCGCCAGGCACCGGTGTTGAGCGCGGTGCGGCCGTCACACGACGTATAGCTGACGGTTGGAGCCCAGACGATGCTGCGGGGGGGATCCTTGCGGCCTTTAAGCGCCTGCTGGACCCACACCGCCTGTGGTTCGAACATGATTGCGGTGGGATCGGCCCAGTCGCGAAAGGCGGTCCACTGACCCTTGCGGCGTGCATCCGCAGCGAAGGCACGTTCGGCATCGATGGCGGTGGCGGTTCTGGTCGTGGCCGGAGCCTGTGCCTGAGTCGCAATGGCGGTGGCGAGGAGCAAGGGAAGCATGGGTTAGAGCCCTTCCGGAAAAGCCAGCCGGGCGCGACGGTGCGCGGCGGCGAGCGTGTTGCGCAACAGCATGGCGATGGTCATTGGCCCAACGCCGCCGGGCACGGGGGTGATCGCCCCGGCATATTCGGACGCTTCGGCGAAGGCGACATCGCCTACCAGACGGGTCTTGCCAGCCTCGGCGGCGGGTACGCGGTTGATGCCGACATCGATGACGGTGGCGCCCGGCTTGATCCAGTCGCCCCGCACCATCTCAGGCCGGCCAACCGCGGCGACGACGATGTCCGCCTGGCGAACGATATCGGCCAGGTCGCGGGTGCGGCTGTGGGTGACCGTGACGGTGCAGCTTTCGCCGAGCAGGAGTAGGGCCATTGGCTTGCCGACGATGTTGGAACGGCCGACCACCACGGCATGAAGGCTGGAGAGGTCACCAAGCTGGGCCTTGAGCAAGTGCACGCAGCCAAGCGGCGTGCATGGAACCAGAGCCTCCGCAGCGCCGACTGCCAGACGGCCGGCGTTGACCACGTGAAAGCCGTCGACGTCCTTGTCGGGATTGATGGCGTCGATGACGCGGGCGGCGTCGATCTGGGGGGGAAGCGGGAGCTGAACGAGGATGCCATCGATGGCGGGATCGTGGTTGAGGCGCTCGACCAGAGCGATCAGGTCGGTTTCCGAGGTGTCGGCGGGCAGCGGGTGGTGCTCGCCGTGCATGCCGGCGTCGGCGGTGGCCTTGATCTTGGAGCGGACGTAGACCGCGCTGGCGGGATCCTCGCCGACGACCACGGTGGCGAGGCCTGCCGGCCGCCCGGTCGAAGCGGCGAAGAAAGCCGCCTGGTGGGCAAGGCGCGCGCGAAGGGCGTCGGCGGCGGCGCGTCCGTCGATGCGCGCCGCAGTCACCCTCAGCCCTGGACCATGAGGTCGCGGCCCAGGCCGGCCAGCAGCATGCGCAGGATGGAGATGACGATCAGCAAAACCACCGGCGACAGGTCGAGCCCGCCAAAGTCCGGCAAGATGCGGCGGATCGGTCGGTAAAGGGGCGAAAGGATGCGGTCGAGCGCGTTGAGGAAGGCGCGAACACTGCCCGACTGCGTGTTGAGCACGTTGAACGCGATCAGCCAGCTGAGGATTACCTGGCCGATGATCAGGTAAGACAGCAGCCGGAGGAGCAGGTCGACGATCTGGAGCAGGGATAGGAGCATGGTTTGCGCTTAGCGGGGGTGAGGCGTGGTTTCCAGCCCTCGCTATGCTTAGCCGAAGCTAGCGCGTCGCGCCGGGCTGCCACAGGACGTCGCCGCCGCGTTGGCTAGCCAAATGGCGGGCGGCGACGAACAGGTGGTCGGAGAGGCGGTTTAGGTAGGCGATCGCCTCCGGGTTGACCGCTTCGGCCTCGGTCAAGGCAACAGCGGCGCGCTCGGCGCGGCGGGTGACGGCGCGGGCGAGGTGGAGGGCGGCGATGGCGACGTCTCCGCCGGGCAGGATGAAGCTCGTCAGCGGCGCAAGTGCCGCGTTCCAGGCGTCGATCTCGCGTTCGAGACGCTCGGTCTGTGAGGGCACGATTCGCAGCGCGCCGTCGATGCCGTCGGGGGTGGCGAGGTCTGCGCCCAAGTCGAACATCTCGTTCTGGATGCGGGCGAGCGCCTCGGCGAGTGGATCCGTTGGATCCAGCGCGGCAATCGCAGCGCCGAGCGTGCAATTGGCCTCGTCGACTTCGCCAATGGCGTGGAGACGAAGACCGGCTTTGCTGACGCGCGATCCGTCGACGAGACCGGCGCTGCCACCGTCGCCGGTGCGCGTGTAGATCTGGTTGAGCTTGACCAGCGCCTTAGCGCCCGCCGCCGGCGATCAGCAGGATCACCGCGGCAATGGCGATCGCAATGCCCTGGTAAAGGACGCGCTTGCGCATCCACTCCTGCTGTTTCTCTTGATGACCAACCTTGCCCGACGCCATGGCGATGACGCCGCGAACGAGCACGTAAGCGGTCAGCCCCATGAAGATGACCAGCACGATAATGAGGGGAGTTGTCATGAAAGCTATCTAGGGATTTGCCAGCTGAAATCCAGATGGGAGAAAGTCGGTAAGAAGATCGCGGGCGAGTTTTCCGCCATCCACGCCAGCCTTCCGCATGGCAGCGAGGGTTGGGGCGTGATCGCGCTTGGCGAGGCGGCGGCCGTCCGCAAAGGTGATCAGAGGGTGATGGAGATAGATGGGCTCGGGCAGCCCGAGCAGGGTTTGAAGCAGGCGCTGCACCGGGGTGGACGGACGCAGGTCGGCCCCGCGAACGGCCAGATCGACGCCGCTGTGCGCGTCATCCACGACGCAGGCGAGATGGTAGGAAGCGGGCGCGTCCTTGCGGGCGAGGATGGCGTCGCCGATGGCCTCGGTGGTGGCCGGGTACACACTGCCGTCCAACTCGCGCCAGTTCGGGAGACCGCCTGCGGCTGAAATGGCGGCGGCGGCGTCGAGACGCCAGCTGTGCGGGGTGGCGGTACGGCGCTCTGGATCGTCGGGCAGGCCGCGGCAGGTGCCTGCGTAGTGCGCACCAGCGTCGCCGTGAGGTGCGGTGAGCGAAGCGGCGATATCGGCACGGGTGCAAAAGCAGGGGTAGACCAGGCCATCGGCCCTGAGCTGGTCGAGGACGGCGTCGTAAGCGGCAAGGCGCGTTGATTGCACCAGCGGCGGCGCGTCGGGAGTGAGGCCGAGCCAGGCGAGGTCTTCCACGATGCCCTCGACATACTTCGGGCGGCTTCTGGCCGGGTCGAGGTCTTCGATGCGCAGCAGCCAGCAGCCAGCGTGGTGGCGGCCGAGGACTGCGGAGTAAGCGTGGCCGAGGTGGAGGCGGCCGGACGGGGAGGGGGCAAAGCGGGACGTCGTCATGCCCGGGAACAAGGTGCTTGACGCTGTGCCCTGTTTCCACGATTCATCACCGCGTCACATCGGAGTGGCATCCGGTGCGTCTGGATGGAAGCGGCCAGCCCTGGCCTCTCCACCTTGCGTGCGACGAGGCGGGCGAGCGTCAGGGTCGGGTCAACCGACGGAGCCTTGCACGCGTGTATCACCCCGACCTCATTCGACATCCCGACAGCTGCCCGGCACTGGTGCTCAATGCCGATTATACGCCGCTGTCTTATTACCCGCTTAGCCTGTGGCCGTGGCAGACCGCGGTCAAGGCGATGTTCCTGGAACGCGTCGACGTGGTCGCTTTGTATGAGCGGGAAGTGCACTCGCCGACGCACACGCTGAAGCTGCCCAGCGTGATCGCGCTTCGGCAGTTCGTGCGGCCCAACGAATATCCGGCGTTCACCCGCTTCAACCTGTTCCTGAGGGATCGTTTCTGCTGCGTTTACTGCGGCAGCGGCAAGGAGTTGACGTTCGACCATGTGGTGCCGCGTGCGCAGGGCGGCAGGACGACGTGGGAGAATGTCGCCACCGCCTGTGCGCCATGCAATTTGCGCAAAGGCGGGCGAACGCCGCGGCAAGCGGGAATGCCGATCCACCGCGAGCCGATCCGCCCGACAAGCTGGCAATTGCAGGACCACGGCAAGAGCTTCCCGCCGGGCTATCTGCACGAGAGTTGGCGGGATTATCTGTACTGGGACATCGAATTGGACGCTTGATCGGTGGCTGGGTGAAAGGCTCGCTCGCGCTATCGGCCTACCGCGTCCAGCACGACGTCGCGGAGGTCTTCTCGGGACATGGCCAAAGCGACGGTGGCGCGGACGTAACCGGCGCGGTCGCCGCAGTCGTGGCGAACCGCGTCGACCTTGACGGCGTGGAACGGCTGGCGGCCGATGAGGTCGGCCATGGCGTCGGTCAGCTGGATCTCGCCCCCAGCGCCGGGCCCCTGCTTGCCAAGCAGGTCCATAATTTCGGGCTGAAGAATGTAGCGGCCGATCACGCCAAGGCGCGACGGGGCGACATCGGGCGCGGGCTTTTCGACCAGGCCGCGCACTTCGGTCAGCGTGCCGCGGGTCTCGCCGGGGGTGACGATGCCGTAGCTCGCGGTCTTGTCCGCGGCGACTTCCTCGGCGCAGACGATGTTGCCGCCGACGTCGTTATAGGCCGCGACCATCTGCTTGAGCGCGCCGGGCGAGCCGGACATGAGGTCGTCGGGCAGGAGCACGGCGAACGGCTCGTCGCCGACCACATGGCGGGCGCACCATACCGCGTGGCCAAGGCCCAAAGGCTGTTGCTGCCGGACCGAGATGAGCTCGCCGAAGTCGGCACGGCTGCCTTCCAGCGGTTCCAGGCTCTTGCCCTTGGCGCGCAAGGTCGCTTCCAACTCATAGCCAATGTCGAAATAGTCGACCAAGCTCGACTTGCCGCGCCCAGTGACGAAGATCAGCTGTTCGATCCCGGCCTCGCGGGCTTCATCAACCGCATATTGGATCAGCGGACGGTCGATCACCGTCAGCATTTCCTTGGGCATGGTCTTGGTCGCGGGCAGCAGGCGCGTGCCGAGGCCGGCAACGGGGAAGACGGCCTTGCGAAGAGGTTTGATCGGACTGGCTGGGCTGGTCATTGCGGTGCTGTAGGTCCTGGCGTGTTGGTGATGGCTTCGGCTTGGCCGTTGGTTTCCGCTGCCGGAGCCTCGCCCCCGTCGGGCGGGGGAAGATCGAATCGATCGGCTTGGCGGGGGCTGGAGCGGCGCAAAAGCTCCTCGACATTGCCGGGCCTGGCATAAGCGGGCGGGGTGAGAAGCTCGGTCGCGGTCGGGGTGGTAACGGCGAACTTGGGCTTGATCGGGAGCGACTTGCCCGGCGGCGGTGTCAACTCGCCCATGCGGCCACACCCGCTCAACAGCAGCAGCAGGGCAAGGCCGATCGCCCCGCCGCGCTTTGCAGCCCGGGCTTGCCCGCCTAAGGGGCGCGTCATGCGCAACATCATATTCGCCGTCATGATCGTCCTGTTCGTTGGCGGTTGCGATAGGCAAAAGGCCGCCGAGCGGCAAGGCGAGGCGGGGTCCAGTCAATCGCTTCCGACTGACGCACCGGTCAAGGAACGCTCGGGCGCGGGAATCGACCGCAGCCGTTCGGGAAGCACCATGCCCGACATCGGCGTGCGCGACCCGGACGGCGAAACGGTGCCGCTGATGACCATGCGCAAGGCTGGAAAACCGCTACTGCTCAATCTGTGGGCGACGTGGTGCGCGCCGTGCATCAAGGAACTGCCCACGCTGGATAGGCTGTCCGACCGCCCAGGGGCGCCGCTAGTGGTGGCGTTGAGCCAAGACAGCGGCGACCAGAGCAAGGTCTCGGCATTCCTGGCGAGCAAGAAATTGGGGCTCGAGTCGTGGCAGGATGCGGACATGGCGGCCGCGAGCGCGCTTGGCGTGCAGATCTTGCCGACTACGGTGCTTTACGGCAGCGACGGCAAGGAGGTTTGGCGCTTCAACGGCGATCTCGACTGGACAGGACCGGAAGCGGCGAAGCTGCTGGCAGAGGCGAGTTAACGAGCCGCAGGCTTTCGCCGTCAACCTGATCGTCGCTTCGCCTGTCTCAGCGAGTAGTAGAACGGCCCGCCAGCCATGCAGGGCGGGGAGAACCATGTTCATCCACAGTTAAAACCAGAAAGCGCATTTCCGGTGTAAGTCCTTTGGATAACTATTGGAGATCGCTATGTTTTTGCCCCGCGCCCGCACTGCTGTTCTCGCTGTTCTTGGTTCCGTCGCGCTTGCTGGCTGTAGTTACGGCTATGGCGGTGGCGGCTTGAACGTCGGCTATGGTTCCGGCTACGGCGATCCTTACTACAATGGCTATGGCTCCGGTTACGGCGTTGCTTATGGCGGCGGCTACGGAAGTGGCTGGTACGACGGATACTTCTATCCGGGCTCCGGATATTACGTTTACAATCGCAGCGGCGTTCGGCAGCGGTGGAACGGCAATCAACAGCGTTATTGGGCTTCCCGCGCTGATCGCCGCCAGGATCGCCGCGAAGTTCGCGACAATCGCCGTGAATATCGAGCCGATCGGGCCGTCGACCGCACGGTCGTGCAGCAGAGTCGCCGCGCCAACCGCGAAGCCGTGCGCGCCGGCACAATCAACCGCGAGACGTTTCGCCAGAACCGGCAGGAGATTCGGGGTGACGCTCGAACGGAGCGCCGGAGCGACCGCCGCGAACTTCGTCGGGAAAACCGTCGTGATCGGCGCGACCGGCCAAACTAAAGTCGGTCAAGCCGTCGAAAGCAGCAGCGAGTGATCACTTCCAAGGCTGATCCAGCTAAGGAAGGATCGCCGCTGCTGGCTTTCAGCGCAGCGAACGCTTGCAAGACGTTTGGCTTGCGGAAAGCATCAATGAGGCGCGCGTCGTCAGCTCAGTCCCGCAATAGCTCGTTGATGCCGGTCTTCGCGCGCGTGCGCTCGTCGACGCGTTTGACGATCACCGCGCAGGCGAGGCTTGGGCCACCATCCTTGGCCGGCAGCGTGCCGGGGACAACGACCGAGTAGGCCGGAACTCGGCCGTAGCTCACGTCTCCGGTGGCCCGGTCGACGATCTTGGTGCTGGCGCCAAGGAACACGCCCATGCTGATCACCGCGCCGCGTTCGACCACGACGCCTTCGGCGACTTCCGAGCGGGCGCCTATGAAGCAATCGTCCTCGATGATCACCGGTCCGGCCTGAAGCGGCTCGAGCACGCCGCCAATGCCGGTGCCGCCTGAGATGTGGACGTTGCGGCCGATCTGCGCGCAGCTGCCAACCGTGGCCCATGTGTCGATCATGGTGCCTTCGCCAATCCGCGCACCGATGTTGACGAAGCTCGGCATCAGCACCGCGCCCGGCGCGATGAAGGCTCCTCGGCGGACGAATGCGCCGGGGACGACTCGGAAGCCGCCAGCCTTGAACTCGGATGCGCCCCAGCCGGCGAACTTGCTTGGCACCTTGTCCCACCACGGGCCCGGCGCCCAGCCGTCGCCGCCGCCAGGTGCCGTCTCGATCAGGGTCATGTCGGTGTAGCGGAAGGACAAGAGCACCGCTTTCTTGAGCCATTGATGCACCTGCCAACCGCCTTCGCTGGGTTCGGCGATGCGCAAGGCGCCCGAGTCGAGGCCGTCGAGAGCGGCGTCCACCGCGGCTCGGGCTTCAAGCGGAGGGCTGCCGGCGTGGGTTTCACGGGCGTCCCAAGCGGCGTCGATCGTGGCGGGCAAGTCACTCATGCGGGGATTTCCATCAGTTGATCGAGCCATTCGCCGACATCGGCGATCGTCAGGTCGATGTGGGCGGGGTCGGCGTCGTGATTGCCGCGCTCCGAGCCATTGTCCACCCACACGGTAACCATGCCCAGCGCCTTTGCCGGCCGCAGGTTCTGCGCCATGTCCTCCACCAGCACGGCACGTGTCGGGTCGATCTGCAGGCGATCGCACAACAAGCGATAGCCGTGCGGGTCGGGCTTGGGTCGAAGCTCGGAGGCATGGATGTCGTGGAGCTCGGCGAAGTGATGGTCGATGCCGATCGCCCCCAGAACACGACGGGCGTAAGGGGCATCGCCGTTGGTGAAGACGATCTTGCGGCCGGGTAAGTGGCCCAAGCCGCGCTCGAGTCGGGTGTCGGGCGCCACCCGGTCGAGGGCGATGGCATGAACGTCGGCGAGAAAGTCATGAGGATTGACGTCATGGTCGATCATGAGCCCGGCCAGCGTCGTTCCGTGCGCATGAAAGTGGGCCTTCTGCACGCGACGCGCTTCATCGGGTCCGCATTCCAGCAAACGCTGGATGAAAGCCCCCATTCGCGCATCGACCAAGGAGAATAGCCCCGTCGATGCCGGATAAAGCGTGTTGTCCAGATCGAAGATCCAGGTGTCGACGTGGCCGAACAAAGGCGCGAACTGAGAGGTGATTGGCGTCATGGTTGCAACGATCACTAGCAACATCACGCACCCGACCCAAATGAAAGGAGTTGTTGGCAGCGCGGTGCGCCTCCCGCCGGGCTTAAGGTCAAGGAACGCCCCGATGATTGCGTAGTTACACCTGCGCAATCAACAGGGATTTCCATTGATGATCGACCGCAAGCAGATCCGCGAACATATGGACGTGATGGCGTCCGACGGAAGCCGCATCGGAGCGGTGGATTCGGTCGATGGCGACCGCATCAAGTTGACTCGCAAGGACTCGCCGGACGGCGAGCACCACTATGTCAGCATGGCCGACGTCGAGCGGATCGACAAGCATGTGCATCTTGGGGTCGGACGAAGCGCGGTGTTCGGGGCGGCTGCCGCTGGCGCGACCGGTGCGGCTGCGGCCGGCGTTGCGGGCAAGGCAAAGGCCGCAAACGGCCATGCCAAGAAGGACGATGGCGCGTCGCCATTGATCAAGAACCCGGCGGTGCCCGATGCCAAACCGCGCCGGAATTTCATGCTTCCTTGGGTGTTGCTGGGCTTGGCTCTGCTCGGCCTTCTCGCAGTGGCTCTATGGGGCAAGCGCGGCGGCGAAGAACAACGCCGCGAGGCGATCGCACGCGACCAGGCTGCGCAGAGCGCCGGTGGCAGCACGGCGTTGACCAATGCCGCTGGTGGTGCGGTGGTTGCCAGCAACTATAGCGAGGGCACGTTCGGCTATGATGTCGACAACTACCTTGCCGGCGACGGCCGCGACGAGCGCAGCTTCACCTTTCGCAACCTGAAGTTCGACAGCGGCAGCGCCGTGGTGAAAGATGCCGACAAGTCAGACCTGGCCGACCTCGCCAACATCCTGATCGCCAATCCCAGCATCAAGGGTGCCGTTGTCGGCTACACCGATGCCAGTGGCCCGGCGTCCACCAACGCGGAACTAGGCGCGGCGCGGGCTCGTGCGGTGATCGCAGCCCTTGGAACCCGCGGCGTCGACACGACCAAGCTGGAAGCGCGGACTGGAGGCGAGAACAATGCCGTGGCGGCCAATAGCGGGTCGGACAAAGCCGAGAACCGCCGCACCGAATTCGTGGTGCTCAGCCGATAGAGCCAGTGAAACTCCCCTCCGAAGCGCGGAGGGGAGTGAAAGTCAGGCGTTTCCAGCAGACGCGATGATCTGTTCGGCCTGAGCGAAGAGCGCCGGATCGACGACCGCACCCGAAGCGGCGGCGTTCTCTTCCACCTGCGACGGCCGCGAGGCGCCGATGATGGCGCTGGCGACATTGGGTTCGCGCAATACCCAGGCCAGAGCGAATTGGGTCAGGCTGAGCCCAGCGTCCTGCGCGAGCGGCTTGAGGCGTTGAACGGCTTCGAGCACCGGGCGGCGCATCAGGCGATCCATGTAGCCGTTCATGTCATCATTGGTGGCGCGGGTGTCGGCCGGTGGCGGTGCATCCGGTGCGTATTTGCCGGTCAGCACACCTTGCGCGAGCGGTGACCAGACGATCTGACTAATGCCATTGGCCGCGCACAATGGGATGACCTTCTCTTCCGGCTGGCGCCACAATAGGCTGTATTGCGGCTGGCTGGAGACGAAACGGGCGACGCCGCTCATGGCAATCGCTTCCTCGACCCGCTCGGCGGGCCATTCGGAAAATCCGATAAAGCGCACTTTGCCGCTATCCACAGCGCGGGTCAGCGCCTGCATTGTCTCCTCGAGCGGTGTATTCTCGTCGTAGCGATGACACTGATAGAGATCGATGACATCGGTCTGAAGGCGGCGAAGCGACGCATCGAGTTGCTTTCCGATCTGCGCCGCGGACAGGCCGCTGTCGCTGTCCGACATGGGGAAGTAAAGTTTGGTCGCCAGCACGTAGCTGTCCCGTGGGCGGGCGTTGAGCGCTTCGCCAAGGAAGGTCTCGGCAGCACCTCGACCATAGACGTTGGCGGTGTCGATGAAGTTGATACCCTGATCGAAGGCGGCGTCGAGGCATAGGCGCGCCTTGTCGGCTTCGACTCCCACTCCATAGGTCAGCCAGGACCCCAAGGAGATTTCGGACACTTGAATGCCGCTATGGCCAAGGCTGCGCATGCGCATCGCGATTATACTCCTGCAGTGTTGGGGATATCGCGAGAGGAACGCGCGGAGCCGTCGTTGGTCGCGTCAGGCTGCGAGCGTATCTTCGAGATGCAGGTAGCGCGAGTCGAATCCGGCGAGCCTTGCCAGGGCCGGATAGTCGGTGATCTGCAGCGAGCCGCTCTTGAGTTCGACTAGCCCGGTGTCGCGAAGCATCTGCAGCGTGCGATTGACATGGACGCTGGTGATGCCGAGCGTCCGCGCAAGGAGCTCCTGGGTCGCTGGAAAGGCGCAGGTATCGGTCTTGCACAGGCCAAGGGCCCGGGTGCGCACGAAGACTTCGCAGAACAGATGCGCCATCCGCCCACGCGCGCTGAGCAGGCTGTTCCGCACCAGCCATTCGCGCGCCATCGCGCCCTGAACGGTGGTTGCGCGCCACATCAGGGTGACGAGTTCCGGATGAGCATCGATCACGGCTTTAAGGTCGGCGAAGGAGATCAAGGCACAGCGGCTGTCGACTGCGGCACAAATGGCGCTGTTCAGTGTCGGCAGCAGCAATCCGTCGAGCCCGCCAGCTTCACCCGGAAAGATGAAGCCGTGGATCTGGATGGCGCCGTCCGACCGTGCGCTATAGCCATGAAGCAGGCCCGACAACAGCAGGACGCCGGAGCTGGGCGGACCATTGGAGCGAAGCACATCATGTCCGCGCGCGATTTGCCGTATTTCACCGCGAATCGTACGCAGATCGGCGGCCGCCTCAGGCGAGACCGGCGCGATACGCGACAGGTTCGACACCAGTGCGTCACCAAGGAGCGTGGCATCACGTTCCCGGGCAAGGCTCTCGCTAATGTGCGGAGAGAAAGTTCCGGCCCGCACGCCGCTGTCGTTCTCGGCCATCAGGCGCCAAATTCACCAACAAAGGGAAGTTCGCGCAATAGACGCGCTTGCTGCTTGTGAAGTTCCGCTAACCGCCGGTGCAAAGTAGAGGTAAGATCATCGCCAGCATGCTGGCTTGCGTTTTCCTCGCGCCGGATGCTTTCCTCATGGGCCGTAATCTTCTCATTCAGCAGCGTGCACATCGTAGCTCCTCCCCCTAGGTTGAAAGTCCTACCGACAGGCCACTGTTATGCGCTGTTAGTTCAAAACATCACTAACTTAAGTTTGCAAGTCCAGACAAGTCTCTGCTTCCAAAAGTTATAAATTGGTTAAACGGCAGCAAGTTTCAAAGCTGACCGTCTGGAAGCAGTGCTTGCAGCGGACTTGCGAGCATCAGCAAAGAAGGGGGCAGCAATGAAGACTCGTCTGGTCGATTACCCTCATGACAGACGCCTCGCGACCTGCGTGCAGGAGGGAGCTTCATGTCAGACCCTAGTCTTTCTGCCGGGGTATGGTTCCGACATGCTAGGAACGAAGGCCGTCGCCCTGAGCGAACTAGCGACGCGGCGAAATCTTGGAATTCTTCGCTTCGACTATTCCGGGACTGGCGACAGTCCGGGCGATTTTCGGGACGGGTCGTTGGAGCGCTGGATCGAAGATGCGATCCAGGCAGTGGATGCATGCACAAATGGTCCTCTGATAGTGTGCGGATCATCCATGGGCGGATGGATCGCTCTGCACCTGGCGCTTCGCCGACCGGATCGAGTCGCGGCGCTGGTCGGGATCGCAGCAGCGCCCGATTTTACCGACTGGGGGTTTAGCGACTCAGAGAAGGCCACCTTGCAGCGCGACGGCGTATTGGCACGGACAAATGAATATGGCCCTGAGCCAATGCGCACTTACCTTCCATTCTGGGAGTCCGGCCAGACTCTTCGGCTTCTCGAAGGCCCGATTGAGTTCGACGGACCAGTGCGGCTGATCCATGGCGATGCCGATCCGGATGTCCCCGTCGCGGTGGCGCTTCGCCTGATGGCGACGCTGCGTTCAGACGATGTCCAGTTGACGCTGGTCAAAGGAGGCGGGCACCGGTTGTCGGCGCCGCATGAGCTGCGCGCGATCACCGACTGCGTGGAAGCCCTGCTGGAGCCATCATGATCGATCTTATGTTCGCTGCTGCACTTGCCGCTGCACCTGCATCTGCCTGCGCGGGAGGAAGCGCTGGCGCGACCTGCCGCGCCGTGAGCGCCAATGCCGTCGGCAACCATGCCGCCGCCGCGGCCGAGTTCGAGGCGGCAGCGTCGGCAGCAACCATCGGTCCCGAACGCGACCGCGCGCTGGCGGCAGCGGGAAATATGTATCTGGCGGCGGGGCAGCCGGGCAAAGCGGCGCTGGCGCTGGATCGCGCTTTGGCGGGCACCGGACTGCGAGCCGAACAGCGCGGTGAGGCTTTGCTTGATCGTGCGCGGGCGTCGGAAGCGACGGGCGATCTGAAGGGCGCCCGCCTGGGCGTCACCAAAGCGAGCGAGACGATCAGCGAGGACCCATTCCTGTGGTACTTCAGCACCGCGCTGGCGATCCGCGAGGGCGACGCCAAGACCGCGGTTGCCCACGCCGGCAGGGCACTCACGCTGGCACCCGACGAACCATTACTGCTGTTTGAAGCGGGGCATGCGGCCCAACTGGCCGGTGACGTTAACCGTGCCCGCAACTACTGGCAGCGAACCGTCGCCAAGGCGCCCGCCGGAAGTGGTGAGGCCAAGGGCGCCCGCGAGGCACTGGCGATGCTCGATGCGCCGGCCACCCCGAAGAAGTAAGCACGCGCCCGCTCGGCAAGGCTGTTGGAAGCGGCCGGGTACGCACCATATCGCGGGTTGAGGAGACCCGTTCGATGAAGTTCCTGCATACCATGATCCGCGTCAGCGACCCCGACGCGAACATCGCCTTCTTTCGGCTGCTCGGGCTGGAGGAGCGCCGCCGCATCAACAATGAGGCAGGACGGTTCACGCTGATCTTTCTCGGGGCGCCTGGTGACGAAGGCGGCGAGGTGGAGTTGACCCATAATTGGGATCCGGAAAGCTATAGCGGCGGGCGTAACTTTGGGCATTTGGCTTATAAGGTGGATGACATCTACGCGTCCTGCCAGCGGTTGATGGACGCCGGAGTGACGATCAATCGGCCGCCGCGGGACGGACGCATGGCGTTCGTCCGCTCGCCCGACGCGATCTCGATCGAGCTGTTGCAGAAAGGGTCGGCGCAGGCGCCCGCTGAGCCGTGGGCCTCCATGCCGAATACGGGCGAATGGTGATGGCGGGCGCCGCCTTCGAGGTGATGTGCGTGCCCGCGCTGAGCGACAATTATGTGTGGCTGCTGCGCGATAGCGAGAGTGGCCAAGTCGCCGCGATCGACCCTTCGGTGGATGGCGCAGTTCTGGAAGCGGCGGCGGGCAAAGGCTGGGCGATCTCTCAGATTCTCAACACGCATTGGCATCCGGATCACGTCGGCGGCAATGCCGGGGTAAAGGCAGTAACCGGCGCGCCGATCACCGGACCGGCGGCGGAGGCGGACAGGATCACTGGTCTCGACCGGCTGGTGCGCGAAGGCGACCGAGTGCGGGTCGGCGCGCTGGAGGCGGAGGTGTGGGAAGTGCCGGCGCACACCGCGGGGCACATCGCCTATCACTTCGCCGAAGCGGGGATCATCTTCGTCGGCGATACCATGTTCGCGATGGGATGCGGACGATTGTTCGAGGGCACGCCCGAGCAGATGTACACGGCCCTCCAGCGGATCGCGGCTTTGCCGGAAGACACTCTGGTGTTCGGCGCGCACGAATATACCACCGGCAATGCCAAATTCGCCGCGCATGTGGAGCCGGACAATAGCGACATCGCCGCACGGGTCGTGGAGGTGCAGCAGCTTCGCGCCGCTGGTACTCCGACATTGCCGACGACCGTTGGCGCCGAGCGACGCACCAATCCCTTCGTGCGTGCAGGCGACGCAGCGGACCTGGCCCGCCTGCGCACGATGAAAGACAATTTCTGACGCATCCGGTTCAGGTGGGAGACAGGCGGCAAGTTCGAGCGTTTAACGCGACACACCCCAAGGAACGAGCCATGCGAGCAATCATCAGTCTGTCCGTCATCGCCGCCGCATTGGCCGGATGCACCGCGCAACCGGACGCCATGGCCGTTCGCACACCCCGAGCGCAGCAGGAGCTCGATCGTTTCCTCGTGGGCAAGGTCGCCGGTGCGCCGGTGTCGTGTCTGCCCAGTTACCGCACCAACGACATGACCGTGGTCGACGAGCGCACGATCTTGTTCCGGGACGGCGCTAACCGGGTTTATCGCAACGATCCGCCCGGCGGCTGCCCGGGTGCCGGGCGACCCGGCAACGCACTCGTGTTCAAGAGCTTCGGTGGTACCGGCTTGTGCCGTGGTGAAATCGTCGAGGTCAGAGACCTGTCGGCAGGCATCTATGGCGGCAGCTGTTCGCTCGGCGACTTCGTGCCTTATGAGACTCCGCGGCGGCGCGGCTGATCGCGTAAGTTCACTTGCCGTAGAGTGCATCCAGGCGTTCGCCGTAAACACCCTTGATGATGTGGCGGCGAATCTTGAGCGACGGGGTGAGTTGCTCGTTGTCGACGCTGAAGGCCTCATCGGCGAGGGCGAAACGCCGAACCTTTTCGATCACCGAAACCTCAGCATTGACGCGGTCGACGGCCTTGCTCAACGCGGCACGGATAGCGGCCGCGTCGCCGCCCTTCTCCGCGACAAGCTCGGGCTCGGGCAGCAATAAAGCGACCAGATGCGGACGGCGGTCGCCGACGACCATCGCCTGGGCGATCTCGGGCTGCAGCGTGAGCATGCCTTCGACGCGCTGGGGCGAGACGTTGTCGCCCTTGTCGTTGATGATCAGGTCCTTCTTGCGGTCGGTGATGACGATGCGGCCCTTGGCATCGAGGTGACCGACGTCGCCGGTATGGAGCCATCCGTCCTGCAACACGCGCGAGCTCTCGGCTTCATTGTTCCAATAGCCGTGCATCACCAGTTCGCCGCGCACGAGTATCTCGCCGTCCTCAGCGATGCGCACTTCTGTGTTGAGCATCGGCAGGCCGACACTGTCCATGGCAACACCGGCACGGGGGCGGTTGCAACTGATCACCGGCCCTGTCTCGGTCTGGCCATATCCCTGAAGCACGATCAGCCCGAGCGAGTCGAAGAAGACGCCAACTTCGGGCGTCAGCGGGGCACCGCCGGATACCATGGCTTTCATCCGCCCGCCGAACTTGGCCTGCACCTTCTTGCGCAGGGTCAGCGAGAGCAGCGCATCCATCGGCCGATCCCAAAAGGGCAGCGCGCCCTTGCTGCGCTTTTCGCCGATGGCCAAGGCTCGGCGCAGAAGATGCTGGCTGAGACCACCTGATTTCTCGATCGTCTTGAGGATCCGCGCACGCAGCATTTCGAACAGGCGGGGCACCACCACCATCAGGGTCGGCCGCACCTCCTCGATGTTGGCGGCGAGCTTTTCGAGGCTTTCGGCATAATATATCTGTGCGCCGAGCGAGACCGGGAAATATTGGCCACCGGTGTGCTCATAGGCGTGGGAAGCGGGAAGGAAGGACAGGAAGACCTCGTCGTCCCAAGTGAAATCGTTGGCGATGATGTCCACGCAGCCCGCGCAATTGTGGAGGATCGCGCCATGGTGCTGGCGAACCCCGCGCGGGGCCCCGCCGGTGCCGCTGGTGTAGATCAGGCAGGCCAAGTCGCCGCGTTCCATCCCGGCGATCCGTGCTTCGACGTCTGTGGCCTCGCCCGGACCACCGATCAGTTCGTCCCACAGATAAAAAAGGGCATCGTCATTGCCCTGTCCCTTGCGAATGTCGTCCATGCCGATGACGTGCTCGCAGGCGGAGGAGAACAGCACCGCCGGAATGAGGGTCTTGGCGAGCTTTTGGTTCGACACAATTGCCGCGCGCGCGCCGCTGTTCGTCAGGATATGGGTGTGATCGCGTACGGTGTTGGTGGTGTAGGTCGGCACGGTAACGCAGCCCGCGGCCATGATTGCGAGGTCGGCGATCAGCCACTCTGGGCGGTTCTCGCTGACCAGCATGACCCGGTCGCCGGGCTTGAGGCCGAGATCGAGCAGAGCAGCGGACAGAGCCGCCACCTGGCGGGCGGCTTCGCTCCAGCTGATCGACTGCCAAACGCCGTCCGCCTTGCGCCACAGGAACGGCTTGTCGCCCTTGGCCGCCGCGCGGGTGAGGAACATGGTGACGAGGTTGGGGAAGCGCTCGAGCTGGGTGTCGACCTTGCTCATTGGGCGATCACCGTTCCCTCGCTGCGCGGATCGGCGGCACCCTGCCAACGGCCGTCCCGCCACTCGATCGCATTCGCCTTAAAGCCCGGGCGCCGGATCTCGACCTTGTGGCCCAAGGCGGTCAACGCGGGTGCCATCGCTTCGGCAGAGGTCCCGCGCTCCAGGAACAACGTGTCGCCCGGTGCATAGAGCACGGGCAAGGCGAGGGCTTGCTGCGCGGTCAGCTTCCAGTCGATCACGCCGATGATCGCCTTGGCGACCTGGGCGATGATCGTCGCGCCGCCGGCCGCGCCGACTGCGAGACGCACCGCGCCATCAGGGCCGTAGACGATGCTTGGCGCCATGGAGCTACGCGGGCGCTTGCCGCCTTCCACGCGGTTGGCGACGGGGCGGCCATCAGCACCGGTCGGGGTTAGGCTGAAGTCGGTCAGCTCATTGTTGAGGAAGTAACCGTTGGCCATGAGGCCCGACCCGAACGAGCTTTCGATGGTGGAGGTGAGGCTGGCGACCTCTCCCCATTTATCGACGGCGACGAAGTGCGATGTCGACATGATCTCCGGCGTGATGCCGAGTGCGACCTTGCGCGCGCCGGCTGGAGTGCCGGCGTCGGCACGGGCCAGGGTGCGGTCGGGGGCGATCAGCTGCCCGCGGGCGGAGAGATAGGCCGGGTCGATCATGCCGGCAACCGGCACGTCGATGAAGTCGGCGTCGGCAAGGTAGAGATTGCGATCGGCATAGGCGAGCCGCATCGATTCGGCGATCAGGTGCCAGGCGCGCGGATCATTGGGGCCCAGCGCGGACAGGTCGAAGCGCTCAAGCTGCTTGAGGATCTGAAGCACGGTTATGCCGCCCGACGATGGCGGGCCCATGCCGCACACGCGGGTGTCGCGGTAGGTGCCGCATACCGACTGGCGCTCCTTGGCGCGGTAGCCGGAAAGGTCGGCAACGGTCATGGGCGCTGGGTTCACCGGGGCGCTATTGACGGCGGAGACGATCGCGGCGGCATTCTGTCCTGCGTAAAAGTGTTCGGGGCCACGGCGCGCAAGCTGCTCCAGGAAGACCGCGAGATCGGGGTTGCGGACGACCGTGCCGACCGGCTTGGGACTGCCGCTCGCATCGTAGAACAAGGCGCGGCCCTGCGGCGTGAGGGCGGCGGTGTCCTTGCTGCCTTCAAGCATGTCATGGAGGCGCGGCGTGATCGCGTAGCCGCCGCGCGCCAGGCGAATGGCGGGAGCAAACAGCCGGGCCCAAGCAAGACGGCCTTCCTTGGCGTGGGCCATTTCCATCATGCGCACATTGCCGGGCACGCCGACGCTCCGGCCGCCAGGGATCACCTCGGGGAAGTCGAGCGCCTTGCCGTTGACAAAGAACCAGTCGCCGCGGGCGGCGGCGGGGGCGGTTTCGCGGGCGTCGTAGGTGTCGGGCGATGCGCCGCCGTTCTCATAGACGAGGAAGCCGCCGCCGCCGATGCCGCTCGATTGCGGCTCGACCACGGTCAGCGCCAGCATGGTCGCGAAGATGGCGTCGGCGGCGCTGCCACCGGCGCGCAGCATCTCGGCGCCGGCCTCCGCCGCGCGCGGATCGGCGGCGCTGACCATGCCGGGCGCGCGGTGCGCTTGGGTCGGGGCCCTAGGGACGGTAGCGGGGAGGGTGGCGCAACCGGTAAGCGCCGCGCCGGCGAGCAGCAGTGGAAAGAAACGCATGGCGCTTGGCTACTCGCTACCCACGGCCTCGGCAATGCTGGCGAAAGGGGAGGCGGCGAGGCGCTTTTCCAGGCCGCGCACGATGCGACGGGGAAGGCCGGGGCCGCCGTAGACAAGCGCGCTGTAGAGCTGGACCAAGGAGGCACCGGCGCGAATGCGTTGCCAGGCATCGTCGGCCGTAGCGATGCCGCCGACGGCGATTAGCGGGATGGCGCCGCCGCTGTCCGAGCGGAAGCGGCGCAAGGCTTCAAGCGCGAGAGAGGCCAGAGGCGCGCCGGACAGGCCGCCGGTCTCGCTTGCGTGGCGGGATCGCAATGGCGGTCTGGTGATCGTGGTGTTGGCGACGATCAGCGCGTCAATGCCGGCGTCGATGGCGGCGCGAACGATATGCGCGGGCTCGCCCTCGGCCAAGTCGGGCGCGACCTTGAGGAACACTGGCGGACCATTTGGCACCCTGGCGGAGCGCACCGCGGCGAGCAGTTCGCGCAGGGCGCCGGCATCCTGCAGCGCTCGCAAGCCGGGGGTGTTGGGCGAACTGATATTGATCGTCAGATAGTCGGCCACGGGCACCATAGCGCGCACGCCCTCGGCATAATCGGCGATGCGGCCGCCCGGACCGCGATCGTCGCTGTCCTTATTGGCGCCGACATTCACTCCGACCACGCCGCGGCGCGGCTCGCACAGGCGGGCGAAGGCATTCGGTTGGCCGTGATTGTTGAAGCCCAGGCGGTTGATGACGGCGCGGTCCTCGACGAGGCGGAACAGGCGCGGCTTGGGATTGCCGGATTGCGGGCGGGGGGTGACGGTGCCGATCTCGACAAAGCCGAAGCCGAGCCCGAGCAAGGGTGCGAATGCCTCCGCATTTTTGTCGTAACCCGCAGCGAGGCCAAGAGGGTTGGGGAAGTGCAATCCGGCGATCTGCGTCGCGAGTTTGGGCGTTGGCCGCGGGCGTCGGTTCGGCAGGGCTTTGAGCGCGGCGAGGCTGAGGCTGTGGGCGCGCTCGGCTTCGAGGCGGAACAGCAAGGGACGGAGAACGGGGTAGAGCATGGGGTAACCCTAACCCGATCCGCTCATCCTGAGTAGCGACTGAGTAGCCGCGCAGCAGGCATAGCTAAGGCGCGTATCGAAGGAGGGTTCTGATCAGGGGTAGCCGGTCCTTCGATACACCGCTTCGACTTCGCTCAGCGGCACTCAGGATGAGCGGTAGTAGTTGTGTTTTGAGCGCCCGATCCCTAAATCGGACTAGAAAGCTCCAGTATCAAAATGCGACTGACCCACCTTGCCGATTATGCGGTTGTCATGATGACCGCCGCCGCCCAACGCCCACATGGGGCGCGGCTGAACTCGGCTGCCTTGGCGGCGGAGACCGGCGTGCCTTTGCCCACGGCGCAGAAGCTGATGGGCAAGCTTGGCGCGGCCGGGCTGCTGACGGTTTCGCGCGGGGCTGGCGGCGGCTTCACGCTTGCCCGGCCGGCGTCGGCGATCAGCCTGGCGGACATGGTTGAGGCAGTCGAAGGACCGATTGCCATGACCCAATGCTCGGGCTCCGAAGAAGCGAGCGAGTGCGCGCTGGATGCGCATTGCCGGGTCAAGCCGCACATGGGCGTGGTGAGCAAGGCGGTGCGGGGCGCGCTGGCGGGGGTCACTCTAGAGCAGCTCAGTTCACCGGCGAACGTCCTTCGAGCCCTTCGAGACGCGCCTTCGACAAGCTCAGTCGCTCCTCAGGACGAGCGGATCATTCTCTCTACAGGTGTTGCTCAGTGACCGAACAGACCACCATCATCAAGAACCAGGCCGCGCATGAGGCGGCGGATCGGCTGTCCACTTATGAGTGGGGCTTTGCGACCGATATCGAGCAGGAATTCGCGCCCAAGGGGCTCAGCGAAGACACGGTGCGCTTCATTTCCGCCAAGAAGGGCGAGCCCGAGTGGCTGCTCGAGTGGCGGCTGAAGGCGTATCGCGCATGGCTGACGATGGAGGAGGTCGATTGGGCCAAGCTCAACCTGCCGCCGATCGACTATCAGGATGCCTATTATTACGCCGAGCCCAAGGTTCGGCCGACGATTGCGTCGCTGGACGAACTCGATCCGGAAATCCGGCGGACATACGAGAAGCTGGGCATTCCGATCGAGGAGCAGAAGGTGCTCGCCGGGGTCGAGGGCGCGCGCAAGATCGCCGTTGACGCGGTGTTCGACAGCGTGTCCGTGGCGACCACGTTCCGCGCCGAGCTCGACCGCGCCGGGGTGATCTTTCGCTCGATTTCGGAAGCCGTGAAGGAATTCCCGGACCTGGTGCGCCAGTATCTGGGCAGCGTGGTGCCACAGCGCGACAATTACTTCAGCTGCCTCAACGCCGCGGTGTTTTCGGATGGGACCTTTGTCTACATCCCCGAGGGCGTCCGCTGCCCGATGGAGCTGAGCACCTATTTCCGCATCAATGCGGAGAATACCGGGCAGTTCGAGCGCACCCTGATCGTTGCCGAAAAGGGCAGCTACGTCAGCTATCTGGAAGGTTGCACCGCGCCGATGCGCGACGAGAACCAGTTGCACGCAGCGGTGGTGGAAATCTTCGCGCATGAGGATGCCGAGGTGAAATATTCCACTGTGCAGAATTGGTATCCGGGTGACGCCGAGGGCAAGGGCGGGATCTTCAATTTCGTGACCAAGCGCGCGATGTGCTCGGGCGCGCGGTCGAAGGTGTCGTGGACTCAGGTCGAGACCGGCAGCGCGATCACGTGGAAGTATCCATCCTGCATATTGAAGGGCGATGGCTCGGTCGGCGAGTTCTACTCGGTGGCGCTGACCAACAATCGCCAGCAGGCCGACACCGGCACCAAGATGATCCACATCGGCAAGAACACGCGATCGACGATCGTGTCCAAGGGCATCAGCGCGGGGCGGTCGGACAATACCTATCGCGGCATGGTCAAGGTGCTTCCTGGCGCGGAGAACGTGCGCAATTTCACGCAGTGCGACAGCTTGCTGCTGGGCGATCAGTGCGGGGCGCACACCGTGCCCTACATCGAGGTGAAGAACCCGACCGCGCAGATCGAGCATGAGGCGACGACGTCCAAGATCAGTGACGATCAACTGTTCTACGCGATGTCGCGCGGGCTGGATTCCGAGGCGGCGGTGGCCCTGATCGTCAACGGCTTCGCGCGCGAAGTGCTGAAGCAATTGCCGATGGAGTTCGCGGTCGAGGCGCAAAAGCTGCTGGGGATTTCGCTTGAGGGGAGTGTGGGTTGAACGATGCCGCTCGCCCCCGAACCTGCCAGTTGATCATGGAAATTGCGAACTGATGCTTGAGATCACCAACCTCTCCGCCACCGTCGCGGACAAGCCGATACTGAACGGCCTCAGCCTTACTGTGCCCACCGGCGAGATCCATGCGATCATGGGGCCGAATGGGGCGGGGAAGTCGACGCTGGCTTACGTGCTCGGCGGGCGGCCCGGCTATGAGGTCACCGGCGGCGCGGTGAGCTTCGACGGGCAGGATTTGCTCGCGATGAAGCCGCACGAGCGCGCGGCGGCAGGGCTGTTCCTGGGCTTTCAATATCCCGTAGAAATCCCTGGCGTGTCGTCGCTGCAGTTCTTGCGCGAAAGCCTCAACGCGCAGCGGCGTTCGCGCGGGCAGGCCGACTTAAGCGGCGCCGAGTTTATCCGGCTGGCCAAGGCGCAGGCGGGCGAGTTGGGAATGGACGCGGACATGCTCAAGCGGCCGGTCAACGTCGGCTTCTCGGGCGGCGAGAAGAAGCGTGCCGAGATGGTGCAGATGGGGATCATGTCGCCCAAGCTCGCGATCCTCGACGAGACCGATAGCGGGCTCGACATCGATGCGCTGCGATCGGTTGGCGCGGGGATCAACCGGATCATGCGCGCGCCGGACAAGTCGGTGCTGCTGATCACCCATTATCAGCGGCTGCTCGATTACGTGAAGCCGGACCGGGTGCATGTGCTGGCAGGTGGTCGGATCACGCGTACCGGCGGCGCCGAACTGGCGCATGAGCTGGAGCGCGAAGGCTATGCGGAGGTGAGCGCGTGAGCGTCGCCCTTCGTCCGTCGCGAAAGGAGGAGGCGTATCGTTATGCCGACCTCGACGCCTTGCATGGTGTCTGGGACGAGCTGCCGATTGCCGGAGAAATCGCGCTTGCGCCAGGCGAAAGCCGCCAGGATTGCTGGTTGCCGGACGGGTCACCAGTGGCTGTGCGGCGGGTGGCGATTACGCTTGCGGCAGGCGCCTCGATGGACCTGTTCGTGCTGAATTCCGCGACGCGCTACGGCCGGGTCGAGCTCGATGTCGCGATGGGTGAAGGCGCGCATTTCGCTTTGCACGCGGCGAATATCGGCGGGGGCAAGGCCACGCAGGAGATTATCACCGCGGTGCGGCATGTGGAGCCGAACGGGGCGTCGCGCCAGACCGTGCGATCGGTGCTCGCGGGGACGGCGACGGGAACCTATTTGGGCAAGGTCGCAGTGGCTCGGCATGCGCAGAAGACCGACGGGTCGCAGTCGGTCAAGGCCATGCTGCTCGACCGCGGCGCGACTGCCAATTGCAAGCCGGAGCTCGAGATTTACGCCGACGACGTGCAGTGCGCGCATGGCGCCAGCGTTGGCGAATTGGATCCCGAGCAATTGTTCTACGCGGCGTGTCGCGGGCTGTCGCCGGCGCAGGCCAAGGCGCTACTGCTGGAAGGGTTCGTGATGAGCCTGTGGGACGAAATCGCGGACTCCGACCAGCGCGCCGGCATGATCGAGGCGAGCCGCGCGGCGCTTAAGGCGGTGGTGCAATGACCGTGCATTCTCCGCTGCGCGCCGCCGTGAGCGTGCGCGATCAGTTTCCGGCAATTGCGGGCTGGAATTATCTTGATTCCGCGGCAACCGCGCAAAAGCCCCAGGCGGTGATCGACGCGATTACGCATGCTTACGCCCGCGATTATGCAACGGTGCATCGGGGTGTGTATCAGCGCTCCGCCGACATGACGGTGGCGTTCGAAGCGGCCCGGCGCGGACTGGCGGCGTTCCTCGGCGGGCAGCCGGACGAGATTGTGTGGACGCGCGGTGCGACCGAAGCGATCAATCTGGTGGCACGGCAGCTGCCCCGTGAGGGCCGCGACCGAGTCCTGCTGAGCGCGCTGGAGCATCACAGCAACATCGTGCCGTGGCAGTTGGCAGGCTATCAGGTCGACGTAGTGCCGCTGACCGCCGACGGGTGCATCGACCTGGATGCGGCGGAGGCGATGATCACCGACCAGCACCGCGTCGTGGCGCTCGCGCATGTGTCCAACGTGCTCGGGTCGTTGCTCGATGCGAAGCGGGCGGCGGAGATCGCGCATTCCAAGGGTGCCTTGCTGCTGCTGGACGGGTGCCAGTCGGCAGCGCGCATGGCGGTCGACGTGGCCGTCATAGGCTGCGATTTCTACGCGGTGTCGGGGCACAAGCTTTACGGCCCCACCGGCATCGGGGCCTTGTGGGCGCGGCCTGAGCATCTTGAGGCAATGCCGCCGTTGCAGGGTGGCGGTGCGATGATCGACCAGGTGACGTTCGAGCGTACCACCTTCGCCCCCGCGCCGTTCAAGTTCGAGGCGGGAACGCCGCACATCGTTGGCGCCATCGGGCTTCACGCGGCGGTCGACTGGGTGGAGACGATTGGGCGGCCTTCTCTGCATGCGCATGAGACGGCAATGGTGGCGGAGTGCCGCGAGGCCCTTCGCGGTGTCGACGGCATCACCTTGTTCGGGCCCGAGAATAGTGCCGGGATCGTCAGTTTCGCGCTGGACGGGGTTCATCCGCACGATGTCGGCACCATATTGGATGATGCCGGGGTGGCGATCCGCGCCGGCCACCATTGCGCCCAGCCCCTAATGGAACTGTTGGGCGTTCCTGCCACCTGCCGTGCTTCGTTCGCGGCGCATTCGGACGCTTCGGACATCCTTGCCCTGGTGGCGGGATTGAAGCGCGTGCGAAGGATCTTCAGCCGATGACCGACGACCACACGCCCCGTAACGCCCCGTTGGTGGAGGAGGTCGACTCGGTCGCGCCGCCGCCGCGTGCGCGGGTCGACACCACGCCTGAAACGCCGGTGCAGACCTTCGAGCGCAAGCGCGACTATCTGACCGGGTTTCTGGCGGAGAAGCCTGTGGCGGCGCCCTTGGCTGGTCCGGGAGGCGACGTGCAAGCGGCGATCGTGGAAGCGCTTCGGAGCATCTACGACCCCGAGATCCCGGTCGATATCTATGAGCTTGGCCTGATCTACGACGTGACCGTCAGTGAGGATGGCGACGCGGTGGTGTCGATGACACTGACCACGCCCAATTGCCCGGTAGCCGAATCGATGCCGGCCGAGGTCGAACTGCGCGTGCTGTCGGTACCCGGCGTGCGTGACGCGGAAGTGCGGCTAGTCTGGGATCCGCCATGGGACCCAAGCAAGATGAGCGACGAAGCCCGGCTCGAATTGGGGATGCTGTGATGACTGCCGCGACCACTGCAACTGGCACGACCACCCGCCGTCTGCGCCCCGCCGCGATCGCGCTGACCCCCGCCGCCGAGCAGCGCGTCGCCGATTTGATGGCGCGTGCGCCTGGCGATGCCATCGGGGTCAAACTGTCGACGCCTCGCCGGGGCTGTTCGGGGCTGGCTTATTCGGTCGATTACGTCACCGCCGAAGACCGCTTCGACGAGAAGATCGCCACTCCGGGCGGTGTCTTCTACGTCGATGGCGGGTCGATCCTGTATCTGGTGGGATCGGTGATGGACTGGGTCGAGGACGATTTCACCGCCGGCTTCACCTTCGCCAACCCCAACGCCAAGGGCGCCTGCGGCTGCGGCGAGAGCTTCACGGTTTAGCCAGGAACGCCGTCAGCGCTGTTTGAAAGGACTCGGGCTGATCGAGCATGACGAAGTGACCGGACTCGGCGATGTCGACGTATTCGACATTCGGCGCTCTAGTGAATTGGGTGCGATAGAAAGCCAGCGTACGGTCCTTCCCGAAGGCCTGGTCGGTCCATGGCACGACAACCGTGAGGGGCGTTGACAGCTTCGGAAGGGCCGGGCGCATGTCCGTCGACATATCCTCATAGAGCAATTGCGCTGTCACGCGCGGGTCAGCCTTGGCTGCCCATATGGCCATCTGTGTCCGGCTGGCAGGTTGGAGCGCCAATCCGTTGACGTCCGCCTGGATCGTGGCCGGGTCAATCGGCTTGCCGAAACGCGCCGCCACCGTGTCGCGCATCTTGATAGCAATTGCGTCGACTTGGGCGAGGGAAGGCTGAGCTCCGCCACGGGCAAGAAGCACGGGGAAGTAGGGCAAGGCATCGACGATCATTGCGCGGCTGACTGCTCTTGGATGCGCGCGTGCGAACATTAGGCTGGCGAGCCCACCCATCGAATGGCCCACCAGATGCACCGGCCCTACCTTGTTCGCGGCGAGGTAGAGGGCAAGTTCTCGGACGATGCCGTCGAGCACGCCGGGACGAAGATTGGCACCGGGTGCGTCTCCGCCAAAACCGTTTACCTGGACGACGTAGACACGGTGACTGCGCGCCAGTGCGGGCACGAGATTGTCCCACGACTCGCGCGGCGAACCCAGGCCGGGGATGAGGACAACCGGCAAGCCACGCGTTCCGTGGCGGACGATCGAGATGTGATCGAGCTGGACCTCAGCAGCGGCGGTGCCGACTGGCGCAAAGGCCGAGGCAGCGTTCAGCGGAGCTGCCAAGGTGAGGACGGCGGCGGCGACGAGCAGGTGGTGCTTGGACATGGATCAGCCTTTCGTAGGGGAGTGAAAGATTGCCTCGATCGGCAAAGCGAAGAGTTCGGCGATGCGGAAGGCGAGCGGGAGCGAGGGGTCGTATTTGCCGGTTTCGATGGCGTTCACGCTCTGGCGTGAAACTTCGAGTTTCTCGGCCAGGTCGCTCTGGCTCCAGCCCTGTTCGGCGCGAAGCACCTTGAGGCGGTTATTCATGCGTCGGTGGCGCAGCTGCCGCCGCGGCCGATGGTCAGCCAATTGACCAAGCTGCCGACGCCCAGGCCCACAAACCACAATATGGCGATGTAGAAGGCGTCGATGTGGGGCACGAGAGAGACGTTCTCGAGAAAGCCGTAGATCGTCGCAATCGATAGGGAGAAGGCGCTGGCGATCAGGCTTTGGCGAACCAGCAGCACGCGCTGATATTCATCCGTTTCCTCGATCAGGAGGCGCCCGATCGCCCAGAACACGCCAGCGACCGCGACGCCCGGCAGGGCGCCCAAGATGTAGGCCAGTGGGCCGGTAACGATCCCGCGCGGGATGGTGTGAAGCGCTAATGAAAGGGTCACGATGTATGCAGACATGGAGAAGAATACGCGGACGACGTAGCGTTTCTGAGCCGGGTTTCTGTGGCGTGCCATGACAAGGGTCCTTTCCGATATGTAAAGGAAGCTTTACGCAAGGATGAGGAAGGTGTCAAGGGTGCTATACTGCCCCCGAGCGGTGCGGAGCTTTGTACGGCAAGCAGGAGTGGCGCTTGGTTGGCTTGGGGCATTGTTGGGAGGCCCACCCTCGCTCGCCTCTGGCGAGTTGTCCCTTCCCGTGAGCGGGAGGGGAGTTAAGACGCCTGTGAGGTTGAGGGGAGGGGGCTGCCCGGCTAAAGGCTATCGCATGACCCAGATGTTCAAGATCGCTCTTCCCGACGGCTCCGTGCGCGAGGTGCCGGAGGGGTCGACGCCGGCCGACATCGCCGCCGCTATCGGGCCGGGGCTGGCCAAGGCGGCGCTGGCGGCGCGCGTCGATGGTGAGTTGCGTGATATCATGCGGCCGTTCGAGGGGGATGCGCAATTGGCTCTCGTCACCACTCGCGACGAAAAGGACGCGCTGGAACTGGTGCGGCACGACTTCGCGCATGTGCTGGCCGAAGCCGTGCAGATCCGCTTCCCAGGCACGCAGATCACCTTTGGGCCGTCAACGGACGACGGGTTCTACTATGACTTCGCGCCGGCACCCGGACGAGGGCCGTTTACCGAAGAGGATCTGCCCGGCATCGAGGAAGAAATGCGCCGGGTGATCGCTCGCGACGAGCCCCTGATCCGCGAAGTGTGGGAGCGCGAGGACGTGCGCGACCATTTTCAGCGCACCGGCGAGAGCTTCAAGGCGGAGTGGGTGATGGAGCTGCCTGCGGGCGAGGCAATCACCATGTACCGATCTGGTCAGGGCGAGGGCAAATGGCTCGACCTGTGCCGCGGGCCGCACCTGGCATCGACCGGCAAGCTCGACCCGCAGGCGTTCAAGCTGACCCGGGTGTCGGGCGCTTATTGGCGCGGCGACCCGGCCAATCCGATGCTGAGCCGCATCTATGGCACCGCTTGGCTCAACAAGAAGCAGCTTGCCGAGCACCTCGTGCGGCTGGAGGAAGCGGCCAAGCGCGACCACCGCAAGATCGGCGCGGAGATGGACCTGTTCCACCTCCAAGCCGAAGCGCATGGCAGCGTGTTCTGGCACCCCAAGGGGTTTCTGCTTTGGCGCCAATTGGAATCATACATGCGCCGGCGACTGGACGCGGCGGGATACCATGAGGTCAAGACGCCCCAGTTGATGGACGCCAAGCAGTGGGAGCGATCGGGCCATTGGGGCAAGTACCGCGAGAACATGTTCGTGGTGCCCGACGAAATCCCCAATGCCGAGGAAGAAGGCCCGGTGCTGAGCGGCGAGGGCGACCTGATGGCCCTCAAGCCGATGAACTGCCCGGCGCACGTGCTGATCTTCAAGCAGGGGATCACCAGCTATCGCGAGCTGCCGATCCGCATGGCCGAGTTCGGCTGCTGCCACCGCAATGAGCCGCACGGCGCGTTGCATGGCATCATGCGGGTGCGCCAGTTCACGCAGGACGACGCGCACATCTTCGTCACGCCCGAACAACTGACGGAGGAGGTTCGCGCGTTCTGCGACCTGCTGGACAGCGTCTACCGCGACCTGGGCTTCGACAAATATGCCATCAAGCTCGCGCTTCGGCCGGACAAGCGTTTTGGTTCGGACGAGATGTGGGACTGGTCCGAGCAGTCGCTGCGCGAAGCGGTCGCATCGTCGGGCCGGGCGACGGAGGAATATGGCTGGGAGGAGCTGCCCGGCGAGGGAGCCTTCTATGCGCCCAAGTTGGAATTCCATTTGACGGACGCGATCGGGCGGACGTGGCAGGTGGGCACGATCCAGACGGACACTGTGCTGCCGGAGCGACTGGATGCGAGCTACATCGGCGAGGATGGCGAAAAGCACCGTCCGGTTATGCTGCACCGCGCTATATTGGGCACGTTCGAGCGGTTCATCGGCATATTGATCGAGCACCATGCCGGGCGCTTCCCGCTGTGGCTCGCGCCGGTGCAGGTGGTTGTGGCGACGATCGTGTCGGACGCCGACGACTATGCTCAGGAGGTCGTGGCGAGCCTTCGCGCTGCCGGTATCCGGGCGGAGGCGGACACGCGCAACGAGAAGATCAACTATAAGGTGCGCGAGCACAGCCTGGCCAAGGTCCCGCTGCTGCTAGTGGTTGGCAAGCGCGAGGCCGAGGAGGGCACCGTGGCCGTGCGGCGGCTTGGTTCGGAGGAGCGGCAGTTGGGGATGACGCTTGAGGCGGCAAAGGCAATGCTGGTCGAGGAAGCAATAGCGCCGGACTTGCGCTGAACTTCATGGCCGTTCGGGCGATCGAGTTCAGGTGCGCCGTTGTTCCGGCGGACCCCCGACGTGCGCCGGGGAACTGTGCCCTTTCAAAATGGCCGGAAACGGCTTAACTATACACCGACCAACCACGACTGGAGTTATCCGCTATACGTCCGCCTCTTTCGCGTCGCCCCAATGCGCCGCCGGCCATGAACGGCCCTCGCTACAACGAATTCATTGCCGCGCCCAAGGTGCGGGTGATCGACGAGAATGGCGAAAACCTGGGCGTGATGTTTACGCGCGAAGCCTATGAACAGGCGGTCTCCGTAGGCCTAGATCTGGTTGAGATCAGCCCGAACGCTGATCCGCCTGTGGCCAAATTCCTCGATATCGGCCGCTTCAAATATGAAGCCCAGAAAAAGGCCAACGAGCAGAAGAAGAAGCAGAAGACGCAGGAGATCAAGGAGATCAAGATGCGTCCCAACATCGACGACCACGACTATGACACCAAGATGAAGAAGGTGTTCGAGTTCTTGGAAGACGGTGACAAGGTCAAACTGACGATGCGCTTTCGTGGACGCGAAATGGCGCATGGGCAGCTTGGCATGGCCGTCTTGCAGCGCGTGTCGGAAGCGACCAACGAAATTGCCAAGATCGAGGCCCATCCCCGCATGGAGGGCCGCCAGATGCTGATGGTCCTCGCGCCCAAATAGTCCCTTGCCGACGTCCCTGACTTGTTTGCGATGCTCCGGCGCGATGGAGGCCGGGTTCGTCGTCGACAGGGGCGATAGCAATCTGCCGGGTAGGGGGACGTGGTTCTCTGGCGTGCCGGAAAAAGCTTGGTGGGGCGGGCTCAAGACCAAGGGTCACGAGCAACGCGACGTGTCGACGTGGCGGTGCCGCAAGTGTGGCTATCTGGAAAGCTACGCCGGCACCGACACTCCGAAGTAAAGGAACAGTGAGCAGTTGCAGCGTGACTTTGCTGCACTGCATCATGTTGCATGCAGGTGACAGCATTGCGGATTTAGAGCTTTAGCGAAGGGCATCATCTTCCCTCGCCCCTGTGGCTGTTCTACGCCGCACCTCTAATTTTCCTGCGAGAGGCTCTACCCCCATGCGCAAATCCACCTGGCTACTGTCCGCCGGCCTGTTCGCACTTTCCACGTCCGCCGTTGCACAGACCACGGTAGATCAGACGGCCCCAGCGCCCACGCCGGTGCCGACCCAGACCAGCGTCGATCCGACGAACCAGGACACGGCCACGCCAACCGACGTCGCCACGCCGCCGGCCGACTCGCCGGTTGCTGACGCTGCCGTGGACGCCAACAACAATGACGATGATGTCATCGTCGTTACCGCGCAGGGCCGTATCCAGGCGCTTCAGAACGTTCCGATCGCCGTGACGGCCGTGACTTCGGAGTCGCTGCAGCGGTCCGGCGCCACCGACATCCGCCAACTTAACCAGCTAGCGCCTTCGCTATTGGTGTCGTCGACCGGCTCCGAAGCCAATGGCTCGGCGCGTATTCGCGGCATTGGCACCGTCGGCGACAATCCCGGCCTGGAAAGCTCGGTCGCGGTGTTCATCGACGGCGTGTACCGTTCGCGTTCGGGCATCGGCCTCAACGAGCTTGGTGAGCTCGACCGCATCGAGGTTCTGCGCGGACCGCAGGGCACGTTGTTCGGGCGTAATGCCTCGGCTGGCCTGATCAACATCATTTCCAAGAAGCCGTCCTTCACCTTCGGTGGTTACGGCGAAGCGACCATCGGCAATTACGATTATCGCCGCGTCGCGGGCGGCCTCACCGGACCGATAACCGACGACCTCGCCTTCCGAGTCGACGGTGTCTACGTCCGCCGCGAGGGTTTCTATCGGGACGTCACCAACGATACGGACGTCAACAACCGCAAGCGCTACTTCGTGCGTGGCCAGTTGCTCTACACACCCAGCGACCGGCTGAGCTTGCGGGCCATCGTCGACTATACCCGCCGCGATGAAAAATGCTGCGGTGCAGTCTACGTCAACAACGACATGAATCCTGCCATTGGCGGGCTCAACGATCCAGCCCAGAACAACATCGTTCGAGTGCTCCGCGATCTTGGCCAGAACATGAATGCGTATCAGGACGCATACAGCCGCAACATCTACGTAACTCCGGGTCGTAGCTACGGCGGCAAGACCACCGACGGCGGCGTCTCGCTCCAGGCCGACTATGATTTCGGTGGTGCCCGCCTGACATCGATCACCGCGTATCGCGACTATAAGTCGGACCAGGGTAGCGACACCGACTACAGCACGGTCGATCTTCTTTATCGCGCGGATAACGGCGATTCCTATCGTCAGTTCAAGACCTTTACCCAGGAACTGCGCCTTCAAGGTTCCTTGTTCGACAAGCGCCTCGACTGGCTGGTCGGCGGCTTCTTCGCCGATGAGAAGCTTTCCGTTGGCGACAATCTACGCTTTGGTAACCAGTATGGCCGCTTCGCGACCTGCCGCATCATCAGCGGCGGCGGCCTTGCTGGGCTTTACAGCCCTGGTTCGCCAAGCTGCGTTTTCCCAGGCATTGGACCCGCAACCCTCGCCGGCGCGACAGGCGCATCGGGTGCCGACATCGTCGCCAGCTTCGCGCGTCTCGATGGCCTCAACAACCTTGGGACCACCAACGATCTCTACAAGCAGAACAGCCGCAATTTCGCGCTGTTCACGCACAACATCTTCCACATCACCGACCGCCTCGATCTGACCGCCGGCCTTCGTTACACACGGGAACGCAAGCGGTTCTCGGCAGTCTTCGGTAACGACAACACTGTCTGCACGGCCAACCAGGCGGCTCTGCTCGATGATCTTGCTAGCCCCAATGCCACGGCCCGCGCACTGGCCGGCGCGCTTCTCGGTCTCAGCTGCCAGGGCAATTCGACTGCCGAGTTGAACGGTGTTCGGTTGAATGACGTGCGCAAGGAGGGCAAGTTCACCGGTACTGCGGTGCTGTCCTACAAGCCGGTCGACGCCTTGCTGCTCTACGGCAGCTACTCACGCGGCTATAAGGCGGGCGGATTCAATCTCGATCGTTCTGCCCTCAAGCAGCCGGTCCTGCCATTCGGCGGCCAGGCGGGTGCCCAGGCGCTCGTAGGTGGTCTCCAGTTCGACCCCGAGACGGTCAATGCCTTCGAGATCGGCGGCAAGTACTCGGCCGGCGGGATCACGTTCAACGCCTCGCTGTTCCGGCAGGACTTCAAGAACTTCCAGCTCAATACCTTCGATGGAACGGTGTTCATCGTCCAGAACATCAACGGTTGCGATTCGTCGCTGGGTGGGGGCGACCGCGACCAGTCGAAGTTCGCGACGGGAACGACGAACTTCAACGCAGCCGCAGCGACCACTGGGGCCTGCGCTTCCGACGACGTGAGCTACGGCGTGCGTTCGCAGGGCCTGGAGCTTGAAGCGTCCGCTCGCCTTACCCGCGACTTCCGGGTCAATGCCGGCGCGACCTTCTCGCGGACCAAGTATCGCGACAATCTGGTTGGACGTGACACGGGCGCCCCGCTCAACCAGGCGCTTCGCCTGTTGCCGGGTAGCTACCTGTCCAACGCTCCCAAGACCGTGCTGACCGGCGCCGTGTCTTGGACTCCGGATATCGGGACGAGCGGGCTTTCGGGCTTGTTCTATGTCGATGCGCGCCGCTCGAGCGGGTATAACACCGGCTCGGACCTGTTCCCGCAAAAGACGCAGCGTGCCTTCTCGCTCGTCAACGGACGGGTGGGCATTCGCGGACCCGAGGAAAGCTGGGCCCTGGAATTCTGGGCTCAGAACCTGCTCAACAAGAACTATCAGCAGGTCGCGTTCAACAGCCCGTTCCAGGAAGGCGCCGCGAGCGCTCCGTTCACCGATCCGGGCTTCCCCGGCGGACGGCAGATCTTCTCGTCGTTCCTGGCGGAGCCGCGGACCTTTGGCATGACCCTGCGTGCCAAGTTCTCGGCGCCGCGCCGGGCTCCGGTAGAGGAGGCTGCACCGCCGCCACCACCGCCGCCACCGGCTCCGACCCAGACCTGCTTCGATGGTTCGGTGATCGACGCCGCGGCGACCTGCCCAACACCGCCAGCACCGCCGCCGCCGCCACCGGCACCAGCGCCCGAGCGCGGCTAACAAACTTCAGCTTGGAGGAGCGGAGAAAGGGTCTCGCGGGAAACCGCGGGGCCCTTTTTCTGTATGCGCTTCGGAAAACTCAGGCGGCGGCGAGCAGGGCCTCGCGCAGCGCGGCGATCTCGCCGGGACCGAGTTTGTGATTGTCGCTGCCGGTGACATAGAAAACGTCCACGGCGCGCTCCCCGTAGGTGGCGATATGCGCCGAGTGTATCACCAGCGCGCGCTCGTAGATGGCGCGGGCAAGGCTAGCGAGCAGGCCAGGGCGATCGGCCGCCATGACTTCCACAACCGTGGTACGCCGCGACGCGCCCGGTGCGACACTCACTGATGGGGCGATGGTGAAGGCAGCCGGCGTGAGCGTCGCGGCGGTGGGTTCGGGGACGTCGCCACTAAGGGCTTTTTCTACAGCTCGGCTTAGGCGGGTGCGCAGCCGGCGATCAGCATATGGGCGGCCTTGGCCGTCCTGCACGAGCAGATTGTCGAGCGCCATGCCGTCGCGGGTGGTGTGAATGCGCGCGTCGACAATGGTCGCGCCAGCTGCCGCCAGGCCCGCGCAAATGCGGAAGAACAGGCCGGGCCGGTCCGGGGCGAAGACACTGACGCGGGTGGCGCCCTCGGACTCTCCGGCAACGGTCACAGTCGGAGCCGGTGCCCCGATGCGCGCTTCGGCCTCGGCAATCTGGCGGGCGTTGGCCAGCATCCAGTCGCCCGGTTCGGCGATCCAATAGCTGTCGGGCAGGCGGCGCGCATAGGCCTTGGCGGCACTGGCCGGCCAGCCAAGCGCGGCGGCCAATGAGGCCTGGCGCGATGCCACCAGCTCGGGGCGGCCGCGCTGCATGTGGCCGAGCCGAAGCCGTTCCTCCGCCGCGTCGAACAGGGTGCGGATGAGGCGGCGTTTCCACTCCGTCCAAACGCCGGGGCCAACCGCGCGAATATCGACCACGGTGAGGATCAGCAGCAGACGAAGCCGCTCGGGACTTTGCACAATTGCGATGAAATCGTCGATCGTCTTGGGGTCGGCGAGGTCGCGCTTGAAGGCGGTGGCGGATAGCAGCAGATGATGGCGCACCAGCCAGGCGACGGTCTCGGTCTCGCCGCGATCGAGGCCGAAGCGGGGACCAAGGGATAGGGCAATATCGGCGCCGAGCAGCGAATGGTCCCCGCCGCGTCCCTTGGCAATGTCGTGCAGGAGCACGGCCACGTACAAGGCGCGGCGCGATCCCAACTGGCGGAACAGAGCGGTGGAGAGCGGGTGATCGGTGACCAGTTCGCCGCGTTCGATGGCGGCGAGCAGGCCGATGGCGCGGATGGTGTGCTCGTCGACGGTGTAGTGGTGGTACATGTCGAACTGCATCTGCGCGACGACGCGGGCGAAGTCGGGCACGAAGCGGCCGAACACGCCGGCCTCGTTCATCCAGCGGAGCACCAGATCGGGTTGCTTGAGGTCGGTCAATACTTCCAGGAACAGAGCGTTGGCGGCGGGATCGTCGCGCACGGCGACGACCAGCCGGGCATCGCGCGAGGCGGCGCGCAGCGCGGCGGGGTGGATCTCCAGCCCCTCGCGCGCGGCTAAGGCGAACAAGGCGATTAGGCGGACGGGGTCTTCGGCGAAGAATGTGTCCCGCGGCAAAGTGATGCGGCCGCGGTCGAGGAGGAAGCCGGCTAGCCGGCGCGGGCGGCGGAACAGTGCGGGCAGGCCGAAGCGGCGGCCCTTGGCGGCGATCTGCTCGTCCAATTGCGCCAGGAACAGGCCGGTCAGGTCGCCGACTGCCCTAGCCTGGAGGAAGGTGAATTGCATGAAGCGCTCGACGGCGGACTTGCCGGGCCGGTCGGCATAATGGAACGCGGCGGCAAGCTCGCGCTGGCGGTCGAAGCTGAGGCGCTCCTCGGCGCGGCCGGCAGCCAGATGCAATTGGCAGCGCACCGACCAGAAGAAGCGGTTGGCGCGGTCGAACAGCCGATATTCGGCGGGCGTGAGCAGACCGGCTTTGACCAACTCGGCCGGGTCCTCGACATCGTGGACGTATTTGGCGATCCACATCAGTGTTTGCAGGTCGCGCAGGCCGCCCTTGCCGTTTTTGATATTGGGTTCGACGACGTAGCGGCTGTCGCCCAACTTGCGGTGGCGCTCATCGCGCTCGGCTAGCTTGGCGGTGACAAAGGCGTCGGCAGTGCCGGCGACCACCTCGCGCCGGAAGCGTCCTTCGGCCTCGTCAAACAGAGCGCTTTCGCCAGCCAGGAAGCGCGCCTCCAGCATGGCGGTGCGCGCGGTCATGTCGTCGCGGGTGAGCACCAGCAATTCGGGAATGGTGCGGATCGCCTGGCCGACCTTCAGCTTGAGGTCCCACAGCAGGTACAGCATCGCCTCGATCACCTGCTCGCACCAGGATGCGCGCGGGGTCGGGGTGAGGACCATCAGGTCGACGTCGCTGTAAGGCGCCATCTCGCCGCGCCCGTAGCCCCCCAGCGCCACCAAGCACAGGCGCTGGGCCTGCGTTGGGTTAGGATTGGGAAACTGCCGAAACGCAACGTCGAACGACAGGCGCAGGATCTGATCGGTGAGGAAGGCCGTGGCGGCAGCGTGGGCCAGGCCATCC
Source organism: uncultured Sphingomicrobium sp. (assembly GCA_964243335.1). Lineage (GTDB taxonomy): Bacteria > Pseudomonadota > Alphaproteobacteria > Sphingomonadales > Sphingomonadaceae > Sphingomicrobium. Next base: position 55,873 of record CAXTED010000003.1, on the reverse strand, counting down.
TGGGGCAAAGCGTTGATCCGGGTGGCAATCTCGGCCCGACCGGCGGCAAGGGCGTCGGTGAGCAAAGCGGTGGCGAACGGGACAAAGGAGGCGCCGTCGGGATGCTGGGCCAGCGTGTCGGCAAGCGCGCGGCGGTCGATGATCGCGCGGCGCCGATCGAAGGTGACCGCGACGTTCACGCGCTTCGCTCATCGTGGAGTGACTTGATGCGGTACAAGGTTTCCAAGGCTTCACGCGGGGTCAGGGCGTCGGGGTTGAGCGCGGTGAGCGCCTCGTCGAGCGGGTCCGGCGGCGGGGCGGCAGCAGCGGCGGCGAACAAGGGCAGGTCGTCGAGGCCAGCGGCAATGCCTCCGGTGGCGTCGCGACCGGCCTCCAATTTGGCGAGAACGGCCTTGGCGCGAGCGACCACGGCGGACGGGAGCCCGGCGAGGCGTGCCACGGCAATGCCGTAGCTGCGATCGGCCGCACCCCCGGCGACTTCGTGGAGCAGGACGAGGTCGCCCTTCCATTCGCGGGCGCGAACGTGGTGGAGCGAGAGGGCATCGAGGCGGCCGGCAAGGCGCGTGAGCTCGTGATAGTGGGTGGCGAAGAGGGTGCGGGCGCGAACCGTGTCGTGCATCGCCTCGACCACGCCCCAAGCGATAGCAAGGCCATCATAGGTGGAGGTGCCGCGGCCGATCTCGTCAAGAATGACCAGGCTGCGCGAGGTGGCCTGGGCGAGGATCGCCGCGGTTTCGACCATCTCAACCATGAAGGTCGATCGGCCGCGCGCGAGATTGTCGGACGCGCCGACACGGCTGAACAAGCGATCGACCAGGCCGATGCGGACACGGCTGGCGGGAACGTAGCTGCCGGCCTGGGCGAGCAAGGCGATCAGCGCAACCTGGCGCAGGAAGGTCGATTTGCCGCCCATGTTAGGACCGGTAATCAGCCACAGGCGATCGTTCGGCCCAAGCGCGCAATCATTGGCGACGAAGCGCTCGCCATTCTCCAGCAAGGCGCGCTCAACCACCGGGTGTCGGCCGCCGTCGATCTCCAGGCAGGGCTGGTCGGTCAGTGTGGGCACGCACCAGCCGCCTTCGGCCGCGCGCTCGGCGTGGCTGGCGGCAACGTCGATGCGGGCGATGGTCTCGGCCGTCTCGGCAATCGCGTGAGCGGACGCAGTCGCGGCAGCGGTGAGGGCGACAAGATGCTCGGCCTCGGCAGCAAGCGCGTGGCCGCCAGCTTCGGTCACCCGGCTGGCCTCGGCGTGAAGGTCCGGCGAGTTAAAGCGCACCGCGCCGGCCATGGTCTGACGATGGGTGAAGCCGCTGTCGGGGCTGAGCAGCACATCGGCGTGACGGGCGGCGACCTCGACATGATAGCCGAGCACCGCGTTGTGGCGAATCTTGAGCGCGGGGATGCCGGTGACGGCGCGGTATTTGGCTTCGAGCTCGGCGATGGCGCGGCGGCCGTCGGCGGCGGCATGGCGCAGGGCGTCGAGCTCCGGATCGAAGCCCGGCGCGATGTAACCGCCTTTCGCTGCGTCGACCGGAGGTTCGTCAATCAGCGCGGCGCCGAGTTGTTCGAGCAGGGAGTCGTGCCCGCCAAGTTGCGGCAGGAGAGAGGCGAGCAGGTCGGGAGCGTCCGGCTCCCCCGCCAGCCACTCGCGCAAGGCGGCGGCGGCGCGTAGGCCACCACGCAATTGGCCAAGGTCGCGCGGCGAACCGCGACCGGCGACCAGGCGGCCAAGCGCTCGGCCGATGTCGGGCAAAGCGCGCAGCCGCTCGCGAAGGGCACGGCGGCGCAGCGGGGCGTCATGAAGCCAGCCCACCAGTGCCAGCCGCGCGTTGATCGCGCGGGTGTCCACCAAGGGAGCAGACAGATTGTGGCCGAGCAGACGGCGACCGGCGGCGGTGAGGCAGCGGTCGACCTCGCCGAGCAGCGATCCGGCGACCTGGCCTTCAACGGTGCGGCAGATCTCCAGACTGGAGCGGGTGGCGGCATCGATGGCCATGTGGCCGAGGCGGGCGATGCGTCGGGGTGCGGCGAGGAAGGCGGTGGCGTCTTTCTGCGTGGCGTCGAGATAGGCCAGCAGCCCGCCCGCTGCCGCCAGCTCAGCGGGGCCGAGTTCGCCGAAGCCGTCCAGCGTGGCCACGGCAAAGCGGCCTTTCAAAGCGCGCTCGCCGTCGGGCGCGGTAAACCCGCCTTTGCCGAGCGCGCAGGCAATGCCGGGCACCTTGGCGTCGGCCAGAGTCTCGGCGGGGTTGAGGCGGGCAAGCTCGGCCTGCAAGTCGCCGGTACCGCAGGCGATCAGCTCGAACCGACCCGTGGAGATGTCGGCGGCGGCGATGCCCCATTCATCGCCGTGCCGGGCGATGGCGGCGAGCCAATTGGCGGCTCCGCTGTCGAGCAGGGCGTCTTCGGTCAGCGTGCCCGGCGTAACCAGCCGAACAATGGCGCGGTCGACCAGCGCCTTGGACCCGCGGGCGCGGCGGGCGTCGGCCGGGCTTTCGATCTGTTCGGCGATGGCGACACGGTGCCCGCCGCGGATCAGCCGCGCGAGGTACATGTCAGCCGAATGCACCGGCACTCCGCACATCGCGATCGGCTCGCCATTGCTCTCGCCGCGCTTGGTCAAAGCGATGTCGAGGCAGGAGGCGGCCGCCTTGGCGTCGTCGAAGAACAGCTCGAAGAAATCGCCCATGCGGTAGAACAGCAAGGCGTCGCCGGCCTCGGCCTTGAGGCGATGATATTGCTGCATCATCGGGGTGTGGGCGTCGGCGCGTGCCATTGGCCGGGTGTAGCGGGGCGGAGCGGGGGTGACGAGGGTGGTTCTCGTTTCCCGGTGCACGCCGGGGTCCAGCGCGTTGCGTTGAGCGCCTCCCGGAAAGAGCTGGGCCCCGGCGTTTGCCGGGGAACTAGAGGGTGACGCGGGTCGGGCGGGGGCCTACTCAGGGCAAATGTCCGACAGCAATATTAAATTCTCGGAAGCCGAAGCGCTTCACTTCCATTCGCGGGGGCGTCCCGGCAAGATCGAGATCATCGCCTCGAAGCCCATGGCTACCCAGCGCGACCTGTCGCTGGCTTATTCGCCCGGCGTGGCCGTGCCGGTGCTGGCGATCGCGGCCGATCCATCCAAGGCGTACGATTATACCGCCAAGGGCAATCTGGTGGCGGTGATCTCCAACGGAACCGCCATCCTGGGCCTCGGCAACCTTGGCGCCTTGGCGTCGAAGCCGGTGATGGAAGGCAAGGCCGTGCTGTTCAAGCGCTTCGCCGACGTCGACGCGATCGATATCGAATTGGACACGGAGGACGCCGCACGGTTCATCGACGCGGTAGCGCTGATGGAGCCAAGCTTTGGCGGCATCAATCTGGAGGACATTGCGGCGCCCGACTGCTTCGTGATCGAACAGGCGCTGCGCGAGAAGATGAACATTCCGGTGTTTCATGACGACCAGCATGGCACCGCCATCATCACGGCCGCCGGGCTGATCAATGCCTGCCTGCTGACGGACCGGAAGCTTAGCGAGATCCGCATCGTGGTGAATGGCGCGGGAGCGGCGGCGATCGCCTGCACCGAACTGATCAAGGCCATGGGCGTGCGCGGTGACCATGTGCTGATGTGCGACCGCACCGGGGTGATCCACAAAGGCCGCGACGACCTCGACCAGTGGAAGTCCGCGCATGCGGTGGAGACCGACCGGCGCACGCTGAAGGAAGCGCTGATGGGCGCGGACGTGTTCCTCGGGTTGTCGGCGGCAGGTGCCCTGAAGCCTGATATGGTGATCGGCATGGCGCCGCGGCCGATCATCTTCGCCATGGCCAATCCCGATCCCGAGATTACTCCGCCCGAGGCCAAGAAGGCGCGGCCCGATGCGATTGTCGCCACCGGGCGGTCCGACTATCCCAACCAGGTCAACAATGTGCTGGGCTTTCCCTTCATCTTCCGCGGCGCGCTGGATGTGCGGGCCAGTGCGATCAACGACGAGATGAAGATCGCCGCGGCCAATGCGCTGGCGCAACTGGCGCGTGAAGCGGTGCCGGAGGAAGTGGCGGCGGCTTACGGCGGGCAATCGCAGCGCTTCGGGGCCGATTACATCATCCCCGCGCCGTTCGACCCGCGTTTGCTGGAGGTGGTGCCTGCCGCGGTGGCGCAGGCGGCTATGGACAGCGGTGTTGCGCGTAAGCCGATCGCCAACATGGCGGCCTATCGCCAGAGCTTGCGCGCACGGTTGAACCCGACGGTGTCGGTGCTCAGCCTGGCGCATGAAGCAGCGCGGGCGAACCCAAAGCGCGTGCTGTTCGCGGAAGGCGAGGAGCCCAATGTGCTGCGCGCGGCAATCGCGTTCCGGGAAGGGGGCTACGGCATTCCAGTGCTGGTCGGGCGTGAAGACGTGCATGCGCGGCTGGCCGATCTGGGTGTCGACAAGCCCGAGCAGTTCCTCGTGCTCAACAGCCGCAATTCGCCATTGGTCGGACGCGCGGTCGACCACCTTTATGCCAAGTTGCAGCGCAAGGGCATGCTCCGCCGCGAGGTCGAGCGGATGGTCAACCAGGACCGCAACGTGTTCGCCGCCGCCATGCTGCAACTGGGCGAAGCGGACGCCATGATCACCGGCACCACCCGGCCCTACAGCCAGTCGCTGAGCCAGGTGCGGACCGTTATCGACACCGAGGGCGGGGAGGAGCCGTTCGGGATCAACATCATCGTCGGCCAGCATGAAACGGTGATGATCGCCGACACCGCCGTGACCGAGCGGCCCAATGCCGAGCAATTGGCGGCGATGGCGATCCGCTCGGCGGCATTTGCCCGGCGGATGGGTGCGGAGCCGCGAGTGGCCTTCGTCAGCTACACCAGCTTCGGCAATCCGCAGGGCGAATATGTCGACGATCTGCGCAAAGCGGTGGCGCTGCTCGACGCGCAAAAGGTCGATTTCGAGTATGAGGGCGAGATGTCGCCCGACCTGGCGCTGAGCCACGACATGCAGCGGCGTTTCTATCCGTTCAGCCGGCTGTCGGGTCCGGCCAACATCCTGATCATGCCGGGGCTTCAATCCGCCAATCTGTCGGCCAAGCTGCTGCGCGCTTTGGGCGGGGAAAGCGTAATGGGGCCGTTCCTGCTCGGCATGGAGCTGCCGGTGCAGATCGCGCCGATGACGGCGACAGCGACCGACCTGGTGACGTTGGCGGTGCTGGCGAGCGGCGGGGTCGAAGGCGCGCGGCGGCGGTAGGGCCTCCGTGAGGAGCAGATTAAGGTAGTGAGCTTACATCCGTTCCGCGCTGGAGACCGGGTCGGCGGCTCGTAGGGCCGCCACCAGGGCGTGAAGGTGGGCGAGGTCGTGGACCTCGACGTCGATCTGGAAAGTGTGGAAGCTGCCGTCGCGGTGAACCAGCTGCAGATTGACGATGTTGGCGCCTTTTGCGCCCATGATCCCGGCCATCACGCCCAAGGCGCCGGCGACGTCGCGAAGGATGATGCTCAGGCGCGCGGTGGCGCCGTCCGAGCCATCACCCCAGGACAAATCGAGCCAGTCGGCGTCGACACCGGTTGCGAGTAGCTCGCAGCCGATAGCGTGGACCTCGATCTCCTCGTCCTCGCGGCGCAGGCCGACGATGCGGTCGCCGGGGATTGGGTGGCAACAGGCCGCCAGGTGATAGGCGACACCGGGGGTCAGGCCCTTGATCGAGATCGCCTCGCGCTGCGCCGGCCGTCGAATGGCGACGTCGCCGCCAGCCGAGCCTGGCATCAGCGCTTCCATCAATTGATCGTCGGCCACCCGCTTTCGGGCGATGGCGATCATCAGCGCGTCCTCGTCCTCGATCTTTAGCTGCTTCATCGCGCGCGGCAGGGCCTCGGGCGGCAAGGGCACGGGCAGGCGCTCGACGATCTCCCGGTAGATCTTGCGGCCGAGTTCGACGGTTTCGTCGCGCTCCTTGTGGCGGACGAAGCGGCGTACGGCCGAGCGCGCCTTGCCGGTGGCGACGAAGCGCAGCCAGCTTGGCTGAGGATGCTGGGCGTCACTGATCAGGATCTCGACCTGGTCGCCATTCTCCAGCAGCGTGCGTAGCGGCACCACGCGGCCGTTGACCTTGGCGCCGACGGTGCGGTCGCCCAGGCGGGTGTGCACGGCATAGGCGAAGTCGACCGGGGTGGCACCCTTCGGCAGCTGAATCAGCTCGCCCTTTGGCGAGAACGCAAAAATGCGATCCTGGTACATCGCCATGCGCGTGTGCTCGAGCAATTCCTCGGGGCTCGCGGCATGGTCCAGGATCTCGACGAGGTCATCAATCCACGGCACGCGCACGTCGGCAACCGGCTTGCCCTCCTTATAGGCCCAGTGCGCGGCGAGCCCGCGTTCGGCCTGTTCGTGCATCGCGCGGGTGCGGATTTGGATCTCGATCCGCATCTTGGTGTCGTGAATGACGGAGGTGTGCAGCGACTTGTAGCCGTTGCGCTTGGGGGTGGAGATGAAATCCTTGAAGCGGCCGGGCACCATTGGCCAGCGGCGATGGATGTGGCCAAGCGCGCGGTAGCAATCCTCAGGGTCTTCGACGATCACGCGGAATGCCATCACGTCCGACAATTGCTCGAAGCTGATGTGCCGCTCGCCCATCTTCTTCCAAATGGAGAAGGGGTGCTTCTCGCGGCCGGTGACCTCGGCCTCCAAAGCGTTGTCGCCGAGGTGCAACTGCAGGCCCAGGCCGATGCGGCTGACGATGTCGCCGCCTTCATTGTGCAATTGGGCAAGACGCCGGGTGATCGAAGCAAAGGCATCCGGTTCGAGCTGCTTGAATGCGAGCGTCTGCATCTCGTTCATGATCTCGTACATGCCGATGCGCTCGGCCAGCGGCGCGTAGATATCCATCGTCTCGCGCGCGATCCGCCGGCGTTTGTCCTCGGCCGGGATGTGATAAAGCGTGCGCATGTTGTGCAGCCGGTCGGCTAGCTTGACCAGCAGCACGCGGATGTCGTCGCTCAACGCCAGCAGGAACTTGCGCAGGTTCTCGGCTGCGCGCTCATTCTCGCTTTGCGCTTCGATCTTGCTCAGCTTGGTGACGCCGTCAACCAAGCGCGCGACGTTGACCCCGAACAAGCGTTCGATCTCGGCTGGGGTGGCAACGGTATCCTCGATCGTGTCGTGAAGGATTCCGGTGACGATGGTCTCGTCGTCCAGCTTGAGGTCGGTAAGGATACCGGCCACTTCGATCGGGTGGCTGAAATAGGGATCGCCGCTGGCGCGTTTCTGGCTGCCATGCGCTTTCATCGAGAAAACGTAGGCGCGATTTATCATGCCCTCGTCGGCATCGGGATCGTAGGCGCGGATCCGCTCTACAAGTTCATACTGGCGCAGCACGTTGTCTTAATGGGGCGCCGAGCCCCTTCGTGGCAAGGACGTTATGGTGCGGCTCCGGTGCAACGGTCCGTCCACTTCGGAGTCCGCCACTGTTCAGGGCCACCCGTATGTGCTTCATTTGGCTCGCCGAATGGATGGGGGTGCTTCGTTGGGCCGTGATTGTAACCAAGTTGATGCGTACCGCGCGCAAGTGCGAAAATGCAGTTTGCCAATGGCCGTTGAGATGATCGGCGAGCGCTGGGCGTTTTTGATCTTGCGCGGCGCCTTCAATGGTTTGCGCCACTTCGAGGAATTCCAGGGCTGTCTGGGTATTGCGCGCAACATCCTGTCTGATCGCCTGGGCAAGATGGTGGCGGGCGGCATTCTCATACGCACGCCGGACCCCGCGGATCGCCGCTGCGTGATCTACGCGCTGACGCCAAAGGGCGAAGGTCTTCTGCCGATGCTGCTGGCACTTCGTCAGTGGGGCATGGATTGGGGACATGGTGACATTGAGCGGACGATAGCCGACCGGCGCAACGGGCGCCCCATCGCACGCATTGCCGTACACGCAGAGGATGGGCGGGAGCTAAGCTTAAGCGAGCTTACGTGGTTGGACGAAGGCGAAGCATCGCCGCAGCCGATTGTCGCGGGCGAGCCAAGGGCATCGCAGGCGGCCTGAGCGAAATCCGCAAGGCCGAACAGTGTCGCCAAGAAGCGAGCCTCTTCCGGTTCAAGGAAGAGGCTCCATCGGTGTTACTCGTACTCGTTGCCGCTGGGGCTTGGACGGGGCGGAGCGGCGGCGGTGAGGCGCAGGGCCTCGGCCGAATCGCTCAGGCTCGACAGCTCGTCGGTGGCATCTTCCTCGTCGACGCGAACGCGCTGGAGGCTGGAGATCACCGCTTCGTGCAGGTCCTTGGGGCGAACCGTCTGCTCGGCGATTTCGCGCAAGGCGACAACCGGGTTCTTGTCCCGGTCGCGGTCGATGGTCAGCTCTCCGCCGCCGGAGATCTGCCGTGCGCGAGCCGCTGCGGCCAGCACCAGGTCGAAACGATTGGGGATCTTGTCGACACAATCTTCGACGGTGACGCGTGCCATGCGGCCTGCCTCTTACTTTGGAGATGGAAGGAAGCTGTTCGCCTACGCCGGACGGGGCCCGAAAGTCAAGGAAAGCTCGGCTGGTTCGGTCGGTCGTGCGGAGAAGCAATCCGCGAGCGGTTGCGCAGGCGCTAACGGCACTGCAAGGCAGTGCGGATGGCCGACCTGCCCGATTTTGCGAGCGATGCGCCACCTTCGGCGTCCGGCGAGACACGGACACCTAACCGGCCGCGCGATCCGATCCGCGCCGACATTGCGGGTACCCGGCTGGAATTGCTGGAGGATGGGCCGGAGCGCCTCGACCGGCTGCTGACGCTGATCGATTCGGCGCTGAGCAGCGTGCGGATGCTGTTCTACATGTTCTCGCCCGACGTCGCGGGGGAGGCCGTGCGCGACGCGCTGGTGCGGGCGGCAGAGCGCGGGTGCGACGTCCGACTGATCATCGACGGCTTCGGATCGGGGGACACATCGCCCGAGTTCTTCGACCCGATCCAGGATGCGGGCGGGCACTTCTGCTGGTTTCATCCGCGCTACGGCCGCCAGTATCTGCTTCGCAATCACCAGAAACTGGTGGTCGTTGATGACGATCGCGCGATCATCGGCGGGTCCAACGTCAACCAGGAGTATTTCAGCGACGACGACACGGTGCGTTGGCGCGATCTGTTTCTGGTGCTCGAAGGACCGGCGGTCATCGGTGCAGCACGCTATTTCGATGCGCTCAGGGCATGGACCAGTTCGCCGGGCGCGCGGATCCGCGGACTTCGGCGGATGGTCCGTCGCCACACCCAGTCCAAGGGCGCGCTCCAGTGGAAATTCTCGGGGCCGATGCGGCGCCACAATCCGTGGCCGACCCAGATCGCCAAGGAGATCATCACTGGGCGAAGTTTCGACCTGATCGCGGCCTATTTCTCCCCACCGTTCGCGATGCTTCGGCGGTTGGGCCGAATGGGCCGCCGCGGGCACGTGCGGGTGGTGACCGCAGCCAAGTCCGACAATCAGGCAACCATCGCAGCGGCGCGGCACACCTATCGGCGGCTGCTTCGCCACGGCGTGGAGATGTACGAATATCAGCCGGCCAAGCTGCACACGAAATTGGCCATCGTTGACGACGTGGTGCACATCGGATCGTCCAACTTCGACTTTCGGAGCCTGTATCTCAACCTGGAGATCATGCTTCGGATCGAAGACGCCGGTTTCGCCTCGCAGATGCGAACCTATTTCGAGGGCGAGATGGCGGACAGCGTGCAGATCACACCGGCGCTACATCGTAGCCGCTCCACCTGGCTGCGGCGCTTGCAGTGGACGCTAAGCCACTTCCTGGTGACCACGATGGATTATACGGTAACCCGGCGGTTGAGCTTCGGACCTGAGAAGTAAGGCTCTCGGGCGAACGCCGGCAAACAGACAGTTACTCAGCTGGTTCGCGATAGGCCCAGAACAGGGTGGCGGGGGGCACGTTGACCCACTCGAAGCCGCGCTCAAGACGTTCGAATACGGGCGCGATGAAGTCGCGGACCTTGGGGCTGAACTGATACACCAGGAACGCGCCGCCCGGGCGGATCACCCGACTGGTAGCGGCGCCGATGGCCATCCCGACGCCCGGTGGCAGGGTCGAAAAAGGCAGCCCAGACAACACATAGTCGGCGTGCGCGAATCCGCGATCGGCAAGGATCTTCTCGACATCGGCAGCCGAGCCGGTGACCGCCACCAACCGCGGGTCGTCGAGGTCGCGGCGAAGATATTCGGTGAATTCCGCATTGGTGTCGATGGTGATCAAGGTCGCGTCCGCGCTCATCCGATCCAGGATCGGACGCGTGAAGGTGCCAACGCCTGGACCATATTCCACGAATACGCGGCAATTGGCCCAGTCCACCGGAGCGAGCATGCGGTCTATCAGGCGCTTGGACGAGGGGATCACCGATCCCACCATCACTGGATTCTTAATGAAACCACGCAGGAAAGCCCATCTTGGATTGGCCGAAGCGCCAGATTTGCGACGGGCAAGTCGGCCTGGAGCCTTCATTGTACGGACGGCAGAGGGGTTCATGCAGGTTCCAACTTCAATCCGGGCAAGGGGAGACCGTTGGCAAATGCCTGCCCGCAACGCAAGTTCCGCCTGTCGCTTTGCCGATCGCTTTGCCGATGCAGTCCAGCGAAGCTAAGGCGCGCGCATGGCCGACCTCGATCCCACCCCGGTAACGCGGCGCCCAGCCAGACGGCACAAAGTGGCCGGCTCGGCGCTGAGCACGCCGAACTTCCTGCTATTTTCCGCCATGCTGGTGGCGGCGGCCGGAAACACGGCGTTGCAATCGGTCATGCCGGCGATCGGCCGAGCGATGGGCATCGCCGACTTCTGGGTAGCGATCGCCTACACCTGGTCGGCGGTGCTGTGGGTGCTGCTGGCGCCGACCTGGGCCGAGCGAAGCGACCACCACGGACGCAAGGCGCTGACGCTACTCGGCATCGGCGGGTTCATCGTGTCGATGACGCTGTGCGGACTGGTGCTGATGGCCGGATTGCATGGATTGCTGTCGGGCACGGCGACGTTCATCCTCTTTGCGTTGTTCCGGGCGATCTACGGCTCGCTCGGCTCCGCCACCCCCTCAGCGACGCAGGCCTATCTAGCATCGCGCACCCGGCGTTCGGCGCGAACCGCGGCGCTGTCGGCCCTGTCGTCTTCATTCGGGCTTGGTACGATCGTTGGTCCGGCGTTGGCGCCATTGTTCGTGCTGCCGTTCATTGGCTTGCCCGGGCCATTGTTCGCCTTTGCCATCATCGCCGTGATCGTTTTTGTCGCCATTACCGTGTGGCTGCCCAACGATGCGGTGGGAACGCGCGACGGGCGCGGCGCGGCGATGAGCTATCCGGGGCTGGCGTCGATGATCACGGGGGCAAGCGTAAAGGCGGCAACCGCGCCCGACCGGCAGAAACGGCTTCGCTGGCGCGATCCGCGGGTGCGGCCGTGGATCATCGCGGGCGTCGCGGGCGGCCATGCGCAAGCGGCGACGCTGACGTGCCTAGGGTTCTACGTAATCGACCAGCTCAATCTGGAGCCGCGTGGTGCCGAACAGTCGATTGCGATCGTCATGATGGCCGGCGCGGCGGCGACGCTGGCGGCGCAATGGGGAATCATCCCGCGGCTATCGCTGAGCCCGCGCGCGTTGATCCTGTGGGGATCGCTGATCGCCGCCGCGGGGCTTGGCGCAACCGTGCTGGCCGACGGCTTGTACGGGCTGGTGCTCGGCTTCGGCCTGACCTCATTGGGCTTCGGCTTTACCCGGCCGGGCTTTACCGCCGGGGCGAGCCTGGCGGTGCCATTGGCCGAACAGGGCGCGGTGGCAGGGCTGATCACCGCCGCCAACGGGATCAGCTACATCGCCGCCCCCGCCGCCGGAATGGCGCTCTACGGCCTCAACCGTGATTTGCCCTTCCTGGCGGCGGCGGTTGGCCTTCTCCTACTGATCGCCTGGGGTCGGCGCGCGCTCAGCGACAGCGGCTAGTCCCTTCTGCGGGTTGCGCGAGCGCAGCATCCCCGGGCTGACGAAGCCGATACCGCCACGATCGGGCCGCTGCGCATCGCTCTTCAGCGTGTCCTGGATGCGCTCATATTCCTCGATCATCTCCGGCGTAACCGAAGCGCGTGTCTCGGTCAGCGCGGCGTCGAAGTCGGCCATGCTGATTTGTGCCGTGTCCACGCCGCGGCGAAGCGCCGTGAGGCCAGCGCGCCGAGTGAGATCCTCCAGGTCGGCGCCGGTGAAACGCTCAGTGCGCTCCGCCAGTGCGTCGAGGTCCACGTCCGGAGCCAAAGGCATGCCGGCAGCGTGGATCGCAAGGATTTGCCGCCGTCCGCGCGTGTCGGGCACGCCGACATAGACCAGTTCGTCAAAGCGGCCCGGACGAAGCAGCGCCGGATCGATCAAATTGGGCCGGTTGGTGGCGCCGATCAGCACGACGCTGCCAAGCTCCTCCAGCCCGTCCATTTCGGCCAGGATGGTGTTGACCACTCGCTCGGTGACCTGCGGTTCGCCAAGTCCGCCGCCGCGTGCGGGAACCAGGCTGTCGAGCTCATCGATGAAGATCACCGTTGGCGCGACCTGGCGGGCACGGGCGAACAAACGCGCGATCTGCTGTTCGCTTTCGCCATACCACTTGCTGAGCAGGTCGGACGACTTGATCGCGATGAAATTGGCCTGGCTTTCGCGCGCGCAGGCCTTGGCCAACAGGGTCTTGCCGGTGCCCGGCGGGCCATAAAGCAGGAAGCCCTTGGCCGGTCGGATACCCAGACGGCGAAACGCTTCGGGGTGCTTCAATGGAAGCTCGACGCCTTCCTTCAACTTGGCCGCGGCAGGATCGAGCCCGCCGATGTCATTCCAGCCGATGTTGGGCACCTGCACCATGACTTCGCGCATGGCCGACGGCTGAACCCGCTTGAGCGCGCCATCCAGGTCGGAGCTGATGACGCTCAACTTGTCGAGCATCTCGTTGGAGATGGTCGCTTCGGTGAGGTCCAGTTCGGGCATGATCCGGCGAACGGCCTCGAGCGCTGCCTCGCGCACAAGGGCGGCGAGGTCGGCGCCGACGAAGCCGTAGGTGCGGCGGGCAAGCGCATCGAGGTCGACGCTATCTTCGAGCGGCATGCCGCGGGTGTGGATCCCAAGGATTTCCCGGCGGCCGCTTTCGTCCGGCACGCCAACAAAGATCTCGCGGTCGAAGCGGCCCGGACGACGAAGCGCTTCATCAATCGCCTCGGGACGGTTGGTCGCCGCGATGACCACTAGATTCTGGCGTGGTTCAAGACCGTCCATGAGGCTCAGCAGTTGTGCGACGAGTCGCTTCTCCGCTTCGCCGGACACCTGGTCGCGCTTGGGCGCGATCGAGTCGATCTCGTCGATGAAGATGATCGACGGCGCGGCCTGGCTGGCCTGCTCGAATAGTTCGCGAAGCTTCTTTTCGCTCTCGCCATAGGCCGAGCCCATGATCTCGGGACCCGCGATATGAAAGAATTGCGCATCGCTTTCATTGGCGACGGCGCGCGCCAGGCGGGTCTTGCCGGTACCGGGAGGGCCATGCAGCAGCACGCCCTTGGGCGGATCAACGCCGAGCCGCTGGAACAGTTCGGGGTGGCGCAGCGGCAATTCGACCATTTCACGCAACGCGTCGATAGTGGAGCGCATGCCGCCAAGGTCGTCATAGGTGACGTCGGCGCGGCGCTCGCCCGATTGCTCGGTGAACTCCGGCAATAGTTCGACCTGCGTGCTGGCGTCGATGTGGACGACCCCGCGAGGCACGGTCGAAACCACCATCAAACGCACTTCCTGCAAGGCGAAGGCTGGCGCGTTGAGGATCTGGCGAACATGCTCGGGCATGTCGGCATTGACCCGCTGGTGACCGGCCGTAGCGACGGCGTCGCCGGCGGTCAGCGGGCGACCAGCGAAGGAGCGCTTGAGCGCTTCGGCCGAGCCCTGCAGGCGAACATTGTTCTGGGCGGGCGCGAACACGACGCGCGTGGCGGCCTTGACCTCGACCTTCTGCACTTCGACGAAATCGCCCGAGCCGACCCCGGCATTAGCACGCTGCAAACCGTCCAGGCGGACGATGTCGAGGCCTTCGTCGTCGCCGTAGGGTTGGATCGCGCGAGCCGCGGTGGAGCGCTTGCCGACGATCTCGATCGCGTCGCCATCGGACAGGCCGAGCGCGTCCATGACCTTCTTGGGCACACGCGCGATGCCGCGGCCGCTGTCGGCGGGGGGCAGGTTCGCCACCTGTAAGCGCCGTACCCGCGAATCCACTTCGGCCATGCTGTATCCTCTTAATGTTCGGTGCGACGCGATGCCACTGGCCTAACCCGGCCCGCCGCTTCGGGTTCAATGTGGGAGGGATCACATTTGAAAAAAGGGTAAGGGAAGCCGGCAGCCATCGTCAGGCGCTTGCGAAATGGCGCGCTCCGTCGCAGGACAATCGGTAACTTAAGGAGCTGAAACACATGGCCACCGCCACCCTGGACAGCGAAAACGAGACCGGCCCACTGGGCTTTGCCAATCCGATGGGCACCGACGGTTTCGAGTTCGTCGAATATGCCGCGCCCGACCCCGAACTGCTGCGGACCCTGTTCACGCAAATGGGTTTTCCCGCGATCGCGCGGCACCGGCGCAAGAACGTCACGCTGCACCGGCAGGGCGACATCAACTTCATCATCAATGCCGAGGCCGGCAGTTTCGCCGACCGCTTTGCCGCCGATCACGGCCCATCGGCCTGCGCCATGGCCTTCCGGGTCAAGGACGCCGCCGCAGCGCACGCCCGGGCGATCGAGCTTGGCGCCACCAATGTCGTCAATGACGTGGCCGAAGGCGAGCTCGACATTCCTTGCATCGAGGGGATCGGCGGATCGCGGCTCTATCTGGTCGACCGCTACGGCGAGCAGCAGATCTACCACACCGACTTCGTGTTCGAGCCCGACTGGCAGGCGCGGCTGGACGGCGCGGCATCGCACCTCACCTACCTCGATCACCTGACGCACAATGTGAATCGCGGGCGAATGAGCCACTGGGCGCAATTTTACGAAACGATGTTCAACTTTCGCGAGATTCGATATTTCGACATCGAGGGTAAGCAGACCGGGCTAATCTCCAAGGCGATGACGTCGCCGTGCGGCAAGATCCGCATTCCGCTGAACGAAAGCCGGGACGACAAGAGCCAGATCGAGGAGTTCCTGCGCGAGTATAAGGGCGAGGGAATCCAGCACATCGCGCTGGGCAGTGACAACATCTACGGCGCGGTGGACACGCTCGCCGGGCGCGGCATCAAATTCCAGGACACGCCGAACACCTATTACGAGTTGCTCGATACGCGGGTGCCGGGGCATGGCGAGCCCAATGCTGAATTGGAGAAGCGCCGCATCCTGCTGGATGGCGCGCCGACCGAAGGGCAGGGCCTGTTGCTGCAGATCTTCACTCAGACGGTGATCGGGCCGATCTTCTTCGAGATCATCCAGCGCAAGGGCAATGAGGGCTTTGGCGAAGGCAATTTCAAGGCGCTGTTCGAGAGCATCGAACTGGACCAGATCCGCCGCGGGGTGATTTGAGCGTTTCTTGCCTACCCACCTCCGCTCATCCTGAGTGCGGACTGAGCGGAGCGTAGCGCAGTCGAAGGCCGTGTATCGAAGGACATGGCAGACATGGCAGACATGGCAGCGGGTCCTTCGATACACCGCTTCGACTTCGCTCAGCGGCACTCAGGATGAGCGGGTTAGGTGCGGCTGGGCTACTCAGAAGGCCCTTTGGTGATTACATGTGTCATCCATGACCCAAGCCTTTATCTGCGATGCCATCCGCACCCCCATCGGTCGCTACGCCGGGGCTTTGTCCTCGATCCGTGCGGACGATCTTGCCGCGATACCGATCCGGGCGCTGACGTTGCGCAATCCGGACGTGGACTGGGCACAGCTCGACGACATCATCCTTGGCTGCGCAAACCAGGCGGGCGAGGACAATCGCAATCTGGCGCGCATGGCCGGCTTGCTGGCGGGCTTGCCCGATGGGTCGGGAGGCGTGACGCTCAACCGGTTGTGCGGATCGGGGCTGGACGCGGTGGCCATGGCGGCGCGGACCATCCACGCCGGCGAGGCCGACCTGATCATCGCCGGCGGCAGCGAAAGCATGAGCCGCGCGCCGTTCGTCATGCCCAAGGCGCAGTCGGCGTTCGACCGTACCGCTGAAATCTACGACACCACCATCGGCTGGCGCTTCGTCAATCCGAAGCTTCGCGACGTCTACGGCGACGACACCATGCCGAGCACGGCGGAGAATGTCGCGGATGAATATAAGGTCAGCCGCGAGGACCAGGATCTGTTCGCAATGCGGAGCCAGGAGAAGGCTTCCGCCGCGCAGGCCAACGGGCGGTTCGCGGCGGAGATCGTCGGCTTCGAGATCCCCAGCCGCAAGGGCGAGCCGCTGCGGGTTACCGATGACGAGCACCCGCGGCTGACCAGCCTGGACAAATTGTCGTCGCTGAAGCCGATCGTGCGCAAGGACGGCACGGTCACCGCCGGCAATGCGTCGGGCGTGAACGATGGCGCTGCGGCGATGCTGATTGCGTCGGAAGAAGCCGCCAAGCGCCATGGCCTGATCCCGCGTGCCCGGGTGCTCGGCGGCGCGGTCGCCGGTGTGCCGCCGCGCATCATGGGTATCGGTCCGGCACCAGCGAGCCGCAAGCTGCTTGCCCGGCTTGGCCTGACCGTAGAGCAGATGGACGTGATCGAGCTTAACGAGGCCTTTGCCGCCCAGGGCTTGGCGGTGATGCGCGAGCTTGGCTTGCGGGACGACGACCCACGGGTGAACCCCAACGGCGGAGCGATCGCGCTGGGGCATCCTTTGGGCATGTCCGGCGCTCGGCTGGTGATGACCGCGACCGAGCAGTTGCAGCAGGGTGGCGGGCGCTACGGCCTGTGCACGATGTGCATCGGGGTCGGGCAGGGCATTGCGATGGTGATCGAACGGGTGTGAGCGAGGCCGCTGTCATCGACGAGGCCGCGATCATGGCGGTGCTGGCACAGGTTCCCGACCCGGAGATTCCTGCGGTGTCGGTGCTTGAGCTCGGCATCGTTCGCGGGTTCGAGCGCGATGGCGCGGCCGGCAAGGTGATTATCACCCCGACTTATTCGGGCTGTCCGGCGACCCTGTACATCGAACAAAGCGTCCGTGCGGCACTCGATGCTGCCGGCTTCCGGACTGTGGGCATCGAGACGCGTATTGCGCCGCCTTGGACGACCGATTGGATTACGCTAGCGGGGCATGAGAAATTGCGGGCCTACGGGATTGCACCACCTAGTCGTTCGGCGGAGGTAGCCTGCCCGCAATGCGGATCGATCGAGACGGAGGAAGTCAGCCGCTTCGGATCGACCCCGTGCAAGAGCCAGTACCGATGCTTGAACTGCCTGGAGCCGTTCGACCGGTTCAAGTGCCACTAGCCTAGCCGCATTGTGCCCGGTGGAGCAGTTTGTGGTCCGCCAGCACAAGCGCGACCATGGCCTCGATTACCGGCGCACCGCGGATCGCGACGCAAGGATCGTGTCGGCCTCTGGTGCTGACTTGGGTAGCCTCGCCGCTCGCCGTGACGGTGTCTAGGGGTTGGCGGATCGAGCTGGTTGGCTTGAAGGCAACGCGCACCACGATCGGCTGTCCGGTGGCGATGCCGCCGGTGATCCCGCCGGCGTGATTGCTGCCAAAGGCGCCGCCGGGGGCAAGCGTGTCGGCATTGCTGCTGCCATGGAGGCGGGCCGCCGCGAAGCCATCGCCGATCTCCACGCCCTTAACCGCATTGACGCCCATGCACGCGCGGGCGAGTTCGGCGTCTAGCTTGGCATAAACGGGGGCGCCCCAGCCGGCTGGAACGCCGGTCGACACTGCTTCGACGATGCCGCCAAGCGAGTCGCCGTCGGCGCGGGCCTGATCGAGCATGGCATCCCAGCGGCTGGTGTCGGTCTCGCCGCCCATCTCCACCAGCCGGGCGGTGATGGTGACCTCGGGGACGATCAGCCGCGCAATGGCTCCGGCGGCAACGCGGGAGGCAGTTTCGCGGGCCGAGGCTCGGCCCCCGCCGCGCGGATCGCGCAGGCCGTATTTCTGCTGATAGGCGAAATCGGCGTGGCCCGGGCGGAAAGGCAGGTCCGCATAGTCCTTGGGGCGCGCGTCGACATTGTCGATATGCAGCGCGATCGGCGTGCCGGTGGTGCGGCCTTCGTACACGCCCGAGAGGATGCGGACTCGATCGGGCTCCTGGCGAGGAGAGACGTTGACGCTGGTGCCGGGGCGGCGCTGGTCGAGCCATTGCTGCACCCACGCCTCGTCCAGCGCCAAGCCCGGCGCGCAGCCATCGACCACGGCGCCGATGGCCGGACCGTGGCTCTCGCCCCAGGTGGTGACACGCAGGAGGTGGCCGAAATGGTTGAGGCTCATGGCCGCAACGCCATGTCGGCACCGATGCCGCGCATCGCCTCGCGAAATCCGGGAAAGGAGGTGGCGATCATCTCCGCCTCGTCGACGAACACCGGTGCGCGGGCAGCAAGGCCGAGCACGGCGAAGCTCATGGCGATGCGGTGGTCGCCGTGGGTGACGACTTCCGCGCCGCCCGGGATGTCCGGGCGGCCCTGGATGATGAGCGTGTCGCCGTCCGCCTGCGCCTCGATCCCGCAGGCGGTGAGGCCGGCGACGATGGCGGCGAGGCGGTCGCTTTCCTTGTGGCGGAGTTCGCCGAGCCCCTCGATGCGGGTCTCGCCGCGCGCCGTGGCGGCGACCACGGCGAGCGCGGGAATCTCGTCGATCATGCTGGGGATTTCCTCGGTCGTGAACTCGGCGCCGAACAAGGGCGAATGGCGAACGCGCACGCTGCCGATGGTTTCGCCGTGACGACCGCGGACATCGTCAAGTCGGACATCGCCGCCGAGCCGCTGCAGCGCCATGACGAAGCCCGAGCGCAGCGGGTTGAGTAGCACGTCGATGGCGGTGACTTCGGAGCCGGGGACCATGGCCGCGGCGGCCCAGGCGAAGGCGGCGGCGGAAGGGTCGCCGCTGATCTGGAGCAGGCAGGCGGTGAGGTCGCGCTTGGCGGGCAGGCGCACGGTGCGGCCATCGCGCTCCACGGTGACGCCAAAGGCGCCCAGCATGATTTCGGTATGATCGCGGCTGGGAAGCGGTTCGGCGACCTCGACCGCGCCATCCGCGTGCAGCCCAGCCAAGAGAATGGCCGATTTGACCTGCGCAGAGGCCGGCGTGTTGACGTGTGACAGGCCGCGCAGATTGCCGCCATGCAGGGTTACCGGAAGCGTATCGCCGGGATCGAAGCGGGCCCCCATGGCGGTCAGCGGCGCGGTTACCCGGCGCATCGGGCGGGTGCTGAGCGAGGCGTCTCCGGTGAAGGTGGCGGTGAGCGGGAAGCCTGCGGCCGCGCCCATCAGCAGGCGCGCGCCGGTGCCGCTGTTGCCGAGATCGATCGGGGCGTCGGGCGAACGCCACGGCGCGCCGCCGATGATCCGCCAACGGCCCGGGCCGAAGCGATCGACGCGGATCCCGAAGGCGTTGAGGGCGGCGGCGGTGGCGAGGATGTCCTCGCCTTCGAGCAAGCCCGCGACAACGGTCTCGCCGGTGGCCAGCGCGCCAAGGATGAGGGCACGGTGGGACAGGGACTTGTCGCCGGGGACTGTGAAAGTGCCGTGGAGCGGGGTGCCGGGGGAGGCGCGGAGCTTCACGCGGCGACGTCCGGCTGGCGAAGCGCCGCGACCGCTGCAATCAGGGCCGCAGCCTGATCGGGGTTGAGGCGCGGGTCGCAGGCGGGACGCTCGTCGGGGAGCGTGTCGCTTTCGCTCAGGCACTCTTGGACGGGGTCGGCGGAGAGCTCGAGATGGAGCCCGCCGGGCCACACGCCCTGCGCGGTGCACAGGCGTTGGAAGGCGAGTGCTTCGGCGGTGATGGCCGGCGTCCGGCGGACCTTGCGGCCATGCTCGAAGGCGGTGTTGCCGTGCATCGGATCGCACACCCACAATGGCGTTCGACCGGCGCCGCGAACCGCCTTGAGTAAGCCGGGGAGTTGGTGGTCGATGCGGTCCGCGCCGAGGCGGACGATCAGCGTCAGGCGGCCGGGCTCGCGTGCCGGGTCGAGGCGATCGCACAAGGCGAGCAAGGTGTCGGGGTCGAGCGTCGGCCCGCACTTGATGCCGATCGGATTGGCGATGCCGCGCAGGAACTCGACATGGGCGCCTTCGGGATGGCGGGTGCGGTCGCCGACCCACAGCAAGTGGCCAGACGTCGACCAGTATATGCCCCCGTCATCGCGGCGAACGAGTGCTTGCTCATAGGGGAGCAGCAGCGCTTCGTGGCTGGTAAACATCGAGCGTGGTAAAGCGTCGAGCGCGATTTTTGTAGCGAGCGCTTCGCGGTGGGCCTGGACCATGCGCGCGGGGTCAGGGCGGCGAGCCTCGGCGGTGAACGCGCGATCGTTGACGATGTCCCCCCGCCACACGGGGAGGCTGATAGTGTCTTGCTGGTCCAAGTCGCGCGAGCGGGGCTTGGCGAATTGGCCGGCGATACGGCCAATGCGAACCACGGGTTCGCCGCTACTCATGCTAAGCGTGTCGGCGAGCCTGTTCAGCAGGTCGGCGAACGGGGCGAGGTCGCGCGGGCCGAACAGCTCCGCGCAGTCGCCCGCCTGCAGCAGGGTGGCGCGCCCCGCCGCGGCGGACGCGAGCTGCCCCTTGAGGATGCGGCTTTCTCCGATCTGTGCGATCGGCGCGGCGGTCGACAGCGCGGTCTCGGCCGCTGCCAGCGCGTCCGCATCGGCATAGCTCGGCTGCTGCGCTGCGATGCGCTCGCGCCAGCTTGCCGGGTGCCAACCTTCAGCCACTCTTGGCCCTTGTCGCCTTGCCGAGCTCGATCTGGCCCTGCTCCAGGCCCGAGCCAGGAACGATGGCGGTGCTGGCATCCGAGATCTCGGCCAGCCGCTCCAGGATCGCCGCACCCGCGTCCAAGTCGTCCATGCCGGCGATCGAAATGCCCTGCGTCAGCGTGATCGCGGCGGCCTCGATGCCCTGCGCACCAGCCCCCAGAATCGTGCGGGTCGGTGCGTCCTCCCCGACCAAAGCGAGCAAGGCCGGGCTGACGAACTCGGGCCTGAGCATCGCCAGCATCTCGGGCGGCATGAGGTTCTCGGTCATCGCGGTGGCGGCCGTCGGGGCGAGGCAATTGACCCGGATGTTGGTCTTGGCGCCTTCCAGGCTGAGCGTCTGCATCAGGCCCACCAGGGCCATCTTGGCCGCGCCATAGTTGGACTGGCCGAAGTTACCGTAAAGGCCGGACGACGAGGTGGTCATGACGATCCGGCCGTAGCCGCGCTCGCGCATGCCGTCCCACACCGCCTTGGTGCAGATCACCGAGCCCATGAGGTGGACGTCCACGACGAGGCGGAAGTCGTCGAGGCTCATCTTGGCGAAGCTCTTGTCGCGCAGGATGCCGGCATTGTTGACGAGGATGTCGACGGTGCCGGCCTGCGCGACCATCTCGGCGACGGCGGCTTCGTCGGTGACCGATGCACCGGCTGCACTGGCCTGGCCACCGGCGGCGCGGATTTCCTCGGCGACGGCTTCGGCGCGATCGATCGCTTGGGGCACGTCGTTGACGATTACGCGGGCGCCGGCGCGGGCGAGCAGCAGGGCATGGGCTCGGCCAAGGCCATTGCCGGCGCCGGTGACGATGGCGGTGCGACCTTGAAGGTTGATGGCCATGTTTTGCGGGGTCCTCGATTAGTCGAAAGGTCAGGCTCGGGCCGTAGCCGCCTTCATGCCCGCGACAAAGTCCCGGATGGCGGCGGCAGACTCGTCTTCGTCCTCATCCTCGATCAGGCGCACGATGGCGGAGCCGGAGATCACTCCCGCCGCGCCGGCCGCCAGGGCTTGGCGCACCTGGTCCGGGGTGGAGATGCCGAAGCCGAGCACTGGCGGGGGCGCACCAGCGGACTTAAGGCCGGCGAACAAGGCGTCATGGTCGAGCGCCAAGGCATCGCGCGTGCCGGTGACGCCCGATCGCGCCACGCAATAGGTGTAGCCGGACGACAAAGTAGCGATGCGTTCCAGCACCGGCGCTGGAGTGTTGGGAGCGGCGACCATGACCAGGTCGAGCCCGGCGTCCTTGGCGGCTTGCGAGAAAGGCGCCGCCTCCAGGCTGGGGACGTCGGCGATCAGCAGGCTGTCGGCACCGGCGGCTGCCGCATCGGCGCAGAAGCGCTCGCGGCCCCGTGCGGCGAGGAGGTTGGCGTAGGTCAGGATGCCAATGGGGATGTCGGGATAGGCGGCGCGAAAGTCGCGGATCAGGTCGAAGGAATCATCGACGCGGGCACCGGCGGCGAGCGCTCGCTGTGCGGCGCGCTGGATCACCGGGCCGTCGGCGACCGGGTCGCTGTACGGGATACCAAGCTCGATCATGTCGGCGCCGCCGTCCGCGGCGGCCGCGAGCAGGCGGGCGCAGGTCGCCTTATCGGGATCGCCGAGCATCAGGAAAGCGCCGAAGGCGCCCTGGTCGCGGGCGCGCAGGCGGTCGAACATCGCGTCGTAACGGCTCATGCTTCAGCCCTTTTGATGAGGTTGCGGGCCTGCGCCATGTCCTTGTCGCCGCGGCCCGAAAGATTGACGAGCAGGATCGGCGGTTCGCCCTCGGCTTCTTCCGCCAGCTTCATGGCGTGAGCCAAGGCATGGGCGCTTTCGAAAGCGGGGATGATGCCTTCGGACCTAGCCAGTGCCTCGAACGCGTGGAGCGCGGGGCCATCCTCGCAGCCGACGTAATTGGCGCGGCCGATGTCCTTGAGGTGGGCGTGCTCGGGGCCGACCGCGGGGTAGTCGAGCCCGGCCGAGATCGACCAACTGTCGGCGATCTGGCCATCGTCGTCCTGCAGCACGAGCGTTTCCGCGCCGTGGAGGATGCCGGGCTTGCCGCGCAGGATGGTGGCGCCGTGCTCGTGCCCGTCGAGGCCCTTGCCGGCGGCTTCCACCCCGATCAGCTCGACCCCTTCATCGGGCACGAAGTCGGCAAACATGCCGATAGCGTTGGAGCCTCCGCCGACACAGGCGATCACCGCGTGCGGAAGGCGGCCTTCCACGGCGAGCATCTGGGCGCGCGCTTCCTTGCCGATGACGCGCTGAAATTGGCGCACCATCAGCGGGAACGGGTGCGGGCCGGCGGCGGTGCCGAGCAGATAATGGGTATCGGCAAAGGACGCGGTCCAGTCGCGCAGGGCTTCGTTGACGGCGTCCTTGAGCGTGCGGTCGCCGGCGGTGACGGGGACGACCTTGGCGCCCATCAGTTCCATCCGGAACACGTTCAGCTGTTGCCGCTCGACATCGTCGGCGCCCATGAAGATCTCGGTCTTGAGCCCGAACAAAGCCCCGGCGAGCGCGGTGGCGACGCCGTGCTGGCCCGCGCCGGTCTCGGCGATGAGACGGGTCTTCCCCATGCGCTTGGCCAGCAGCCCTTGCGCCAGCACCTGGTTGGTCTTGTGCGCGCCGCCGTGGAGCAAATCTTCGCGCTTGAGGTAGATCTTGGCGCGGCCGTTGCCGAGGTTGCGGCACAGGGTCAGCGGGGTGGGGCGACCGGCGTAGGTGGTGAGCAGATGCTGAAGCTCGGTGTCGAAGCTCGGGTCCTCCTCGGCCTCCAGGAAGGCGGCCTCCAACTGCTCCAGCGCGGGGACGAGGATTTCGGGAACGTAGCAACCGCCGAAGCGGCCAAAGCGGCCATTTTGTTTCACGTGGAACAACTCCGGTCGGGGGTGCGCAGGGCGTCGAACAGCGCCTGCAATTTGGCTTGGTCCTTGCGGCCCGGCGAGGATTCGATGCGCGAGGATATGTCGATGCCGTGCACGCCGGTGGCTTGCGCCGCCGCCGCGTTAGTGGCGTCGATCCCGCCGGCGAGAAAGGCGTCCTTAAGCCGGGGATGGCCCGCGATGCCGCTCCAGTCGAAGCTCTGGCCAGTGCCGCCGGCGCCATTATCGAACAACGGCCGGTCGCCGCCGCGATCCTGGTCCGGCGTGCAGGCGGTCCACACTTCGCCGGCAAAGCTTTCGGAGATGGCCGCGATGGTGGCGGGGTCCTCGTTGCCATGTAGTTGAACGGCGTGGAGGCCGAGGGTGGCGGCGACGTGCAGCACGTCACTGGCAGAATGGTCGCGGAACACGCCGACGGGCTTCATTCCTGCCGCGCGCGTTTGGTCGGCAAGCGCGCGGGCGGTGTCGATCGACACGTGGCGGGGAGTGCCTTCGACGAAGATCAGCCCGGCGTGGGTGGCACCGGCGGCTCCAGCAGCGCGGATGTCATCGGCGTTGGTCAGGCCGCAGATCTTGACTCGGCCATGGACCAGGGCGCAGGCGGCATCGGCGATGTCGTCGGCAGCCATCAATGAGGAGCCGACCAGGAAGCCGTCGACCAGCCGGCCCAGCCGCTGGGTGTCGGCGCGGGTGGCAACGCCGCTTTCGCTGATCAGTACGGCGTTGGCGGGGGCGCTGGCGGCGAGGGCTTCGGTGACGGCGAGGTCGGTGCGCAGGCTCTTCAAGTCGCGGTTGTTGATGCCGATCAGCGTGGCGCCGAGTGCCTTGGCTCGGGCCATTTCGGCGGCGTCGTGAACCTCAACCAGCACGTCCATGTTCAGGCGCGCGGCCGCCGCCATCACGCTTCGCGCGGTGGCATCGTCGAGTACCGACAACATCGCCAGCACCGCGTCGGCCCCATGAAGGCGGGCTTCGGTGACCTGGCGCGGGTCGATGACGAAATCCTTGGCGAGGATCGGCCCGGCAAAGCGGGCGCGGACGGCTCGCAGGTCGTCCAGCGTGCCGCCGAAGTACGGCGTGTCGGTTAGCACGCTGATCGCGTCGGCGACGAGGGCGTAGGCGGACACGGAGGTGGCGAGGTCGTGGCGCGCCTTGTGGCCGGAGGGGGAGGCGCGCTTGACCTCCATGATGAAGCGCGCGCCGGTTTGAGCCAGCGCCGCACGGAGGCTGCGGCTGGTGGGCTCGGCGGCGGCGGTGTCGATGGCCGCGAGCCGGTCGGCGATGTCGACGCGCTTGCGGGCGACGATCTTGGACAGCACGTCAGCCATTGCTCGCCTCGACATAGGCCTGGAGCACCGCGCCGCCGCGCCCTTGGGTCAGTGCCGCCATGGCGAGGTCGGTGCCGCCGCGCAGGTCGGGGGCGAGGCCGGCGGTCATCAGCAGGGCACCCGCATTGAGCGCGACAATAGCCCGTTCGGGCTCGCCCCCGCCGCCTTCCAGCAGGGTTCGCAGGCGCACCGCATTGTCGCTGGGGTCGCCGCCGGTCACGGCGCTAAGTGGCGCGCGCTCCAGGCCGGCGTCCTCGGGGGTGAGCAGGACTTCTTCCATTTCGCCACCCTCCAGGCGGATGGCGCGGGTGTCGCCGTGCAAGGCGACCTCGTCGAGGCCCGATCCGTGCACGATCAAGGCGCGCTCGACACCGAGCGCCGCGAGCGTCTGCGCGATGCGGCGGAGCATGCGCGGGTCGGCGACACCGAGCAATTGCACCGGCGGGCGCGCCGGATTGATGCAGGGCCCAAGCAGGTTCATCACCGTGCGTACGGACAGCTGCCGACGCACCAAGGCCGCATGCTTCATGCCCGGATGGTAGGCAGGGGCGAACAGGAAGCAGAAGCCGGTCGCGTCGAGTAGGCGGCGGGCGGTTGCGGGATCCACCTCGATGCGCGCGCCAAGAGCTTCGAGCACGTCGGCCGATCCGCAGCGCGAACTAACCGAGCGATTGCCATGCTTGACGATCGGCAGCCCGCACGCGGCGGCGACAAAGGCGGCAGCGGTGGAAACATTGATCAGCCCGGAGCCATCGCCGCCGGTGCCGCAGCAATCGGCGAACAGGCCCGCGGGGCGCTCGAACGGGAGTGCGGCGGCGGACAAGGCGCGGGCGGCGCCGATCATCTCTTCCGGCGTCTCGCCCTTCATGCGGAGCGCGATCAGCATGCCGGCGATCTCGGCGGGCTGAAGCCGGCCGAGCACGAGGCGTTCGAACAGATGGCCGCTCTCGTCGGCGGTCAGATCCTCGCCGGCCAGCAGCTTGGGCAAGGGATTGGGCACGGGGCCGTGATCGGCGGGGACCGGGAACGGCTCGGAAATGGCAAGTTGGGGCATGGACAGGGCAACCTCGGGCAACAAAAAACCCGCTTACTCAGGAGCAGGCGGGTGGGCGGTACGGCGGCAGACGGGTGGGAGGCTCAGCTCACCAGCCGCGCCATCGCGCCGCGCCACGCACGCTCCACCAGCGCCAGCCATCGGCGGCGGCAGTCGTGGGGAAGAAGCGGGCATGTTGCACGAGCGGCTGTTTCCTTTCGCAGCGCCAACTTGTCAAGACGATGCGGGTTCCCGGGCGGCTCTTGCCTAACCTTCGTCCGGCGCGCACCCTGCCGGGCATGACGGGGGAAACTTCCAAGCGCATCCTGATCGCGGGGGCGGGCAGCATTGGCTGCTACGTCGGCGGCCGCCTGGCGGCGGCCGGGCGAGACGTAACGCTGCTGGCCCGCAAGCGCGTCATCAAGGACATCCGCACTCACGGGCTGACCCTGAGTGACCTCAACGGGAAGTCGGAGACGGTCGCCGCCGATGCGCTGCGCCTGACCCACGATCCGGTCGCGATCGGAAGCGCAGACCTAATCCTGGTGACGGTGAAGAGCCGCGATACGACTGCGATGGCCAAGTCGATCGCTGCACATGCGCGGCCTGAGGCGGTGATCGTGTCCTTGCAGAACGGCACCGCCAATGCCGCACGCATCGCCAAGCTGGTCGGCGAGCGAACGGTGATCGCGGGGATGGTGCCGTTCAACGTGTTGAGCCGTGGGGAAGCGCGCTTCCATCGCGGCACCGGGGGCACGGTGCTGGTCGGCAGCGATGCGCCAGCGTGGGTGGTCGAGACGCTGACGGTGCCGAACCTGCCGCTTGCCGCGCACCCGGACATGGTCGCGGTGCAGTGGGGCAAGTTGCTGATCAACCTCAATAATGCCCTCAACGCCTTGTCGGGGCTGCCACTGCGGGAGCAATTGCTCGACCGGCGCTGGCGGCGGCTGCTGGCAGCGCAGCAGCGCGAGGGGTTGCGGTTGCTCAAGCGGGCCGAGATCGAGCCGTGGAGCATGGGCAAGATCCCGATCCGGCTGCTGCCGTGGGCGCTGCGCTTGCCGACGTTCCTGTTCACTCGGCTGGCGTCGGCGGCGGTCAAGATCGACCCGCACGCAAGGTCGTCGATGTGGGAAGATCTGGAAGGCCGGCGTCCGACCGAGATCGGCGACCTTCAGGGCGCGATCGTGGCGCTGGCTGCACGGTGGGGAATGAAGGCGCCGGTCAATGCGCGGGTGGCGGCGGCGATCGCCAAGGCCGAAGCGGCGGGGGAGGGCTCGCCCAAGCTGGACCCACGCTCACTGATGGGCTGAGCCTCACACCCGCACGGGCAAGGATGTGCGGCCCGCGTCGCCGAACACGCGCAGATAGCGCTGGATCTCGGCTGGCTCACCGGTCGCTTTGTCGGGATTGTCGGACAGCTTAACCGCCGGGCGGCCATTGGCGCTGACGACCTTGCACACCAGGGAGATCGGCGAGAGCGCGTCGCCGCCGTCCGGATCGCAGTCACGGAAGTCGTTGGTGAGGTTGGTACCCCAGCCGAAGCTGGTGCGCACACGGCCGCTGAAGTGTGCGTGGACTTGTTCGATCGAGTCGACGTCCATTCCGTCGGAAAAGATCAACAGCTTGGAGCGCGGATCGCGACCGTGTGCCTGCCACCAGGCGATGATCTGCTCGCCGCCCGCGATCGGCGGGGCGCTGTCGGGCCGGAAGCCGGTCCATTCGGCCAGCCAGTTGGGCGCGCCCGCAAGGAAGGACGCCGTGCCGAACGCGTCGGGCAATGCGATCAGGAGATTGCCGCCGTAGCTGTCGCGCCACTCTTCCAGCACGCGATATGGCGCCTGAGCCAGCGCCTGATCGTCTGGGGCGAGAGCAGCAGCAACCATGGGCAGTTCATGCGCATTGGTGCCGATCGCCTCCAAGTCGCTGTCCATCGCCAGCAGCACGTTGGAGGTGCCGATGAACCGGGCCCCGAGGCCTTCCTTGAGCGCCTCGACGCACCAGCGCTGCCACAGGAAACCGTGCCGTCGCCGGGTGCCGAAATCGGACACGGCGAGATCGGGCAAGTCACGCAGTCGCTCGACCTTGTTCCACAGCCGCGCCTTCGCCCGGGCATAGAGTATGTCGAGCGCGAACCGCCCCTTGCCGCGCATCGCCGCGCGCGAGCGAAGTTCGTTGACGATCGCCAGTGCGGGCACTTCCCACATGGTCGTGTGGGTCCACGGTCCGGCAAAGTGGAGCTCCAGCTGGCCGTCCACCGCGCGCAGGTCATATTCGGGAAGCTGGAAGGCCGCGAGCCACGCGATGAAGTCGGGGCGAAAGATGCGCGCTTGACCGCCGAAGCTGTTACCGGCGAGCCAGATCAGTTCCTTGCGCGAGAAGCGCAGGGTGCGCGCGTGATCGAGCTGGGCGCGAAGCTCGACCAGGTCGATGTCGTCCGCGAGCCGCACCGAACGCGTGCGGTTGATCAGCGCAAAGGTAACCTGCACGTGCGCGTGCTGGCGCCAGATCAGTTGCAGCATCAGGAGCTTGTAGAAATCGGTGTCGAGCAGGCTGCGAACGATCGGATCCAGCCGCCAGCCATGATCGTGCGTGCGTGCGGCGATGTCGGTGACGGTCATGCTTGTTTGCAATAGGCGCGGGCCCGCCTTTGTTCCGGAGGGGAGGCGCGGCGGCTGGCGGATGGGCGCTACGCCGCCTAGTTCAGGCGGCATTGAGGCCGGGAAAGTGAAGTTCGATGGCGCGGTTGATCTTGTTCAACAAGCCTTGGGGGGTGTTGTCGCAGTTCACCGATCGCGGCTCGGAGACGGTGCGCGCCACACTGTCGGAGTTCATCGCGGTTCCGGGCGTGTATCCGGCGGGACGGCTCGATCGGGATAGCGAGGGGCTCCTGCTGCTGACCGACAACGGGGCGCTGCAGGCGCGGATCGCGGACCCTAAGTTCAAGCTGCCGAAGACCTATTTGGTGCAGGTCGAGGGGGAAGTAACCGAGGACGCCCTGGCCGCGCTGAGGCGAGGGGTTGTCCTGAAGGATGGCCTTACCCTCCCGGCGGAAGCCGAGCGCATCGACGATCCAGCATTGTGGTCCCGAGATCCGCCTATTCGCGTCCGCAAAAGCGTGCCGGACTGCTGGGTGCGTCTGACCATCCGCGAAGGGCGCAATCGACAGGTCAGGCGGATGACCGCAGCGGTGGACCACCCGACGCTGCGGCTGGTGCGGTGGAGCATCGGTGAATGGTCCGTCGAGGGGCTGGCGCCTGGCGATTGGCGCGAGCTTCGAACAAGCGGCTCTTGACGGAAACGCTCTGTTCATAAGTAGTTGCTTCGTCCAAGGTGAGGCTGCGGCGGTTGGAACCTGCCGACCGTATTTTAGTGAGATCGCATGACTTTACGGGGCGTTCCAGATGCCGACAGGGTGCAGCTTGGCTTTCTGAATGGCAGCGAGATGGGCGTGCTCATGCGCGCCCGGAACTGGCACGAGACGCCGCTTGGCTCGCCGCAGCAATGGCCGCAGCCGCTCAAGACCCTGGTCGGAGTGATGCTGTCGTCGGTCCAGCCGATGTTCGTAGCCTGGGGCTGCGAGGGGACTCTCCTCTACAACGATGCCTACGCTCCCCTGCTGGCCGGGCGCCACCCGGAGGCGCTCGGGCGTCCGTTCCTCGATGTCTGGGAAGAGGTGCGCGCCGATCTCACCCCGCTCGTGGAGCAGGTGTTTGCCGGGCACCCGGTCCACATGGACGACCTTGCGCTGCAACTTGATCGGCGCGGGAAGGTGGAGGAGGCGCATTTCGCCTTCAGCTACACGCCGGTCCAGGACGAAACGGGAGAAGTTGCCGGACTGTTCTGCGCTTGCTCGGAAACTACCGGCCAGGTTCTCGCCGAGAAGAGGCGCACCGAGCAAACCGAACGGCTTCGCGAGATGTTCGCGCAGGCTCCCGGCTTCATCGCCATGTTGCGCGGTCCCGATCACATTTTCGAACTTACCAATGCCGCTTACATGCAATTGGTTGGTCACCGACCGATCGTGGGCCAGCCGGTGCGGGATGCACTCCCCGAAGTGCAGGGTCAGGGCTTCTTCGAATTGCTCGACGGCGTATTTCAAACCGGCAAGTCGTTCGTCGGCAGGGCACTACCGGCCGATCTCCAGAGGACGCCCGGCGGAGTCGTGGAGCGACGCTTCCTCGACCTGGTCTATCAGCCGATCACCATGGCCGACGGATCTGTCACCGGCATCTTCGTCGAAGGTTCGGACGTCACCGAGCGGGTTCTTGCCGAGGCCGATCTGCGGGAGAGCGAAGAACGAAGCCGCCGCATCGCCGAGGGGGTTCGGGATTACGCCATCTTCACGACCGACCTGGCGGGCGTGATCACGGATTGGATGCCGGGAGCCGAAGAAGTGTTCGGCTGGCGGGCCGACGAGATAAAGGGTCGGAGTGCGGACTTGCTCTTCACTCCCTCCGACATTGCGGCGGGCGTTCCGGCGATTGAACTCGCAAATGCGCGGGAGAATGGCTGCGCCAATGACGAGCGCTGGCATGTACGGCGCGACGGTTCACATTTTTTCGCCAACGGATCGGTGCGCCCGCTCCATGGCGGCAATGATGACATCATCGGGTTCATCAAGATTGCCCGCGACGAGACCAAGCGACGTTCTGTAGAGGCGCGCCTGCGGGCCAGCGAGGAGTTCAATCGTCGTATCCTGGCGAGCTCGGCCGATTGCATCAAGGTTCTCGACCTGGAGGGCAAGCTGGAGTTCCTCAGCGAGGGCGGCATGTGCGCGATGGAAGTGGACGACTTCGGAGCCATCGAAGGCAGCAGTTGGCCGGACTTTTGGCCGGGGGACAAACACGCGGACGCTCTGTCGGCAATTAAGGAAGCGAAAGCGGGCGGCACGGCGCGCTTTCAGGGGCTGGCGCCAACCATGAAGGGTTCGATGCGGTGGTGGGATGTCATCGTCACCCCCATCACCGACGAGGACGGCCGGTCGGACAAACTGCTGTCGATTTCTCGGGACGTGACGGCAACTAAGCAGGCGGAAGAAGCGCTGCGTGAGCTAAATGCGACGCTGGAAAGCCGCGTCGCTTCCCGCACCAGCGAACGCAACATGCTGTCGAGCATCCTGGAGAGCAGCGAGGTGATGGTCCTGGCCTGCAGCCTCGATTACACTATCGTGGCGATCAACAAGGCCAATGTGGACGAATTCGAGCGCATCTATGGCGTGCGACCCGCAGCAGGCGACAACATGCTCGCTTTGCTTGCCGATCAGCCGGGGCATCAGGCGGAGGTGCGGGCGGCTTGGGAACGCGGCGTTGCCGAGGAGGAACTGACCTTCATCGACGACTTCGGCGATCCGTCGCGCGGTCGGCCACATCACGAAGTCAGCTTTCGAGCGCTCAGAAATGATTTGGGCGAGAGGGTGGGAACCTACCAGTTTGTCACCGACGTCACCGATCGGTTACGTGAACAGGCCCAGCTCGCGGAGGCTCAAGAGGCGCTGCGTCAGTCGCAGAAGCTCGAAGCAATGGGCCAGCTTACCGGCGGCGTTAGTCACGACTTCAACAATCTGTTGACCCCGATCATCGGCAGCCTCGACCTGCTCCAGCGCACCGGGGTCGGAAACGCGCGGCAGCAGCGCCTGATTGACGGCGCGCTGCAATCGGCCGAGCGGGCCAAGACTCTCGTCCAGCGCCTGCTCGCCTTTGCCAGGCGCCAGCCGCTGCAAGCCGAAGCGGTCGATATCGGAGCATTGGTCGATGGCATGGCCGATCTCGTCGCCAGCACCTCCGGTCCTCGCGTGCGAATGGACATCGAACTCGCGCCGGAGCTGCCAGCGGCTAAGGCCGATGCCAATCAGCTCGAAATGGCTCTGCTCAACCTGGCGGTGAACGCGCGTGACGCCATGCCGGACGGCGGCACGCTGACCATTTCCGCGGAGCCATGCACGATGGCTCGCGGCAATCGGCTGGCCCTCGCCCCCGGCAGCTACGTCCGGCTGGCCGTGGGGGACACTGGCGTCGGTATGAACGAGGAGACTCTTGCCCGCGCTATCGAGCCGTTCTTTTCGACCAAGGGAGTCGGCCGGGGAACGGGGCTGGGCCTGTCCATGGTTCACGGCCTAGCCGCGCAACTTGGCGGATCGCTTGAGATCACGAGCAAGCCGGCAAGCGGGACCACCGTTGCGCTTTGGCTGCCGACGACGGAGGATGCCGTTGCTCCGCCTGCCGGGGTCGAGCAGCCCGAGAGCGTCGCGGGCGTTGGCCGCGTGCTACTGGTGGACGATGAGGAACTGGTCCGCGCCAGTACCGCCGACATGCTGAGCGAGCTTGGCTATGCGGTCGTTGAAGCTGGCTGCGCCGAGGAAGCGCTGCGCCTGATCGAGGAAGGCACGAAGTTCGACCTCTTAGTTACCGATCACCTCATGCCCGGCCTGACCGGCACCGAGCTTGCGCAATTGCTCCGTGGGCGCCGTCCTGGAATGCCCACATTGATCATATCGGGCTATGCCGAGGTGGAAGGCATTGCGGCCGATCTGCCGCGGCTGACCAAGCCCTTTCGGCAGGTCGACCTGGCCGCCAGCATGGCCGGGCTCTCCGCCGAGATCCGAGAAACGGTGGTTAGTTGATCTGATTGCCGCTGGCGGAGAGGCGCCCGCCGATGACTTGCGCGATTGCGGCTGCAAGCGCTTCCTCGTTGAAGGGTTTCGCCAATCGCAACGTGTCGGACGCGACCCCCGGCGCCAGGTCGGCATAGCCGGACACCATCAGGATGGGCAGGCCGGGATAATTGACCTGCACCAGCTTGGCCAGTTCCTCGCCGGTCATGCCGGGCATGGCGAAGTCGGTCACCAAAAGGTCGAGTTTACCGTCGCGGAGCAGGGCGAGCGCCTCCGTGCCCGACGCTGCCTCGACGACCGCGTGGCCAAGCTCCTGCAACATCGTCGCGGTGTTTGCGAGCACGAGAGCGTCGTCGTCGACCGCCAGAATGCGCAACGATCGGGTGGCTTTGGCCCGGACTTTGGTGGAGCCCGCTGCGTCGCTTTCCGCCTTTGCGTCAGACGTGGAAAGGGGGAGCCAAAGCTTTGCGGAAGTGCCTCGGCCCGGCTCGCTGCTCAGGGTGAACTTGCCGCCGGATTGCTCCGCCAAGCCATGCACCATGGCCAGTCCCAGCCCGGTGCCCTTGCCAACGCCCTTGGTGGTGAAGAATGGCTCGATCGCCCGCAAGAGCGTGGCTTCGCTCATGCCCTCACCCTGATCCGCCACGATCAGGCTTACATAATCCCCCGGTGGCAGATCGCCTGGTTCGGAGACGCTTTCCCGCTTGGCGCTGATGGTGACCTTGCCGCCGGCCGGCATCGCATCGCGGGCGTTCACAAACAGGTTCATCAAGGCCAATTCCAACTCCCTTGGATCGGCTTGAACAGCGGGCAGGCTGAGCGGAAAACGGGTTTCGATTTCTACGCCCGGCCCGATAGTGCGCTCCAACAACTCGGACATGCTGCGGACGAGGTTGGCCAGATCCACCCGTTCGATCTGCAGGTCCTGCTTGCGCGCAAAAGCCAGCATGCGTTGGGTGAGCGAGGCTCCGCGCTCGGCCGCCAGCAAAGCATTTGCGATCAAACGCGAAACATCCCCGCCCTCGACCAATCGGCGTTGCGCCAGATGAAGGCTGCCCTGGATGACGGCGAGCAGATTGTTGAAGTCGTGAGCAACCCCGCCCGTCAATTTGCCGATCGCCTCCATCTTTTGCGATTGAAGGAACCGCTCGCGCGTCTGTTCGAGTTCTTCCTGGGCTTTCTTGCGTTCAGTCAGATCCCGCGTGATCTTCGCAAAGCCGAGCAATCCGCCATCGAGGCTTCGTACGGGATCGATGACGACGCTGGCCCAGAAGCGCGATCCGTCCTTACGCATACGCCAGCCTTCGGCCTCGAACTTGCCTTCGTTAAGCGCCGTTCGAAGGGCTGTTGTTGGAACGCCCGCATCACGGTCGTCGGGCGTGTAGAAGCGGGAGAAATGCTGGCCGATGATCTCGTCCGCCGTATAGCCCTTGAAGCGCTCCGCTCCCGGGTTCCAGCTGACCACCGTGCCGCTGGGGTCGAGCATGTAGATCGCGTAATCGTTGACGCTCTGGATCAGCAGCCGGAAGCGCTCTTCGCTTCGGCGAAGCTCTTCCTCGGCAGCCTTGCGGTCGGTGAGGTCGCGCGTGATCTTGGCAAAGCCGACCAGCTTGCCGGCCGGATTGCGGATGGCGTCGATTACGACATTGGCCCAAAAGCGCGTGCCATCCTTGCGGACTCTCCAGCCCTCGGCTTCGAACCGGCTTTCCCGCTTGGCTGTCGCCAAAGCTGTTGCTGGAACTTCGGCGAGTTTGTCTTCGGGCGTGTAAAAGCGCGAGAAGTGGTGGCCGATGATCTCGTCGGGCGCATAGCCTTTGAACCGTTCGGCGCCGGCGTTCCAGCTCGTGACCACGCCTTCCGGGCTGAGCATATAGATCGCGTAGTCCGTGACACTTTGCACCAGCAGCTCGAAGCGATTGCCGCCGCCTGCGTCATGTTCGACTTGCGTCATGGGTTCCCAGTCACACGGATCAGCGGTTCGTCCCTACCGAAAAGCTCTTTAGGTGCAAAGTTCATAAGTCTTCCAAGCCGTTGCGGTTGCATGGTTCGAGCTCAACCGCGGGTACCGTCGTCGGAACTTAGGCTCGGCGCTCAGGTTGAAGCCAAGTGTTCTCACGGAGGATGAATCATGCGCTATTTGAATGTATTAGCGGCGTGGGCCCTGGCATTGACACTGATCCCGGCGACGTCGGTCGCGTCGGCTCAGGGGACAGCGGACCTGACCCCTGAGCAGCGGCGTCCATATGTCCGAATGGCGGCCGCGAGTAATCTGTTCGAGATCCAGTCGTCCCAAATCGCGATGCAGAAGTCTCGGCGGCCGCAGACCCGTAGGTTTGCCCAGATGCTGACGATGCATCACCGTCAGACGACCCAGCAGTTGAACCGCGCCGCACGGGCCGCCGGAGTGAATGTGCCTGCACCGACCTTGCTGCCGATGCAGGCGCAGATGATCCGCGACTTGCGTCGCGCCAACCCCCGCAACTTCGACCAATTGTTCTTCCAGCAGCAGGTCACCGCGCACCAGATGGCGCTCGACCTGCACCAGAACTATGCCCGTAGCGGCGATGCGCCGGCCCTGAAGAGAACGGCCCGTGCGGCGGTGCCGATCATCCAGCAACATCTGGACAGGGCGCGCCAGCTCGACTGACGTGATGCAGGCCGAGAGCACGGACGAAGACAGCCTGCTGCGTTTCGTGAAAGCGCAGGAAGGCGTCTTCGAACGCGCTCTGGAGGAGTTGCGCCAAGGCAAGAAACGCACCCATTGGATGTGGTTCATCTTCCCCCAAATGCGGGGACTTGGACATAGCGCGATGGCGCAGCATTACGGTGTCGCATCGCGCAAGGAGGCCATTCGCTTTCTCGATCATCCGATACTTGGCGACCGGCTGAGGCTGGCGGTGACGACACTCGAAACGTCGGACGCACGAGCCGCCGTCGACGTGTTCGGTTCAGTCGATGCAGTGAAGCTCCGCTCGTGCCTGACCTTGTTCGCGCAGATCGATGACGGCGGTGTCTTCGCTGCCGCTCTAGATCGATGGTTCGACGGGCAAACAGACCTCGCGACGCTCAAGCTGATCGAACAGGGTTGAGCCGGCTTAAGCTGGCAGCCGCTCCCCATATTCGCCCCTCAGCCGGACCACGCCGTCCCAGAATGGCTCCGGCATTCCACCGGAGAAGAGTGTTTCGAGCACGTTGAGATGCGTGTGCCAGCCGGGCGCGAAGCTGAGCAGGCTTGCGCGGTCGGGCACCCCGCGGTGGACGAGCGTGAGCAGCACGTCGCTTCCCTCCGCGGTCAGTTCGAAGGAAACGTCGCCGTTTGCGCCCCAGGTAAATGCTAGCTTTCGTGGCGGGTCGACTTCAGTGATCCGGCTCTGCATCCGGTTCTCGCCCGAAACACCCTCGGGCCGGATCCCGGGAGGATTGGTCAGTTCATCGTTTCGCCACAGGAATTCGAATGATGCGCCGACTTCCATCTTCATGTCGCCGGCGGCGAACCAGCGGCGGCGAAGGTCGCTTTGCGTAAGATGATCCCACACAGGTTCGATCGGGCCGGGCAGCAATCGCTGCATCCGCAGGGTGGTGGGGTCGGTGAGCACGCCGAATGGATCAACGGCTGAGGTCATGGTCATTTGCCTTCTCCAGATATTCTTGGTTCGCGATCGTTGCTCTTGCCTAGTAGCTGTTGTTCGAGATCATTGAGGCGAGTGGCCCAGAACTGCTCGTAGAAGCTGAGCCAGTCGGAAGCCTTCGCCAGAGGGCGCGACTCCAGACTGCAGATGTGGGTTCGCCCACGCACTTCGCGGCGGATCAGCCCCGCGCTTTCCAAAGCCTTGATGTGCTTGGATGCCGCCGCAAGCGATATCGCGAAAGGTTGGGCGAGCTGACCGACGGTCTGCTCACCAGCCGCCAATTGCCTCAGCATCGTCCGGCGCGTCGTATCTCCAAGCGCATGGAAGACGGAGTTCAACTGGGAGGCACTCAATTCAACCATATGGTTGTGCATAGTCTCCGGTGACAGATAGTCAACCTTGTGGTTGTGGACTGAAATTCCCATTGCGGAGGCGCGTTGAGGAGCTAGTTTGGCGCCGTGAGTTTGGCGAGGACCGTTCTCTCAGTTTTCGAGGAGCGGGTATGAGGCGGCGGCCAGAAGTCTGGGCGATGGTGGGCTTGGCCCTATGGCTCGCCTGTTTCTGGCGCGGCCCGTTGATCAACGACATTGGTTGGCAGTTGTGGATCGGTCGCCAGATCAACCAGGGCGCGATCCTCTACGTCGACATCCTGGAAGTGAACCCACCCTTGTGGTTCTGGTTCGGAGCGGTCGTCCAGCAGGTCGCGTCGTTCACAAACATCGCTGCACCCGCGCTGCTCACCTCGGCGTTCGCGGCGTTCGCAGCGACAGCGGTGTTTCTTTCCCGGACACTGGTGCCGGACACGCGTGAACGCGGGCTGCTTTATGCGGGGCTGATCCTTACGCTGTTCCTCACCTCACCCTTTGCTCTGGGACAGCGAGAGCAGTTTACGTTCATTGTCACGACTCCCTACATCGCGCTGATTACCAGGCGCGCCGAGGGCCAAAAGGTTGATGCCCGCCTGGCAGTCTCCGTCGCACTGTTCGCGGCGCTCGGCTTTGCGCTCAAGCACTACTTCGCTTTGGTGCCGATCGCGCTGGAAGCATGGCTACTGTGGCGGAGCAGAAGGATCACCATCCGGCCTGAACTGCTCGCATTGTGCCTCGCCGCCATCAGCTACGCTGCGACCATCATTCTGTTCACGCCGGAATATGTGACGACAATGGTGCCGCTAATCCGGCTGGCCTACCACGGTTACAATCCGCCCTTTCTGGAGCAAGTGAACCAACCGGCTTTGTTCGTGGCGGTCTTTTCCCTTGTCGCTCTTACCTTCAAGCGGGCGAAGACTCCCGTGCTGGCCATGGCGGCCTGCGTAACTACCTTAGCTTTCGGTACTACTTATCTGCTCCAGGCGAAGGGCTTTCACTATCACGCCGTGCCAGTCTTGGGCGCTGCGTTGCTGAGCTTGTTGATCGGTTTCGGCGCTGTGCGAGAGGGCAATTCTGGAAGCACCAAAGCAGCCGCCGCCATAGCCCTCATTCTAGCTGTAATAACCCCGTTCGTGGCTGGCCGGGCGCGCCACGATGAGGCTGCGGCATTTGCGACGGCTTCGCTTTCCTCCGCTTCGTCAATCGTCATGTTGTCGGCCAGCGGCGTTGCCGCGTGGCCATTGATCGAGGAGCGCGGTTTCGGCTGGCCGTCGCGGCATATGACACTGTGGATGCTTGTTCCGGTTTGGCAGGGCCTAAAGAAAGGCGAAATCAGTCCCGAACTCGATGGCCTTGCGAGGCGAACCAGACTGGAGGTGGCAAGCGAGATCGCCTGCTCCCGTCCGGCGATGATTCTGGTCGATTCCCGCTACGACGAGATCGCTGCAGGCGGAGACCTTTTGCGCTTCTTCCTAGAAGAACCACAATTCGCGCAAGTCATGCAAGCGTATCGCCGGAGCCCGGACGCGCAATATCTCCGGGTCTACCGGCGGGTGGACCCATTGGTTCCTGCGCAAACGAGTTTGCCGAGATGCACAGGTAGTCACCCGGTGCTTGCATACTCCTCGATCGATGGTGTCTTTGTCCGCACGAAGGTTGGCGATGGCCGTGCTCGGAATAGCGTTAGAGTTTAGCGAGAACGCTCCTACCCTCTTGTTCGAATATGCATTTGCAGAGGATCGTCATGAAACGTCGGGACATGTTGAAGTTGGGCGTTGCGCTCGGCGCGGGAGCGGCGCTGATGCCGATGCGGGCGCTGACCAAGCCGATGCTGGCCGGCGATAACGGCAGGGGCAAGCTCAGCCCCCGGCCTTACCCGTGGCCGCTCGGGGTGCAGCTCTGGTCGGTCAGCGACGAACTCGACCGCAACCTGGACGGTACGTTGCGTCAGCTTGGACGCTTGGGATTTCGCGAGGTCGAGACGGCGGGGCTGCACGGCCACGCTCCTGGGGCGTTTCGCCGGGCCATTGAAGCCGCAGGATTGCGGGCCGTTAGCGCCCATTACTCCATGTCGGACCTATTCTCGGACGGGCCGAAGTACATCGCCGAGGCTAAGGTGCTGGGGGCGAATTGGATCGTGGCGTCTTCGCCCCGACCTAGCCGGGCGTTGAAGTCCGGTGACTGGATCAAGGCCATGCAGGGCGCGATGACATTGGCCGCTTGGAAGGACAATGCCGCAAGACTGAATGAGCTTGGCGCCTTGGCCCGCGCGGCCGGCCTCCAACTTGCCTATCACAATCATCCGTTCGAGTTCGCCGACTACGAGGGTCGGCGAGGGTTCGACGTGCTTGCCGAGGGCACGGACAAGGCGTTGGTCAAGCTGGAGCTTGACGTAGCTTGGGCGGTCGCGGGCGGCGTGGACCCGATTCGACTGCTTCGGCAGCATGGAGACCGCATCCGCCTGCTCCATGTCAAAGGACTCAAGAACAAGCCGGCGAGCGGCACGTACGGCAGCAATTTCGCGACTGGGATCGTCGGCCAAGGCGATGTGATCGCCTGGCGGTCGGTATTCCGGGCGGCGCAGCAAGCCGGCGTAAGACACGCGTTCGTTGAACAGGAGCCCCCGCACCTTCGTCCGATCATGCGGTCGCTTGCTGAGTGCCGCGACTATCTGTTGCGCGGGTAATCCCGGCCGAGAGTGCTCAAAAGAGCGCCCCATCCGCTAATGGTTTGGCGCGGCAAGGGCGACGGAAAAGCATCTTGCCGCAATCGCGCCCGAACGACCTTCTACACCCCAGCTACGTCAGGCAGCAACCAGCCGCAAACCCTGCAACCTTGTTCGTTTCGGATAATCAACAATCTAGGACGGGTGGTTAACGTAGAGGTCGAGCGATGTCGTCGGTAGCTTGGTTTGATGCTGCGGCGGCAAGCTTCTTCAGTCAGTTGAATGGAAGCGCCTTTCTTGCCGATCGGTTTTTGAGCTGATCTTCGCCCTTGCCACCTTCAAGATCGCACCGATCGTTATTCTACTCGCGTCCCTGTGGATAGCATCCCCAGGATAAGAGAGACCGCCGGGCGGTGCTTGCCGGTGCTTGCGGTGGAACGTTAAGCATGTTCCTGACGCACCTCTTTTAGTACCTTGCTCCAGTCCGCTTATCACGGCTGGCGGAGTTCAAGCTTGAGCACGCCATTTGATATCGCCTCAACCTCCGCCGCGCATTGCAAGGGCTTCAAGCCTGTCCAGCCGTTCCTGCAGCAAGGTCGATCGGCCGAGCCCAAGAGTCTTCAGTATCTCGTCCCATCTGTGCGCCCAATCATGCCGGCGCAGCGACTGTACAGCATTGGTGATGCTAGCCCGCCGCAGGCGCTCAGGTTGGGAGTTCAAGTCGGCCAATATCGCGCCCATGTCCTCTGGACAGGCCGGGATCTCGATCAGCGCATCTTCCCAATCGAAGAATCGACGAAACTCTGGAGTGTCGACCGGGGATCCGAGCATGACGGCGCCTCCCGCCGCACCCTCAAAGTAGCGCGTAGCCAAAGCGTGCTCCTGAAGATTTTTCTGATGTCCGCTTTGCAAATCCACCGCGCTATGGTTGTAGGCGATGAAGAATTTGCTGCGTTTGATGAGGGAGGCGCCAAGCAATCGGCTCTCTGCCAGATCTGTCGCGATCCCATGCTTGATTGTGTCGTAGACATAGAAGAACGAGGGATCAGCCCGTGCCAGCCCAAGGAGCTGTTCGTGGGCGTCCGTCGAACGACGCCCCATGCTATACACGTCCACCGTACGCTCCGGAGGGTTCGGGAACGGCGTTGATAGAAGGCAGTCGGCGGCAGTGGCCAGAAAAGAGCAGGGCGTGCTGGTGTACTTCACGACGTTAGGTATGCTGGCAGCGTTGAGCAGAAACACGTGGTCGAACTTGTCGAGCATCTTCAGTTCAGGGCGTGTTGTAGGAAGGTAATGCGACCAGGTTTCTGTAAGAAATGCGACGGCCTTTCCGGAACGCTCGCGCCAGCCATGGATCTGGTCCAGGGCGCTAAGGTCGAGCGGGAAGTTACACATAAAGAAGAAGAGGTCGTAATCCTTCTGGAGCCGGATCGGATGCATCAGCGGTAGACGTTTTAGGCCGACCTTATTTCGCAGAACCGACGTTGACCGATGAATGCTCTCTCCAAGCAGGTACTCCATCGTTGGCCGCAGAGCCCAGCCTTTCTTAAAGGCAGGCTCAGTTGGTGTCAGAACGTCGGCACTCTCAATAGAGCGAATTACTTCAGAGAAAGCGTAAGTTTGTCCCTGAGCAACCCCTGGGAAGTAGTTTGACGCAACCAGAACTGAACGATCGGACATAAATACATTCACCCCCAAAAATTTCTTCCGGACAGGGATATCGGTCGAACTATGATCTGTAAATCACGAGAGCCGCTCGCGTCCTTGCCGTTTTGACCAGCGCATCAGCCTGCATCGCTTACGCTGGTGCATGTGGCGGTAAACGTGCGTCACGCGGATGGTAACGGCACCGACTGGAACGAAACCAGCTGCTTCTCTCAGTTACAATGGACCCTTTGGACCTTATTTGAATTAAGTAGGAAGCTTAATCGGAGCTTTAACTTTCCGCTTTTATGATTTGCTGCCGGCGCAAGCGCCGTCAGCCCCGAGTGATGGGGAAACACATCGATGCAATTGGCGCAGGCAAGGTCTGAGGGGATTCTATAATGATCAAGGGCAAGGTGCCAAAAGTGGCGATCCTAGCGGGCGGCTTTGGCACTCGGCTCAGCGAGGAAACCGCTGTCCGTCCCAAGCCCATGGTTGAGGTCGGTGGTATGCCGTTGCTTTGGCACATCATGAAGATCTACGCTCATTACGGTTGTCGTGAGTTCGTGGTGATCGGC
This sequence comes from uncultured Sphingomicrobium sp., assembly GCA_964243335.1. Lineage (GTDB taxonomy): Bacteria > Pseudomonadota > Alphaproteobacteria > Sphingomonadales > Sphingomonadaceae > Sphingomicrobium. Next base: position 14,304 of record CAXTED010000003.1, on the reverse strand, counting down.
GGTTATCGGGTGGAGTTCATTCGCGACTATTTCCTGAATTTCCGCGGACGCACTTCCGACTTTACCATCGACTTGTGCGATGGCGCTGTGGAATATCACTCCGAAACCGGTGAAGACTGGCGCGTGTCGGTTCTTGATACCGGCAAGGATACCATGACCGGGGGGCGTCTCAAGCGCGCCCAGCGCCTCCTGGAAGACGGTACGTTCTTCCTGACCTACGGCGATGGCGTCAGCGATGTTCGGATCGATCAACTGCTCGAGTCTCATCGCAAGACCGAGCATTGGTGCACGTTAACCGCAGTTACCCAACCCGGGCGCTTTGGCGCGCTCCATCTCGATCACGACGGCGGCGAAGTTGAAGGCTTTCGTGAAAAAGGCAGAACCGATGGTGGCTTAATCAACGGTGGTTTCTTTGTCTGCGAGCCTGAAGTGTTCGGTCTGATCGACGGAGACGCCACCATTTGGGAGGACGAGCCCATGGCGCGTATGATCGAGCAAAAAAAGCTTGGAAGTTTCCGCCACGACGGCTTTTGGCAGAGCATGGATTCGTTGCGCGACAAGGAAGTCCTGGAGGCCGCTTGGGCCAATGAGCAGGCATGGAAGGTATGGGCATGACTTTTCCCGGGATGAAACGGCGATGATCCTCGTCGATACGGCGCTTGAACAAAGGCGAGCGCAAGGGCGGCCGATCCGAGTCGGGATGATCGGCGCAGGGTTTCAGGCCAGCGGCATCGCGCTCCAGATCATCAAATCCGTACCGGGTATCCAGTTGTGCGCGATTGCCAATCGGACGATCGAGCGCGCCGAGGCTTGCTATACGCAGGCCGGTGTAAGCCCCCGCCGGGTCGACAATGCCGCGGGGCTACAAGCGGCCATCGCCGACGGCGCTTACGCGGTTACCGAAGACGCCGACTTGCTCGCGCGCGCACCCGAACTGGAAGCCATCATCGAGGTTACCGGAACCCTCGATTATGCCGCCGGATGCGTCCTCGCGGCCATCGAGAACGGCAAGCATGTCATCCAGATGAACGCCGAACTCGACGGAACGATCGGACCCATTCTCAAGCATTACGCCGACCGGGCTGGCGTGATCTTCACTTTCTCCGATGGCGACCAGCCTGGCGTCGAGATGAACCTGCTGCGCTTCGTTCGGGGACTTGGTGTGAGGCCAATGCTGGCCGGTAACATGAAAGGTCTGCACGACCCTTACCGCAACCCCCAGACGCAGACCAGTTTCGCCGCGAAGTGGGGGCAGAACGCGGCGATGGTCGCCTCCTTCGCCGACGGGACAAAGATCTCGTTCGAGCAAGCGATCGTGGCCAATGGCAATGGCTTTCGGGTGGCCCGGCGGGGAATGCTCGGACCCGACTTCTCCGGCGGGGATCCCGGCTCCCCCCTTGTCCCCGTGGAGCAGTGCATCGGTTCCTTCGCCGACCATCTAGACCCAGACCGTCCCGGGCTGGTCGATTATGTCATCGGCGCACGTCCAGGACCAGGCGTGTTCGTCATCGGCACCACCGACGATCCGCGGCAACAGCATTACCTGAACTACTACAAGATGGGCGAGGGCCCATTTTACGTCTTCACCACACCTTATCACTTGTGCCACTTCGAAGTGCCCTTTTCGGTCGCTCGGGCGGTATTATTCAGGGACGCCGTTCTGGCGCCTAGAGGCGGGCCAACGGTTGGGGTTTTAGCGATCGCGAAGCAGGATCTCGCGCCGGGCACCGTGATCAAGGAGTTTGGGGGCTTCGAAGTCTATGGCGTTGCCGATAACATCGACGCGATCCGCTCAGAACGGCTGCTGCCGATCGGCCTCGCACTTGGCTCGACCGTCAAGCGGCCGATTGCCAAAGACCAGCCGCTCACTTTCGAGGACGTCAGCCGTCCTGCGGGCCGGTTGGTCGATCGACTCTATGATGAACAGGAGGCTCTGTTCGGGAACCAAGAGGCTACTTCGAATGGCCTCAGCGAGGTGCAAGCGTGATCTTCGAGAAAACCAGCCTGGTGGATGCATTCTTGGTCAAGCCCCTTATCTTCAACGACGAGCGCGGTACATTCGCACGCACGATGTGTCGCAGCGAGATTGAGCAGCACGGTTTGAATGCGAATTTCGTCCAGCAGAACACCTCAGTTTCGAACAAGGTCGGAACCGTCCGCGGCATGCACTTCCAGCTTGCGCCGTATACCGAGGCCAAGTTCGTCCACTGCATTCGAGGTACCGTGCTCGATGTGATCATCGACCTTCGCCGGGGCTCGCCCAGCTTCATGCGCCATGCCGCCTTTGAACTGAGCGCCGAAAACCACCACCTGTTGTATGTTCCCGAGGGTTTCGCTCATTCTTTTCAGACGCTAACCGATGACTGCGAGATGAGCTATCTGGTGACCGCGCCCTACACCTCGAGCGCGGAGGGAGGACTTCGTTTCAACGATCCTCGACTGGAAATCGAGTGGCCGCTGCCGGTTTCATCAATCTCGGTCAAGGATGCGGCCTGGCCACTGCTCGAAACTGACGAGCCGAGGTTTTTTGAATATGCCTTAACGGTATCGCAAGCGCCGAACGAGGAGAAGGGTGTTTCGATGCTTCAGGCCGCTGGCTAGCAGCATCTCATTCTAAATTTTCGCTGTCCATCGATGGTCCTCCCGTTCAACTGCCTTCTCGTCAAGCGCCCACCGGAATGTAAGCCACAACCTAGTCGTGCTTACTTGTCGTTTCTCGCATAAGCGTCGCTGGGATTTTATGATTGGCTAAGGTTGGAGGAGACCCCATTGCAACATCCGTATCTTAAAGATCAATGGCAGGCGGGTGCGCCATGGAAGTGCTGGTGAGCGAGTTTAGCTGGGCCGGCCGGCGGGTGCTGGTGACCGGCCACACCGGCTTCAAGGGCGGTTGGTTGTCATTATGGCTGCACCAGCTTGGTGCTATCGTTGGCGGTCTCTCGCTGCCGCCGCCGACTGATCCCAGCTTCTTCCAGCAAACGCGTCTTCGCGACCTTGTCGATCATGTTGAAGGCGACATTCGCGACCAGGGATGCGTGGAACGAGCGATCTGCGACTTCCAGCCGCAGGTCGTCTTTCACCTCGCGGCACAACCGCTGGTCCGTTACTCCTACGACAATCCGGTCGAGACTTACGCTACCAACGTTATGGGCACGGTGCATGTGCTAGAGGCGTGTCGGCACCAGGCGAGCGTTGAGGCCGTGATCTGCGTCACCACCGATAAATGCTATGAGAACCGCGAGTGGATCTGGCCATATCGGGAAAACGAACCGATGGGCGGATACGACCCGTACAGCAGCAGCAAAGGTGCCGCCGAACTCGTCATTTCGGCCTACCGGCGCTCCTATCCGACCGGGCCGGCAATCGCCTCCGTGCGGGCCGGCAATGTTATTGGCGGCGGCGATTGGGCGCTGGACCGGCTGATCCCAGACATCGTTCGCTCCTTGCTGAAGGGGGAAGCACCGCTGATACGAAACCCCCAGTCAATCCGTCCGTGGCAGCATGTGCTCGAAGCACTCGGCGGATATTTGTTGATCGCCGAACGTCTGCTGTTGGGCTCCCGGGAGATTGCTACCGCCTGGAACTTCGGTCCGGCCGATGAGGATACGCAGCCCGTTGCCTGGATTGTCGATGAGATGCTAGCAAACTGGGACTCAGGCCTCGGCTGGAGAAGTTCGGAGGACCCTCAACCGCATGAGGCCGTGCTCCTTCGCTTAGACATCAGCAAGGCGCGCGCGGAACTCGGATGGCAGCCAAGGTTGCGGCTGAAGGAAGCACTGACCAAGGTGGTCGCATGGCATACCGAGGTGGATGCCGGTCGCAATGCACGAGATGTCAGCCTGGAACAGATCGCCGATTATCGTAGCAGGGTTGAGCCACCTCTCGGTGAACCCGGTTGATCCGTTTGAGGTAGCACTGTCTGGATCAGAGCCATCTGGTGATTTGGCGCGATAGAGAAAGCACTCCTCATCGACTAGGCTTGGCCGGCACTCCACGAATTATGCTTTTGTTGCTCTTCGTGGTCGAAGTATCGAAGTGAATGTCCGTGATCGGCCGGATCGGACACTCGCACGGGATTGGGACAGAACGTCCGCTTTGAGTGATAGACATCGGCGAGGAGCATCTTAGATTACGAACAACTCTGGTCGCCTGAGCCGCAGGGCTTGCAGCAGCAGGAAGGTCTTGGTGTCCTTGACCTCGCCAGCGTCCACCATTCGCCACAGCTCGGTCAACGCGATTTCCCGAACACGAATGTTCTCATGCTCGCCTTCTGCGCCGCCCCCTTGGCTGACCCGGTCAGCTTCCGAGTAGCTTGCCAAGTAGTAGTCGACCCGTTCGGTCGAGCTTGCGGGCGTCATCCATAGCCTGGCCACGTGCTCCATCCCGCCGATGCGAATACCTGCTTCCTCCTGGGCCTCTCGCCTAGCGCAGCCTTCCGGATCGGCCTCGTCTAACTTGCCGGCGACCGCCTCAAGCATCCGCGGCTCGCCGACCCACTCAACAGGTGGGCGGAGTTCCAAGATGAGCAACGCGGTTCGGCTCTCCGGATTGTAGAGCAGCACGGTTGCCCCGCTTGGGTGGTCGATAATCTCTCGCTCGGCTGTTGTGTTGTCATCCAAGCGTACTGTCGCCATGCGGAGGCTAAGCCAGCCCTCGTGGATGGTTGTGAGCTTTTCGATTCGCCTTGTCATTTAGACCCAACGCGTGAGTAGCGCAGGAGCCTCATGCGCTTAGGCCGAAGACCGCAGGGCGAATGTTTGCTAAAGGCCGTATGAAATACAAGCTGCGGCTAGCGCTTACTTTGGCAAAGTCGTGAACCTCGCAACTTCGTTGCTCACTTCTTTGCGATTGATGCGGGTCTGGTAATCTGTACTACGACTGCGAGCAGCAGGGACAGTGTTACAAGCTCACCTCCGTCCTCGACCACAGATAGAGAGGCGTAGATTGCCGAGCCAGGCGCCGCGATCCTCTCGTGTAGGAAGTCGATCAACACGGCGAACAGCGTGAAAATCGCCAGCACGATGAGCATGGCGCCGAGTTCGGCACGCTCAAACTCGCCCGCCCGGCAGTAGCTAATTAGTGCCCACGCGGCGAGTACTGTTGCAAGTGCGGCAACCATCACGAACTCGGCGCTGTCCTGCTGTTCAGGCGCGAGCCACGGAGCGAATATCACTTGTAGCTCTAACAGATTGTCTAAGAGCATGAAGGCAATCAGTCCCGCGACCATCAGGTAAACCTGCCGTTTCAAAGACTGGGCGTGCCTCGTGAGCAGCAGGAATGCAGCAAACAATTGCACGCTTTCGATCCACTTGCTCAGGCTGCGTTCTCGATCGATGCGTAGAAAGCGTGCCCATGCATTGACACTTTCTTCTGGCGACGATGCGACCAGAACGTGAGTGACAATCAAGAGGGCATCTAGAACTAGCAACACATGCAGGCGGGGAGAGCGGAAAGCTCCGAGGAGCAAGGCTATCATGCGATTAGACTGAACGTCTGCCGAGAATGACTTGATTAGCATGTCTAGTGCCCATGACATCTAGACGACAGTCTGAACAGAGACTCTGCGGGCGCTCGACCAGCCCTGATCCCCCATAGAATAGTAGGCGTGTCTAAGAGGCCACGCTGAATGTCCGCTTTGAGTCGATCGCAGACATTCCGGGCCCGTAGCGTAATCGTCCGCTTTCCGATCAAGCTACCTACAAGCGGACCGTCCGCTGACGGCCACAAGTAGTGGTCCCGGTTCTAAGGCGGGCTGTTCTTACGATCGAGTACTCTCGCGACGAACTCAGCCCTTCCGGCAACCAACCGGGTCAACGCTGTGACCAAGCCCAGCCGAAACCTGAGTAGCGACGTTGACGCCCACCCGGCCCAGCGCGTGTTCAGCAGCGTGCAGGGCTCATACGGGCACAATGGTATCAGCTGAGCCATGGATCAGGAGGAAGGGAGGATTTGTGATCGGCTGGCCGGCAAGATCGCCAGCGCCGGTCAGCATTCCGGAATAACCAAGGACACCTGCGACTTGAGTCTTACGCCTTAGCCCGACTTGACGAGCCATCGTCGCGCCTTGGCTGAACTTGATGAGCGTCTCTCCGCGCTGACTGTCCGCTAGGGTTGAAAGCACACTATCGCTAATGATGCGGCTTCTGGCAGGCATCGAACGTCGTAACTCCCCAGATGACTGAAGACTCAGGCGGCTGCACTCGGTTTGTCCGAGTAAGCTCAATCACGACAGCGAGCAGCACGGACAAGGTGACGAGCTCACCGCCTTCCTCCACCACAGACAACGCTGCTTCAAGGATCGAACCGGGCGATGAGAGCACTGGGTGAAGGAAGTCGATCACGAGCGCGAACAGGGCGAAGGACGAGAGTACGATGAGCATGGCGGCGAGTTCGCTACGCTCGCCCTGGCACGCCCGGCGGTAGGCAAGGTAGGCAAGCCCGCCAAGGAAAGGCGTAACTACCGCAACCATCACAAATTCGGCTACCGCTTGTTGTTCAGGCGCAAGCCACCACAGCGCGACATGTAGCAGTGCTGCGACCATAAGGCCAGTCGATCGCCGGCGCTGCCACGCGTAAACGGTAAGAAACAAGATTGCAGCAGCCAATTGCACGCTCTCGAACCATTCACTTATGCTGCGGTCTCGATCGATGCGCAGAAAGCCGGTCCAGGATTCAGCATCCTCACTAGGCGACGAGGCAACCACCACGTGGACGACGATTAGGAGGCAGTTGACTGCCGTTAACGCCTTCAGGACAGGCGAGCGCAGGCCTTTGAGGATCAATCCCGCTATCGGATCATGCCGATTGAGGACCAAAGATGAAGTAAAGCTCAAACCGACATCGTGCATGACAGACATATGACAGGCTGAACAGGGTGCTAGTAAACGTTTCTTAACATCTCCGGGCGTCTGCTGTTGGTCTTGCCTTCACGCGGCTCTGGTGTACGAAATAAGCGGGGCGCGGACGTAAGCGGCAGGCTGACGAATGTCCAGGTCGGAGGCGGCAGAGAGGCTCACCGCTTTATCAGCAAGCAACTGCAGACGGTAGGCTCAGCGAGTACGGCACCCATATCCACGATTCGGGCGACCAGGTTAGTAATGTGATTGCCCTAAGACAAACGAATACGAGCGCCGATTCCGCGACGTTCAATGGACGCGATCGTACCTTAAGCTCAAGATAAGCAACCGCGATGCCTGTGCTGCTGCGAGGTTGCCGCTACTCGCTAACAGCAACTATGCCGCAAATAGAGTAAGACAGCTGCAAGCGGCATATCATTGCAAACGCTTATGGACCCGAGCGGCAAGCTGAACCGTATCATCCACAATCGTTTGCGGGGATCGGACGCCGTTAGCAGCCAACCGGGCAAAAGCCTCCATATGCCTCTTGAAACGCTTTCTTATTTCCGTCTCCCGCTTGAAGCATAGCTTCAATGGGTCTTCGGAGGAAGATCGCTATTCGGGATCAATCAAATCGCGAAAGAGTGCGCTAACTTCGGTAGTCGGCTCAAGCTTGTAGCGTTCAACCGGAGGCTCGTGCATCGGCGTGTTACTACTATGCACGACCAGGGCGGACAGCTGAGCAACTGTGGCCTGCTCACCCTAACCGTCCAGCTAGTTTCTTTGGGCAGCGATGCACAGGTGGAACGTAGTTAGGCGCTACTGCCTATCAACAACGTTGAACGCCTGAATGCAAACACGGGATCTGCTTTGGAATGAGCAACACAGCGCCCGTGTAGTGCGAAAGGTCCACGTTGCCTGCCTTCAGCAGCTCGTTTGACTTGCCTACGATCCGCTGATGCGGCGGCTCCAGCTGCGATGTTCACGCCCGTCGCTGATCGTTCCGCCGCGGACGGTGTCATGACATATCGGAAGTCGGGGGACTTCTGCACCAGTTTGCCAACTTTGCCAACAATGCTGGTGAATCGACGCGGAGCGACAACCGAAGCTGTAGACGTCGATGCGGTGCTTCGAGCGGTAGGCTGTCGGGCTAGCTTTTCACCTGCTTGCAGACTCGCCGAACCTAACGCTTTGGGCACACGTGCTCTGTGCGCAACACATGGCAGAGTTTGCTCCAACACGGGACAGTTGGCCGCATCTAACTTGCAACCTTTGCCGAAATGATCTGTTTAAGAATACGTTAATTTGAGATTGTCGAAGGCGTGCTCAGTTGATCAGCGTTAGCTGGCGAGTGCGTTAAATAGGGGTAAGGAACGATGCGTTTCGGTCGTAAGTCGCTCGCTGCAGTTTCCGTGGTGGCCATTGGCGTCGCGGTCGGCGCTGCTAATGTTGTCCCCATGCGGACGACTCCGGCGGAGTCGGCCAAGCTTAACGCTCTAGCCCTTCTCCAAGCCCGATCGCCTGGCGAGAGAGCCGAGGGCGCCCAGTCCAGCAAGGGTCCGCCAATCCATTCGGCGTCTTTGTCCGAGGCGGAAGCGCCGCCTGCGGGCTTGCTGGCGCCGGTTCGTTCGGCCGCGCCTAGCGCCGTTACCACTGGTGGTGCGGCGCCGTCGGGAGCGATTCTTCCTGTTGCAGCAGTCGCTGCGCCTGCATTCGTCGGCGTTCCCGCAACGGCGTTGGCGCCAGCCATTCCGGCTGCCGTCGCTGTGTCAGGCGCTGGCGTACCGGTGGCGGCCCTGGCCGGCATTGGCGGCGCGGCTGTCGTTGTTCCCGCGATCTTCAGCGGCGGAGGCAACGTTGCCACTGCCCTGACGCCGACAACTGGCCCAGAGGCGCCGGAGCCTGGCACATGGTTGATGATGATGATCGGCTTTGGCGTCTTGGGATCGAGCCTGCGCAGGCGGCGCCGGCGTGTCGCATCGCAAGGCTCGGCGGCAAGCGCCGCTCGCCGGACCTGCGCACAAGCAAGCTGAAGTCTTTGTCTGCCAGGCTGCGTTCTGGCCTTCAGCAGAACTTAGCATGATCGTCCGTTACCGGCGATTGCGGAGCAAAGCCCTTATTCTAGGTGCAATGGCTCTCGCCGTGGGCGCCTGTCAGCAATCTCAATCTCAACCCGCTCCGGAGGCGTTTTCCATGGATGGAGAACGCGTCAGCGTTGAGCGGATGACCGTGGGCGCGGGCCTCAGTACGGCTGAACAGGGACGGCAGATCACCAGCCTGCTCAACGTCCCCGAGCAGATGGAGTACGGTGACTACGTGTGGCATGAAGATGGTGCCGCATCCGGGCCGACGTGGGTATTGGTAAACCTTGCAGCGCAGACGGTGTCCGTGTTCCGGGGCGGTGACGAAATTGGGACCGCAATTGCCTTGTACGGGGTCGACGATAAGCCGACGCCGACGGGTAAGTTCGCAGTCCTGAGCAAGCGCAAGGATTATTGGTCGCGCACCTACAATGCGCCGATGCCCTTTTCGCTTTGGCTAACGGACGACGGTGTCGCGATCCATGGCAGCAACGTGCGTCACGGCGCGGGCACGCATGGTTGCGTCGGGGTGCCGCTGGACTTCGGTAATCGCCTTTTCGACGCCATGAAGGTCGGGGATGAAGTCTTCATCCTGCGCAACATCGATGCGCAGCCAGCGGCCAAACGGCGCTCCGCCTGATGGCAATTTCGAGCGCTGCTATGGAGACCGGCATGCCCCGCAACGTCGGCAGGCCATGGAGACTTGCAGATATACGGGCCGTTGTGGCCGCAACCCCGCCCCAAGCTGCGATCTTGATTCTCGCCTTGGCTATGCTGGTCCTTCCCACTCTGTTGACTTTGGCCAAGGAGCATTGGAGTTCGAGCAACGGTGCGCATGGTCCGCTGATCCTAGTGTCTGGCGTGTGGCTTCTGGCGCGGGAGTGGCGGTCGGTGCAGAGGCGTGCCACCTTGCCTTCGGCCTGGTGGCTGGCCGCACTAGCGCCGCTGTCATTGCTCTACATCTATGGCCGCACGTTCAGCATGCTTGGCGCCGAAAGCGGCTCCCTTTATGCCATTCTCGTCTTGCTTTGCTGGTTCTACTTCGGAGCCACCACGATCGGACGACTATGGTTCCCGCTGCTCTATTTGGCATTTCTGATCAAGCCGCCGGAGGGTGTCGTTGTGGCGCTGACGCAGCCCCTGCAGATCGCGATCTCACAAGGGTCGGTTCGGCTGCTTGACGCCTTTGGCTATCCGATCGGTCAGTCGGGCGTGCTTATCCAGATCGCTCAATATGAGTTGCTGGTCAAACAAGCCTGCGCAGGTTTGGGATCGCTGATCACGCTGTTCGCCATGGGGCTTTTGTACGTCCACCTTGCCCGGCCTGACACGCGTTGGCACCGGATGCTTCTGCTGGCATCGCTGCTGCCGATCGCCGTGTGTGCGAACTTCCTGCGCGTGATCGTGCTGGTGCTGCTCACATATCATTTCGGCGACGCGGTGGCGCAGGGCTTCCTGCACGAAACAGCCGGCGTTCTGACATTCTTCCTGTCTATGCTCGGCCTGCTTGCGCTGGACCACTTACTTGGCAGACGGGCAGCACGCGCATGATCGGGGCACACGCAAGGTCGATGGAAGGTTCCGATTTTACCCCGTCACGGCGCGAGTTCCTGTTGGCCGGAGCGTTGGGCGCGACGGCGCTCATCCCAGCGGTGCTGACGCGCAATCGGGGTGTGTCCAAGGTCGGCCAGCGACCACCGCTCGACGGGATGATCCCGGATGTTGTCGGGCAGTGGACCCGTTCGCCGGCCGACGGCGTGTTGATTCCGCGCGGTGAGGAAGGCGAGGACAAGGCGTTCGACGAGGTTGTCACCCGCTATTATACCAGCGAGACGGCCGCGCCGATCATGCTGTTGATCGCTTATGGTAGCGCACAAACCCACAACACGCAGTTGCACAGGCCTGAGGTCTGCTACCCGGGGGCAGGTTTCAAGCTTCAGAACTGGCGCGACCTGGCGCTTGACATGGCGAGCCGAGCATCGATCATGACCCGCGTGCTCACCGCCGCGGCGCCCGGTCGCACCGAGCAGATCCTGTACTGGAGCAGGGTCGGGGCGGAGTTCCCGACCAGCAACCTGGCGCAGCGCTGGTCGGTGTTCCGGCAGACATTCGAGGGAAAAATCCCGGATGGCGCGCTGATCCGCATTTCGATGATCGATCCCGATCATGACGCGGCGCTTATTTCCCTTCAGCGGTTTGCCCGCGATCTGGTCGGAGCCAGCAGTGCCAGCTTGCGCCAATTGATGACAGGGTGAGCCTCAGTTCGCCGACGGATCCTGGCGTACGTGGAAGCGGTAGATGTATGCCAGGGTGCCTGCGATGAGGGCGATAGCGGCAAGGGTATAGTCGTGATTGCCGAGCCAATTCGCGACCGCACAGCCGAGCGATGGCAAAAGATAATGCCAGTAGCTATCGTCCGTGTCGTGCGGATCCGCCGACTTTGAAAGGAACCGTGTGGCAAGGCCCGCGAAGATCATCACCGTGACCCAGTCATACACCGTTTCCACGCTTGCGAATCCTCGTGATTAGGCCGGGTCTCTCGATCCTTGGCATAGCAGTGGCGGCAGTTCTCGGTGGGTGCAAGCCGGCGCAGCCGCAAGGTCAGGTCATTGCCATGGTTAACGGCACGGAGGTGACGCTCGCCGAATTCAACGAGGAAGCACGTTCGCGCGGATTGGCGGTGGCGCGTGATTCTGGCTTACGTGATGCGCTTTTGAAGGAACTGGTCGAGCGTAAGTTGCTGGTGGAGCAGGCGCGGGCGCAAAAGCTGGACGAAACTCCGCAATATCTGCTCGCCAGCCGGCGGTTGACGGAAATCGCCTTGGCCCAGCAGTTAGTGGCCGACACCGCTGCGGAAGGTCACACGATTAGCGAAGAGGACGTTCGGCGTTTCATCGCCGACACGCCTCAAGCCTTCGAAAGAAGAACCTCCATCACGATCGATGAGATCGTCTCGGCGAAGCCAATGCCACCAAACGTAAGTAGGGCATTGAAGGAAGCGGGGTCGGTCGAGGCGATGGAAGCGCTACTCGCACGAGCAGCGATCCAAGCGCGCCGGGTCAAGGTGACCGTCGACAGTGCAACCCTTATCGGAACGTCGGCCGCGCTACTTTCCGCCTTGTCGCCCGGACAAACATTTGCGCTGGACGACGGCAGCCTTGCTGGTCAGGTCGTCGCCGTGCTCCCCCAGCCTGTTCCACCTGAACAGCGCGCCACCTTGGCCCGCGAAGTGCTAAGCCGACGTAGCCAGGAGCAAGCCCTCGCCGCCCTGTTGGCGTCCGTGAAGCCCGGCGCGCGCATTCAGTACAAGCGCGGCTTCGCGCCCCCCGGAGCCAGTCAGAACTAAAGCGCAAAGCCGCCCGATCCGATCAGAACAGGAAGTCGCCGTGATGCCCAACGGCATGGTAAGCCTTGAGGACGAAAGCTTCATGCTGTGTCTCGAACCCCGAGGCGTCGAAGGCGTATGCCTCGACAGAATTGACCTCTGCAGCGGCGGGTACGGCCAACTTCTGGGCTAACTTGATAGGGACGGACACGCTTCCGCTTTCAACGGAGTAAGTCGCCGAACCTGTCGTTGCCAGTGCCTTGAAGTCGAACTTGTTCAGCCGGTCGTCAGCCACCAGCGATTTCAGCCAAGCAAGGTTTCCGGGCTGCGGAACCACGGCCTTTGTAGGCACGAAGGTGTCGGCATTCGCGCTGACAGGCTGTTCGGATGCCGCCGATGTCGTTTGCGTTGGAAGTGCCTTGACGGGGTGCGGGTCCTTGGAATGTTTTGGCTTTGTCGGGGGCTCGGGAGAAACCACCGGCGTCAAGCCTGCGATGTTCGTGTGCACGCCATCCAAACGAACGTTGAAGTCCGCCGCGCCATCTCCATTAACATCGCCGGCGAAGAAGCTGTTCGACCCATCGTTGTAGAAGCGCAGCTGTCCGGCGACCTTGGTAAAGGACTGCGCACCAATCAGAATGAAGGCCTGCAACCCAGCCTTGGAGGTGTTGGCGTCGACCCCGCTGAGGTCGATGATGTCGCCGCTGGCCCAGTCGGTGATTCGATCTTCATTCGCATTCACTGCGGAGTCGAACACAAAGCGATCGTTGCCAGCGCCGCCGGTGAGTACATCGGCCCCGCCGCGCCCGTTGAGGACGTCGTTGCCGGCGTTGCCGCTAAGGACATTGACGCTTGCGTCCCCACGCAGCGAGTCGGCGTAAGCGCTGCCGCTGACATTTTCGATGCCAAAGAGTGTGTCGCCCTGAGCGTCGCCGTTGACCTGGGTCGCTCGGGTGAGATCAACATCCACCGCGCCTGAGTTCTGATAGCTCACCAGGTCAATTCCGGCTCCGCCCTTCAGCGAGTCAGCGCCCGCCGAACCAATCAATGCGTCGTCACCTTCGCGAGCATCGACAAGGTCATTGGCAGACGTGCCGTTGATCGTGTCATTGCCAGCGGTGCCGTAGATTGTTGGATCGGTCGGCACCGGTGCCGGTGGTGGTGCTACTGGGCTCAGGCCGGATATGTTGGTTTGCACGCCATCGATGCGAACCGTGAAGTCGGCTATCCCGTCGGCGTTGTTGTCGCCAGCGAAGAAGCTGTTCGACCCATCGTTGAAGAAGCGGAGTTGCCCGGCGACGTTGGTGAACGCTTGTGCGCCGATCAGGGCGAAGCCTTGCTGCCCATCCAAAGACGTGTCTGCGTCGATCCCGCCCAAGTCGATGATGTCGCCGCTTGCCCAGTCGGTGATCCGGTCGCCGTTCGCATCGGCCGCAGAGTCGAACACAAAGCGATCGTTGCCGGCGCCGCCAGTCAATACGTCAGCCCCGCCACGCCCGCTGAGAACGTCATTGCCGCCGTTGCCATTGAGAACATTGACGCCCGCGTCACCACGCAGCGTGTCGGCATTGGCGCTACCGCTGACATTCTCGATGCTGACGAAGGTGTCACCATTGGCATCGCCGTTGGACTGGCTCGCCCGGGTCAGGTCGACGGCCACGAACGCTCCGGACCAATGGTAGCTGACCGTGTCGTTGCCAGCGCCGCCGTACAAAGCGTCTGAACCGCCGGTGCCGTTCAGCGTGTCGTCGCCTTCGCGAGCATCGACGCGGTCATTGCCTGCCGTGCCGTTGATCGTGTCATTGCCCGAGGTTCCGTAGATGGTCGGGTCCACTGGCACGGGTTCGACAGGCGGCGGCGGCGGTGGTGGTGGTGGTGGCGGTGGTGGCGGCGCGGGGGGCGTCGGGGGTGGAGGATCAACCGGTCCGCCCGTCTCGAAGCCGTCGAACTGCCCGTAATATTTCTCGAGCAGGTCGCCGAACGCGGAGTCCGCGCGTCCAGGGGCGCCGGTGTAGAGTTCATAGTTGCTCGGCCACCACGCCCCGCCGGCCCAGGCGGTGCC
>CAXTED010000002.1:0-592881 GCA_964243335.1 uncultured Sphingomicrobium sp. | reverse complement strand
GGCCAGCCCTCCAGCGCCCCCATTGCTGCAGGCGCCGTCGACCAGGCCTGAGCGCTTACCTATCTTCGATATGCTTTCGGGAGCTTAAGCGTTGCCCCCTGCTCAGGCCGCCGCTCCTAAATTCGACGCGAGAAGACGCTATTGTCGGAGCTTAGCCGAGCAAACCGGTCCCGGACAGACTACTGACCGCATCGCCGACGTCAAATCTCTACCCAGCCCGATCCGATAGCTGAGCTGTGCCATTATTCACGCTCTAACAATCTCAACGGCTTAGCGTGAAAAAGGCAACTTACATCCTTGATCAAGGTTGTATCGCTTCATCGACGGTCGCTCATGGATTTGCGTCCGAGATGATCGGACACCATCGATTTGGCTAAGTACGACTAGGGGGCTGTTTCGATGGACGAGGAAGGACAGTTCGCGGCCAACCTGTGGCTGGTTGAGGCAGCTAAGCTTGGCCGGGAAGTTCGTCGGCAAACCAATCTGCTTGCCACTGCCAACCTGTCGGATGGATCAACCGTCAGCATGACGGTCCTTGATCTGTCCCATGACGGATGCAAAGTCGAGACGCCGCTGCCGCTCGCCCTAGGCACAATCCTTACTCTGTCGGTGACCAAGATCGGGCGCTTGGAAGCACACGTCCGCTGGTACTCGGCCGGGAAGGCAGGACTTCGCTTCACTCCCAAACTGGACAAGGCAGAGGAACTACGGCCGCGCGCTGACCGGATCAGCCTACAGGCAGCCGTAACGTTGCGTCGTCGCGGTAGCGCAAACTACATTGTCAGCACTTCGGACGTGTCGCCAAGCGGGTGCAAGGTGGAGTTTGTGGAACGACCGCGTGTTGGTGAGACGCACTGGCTGAAGTTCGATGGACTTGAAGCTCTTGAAGCTGAAGTTCGCTGGGTAGAGGATTTCAGTGCCGGTGTTCAGTAGGCTCGCGCCATTCACCCAGCTGTCTTTGACATGTTGCTTGCCCGGCTCAGCTGAGAGGAGGCAAATTTCAGAATCCTTTAGGCGTCACAAAGACGGCCTGCTGACGAGCAAGTTCAAGTTTCATCCGTGGTGCGACCGTACGTGAGCCGTTAGGTTCAATCCCGCAGAACATGCCGTTGTGACAGTGACGATCGTCATCCCACCCACAGTGATTCAAGATAGGGTAAAGACAGATACCATCAACGGGTACACCAGCCGCACGTGCATCAAGCACCTCGTCACAGATGTAGTGCAGCCACGGTGCTCTCCCGCCGGCCTCTGTGCCGGTCTCAGCTATCATAAAAGGCCGCTTGTAGCGTCGGTAAGCCTGTTCGAGCAGCTCACTTAAGGGGCGGTAAAGTCCGTCACCCAAGAACACCGTCCGACCACCATCAACCCATTGATTGTTGAAGTAGTAGTTTACTCCGAAGATATCGAGGTGCTCAGGCCGACCGCCGAGCTCCGGCTCCAGCCGGCCGCAGAGCAGGTCCGTAGCTTCGAACTGGCCCTCGTTGTGAGTTGCAGCCAGCATGGCATCTTCCTGCGATCCCGATGCCGGAAAGATGTGGATCAGCGGCTCTGCGACAACGAAGCGAGCACGAGGATCGATCTCGCGGATGGCTTCGATGGCAGCGATCGAGGCCCGAACGAGGATGCGCTTCAGTTCGCGCCCCCGCTCCCGCCCGAATGGGTTGAGGTACTCGACCTTGCCGCCAGCCCAAGAGAAGAAGCTCATCTCGTTGACGGGCGTGTAGAAGGGGATCTCAGCGCTTTCGTCTGAGACCGTTTGCGCCACGACCCTGACGAAATCGGCAAAGCGCTCAACAAAGCTCGGCTGCCAGATATCGATGTGGTCAGGCCAGCCGTAATGCATAAGGTCCCAAATGACCTGGGTTCTCGTCGCGTGCGCCGCCCTTAGCATTGGCAAGAAGCTGCCCAGTTCAAAGCGGCGGGGATCTCGTTCGATTAGATGCCATCGAACGCCATCGCGCGCTGTTCGCATTCCGTGTCGAGCCAAAAGCCGATAGTCGTCCGCTGCACGGACATCGTGTTCGGTCTGGGCAAGAACATCGATGCGGCGACCGTCCCTGAGGCGCTGGGTCGAGCATTCGAACCCACCGAGAAAAAAGCTGTTGAAAAGACCAGATGGGGCGCAGTCGGATATGGTCGCCTCGCCGGGTTCGGCATCAATCTTCATGGAGACGTCACCGCCCTGTCTTGAGTACGGTTCGCCTTTTTGCCCAAATGCCGCCGTGATGCACGCTGCTGACCGAAGAAAGGGCCACCTAGTCACCCAGGCGGCCTTCCCCACTAACTCTTAAACAGTACGTTTAGCGACCCGCAACGTTGTCCTGACCATTAGCGCCTTCGGCGGCTGCACCGCCGCTTGCCTGAAACCCGTTTCCTGGAGGGCGTTCTACTGGAGGTGGTTACTCCTTAAGGAACTCAAGTAACCTCAAGCCACGAATTGATTCATCGTGTTGTGAGTCCCGCCGGCCTTCAGTGCGGCGTCGCCTGCAAAGTACTCCTTGTGATCATCCCCGATATCACTGCCGGACATGTTCTGGTGCTTCACGCACGCGATGCCATTGCGGATCTCCTCTCGCTGAACGCCCTTCACGTAGCCGAGCATAGCCGCGTCGCCGAAGTATTCCTTGGCAAGGTTGTCGGTCGAGAGGGCTGCCGTGTGGTACGTCGGCAGGGTAATCAGGTGATGAAAGATGCCGGCGCGGGCTGCGCCATCTCGCTGGAAGCTGCGGATCTTCTCGTCCGCCTCACGACCAAGGTCTGTCTCGTCGTACTGGATGCCCATAAGCTTAGCACGATCATAGGCCGTAAGATCGCGGCCGGCTTCCGCCCAAGTGTCATAGACCTGCTGACGGAAGTTGAGTGTCCAGTTGAAGGATGGCGAGTTGTTGTAGACAAGCTTGGCGTTGGGCACGACCTCGCGAATACGGTCCACCATGCTCGCGATCTGCTCGACGTGCGGCTTTTCAGTCTCAATCCATAACAGGTCGGCGCCATTCTGAAGTGAGGTGATGCAGTCCAGAACGCATCGGTCAGCACCAGTTCCCTCGCGAAACTGGAACAGGTTCGATGGGAGCCGTTTGGGCCGCATCAACTTGCCGTCGCGCGTGATCAAGACATCGCCGTTGCGGGCGGAGGCGGGGTCGAATTCCTCGCAGTCTAGAAAGCTGTTGTATTGATCGCCTATGTCGCCCGGCTCCTTCGAGTAAGCGATCTGCTTGGTCAGCCCGGCACCTAGCGAGTCCGTCCGCGTGACAATGATGCCGTCTTCAATGCCCAGTTCAAGGAAGGCGTAGCGACACGCGCGAACTTTCGCGAGGAAGTCCTCATGCGGAACGGTGACCTTGCCGTCCTGATGCCCGCACTGCTTCTCATCCGAGACTTGGTTCTCGATCTGCAACGCGCAGGCACCGGCCTCGATCATCTTCTTGGCTAGCAAGTAGGTGGCTTCGGCGTTCCCAAAGCCAGCGTCGATATCGGCGATGATGGGCACAACGTGAGTTTCGAACTTATCGATGCGAGCCTCGACCTGCTTCGCCTTCATCTCGTCGCCCGCATGACGGGCTGCATCGAGGTCGCGGAACAGCATACCCAGTTCGCGTGCGTCGGCTTGCTTGAGGAACGTGTAAATTTCTTCGATCAAAGCCGGCACACTGGTCTTCTCGTGCATGGACTGGTCGGGCAAAGGACCGAAGTCACTGCGTAGGGCGGCTACCATCCAGCCTGAGAGATACAGGTAACGGCGCTTTGTTGATCCGAAGTGTTTCTTGATTGAGATCATCTTCTGCTGAGCGATGAAACCATGCCAGCAGCCCAGCGACTGGGTGTAATTAGCTGGATCGGCATCGTAGGCGGCCATGTCCTCGCGCATAATGGCGGCTGTGTAGCGAGCTATGTCGAGCCCGGTACGGAAGCGGTTCTGGGCGCGCATCCGAGCCACAGACACGCCGCTGATGCCGTCCCAAGTGCCTCTGTGGCCGGTGATCAGCTGGTCTAATTGGGTGACGTCGTTGGAGTAGGTCATCAGCGCCTCCTGGCGAATGGGGCTAACTGGGTTTGTTGGCCGTTGGGGCAATTAGAACGCGGTTCTGCCGAGATGTCGCAGAGGATTATAAGGTTGTGTCAATTGAAGACACGCGGTGCCGCCGGCTTCGCAGCAGCGAGTACACCCTTCGACCCAAGGGCCGAACAGTGTTGGCGGCGGCTCAGCTCACTTGGCGCTTGAGCCAAAGTCGCGCGCGTTAGCCCGGCCACTCCGTTCGATCTTCACCAAGGTAAAAGCCGAGCCTGTCCGGACCGGCCTATGGCACTGCGGGCCGTGCTCCGGAACATCGTAGAAGGCCTAATTTGAACTTACCCGAGCAAGTGGCCTCCGCAAACACCCTGGAATGTCTCTGCTCTAAGTCTGTTTGTGGCCGGCAGCAGGCTGTTTGCTTGCGGACGGCTAGTTGTGCAACAGAAGTTCATGTCAATTCCGTTTGATGCTTCCGAACACCTGCCATCTGTTGGCTTTGGTGAACACTCGCATGTGTGGTGGCTGGAGACCTGAGCGTAACACAGGCAGTGAGCCTTGGTTCTCGCCGGATAGATAATGCTCATTGGAGCTGCTTTGAGGCAGAGACGTGCGGCTTGAGCCGCGTGCGCGGCCAGTGCTTTGCTTTGAAAGGCTAGGCATTGTGCGGCTCCGCACATCCGCCATGTAAGCTTTGGCAGATCAGCAGCGGAGGCCACCATGAGCAGCAATCCAGACCAGACGAACATCAACTCGGTACGCGAGGAGATCCTTACCGCTAACGCGGCATATGCTGCCGATTTCGGGAGCAAGGGAGAACTCGCACTTCCGCCTGCCCGCGCGTTCGCCATCCTCACCTGCATGGACGCGCGCCTTGACCCGGCAAAGTACGCGGGGCTGGCGGAAGGCGACGCACACGTGATCCGCAACGCGGGAGGACGGGCGAGCGACGATGCCATCCGAAGTCTCGTCATCTCGCACAAGCTGCTGGGCACCCGGGAATGGTTCGTCATTCACCACACGGACTGCGGCATGGAACTGTTCGATGGCCCAACTATTGCCAGACTGTTGGAAGACAGCTTGGACACTGCCGAATATAGCGACGGTGCATGGCGCAACCCGAATACAGACGGCGGTTCGCCGGAAGGCTGGAACATCGCCTGGCTGAACTTTCGTGACTTGGCCGGGAGTGTTCGCGAAGACGTGGCGAGGATCCGGGCACATCCGCTAACACAAGCAGACATTCCGGTGCATGGCTTCATCTACGATGTGCGGACAGGGCGCCTGTTGGCGGTTTAGGGCGGCTCTACCTAAGGCAGCTCTCGTCATTCAGCGGCCAACCCAAGCAAGCAAGGAATAGCCGATGAGCGTCTGGCACCAAGCGGAGATCGATCTTCAAGCTCTAACCAAGTTAGGCCAAGGCTCGATGCCTGGCTTTCTCAACATCGAGTTCGTTGGTGTTGGCAACGATTGGCTTAAAGCCCGCATGCCTGTTGATGAAAGAACGCGCCAGCCGTTCGGCAGGCTGCATGGCGGTGCATCGGTTGTTCTGGCCGAGACAATTGGCTCGGTCGCAGGAATGCTGTGCGTTGACCCAAGTGTCAGCCTGGTTGTCGGCATGGAGATCAATGCCAATCACGTCCGGCCAGTGAAGGACGGCTATGTCTACGCAACCGCGACATCGGAGGCCCTTGGCCGGACATCTCAGGTGTGGACGATACGGATCGTTGACGAAGGCGAGCGCTTGATCTGCCTTTCGCGTATCACGCTGGCAGTTATTCCGGTTCAGCGAGCTTAGCCCTTAGCCGCACGACGAAAATGGGCCGCCGCAATATGCGGCGGCCTAGTTGCTTGAGAATCTAGAACGACCACGATCCGGATTGGGGCAGGTGGCAACATGCTGCCGAACCACGCGCCCTATGTGATTGCAGAACTATTCGGCACACAGAAGCCTTTTTAGTCCTTCACGGCTAATCACGACGGAGTGAGAGTGCTAAGTTCATCGCTGACAGGCGTCGGCCGGTTTCCGCGACCGTGGCAGCCACAACGGAGTTACGCGTGAAGATACTGCTGTTTGGAAGCTTAGGGGAGGATATTGGTTCGGAAGTCGCCGGGGAGGTTCCTGCTGAGGGCTGTTCCATAGCTACGCTGCGCACACTGCTGGTTGCTAGCGATGTGACTTACGCACCTCTCGCCCTCATGTCGGTTCGAGCAAGCGTGGACCAAGTGCTTGTCCACGAGAATTACGTGGTTCGTCCTGGCCAGGAAGTCGCGTTTTTCCCAATGTTTTCCGGTGGCTGAGATGGCCCAGGACGTCCGACTAGAAACCGGGTCGCTCTTGCCCGAGCGAGAGCTTGGTAACTTCCTCGAGCTACTTCAAGGTGAGGGAGCCGTCGTCAGCTTCACTGGCATAGCACGCCCGACAAGCCGAGATGGCTCAGCCGTAACAGGCCTCTATCTCGACCACTATCCCGGTATGACGGAAAGATCATTGGCGACAATCACCGCGGACGCAGCCCAGTGCTTCCCGGGAACGCGGCTTAGTGTCGTGCATCGTTGCGGGCAAGTGGACGCAGGCCAAGCGGTCGTCTTCGTCGCCGCCGCCTCAGAGCATCGCCGCAAAGCGTTCGAAGCCGCCGATTATCTTATGGATCGCCTTAAGACCGAGGCCGCATTCTGGAAGCGGGAGGATCGGATCGATGGCGCTGCATGGATCGAGCCCACCGACCAGGACCGAACCGCCAACAGCCGCTGGGACGACACATGCCAGGAATAGACAACAGCCTCCCGTTCCACCCACTGCGGATCGCGGTTCTCACCGTTTCGGACACGCGAACGGAAGTAACGGACACCTCAGGCGCGCTGCTCATAGACAGGCTCGGGGCTGCGGGCCACCAACTCGCTTCGCGCCGCATCGTAGACGATGAAGTCGAAGCAATTCGCGATTGCGTTGCTGAGTGGGCGGCCGACGATCAGATCGATATCGTGCTGACCACCGGCGGGACGGGCTTCATGGCCCGCGACGTTACCCCGGAAGCCATCCGCCCCTTACTGCGGCGCGAGATGGATGGCTTCTCCATAGTGTTTCACCAGTCCAGTCTGGGCACGGTTGGCGTGGCGACACTGCAGTCACGCGCATTCGCCGGGCAGATCGGCGACACGTTCGTGTTCTGCCTGCCTGGCTCGACGGGGGCATGCCGCGACGGTTGGGACCTAATCTTGTCGCTGGAGCTCGACAGCCGTTATCGGCCCTGCTCGATTGCCGGCCTTGTACCTCGGCTTGCCGAAGTCCATCCATGAACCGCTTGAGCCACCTTGGCGAGGACGGTCGCGCGCGGATGGTGGATGTGTCGGACAAGCCCAACACCGTGCGAGTCGCCACCGCAACCGGGCGGCTTCGCTGCGATCCGGCGACGCTCGAACATGTGCGAGCGGGTACGGCTCCCAAGGGTTCGGTCGTTGCCACCGCCGAACTGGCGGGCGTGATGGCGGCGAAACGCACGTCGGACCTGATCCCGCTTTGCCATCCGCTGGCATTGGCCAAGGCGGCCGTTGTTATCGGAGTCGATGACGATCTGCCCGGTTTCGTGGTGGACGCGGAGGTGCGGACAACCGGGCCCACGGGGGTCGAGATGGAAGCGCTCACCGCCGTGTCGGTTGCCTGCCTGACCTTGTTCGACATGTTGAAGGCGGTTGATCGGTCCATGGTGATCGAAGGGATCCGGGTGACCGCAAAAACCGGCGGCCGCTCCGGCGAGTGGAAGGACGGCCCCGCATGATCTCGTTCGATGAGGCGTTTGTCATCGTCCAGGCGGTTGCCCGCCCGTTGGGAACCGAACGCGTCTATCTCGAGGAAGCGGCCGGGCGCGTGCTCGCGGCGCCGGTGACTTCCCGCTTGGACGGACCACGATCCGACGTCTCCACCATGGACGGCTACGCGGTTCGGGACGGCGATCTTTCCGGCTTCCCCTGCCGCCTGCAGGTAATGGGAGAAGCTTTCCCGGGCACGCCGTACGACGGACCGCTGGCAGCTGGAACATGCGTCCGCATCTTCACCGGCGCCGCCCTTCCGCCCCTTGCCGGCCGGATCGTCATCCAGGAGATCGTGCAGCGAGAAGGCGACGAAGCCGTTATCGCGGAGCCGCCGCCACCCCCGACGTACATCCGCCGAAAAGCCTCCGACTTCGCGATCGGCGACGTTCTGGTGAGCGCCGGACGCAGGCTCGACGCCCGTGCCCTGGTCGCGGCCGGCGCCGCCGACGTCACCCATGTCGAGGTCTATTGCCAACCCCGCGTCGCCATCGTGGCCACCGGAGACGAACTGCGACGGCCCGGGTCTGCCGGTCGAAGTGCCACATCCATTCCCGAAAGCATCTCGCTCGGCCTCCAGGCACTTGCCACCGAATGCGGCGCGAAGGTGGTCGAGCGCCGCTTGCTGCCGGACGACCTGGCCGTGATGCGCCCCGCCATCTCCGACTGCCTTTCCCGGGCCGACGTGCTGGTTGTCACCGGCGGTGCCTCGGTCGGCGAGCGCGATTTTGCCAAGCTGATGTTCGACGATCTGGAGATCCTCTTCTCCAAGGTCGCGATCAAGCCGGGCAAACCGGTGTGGATCGGCAGGGCTTCGGGCCGGCTGGTCGTCGGGCTTCCCGGCAATCCCACCTCCGCTCTGGTTACCGCTCGTCTGCTGCTCGAACCCCTGCTCGCAGGCTTGGGCGGCTCCGATGCGGCCGCCGCCCTCCGCTGGCGTCAGGCACCCCTGGCGGTCTCAATGGACGCCGGCTCGAACCGCGAAACCTTCTGGCGCGGCCGCGACGAAGACGGAGAGGTCGTGCTCATCCCTAATCAGGATTCCGGGGCGCAGAGCACCCTCGTGCAGGCCGATCTGCTTGTCAGGCAACTAGCCAATACCCCGCCGCTCGCACCCGGCACGCTCGTCGACGTGATCGACTTCTAGGCTGGGGCCAAGAGCAGCTTCGCGCCGGCGACCATCAGCACCACGCCTAAGCATTGCAGCAGCCGGTGGCGCGAAAACCGGTCGAGCCCCAACCACGTCCCCAGCAACGCTCCCGCCGCCACCGCCGCGACAAACCACGGCAGCTCGGACGGCAAACTACGCACCGCGGCCACATTTCCAGCAAGACCCGCAATTGAATTGACCAGGATAAACATCGCCGCCACGCCCGACGTCCGACGCGGCTCTTCCCACCGGAACAGGATGATCAGCGGACTTAGAAAGATCCCCCCACCCGTCCCCGTCAGCCCGGCCAGCAACCCAAGCGCGGCTCCGGCCGGCAAGGCAATCGCCAGCGGCGGCGGGCGAACCTCTTGGCCTGCCAGCACCTTGGGCTGCCACAACAAGCGAACGGCAGCGAGCAGAAGGATGATACCCACCAACGGCCGGTAATAAGCCGGCGGCAGGCTGATCATACCGCCAAGAAACGCCGCGGGCGCTGCCGTCACCGCGAAGATCGCGCACAGCCGGACGTTGATCTGGCGCGCAATGGCAAAGCGAAGCACCGCAAAGCCGGCAACGACCAAGTTCAACGTTAGCGCCGTCGGCCGCATCACTTGGGGCGAAACGGAAAACAACGCCATCACGGCCAGATAGGCGGAGGCCCCGCCGTGCCCCACCGTCGAATAAAGCGCCGCTGCCAGAGCCATGAGCAGGGCCAGCCAAAGCACAACAGTCGGGTCCAAGTGCGTCAGCCGCCGGTAACGCTCATGTGCCGCGCAACCGCCGGCGCGGTGCGGGCAAGGTTGAAGTCGTGACCCAGTGGCTTGCCCGCGATCACTTCGTCGAGCAGCGCGTCCAATTCAGCCCGGCCGCCAGTTCGCAGTGCGCCCCGCAGATCGACGTGCTGATCGTGGCCGAGACAGCCGTAAACGGTGCCGGTCGCGGTGACGCGGATGCGGTTGCACCCCGAACAGAAATTGCGTGTCAGCGGACTGATCAAACCCAACCGAATACCGGTGCCCTCGACCTGATAATAGCGCGCCGGGCCTCCAGTCCTGTAAAGCGACGGCACCAGCGTGAAGCGTTCCTTCAGCCGCCGTTTGATGACATCGAGCGGCAAGAAGCGGTCGGTTCTGTCCCCCTCGACATCGCCCAGCGGCATGGTCTCGATCAATGTCAGGTCGAAACCTTCACCGGCGCACCATTCGAGCATGCGGACGATCTCGTCCTCGTTCTGCCCGGCAAGCGCCACCGTGTTGATCTTGATCGCCAGACCGGCGGCCTTAGCCACCGCGATCCCATCGAGCACCTGCGCCAGGTCGCCGCGGCGGGTAATGTGGCGGAAGCGGTCGGCGTCTAGGGTATCCAGGCTGACGTTGATGCGCCGGACGCCGGACGCGTGCATGTGCGAGGCGAACCGGCGAAGCTGGGTCCCATTCGTCGTCATCGTCAGCTCGTCGAGTCCGCTCCCGACCCGCGACCCGAGCGCAAATATCAGCTGCTCGATC
This sequence comes from uncultured Sphingomicrobium sp., assembly GCA_964243335.1. GTDB lineage: Bacteria > Pseudomonadota > Alphaproteobacteria > Sphingomonadales > Sphingomonadaceae > Sphingomicrobium. The sequence goes on along the minus strand of CAXTED010000002.1, from coordinate 582,404 downwards.
CCGCGCCGGACCAGCGGCTCCCCGCCGGTCAGCCGAACCCGCCGCACGCCGCGCTCGATCAAGGCGTCGGTGAGTTGCTCAAGCTCGGCAAAGCTCAGCAGATCGGAATTGGGCACGAACTGCATGGTTTCGGACATGCAGTAGCGGCAGCGCAGGTCACAGCGGTCGGTGACCGACAGCCGCACATATTCGATCCGCCGACCGAAGCCGTCCACCATCGGTCGCGGCTTGATGTCCTGGAGCAGACTCAAGACCAGGTCCGTGACGGCTCGCCGGCCGCCTGCAGGTCGCGCAGGTCCTCGACCGTGTCGACGTCCCGAATGCTGCCCGGATCGTCGGTGACGAGGTGCACCGTGCCGGCCACCTGCATCAGCAAGTCGCGCGCGCCCTTGTCGCCGGTGAGCTTGGCAAGCGCAGGGAACAATGCGCGGCCAACGGCGACCGGATGCGCCGGCCGCCCGTCGCAAATCGGCATCGCCGCGGGAGCCCCGTCGATCACGGCGGCGAGCAGGCGGTTCGCTAAAGCCTTCGACACATGCGGCATGTCGCCCAGGAATATCAGGGTGGCGCGCGCGTCGCCCGGAAGGCTGTCGATCCCGCCGCGCAAGGAAGCCGCCAGACCATTCTCCCAGTCGCCACAGACGAGCCGCTTGAGCCGAGGATCGGCAAGTGGCGAGAAGGCCTGTTCAACTTGCTCCGCCTCAGACCCGAGGACAACGGTCACGGAGACCACGTCGGTGGCCAAAGCGGCTTCCACGGCAAGCCGGATAAGGGGTTGACCGTTGAGCGGTGCCACAAGTTTGCCGCCGCCAAAGCGACGTCCAGCGCCGGCCGCAAGGACCAGCGCGTGGCTCCCTTCAGTGAACACGCGCGGCATGCTTGGCAATCGGCAAGGGAATGCGGACAACCGCTTCCTTCCCATTTACAACAGATACGATCTCGCCCGTCACTGCGATGGCGACTTCCCACGGCGATCGCGCGCCAATGGCCAGCCCGATCGGCGCACGCAGCCGCGAGATCTCACTTTCGGTCAGTCCTGCCCGACGCAGTTCGAGCACCCGCTCGGGCAACCTCCGCCGCGACCCGAGCACGCCGACGTAGCCCGCGGACGACCGTAGCGCCGGCACAAGCACGTCCTGGTCGGCCGCAAGATCGTGCGTTGCGACAGCGATGGCGGTCCAGGGATCGGGCGCGATCTCTTCCAGCGCGACCCCGATCGGACGCCGGTCGCACCTTACCCCCACGGGCGGTTCGTCGGCCGGGCCAAACGGGGCCAGCAAGGTCGTCTCCCAACCGACAAGCACACCGATGCCGGCCATGGCCAGGGCGAAGGGATCGCTACCAACAACAAGCAGACGCTGACGGGGCTGGTAGATGCGGCGAAAATCCCGATCTTGGAGCGGCCGAGGCGCTTCATCCCCTGGAAGGCAGCGCCGTTCGCGTCCATCCGACTCCCACAAGGCCGGAACCCGCCGTGACGAAAGCTCGCGCAATTGCGCAAGCGCGCCATCGTCCGCGTCGACGCACTCGATCATGACTTCGATCCGCCCGCCGCAAGGCAGGCGGATGTCGATGAACGGGCTGCCGCGCCCGTAAACCAAGGTTCGCGGCGCTTTGTCGGCCAGCACCGCACGGCCATGCAGCGCAACATCGGCCTCGACACAGCCGCCCGACAGGAAGCCCCAGGCTGCATCGGCCGTCACCACCATCTGCGAACCGACCGGCCGCGGCCCGCCGTCCGCTTCGACAATGGTGGCCAAAGCGAACGGCTTCCCGGAGTCCGCCGCGTCGAACATGGGCGGACGCATGTCGTCCTGCAGCCCGCTGGCCAGCCAGTCACTCATGATCAGACAATCTGGGGCAATCCGACAAGCAGCTTGTCGAGCGTAATCGGGTAATCCCGCACCCGGACGCCGGTCGCATTGTAGATCGCATTGGCAACCGCCGCCCCGACTCCGCACAAACCGAGCTCGCCAACACCCTTGGCCTTCATCGGCGAGGTCTTGTCATCGGCACCATCCAGGAAGATCACCTCCTGGTGCGGGATGTCGGCGTGGACCGGGACCTCATAGCTGGCCAAGTCGTGATTGACGAAGAAACCGAAGCGCGTGTCCACTGCCAGTTCCTCCATCAGCGCACCGCCAACACCCATGGTCATGGCGCCGATCACCTGGCTGCGTGCCGTTTTCGGATTGAGGATCCGGCCCGCGTCGCACACCGCCAGCATGCGGCGCACCCGCGTCTCCCCCGTAAAGGAATTCACCCCGACTTCCACGAAATGGGCGGCAAAGGTCGATTGCTGGTACTGCTCGTCCAGCTTGCCGTATTCCATAGTGTCTTCGACCACGATCTCGCCCGAGCGCGCGGCATCGGCCAAGGCGACGCTGCGCCCGCCGCCGCTCACCTTGCCATCCGCGAAGGTCACGTCAGCCGAGTTGAACCCAAGTTTCTTCGCGACGCTGTCCCGCAGCTTGACGCAGGCGGCATAGACACCGGCGGTGGAACTGTTGCCGCCCCACTGGCCGCCCGATCCAGCCGAAGCCGGAAAGGACGAGTCGCCAAGCTTGACCACTACCCGGTCCACACCGACGCCCATCATTTCCGCCGCCGTCTGGGCGATGATGGTGTAGCTGCCGGTGCCGATGTCGGTCATGTCGGTTTCGACGGTGACCACCCCATTGGCGTTGAGCCGAACGCGGGCCGCGGACTTCATGTTGATGTTGTTGCGGAAGCCCGCAGCCACGCCCATTCCGACCAGCCAGGCGCCGTCACGTACCTGCGCGGGCCGGGGACTGCGCCGTGACCAGCCAAAGCGATCGGCGCCCGTCCGCAGGCACTCGATCAGCCGACGTTGCGAGTATGGGCGCTTCGGATCCTCCGGATCAACCTGCGTATCGTTGACGATGCGGAACTGGACCGGGTCCATGTTCAGCTTCTCCGCCATCTCGTCCATCGCCAATTCGAGCACCATCAGGCCTGGGGCCTCGCCGGGCGCCCGCATGGCATTGCCTTCGGGAAGATCGAGGTTGGCCAGCTTCATGAATGTCAGCCGGTTCGCGCCCGCATACATCAGCTTGGTCTGCGACACCGCAGTTTCCGGCTTTCCTTCGGGCAGATTGCCCGACGTGCTGTCGTGCGCGATCGCGGTAAGCTTGCCGTCGGCCGTGGCGCCCAAACGAACGCGCTGGATCGTCGCTGGCCGGTGAGTGGTGTTATTGGCAATCTGCGGCCGTGCGAGCGTGAACTTCACCGGCCTCTTAGCCGCGCGAGAACCCAGTGCCGCCAGAACCGCGTCAGCACGCAGGAACAGTTTTCCGCCAAAACCGCCGCCGACGTAAGGCGAGTCCACGCGGACGTTCTCCGGTTTGAGACCGAACGCCTTGACCAGATCTCCCTTGTTCCAGGTTATCATCTGGTTGGACGTCCAGATCGTCAGCTTCTCGCCTTTCCACGAAGCGATGGTCGCGTGCGGCTCCATCATCGCGTGGGTCTCGTCCGGCGTGGTATAGCGCTGGTCCATCTTGACCGGTGCCGCAGCGAACGCGCCTTTGAAATCACCGACTTCGTCAACCGCCGGCGCAGCCGACCCTTCACCGCTGCTTCCGCCTTCCAGCGGAGCGTTGGGCGCCTCCTTGGCCAGGTCGAAGCGGCCCGGCGTTCGCGCATACTCCACCCGGACAAGATACGCGGCCGCCCGTGCCTGCTCGAACGTCTCGGCCACGACTATGGCGACCGCCTGATGGTAATGCTCCACCTTATTGCCGCCAAACAGGCTGGCCACGTTCTGGCTGCCCCGGATCGGCTTGGCTACGTCGAGGGTGGTCACAACCGCGATGACGCCCGGCGCGGCCTTGGCCATCGCAGTGTCGATGCTCTTGATCCGGCCTTTAGCGATTGCGCTTCCGACCATGTAGCCATAGGCCGCATCCGGAGCGACATCGTTGCGCTCATACGCATATGGCGCACGGCCCGTGGTCTTCAGCGGACCGTCGATGCGGTCGAGTGGCTTGCCGATCACCTTCATCTGGTCGATTGGGTTGCGACCTGCTGGTTTCTCAAACTTCATGCCGCGTTCCTCGTGCCTTGCGCATCGGCCTTGACCGCCGCCAGCGTCCGCTCGACCAATGTCATCTTGAACTTGTTATCCTCGGTGGGACGAGCGCCGGTGAGCAGCGCCGCAGTTGCGGCCTTGGCGCCTTGCAACAAGAGCTGATCGGCGGCCTCCACTCGCCACGGCTTGGGCGCGATGCCCCCAACCGCAAATCGCCCTGTGCCATCACGCTGCACCACCGCGGCGACCGAGACCAAAGCGAACGCGTAGGACGCACGATCCCGCACCTTGCGATAGATATGCGTACCGCCAATCGGGCGCGGCAGCGTCACGGCGGTGATGAGCTCGCCGCGCTGGAGGTTGGTCTCGATATGCGGCGTGTCGCCCCACAGCCGGTGAAAGTCGGCGATGGGTATTGAACGCACTTGCCCTTGTGGGTTTACGGTTTCTACCGCCGCATCCAGCACGCGCATGGCCACCGCCATGTCGCCCGGGTGGGTCGCGATGCACGCATCCGACGTCCCAATGATGCCCAACTGCCGCGAATAACCGCCGATCGCCGAGCAGCCGGAACCTGGCCGGCGCTTGTTGCACGGCAGGTTGGTGTCATAAAAATACGGGCAGCGCGTCCGCTGGAGCAGGTTGCCGGCGGTAGATGCCTTGTTCCGCAACTGTCCGGATGCACCTGCCACGATGGCACGGGTAAGAACGCCGTAATGGCGCCGAACGCGTTCGTTGGACGCAAGGCTGGTATTGGTGACAAACGCTCCGATTCGGAGTCCGCCCTCGGGCGTCTTCTCGATGCGGTCGAGCCCAAGGTCCTGCACGTCAACCAAATGCGTCGGCGTCTCAATCTCCAGCTTCATGAGGTCGAGCAGGTTGGTGCCGCCTGCCAGGAACTTGGCGCCAGGCCTCCGCACCACCTCTGCGGCCGCCTCGGTCGGGCTGCTTGCCCGGGCATAGGTGAAGCTCTTCATGCCTTTGCTCCCGCAACGTCGGCCATGGCCTCGGCGATGTTGGAATAAGCGCCGCAGCGGCAGATATTGCCGCTCATCCGTTCGCGCATCTCCAAGCTTGTCATGCTCGGTCGCGCCGCCACGTTCGCTTGCACGTGGCTCGGGATGCCTGCCTTGATCTCGTCAAGCACCGCCACCGCCGAGCATATTTGGCCGGGCGTGCAGTAACCGCACTGATAGCCATCATGCTTGATGAAAGCCGCCTGCATCGGGTGGAGCCGCTCGGGCGAGCCCAGCCCTTCGATTGTGGTCACCTGATCGCCTTGATGCTGCACAGCGAGGCTGAGGCACGAGTTTATCCGGGTGCCATTCACAATCACCGTGCAAGCGCCGCATTGCCCCTGATCGCAGCCCTTCTTCGTACCAGTCAGATGAAGATGCTCACGCAGCGCATCCAGCAAGCTTGTGCGAGTGTCGAGCCGCAAGTCATGCTGCTGGCCGTTGACTTGGAAGCTAACGGCGACCGCTTGAGGCGACGGAGCGGCAGCAGGAGCCTGGGCCTGCGCGGCAGCTGCCGGTGCTGCCGTAACCGCCACCGATGCAGCACCACCAAGCAGGACGCCACGTCGAGATACGTTGAGAGGGCCACTAGCGTCCATGTTTTCCTGATCCTTTTCTCGAAGCTCCCAATAGCCTCGTGGCTCCGCAGTGGTAAGCGTCGTGCCCTTGGTGTTTCAGGCTGAATGCGAAGTGGTGGGCTTGTTCAAGGTTGCCAACGATAACAAGCGGAGAACGCTCCAATAAAGTCAAACGGCCATTCAGGACCAGAGCAATGGGGAGATCGTCGATCTTTTCACATTGCCGCGAATGATTGCTGGAGAGGAACCATCCCATGCCAGTCTCAGCAGCATGACGGACCTAATAGAGTGATCACTCGATCGATTTCTGTCCGCAGAAGGCTCTCGTGGGAGATGCTGATGTCACCGCATGCCCAACTGCGCTTCGTGGAGCTATACCAAAGAACAGGTAATTGGACTCCGCATCCTTCCGGCAAGTGGTTCGCTCAGGGCTGGCGATCGCAAACCACGTCCCCTTGGAGCAGCAATCCTTACGGTTGTGGTTATACCCGGTACTCGCGGCAGACGGGCGACACGATGTCCATTGCGCTGGGGCTACGTCGGGCAGATGCTGTTCATCGTACCCGATTGAATCGAACGTCGTGGTGACCTCCCATTCGTGGCCGCTCTCCAAGCGGAGAGCCACATGCCACCGCATCGCAGGTTGTTCGCCCAAGAGATCACCACGGCGGATGACAGGGGGCATTCTATCCTTCGTGTTCAAGCCACCAGGTGTCGCAAGCAGGTTCAGCTTCACCCCGCGGTCATGACCGAACGTCCACTTACGGCGTCCCGCGGGCATGCGATGAGCGTCTGAGATGGGCGCAAACCTGACGCTCAGGTGGCTATTCACTTGGGGAGCCAAGCATCGAGGAATGCCTCGCGGCTCTCACGAGCTGATCCAGTTCCAGAGCCACTTCGATCAAAGTGAACAGGTCCCGCGCCTACCGTGGACTTAAACCGGTGCTTGCCATCCACCCAGTTCATCAATTGGGACAGAGCGTCGACCTGGTCATCGTGGCGGACGGAAGGAAAGCCGAGAAGCTCAGACTTGAAGATCGCCAACCACGGCGCTTCCTTTGGGATGATTAGATCACCAGCCTCGATCATCGTGCTGGCGGCCTCCAAACGTCCTACCTTGTCAATCCTTGGCTTAATCTCGATCGGGGAAGGCACACCCTTGGGCGCATCGTTACGCAGGCGCGAGATCAGAGCCGTGCCATTTCCCGTGTCCTCAACTAGCAACGCCCGTGGGTTCCAGGTGCGTGCAAGTTCCTGCACCTTCTTCCATAGCTCGCTAAACTCGACCTTACCTCGCCAGACGTCGAGCAGGTACACCTTGCGACCTCGCACAAGAGCCGTCACGCAGACCGAATAGTCGTTACGCTCGTCAGCCTTTGACGCGGTATCCCAGCTCTGCACGATGTAGTCGCTACCTGTACGCGCCGGCGCAATGAGGTACTGGAGAAGCCAGAGCGCTTTGATGATGTTGCCCTTCGCTGGCACAGGATCCTGTTGCCATTGTGCTGCAAATAGTCGCGACCCGAGGTCACGTTCCTTTCGACGCAGTTCTTCAAGCGGCATCCTTGCCGGCTGCAATGGCTCACCTTCGGCTCGATGATAGAACCGGCCTCGGGTCAGCTGGATGGTCGAGGCTTCAGGAGCAATGGCTGGAAGGCTCAGCAGGGGCCAAGATCGCTCGATCAGCATGCCGGCTAAATCATATTGATGGAGGCGCTGCATCACCACGATGATCCCACCGCCGGTTGGATTGTCGAGTCGGGAGTCGCAGGTCGAGAAGTACCAGTCATTGACAGCTTCCCGCACCAACTCCGATGCTGCTTCATCGGGTTTGATTGGGTCATCGATGATAATGTAGTCGCCACCACGGCCCGTAAGAGTACCGGTGACTGAGGTGGACAGGCGACCACCACCGGCCGATGTCTCGAAGTCATGCGCCGCCGAGCGATCGTGGCGGATGCGCGTGTTTGGAAACAGACGGCGGTACCAAGGCGTCTGCATGATAGCGCGACAATCTCGTGCCTGCTTCAGCGATAGCTCGTTCGCATAGCTAACACACACAAAGTTCAGCTTGGGATTGTGACCCAGCATCCAGGCAACCCACGCAACCGACACCATCATCGTTTTGAGGTGCCGCGGCGGCAGATTTATCAGGAGATTGCGACGATGCCCTGACCGCACCTGCTCCAACTGACACGCAATGGCATCCAAGTGCCAGTTGGGCGTGATGCGTCCCCCACCCCGTATCTCTGGGAACGCCCGCAGGAAGAACGTTACAAGGTCCCGCCGGCAGAGCTCGTCCATAAAGGCGTGCGGGTTAGCCACGGAGTTCAGAAGCTTATTGCTCATGACGCGTCCTCGTCGTTGGCATCACTTGGGCCTTTCTCGGCCGATGCATCAGAAGCCCCGCGACTAGGAAGCGCGTTAGGGATCGAGGAGTCTGAATCTAGAAAATAAGCCAGGATCTGCTCGTCGTCGGGTGAAAGCCGCTCACGTTTGGGCCGTCGATCCTCAAAACCTTCCATCTGGATGTGCAAGCCCAAGAGCTTGTCGGCTGCCCGCACGTCACCCTTGGCAGCCTTTGCGGTCAAAGCTTTCACCGTGAGGCGAAGCTTGTTGATGCGCTTGGTCTTGCCGTTTGAGTCCGTGACCGACACGCGCTCGCTCAGCTCCTCCCGCAGTTCCGTGCGCAAACCTCTTGCGCCCTTGGGCCGTCCCTTAGGGTTGCCTGACGTACCTTTGGTAAACTGATGCTCCTGGGGAGGAAGACCGTAGCCTCGCGCCACCTGAGGCGGTTCATCGTTCGGTTCGCGATCGGTGCGACTGTCATCTTCATCATCGTTAGGGACGCTGGTCATTGCTCGTCCTCCTGCATGCGATCTGCTGCGACTTGATCGAAGGGGCGGCCGTCCTCGAGGGTGGGCGTCAGGCCGGACGCGCTTGACAGGCGCTGCAGAGCCGTGTCGACATACAAGGGCTCGATCTCGATGCCCGCTCCGCGTCGCTTCAGGTGGTGTGCGGCAAGCAGCGAGGTACCGGATCCGGATGTTGGATCCAGGACCAGGTCGCCCCGATTGCTGCAGTCGATCAGGAAGTCAGACACAAGAGCGATTGGCTTCGGCGTGGCGTGCAAAGCTAGATCCGCATCACGGCCTTTATAGAAGCCCGCACATCCTTGATATTCGACCACGTTTGTTCGATAGCGTGTAAGACCGATGTTGTTGATGTGCTTGCCGCGGCCAGACTTGAAGACAAGAACCAGTTCATGCCTTGATCTCATGAAGGCCCCTTGACCTCCCACTGGCTTTGCCCACACTACGAGTTGCTTGAACTCAGTGTAGACACCTTCAGCGGCGTCTAGAATCTCCCGAAGGTGTCTCCAGTCCATACACTGGTAGTGGATGGAACCATCAGCTGAGAACCTTGCGCAGTTGCGGAAGATCGCGCGCAAGAAGGAAGTGAATTCGGGAGGTGACATCTCTCCCGATGCAGCTGCAAACTCGGCGAAGTTGTTTGCACCCTTGCCGCGAACGTGGCCGTTGACTGCGACATTATATGGTAAGTCACCGAAGACGATGGCTGCAAGCTCGTCACACAGTACGCGCTCGTAACTTTGCGGGTCGCGAGCGTCACCACAGTACAAGCGGTGCGGCCCGATTTGCCACAGATCGCCGAGCCGGGTTACCGGCTTGGCGTCCGGAGGGAGGAACTCGATCTTCTCTTCCTTTTGCGGCAACCCTGGGAGGCTAAAATCGAGGTCTTTCAGTTCGAAGCCGGTGCCGTCAAAGCTGATCTCCGCCTTGAACAAAAAGTCGAGCTCCTGCTTGAGCTTCTCATCGTCCCACTCCGAAAGTTCAGCCAGGCGGTTGTGAGCAAGGATAAAGGCGCGACGCTCGCCGTCAGACAGGAAGGTCGATCGGATCGTTGGCACCTCCTCGAAGCCGCAACGCTTGGCCGCCTCCCAAAGGGCGTTGCCCGCTAAGATCGAGCCGTCCTGATCAATCAGGATTGCGCCGCGAAACCCAAAGCGCCGCAGTGAGCTGATGAGCTGCTCGATCTGCTTGGGCGAATGCTTACGAGGGTTGTTTGGGTCCGGCTTAAGCTGAGAGATGGCGAGCATCTCGAGCTTGGGGTGGTTCAGCAAAACGCTTGTCATCAACTGCCTCCGTCGAATGGAGGCAGTCAATTAGCGCCTGTCTAAACTAGAAGAACTCACGTTTTCGGCGGAGTTTCTCTTCGCTCAAGATATTTTCCATCCGCCTTGGCGCCGGAGGATGCATGCCAACTTCACGTAGGAATTTGCACGTTAAGGTAAGTGCTCGCTTGTGCTCGCTCTTCGGCATGGTCGTTACGTCGATCTGCCTCAGCCAGCTCTTGACCTCCGAGACGTGCTCATCCTCTCCGCACCTCAGATGATTGTACATGCTGAAGATCCAGGAGATGCGCTCCTCTCGGCGCCTTTCTCTGAGACCCGCAAGCGCGTCTCTGCAGCGCTCCTCAGGAGTAATCGGCTTGGGGCCTTCGAGATGAGCAATCAGAGCGTGCACCAGCTTGGTCGGAAAATCCTCTAGGTCAATCCGGGACAGCTGTAGCGCCAAGCCTTTCCGGGTGTGCGGTGTCTTGAAGCGACCTTGCCGCCCCTTGAATGGCTCCGAGAGGTGGTAGTCCAGGCCGACATGCTTGCCGCGTCCAACAGACCCGGCACGATCAGCCTCACTGCTTCCCGAAATTCGCTAGGGTGCAACCAACCTCTTAGCGCCAAGCGGCGGCTGTATTCACTCAAGGGAGGGTGCGAGATGTTGCTGAAGTCGACCACCGGACTGTCATACTAGTTAGCAGACTTCACTGCTAGCGGCGGAAAATTCCCTGTTATTCTAAACGCGAGAAATCCTCAGAAGTGGTACTTTCCCGCCGTAGCGCCTTCCAGTTTGGCGTGCAGAACGACGTACTAGGAGCGTTTTTCCCTGTAAATTCCCTGAAGAACAGGGAAGTCCGCTCCAGAGACCGGTTCGCACGCCACTGCGTCGCGCACCACGCAGTTCAGTCTCTCGCTACAAATCGCGGGCATCATGCGCCGGCGCCAATTAGTCCGCTCAATTCCGTAGCTTAGCGGCGGAGCCGATGCACGCGCGTGGCCAGAGACCCTTTTGGATCCGGCTCAGCTGGCTTGATCGTGCCCAAAGTCTCCGACCCCCCGAAAGGCTGGCCACGGATGCGATACACCATCGTTGGTGATTCAAATGCTGATGGTGAAACTCAGGCGAACCCGAGCAGCGCGCGCTGGCCTTGCCAGTCGAACGGAAGGTCCGCTGCGCGAAGCAGCCGACGACCGGTGAGGGATGGTGGCTGCCGGCCTTCGATGATCGAGCTGACGATGTCCGGTGCCAGGTAGCTAAGGCGAGCCAGGCGGTTCTGGTGAAGCGGACTGTAGCCTGAAGTGAGTGGATCGGGCTTGCCGGAGAGGAGTGCATCCTTTGCGGCAAACGCGTGGGTCAAAAGCTTCAGCAACACGGCATCGGGCTTGCGCGCATGGTTGGTGCCGTCAGGCGCAATCATCAGCCGGAGATTGGAGCCACGATCCACGAAGCTGGCGTCGACGTCGATCGTGACGCGGGCTGGACCTTGATCCGAGATCCCTTGCAGATCGATGCTGATGCGGATGGTTGCTACGCCGAGTTCCACCGCCGCGCTATGCCTGAGCAGCAACTCTCGACGTTGCTGCAGCGAGCCCTGCTCCAACTGCCTAGCAAGGGAACGACAATCGGCCCTGGCATCTTCAATCTCGGCTGACGAGCCATCAAGCAAGAGCGAGTCCTCGCGCGACAACCACGATACTGTTTGCTCGAGGACGACCCGCTCGAGTTCGCCCGCAGGCACTCGGACCTTGCTGTCCTTGGCGAGGCGCTCTCCTGCTCGAGCCCTGCTGACGTAGTAGCGGTACCGACGGGTCTCCTGTACGGCGTAGGTTGGTGACATGAGCCGGCCTTGGGGATCCCGGAGCATGCCAGTGAGAAGGCTGGGCGCCCTGCCCTTCCCGCCGATGCGTCGCTCGACCCTGTTACCGGCAAGAGTCGCTTGTACGTTGTCCCACAACCCTCGCGAGATGATCGGCTCGTGCTGGCCCGGGTGAGACACGCCCTTGTGGCGGACCTCTCCAACGTAAACGGGATTGTTAAGCAGGTGGCTGAGCGGGCCTAGCGTGAAAGGTACACCACCGAAATGCCGACCATCCTTGAACGTGCGCAGCTTGGTTCGAATGCCTTCATCGCCAAGCTCGTCGATAAGAACGGGCATGGAGCGCAGTTCGGCGTACCGCTCGAAGATGCGTCGGACCATTGCCGCCTCGAGCTCAGCGATGACCAGCTTGCGATCCTGAACCACGTACCCAAGCGGCACCGGACCGCCCATCCACATGCCTTTCTTCTTGGACGCAGCTACCTTGTCGCGGATGCGCTCTCCCGTGACCTCACGCTCAAACTGCGCAAAGCTCAGCAGCACGTTGAGGGTTAGCCGCCCCATGCTAGTCGTGGTGTTGAAGGCTTGGGTGACGCTGACGAACGACGCACCAGCAACATCAAGTACCTCCACCATCTTGGCAAAGTCGGCCAGGCTGCGGGTCAGTCGATCCACCTTGTAGACGACGATGACGTCGACCTTTCCAGCCTGCACGTCGGCCATGAGCTGCTTGATGCCGGGTCGCTCCAAGGTGCCGCCGGAGTAGCCACCGTCGTCGTACAACTCAGGCAAGAGCTGCCAGCCTTCATGCTTCTGGCTCAGCACGTAAGCAGCGCAGGCTTCCCGCTGGGCATCGAGGCTGTTGAACTCTTGCTCAAGCCCCTCGTCGGTCGACTTGCGCGTGTAGATGGCACAGCGGGTCGGGCGATCACGCATCCTGCGATGCTCGCTTGGCTGGAGGCGACTTTCTCTTCTTCAAACCGAAGAACCGCGGACCAGACCAACGCGTGCCGGTCACGTCATGGGCGATCTGGGTCAACGAACCGTACTGTCTTCCATCCAGCTCAAACCCTTCCTCGCACACGAGCACGTTCAGCGTCCGTCCCTTCCAGTCACGTACTAGGCGGGTGCCAGCTTTGAGGTTTAGCTCGTCTGAGGCTTCCAGCGTCCCGGTTCGCACCAGCACGCGAGTAAGGCGCGCAAGGTCGCGCGTGAAAGAAGCAGGTAGTCCGCCATGCTGCCGTTCCTGCCAGCGGTACGCGATGCCTCGTCCCATCAAGTCCGGACTGATGTCTGGCGCCGCCTGCTTGAAGGTGTCGCGCCATACGGAACGCAGCTCGGCCGGACTCATCCGGCCGAGCGCGTCGATCTTCTCTCCAGGCTTATGCATCGGAGGGGGACACCGCAGCTGCCTTGCCCGGGATGCGGTAAGCGGTTTCGCCTGACTTGCGCTGCTCTTTGCTGACGGCCCAACCCTTCTTTCGCAAGCCGGAGAGGAACGCACGTACGCTGTGCGGCTGCCAGCCTGTTGCCTCCTGCACCTCGGCAAGGGTTGCGCCCTTTGCTCGACGGAGCAGTTTCGTAACGCTGTCGGACTTGGACGTGGTTGATGGCCTACAAGGTGCTCGGCCAGTCTCTGCGAGGTTAGGCTCGGGTGCAGTCGCCTGAGGCGCAGGCTGTGCTTCGATTGGATCGATCATGTCGGTCTCCCGGGTGCGAGCACGGGATGTGCCCTCTCCCACGGACTGGAGCCCCGAGGATCAGGAGATCGGGGCGGTGGGCGTACACGTAAGGTTGCCGCTCACGAGTTCACCAATGCTCTGTTTGTCGGTGTAGTCCAGCGCATGCTGGTATGAGACGCGCCAACAACCGCCCTTCATGATCTGCTGCCGTTTGTTGCGGGGAATGACCGGAAGTGGTGGTTAGCAGAACGGCCGCTTTCGAGCGGTCATCGATCGATAGCTGACGTTCGTTCATGTGTGCCACCCGTCTGCTTAGCGCCCTTAGCTGCCGTTCAGGGCCAACCGTGCGTAACCCAGAAGGGGACAATTGCTTGCCGTGTTGAATGGATGCGTTCAGTTGAGCCAACATAGCTCCCCCAACTAGCTTTCACTGCAGCCCGATTCGATTATCGAGTGAAACTAGGATTACTCGGTTGCGGGGGATTCTTGTGCTTATGCTCGCCTGCATCCCACATGCAAGACAGGTTAAGCTCGAAAGCCTTGTCAGTCGATGCTGCGAAGGATGACCTGACCTGGCTTTGCAGACACAACCTCGAGCAAGTTGTCGAACGGCTTCGTGCCAGCGTCCAGCACCGTTAGAGTGGCACGCGGCTGCAGTGAGCAAGCGATTAGGATCAGTTCCATGACCGTCTTGCCACTGACCTCAAGGCTCGCACCCGCTTCAGCCAGCCTAATGAGGTGCTCGGTTGACTTATCCATAACTTGATCTTCCCTAATAGTTGGCCCTGCGGCTATCGAAAAGCTGGGCCTGGTCTCTTTCATCACCTAATCTAAGGGCCTAATTCTAGTTTAGCCCACACGCGGCGCAGTAATCTTACTCCGCCGCAGATTCCGCGGCACGCCGATTTCCTAGTGCCCTCCTCGTAATTGCAGTTCGACACAACGGGAACCAATCGGGTCGCACAAGGTGCATCCGCGTGATCGGACGTCCTAGAACTTTCAGATGTCTCCGACCGCGTCCCATCGCCAGTCACGCATAGTAACAGCCTACGTCGTCTACGGAGCCCTCATGCCTGTTCTTAGGGGCGTAGCGTGCACTGCATAGCTTCGAAGGAGGGCCTCTGTTTCCTCTCCACTCACCGGACTCCCGAAGAGAAATCCCTGCGCATGTTCGCAGCCGAGAAGGCGAAGCGCATCTGCTTCAGCCTGAGTTTCCACGCCCTCGGCGGTCACCGGCATGCCCAGTGCCTTTCCAAGGCTCGCAACCACACCGACAATCTTTGAACTCTCGAGGCAATCCAGCGAGTGGATGAAGGACTTGTCGATCTTGAGCACGTCGAACTTCAACTCGCGCAGATGATTAAGGCTTGAATATCCCTTGCCGAAGTCATCCAGCGCCACGCGAACGCCCGCATTCTGCAACGAGGCAAAGACATCCCGTGCCTTCATCATGTCGTCGATGACGGCGTTCTCGGTCACCTCCATGATCAGGCGTCCAGGCGGGAACCCGGTCTCCGTGAGAATGCCCAACAGTCGCGACGCCAACCAGCCATCTTTTAATTGTGTAGGCGAAAGATTGACCGACAACCAGATGTTGGACGGCCAGTCACGGGCGGCGGTGCATGAAAGCCGGAGCATCGAGTTGGTGATCTGACCAACGATGCCGAGATCTTCGGCAATTGGAATGAAAGTGTCGGGAGGTATCACGCCTCGGCTAGGGTGCACCCATCGCGCCAGCGCCTCGAAGCCGATAATGGCACCTGTCGCAAGATCCATGATGGGCTGAAAGTGTGGAACGATCTCGCCGGTCACGACCGCCTTACGCAAGTCAGTCTCAAGCGTTGTCCGCTCTCGCAGATTGAAGTCCATTTCCGCATCGAAGAAGCGGTAGGAGCCGCGCTGATCCCGCTTGACCTCGTACATGGCGAGGTCGGCACCGTGTAGCAGATCACGCGCAAACTGCCCGTCCCGTGGGGCCCGGGCTATACCAATCGAGGCGCCGGTTTCCAGTTGGAGGCTGGCGATCTGAATGGGCTTGCTGAGGCTCCCAGCTATTTGCCCTGCGAGCCTTGCTGGCAGGTCACTGCCAGGCAGATAGGGGATGATGCAGGCAAACTCGTCGCCACCCATGCGGGCCACGGTTCCCTTGTCGCCCACGATCTCGCGAAGCCTCTCCCCCAGTTCAATCAGAACGCCATCGCCGATGTGATGACCGTACATGTCGTTGATGGGCTTGAAGCGGTCGAGATCGATCAGGAATACCGCGCATTCGGTGGATGTCGCCTCCACTCTCGCCAAGGCGATTATTAGATCCTCCTCGAGCACACGCCGGTTTGCCAAGCCAGTGAGCGGGTCGTGACGGGCGAGCTTAACCGCGCGCTCCTCTGACTCTTCGCGGCGGTTGATCTCGGCGCGGAGTTGTCGGGCTCGTCGGAACAGCAGGATGAAGCACCCGATGCTCGCAGCGATGAAGGCAATGACGACTTCATCCAATTGCCAGGCGTCATGCTGCTCGACGTAAGTAGCAAGCATCTCGAAGGCGTCGTGCTGGACGGCGAAGGCAGCTGCGACCAGGGTGGCAAAGGCAATCAGATACGCTTCAATCCTTGCGGCCCGGTTCACCCTCGACTTCGACAAGCTCATAACGGCATCCTCTCAGTCCAGCCGTGAGCCTAGAAGCGACAAGACTAACACGCTGTGGAAGTTAGATCCGAAGTGGGCGAACCGACTGGCGCCTTCCTTGGAGGCAACGCTGCCATCAGCATAAACTGGGGTGAGCACTCGGCAGAAATGCGCCGGATATCTCGGATGGGTCGAAGTCAAACACTCGCATCGGCTCCGTCATGAACGGCATTCGAGGCTGCCGGACGAATGCTGGGACTAACCCTCGCGCTCTATCAAGTGGCCGCAAAGCGTGAAGCATGGCACACGATCGAAAAGTCCATCGAGCAGGCACCTCACTTGGTACTTCTAAGAACGACTCTGAGCGGAGTCCGATGGAGAACTCTAAGGGTGGATAGTGACCACATCCCCGAACTTCACCGAGAGGACAGGCTTTCCAGTCGCATCAGAAACCTCAATCCGGTCGCTCAAAGTAGCGTCGCCGTCACGAACATCGTGAGCCATTTCGTCGCGCGCGTTCCGAATTGCGGCTGCCTTGGCAGCCTGCAGGTCTGGAAGCTCAAGGCCTTCCTCATCGATCAGATCTACGTGATTATGCAGATGAAAGAAGTATCGCGACATATCACCAACTCCTTGCCTTGGCAGGGCGTGCCTGACCTTAGGCGTTCTTAGGTTGAACTCCGTCTACCCGAGATGCCTTGTTGGCGCCGTGGTTCGCGAAGGTCCTGTAACTCAATGGCATCTGGATGTGCTTCGAGCCAATTGGCGTAGCTGTAGATAGCCGCCGCATCTGCCGGGTGGGTTACGCCAGCCGCAAGCTGTCGCATGCGATCTGATACGTCCTTAGGTGACTCGTACAAGCACTTCATGGTTTGAATCCTGCAAGACAAGGCCAAGGTAGATAACCTTGGGTGCCCTGCATTAAACGACATCAAGATCTTACGAGAAAACCATGATCTCCCCAATAAGGCCGCTTTGCGATCGCTGTTCTACATCTCACCTGCATAGATAACGACATAGCGTGCGTCTGGCTCAGCTACATCGAGCTTCCGGTGCACCGCTGTGATGACAGAGGCGAGGTTCTTTCGAATGTGATCGCATCGTTGCACCATGGACAATTCCGAGGCTTCACTGGAGGTAAGTTGAAAGTAGTCTTCAAACGCCTCCTTTGTAACATTTATCTGCCTCTCGACACCACGGATCTCTAGACGGAATATGACATCGCCTTGACCCGCATCAGTGGATAGCTTGAGATTCGGATTGCATATAGCAGCCCTCTCATGATCTCTGTTCGGCATACAGGTCCCCCTTCAGGCTGCGACGGATCGAATTGAGTAGAGCCAAAGATCCGATCTTCGGAGTCGACGGGTTGGTACGCTCAACAGCCAACTCCAGCTCCACCTCTGCTGCCACTTGAACGATCTCAACTGCATCCTGCACAGTGAGAAGGGAACGAGCCACCAAGCCGTGTAGCAAGCTCTCTACCAACAGCATCGCAGCTTGCCCGTTGGGATCAGGAGCGATCATTGCCCTAGCGGGGTGAGCGCTATCGTTGTCGTTTGTGAGCTTATCGATCACTGCAGAGACTCCCCACTGAACGAGAATAGCTCGTCGTCCCGCGGCTCGGCCCAAAAAGACGGGTCAACCGCGTAAGAGTCCAGTAGCAGACTAATGATGCTGAAAGTGCATCTAGATTAACATCCGTCAATAACACGAGACAATTCCATAACCCGCAGAGTCGTGGGAAGATCGGCAATGTCCAACCGGCTCGTCGAAAAGCTCAGCGGCTTCATTGAACTGAGCCATCCAGACATCGAGGCGCTTGAACGTGCCACGGCTATGCAGCGGAAAGTGCCCGCGAAGCACGACTTGATCCGCGAAGGTGATCGCCCGGGGCCTGTGTTTGTTATCCTTGAAGGGTGGGCATGCCGTTATAAGATCCTGCCAAGTGGGATCAGGCAGGTGTTGGCTTACCTTATGCCTGGAGACACATGCGATCTGCACATCGGTTTATTGGCCGAAATGGATCACAGTATTCAAACGATCACACCAGCGACCTTCGCGACGGTAGATCGCCTGGAGCTGGACACGATTTTCGAACAGCATCCAAAGATTGCTAAGGCTATCTACATCGCTCAACTCGTTGACGAGGGAACCATGCGCGCTTGGATTACCAGCATGGGCCGGCGTGCAAGCGTTGAGCGCGTCGCGCATCTCATGTGCGAACTTTACATCCGCGCGAGAAACATCGGCCTGATAACAGAGCCGAACTTTGCTCTTCCTTTATCGCAGCTTCTTCTTGCTGACTCGCTCGGCATGACAGCAGTTCATCTAAATCGTGTCCTGAAAGACCTTCGAGCTAGCGGAGCTTTGAGCCTTAAACGCGGCAGTGTCGTTCTAAGCGACCTTGATAAATTGGTTCAAGTCGCAGGCTTCGATGACAACTATCTTCATCGGCGACTTAGGAAGGCAGCGTAGAGCTCAGCATGCGAGACGACGCTGACAGCAGAACAGGGACGCAACGGATGTATAAGGGACACGTCTGACGTTTTGGAGCTTTCAATCTAAGGTCCCATCCAGTTCAGCCATTAATGTAGTTTAAGATCGAGGCTTGGCAAACGTGTAGTATCCTTTGCATAATCTCGCTGCTTTGCCCTTAAGGGCAGCAGCAGCGCTGCTGGGTAGCTGTTCATATCCGAGCGGTTCTGGTTCTCGGAGGCCCAAGACTTGGAAAAACGTCGCACCTTCATCCCGACGGCAGCTACGTCTCTGGCCGTCGCTCTGATCGCCTCGTCCAGAGCCCCCTTGCTGTTAGTCGCCGAAGATTTGACCATCATCTGCGCTAGCAACTCCTTCTGCAGCGCATTCGATATTGACCCGCTTACGGCAGCTGGGACCAAGCTTCTCTTGCTTGGCTCTGGGGAGTGGAGCTCGCCGCAACTTCAATCGCTTCTCAAAGCGACCTTTGCCGGGACAGCGACGATCGAGGCTTATGAGATGAACCTTGTTCGGGAAGGACGCGAAACAGCCTGCCTTGTCCTCAATGCGCACAAACTGGAATACCAGGACTCCGACGAGCCCAGAGTTGTGCTCGCGGTAGCTGATATTACCTCGGCTCGGGCCGCCGAGCTAATGAGGGATCAACTAGTTCAGAAGAACCAAATGCTTCTTCAGGAACTTCAGCACCGCGTTGCTAACAGCCTGCAGATCATCGCCAGTGTTCTGCTGCAAAGTGCTCGGAAGGTTCAGTCGGAAGAAACACGAACTCACCTGCACGACGCACACAATCGTGTGATGTCGGTCGCAACACTTCAAAAGCAATTGGCAATCAAAAGTTCAGACGAGATTGCGTTAGCTAAGTACCTTTTTGAGCTATGCGCAAGCATTGGCGCATCGATGATCGACGATCCGAAACGCGTCACACTGACTGCCGCGGCCGACGAGACTGTTGCTAGCGCAAATGTGTCGGCTAGCCTCGGATTGATCGTCACCGAATTGGTGATCAACGCACTAAAGCACGCTTTCCCTGGTCGCAATCAGAAAGGGAAAATACAGGTAAGTTACTTCGCGGGTCGCGACGGTTGGAGCCTCACAGTGGACGACGATGGAAATGGAATTGCGGCGGAAGCGAACGCTAGGCCAGGGCTTGGAACCGGCATTGTTGAAGCTCTAGCCCGACAACTCGAAGCGACAGTGCAAGTGACAGACGCAAAGCCGGGGACCAAGGTCGTGGTGGCACACTCCAAGTTGTCGATGGCTGCGTAGAGCATGAAACCTGCTGAATCTCATCCGACCATCGGCAATCGTCCGCTCACCGTCAGCGAAGACCTCATCCGATCGATCATTCTTTTGAAAGAAACCCGCAATTTGGTTTTTGGGGAAACTCTCTTCTCAGATCCGGCTTGGGACATCTTGTTAGAACTATACTTGGCGAAGTTGGCAGCGCAAGGCATGACCTGTTCAGAGCTCGCCATTTCGATTAATAAACCCGCTACAACGACAGCTAGGTGGATTGCAGCACTTGAAGGGCGTTCGCTCATTCACTCGACCGTAGCCTCAGAGCAGCCGGGCGATCCCGTCCTCAGCCTTACCAGCGATGGCGCATCGAAGATGGATAGCCTGGCAGCCAAGTGGGAATCCGCGTTTGTGTCGATCTAGCTAGCTGCTTGTCTGTGCAGGTAAGCGGCACGACGGCAGCCGGCACTCGCACGCCGGCCGGTCGCTTCTCACCGCTTCAAAAGAAATGCCGAACTCAGGGCCCGGCCGAGGCGGCACTCAACGCAAGATGTTGAAGCTCAGGAGAGGCGAAAAGCTGGCAGGAGTCGCGCCTGTTATTTGCTACAGAGCTTTCAACATGAAATCGCACATCGCCTCCATTCGCGTATGATCTGAAGGTGAGGTTCCAGCGGCGATTGCCTCGCCGATTGAGCGGTATCTAGAAAGGCGACCTTCGTTTCTGCCTCCCCTACGAGCTTATCCTTCGATATGAGGCGATTGTACGGTGCTTGCAGTCTCAAGCGGCGCGTTTGAGGTGAGCGACGGCGGCTGGCACTTTCTCCGGGCGTTCCTGTTCCGACCAGGTCATTAGCTCGTCTTCAAGCACACGTGCTCGCTCCCCGACTTCGGCGTCTCCAAACATGGCAGCCGTGCCCGCTAGTTTGTGCAATAGCGCAGTGACATTCGCGATAGCTGCGTTTCCAAAGTCACCGCGGCTCACCAGCTCATCAAGTTGGGTTAGCGTCGCAGCTTTACGTTCCTCATATCGTGCGTGAAGTGAGGAGCTCGCCGGCAAGGGCCTTGGCGCAATCACCATTTCACCCGTCCAGCGGCGAAGTGCGGCGGTCAGATCGGCGAGCAGTACGGGTTTGCCAAGATGGGCCTGCATTCCCGCATCTAGGCAAGCTGTAACGTCATCAGCGTAAGCGTTCGCGGTCAAAGCAACGATCGGCAGCCTTTCCGCGGAGAAGCCTGCGGTTCTGATAAGGCGGGTTGCCTCCAATCCATCAACCTCAGGCATCTGCATATCCATAAGAACGATCGAGTAAGGATTACCGTTGCGAGCAGCCGCTGCAACCATATCTACCGCTTCTCTCCCGTTCTTCGCGAGCGCATGCTTGCACCCCAAGCGATCTAGCATGTCTGCAATCAGGCACTGATTGATATCGTGATCTTCGGCTACCAGGACGTTGTTCGCGCGGCTTAGGAGCCGCTCCGGAACGTGAGCACTTGGTTCGGCGGCCGCACTTAGGGATTGATCCGGCGCAGGCCTAAAAGGCAGTATTAATGTGAAACAGCTTCCCTGGCCGGGCTCGCTTTCGAGCCGCAGCTCCCCATCCATGAGCTTAGCCAGGCGGACGCTGATTGAAAGCCCAAGGCCGGTACCGCCGTATTGAGACGCGATGCTGCCATCCGCCTGAGCGAACTCTTCAAAAATAGCAGCCTGTCGATCAAGCGCGATTCCAGGACCGGTGTCCTCCACGCTGATCGACAGAACCGGGCCACCGACCTGCTGTATAACTCTAGCGCGCAGTGTGATGTGCCCCTCTGCCGTGAACTTGGCGGCATTGCCCAGTAAGTTGAGCATGACCTGCCGAAGACGCAAACCATCACCAACGAAGAACTTGGGCAACGCCTCAGGGAAGTCGAACCGGAGCCCCACGCCCTTCTGCTCAATCGCTGGCCGTACCAACTTCGCACAGGCCCCCAAAGCGTGAGGCAAGTTGTACGTATCGGCCCCGATTGTCATCTGACCGGCTTGTATCTTGGAGAGGTCAAGAATGTCGTTGAGAAGTCATACCATGCTGCGCCCAGAGTCGGCGATAAGTTCGGCGCGGCGGCGTTGGTCGGGCGACAACTCGCCCGCCAATAGCAAGTCAGTGAAGCCGACCACGCCGTTCATGGGCGTGCGGATCTCGTGGCTCATGTCGGCAAGGAAACTGGCCTTGAAGCGAGCCGCTGCTTCAGCCTGCTCGCGCGCATCCACGAGCTGGGCCTCCAGCACCTTGCGTTCGGAAATGTCGCGAACAACGCTAATCACCTCCAACGGAGAACCGTCCGCATTGCGCACGAGCCTCGAGTGAGCTTCCAGCCAAAGCCAGTGACCGTCGCGGTGACGCGTGCGGTACTGAAGAACTAGGCGGTCGGCACTTCCCTCGCGGAGTTCTTGGTTACGGGCCCGCACCTCGCCACGGTCCTCGCTGTGGATAAGGCCAATCAGGTCTACGCCAAGCACTTCATCCGGCGTGAAGCCCGTCACCTCAGTCATCGCGGGGCTCGCGTACGTGCAGCGATCTTCAAGGTCTAAGCGTACGATGATGTCGCTTGCCTGCTCGGTAATGAGCCGAAAATGTGCCTCACGTTCTTCGAGGAGGAGCTCCACCTGAGCCTGCTCAGAGATGTCCTGGATGATGCCGAATAGTCCCTTGGCAGTGCCATCTTCTGCTAAGTCTACTTCCCCCCGTATGAGGATATGTACCATGGTACCGTCTGGGCGGAACAAGCGCGCTCTGAACTGGTAGTCGCTTGCCGTTGCGATCGCAGCCTCTACCGTCGTGCGGACACGCTCACGATCATCTACGTGGTATGCCGCAAGCGCGCCCTCGAAGGTCGGCTCACTCTCGCGCGGCACGCCATGGATGCGGTAAACCTCGTCAGACCAGAAGTGCTGGCCCTCAAGGTCATCAACGCGCCAATGTCCCAGCTTCGCGACGCTCTCTGCCATCGTTAGCATGCGATTGGTATCCGCAAGGTGCTGACTTGCTTCCCGAAGCGCGATCTCCGCCTCGTAGGTATCGGTTACGTCCTGGAACACCCCAACCAGGCCCGTAACGCTCCCATCTGCAGCAGTCTCCGGACGACCCTTGCAGATGACGTGCCTGATGGCGCCATTAGGCCGAATAAGCCTGGCGCTGAAGTCATACTCAAGACCGTCGCTAAGCGCTGCATCGACTTTCTGCTGCACGAGCGCACGATCGTCCGGATGGTAAACGGCGAGCGCATCGGCAAGATCAGGCTTGTGCCCCGGGTCCACACCATGGATTGCGCAGACAACATCGGACCAGGTTGCCGTTGCGTTTGCCACGTCTACCCGCCAGTGGCCAACACCTCCCATCTGCTCCGCCATCAGCAGTAGTCGGTGGTTCTTTTCCAATTCTGCCGTTGCCTTGGCTCGGTCCAGTTCAGCAAGCTGGCGACGACCGACGTCTCGTAGGGTGGCAATGAACTCTAAAGCTTCGCCAGTTTCCGGGTCGCGGATTGGGCGACAACTGGCCTCCAGCCACACGTAGTGGCCAAGCTTATGACGCTGGCGATAGGTGCAGATATGGTTATCGGCTCCATTCAAAAGTGTTCTGAAACAGGAAGTCGGGAGGTCGTCGTCAGGATGGATTTCGTTCGGCGCCGGCTGGCCAAGCAGCTCCTCCGGCTTGTAACCGAGCACTCGCAAGGAGGCTGGGGACACGTATAGCCGCTCGCCCTGCAGGCTCGTGCGGACAATCAGATCGTTGGAGTTCTCGGCCAAGAGGCGATAGTCGACGTCGAGCTCTGCAAGGGCAATCTTGGCACGCTCCTCCGAAGCAGCCGCAGCGGCCGCAAGTTGGTCGCTGTGCCGACGAGACGTTACTTGTGCTTGTATCAAGCTGGCGAGACGGGTGGTGAGTATCGACAGCGCTAGTGTTTCTAAGACGAGCGCTCCGGCGTGCAGAAGGACCCGTTCGTAGTCTGCTCCTCCAGCAAAGGCCCAAGCCGAGGCAGTTGCCTGAAGGATCAGGTGATGAGCCACGATGATCGCCGCCGCCGCGATCAGCGGGCGCCGATCGTAAAGCACCGTCAATGCGGCAAGCGCCACAAAGAAGTACATGTGCAGGTCCATCTGCCATGCATGACCTTGGAACACGTAGATGAAGAGAGCCGGGTGCAGCGCTGCCGCGACGCCGAACGACATTCGCGTCTGAGTGTCGACCTTGTTCCTGTAGCAGGACCAAGTCGGCACTAGATTGAGGAGTATCGAGAGCCCGGTTGCCAGCCAAGTATCGCCTAAGTCCAGCGCTAAACCGATCCCGGCGAGCACCACGGTGCTTGCCCATAGGCATGCCGTGAGCAGAAGCGTTCCTGCCCTCCGAGCTCCCTCAATCGACCCTTCCGGAAATTTCATGTTCCCTGTTGTCCGGCACAGCCGCGACTACTTGTGGATAGGACGATGCTGCCATCCACGAGAGCAGCAGGCAGGATCCGAGCGCGGTCGCCAAATACCACGATTGAGCCCACCGCTGAGCCTGACGAAATGATGAGCCCGCCAGCTCGTGTCGCCATGATCGCTGGCTGCGCCGTCGAGATGACCGGCAGTATCACCATAAAGCCATGAGCCGGCGGTGCGTACGCTACGGTAGCTAGTACAGTTACGGCCGTCGCGCTCTGCAGCAGCATGGCCGGACTCACGCTTGAAACTCAGGGCATCCTTGGATGTACATCACAGGTTTACCCGTTTGTTGTTCGTTGGTGTGGTAGCCGTTGCAACTCCGAGCCGGGCGTCGTTGATTACCTCCTCCACTCTCAACACGAGGTGTTCGAGATCAAAAGGTTTGCAAAGATAACCCGTTGCGCCCGCGCGCATCGCGATGTCGCGGTCGATCGGGTTGCTGCGAGCTGTCAACATGAGGACCGGCACATCGAAACATAATCGAGATGCTCGTATCCGGCGAAGAACCTCGACACCGGGGACATGCGGCATCGAACAATCCAGCAGGACTAGTGCTGGCTTCTTGAACTCGATAATTTGGAGCGCACCGCGTCCGTCGCTTAGCGTTCCTACAGTGTAGCCAGCATTCTCAAGCCCGGCGCGCACCATATCCGTGACAAGCTCATCGTCATCAACGACAAGGATAAGAGTCACCAGGCGAATACGGACATGGATGTCACATCGTGCCTCTCGGAAGCGTCTGAAGGCTGATTGCCCAAAGATATAGTGGAATTCATCAATCCTCTCTTAACCAGGCTTCACGGCAAATCTCTTAACTATACATCCAGTTTGGGTGCTTAGCTGAGCTTCGCGGAGCAGAAGCGATCACAGCGTGAATGCGCCGATCGAGCTGTGGATATGACGCACGTTCAGATGCGATCGAAGGCTAACATTTGTAACAGATGCGTGTATAAGTTCCTCATAACGTAAGCTTCTGCGTGATCGCTAGAGCGTTATTGCCCTGGTTCGTATTTCTTAGATCTACGCACGAATGCCATCTTAATTAGGAGCGTACCATGCGTAACGCGATCTTCATTAGCCTTGCTGCCATCTCACTTGCTGCCTGCGCCACCAGTCAGCGAGAAGAGGTGCGCGCTGACCGCGACAATGTTGAGAAACAACAGAAGGAGCTGTCCGCCGCGAAGCGGACTGGCACGATCAACGAGGTTCGTGAGGAAACCAAGGACCTGCGCCAGGCTCGCCGCGAGCTTCGCGAAGATCAAAAGGAGCTATACCGGCCAGGTGCGGATGGCTCCGCAGTTGCAGGTCTACAAGTTGGCCAGCGTGAGTCCGGAGAGTTGTCGGCTGTTCCAGCAGAGTACCGGGGCAAGTACCAGGATGGAAACGGCAGATACTATCGGTTCGATGGTGTGAGGATCTACCAGTTGGATGCGGCCAGCCGTACTGTAACCCACGTATACCCTCTGACGCGTTGACGGGCAGGCTATCAGTGCGTGCTGACCGGGCAACAGGTGACCTGAGCCGGTTTACGGCTTCTGCCGTTCGGTTCGCAGGCAAATCGCTATGAGCGCGCCAACGCCGTACAAGTGCACCCCCGTGTTCGACGAGAACACGCTACCTGCCGGGTTGCGCAAGGAGCACCGCACCAAGGCAGGCGTCTGGGGTGTCATCCGCGTCCTTGAAGGCCGGCTTCGCTACCGATTGCTCGACCCAGCCTCCGAGACGGTCCTCGATCCCGAGCATCCTGGGCTTGTGCTTCCGGAACAACCGCATTTGGTCGAACCGCTCGGTTCAATGCGGATGCAGGTTGAATTCTACGATCGGTCTCCAAGCGAGCAGTAGCAATTATAGTGGGTAGTTGGCTCCCCTTTCGCGTGTCTCGTCAGCTGCAACGGCTATCAAGCATTCCAACTCTGGTCGAAGGGATCTACCCTCGACGCCGGCTGCTCGGAGCCGTGCAGTGTCCAGATGAGCACGGTCGAGTAATTCCTAGCGGCAAGCGGAGTTTCAAGACCCTGCAGTAGCGGAATGTCCGCAATGGCTGGGAAGAAGACGATCAATCTAGCGTCGCCGCGTTCGCACGCAGGTGCAGGTAGTTGCTGTCGAAGTCGCCAGCTGCTGCCAGGTTCTTCCAGTCTCCAATCATTACGCTTCGGCTGCTTGAGCGTGTGATAAGTCCGTCGGCCTCCAGTGCCCTAAGCGTCCGGTTCACATGGATTGGGGTCATGCCAGTTGCGTCGGCGAGTTGCTCCTGCGTCATCGGCAGTTCGTACTCCGTTTCCTCGCCAAGCCCCGCTAGCTTGAGCCGCAGCGAGAACTCGCAGAGGAGATGCGCCATCCGCATCTGCGCGTTCCGTCTGCCGACGTTGGCGATCCATTCCCGGAAGATAGAGCCATCAACGAGCGTATCGAACCACATCGCCATGCCGACGCGTGGACGGTCAAACGCCAAGGCTTTGATTGCCGCACGGGGCACGAAGGCGACTTTGCTCTGAGTGAGCACCTGAACGCTATGGTCGGCTACGCCCAAAAAAGAGTTCTGGAGGTCCACCATGTCGCCTTTCATGTGGATGGCCACGATCTGCCGTGCGCCATCCCCGACAATCTTGTGCCGGATCGCGAATCCAGAGAGCATGAGTGCGTCGTCGCCGCACGCTCCCTCACGATATAGGCGTTACGCTCAAGCACCCTTGTGTTGTGCGGGAGGTCCAGAATGGCTTGCTTGTCAGCCTCCTCGAACTCGGCCCAATAGTCGAGCTTAGTCACAAGGGGCATCAGGGTGGTGTTCAGCTGATCGGACATAGTGCTCTCCGCGTAGGCGGGAGCACGTGGTCTCTCAGTCACTGGATGGCCGGATTAAGGGCCAGTGATGCCCCTCATTAACATCGTTTATGTTTCAAAGTGAAGACTCACTAAAGGAAACAGCAAAAACTGGTTCGTCGCCTGTGGCTTAGACGCGCGGTGCTGCGCCGGACTCGAAGCCGTCCATAAACAGTTCCCATAGGACCAAGCCCTTGTCGTCCGTCACAGACACACTCCACGGGCGCGATGACCAGAACCCTTCAGGACCGTCGCGCAGCATCTCGCCACTTGTCGCTATCGCCTGGCGTCTCGCCTCAAGCGGACTGGATAGCTCAAAGCCAACGTCGTCAGTGATCCGAATGGTTGTTTGTGTATGGAAGAAATATCGCGCCATGCATGCTCCGGTGGGTGAGGACCAACAGAGAACGGGCAGGTTAGCAGATTGGGTGCAGCGGCCTTCTAAGATTGGTACGCGTAATCGACCCCTAAGCCTAAGTTAGCGTGAAAAGCATTATCTCGGTCGTTCGTTTCTCTTAGTCCTGTTAATTCTCCGAAATTGACGCGGCTCGCAACAGGCATCGCGTTGACCGCGAGACATCAGAAAAGCTCCCGCTTGCAGTCAGGGAGTGGGGCTGTGCCGGATAAAGAGCTGACAGTGAGTACCGACGCATCCGAGCGCGGATCGGACGTTCAATCGCGATACTACAACATGGATACTTAGTGCGGCTACTTGGGCACTGTGCGTGCTAGCCACTTTGGACAATGAACTGCGGAACATAACTCTCTTCTATGATTTAGATTGCCAGAAGACTTTTGTTCAGGATAAGTCCACGACGATTATCGCCAACGAGCAATTGACAAGTTACAAAGGGAAAAGCAAATGTTCAAAGTTATTATCATCGGAGCCAGTGTGGCTCTTCTGACTGTCGCGAGTCCTGTTTCAGCGCAAAGCTACCCAAATGGCGCGCAACCTTATGGGAATGCGTACGGGAACGGGAACACGTCCGCCCGCATCGCACAGCTGCAGACGCGCCTCCAAGAAGGTGTGCGTTCGGGTGCGATCAACCGCCAAGAAGCAGTGCCTCTACGACAGCAGCTTAGGGAACTGACCCGTCTTAATCAGCAGTATGCGTACAACGGGTACACTGGCCAGGAAATCGCTACGTTGCAGCAGCGAATTCGCTCGGTAAGGCAACAGCTTCGCCAAGCTGATGGTGGTGCCCAAGGCCGCTACGCACAGTCGGACCGGGACGACGGCTACACGAACAACGGTTACGCTGCCGGGCGCATCGACGCCAACAATGATGGCTGGGACGATCGTGATTACAATCGAAACGGCCGGTTGGACGACGATGCTGTGGGCTACCCGCAACAAGCGCCTCGCAGCGGTCTTGGCGGGTTGATCGACAACGTCCTTGGCAGAGGAGCCCTGCAAGTTGGTCAGCGAGCATCCGCGAACCTGTCGGCAGTTCCTTATCAACTCCAGTCGCAGTATCGGGACGGTGGCGGGTTCTACTTCCGCTCGGACGGCCGGAACGTATACCAAATTGACGCCCGTACGCAGGTCGTTGTTCGCGTATTCCCAATCTAAGACACCGCCCAAGGCACCACTTCGACGAGCGTTGGAGTGGTGCTACGCGGCCGACTAATCAACCAAAAGACACACCGATCCACAAGGAATTGATCACATGGCTGAAGACGCAGATCAGGGTGCGCAAGAACTTGCGGCCGAGCTGACTATTGCTTGGCTCTCCAATGCTAACACGCGTGCTCAGGCAACGGACGTTCGAGACTTCCTCCAGTCGATGTTTGAGGCAGTCAGGAGTCTTGTGGCAGTGCCGGAAGCGGCATCGAACAGCCCGCCCGCCGAAGAGTACAAGCCGGCTACCACTGCACGCCGATCCCTGTCATCTCCGGAGCACATCATCTCGTTGATCGATGGCCGGCCTTACAAGACCCTCCGTCGCCATCTCGCAGGTCACGGCCTCACGCCGGATCAGTATCGCCAGCGTTATGGCCTTAAGCCCGACTACCCGATGGTAGCGCCCGCTTACGCTGAAGTTCGTCGGGCGATGGCGAAGAAGATCGGGCTGGGCCGCAAGCCCCGCACCGACGCACCTTCTACAGAAGCACCGGCCCCTGCGGCAAAGCCATCCAAGCGAGGCCGGAAGCCTGTGGCCGACACGGAATAGATTTAGATGCTTACTTGTATCTTCCGTCCGTATTCTGTCGCGACCCTACATCCGCAGCGGCTGGATGGGCTATAATAGTAGCCGGAGTAGGCGCGGGTTGCGCTTCGCTTGTGGTGACAACGCTGCTGACGTCGTCGTCTTCACGGGCAATGATGATAGTTTCTTGTCCATTGGCGCCCTGCAAGCGCAGAATACGGCGGTTCTGAACACTGCGCCATCCAACTGCCACGATCACGGCGAAGACGCCCAGTCCAAGAAAAACAGCCAATAGATTAAGTGTTGAGCTTGTCATGTGGATCTATCCGAATATGCGGCGTGCAAGCAGGTTGGGCTTTAAAGGTTAAAAGCTTATGCAAGACCGAACGCTGCAGGCGTGATGTAGTGGCGTCTGATCACCGCAAGCTATCCCGAGTTTGGCACAGTGGTGAGCCGATAGCCCCAAGACGGGCGAATACGAGCGCAGGTTCAGCGACGTGCAACGGACGAGCTCGTGCTATGCCGCAAATAGAATAGGACAGAGGCAAGCGGCATGTCATTAAAAACGCTCATGTACGTGAGCCGATGCAATATTGCGCCAGAGTACGAAGGAGGCGAGCTAAACCGCATCCTCGATACCGCCTTGGGCTTCAACCCAACAGCTGGCATCACCGGCGCGCTCCTCTTCACGGGGTCACACTTTGCGCAGGTTCTCGAAGGTGATGAAGCTTCGATATACAGTCTCTTGGCTTCAATTAGCCGTGATCCCAGGCACGATGAGGTGCAGATCGTTCTTTGCGACCCACTCGCGAAACGACGCTTCCCAGACTGGAGCATGGCCTATAGTGGTCCATCGCATTACGTCTCCGATTACGTGATGCGGGTGTTGAACGATCCTAAACCGTTTGACGTTCGCCGCTCTGCTGAAGCACTCGCTGATATGATCTTTCTACTTAAAGCCGACTGAGGCTCGCCTTCCACGCGCCCCCTAGGACCAATGGCGCAGAGCTCGGCCAGCACGGCACCCGTGCTTTTCGATTCAATGATTGGGGTAACCGCATCGGCAAGCCTATCGAAACGACGCCAACGTAGTTCAAGTTATTGAGCCTGACTTCGCTTGTTCGCCGCGAAGTCATATATCCGACTCATCATGCATCCTTTGGGGGCAAGCCACGCATGACTGAGAACGGTCCTGACGTAACTTCCGCTTAAACCCGCAAGCCCCCGCGAACGATGGTGACTGCTTCCTCAAACGGGATCACCGCAAGAGTTCCTCCGGCATCGTCGCGCACCTTTATGTAGTGACGGAGCTCGATACGGCCCTGCTTTGTGTTCTCAGTCATGATCTCGCGCGCCTCAAGAACGCCACGCTCGATCGCCGCAGGCACGTTGGGGGGTCCCTGCCCTGGAAGAGCGAGAGCTAATACCGGAGGCAACCTACAAGGAGCCGCCAAACTGCTCGGCTTACCGGCTGACGGTCACGGGCGCATCGAAGATGGAAAGTCTTGCGGACCAGTGGGCCTCGGCGTTCGTGTCGATCTAGTCGCCCGGCTCAATCCCTGCAGCTATCGAGTCTCCAGATATGAGCTCGTCAAGACGATGAAGCACTACATCGACTTGCGCTCCGATGTGAGATGGCGCTCCAACTTCGTCGAGCAAGTCAAGCGCCGACTTCAAGTGGCCCCGAACGGCGACGAGATGACCATCGTTCCCGAACCCAGAACCTGACACACTGCCCCCTAAGTAGATATGCGACCGCCGCTAGCAACGGCGTTATTCAGACTACTTATCACTAACCAGAACTGACGCCCACTGCCCGTTTTCAGTATCAGCGTATAACCGAGGCTGGAGAAGTTAGTTGCTAATTCTTGAGTACTGCAGTTGCTTTAACTGAATGGTTAGGCCGGGTCCCTTGCTCGATGATCCTGAATAGGTCGTGGCGGATCCGTATTGACATTGGCAGTATCCAGCGCCGTATGATGGGGCATGCAGCAACGAGCCTCTCTCATTGAGCGCGCCTTCCAAATCGCTCAATCGGGCGACGTGCGGAGCGTTGAAGATATCCGCCAGATCTAAAATTGGGAAGGGTATGAGCAGGTAACCACCAGCATCGGGCCAAGCACAGGCAAGCAGCTTCGGGCCCTCATTCGCGCTCGAACAAGCTCCACGAAGGAGCCCTTAGAAGTCAGCACTTGCCGGCCAGTCGCTTAGCCGAAATGCAAACCTATCTGCTGTAGCACCTCTGCAGGCGGCCTCGTTATGAGGCAAATGACCTAACGTTTGACACACGAACCGCTGTCTGACGCCACTTGCTCAAGCTCACCGGGCTTACCTAATCGGACGGTCCACGAACGCGTGTGATACCTTTTTGACCCTTTGTTAGACCCTACCCGCTGCTTTCATCCATCGTCGAAGGTAGGGGCCACTCCACTGAACAATGCTCACTTTCTCGATGGACAAGTCTTGGTCGATCTCGCTCGATCAGCGCCCTAAGCTGCCGCCTGGTGAATAGCCCCATGTGCTCAGTGAACAGGTCATAGCCTTCGCGGCCTAGCGCGAGACGGACATCTTCCACACTGTTGGCTTGGCCTGATCGGGCGATCTGAAATGCTCGTTCGACGAGAGATGGTTGCTGCATGACCTTCGGTTACAGCGGCAGTTATTAAATCGGAGTTGATGCTTGCAACGTTGCGACGCTATGCGGCTCATATTGCCACCGTCCCGGCCCTTTGATCGAAGGAGCGCTGAGAAACATGCCCAGGATCATGCTTCTAATGGCGGCTTCGCTTGTGGCAGGCTGCGGGTCCAGCGAAAGCGACGTGCTTACCGATGCGGACATTCACCAGGCTTCCGCGCCGGACAATGTTATCGATCGGCTGGATCCAGAACTCGAATCAGATGCGCCGCCACCGTCCCCCGAAGTGTCTGTTGCACCCTTAGAGATGCCATTCTCAACGGACCGCCCCGACTTCGATCTCCCGGTGACGGAAGAGGACAAGCCAAAAGCGCAGGCTAAGGCCAAAGCCAGACGCGGTCTGGACAGCGAAGCGGCCGACCTGGCACCGATTTCAATGCTGCCGGCAGAGGAGCCCTTTGAGCCGGTTGCAGCTCCCCAAGCCCCTTCTCAGCCTTCAGTCCCCATTCAAAGCGACGATGGCAGCTAGTCCCAAAGTTCTGAGCGACTAGTTCACCGGCTGCCGGGCTCGACGCAGGGAAACGTCGCTATGTAGGCGTGAAGTAGTGCCTGCCCCGTGGACTCTTCAGAGGTAAGGGGTGTTCGTTGGGTTTGCTGGCGAAGCATGTCGACGATCTGCACATCCGTCAGGACAACCTTTTCGGGCGGGCAATACAGGGGTGCGTTCCCCCGTTCCCTGATCGCTCCGTTCGCGACCGACATGCCATGGGCATACGAAAGTAGTATCGCCTTGGATATCGCTGACCGATTGGCATCGGAGCTATCGACTTCCTCAAGGAACTGCGTGGCCGACAGCTCCGCTCGTGCCGGTGTGGCCGATAGGCCTAGGCATATAGCCATCGCGCCCGCGATTGATCTCGATGTCATTCGGTGCCTCTCCCGCATCCATTGATGCTTCTACTTTATGCATCGCGTAGATCCCCATGTCAGCGGTGGGCAGGGTCGAGCGAGTAAGCGTTCCCAGTCTTATCCGAGGCAGTAAAAGAGCAAGCCCGCTAGCACTAAGCAAGTTAGCATACCCAGCGGGAAAGCCAGTTCTCCTAAAAAGGAGGGGTCGGCCATTTGCGAAGTCGGCGAGGACGCTGCACTACCTTCGGCCATGCCAGCGTGCACTAGCGCTTCATGGTAATCAGTCACTCGGGCTTCATCACCGGCTTGTACTTCGCCAGCTTGCCTAGCCGTCCCTTGAACCGCTTCGGATCGTCCGCCTGCCGTCTTTAGCTCGCGATTGGCTTCTGTGGAAATTTCGAACTCTGGCGTATCCATTGGTCGATGCCCCTAATCGTCCAAGACTCAGCAATCATACCATCTCCGTCTTCTTTTGCCGACAGTAGAAGCAGCGGTGCCGATCTTATGGAGCTTGGCGGCTTTGCTGTAGCGGGAACCGTATGGTTGAGATTAAGGACGATTGCAGCGTTGCAAGAGGGTACCGCTACCGAGCAGGGGCATTGCAACGCTCAACGGAATGATTCCGCCACAGACACGATCAAGTCGATCGCCTTGGCGATCGTATCAGCCTTAGGAGCGGGAGTTAAACAACCTTTGCGGATCAGCGCTTAGGGTAGCTTTGCCAATGGCCGATGAGACCTCCACCCACTCGCCACCTTCTGACCGGACTAGCGAACCTCCACACCTGCTGCACTCAGTGCGAAGCGTGTTCATGATAGGGCGAATGGCCGACCTACTTCGTTTATGACCAACAATTCGGCAGACGCGATCCATGAACTATTTCCATGCGAGCACCGGAGCGTGCAGGCTACTCTTAGCTGATGAAAATAAGTGAAGAGTTAAAGGCCGATGATTCCGCTTATTTCTTAGATGTGGTGCCGGTTCACCGCTTCTCGACCATGAACGCCAACGTCGCGTCCTGGCCCGGTGATTAGTCCCACTGGCTATCGAAGAACTTCACGCATTCGCCCGAATTACGATAGCCATTCCGCTGGAGAGATCCGCTTGCCTTTATCGACTGGCAAGAGTTTGCGGCATTAGCACGAAAGCCCGCGACACAATCGCCAACGGTCTCGAAGCACCCTTCAGCAACGAGATATTCGCACAATTCGGCGGGATCAAAGCGATAGGCCTTACGAACACTTGGCCAACGAGAAGCTGTGACGCACCAGATGGAGGATTTCACTCGGTACCGACCGCCCCTACGCACATCATGAAACGTTACACCACTCGTGCGCTCGTATCGCGTGCGAAGTTCCGCTTCCGGCCACTGCGGACCTACACGGCATCAGCGGGAGCGTGTCGGCATCCTGTCCGAGATAAGATGCTGGACGCATTATTCCTTATCCGAGAGCACACCTTCACGGAGAAGCAAGTTTGCGGTTCGGCGGAACTCATCCAGTTGAGCTTCGCCAAGTCTCCGTGTCTCAGGCCCCTGAGTCCATCCGTCCTTGAAATTGATTGAACCGTCGGGAGATCTGACAAGCGGTCCATTCACGGTCAAGCGATTGACAACACGTCTGACTGTTTCGCGATTTAGTCCTGTTGCCGCGGCAATCGAGCTCAGATTGCATTTGGTCATGAGAGAAAGGGGCATGGCTCTATCCATGCTTCGCAAGTGCGCTTCGGAATTGCTTCGAGTCACTCGATCACCGTTAATCGCGCCAACAGCCATCTGAACGAGCGCCTCTTGGTGTCCTCCGGCTGCTTCTCGCCACAACTCCATGAGCCGCAACTGCAAACCAAGCAGCCTGACGAATGTGACGCGACTCTGAGCGATCCTGGACTCTCCATCTACGAGGACTTTCACAAGACGCTCCTCAGGCTCGCAAGGCCATGAAGTTACTGCACATCTTGTGCGCAAAGGCCAGCAATTCGTTCAGCCATTGTGATAGCGGAGGGAGCCGATGAAGGGGATTGATATGGCATTGCAGAACGTTAGCGTGCCGAGGTCCGCACCGGCCGACGATGTTTCAGGGGAGGAGGCGCAGGTTGCGCTTGTTCAGAACTCTCGGAGAGTCAGAGCTGAACTCTTTGGCGAAAATCTGTTTGCCGACCCAGCATGGGACATGCTCCTGGAGCTTTACGCGAACGAGCTCCGGCAGCGCTGTAGCTCAATCTCCGGTATCAGCGATGTTGCGGGGGTGCCCTTGACGACGGCTGCCCGCTGGATGGCAGCATTAGAAGATAGAAATCTGGTTGCGCGAGCAAACGATCAGCTTGACGGGCGTCGGGTGTGGATCAGACTGACCTCTCATGGCGTATCGCTGATGCACCGCTATTTCGTCAGGGGGACACATGCTGTTCGGCCCTGACGTCACCTATGTTCGGCTTCACGGCCCTCGCATCCTTCTGATTGTTGCAGCTTCCGTGGTTCTCTGGTTCCTCCTCTGCCTCGCTGTTCTAGCGCTGACCTGATCTCCGAAACCAATTTCTCCAACCTGTCTGCTTGATGACCGAGGTTGGATGCCGGGTTCATCAACCCGCGCCTAAGCGCCTTTGCAATCCCGCGTCTCGACTTGGGACAGCCTGACTCCGCGGCTTGATAGTTGTCCGTCGGGCTGACCTACTGGGCTAGGAGACTTGTGATGTCGATTTGGTTGTGGCTGGCACTGGCTTGGATGACGCCACCGCCGATCGTGTTGGCCGGCCTGCTTTGGCATTCCATTCGGGAGCGCAGAGCCAAGAGGACCGTGGCTCAGCACGAACTGTTCGAGGAAAGACGACGGGCCGAGATCAGCGAGCGTGTTCGAGAGAACGCATGATTGGTCTGCAACTGGCACCCTGTTGAATTTGGCACGACAACTTGTCGATCAAGTTAACGATTGGGGCGACCGGAATGGTAAGCCGATCAAGATGACTCCCGACAAGCGTTTAGCGAATGCCCTGAGTTGGCTCTCGCAAGGGGAGTTCAGACCGGGGAGCGCCCTGCTTCGCTCGACCCGGCCTGGCTCCGATTCGCGCGGAGCGACGCGCATATGGCAGGCACGGGTAAACAAAATCGCTAGCGTACCTGTCACCACGCTGCTCAGCTAAGATGCACAGTCACCAGCCGTGTGGATCACCGGCCGTCACAGGCAAGCGCATGTGCCAAATGCACGGCGGTTGAAGCCCATGAGTGCCACAGCGAGCCTTGAACGGGACTTGGAAGCATGGTCCCTGAACGAAGGAGGCTGTGCTCGCCGACTCACTGCTGGAGATAGCCGCGCTTAGCCATCCAGGCTTCAAGCGCGTTCGTCCAGAGATCTGCCGGCAGCTTATGTGCGCGAAAGGCGAAGCCATGCCCACCGCGTTCGTAGAGGTGCAGCTCGGCTGGCCGCTTTGCACTTGTCCACCTGGCGAACAGATCGACGCTCCGGCTTGCCGGGGCTTCGCTATCATCCTGTGCAGCAACCACGAAGAGAGGAGCGGCGTTGGCGGACAGACCGGAAGTGTTCAGCCAGGCTCCATACAAGGAGATCGCGAAGTCTGGCCGAACAGCCGGGTCACTTGCATCCGCAACGATGGCGGTGGTCATAGCTCCAGCCGAGAAGCCGAGCATGCCGATCCGATTTCCAGCGATCCCGAATTGCCTGTACTTAGACCTAACTAATCGCATCGCCTGCACCGCTTCAGCCGTTTGCTCTGGCCCTGTCCAGTCCGGACTACCCGGCGGCTGGCCAGGCCAGAGGCGGATTACTTCAGGTAAGCGCTGCGAAACGCCTGCACTCGCGGGCGAAACCAACATGGCCACAAGGACAAGTGGCCAGACCAACTCGCGGATGGGCCAGACGCGTCTACGTACAGGATCGCATAGGATGGTCCTCACCCCGGAGTGGCAAAGCAGCCGTCGAACTCATGCTCACATTGCCCCGAGGATCGCCGCCGAGCAAATGTCTTCACCAGCCCTTAGCAATGCCTGCTGGAGGTCAGCCAACGTTCGCTTTCGGGCGAGCGATTGCCGCTAAGCAGACCTTTGCCAAGTGCCTCTGAATCTAGACCGCTCCGCTATCACCGAGCGGGGGATGCTTAATGGCCAGCCAACCATGATGAGAAACCGGGTGTTGAGAAGCGACGAGATAACGCTGCTTTCTCAGCAACTAGTCCGGATACATCATGTCTCAGGATGCCTTGGCGAATGAAGCCGCAGACTGCCGTTTCTGGGCCGAAGAGTTCGCTGGACGACCAGAGCACGCCTTACTCCTGCGGCTCGCGAATGAGTTTGAGAACTTGGCAGAGCTAGCCACGCCACCAATCTCCATCCAGGAAAGCGACTGGCCATACTTTGCACAGCGTGCTTCTCAGGAGATTACGGCGGCAGTGAAGGCAAAGCACCCCAACGCCCGTCTGGCTCACTTGAAGATGGCTCAACGCTACGAGGCGCTGACGCATGCTAGTCAGCTCCGAGGCTAGTTTTACTGCTGACTCTCTCGGGCTAGCCGCTGAACAGCAGCATTGGGATCCAGACCGCCCGACTCGTTGCAGTGGTGCATAGCTTGCATCCCTGCCCTCTGTCCGTTTGTGGCCGTTAGCGGACCGCCTGCTTTTGGGGCAGCTGATCCGAAAAGCAGACGATCGAGGTGCGGGCCGGATTTGTCCGCTTTCGACCCATAGCGGGCATTGGCCGGGCATCGGTTCGCCGCCATTCGCTTTTTCGCTGCACCTTTGGCGATCAGCACCTTCGCAGACGTGTCGCGCATTGCAGCACGATGCTTGATGCGATCAGCAAGTCCAGTGTCTGACTGCTATTGGACATTCCAACAGTTTTCAGGCGCCGATGTCTGGTGCAAGGTGATCTTGAAGCCGCCGCAGCAAGTCAGCCGCCAGGCGGCAAACTCCTAGAATGAATATCGCAGGCTCATGCGGACGCTGCGGGGTTGGAAAACGTGATAGTGGATGTCTTCGGAACCTCCATCCGGTTCGCCCTGCAGGCGTGACGCGTAGAAGTAATCGACGTCATGGTCCTTGCTGTCGAGCAGGTTGAAGAGGTCGATGAAAGCCCCAAACCGCCCCCAGCCGCGTCCGCCACGCAAGTTGACCAGCAGCGATCCGGCCGACTTGACGCTGCGGTCCTCAATCAGCGGATATCTGCCGAAGTAGCGCACCCGTGCGGTCGCCAGCCAGCCATTGTCGCTGTTGGCGGTTAAGCCGCCGCTGACAACCAGCGGGATCGATCCCGGGATGGCGCTGCCGAAGGGATGGCGGTCGCGGAACTTGGACCTTGTGTAGGACAGTTCAACTTCGCCGTTGAAGTTCTTGTTGGCGAAGTAATGCATCCCGAGTTCAACGCCGTCGCGCTTGCTCGGGCGGCTTGCCTCAGTGTTGCCCGCGTCGCCGACGAAAAAAAGCTCGCTGTCCAGCCGGAGCCTCCAGGCGGCAAAGGTAGCTTGCGCCTTGTCGGTCACGAACAAGCGCGCGCCAAGCTCGCTGCCTGATGACGCGACCAGCGGATCGACGCGCTGCGCGGGATCGCCCGAGACCGGATCAATGTTAATCGTGGTGCCGCGAGCATCGTTCGAGTGGTAACCGTGTCCGGCGCTCAAATAGAGTTCAAGTGTCTTGGCCGGCTGATAAATGACACTGCCTTTGAGTGACACCTTACTATCGCGCGCCTTGCCCGAGTTCTCGGGCAGCGACTTGGCGTCGACATTAAAGCGGAAGTGGTCAAAGCGAATTCCAGCGTAGGTGCGCAACTTGTCGCTGAAGGTGAACTCATTGCTCGCGAACAGGCCGATGCTGGATTGCCCAGCCGCATCTTCGCGCACCGTGCTGACGGGTGTTCGCTTTAGAGTTTTGAACAGTCCGATCCGGCCGATGTCATCGTAGCGGCCATCGGCACCAACTCGCCAACGGCTGCGGTCTTGGCTCCACTGCTGAGAAACCTCAAAGCCGTAGAGTTGGCGCTCATCGACCTGGCGGAACTGGTCGCCTTTGACGGAATCGTCTAGAAGGTAAGTAAAGTTTGAAAACAGATCGAGTGAGGAGTCGATGGCATAGGCTTCAACGCTGAGCCGTCCGCCAATCGCGCTTCCGGTCCAGCCCCCCGACAGACTGTATCGCGATGACTTGCCGCCAAGGGTCGAGTCGATCGATCCAAAGCGAGAGATCAGCCCCTGCTCGACCGCGCGCTCAGGGATTTGGTCCGGCGAGTTCCAGCTGTTAGCATAGGCCATTAAAGTGACATGTGTTCGCCCGCCTCCAACATCCGCACTAAACCGCAGCAGACCATTCCTCTTGCGGACATCTTCCTCAATGTCGTCCCACGGCCCATCAAAGGTCTGATATTCGCCCGCGTAGAGCAGGTCGCCGCCACCGATCTTGGCCGAACCAACGGCCACACCGCGCAGGTAACCGAATGAGCCGGCGGTAACCTCAAGAGTGCCGTGCGGCATAGAGTCGGCGAGTTCGAATCGAGCCGATCCAGCCGACGAGAAGTCGCCCACATCGGCATAATAAGTGCCTTTGCGATAGCGGATCTGGTCAACAGCTTCTGGGATGAGGAAGTTGAGGTCTGTCCAGCCCTGGCCATGGCCATGAGTGCGCATGTTGACCGGCATGGCATCGACAAAGGTCGCGAAGTCGGTGCCGTGATCGAGATTGAACCCGCGCAGAAAGTATTGATTAGCCTTGCCGCTGCCCGAATGCTGGGTTGCAACCAGTCCGGGCACGAACTCGAGCAGGTCACCGGCCCTCAGCAAGGGCCGAGAGGCGATCTCCTGTCGACCGATCGAACCTTCCGATGCGGAGATTGCTTCGCCAACCAAGTTCAGCTGACGGCCGGTGACGATAATATCGCCAAGGCTCTTGGGATCAGGCACTGATGCTGAAGGAGGGGTCATCTGGGCGCTTGCCATCGATGACCATGCCAAGGAGCAGAGGGTAGAAAAAATTATACTACGTAGTCGCTGCACAGGTAAGCTCCGCAACACTTGCCACGCAAACACGAAGCCAACCCATGCTAAGGGGCGTCGCCAATCAATAAACAAGCTTTGTTGTTTTTCAGCTTCTACGCGATCTATAAACGCCAGTTACTCGGCCATTAATCCAACTTTAGCTCAGCGCCTATTGAAAACGGTCGCGGCGTGGTCGCCAAGGCCGGCAAGCAGGCGCTCGATCAGTGAAAGAGCGGACCACCATGCCGTCCAGATCTTAACGGGGTTGGGCGACACCGGTTTGCGCCCGCTGAGGCGCACTCGGCAGAAGGACGCTCAATCCAGTCAATCAGCTCGCTCGTGATTAGACGTTGGCTGACGGTTATCCGTTCAATCTGATTGGACAGCAGCCATAATGATCCAAGCTATGCATCCTTTGTGCGTTGACGAACGTATCTTAGATTATAGTTGAGATCCTTGGTCTGGATACTTCGATGCTTCGATACGACGGTTCAGCACGCTCTTCTTCTAGCTCGCGGATGTCGGCATCAGGCGCGGATCTCCCAGGCGACGGGAACTGGAACCTGTCAGCTCCGCGTGGGGAGGCGAGCAGAGCGGCTTGGCATGACAATCCACTAATTGCGCGCTTGCAAGGGGTCGAAGTACTTGATGAAAAGGACATTAGCGCGTTGGTGAGACTGACTGGGCAGCCGAAACGTGCGCTCGCAAACTGCAATCTCTTCTATGAAGGTTGTTCCAGTGACCACGTCTGTGTCCTCTTGGCGGGTGTCGCGTGCCGCTATCGGATGCTAACCGGCGGTCGGCGGCAGATCTTGGGTTTTGTGCTGCCCGGCGATGTATGCGACGTGGATTTCATTACGCACGGACCGCCCGACCACAGTGTTACTCTGCTGACGAATAGCGTGGTCGTTAAAGTTCCAAGAGCACAGATGCTCGAACTGCTTCAATCGCGGCCGGCGATCATGCGAGCAATTGCCAGACTCTCGAGGATCGACCGTGCAATCCTTCGCGAGTGGCTACTCAACATTGGGCAGCGGAGCGCGTCAGAAAGATTGAGCCATTTCTTGTGTGAGATCGCAACGCGCTTAGCATCGGTAGGCCAGGTTGACGCGGAGGGCTCACATCCGTTCGGAATCAATCAAGTGGCGCTTGCCGACACGTTAGGTTTATCCACCGTTCACCTTAATCGCGTGTTGCAGCGGCTGAGGACGGACGGACTGATCAGCCTACGCCAGCGTCGACTGAAAATCTTGGACCACGCGCGGCTCGCCGCTCATGCGGGCTTCGACGTATCGTATCTGTCTACCCGAATAGATATTTTTTAAACCAAAATGAGCGCCATGACTCGCTCATCGCCAACTTCCCACACCGAGCGGGCTGCGACGATTACGATCGTGCTGGCTATGCATGCTTTGCTTCTTTTTACCGTGTTGTGGGCAAGTGAGAAGACGCATGTTGGCCCCGTTCCAGCCAAACCGATGGCGGTGGTGAATGTCAGCAAACCCGTTACAGCAACAGCTAGGGTCCCCTCTGCACCCCTCCGCCGCCAGATCAAACAGGTCACCGAAGCGGTTCCGCAATCCCCTATCGAGACCAACGTCCCTGAAGTCGCGAAGGACGTCGCGCCTGGCGCCGCCTGCGACACGTTAAGTGCGGTCAAGGACGCGATTAACAATGATCCTGTAGCCGTTCAGGCCATTCAGGATGCCCCACCTCAATATCGCTCGATTGCGGGAGCGATCGTGCTGTGGAATGCAGATTGGAGCGCCGGTGCGCAACAGGCGAATGAACCGCTGGCCGCCGTTCGAACTGCCATTGGCGCAGGCATCGCTAGCGTCGACCCGGCCTGCCTCGAAGAGGCGGTGGCTGGGCCCCGACTCATTCCCATCTCATTCGGCGACCACAGCATGTATGTGGTCATTGGTTCGGGCAGTTGGAAATGGCAGCAACTGCTTGGCACACCAGAGGTCGCATCCCCGCCAACGTATCCAGTAGACCAAGCATCGCCCGGTGGGCCATCCGCTTATTGATCCTCACCGGTAACTGCTAATGCCACGGTGCGGGCGTCAGGCTCCTCATTCCCCACCGAACTGGATCTCCGTGACCAATCTCTCCCCATCCTGCTGACCGAGCTGAATGACGACGTCCACCGTTCCTCGAATGTATTCCACCACTTCGTCGCGCCGCAATTCAGTGCCGGACGCCATCGACATCATGGCCAATTGCTGAACTGCTCCATCGGGTGAATTGGCGTGCACCGTAGTGATCGATCCTGGATGGCCAGTACCAGCCGCCCTCAGCCAGCTAATCGCTTCCGCGCCTCGGATTTCTCCCATGATGATACGATCCGGCCGCAATCGCAAAGCGGCTTCGACCAGATCCGCCGCACTCACGGCCGCTTCGCCTAGGCGTCCGCGTACCGCCACCAACCCCGCGACATTCGGCTGTTGAAGTTGTATCTCTGGCGTATCCTCAATCAATATCAAACGCTCGTCTGCGCTCGCTTCCTTGAGCAACGCGTTGAGAAAAGTTGTTTTCCCGGTTCCGGTACCGCCGGAGATCACAATCGTCTGCCGAGCGCGTACGGCGTCACCAAGGAACTTGAGGGTATCGCCGCTCGCTAGGGTGGAGGCGAGCTCGCGTCGGAGGTGAGCGCGCGAAAGCGCTGCATCGCCGACCCGGGCGAAGGCTCCCGCAATATGGTAGTCCTGCAGCCGAAGGTCAGGCATGCTATGTTTGCGAAAGGCAACGATCACAGTGCCGCGCGTGGCCGGGGGCGCGCAAACCTGGACTCGGGCGCCGTCCGGCAGGGTAGCTGCAAGTAGAGGGTGCTCCCGATTGATGCCTTGATCGGAAAAGGCGGCAATCTGTCGCGCAAGACGGAGCAGCGCCGCATCGTCGAGCCCCGGAACGTCGTGGCGCTCGGTTCCAGCGCTCGTCACCGTCCACAATTCACCCGGGCGATTGATATACAGGTCTGTTACATCGTCCCGCGAAAGGTAGGCGGCAAGCGGCGTTAGGAACGCGTCCAGATAAACACGGCGCGG
Source organism: uncultured Sphingomicrobium sp. (assembly GCA_964243335.1). Taxonomy (GTDB): domain Bacteria; phylum Pseudomonadota; class Alphaproteobacteria; order Sphingomonadales; family Sphingomonadaceae; genus Sphingomicrobium. Next base: position 539,771 of record CAXTED010000002.1, on the reverse strand, counting down.
CGCGTTCATCGCGCGGGTCCAACGCGCGAAAAGTCCAGGTCACGGGCGACGAAGATCCGCACGGTGGCACCTTGCCGGGTGGTGATGGTCGGTGGAATATCACTGCTCCGTCCAGCTTGGCTAGCAAGGCTGGACGCCTCGCTAGCGCTCGAAACATAGATGGAGCCCCGCGACAGGCTGGCGGTCGCGGCGTTGATCGCGCCGCTCAGCACCGACGTGAGGATCGCTCCGCCGAAGCGCTGGATGAAATGGGAATTGACCTTTCCCCCGATGCCTGCACGACCAAGGTCATCCGTGGCGGGAGACGCAAGTTCGATTGAAACACCGTCCGGCCGGATCAGCCGCGTCCAGACCACGAAAACGCGCGACGCGCCTTGCGCGATCCCGGACTTGTACTGACCGATCACCCGGCTTCCCGGAGGAATCAGGATCGCCGAACCATCAAAGCTGCGAACTTCCCGCGAGATGATGGCTCTTGCGAACCCAGGAAGGTCGGAGTTGAGGGCGGTTTCCATGACGGCACCAATGACCGCACCTTGAGGAACGAGGCGATCAAGGCGGTCCAGTTGGCGAGCCTCGGCAACCTCGACTTCTTCGTTCCCGATGCGGGTAGCGAAACGCTCTGTGTCGGATAGGCCCGAAGGTGCAGCGCCGCCACCAACAGGTGTGCCGATGGTACCCTGCGTCGCCGGCGACTGGCTTGTACTCGTGGTGCTGGACGAAACGCTGACGGCCGGTTCATCCTCGATTTGACCGCTGTCACTACGAACTTGCACGACGCCGACTGGCGAACGCGTGTCGGCCTGAGCCAGATCAACGATGAGTGCAGGTGCGCGCATGCGTTCCCTCATCGGGTCGACCGGTGGGGCCGGGTTCGTCAAGGGAATTACAACGGACGGTGCGTAGCCGGACCTTGCCGGAGCGGCTGTGGGCGGTGTCGCATTCAAGGTGACGGGGCTGCTCCTGGGCACAAAGAAGCTTCCGGGCGCAGGGTCCTGTTGAGCGGTTGATGGAGCTTCGGATGACGGCGTTTGCGCCGGATCGGTCGCGATCGTCGTCGTCAGAGCGGGCAGACTGCTCGCGGCATCGTTTTGCGCTGCGCGAGCGGCCGATAGCCACAAGACGATTGATAATCCAAGCACAAGCAATCCCGCAATGATGAGCGCCGGCGACGATTTGCGCGTTGTTTGGGCGACCTGTGGCCGCCTGACTGCCACGATGTCGGTCATGACGGCTTCCTCTCCGGCGCGTAGCTCACCGTTCCGACGCGCTTGCCGCTGCGCAGGGTGAAACGGCTGCCGGTCTGCTGCACAATCACCACGCGCCCGCGCACCATGGAATTGATCAAGGCCTCGTCCTTGCCAGGACCGCCGGCGAAAATCGCGGGAAATGGTATGCCAGGGGCAAATTCAAAATAGGTCATCGTGCCGTCATCCCACACTTGCGCGGGAAGGAGCTCGCGATCGCCGGCAAGCCGATAACGCACGTTGATAGGTGGCGCGGGGGACGGCAGAGGCTCTTCCACAGCTTGCACGATCTCCGGCGGATAGACGAAATTGACGACCCATGGCGTGTCCCGCCGGCGCGAGTCAGTCTCCAAGGAAAAGGCATAGCGGCGCTTGCTCGTAATGACCGTCATATTTGTGGTCGCGTTCTTAATCAGCGGCTTAAGAAACAGGTTGCGCGCTTTCTTGTTGGGCGTGACCTGCCAGGCCAGTGCGTCGCCAATGCTGACATTTTCAATGCGTTCGTCCGCCCCGAATTCGAGCATGATCTGCCAACCCAAGGCGCCGCGCAGTTGAACAACGTCGTCAGGGACAAACATGACGCTCTGGATGTGAGGGTCGGACAGGCCCGGCTCGGGCAAACGCGCGCCCGTCAACGCCAGCAGCATCAGTGTGGCCGCAAGGCCTTTCACAGCGTTAAGCCTTCCTGATCACGGCGGTATCGGATCACCTGAAAACCCAGCGGATTGTCGAAGCGGTCCGACGCTTTGAGGGCTTGCCCATTGAAGCCGAAACTGATCGCCGCGACATAATTGACCTCCTGGGTAGGCGCCGCGCCAATAGCCGATCGCGCAGCAGTGAAGCGAACCAGCCCAGCGTTCTCTGCGATCAGGGAAACACTGCGGACGCGTATCGTCACCGTGTCGCCGCGGCCGAGGGTTCGAAGAGGACTGGCGGGGTTGGTTGCCGCCATCTGCGCCACATAAGCGGTGGCGACGGGCCGCGATGACATGATCTGGACACGGCGATATTGCTGGGCGAGATCCGTAGCGTCAAATGTCTCACGAGCTACAACATAGCCCGCCAATTGCGCCTGAATAACTGCCTCATTCTGGGTTAGACGCCCGTTCCCCACCGTCATGGCAGGCTCCACCGCGCCGCTTTGACGATCCACCGTCAGAACATAAGGCTGCACGGTCTTGAGCGGGACCAGCATGAACAAGGTGATTGCCAGTAGCAAGGCGATCAGCCCTGCGCCAGCGGCTACAGTCCAGGCAATCCGGGTTTCCCGCGCGGCGCTGCTCGCCTGATCGGAGGCCCAGCTTCGGGCAGCTTCATAATAGACTTCTCGTTCCTTCACGAATCTCTCCGAACGGCGGCTCGGGAGCGACGCGGCGCGGAGCGCAGGCGAGTCGTTCCTGATGTTGTAGGTGCGGGCGCCGACGCACGACGGGCGATGGATCCCATTGGCGCCCCGACGGTGTCTCGGGCGGCGCTGCTTGCACTCAGCATCCCAATGCGCTGGTAGCTGCTGCGACCACCGCCGCTCGCCGCCTCGCGCCGTGCAATCTGCTCTAGGGTCCGAGCCACTTTCACCGGCGCATCGGAAGCTAAACGCCTGGATGGCGCTTGGGCGGTTTGATCCATCGTGCGATCGGAAGCGGCGGGCCCGTTCGACTGCTTAGAAGATCGAGCATCAAGCCGGAGTCCGTAGCCGATCCGCGCGACCGTTCGCATGGCCAGAGCGATAGCAATCGAAAAAACAACGGCGATCAATCCGATCGGCATTACTGAGGTATTTTCAAAAGTGCCGGCGGCCTGCTCGGCAAGCAATCGCGCAATCATCGGTCCCAGAATTGCAAATTCTATCGCTGCGATCAAAAGCACAAACAGAGGCGCCAGAGCGGCCGCGGCGATGGAGCCTAGCCAGCCCTGCGCCATGCCGCGTGTCGAATCGAACAAAAGCAGCCCAGCCATGGCCGGGGCGATCGCAAGCAGGACTGCCTGAACCACGCGGGCAGCCACGAGAATGCCCACCGTGGACAAGGTCAGAATGACCGATGACAGATTAAGCACCGCACCAGCGGCAGCCGGTCCACCAACCAAGGGGGAGGCGATCCCCGCCCTGGAGCGATACCCCACCGCGGCCTGAGTAAGTTTGTCGAGCGTTTGCTGCAGACTGTCGAGCGGAGCGGGTCCGCCGATCGTCATGAGAACGTTGCTGGCGACCTCCGTGGGGATCTGCGCCAAGCCCCGGTAGGCCAAGGCTTGCCAGGCTTCCCAGGAGGTAGCGAGCAGCAAGACCACGCCAATGCGGATGGTGAGCTTCAGTGCTTCGCTAAGCGCGAGCCCCCGGCCAAGCAGAAGCCGGTAACCGAAGGTTGCGACGGCGATGATCAAGAGACCGGTGATCGCGGTAGAGATCGTGCCTCCGGGCTCGGCCAAGGCGGCGTAGCCTCTTTCGACAAGGCCGAATGCTTGGCAGTCGGCGTCGGCGAGCAATTGCGTGGCGAAGCGAGTGCCGGCAGCTCCGGCGGGGGCACAGATGTTGGCCATGTTCACGCGGTCGCTAACAATCGCGGAAGCCAGGCAGCGGGATCATCGCCGACCTCGAGACGAATGTCGTCCAGCAGTCGCACCGTCCGCTCGCGGCCGGACAGGACCGTCAGCAGATCAGGTTCTGACCCTAGATTGAGGCGAACCACGACGCTGTCGGAACCGTGCTTGACCAGAAACGCGCGGGCAGTTTCGGGAATGGAGCGGATCAGATCATACTCATGCTGCGTCAGGCCGAAACCGCCCATATAGTCGGACGCCTGAGCGGCCGAATTCGCCATGAATATCTGTGTTCCGGCCTGCTCCACGATCGCCGACGCGATCTTGCTTTCCAGCGCGTCGGATGCGGATTGCGTGGCGAAGCCAACTATCCCGCCGCGTTTCCGGATCGTCTTCTCCCAGTCCCGGATGCGAGCGACAAAGACCTCGTCATCCAACGCCTTCCAACCTTCATCTACGACGATGATGGTGGGCTTTCCGTCCAGTCGTTCCTCCACGCGGTGGAACAGATACATCATGGTCGGTGAGCGCAGTTCTGGCTGATCCAGAATCGCCGTCATGTCGAAGCCAATGGTGTCGGCATCGAAGTCGAGTGCGTCGCGCTCGTTGTCGAACAACCAGGCGTGCTCGCCGTCCGAATGCCAGGGAGCCAATCGGGCCGCCAGGTCATTGCCTGACGCGCGGCTGCGCCCGCGGAATAGTTCGGCTAGGTAGCGAAGTCGGCGATGTTCCGGCGGACCTGCGAAGGACGCATCGATCGCCTCGGCGATCCAGCCAGCCTCCTCAACGCTCGGGGCCGTGCCATTGCCGCTCGTCAGGCGGGCCACCCAGTCGGACAGAAATCGCCGGTTGGTGGCAGTGTCCGGCAGCATCAGCGGATTGAGCCGGCTTGCCTGACCTGGCCGAAGCAAATCGTAGACGCCGCCGATCGCGCGCAGGAATATCTCCGCGCCTCGATCCTTGTCGAAGAAGATCGTGCGCGGGGCGAATCGTCTAGATTGCGCCAGAAGAAAGCCCAGAACGACCGTCTTGCCTGATCCGGAAGGTCCAATGATCGTGAAATTGCCGAGATCGCCACGGTGGAAGTTGAAAAAATACGGACCCGCCGAGGTGGTCTCGAACAAGGTCACCGCGTCACCCCAGAAATTCCCGCTCGGTGACCCGACGGGGAAGTTGTGGGCGCTGGCGAAGCCCGCAAAGTTGGCGGAAGAGATCAAGGCCCGGCGCGCGATATAAGCTTGGTTACCGGGGAACTGCGCCCAGAACGCCGCCTCGAGGCCCAGTTCTTCCCGGACGGCGACCAGTCCGACATCGGCCAAGGTGGCCTGAGCCTCGCCGGCAATCGCATCCAGTTCAGCCAGGGACCCGGCGCGCAAGAGGATGGTGAGATGGTGTTCCCCAAATAGCGTCCGGCCGGCCGCAAGCTCGTCCTTTGCAAGCGTCAGTTCCGTCCGTAGGGACACGGCCGCATCCTCGGCGGACTGCATCCGGCGCAACGCCAGATCCATCCGCTCCAGGGCGGGACCGCGATCGACGACCGCAAAGCTTTGCGTCACGACCATCTCGAACGGTAAGCGGTACAGCTCGTCGAGCATGCCGGAATCGGTCGAGACAGGGTAATCCTTGACCGAGAGAATGGCCGCGAAACCCTCAGGCTCGCCGTTGATCGCGCCAAGCTCTATCGCGTCGGCACCAAAGCTCAGCCGTCGGCGCGCAATAACCTGCGCCAGCTCGCCCTGAGGTAAGAGCATGGGGGAGGTCTCGCCGTTGAACAGAGTGGCAAGAAATTCCAGCTGCTCCGAGGCCATTCCGGAAGGCAAGTCGTAGGTGGAGAGAAGGGTCGGCCCATAGGGCTCAAGGGCAGCGAAGATTGCTTCCCGTGCACGGTTTAGTTCGCGTAGATCGAGCCTAGCGCCCGGCTGCGTTCTGCGACTGGGAACGAACAGCTCCAGGAGACGATCGGCGGCACGAGCTCTCCCGATAAGCGGTCGGATGATGATCGTCAGGTAGAGATCGTTTTCATACAATCGGCGGTCCGCCAGACGATCGCGCCAGGCCGAATCAAGAGCTTCACTGAACGGGTCGCCAAACTTCCCGTTGAGCACAGGAGACACGATGCGCCGAACGACGTGGTGGACGAGGGAAAACCGCGCGGAAGAGACCGCCTGCAGCATCGCGTCGCGGCCGACCTTTCGGGCCTCGAGCTGAACGGCGTCGATCGTCTCGAACGGCAGACCATCAAGCCGAATGATCTGCATGGCGGAGCCATCGCGATTGACGAGGGTATGATCGTCCACCTGCGCTGCGTAGGGCAGGTGATCGCCAGCCGACTTCTCTCGTGCGGCTACTTTTGCACGAACTGAACGCTTAGGCGCGGTAAACATTCGCGCCCCAAAGGCTACGGTTGGGAACGCGCGGAATATAGCGGAGCTTGGTTAGCCAAAGCCCCATGATATGCGGATCCCGAAGATGCGCGGCATAGCCAAGCGCATGGATCAACAGTGGGATCAGCAAGACGAAGACGCTTTTGAAAATCAGGAAGAACTCGGCCGCAAAAATGCCGTTGAGGACGAAAAACGGGTAGGTCACCCCGGCGACCATTTGCGGTCGGGCAAGTGCTCGAAAGAGAGGGTCGCCAGCCACTGCTCAGCCCCCCGCTACAGACCGGATGCCACCAACAATGGACGCCGCACCGAACAGAATGAAAAGCCCGACGACAACTGTTGCGCCATATTTCCAGTTGATTCGACCGGTCAGCATCATGAAGCCGACCGCGGCCACTGCAATCACCGCCACCGCGGTCGCGACATTGCCCAAAAGAGTTCCCTGAAGCCAGCTGACGGCACCCAAGATGGGGCCCGAACCCGCCGGGTCAGCCGCGGCGTATTGCGCAGTAGCCGGGCTGGAGAAAGCCAGGAGTGCAAGAGCTCCAAAAAGACGGTTCATCGGCCAGCCTCAATCGTGGGGAATGGGAAAGCAATCGCCGACTTCGTGCGCCAACGGCCGAGGATCAGCGAAACATATTGCTGGGTTTCGCGAAAGGGCGGGATGCCGCCAAACTTCTGAACCGCGCCCGGACCTGCATTGTAAGCGGCAAGTGCTAGGGGAACGTTGCCTGCGAAGCGGTCAAGTTGTCGGCGCAGGTACAGCGCTCCGCCACGCAAGTTGGCCTTCACGTCCAGTGGGTCCACGTTCAGCTCTGCCGCGGTACCGGGCATCAATTGCATGACACCCAGAGCACCCTTTCTGCTCACCGCATCCATCCGCCCGCGGGACTCTTGCCAGGCGACCGCTTCGAGGAGGCTTGGGTCGAGGCCATGTGCAAGCGCGGCCTGCACGATCATCGTGCTTGGAACTAGTTCCGCAGCTTTCCTGCGCGTCCGCACCGGCTGAACGATGGGATCAGCCCGATCGGCTGTAAACACCGCTGGGCTATCATAGGTTCGAGCCGAGCCAAGCTCGTCGATTTCGATTACTTGCGCGTGAACAGGCTGAACACCGAACAGCAGCAAAAAGGGGAGAAGTTTCAAGGCCATCTTCATTCCATATGATCTTCTTCATACCCGGGCGTCGGGATCATTGTCACACAAATTGCGAGCACGCCTATCGCAATCATCCAGCTTGCAACAACTTTCACCGCGATCGCCGCGCCACGAATGCCTACTTCCTGCGCCGGAATCAGTATCAAGGCCACCACCATGGCAACAGGCACGATATAGCGCATCTGCCCCGCCGAGGCGACAAGGCCCAGCCAGATCCCGGCGTTGATGCCCACCAGCAACAGCGCGCGGGCGACCCAGTCCGGAGGAAGATACACTAGCCCCGCCGTCACAACGATGCTGATGAGCAAGCCAAGCTGCAAGACGAGCACATGCTCAGCCGAGCCCCCCACAAGAGCCATGACGCTCGCCGTCACGACTGCGGCCAGCCAGGCACGCAGCGCTGTTGTCCGGGGCGCAACCGACAAAGCCAGACCCAAGGTTACGCCAAGCAGCAGAAGTGGCAGAATGCCCGCGTTCACTGGATCAAGGCCGTTCGCAGAAACCAAAGGCCGCAAAGCGCAATTGCCCCCCCGCTCGCTCGCAGGGCCATCTGCCCACCTCGCCGGCTACGCAGGAACCCAAGGCCAATTCCAAGGACGTGCAGGAGGCCGGTGCACAGGACAAATCCCGCGCTGTAGCCGATCGGATCAACCGCCGCAGGCAGCTCGGTCCCGTGCGCATAACCGTGGAACAAAGCGAAGGCTGCCACGATCACGCAGGCGACGCCAACCGGGGCACGGACCGCAAACACGATCACAGACCCCAGCACCAGAACCGACAAGGCAATGCCCAATTCGACCGGAAGCATCGGCAGCCCGGCCATGGCCGCACCCGCCCCAACGACCATCATAATGGGAAAGATCATTGGGAGCGCGATGATCAATGGGCGTCCTAGAAACGCTCCCCACAAACCGACGGAGATCATCGCCAGAAGATGATCTAGACCGGACAGAGGGTGCCAAAAGCCCGCTTTAAAGCCGCCAGGCAGGCCCGACCCGTCGTGCGCAAAGGCCACGCCCCCCCATAGCACCGCAATCGCCGTGAACGAGATGCGCAAGGACTTCACACATGCATCCGCAGAGACGTCGTTCTTCAACTTCGTAAGGTCGCAGGTTCTTTCCTTAGACATGCCTGTCCAAGTCGCATATGCCAGTTGGCGAACTTATGTGATGTGAGGTTTTGTGAAGTTTCAACTCGCTGCTTTCTCGCTCATAATGGTGGCCACTCCGAGCGCCGCGCATGATTTCTGGCTGCAACCAACGCGGTTCCAGGCGAAGTCGGGTGAGGAAGTTGCGATGACCTTCCAAGTCGGACACGCGGCGTCTCGCCAACGTTGGGGTAATGGTCTTGATCGGATTGTCGTGTTGAAGGACTTTGGGCCGATCAAGTCTCGCGACCTTCGTCCCGACGTTCGTCAGAATGGCACCGCCGACGTGTCGACTCGCCTGACGGACGATGGCATCCACGCGATCGTGCTTCAGACGACGTACGCCCAATCGGAACTGCCCGCCGTTCGCTTTAATGACTATGCAAAGGACGCCGGATTGACGCCGATCCTTGCCGCACGTGCGCGCTCGGGTATGTCGGGAAAGGCCGGCCGGGAACGGTATAGCCGACGGGCCAAGGCGTTGGTTCAAGTGGGCACGCCGACGCCCGCGACGTCGCAACTGGCAACCCGCGCGGTGGGAATGAAGCTTGAGATTGTTACCGACAGGAATCCTTATTCGTCGCTGCCCGGCCGGAGGCTTCCCTTGCACGTGCTGTACAAGGGCCAGCGGCTGCAGGGCGCGATGGTCATGCTGACTAACCTCGATTTTGATGCCAAACCGCTCGCCACGGCAGTGACGAACGCCAATGGGCAGGTCACCTTCAGCGTGCCGCCAGTCGGCGAATGGCTGATCAACGTGATTTGGAGCGAGCCGATCAAGGGCGATCCGAAGGCCGAGTTCGACACCACCTTCTCGAGCCTGACCTTCGGATACAATCCGCGGTCCGGCAGTCGCTAGCTTCCTCCGGCAGGACGAGTTGCCCCGTGGAGGAAGCCAAACGGACGCAAGCCGCGGTCGGTAGCGCAACCTAGTCAATAGGGATCGGCTCAGCCGTGCGGGACACAGGCACGACGTCGCCATCCACAACATTCTTCGGCTCAGAATTCTGGTGCGCACGATAGGCTCTGCCGAAGCCCCTGCCGAAGCGGTCCTCGGATTGGAGCTCACTGGTGGAAGCATTGCCCAAGGCCAGATCGGTCTGGCTCTCTTGCTGACAAGCTGAGAGCAATGCCCCGAGCAGCATCGACAAAATCAGTCGACTGGTTGCTCGAGGCATTGCCTCAGACCTCACGGTTGCGTCTGGGGACGAGGGGCGCCACGCAGGGGCGGATTAAGGTACGGAAAGCGGTTCATGATGTTGGCCGCGTTACTTGGCGCGCCATCCGTGTAGGCGGCAAGACCCGTCGGTGCGTCCGCCGGAGCGCACAGCCCAAGTTGCGTTGGCACAGCATTGATCGGAATGGGATGGCACAACCGCCCCATTGCTACTCGCAATACGATATCAACCGTATCGTCGCCTGGCCGACGTCCGTTCGGGAAGCCAGCAAGGTCGTCCGCAACAACGCCCAGCGCGCGCTGCTGTGCCTGCGGCGTTGCGGGAATTTGGGTGTTGAGCCGGATCATCTCAGAGGCGGTCACCGACGACAGTTGGTTGAGTGACGGAATGCCGGTGAGAAATGTGGCGACGAGGTCGTTACGCGGGAAACTCGTCGGGGCGATGGTACCGGTTCCGCCGATTACCGAGCGAACCGGCGCCCGAAACAGCAGGTCGAGGATTGCCGGGAATGTCGGATTGGTCACGTAGTCAGCCAAGGCTGCGTCGGCGGTCGGTTTCACCGCATTGAATAGGTTCTTCTGCGGCAAACCGATCACAACCTCGTTCACCAGCGGCATGCCAAGACGCGACACCTGAACAAAGGCACCACCAGTCGTGTCTGGCGAGGCGTAGGTCGCGTTGGGATTAAGCAGACGCGACTGCGGCAGGCTTGCTGAACTCCAGATACCGATGTTGCCGTTGCCATTACCCGTGATGCAATTGATTGGCAGCTCCAGAGCAATGCTCGTCACATTTTTCTTGCCGATGAGCTCCTGGTTATCTTGGCTCTGCGTGATGCCTCCGGGGAAAGGCTGGCCATTGCCATAGACGGGGTCGTTGTCGCCCGAAACTGGCACAAAATTCACAAGATCGAAAATCGGTCCAAGATTAACCGCAAAATATTCGGCACGCTGACCAACGAACACGCGGCCCTGAGTCGCACAACCAGGTATCGAGATGTTCTGAATAAACTGATCAGCATAAGCGGGGTAGTTCGGAATCGACTTATTGCCCGCATTATCGAAAGGCTTAGCGAACCCGATCCCACCCCCAAAACTTGCATTGGTGATGTTGTTGCCCGCGCCGCTGCGACGATCGCCGACAACCTGACGGATGCCGTAATACTCATACTCCCCCTGGTCCGCATCGGTTGCGGTGCTGATCTGACCTGCATGGCGGAGCGGGATCGGCAACTGCTTGCCCCCAACGTTGATAGTGATGCCAGTGCCGTTTTGAAGCTCGTTGTTGAAGTGGAACTGATAAGTCAGATCCTCCCTGGCATCACCATTATTATCGATCATAATCTCATAAAGAGCGTCGGGATCCATAGTGTAATAGTTTGGACCATCGCCGGGATTTTGACCGGGCTGGAAGTTGGCGATCAGCGTCACAAAACCAGCGCGGCCCGGCTCGTAGCTGCGGAAAGCGTAGACGTCAGTGTTGTCGACCTTGGGCATCTTTGTGATGTTGGGAGCCTCACGATGGCTCGAGCCCATTGCGGGCGACAAGGCCGTTGTTACCAGTGCCAAGCTGGTCAAGACCTTCAAAGCTGTCATGCGAATCATACGCCTTCTCCCTGCTCGGCACCTGATACCAAGATGGGCAGGTGCTCGGTCATATTAAAATAACCGCCTGTGAACATGAATGAAACTGCAGGGCAGTAAACGCTCTTTTGTTATTTTTTTAACGGCAGATGAAAAAAGATGTTTTTGATACCTCCCGTTTCGAAATGACTCAGGAGTGCTGAAGAACCTTCCTCAGGCTTCCTCCGCTGGCTGATCAGATCAACCTAATTTGCAGTTTGCCAACTCGGCGTTGAGTTTGCTTGCAAATAGGCGGCATTGATGTGTTCAGCTCGCCCAGACTCAATCGATGGTTGACGACGTGCGAGGCTTCAGAGGAGGATGGGTGCATGCGTTGGAGAGCCCTGATTGCACTAGCGATAGCCGGTTTGGCGCTTTCTTGCACTGCTCCGGCACAGGCCTGCTCGAAAATGGATGGGTTCGTAAACACCGCGATGGACGCATCCGCGGCGCTGCTGGACTGCATCGAGGAGACGCCGGCCGGCGGGCGACTCGAACTCGAGCCCGGTACCTATACCTTGCGCCGCCAAGTCAGAATTCTGAAGCCAATTGTCATTGTGACGGCGCGAGTGGCTGACTCTGCCGCAGCGTGCGACCGATTGGGTGCGGCTCGTTGCGCTACGCTGCGCGTCGATCTCGATGGAGCTCCGAACCCCAACATCATGCCGATTGAAGCCGTAGCTGAGGGGATCAGCTTGGTGCACTTGATCGTAGAGGGCAGCGGAGATCCTAAGCTACGTAGCGACTGCAGTCAGGCCGATCGCCGGCCACTTGGCGGAGGCATGCGGGTTTGGAAATCCAATTTCACCTTGCGCAAGTCGGTGCTGCGCAACTTTGCCTGCTACACAACCGTGGAAGCGCTTGCCGGTGCAAACAAGCTGTTATTTGAAGACAATCTGATCGGCCCAAATGGCGACCATCGGCCAGGGGACATTTGGAGCGATGGCATCACGATCCACGATAGCGAGGATACGATTGTTCGACTTAACCGCTTCGTCGACAATACAGATGTTCAGCTGATCCTAGGTGGCTGCCGTCGCTGCCGGATCGAGAATAATCGCTTCCGGCACACCGGCGACTTTGCACGCGCGTCGTTCGCGGAGCTGATGCTCCAGGCCTTTCCCAGTACAAGCGGAAACTACACCGGCACGGTGGTCAGGGCCAATGACATCGATTGCGGACGTCTGCGCTTGTGCGGTTTTGGGATCATGCTGGGTGCCAACCCGTGGAAGGCCGGTGAAGATCCTCGTTATCCCGGTGCCATGTTCGGTGGCACGGTGAGCGAGAATACAATCGAGAACGCCAAGATCGGCATTAATATAGACTCGCCAACGGGTCCGGTCGTTGTTCGGCACAATAGCATCCGATCATCAGGCGGACGCTTTAAGTCTGACTGCGGCGAACGGAATTGGCCTGCAATCAACATTGCTCCGGGCGCGGAACGCTTCGTGACCGGGGATGCAAGTCAAAGTTCGGTGGGCCGCGTGTCCACCACACGGTGCATCCTCAACCGCACTTTACAGTAGGTCTCACCCGTCGTTCGACCTGAAAGCCATCATGCTTTAGCTACGACGTATCCTTCGCGTTTAAGACAGCTCTGGATCTCTTCCACCGATCTGCCGTAAGCCAAAACGTGAGTCCCATGACGATGTGGGCGCACTATCAGCAAGATGCATCATGCTCTACTTGGCCCACAGCGTGAAAAGGACCTGGTTGCTGCGTCCTGCAGTCCGGTGAGCACCTCGCGAGAGTTGCGCGATACCTGCCACTGCAAAAGTCATCATTACAGAAATGGCTAATTGCCAGAGCGGTGCGCGGGTCCGCTCTGTTGTCCAAGCAGACATGGCGGCCTCGCAACTCACTTGGACTTCGCCCCAGCTTTTGCTCAACCTTGGCCTCGCAAGAATACCGCGAATGGCTCCCGCAGCGTCGCCACCAAGTTGATCTCGACTTTGCGCGAGTCGGCGTGGTTCGGAGGCTCAAGCGCATCGAAAACTTTGAGGCACGCTACATCGACTTGGCCTCTGATATAGTGGCTGCCCAAGCTCCCGACGTTAGGACCGACCGACACGCGTGTTTGATCAAGTGGTAGCGTGAAGCGCTCCTCGTGCAGCTCGTCGAAGACTAGCGCATAGTGAGATCCCCCTACTTCAATAGTTTCGGGAATTTTTCGCCACGTTAGGCTGTCGACGGAATACTCTGCTGCGCAAAGGGGCTCGACATAGTCATCCGAGACTATCTGCTCTATGCAAAGATGAATAGTGTGGCCGCGGACCGCGGAAGTCCTGCCGAATGGCTGAACCATCGACATCGGATGGCAGGTATTCCCGCCATAAGCCCACATGCCGAAGCCTGTCCGTCGAATTTCTTCGCGCTTATGCACGATGATGTCGGAAAGCCTCTTCTGCGGGTTGGTTTTAACCTTCATAAAGAGTAGCCCAGCACCGGGCTTTACTATGTCATTCACGGCTACTCTCCAGCAATTGCGGTTTGTTTTTGTTCTCGTGCGCTACCCCAGAGAGCGTCGGCTAGATAAACTTTGTGAACAGACTTGCCAAGATGGAGCCGCATAGCGACGGTTGCGAGTGGCCTCTACACTTCCGAGCCGGTACCAAGACAGATTGCCAGATGCTGCTTTTAAGTACTGCGCCGCTCACAAGCATCATCGGGTCTCAACTTTTTGATCGTTAATGGATAGAGCAAATCCGTCACCGCACCTTTCTACGTGCGGCGAGCGCATTCCTAATTCGATAGTTGAGACGCGTTCTTCAGCATGACCGTGTGTCTCCACACCGCGTGGCTTCCCGCTTGATGCTGAGCCAGAAAGAAGTTTAAGCGCCAGCGGCAGTTTGGCGGCGAGGTCCTGCGCAACCAGGAAAGGTTTGCCTGTTGCGTAGAAGTGCCTATGATTTGCCTTCGCCAGCCACCAGCCGGCAGCACAATCCGCTTCGAACTCTAGCTTCTGGTCGGTGCTTGCGTGCGAACGAGACTCCCTCATGTTCGCAATTACGTGTTGCGCATGGTGAGCGACCTCATGCGCGATAGCTAGCGCAGAGATTAAATCGGCCGAGGTCGGCTGTGCCATCTGAAGATCGATCATGTCGCTCAAGTCGACGTTGATGAGGCTTCGGTCATAACCAAACCCACGAGCAGGGTGACCATCGGGTAGCCTTATGAACAGACCTTTGGGCGCGTCGTAAGCACGACCTTGCGACGCAAAGTATAGATCCCATTCCAAATTCGCGGACGCTAAAATTCTTCTGGCGAAGGCGCGACGTTCTTCAACCGGAGGGGCAGCCTGGCGTGCAAAGGCACTGGAGGGCAACGCTGAGAACAGCAACGCCACTGCCATCGAGGTGATGCGGATCACAACGTGTTCTTCGTGCAATTAAGATTCAGAGCTTCCACACATTCGCTCCCGCAACAACCGGCTTCAGGACTTTGTATTCGCCAAGAATCAGAAACCGGCAACGACGATTGGTCCATCATAGGTCACACCACGATGTCGCCACCCGACCGAGATCGCAATGAGCCTCGAGGCGATGCGACAGAAACCGATGGTACGACACCTACGCCAGCGTCGACTGAGAATCTTGGATCACGCGCGCCTCGCCGCCCATGCAGCGTTCGATGGTTCTTATTTGTTGAGCCGAACCGATGTGCTGCAACACGAGTGAGATGCATCACCTGTCGTAGAAACACGCTTGTGGGTCGCGAGAACAGTTAACTACCCAACGCTGATCCATCCTGACGGGGGGTAAGCTCCCGCAGAACAAGGAGCGGCTCTAGCAAGGCTGAGCCGCTCCTTGTTTGGCAGCTAAGTAGAGACTCACGCCGCATCAGAACTCACGCCCGCCCTTCTACGTCAACCGCGCTCGGGAGCAGGTGGCGGGGGCGGCGGTGGCCGCGGCGGGGCCGGACACACGTCGGTCGCCAGAATCACCGAACCGTCCGGGCAAGTCTGGGTTGCGGGCGGGGGCGGGGGCGGCGGTGCTGGTGGTGGCGGCGGCAGTACTGCCTCAGCCGCAGCACCGAAGTTGAACGCCAGGCTCAGCAGCAGGCTGTGCGACGAAAAGCGATTGCCGAACGCACCCGCGACGTTGGCGGTTCGCGTAAAGGCGACATCGGTAGCACCTCTCCCAAACGGAACACTTCCCAAGCCTGGCAAATTGGGGACGGCAACCGTACGCGTCGACGTAAAGCTGGCGGAACCCGGATCCAGGTCAAGCCGGCCGGTGCGAAAGTAACGGTATTTGAGGCCGATATCGACATTGGAGCTGATCGGAACTCGAACGCCGGCAATGCCCTGATACGCCCAGGCGTCGTCACGAGCGCGGAACGCCTTGACGCGCGCACGGCCGAAACCGCCACCGGCGTAAACTCCCGGGCCAGTCCCGCCGCCGATGTCCAGCAAGGCATTCACCATGCCTGACAGCACGCTGACGCGATTGCTAAGATTGAACGCGCTCGTGTCGCCCGTCGGAAAGACGAAGGCCGTCCCAGCCGTCCCAGCGGGATTAAGACCCGTGTTCACGCCAGTGGCGAAGGTTGCATCCTGGTCGAACGACTTGATCCTCGAGCGCTTGTAGCCAAGCTCGCCTTCCAGCCGGAACAAGCCGAAGTCGTAGCCGGCAATGGCATCGACGTCGTAGCCGCGCTTGTAGCGAACGCGCGAACCGCCGGTGATTGCCACCGGTGCAGTTGCAAGCCCAGTGGGAATGGTGCCGACCAAGCCGGTGCCCGGCACGGGCGCGACCGTGCCCGCGGCCGGCGACTGTGCAGTCTGGGTGAAGGTTGAGGTGTAATTTCCGTTCTGCCGCTTCGGAAACAGAACGCCGCCCTCGATTCCGACGTATCCGCCGGTTTGTGCAAGCGCCGGTGTCGCGATCACGACGGCGGCCGCGGCAAGAAGAAAGTTGCGCATAGAGCTGCCCCTCCTAGGTTCACGTTTGAACACATAGACGAACCTCCGCATTGGCAAAATTGTTGCACAACGCGCTCGGATAAACGATTATTTTTCGCTGGCCGATGTAAGTTTGCCACTATCGCTGACACGACTAACGAACCTCATGGCAGGAGGTTGGCTCCGGGGAAGATGCTCGGATAGGACAGTAAGCTCGGGCGACCCCATGAGCATTCAGGAGCATCTTCCCTCACGGCGCCGCATCAATCGTCGCCTCACTGTCCTAGCTGGTTGAGAGCGGACCTGAAGTCCGGAGGCCGCGCTCAAGCGGGACTAAGCTCTCGCTGTGCATGGGCATTAAGGTAGAACGAGAGAACGCGCACGTCGTCACCGCCAGTCCAGCTCGGCGAAAAGGCCTCTGCCGAGATCAGACGAATTCGTTCACCAGCCGCCAAGTCGCGGAGGACTAAGCTGATTGAGGTATTTGCCTCGTCGAACGCAATGCGACCTGCCTCACCATCCTTGCGATAAGCCATGAGGGTCTGCTTAGAGTAATCTGTGAACGGAATGAGGCTGCGCAGGTCTAGCACCAACTCGTCGATAGCCTCGTTGACGAGAATCTCCGACTGCGGTTCTGACCAAGTGAAGCCGTTCTCCTCTGTGAGGTAGAAACCGGGACCAAGGCTGATCTTTCCTTGCTTAGCGAGAGCTGGGAAGACACTTGCCAACGGCTCCGCATTCTTTGCGCAGATCGCTAGGTTCATCGAGTCAGCGCTTTGCCGAGCATATTGGCCAAGACGTGTCGTTTGCACGTCGTTTGGCCGGAACCACCCGTTCAAGGCTCCAAGAAATTCAAAGTTCGGAAAGCCAGCCATGCGAAGTGCGCGGATCAGGTCCGTTCGCTCAAATGGCCTCTCCAGCGTATCATAGTCGCGCATGACCTGCATGAATTCGGGCTTGATCGGTCCGCGCTGATTCTCAAACTCGATTAGCACTAAAATCCCATCCGGCCTTAGTGCATCATGCAGATGTTGAAGCGCCTGAATCGGATCATGGAAGTGATGAAGGCACGATTCTAGCCAGATAATGTCAAACGTGCCCTGTAGTGATGTGGGGAATGCATCACACTCGATGTCGAGCACCGCGAAACGGTCGTCGGCGTCGTCGGCGCTTAGCGCCAATGTCGAATCTGCCGCTAGGCGACGCCGAGCGATGTCGACGAAGTCCTCCGAGATGTCGATGCCGAAGGTCCAGTAACCTAGCTTGCTTAAATAGTGCGAAACCCACCCACCGCCGCACGCAACGTCGAGTACGCGCGAACCGGGCTTCGGCGTAATTAGATCGAGGACATTAGAGAATGTCTGGATATAATGAACCGTCTCCTCAATAGCTGGTCGCGCCCCGCCTGCGGCGACCTGCCGGAATGGTTTATTCAAAGAATAGGATTCGACGGCGTTGCGCCCTTCTTTCTCAAAACAGCTTGCCACGTAGCGCCGGGCACCGGCCTTCCAATCCACATTCGGAGGTATCTCGCGGTTTATCGACGCTAGAAGGTCATTTTTGCCCAACACTGAGACGTTCTCCAGATCGCTTCAGCGACGCGCATATGTCACCGCGCCTAAAAAAACTAACCCCATTGCGGTTAAAGGCACCTAGGTGCCCGAGCAGACGTCGATCGCTGTTACAGAGCAGCGGGAGCGATTGATCATAGCCTTCTGAATGTCTGTTTCAGGTCAAAAGTGGAGATTGATCCTGGCTTGAACGGATGTCCGCTCATGGGACCTTTGGCAGCCCTCTCTGATGGCCAGCTTCGGCGCTAAGCAGACCTAGGTAGTACTACGTGCTCCACATCCAGCGGCCTTGGCAGCGAAAAGCGGCATTAAGCTGGCGCAGATAAACTTCTGGGGATAGCGCGTCGCATCGGTCCTGCAAGTGGACGATGGAGCCTTCTGCCCCGCCCGTAGCTTGACGGTTGGGAGGAATTGCCGGCACAAAGCACGGCAACCGGAGCCAATCTGTGGAAGTACTGAGAACCTCCCGAGTGGGGCTGCGGTAGGAGCTGGGGCGAACAAGAATCAGCCCCAGCTCCGTCTACTCGCCGAAAGTCGGCAGAAGCGCGTAATCGGTTGATGAAGGCGGCCCCGTCCAAACGTCTAAGACAACAGTTTAACTGTGACGGCAGACGGCGGAACGCTGGCCTCCAGCCAGGCTGTAAGTCTAGGCCTGATCATGACCGAACTCGTAATCAACGCGATTAAGTACGCCTTCCCTACGCACCGGACATCTGCTTGCATTCAGGTCGATTTCCGAAAGGGCGACAGTAGCTGGAAGTTGACCGTTTCGGACAATGGTGCTGGCAGAACCAAACAAGGGACATCCAAGCATGGGACCGGTCTCGGCACTGTCTTAGTGAGCGCCTTGGCTAAGCAGCTGATGCGCACGTTCAGGAAACCTCGAGTGTTGCTGGACTGGTGGTAGCAATCACTACGGCTGACCTGGTGGCGGACTTGCCTCTAGCCGCCTGAGCCTCGCAGACGAAGCGGTCAGGATGAGCGACGTCCGGTTTCGGGTGACAAAACGTTGGCTTGGAACGACAGGAATGGGCGCATAGCCGACGTTCCCTGCCCTTTGCTTGCTTATGGCCGTAAGCGGACGGGCAGCTTCGGGGCGAGCACGTTGGAGATCGGACGTACAATCAGCAAGTTCCTGCATGCCAAGAGCATGGATGCAGTTTCGTAGGCATCGCTGGAAACCTTGCGGTTCTGTACGACGAACGGCGCAGCAGGCCCAGGCTAACGCGGGCATGCCTCAAGATTCGCCAGCAACTTAACGTAGAATTCACGTGCTTTGGTCTGTGTGTTGAGCAGCGGACTCGGACAATTAATTTGGTTGTGTCATCGTTCGCGCCGGGAGCGTTGCGGATTATGGACTACCGAGTTTACCACTTGGACAGGACAGGCAAGATCATCGGCGCACATGTGGTGAGCGCCGGGAATGATGAGCAGGCCCTCGCGCTCGTTCGCGATGAGGCGGCCTTCCACGACTGTGAGATTTGGCGTGGCCCACATCTTGTCGGCAAGGTTCTGCGCTCGGCTGAAGCTAGCGTCTTCGACTGGTGACTGCCTTTAGAAGCGCTTCCTTCGGCCATCCATCATCCCGCCGTCTGCACGCCAGAAAGACGCCCAGCGCCGGCATGGGCAACGGCTACTGAGTAGCGGTACGCAAGCTCCGAGTGAGCTACACGCGCTGCTTGGTTCCACGCCGCACTTGTTGCAGCAATCTCCTGCTCGTGCCGGCCAAGGAGATACGAGATGGGTTCTTGTGTCATTTCACGAAAGCCCTGCAGGAGTGATGCTTCACCTGCCTGCTAGGTTGAAGACTCTGAACGGATGGCTCAGCCATTGGACTGCTTACATTCATGACGAACCCCACGACCTTTACGGCCCGTTAAGGCGAGCGCATCATCTTGATCAAGGCAATCCGTCTGCGGGTTTAATGATGCGGGCTCTTCTGATCATGGGACGCTCGATCGATTACGGGCACGGCAGCCGTGAACCCTGCGAAAGCCCGGCGCTATTCATCCATCGCGTGACTGGCAGGATCGCTATCTCCGGCAAGGCTGGAAACTTCAAGAAGCAACGCCAAGCAGTGCGCGCGAGCACGCCGGCGAAGTTCTCGTCCGTGCCTCATCGCCCACCCACACACATCATTGATGGTGCCACGTTCTGCTGCGGGGCTATCCGTCTTAGAGTGCTCGGTCTCGATGCCTCGGCCGATCAATTCGAAAAAGCGCTAGGAAAAATGCCCAGACTCGTGCTGCTTGCGGCGGCCTTGCTTTTGGCAAGCTGCGGATCAAGCAAAACCGACGTGCTTACCGAGGCGGACATCCACCAAGCCTCTGCGCCAAACAAGGATGTCGATCGGCTAGACCCAGAACTCGAGCCAGATGCGCCGCCACCATCTCCCGAAGTGTCCGTTGCACCCTTGGCGATGCCAGTTCCAATGGACCGCCCCGACTTTGATCTCCCGGTCATGGAGGAAGCCAAGCCAAGAACGATAGGCAAGGCCACAGCAACACGCGACCTGGACAGCGAAGCGATTGACTGGGCACCGATCTCAGTACCGTCGCCGGAAGAGACCGTTGAGCCTGTTGCAGTTGCCCAAGACCCTTTGCATCCCTCATCTCCTGTCCAAAATGACGATGGCAACTAGCTTGATGCACATCGCCCGCAACAATGAGCGGCGGATACTTTGGAACAGCGCATTGCACCAACGTCCGCTTGCGACCCACCTCAGACTTCGGCTTCTCAGCGGCTAACTACCTATGTCTAGAGGGTTTTCATGCGAGCATCTGCGTAATCCGTGTTAGTAGCTGCCTATTGCTGAGCATCTATCGGGCTTCAGCAACTGTGAGAGGCTTTGTGCTCCCGCCCACCTTTGGGAGACGCAAATGGTCACGCCTTGGCACCCACTCGAACTGCTTGTTCGCAACCTGGAGTTGCGCGCTCCTCTGCCAGCGGAGGATCGTGAGGCCGTGTTATCACTGCCTCACCAATCGAAGACCTTGGAATCTGGGACTTACACGACCCGCGAGGCGAAAGCGCCTGAGCAATGTGCTGTGCTGGTTTCGGGCTTCGCTTATCGGCAGAAACTCACCGGCAACGGATCAAGGCAGATTGTGGGCCTTCAAATCCCCGGAGACGCTCTGGACCTTCAAAACCTTTTCTTGGAAGTTTCGGATCACAGCCTTCAGATGCTCACACGAGGCGACGTTGCCTTCATCGCCCGCGATGATCTCCAAAACTTGGCTCGCAACCGCCCTGCGGTCGCTCACGCGATCGTTGTGAAGATACTTGTTGAAGCATCCATCTTCAGAGAGTGGGTGCTCAACGTCGGCCGGCGCGATGCCGAAGCACGCATTGCTCATCTTCTATGTGAGATCGGCGTGCGGCTGGATGTAGAAGGCTTAGCCGAAGATTATGGATATGAGTTGCCGATGACGCAAGCGCAGCTTGCTGATGCTGTTGGCCTCACCCCTGTTCATGTGAATAGAACGCTGAAGGCGCTTGAAGCCGGCGGACTGATTAAGCGAACAAAGCGCAACGTCAGCTTCCCGAATTGGCAGAGGCTCCGCGAAGTTGGCGACTTCAATCAGCGTTATCTGCACTTAGAGCCGCAGAACGCCGGCTTATTAGAGTGCCCGAACACCAAGTCTCCCGCATAGTGGATCAAGAACTTGGTAGCGTTTCACCTGCATGCTTCGTAGCGGATGCGCAAACTAGGTTAGCGAGGCTGGAGAAAGGTGGGCCTATGCTCCAGCCTCTGGCCGCTCTTCGGGGAGTCGAGCGGTTAAGTCGCTGTCACCCGCTTACATTACTCCAGGGTGACGCTAATGGCGCTTCTGACTCCCCTGAGGATACAACTGCTCGCCAAGATCCTGCCGCTCGGCAGCATCCGGATTTGCCTCGATCCAAGTGGCATATCGAAGGATCGCCTCTGCGTCAGCAAGGTTCGTCATGCCTCCCGCAAGCTTGCGCATCCGCTTGCCGATGTCAGCAGGTGTCTCATCTAAACATTTCATCAAAGCATCTCAGATCAATCAAATGGGATCATGCGGCTGGCCTCTCTGGCCATCTCGCACTTCGACATACTGAAAGCTTAACTTTCGTTAGAGTTGCGTGCCTTAACCAAAACCGGTTGGCACGTTAGAGCCTCCGGACGAGCCGAGCGTCTGACCTGGCTACATCTGGCCAGCGACATAGCAGATCCCCTACCCAGATAGGGTGAGACGAACGGACGCTGATCAAGCAGCGCGATCAGGCTGTCTCGAGGCGAGGACGTGACCTGGAGAACGGTCGACCGTTCGTACTGGCACCCTGAGCAGGTGCGACGAGCTGCAACGCAGCCTGCTGAAGTGCAGAGGGGCAAGCTCGTCTGATGTAGCCCGTGTGCGGTAAGTTCGCTGCATGAAGGAGCACATCCGCCGCGGTGTAACGTGGCCTACCATCAGCACTTGGTCTGCTTCGCGTCTAATGCCCACTGTTGCTTGCTGACCGCGGGTCCACAACAAGCGAACCTCACCTTTATCGCTGATCGATCGGCCGGTCTACACTTTCTAGCGCTGAAGCCTTCGTGTTCGAGGGCATGACGCAAGCAGTCGGACGCAGGTCTAAAGCGCGAGCATGGCGACTATCTATTGCCTCTATGCGGGCGAACCCGCTGGAATTCCGCTAGGATTATCGTATCAACTTATGAATGAACATGAGTTGGGGGCTCCTGCACGCTGGACTGCAATCCGTCCTGGACACCGCACTGGATGCGGTTGTCGTTATGGATGTCCGCGGCTTGGTTGTAGGCTGGAATGATCATGCTTCCGAGATCTTCGGCTGGGAGGCTCGGGAAGCTATTGGTCAGCGACTTAGCAACCTGATTGTGGCGCCCCAGTATCGCACGGCACACGAGACTGGGCTGAGCCACTACCTCCAGACGGGAAACGGGCCAGTCCTCAATCAGCGCATTGAAGTCACAGCGGTGCGCCGAAATGGCCAAGAGTTCGCGGTTGAGCTTTCAGTCACCGCGAGCGACCAGTTTGGCGATCAACTGTTTGTCGGTTTTTTGCGCGACATTAGCGAGCGTCAGGCTCAGGTTGAACGGCAACGTCGGCAGCTTCTTGAGTCGGACCACCGCGTTAAGAACATGCTCACGATCGTAGCAGCGATTGCGCATCAAACGGCGCGTAATTCTGCTGACTTGCCGAGCTTCGAAAATGCTTATTCGGCGCGTCTCAAGTCACTCGCCGACGCGCACCAACTGTTAGTAGGATCATCGGAGGGCGACGTTGCCTTGTCAGTGTTAGCCGAGCAGGTGCTGGGCGCTGACGTTCGCGCGGGTCGGGCTCGGTTCGGCGGGCCAGAGCTGCTACTTAGACCCACGCAGGTACTGGGCTTGTCGATGATACTGCACGAACTCTACACAAACGCCATCAAGTATGGGGCTTTGAGCAATGATGAGGGTCACGTCGGGCTCGACTGGGACTGCTGCGCCGGCATAGTCAACTTGACTTGGCGAGAAGTTGGACCCGCTCGTGATCGGGCTGCCCGAAGTACTGGCTTTGGGGAGCGGATGATTGCAATGAGCGCCAAGTCTGACCTTCAAGGCACCGTAGAACGCGAATGGCACCCCAAAGGTCTCATCGCCAGTCTGCGCTTCCCTTTTGCCGGGTAGTTTGATCGGTCGGTTTGCGTTGGAGCAGGGCTTACGTCCAAGCCAGACCTTCTCGCCGTAACCTAGCGGACCTTGGCGTAACTGATTGCCAGTCAACAATTGCCTGGAGAAGTATGCATTCAATCTCGAATTAATATCTAGATTACCTTTAGCGTTGCTGCGCAAAGTCAAGCAGCAGCGCAGGCAATCAGTGCTTGGCGGATCAAGACCTACGACCTAGGATTGAATGCGTAGGAGACAGTCTTGGGGCAAAGCGACGAGCTGCCGAACAGCAGCAGCAATAGCGAGTATATACTGGTTGTTGAAGATGAGTCAGTCATCAGGATGATGGTGAGTGACTTGTTCCGTGAAGCGGGTTTCCGCGTGATTGAAGCCTTCAACGCTGACGAAGCAGTCTGCATTCTGAAGTCGGGAGCTCCGATCGACTTAGTCTTCAGCGACGTAAAAATGCCGGGATCCATGGATGGATTAGGTTTGCTGGCCTACTCGCAAAAGACCTTCCCGAGCCTGCCATTTCTGGTGATGTCTGGTCATCTTCAGGCAGACGAGGTGCTATCAAGAGGCGCAAGGCATTTCTTGAGCAAGCCCTTCTCCTTCCCTCACGCGCTGGCCCTTGTTGAGCAAGAGCTTGCCGGCGCTGCATAAGTCGGCCGCCCGGTGTTGAGACACGGCTCGCCTTCTTGCCCAGCTGCCGGAGCGATGCGACTCACCGCGGACTGGCTGAGCGCGACGATGTTCCCGGTAGTCGGATAACACCCACCACACCTAGCTGGCGCTAAGCGCGCATTTGCGCGCTTGACCAGCCAACAAGCGGACGGACCGTTACGCCGCAAGTGGCCCGTTCTTAGGCCGGTCGAGTACTACCATCAATGCGGCAGGCTCACTCGTCCGGTCGTCAGGCAGCGCGCGAAAGGTCTAAGTTAGTTACTGTGGAAACCGGAGCCGCCTCGCGTGTCTGCGCAGGCCGTGAGGTTTTCTCAAACCTTGGTGCAATCACAACAAACCAAAGCAAGCCCGCACCCGCGACCAGGGCCGGCGCAATCCAGATCAACAGCGCCCAAAGCAAAAGCGACATAGCAAGTCTCCTAGCCACATAGGGTCAGCCGAACGGACGCTGATCAAGCAGCACAATCAAGCTGTTCCAAGACGGGACGCTCGATCTGCGTCGGCCTTTAGGAATGGAGAGATGAACGCTGTCTTCCGAGATTGCTCATCTAGCAGTCATGTAGGCGAGCTGTATTCCCTGATCAGGTGAGCGCCACACCCATGAGCCAGAGCAATCCCCAAAGAAGACCTGAGCCTACAGCAAGAACCAGCAGGTTAGGTCCGTGAAGCCGGACATAGTTGAAGTCGGGACCGAACTTCACCTTAGCGAGCGACTTGCTGATCGTTGTGAGCGAGCTCACGGGCGATCTCATCGGCCTGCCTGTCATATACGACAGCGAGTGACATGAGTGGATCTGCGTTGCGCCCGCTTCGTGCCAGGCAGCGGCTCTGCCGAGCCAGTGCCCGCAACTTCAACAGGTCTTCATACATCGCCGGAAAGCGCGTGGCTTAACGCGGAGTTCCCAAGTCCGCTACATGTTCGGTCCTGGTGCCTCCTAATCAACTCAAGGGCTTGGCCAGCGAAGATTTATCAAGCCGGGAGGTAGCATTGCAGTTCGCGCAGCCTTGGCGCCGCCTTCTGGCATCTGAGCCGCGTGGCGAGGGATCTTAGCGAACCCGCCCCTGCGCGCTTGACGCGCTCTGACTACCACGCACGATCAGGAGACCATTGTGACCGCCACGAGTTAAGTGGCGACACGTTGAACCAGGGTGAGTAGCGGTGAGCAGCTTTACGTCAGACTTGCTGGTCAAGGTACTTGCCGACGAGCGCAACGGACAAGGCCTGTTCGAAGTCGCTCAGCCCTTTAGCTTCGACCTTGGCTCTCTTGGATCCGGTGAGAGCATCACAGTGCCTGCGGGCTTTCAGACCGACTTCGCCAGTATTCCGTGGTTCGCAAGATGGCTGTTCCCGATCAGCGGCAAGGTCGCAAAGGCCGCTTTGCTACACGACTACATGCTGTTGTTGAACGATCCGCGCGCCTCTGACGCCTTTGCTCAGGCCCTAGAGGCGGCAGGTGTTAGCAGAGTCCGGCGTTGGGTGATGGTGTCCGCGGTGCGACTCTGGAACGCTTTCTAGACAGCGGACGGAAGTAGCCTTGTCGGCAAGCGGATCCAATCCCGCGGCTTGCCGTATCGCATGCGCTGCGCGTTGATGCGTAGCTACTCGGCTGTTGTTTTAGGCTCCAACCTCAATTGAGCGTTTTCGGCTGGGGAACGCTTACTAGCGATCTATTCAACGCTGTATGACGCTGCGACGATGAGCTTAGGTGGTTCGTCGCCCATAGACGTGGGTGCTTTGTTGCCCATGGGATCAAACAAAAAGCCGAAGGCCGCTCAAGCAGGCTACCGTCCCTAATGTCCCTAATGTCCAGTGATCGGGAGATCAACATATTGCCGGCATGGTCTGGGTCAAAATGGCACTAACCAACGGCGCGGTGATTAAGTGAGCGGGAATGGAGTCCTTCGTAGCCCAACAAACGGCGCTCAGTGTCTGGAAGTGGGTGGTGCCCCACAGACGACAAAGATGGACACTCAGATCATTGGGTTATTTCCGTGTTGCGGACCTGAGCACGCCAAGCTGGTCCCGGAGCGTCAGAACTTGGGCCCAAGCGGACATTCCGCTAATCGGCGTCCAGAGCCCTCAGGAGCGCACCAGCCGCCTTGCGAAGGCTCAAGGCTTCGTCCAGTGACCATTCCTCCAAGCCGCGTTTTAGCTCCTTGTGGCGCTCCTAGGCTCCTACGGCCGTGCATTCGGCGAACTGTCCCGCCTTTACGGCCGGTGCTCGACACGGGTGATGACTGCGCGTCTTCGCTGAGCAGCGTGGTAATAGTGACGCTGCGTCCTTCGTCGTCGGCGGCCTGATTGCCACCGGCGGCACGAGCCTCCTCGATCCTGGATCGAAGCTGCGTCCGAGTGGCGCGCCCGCTAAGGCTTACTCGAAGGTCCGAGTAGCCTTCGCCTTTGAGGGCACGCTCGAGCTCCTCCATGGAACTGACCTTCCCACACTCGGCAAGTTGATAGGCTCGCAAAATGAGCGAAGGTTTCTGCATCGCTCGCCTATACACAGGCAGTCGGATGCTGCGTCGATAATCTCTACGTCCGGCAATCACATACCTTTATTCGTCGTCAGACGGGCTGCAGTATCGTGAGATTCGCCTTTTGCCTGGCACCGTTCGCATCGAAGCCTGGCCTAAGCTGTGCAAGTGAATGCCCATTGCAGATCTTACACGACTCCACCCCGTTGAGCGTCTTGGCTGCCCCACATCTGCCGCACTCGATCTTCAGCCCGCGCCGAACCGCACCAGGTCAGCCGCTGCGTTGACGTGCTTGGTGGACATACGCACCCGCTTACACCTGTGAGAACAAGACATGAACAATCCGCGTGATTACGTGTGGCGCAGTCCTTAGACGAGGGCTGACTGTGGTCGACTACCGCGTATACCTACTTGATAAGAACCAATGCATCCTGCGCGCCGAATGGGTGTTTAAGGAGACGCTTGAGGAGGCGGTTGAACAGGTCACTGTTCAGTTCCAAAACATACCTTGCGAGATTTGGGACGGGCCCCGCCGCGTGGCGAGGGTACCTGAAATCATCGAGAAGGCCGCCTAGCCCCTCGGTCGTTAGCAAATTCGTCATCGGTGCCTGTCATGGTTCGCTCCGCCTTCGAGCGGGGACGGAGGTCGGGCCGGGTCGAGCGGGTAACGCTCCCCGGCCTGTGTCTTGCTTATTCGGCAGGGGTAGGAGCGGGCAACGTAGGAACAGAAATCTTGCGAAGTGCTTATTGCGGACGAAACGCTTCTAGGAACCCCCGTGACGGCAAGGAACACGTCGTTGAAGCGGCCGCTCTAAAGAGTGCTGAGAAGCTATGTGTTTACCTTGGAGGCTTCGTTGTCAGATATTGAGTCAGGGAACGTCGATCAACTCACGTCAGCCCTTAGCCACTTGCAGTCCGCGCTCACGCTCCTCGATGAGGTGAACGCACCAGCCCACATTGGGGCACACGTCGACTTAGCGCTTTGTCAGCTCGAAAAGACTATAATTGGAGAAGCGGGTATCACGAGAGATCAGGCAGCCGGCTAGATCGACACGAAGGCCGAAGCCCACTGATCGGCTAAGCTCTCCATCTTGGATGCGCCGGTCTGCGTCAGCCGGTAGGAAGGGCTGCTAGGTCTCTCTGAATAGACCGCCTCTTCTACCAAGCCACGCTCTTCCAGAGCAGCGATCCACCTGGTGGCCGTCGATGTAGGAAGTTCGATCGCCGCCATGATCTCTGCCAACGACTTGCTTCGTCCAGCTAGCTTCGTGGCATATAGCTCTAGCAAGATGTCCCAAGCATGGTCAGAGAATAGGCCCTCGCCAAAAGCGACCGTCCTTGCGCGTCTCATGAATAGAACAGACACAACGTGGGTCTCGGTAACGGTGAGCGGCCGAGCGCCCGTTGTGAAAAACATTTGAGAGATCGACATTGAGGCCCTCACTAACCAGACGAAACACCCTGCATCTTAGGTGTGCGTCGCTACCTACCAAGAAAGCCCAATGCCAAATTCTATAAGATCAAGATTAATATCCGATGTTAAGTTTGTGACAATGTGGTCCTCGCGAGGACGCAGGGCGCTAATGCACCTGCACGACGCCACCTACGCGCCTCATAGGTGAATTGAAGAACGATCACTTCGACAGCTGGCGATGGTAACCTGCTGTTCGATGCGTAAGTTGATCTAGATCAACAAGCCTAAGCAAGTGTGTTTCAAGCCGCTTTTCTCAAGCGGCGGTGTAAATAGTTGTCATCAAAGCCGGCTATTTGAACGAGCTTCGCCGGGTCACTTAAGACCACGCTGCCTCTTGAGATACTCAAGGTCCGCTCGCACGCAGCTTCTTGAGAACTCGATTCAAGTGGACGGGCATCATCCCCAGGGAGTCTGCAAGGAGCAGCTGCGACAGGGGTAGAGCGAACGTCGGCTCGGTGATTAGACCGATGTTCTTCGCCCGGATGTAAAGCTCACACATCAGGTGGGCGACACGCTCGATACTTGCCCTCCGACCCATGCTGGTGATCCACGCGCGCATTGTGCCTTCGTCAACCAGCTGGGCGATGTAGATCGCCTTGGCGATCCTGGGGTGTTTTTCGAAGATCTCGTCAAGCACCAGCCGGTCAACCGTTGCGAAGGTAGCCGGTGATCGTTTGTATACCGTGATCCATCTCGGCCAAGAGGCCGATGTGCAAGTCGCATGTGTCGCCAGGCATCAGGTAAGCCAGTACCTGCCTGATCCCGCTTGGTAGGATCTTGTAACGACACGCCCAGCCTTCGAGAATCACGAAAATGGGGCCAGGCCCATCACCCTCGCGGATCAGATCATGCTTGGCAGGAACGTTGCGCCGCGAGGCCGTGGCACGTTCAAGCTCCTGGACGTCGGCGGCGTCCAACTGACTGAAGCCACAGAGCTTATCTACGAGGCGATTGGACATCATTGACAGTCCCACAGCCTACAGCAGATTGATATTGTTCGACATTATAGTCGATTGTTAATCTAGATGCATTTGGATGGGCTTTTGCGTGCTACTACTAGGCAGAATTCTGACGGGATCAGACGGGTCGTCAGTTCGCAAAGATTCAACAATTCGTCCGTGAGGTCACTGCAGCGATGGATCACCTACATAATGACAACATCCGGTTGCCCGCAGAGCCCCATGAGCCGAATCAAGATGCGCATGGGCAAGCTGCTCTCTTGTTAGTGGAGAGCCTGCTTCACGGCTTGCTCGCGCGGGCTGTCCTTGATGTGGAAGACGCTGTCGAGATCGTCCAAGTTGCGGTCGAAGTGGAGAGGGATCTCGCCGCCGAGCGGAAGTACCCGTCGAACATCATACCCGGATCGGCAGCGCTTCTCGGCTCCATCAGCCAAAGCTTGAAAGCGGATCTTCATGTCGAGCAGCAGACCTAGCCGTCCGGTCGTTTGCGGCGACGTTCCCGAGCCCCAGTTCGTAGCAAGCGATGGTGACGTTGTGGTGCAGATGGAGATCCGCGATCTAGACCGGGAGATCATCGTCACTAGAGAGGCTTTCGAAGACCTTTTTCAACTTTCCTCGAATGAAGCTGCTGAACTTACACTGGAGCAACGGTGCGATCGTGTTCGCAAGAACCTGCCGGCGGTGATTGCCGCCGTGCACCGGAAGATCGATCTAGGACAAGCAGCGGCAAGTCTAATCGTAATCTATGCTGGCGAGATGTAGACACCGGATCGACAGAGTGTCTGCCACGGGCCGAAAGCGGACGTAAATCTCAAGAGGGCACGAACGTCCGCTTACGGGAACTGCCGCGGCCGCCTCAAACGACCGCGTTGGGCGCAAAGCAGACATGAACTACTTAGCCTGACGTGGGCTGCTTACGAGTCCCCGCACAGCCGCCCGGAACAACTGAGTCACGCGCGAAGCGGCCTCCACTCCTAGGCAGCGGAGGTCGCGCACCCCGTCGTAATCTCTCGGCTCAAGACCAGGCATCCAGATAGTCGTCCCAATCGAACTCGCCTGGGTCTTGGGTAAGGTCAACGAGTATCGGGCCAGCCGACTCCTCTTCATGCATCCGCTGCTGACGCGACACCCAGATGAGAAGTTGCGACAGGGCGTCGACTTGGTCGTCAAAACGGGAGGAAGGAAATGATAGCAGCTCATTGCGAAAGTCGCTCAGCCATGGAGCATCGTCAGGGAGCAACAGCTGTCCGGCCTCTATCATCGAGCTTATGGCCGCAACTCGCGTCTTCTTGTCGCCCTCGGGCTTGCAGGCGACCGGTTGCGGTACTCCTCTTGGCTGCTCATCACGAAGCATCTGGATGAGCTGCTGTCCACTTGCCTGATCTTCGACGAGCAGGACCTTCGCGCTATGCAGTTGAGCGTGTGCCGTTGTAGTCCTGCGAAGTTCCGGAAAACCCAGTCGCCGGCGCAGAACATCAAGGATGTAGACCTGCTGCTTGATCACCCGAGCTGTAATGCAAACAGAGTAGTCGTTCTGAGGATTATCTTTGGAGGCCGTATCGTAGCTTTGGACGATTTGACCGCCTGTGGGTAGCGAGCGGTACGTCCTAAGCCATGCCGCCAGCACCAGGTTGCCTTCGGCTGGGTCGGGGTTCTGCTGATATTGTGCATTCCAAATGCGTGATCCGGCTTCGCGCTTGATCCGCATGAGTACCTCGTACGGCTCACGCGAAGGGTGCAGCACATCACCCTCCTTACGGTGTATCACCCTCCCCTTACCGACCGGAATGGTGGCTTCTTCGGTAGCGACTGCAGGAAGGCTAAGATGCTCCCAGTCGCCGGTCTCAATCTGCACGCCGGCCAGATCATATTGGTGAAGGCGCTGCATGACGTTGATGATTGCGCCTTTCCGCTTATCGTCGGGGCGTGAGATGACAGTTGATTTATACCAGTCGTTGACCGCGTTGCGGATGAGGTCAGACTCGGTGTCCTCAGGCTTGATGCTATCATCGATGATAAAGGTGCCACCACCGCGTCCTGTGGTGCTCCCCGTCACTGACGTCGCGAGGCGCCCGCCCCCACGCGTGGTTTCAAAGTCCTCAACCGACGAGCGGCCGCGAGCGATGATCGTGCCCGGGAACATGCGTCGGTACCAGTCCGACAGCATGATACGGCGGCAATCATACGCGTGCTTCAACGAGAGTACGTTGGAGTAGCTGGCGCAAACGAAGTTGTGGCTGGGATCATGACCTAGCCGCCAGGCTACCCAAGCTACCGAGATGGTGATCGACTTGAGGCCTCGCGGAGGTAGCGTAACCAACAAGCGCTGAACTTCGCCGCTGGCGACCCGCTGCAGCTGGTAGGCAATAGCATCAAGGTGCCAGTTGTAGTCGAGTACGGCGCCTCCCTTTAGGCACTCAAAGGCGCGGATTAGGAATGCCGAGAAGTCCCGGCGTGCATACTCGTCGAGGACCGCTTGCGGATCGTCCATGCGCATAGGAGCCCGCCGCTTCTCCGGAGTGACCATCAGATGGGCCCCCCTTCCTCGTCGTGTTCGTTGATGAAGGCGGCCTGGCTTATGCCTTTTTCGTCGGCATTCATGCTCCCATCCATGAGGCGCTGAAGCATCAGCTCGTCAGCTTCCGAAAGCCGCTTGCGTTCCTTGTCACCGTCATCAAAGCCCACCGCCTGGATGAAGAGCCCGAGCAGCTTGTCGGCTGCGGCCACGTTGCCCTTGACGCCTTTTGCCGCGAGGCCGCGGAGCATGAGGGAGAGCATCCGTACTTTCTTGCTCTTTCCCCGAACAGGGACCTCCACCGTCTCATTCATCAGAGACAAAAGCTCACTCTTGAGGCTCTTGGTGCCCTTCTTCTTGCCGCGCGGGTTACCCGATTGGCCCTTGCTCCAGCGATACTGCTTAGGTGGGCGGCGATAGCCAATGCCCTCGTCCTCCCCCTCCTGGTCGCTGCTGTCCTGCGGATTGTCAGTCATGGGCTTGCTCCCCCTTGCGGTCCGAAGCGACCTCATCAAAGGTGCGACCATCGCTGAGCATGGTTGGCAGGCCGGTAGCGGCCGCAAGGCGCTTGAGGCCGAGGTCGACGAACAGAGGATCGATCTCGATCGCCGCACCACGACGCTGGGTGCGATGAGCGGCCAGCAAGGTCTGACCAGACCCGCTGAATGGATCGAGAACGAGGTCACCGCGATTGCTGAAGTCGATCAGTGCATCGCAAATCATCGGAAGCGACTTCTGGGTAGGGTGGATCGTCTCGCCGTGGGCTACCTTGCGGTTATGGGCCATGTTCGGATTCGGGTAGCTCCACACGTTGGTACGGTAGCGACCCTTCTCGAGGCTGACGTTGTTGGTGTGCGGCGCGCGGCCCGACTTGAAAATGAACGCCAGCTCGTGCTGCGAGCGGAGGCATGAGCCCATACCCCCAACCTGTTTGTCCCACACAGCCAGCTGCTTAAGCTCGGTGTAGACGCCGTCCGCCGCATCGAGCATCTCACGCATGTGCCGCCAATCCATGAATTGGATGTGGATCGACCCGTCTTTCGAGAAGCGCGCGCAATTGCGGAAGATGACGCGCAAGAAGGCCGTGAACTCAGCCGGCGTCATCTCGCCACAGGCTTCTTCAAACTCGCGCGCATCAGGCGCGCTGGTGACGTGGCCAAGGATCGGGACATTGTAGGGAGGATCGCCCACGATCATGTCCGGCAGATCGCTGCCCAGCAACGTCTCGTAACTTTCGACCAAGCGGGAGTTCCCGTGGTAGAAACGGTGCTGCCCGTTGGACCAGAGATCCCCTAGGCGGCTTACTGCGACTGTGCCCGACACCGGTAGCTCGATCGCTTCTTCGCCGTTTTGTACAGTTACGAGCCCACCATCAAGATGGCTGAAGTCGAACCCAGTCAGTCCGATGTCAAAGTCGTTGTCGAGGAGAAACTCCAGTTCTTCCGCGACGATCTCGAAATCCCAGCCGCCGAGCTCAGCCAGCCTGTTTTCCGCCAGGGCAAAGGCACGCCGGTCAGCTTCGCTGACAAACTGCGCTCGGATGATCGGCAACTCGTCGATCCCGGCGAGTTCCGCTGCTGCAAAGCGGGCGTTGCCGGCGATAATGTTGTACTTATCATCGCAGATCAGAGGAATGAGGAAGCCCCAGCGCTGCAGAGCCGAGCTAATTAACAGCAGCTGCTTCTTGCTGTGCGTCCGCGGATTGCGGAGGTTGGGCCGCAGCAGGGCACGCGGCACCATCTCGATGCGCGGGTGATTCGTTAGAGAGTTCGGGGTCATGGTTAAGCTTCCAGTTCAAGGAAGCTCTCTCCATTGACGATCATTCACGCCGATGGCCAAGATATTTGTTCGGCCAAAAAGCGGTTCTAGAATTTCGCACCTAATGCGGGGTGATTGTACCACCCAAAAATAGCTGGTGAGAGTAGGTGCTTAATGGCTGGCTCCGGTGAGCCTGACAGATAGCGTCGATGATGTTCACCAGTGTTGTTGTATCAAGCCTCGTCACGCTTCGTAGTAGCTTCCCGATCACCTGGGCTTCAACGGACACGAGCTCCGGTTCCCTACCCTCGCCTCTTCGGCGAGCCTTGGCTCGATTGCCGGTAACCTCTTCAAGAAGCAGCATCAAACCACCCACAGCGTTCTTGAGCACTCGATTCGGTAATTTGTTAGGCGGTTTCATGGTGCTGAGCGCCTGCGTTAGCGACTGGGCCAGTTGCATCCCGGCGAGTAGCTGATTCCAGTTAGCGGGTTGGCCCTCCGCCCGCTCGGCATAGGCAAGGGAGATCATGACCTTGAGCTCTGGAGGAAGCCGCTCAAGCCTTCCAAGGACAGCCTCAAGGTCAGCAGCCGTCATTTGCATCTGCGCGCGAACATCGTGAGGGTTCGCCCACTTGGACTTTAGAGCCCGGTTAAAGCTGTAAGCCCTTGCATGCGCTAAGAGCAGCCTTCCCAGGTGCGCCCGCTTAGCCGCTCCAGTAACATGCAGATCGTCGAGCACCTCCGCTATCAAGTCTTCCGATGGAAGTTGAAGGCTTGAAGTCCAGTCGAGTTTGTCGGCCATCCCTGCATGAGCTCTCAAAGATCCCTGCTCCGCTTACCAGGGAAGTGTGGGCCTTCTCGGCGGAAAACGGCCACTCTTCAAGCTTGCTTTGACCCGAGACACAGCCACGAAAGAACAATCGTCCCTGCAAAGTCCCTGTTTAGCAGGGAATTGCACCACCGAGACGGGTTTGCTCTCAACTGCGTCGCGCACCACGCAGTTCAGTCTCTCGGCACTAAGCTCGGGCACCATACGAGGCGGCCAATTAGCGCCGCCCTTACCGAGGCTTAGAGCGGGAGCTGATGCACTTGCGTGGCCAGAGACCCTCTTGGAGCAGGCTCCGTAGGCCCGAATGGACCCAAAGTCTCCGACGCCCCGAAAGGCTGGCCACGGATGCGATGCACCATCGTTGGTGTATCAGATGCTGATGGTTGAGCTCAGGCGAAGCCGAGCAGCGCGCGCTGGCCTTGCCAGTCGAACGGGAGGTCCGCGGCTCGAAGCAGCCGACGACCGCTGAGCGTTGGAGGCTGCCTCGCCCGGACGGCGCCGCTTGTCAGTGGTTGCATGCACTTCGAGTGACGAGTGCATGCAACTTGCCGATTCACAACCAATCAGATGAATCCGAAGTCGTTGGCATGAAGGGCGCTCTGCTGGACGCCGGTCAGCACGACGGTGTTGCCAAATCCATCACCGATCCACGTATCCGCGCCCACCTGGGCCGAGTTCGCCATCACCTGGCTGAAGCTCGTAAACAGCGCAGTCGAGAACAGCACCGCGTCCTGACTGCCTGCGCCGGCCTGAAAGTCGGTGATCACATCCACCCCGAAGCCCTGCCGAACGATGAACAGGTCCGTCCCCGCACCACCGGTCAGAGTGTCGTAGCCGGCGCCGCCCTCGATGACGTTGCCCTGGGCATTGCCAATGATGATGTTGTTGAGAGCATTGCCGCTACCGAACCGCTGGTTGCCATATTGCATGATCAAGTGCTCGACATGATCGGGCAAGGCGAAGTCGACGTAAGCAAACACCTTGTCTGAGATGCCGCTTTCAGCACCTTCGAACACGATGTCACCGCCGTCATCGACTTCGTAGATGTCGTTTCCAGTGCCGCCCAACATGGTGTCGCTGCCATAGCCACCCAGCAGCACATCACCTCCGCCTCCTCCTGAAAGGAAGTCTTGGCCGGTGCCGCCTTCGAGCCGTTCGGCAGCCGAGCCGCCGTACATTCGGTCATTGCCGCCATGGCCGGAGACCGTTCCGCCAAGGAGACCCTCTGCCCCGTGATAAGCGTCATCAAAGGCGCTTAGCTGGATGCTGCTCCTGACCTCGCCGCGATTGAAGACGGTCACACCTCGCGTATCCGTGTCATAGCCATTGAATTCAGGGCCGGCGGCAAACGTGAAGATGCTCAACAAGGACGTGCCCGCGTCGATGGTTAGCTCGCTGCCCTCCTGCATGATCAGCGCAGCATTCGGGCTATTCGAACTCTCAAAGCCGAAACGGCCATATGCCCCCAGGCTGATGCTACCCAGTCCGTTTGCGCTGAACAGCGTCACGTCGGCCACGTACCGCTTAGTAATCGAAAGGAAGCTGGTCCCGAGAGAGAGGCTCTCGAAATCTTGCAGCTTGGACAGATCGGACCGGTAATGTTCGATGATGTCCGGCGTTCCGTCGAGTGTCCCCAACTCAATCTGGTCGGACCCGCTGCCGCCGCTTACAATGCCACCAAAGGGAGAGCCATTTCCGACGTCTAGCGTCGCAGCCGCTGTCCCGAATCGGTCAGTGCCCCCGCCCAGTTCAACGTTACCAAGAATGTGCGCTTCACGGGCAATCCTGAAAACCTCATTGGCTTCGGATCCCACGATCGACCCAATAGTAGACTGCACACCAAGAACGAAGATCGAGCCGACCAAGTCAATGGAGGCAGTCGGATTGCGAGAGTAACTCAGCTCAGTCCTGTTACCATTGGCAAGGGTGATACTCGAGAAGCCGGAGAGTTCATTGAACTGACCACTTTTCGACAGCTTCAAGATCTCGAACTCGCGTACTTCCGTCGGAAAGTAGAATAACGATGTCGTCACCAAGAGCGTATCGATGCCGGAACCGCCGATCAGTCGCATGAACGAGCCATCCTGGCTTCCACTGATGGTCACGACGTCGTCCCCGTCGCCTGCGTCGATAACATCGTGACCGCCGCCGCCGTCAATTTGATCGTTGCCAGCAAGCCCCGTGATGATGTCGTCCGACGACGTACCCGTGAGCACGTCGTCTCCTGCAGTTCCGGTTATTTGAGGCACATCGACTCCTTACGCAAAACACCCGGTCTCCGATTCAGGACTAGACACGGAGTGGATTAAAAACTCACAAACTTCGGGAGCACCGACCTTAGTCTAATCACCGTATAATAGCACAAACGCTACGCAGATCAGAAGGCAGGCTAGCAGGGCATCAGTCCTGAGTTCTACGTCCGGCGCCCGCCCCAATGTCCGCTTTCCACCCTTAGCAGACATCTAGGCCGAATGCCCGCTGCCGACCATTGCGGACATAGTGTGCGTTGTCAGCGGACGATCCGAAAAACTGCGATCAGGATGCCAACGGCGATCATGAACCAGCCTCCACGGATCTGTGAGGACTTACTCGCCCGTTTCGCGAAAAACCTGACTAGCGGATGAGCCTCGTCCCGCTGCTCTTGAATCAGGTGCGGGTTGGGGCAAGCGAAGAGCACCATGGCGGAACCCATCGCGATCAAAGTCGCGGGCCATGCGAGGCCATTCAGAACAAACTCGGCAAAGGACCCATTGCAGACATTTGACAGCACGGAAGCTGAGCCTCGCACTAGTGCTCCTTCTAAGTTGCGGAAGCCGCTACACCGTGGCGCTGATCCCCCCCGGGGAGATCAAAGCGGGTCCGGAAATATCCCCAGGGGTCTTCGGGGGCGTTTAAGCCCAATCTCTCGCAGTTCGGCCAGCAGTAGAGTCAGCGCGACGAGCATGGCTGCGCACCCAAACACGGGACCTTCGCTCCAGTCGAACAATTCGGCTGCCGCCAGAATTGAGGAGGACTGGATCAATATGGCGATGGCTACCGTTCGTGGGGAGCGCACCGACCAAGCAAGCGCGAACGCGGTGATGTCCGCTAGGAAGAAGAACCGTTCGTGCATTTTGGGGGAATAGAAACGGCAGGATGATCGCTGACGTCAAAGCCGCCGTCAGCAGGTCGTGCGGCTGGCACTCTCTTCGAACCAGAGCGACCAGATAAGTTGCGCACGCACAGCCAGCAACGGCAAAGCCGACCCAGAAATAATCCGGTGCCCAGTCGCTCCCACCCAGATAGCCGATCACACTCCAGGGATTGGCCGCGTTGCCCAGATAATTGACGTTCAATACGGCTTGCTTCAGGTAAATTGCGCCGAGATCATAAGCCGGCCACCCAGCCAGCCACGCCGGCAGCATGGCACCGAGATATACCAGCGCCGGCAGCGGCCAGAGCCGCAATGGAACGCGGTCGGAGAGGAGGACCAGCAGGATGAAAGGAGCGACGAAGGCGGCTTGTGCCTTAAAGGCAATCGCGACACCGCACCAGATAAGCATATGGGATGGGCGCTTACTGATGCCTTCGGCGATCGCCATCACACAGGCGGCGGTCCACAGTGTGTCCGCTTGACCCAGCATCGGCGCGTTGAATATGACAGTGGGTATAAGAAGGACCCAAAGACCGCCCCGTGCCGTGTCGCGGGCACCCACCGTTTTGAGGAGATGAGCCGTGGCTGCGGCCAACCCGCATGCTCCGAGAACCGATACGGCCTTAATGAGGATGACCGGCGGGAGAATGCTTTCGAGAAGTGTCGCGGCGGACAGCAGGTAAAGGTATGGCGGAGTGTAGTTAGCGAAGGGTGCTTCGAAGGCGCCGATCCGCCCCTCTGCGACAATATGCTGATACCAAGGAAGGAGAAACCTCTCCATGTCTCCCGAGCGCAGCGGCAAGAAGACGGTGTATAGGATTGTCGCCGTGACCAGCAGTGCGGGGCCAAAAGCA
Organism: uncultured Sphingomicrobium sp.; assembly: GCA_964243335.1. Classification (GTDB taxonomy): domain Bacteria; phylum Pseudomonadota; class Alphaproteobacteria; order Sphingomonadales; family Sphingomonadaceae; genus Sphingomicrobium. Next base: position 501,710 of record CAXTED010000002.1, on the reverse strand, counting down.
ACGGATCGGAACGTGCGCTGGTCCATAGTCTGGTTCTCTCCCTTGGCACTCGACTTAGCGGGTGGGCGTTAAACCCAGATTACCGCCATCTTGGGTCGAAAGTGGCACGCGGAAGGGAATGGCCGCTTTCCACCCATTGCTTACATTCAACCGTAGCGCCAATGCTCATCCTTACCTCTCCAGAAGCTCATGACATGATCTTCTGCTGTCGCGAGGATGGGCCGCGGCTTTGAAGGATAGTTGGTGACTCGACGTGGATGCGCTGTGGGTTGCGCTGCGGCGCTCGGGCTACTGTTCGCGGCGAGCGTCCGGCTCAACTTCGCACTCGCATATGAGCGTGAGCGTGCCATTTCGCCTGATGGCAAATGGGTTGCGTCGGCCTACATCGACGGGACGCCCCTAACTGCTGAGAACGAGCGCGTGCACATCTGGAGGTGGTGGCAGCCACGATTCCAGTGGTTGGGTTGTCAGGTTCTCGAAGCCAAGAACGAGTCTCCGACGAGGCTGCTGTGGGCAGGCACGCAGCTACGCGTGCAACATGGCTTCCGCCCTTACGAACTGATAGCCGTTCGCCGCCGATGTGGACCAATCCGAGTTTCAATCGAGAGACGGTTCAAGCCTTACTCCTGATGTCCGCTTTCCACCCAAAGCGGACATTGAGAGGCGATGTCACTGATGGCGCATGCCCGATGAAGCTGCGCTAATAGCGTTGGGAAAATACCTGCATCAGGACGTCGACGCGGATGCACGGAACACTGCTGACGTAGTTCGGAACGGCCTCTGTATGATGACTGATCTAGAACGTGAACGCCTGCGCATTTACCTCTTAACGGCTCTCGAACGCTACTCTCCTTCCGAGTTGAAGGGGCAATTGAAGCGGGCGAACGAGAACTGGCGGTTTACCTTAAAGGCCGCTGCACACTTCTTGCACACTGTCGCTGAGCAGCTTGCGAGCGAATAGCATGTCGTTTGCTATCCACCCTTAGCAGCCATTCAGAATGGAGGCTGGTTCAGTTCCCGCAGCTTCAGCGCCCTGCGTTGCCGCTCGACCAGCGATCCAACTTCGCTCCGGAACTTCGTGCGGTTTGGCACCATCGGAAGTAGCCGCTCACCAAGCTCCCGCACCCGTCCATCAGTTATCGAGCGGAACATCGCCTCCGCATCAGTTCCTCGGTCGGCCAGACCTGCGGCTACGCCAGCATGGTAGGCGGACCAACTGCCTTTTGGGGTTTGGCGTGCTGCGGTCTCTTGCTCCATGAGATGGTCCGCGGCTGCCTCGATTGAGGCAAAGGCATCCTCCAGGTTCTTTGCCTCATCGGCAGCAGCCTCGGCCAGCTTCTGGACAGAAGAGGCAAACTGCTCGACGGAAACATATTCCTCGAAGCCTGCTGTTCGACCGCCGAAGTCAAAACTGATGTGGCCGCTGTTCGACCACAGCCAATGGGCAGCGATGTTAAGATAGGTGCCCTTGCTCCAGCCGCTTGGCTGATACTCGACCACATTCAGCCACCAGCCGTGGTCTGCCAACCAGACCCGCGACCGCCCCTTGCGCCTGAAGCCGGCTGGCTGGAGAGCCTGTTTGGCAGCAGCAGCAATGAGCATGTCATGAGTTGCAGCCATTCACCGAGTGTAGTTCGGTCAAGGTCTGCTTCCCACCCATTGCGGACAATCCACGATCGTCATTGTCCCATGGACGCTTGCAAGAACTCTCCAATCCGGGTGAGCATCCGGATGCGGGCGTCACTGTCATCGATCTGATGATCGAGATTGTCGAAGCGGAGCAACTCCGACTTCTTCCCCGCACCCAGAAGCGCCGCATGCATCCGCGCGCTCTGCGCAACCGCGACGTTCGCGTCCCGATCGCCGTGCACCAGTAGAACGGGTATTTGGATTGAGCTCACGTTCCTTAGTGGCGAGCCTTCCACGAGGTGCGGGCCGGTCCCCACAAAGTCCTTCACCAGCCGCTCGCTCGTGAAGCCTTGCGCTTCCTTTCGGACCATGGCGAGGTCCGTTACCGGCGCGATGGCCACCGCAGCCTTGTAGAGTCTTGGCTCGACCGCAGCCGATTGAAGTGCGGCGTAGCCTCCATAAGACCATCCCACGATCACCACCTTTTTCGGGTCGGCGACGCCTTGCGCTATCAGATACTTTGCTGCCGCAGTGACATCCCCGATCGAGGTTCGCCAGCCTTTGAAGCCATTCTCGACCAGCCAATCGTCCCCATAGCCGTCTGAACCGCGGAAGTTTGGCTGGATCACGGCATATCCCCGCGCGGCAAAGAACTGGGCAAGCCAGTCGAATCCCCATTCATCGCGGGCACTCGGCCCACCGTGCGGAAGAACCACCGTCGGCAGGTTCTTGCCGTTACTTCCAGCAGGGATCGTCAGATAGGCCGGCACGTTGGCACCATCGGGGGCGGGAAAGCTGATTGCCTTCATCGTTGCGAGTTGACGCCCCGCGGTCTCCGGTCGGACCTGTGCGATTTCACCCAGCTGTTTCGTGGTCTTGTCATAGCGGTAGAAAGTGCCTGCATGAGCATCGCCGCTCGCGAGGACCAGGACCTTCTGTCCGTCTGCCGTTGCGCCATGAAAACTTATCAGCGGCTGCCTGGGCAGAGCCTTCGCCAGCGCCGATTGGAGCCGGTCGTATTCCGGGTCGAAATAGACCGTCTGCCGTCTTTCATCGGCGAATGTGTAGCCAATGATCTTCTGGCCGGGTCCAAGGGTGACGACTTCATCGACGTCTACCTGCGGATGCTTGCCGACCAAGGTCGACGTTCCGCTACCATCCAGTGCCACCCGATAGAGCGCCATCCGGCCATCGACCTTCTTCAGAGCGAAGAGAGCGTCGGCGTCGGAGTCGATCGAGAGCGGCAACCAGCCGTCGCGGCTTCGCGCGTCGTATGTGCCCAGTGCGCGCCAATCGCGTGAGTTCTTGGCTCGATACTGAATACGGTTGACGCCGGTAAGTAGGCCTCTTTTATCATCAGCCTCCGACATCGTCAGGCGCACGTTGCCACGGCGGTCCGTAAGGTAGCTGAATGCGCCTTCTCGCGGCGGCTCGACCTTGGAAATCTTCATCGAGGCGAGATCAATGCGGTCCACGCCAAGACCTTGAGCCGAGCGCGACAGCAAGGTTCCTGTGGTGTTGCCGTCGGCAATGTAGTTCCGAGCCATCAGCACGGACCCATTGGAGCCCGGCAGCCAGTCAATGACGTGCCCATCCGATTGCCGCAGTGAGCCTTCCGAACGCCCGTTCGGCCGCAGCGACCGCATCGACTTACCATCGGCCGAGATCGCGAAAAGTCCGCTGAAGTGGATGAGGCTGCTGTCGTAACGTTCAATGCCGGAGTTGTAGCAAACAAGTTGGGCGGTCCCGGCGAAATTACACCAGCGCAGCGATTGCGGTTTGCCATCACTCTTGGTCAGGTTTGTCATTTGGCCGGAGTTAAGATCCGCGACCACCAGATAGGATTCGGCTGCTGGTCCCGCTGTGATCATCGCGAGCTTCGAACCATCGGCGCTGAGCGTGACGTATTGGACATGCTCACGCGTTCCAAAAGCCTTGGCATCTTCGGCTAGTGTGCCGGCAAGCGCCGGGCATGACAGAACAAGCAGGGAGACCCCTGCGGCCAGATCGCGCAACATGTTGACTTCCCCCTGCTTTCCCGAACATCAAGCATGGGACACCCACAACCGCAAGAGTTCGCGTAGTTAGCTGCTCCGGAGAGCCGCCTGGCTCGGACCCGAAGTGAGCCAGCACCAGCCGTGCCGCTCGCCAGCCGTCACAGGCAAGCGCGTGTGCCGAATGCACGGCGGTAGAAGCCTAGGAGCGCCGCCGGGAGCCTTGAACGGGCTTTGAGGCGTAGTCCGACGGACGAAGGAGGCTGTGAGCCTCCGCAGGGCGGCTGGTGCGCTACTAAGGGCTCCAAGGCCGGATAGCGGGATGTCCGCTTACGACCCAAAGCAGACACTATGCTGTTGACCCATTGCTGAACGAACGACCTGAAGTGGAAGCCCGACCGATGAAAGTCATAGCATCATCTTTATTAAGTCTGACTCTGTCAGGATGCTCCCCTGAGTCCTTCACCATAACAGCCTGTTGCTCGCAGGGGCGACTTGCATTCCGCATTCATGAGATCGCTGGGTATCTTTGGGACTACCAACCCTCGCCAAATCACGTGCTTGTCCGCGACACCGCCTCGCCGCCGCAAATGTTGTGGAGCACCCGGTTTCATGACCTGGGAAAGTCGAGCGAGCAATCGTCCCGTGAGGTTTTGCTCTACAATCAAAGCTTACCCGGATGGGAAACCGAAGACCGAGCGCGCCCGCTCCGCGCAGGGACGGAATACTTCGTCTACATGACCGGCGAGGGCCATTCCGGCGAAACTCATTTCATTGCGGGTGAACGATTGCCAGTTTGTTGAATGTCCGCTTGCCACCCATGGCGGAAGTTTTGATGCCTACGCGTGGCCAGAGAACCTCTTCAAGCAAGCGCTTAGGGCCTGAACCCGCCCAAAGTCTCCGACCCCCAAAAGGCTGTTTGATGATGCGATGCTCCATCTTTGGTGCATCAGATGCTGATGGTGGAAGTCAGGCGAACCCGAGCAGCGCGCGCTGGCCTTGCCAGTCGAACGGGAGGCCCGCGGCTCGAAGCAGCCGACGGCCGCTCAGGGAAGGAGGCTGCCTGCCTTCGATAATCGCGCTGACGATGTCCGGTGCAAGATCGCTCAGGCGAGCCAGGCGGCTCTGGTGGAGCGGACTGTATCCGGAGGTGAGTGGCCCGGGCTTGCCGGAGAGAAGTGCATCTCTTGCGGCAATCGCGTGGGCGACAAGCTTCAGCAGCACGGCGTCGGGCTTGCGCGCGTGGTCCGAAGATCTGAGCCACGATCCACGAACTTGGCGCCCACCTCGAACGTGCCGCGGGCTGGCGTCTGACCAGCCGTCCCAAGAAGCGACCAGCCCGACGGACCCTTCCGCGATGCAATCGGTCGTCCGCTGATCGGGAACATCGCCCTGGGGCACAGCCGATGGCCAGACGGGCGAGTGCCTGGTGGAGACCCATTCTGAGTCGCTGCCAATGGTCAGGAGCTTCAGGGAAAGCGAGAGCCCCGGGGTTCGACCCTGGAGCTCTCTCTTGTCTATCAGAACAGAAAGTCACCCGAACTCAGGTTCAGACTTCCGGACATCTTGATTGTGAAGTCTGCGACGCCGTCGCCGGTAATATCACCGGCCACGTAGTGAGAGCCGTTGAGATCATACTCCCGAAGCTGACCTGCCGAGCCGGTAAATGCACCTGTGTCCAGCCAGATGAAGGCTTGGTCCCCGGCAACCTTGCTGTCGGCATCCATCGAGCGGAAATCCAATTGGTCACCAGAGGTGAAGTCGGTCACCGTATCCCCGTTGGCGTTGCCAGCAGTATCGAAAACGAACCTGTCGTTCCCGCCGCGTCCAGAGAGGACGTCGCTGCCACCGAGACCGGTAATCACGTTGGCGAAATTGTCACCAGCAAGCCGATCGTGGTTCCCACTGCCAGTTACATTCTCGATGTTGACGAGGAAGTCACCATTGGCATCACCGTTGGCCTGGGTGGCACGCGTGAGGTCCACGTCAACATAGGCACCCGACCAATGGTAGCTGATCGTATCGTTACCAGCGCCCCCGTTGATATAGTCCTTGCTTCCAACACCGCTGATGAAGTCGTCGCCGCCCTTGGCATCAACATAATCCATGCGAGACCAATCGGCATTGATGTTGTCATTGCCTTCCGTGCCGGAGATGGTGGGCGCGGACGGGAACCCCGTCGGTGTCACTGGTGGAGGAGTTACCGCCGGTGCAGGAATTACCGCCACAACATCGTCGTTGTTGATGGTGGCGGTTCCCGAGCCATCGACGATCGTGACGTTCGTGACGTTCGTACCCCCCGTCAGGTTGACCGTAAAAGCCTCTGTACCCTCAACCAGTGCGTCGTTGACAATGGCGATAGTGACGGTTTTGCTAGTCTCATTGGCAGCGAAGCTTACAGCACCGACGAGTGCTGCGAAGTCCAAGCCCGCACTGGCCGTGCCATTGCTCGTGCTGAAGTTGACGGTGGAGGCCGCTGCTACATTGCCGCTGCGTGATACGGTGAAGGTCGCAGTTCCAGCACTCTCACTCACGGTGACATCGTTGATTGCGACTGTCGGCGCCAAACTGATGACCGGCGGCGCAGGTGTTTCAATTGCCCCAGCTTTAATCCCGTTCACGCTGGTGTGAACTCCATTCAGAGTCACCGTGAAATCGCCCACACCATCACCGTTCGTATCGCCAACGATGCGAGTGTTCACGCCATCGTTGGTGAGTGACAAAGATCTAGGATTGAAGCTCGCGAAGTCCAGCGTATCGGAAGCGGAGTAATCGGTGATCAGGTCGCCGTTTGCGTCACTGGCGGAGTTGAACACGAACCTGTCGCTTCCGCCACGTCCCGACAGGATATCACGGCCACCAAGGCCGTTGATGACATTGGCAAGGTCGTTGCCAGCAAGCCTATCCTGGTTGCCGCTGCCCGTTATGTTCTCGATGTTGACGAGAACATCGCCGTTCGCATCACCGTTTACCTGAGTGGCACGGGTAAGGTCCACGTCAACATGGGCACCAGACCAGTGGTAGCTGATTGTATCGCTGCCAGCGCCGCCGTCGATGTAGTCTCTGCTTCCAACACCGATGATAAAGTCGTCGCCGCCCTTTGCATCGACGTAGTCCTCGCGGGCCCAATCGGCGTTGATGTTGTCATTGCCTTCCGTGCCCGAGACAGTCGCGAAAGTGGGGAACCCGACCGGGATGATAGGGGGGGTGACTGGAAGAACAATTACCGGAGGAGGAGTTACCGCCGGCACATCATCGTTGTTGATGGTGCCGTTACCCAGCCCATCGGCGATGATCACGTTGGTGCCCGCCTTCAGACTGACCGTAAAGGCCTCGTTCCCCTCGACGACATTATCATTGGTGATCGCAACTGTGATGGTTTTGGTGTGCTCGCCAGCAGCGAAGCTGACCGTTCCGGAGATTGTCGCGTAATCGGAACCCGCAACCGCTGATCCGTTGGTGGTATGATACGCTACGCTCGAGGCCTTCGACAGGTCACCGGAACGCGTCACCGTGAATGTCGCCGTACCAGCGTTCTCGCTTACCAATACATCGTTGATGGCGACACTCGGTGCCAAGGTGACCACCGGAGGATCACCCGGTCCGCCCGTCTCGAAGCCGTCGAACTGCCCGTAATACTTCTCGAGCAGGTCGCCGAACGCGGAGTCCGCGCGTCCAGGGGCGGCGGTGTAGAGTTCATAGTTGCTCGGCCACCACGCCCCGCCGGCCCAGGCGGTGCCGTCGAGATTGTTGGCGTTCATGTAGTCGAGCATGTTCTTCTGGGCTTCGAGCCAGCGGACGTCGTTGCTTGGGACGCCGAACTCGCCGATCATGCCTTTGAGGCCGTTGGCGTTGAGCCAGTCGACGAAGCCCTTGAGCTTGTCCACGCCGATATTGGCATAAGCGCCCTCGGCGTCGTAGCTGCCGCGGTAGGAACCGGACCCGTCGCGATCGAGGTACTGGTGGGCCTGATAGACGATGTTGTTGGCCGGATCGTTGATGATCAGGGTCGCGTTGTTGCTATTGGCCCAGCTGTGCGCGCCCGACCAATTGTCGCCCTCGATGATGATGGTGTTGACGGTATCGACCGTGCGAATGGCATTGGTCGCCGCCTGCGCCGACTCTTTCCAGATCGTCGAATTGGGCATGTCGTGCGGCTCGTTCATCAGGTCATAGCCGGCGAGAGCCGGATAGTCCTTCAGCTCGATCGCCATCTTCTTCCAGAAGTCTGCGAACTGAGCGGGCGTTGGACCACCAGCGGCGCCAAGCGCAACGCCCTTGAAGCGCCCGTAATTGTGATTGTCGATGATCACATCGAGGCCAAGAGCGGCCGCATCCACCAACACGCGCTTGAGCATCGCAAGATCGCCGCTGGTGTCGAGAGGACCACCCAGGCTGTCCTGCATGCGCTCCCAAGAGAAGGGAAGGCGGACAAAGTCTACGCCTTTGTCCCTGTAGAACTGAAGTTCGGAGAAGGTTGGATAGTGATACTGTTGATCGTGAACACCGGCAGTACCGCCGAATTCACCGCCAGAGATATTCAGTCCAATGGTCATGCTGATCTTTCGTCGATGTGTTTCTTGGGGGCAGCACGAGCCACCCTGCAGATCGACGAATTCCCCACCCGCCATCGAGTGTTGAACTAGCGAAGCAAAGCATTAAGAAGTCTGAAGACTTACACCAGAATGCGCGTTTTAATTATGATTATAAGGCGGGAGGGCGACCTGAAAACAACGATCCGAAGCTGCTAAGATTATTCTTATGCGCAGTTATATTGGCAATAAGGCGATCTCGGCTAAGTTGTTACTCAGCCTCAAATTAGCGTCAAGCCTGAATAGAGAGCTTCGCAATCTACTTCAAGCGCTCCCGACATGGCATACGAGATCGCAAAAGACATCCTTGGCACGATCTCGACCTTTGTTTTCGGTGCGTCGCTGTGCACCGTTGTAGAGATCCTCTTCGCCCTGAGCATCAGACACTTTGGTCGCGCTTGCGCGGGTTCCTCTTCTCCCTGATTGCATTATCTGCCGCCGTTCTCGCTACCAAAGTCGGACAATGGTTGATGAGCCTCGGCGTGCATCCCCTGTTCGCATTCGATCTCGCGCAAGCGCACCACTCCACCAATTTCGCGATGGTTTTCGCCGGCTACACGTTGATCCCGCTGCTCGCGGTGCTCGTCTTACGATAATGGCTATTACTTTTTTCACCGCCTGCAGCACACGGTGTCCTCCCTGTGGCGAATTCATGCGGTGCACAATTCCATCGAGGAGCTGAATAGCTTCAATTCGTACCACCACGTCTCCGAATATTTGATGCGCATCCCGCTCCTGGCGCTGCCGATCAATCTCCTGCTGTTCATCGACATGCCGCAAATCGTTGCGGTCAGCGTGCTCTTTGGCGCAGTTGGCAGCCTGTCACACTCCAACTCCCGAGTCAGCTACGGACCGCTCCGCTGATGCGGGTGTCCGCTTACGACCAACTTCAGGCTCCGCTTCCCGCCCAATTCGGACATTCCGCTCGATCCGATGCGAATGTCTGCTCACGAACGATTTAAGACATTGATCGATTGGGGCTCGCCGCTCATCTCAAACGTCTGCTGCGCCTGTGCAGGCGTATTTAGTTCCGAAAAAAGCGGTCAGGATTGTTACCGCCAAAAGCTTGCAACAGATCGGCCAAGCGCTTGGGGCCAACCCTTCGCCAGTGCTGCTTCATCCACCCTCGTCGATCCGTCTGGTCGAAAATCCAGGCGAGCCACTCCATGCGCCGGTCCGCAAGTGGCTTCCAAGAGAGCAAACCCCCTCCACTCCAAGGTAGAAAGGGAGAGCGGCGGCAGTAGGCCCAGATCTCGATCCGCAATGAAGGCCGATGCGAGTCGGCACGCGCATGAAAGCCGCAAGTGTCAGCAATCACGAGAGTGTTGGCGGGCACGCAGAAGCGGGTAGGTGGTGGCAAGCCAAGGCTCGGCAGATCGTCAACCGAGATGCGAAAGGAGCCTCGCTGCGAAAGGCGGTCGCCAGTTGTGAGCACTTCAATGCTCTTGCGCTGTTCCCAGGCTGCGCGGGCTGGTGTCAGCCGATGTGATCCAGCGACATAGGTGAGTGGACGATCGTGCTCGCCGACGTCGGTAAGGAAGAACCAGGCTTTCATGGACGGGTGGAACGTGTCGGCATGCAACTGAAGCTGCGGGTCGGCTGGGCCATCTGCGACTCCGCCCGAGATGGATTGCAGATAATAAAGAGGTTTGGTGCGGGTGCTTGCGACGTAAGCCAAAGCTCCAACCCATCGGGGATCATCCAGCAGCTTCGCAAGTGCAGGGATGCTGCGTAGTAGGTCGGGCCCCACTGGTACTCTGCCGGTGATCGTGTCCCCTTGCTGCTGTTCCCGGCTTTCCAGTTCCGATTGCATCAGCGAACCGCGCAACGCCGCAAAGTCCCTTGATGTGAGCACGTTTGCGATAGTGATAAAGCCATCGCGATCGAACTGCTCCCGCAGATCAGAAGTCAGAAGCTTGGCGATGCGCCTCCGCCGGGAGCTTGCCAAAGCATGGGAAGCTTTGACGCGGAGTACGTGCAACCCGGCGCGATTGAGGCGTCGCGAGCCGAGAATGGGATTATCGACAAAGCTCTTGGCTCCAGTCGCTATGGCGAAAAGCCAGAAAGGTGTGCGCCACCATCGAAGGACGGAGCTGGCGAGCGTCATGAAACAACATAGAGCATAGAGCGCTCTATCCTAAAGCTGCTCTAAGTTCGTGCAACCGCGCTTTCCTCAGTCGGGACAGCTCACGTCTGTTTTCCGCCCATTGCGGGTCCGATCGCTCGAACCTGCTTTGTAGAGCGGGCGGAGCGTCTGCAAACGATCGTCAGCCATAGCTTCATCAGCAAGGCCGGCGCTCCGGCCGCGTCTCGAGTGCAGCATCGATACCGAAGCGGCCGCTTCCCCGGAGGCCGAGATAAAGGCCCAAGACGACGAGCACTGCCGCCGGCCACATCTGCGGCACCGGATCAGTCCAGTGCACCATCCACACTGCGACAGAGAAGTTGAAGGCGGTGATCAGACCAAGCCACCGGGTGAATAGCCCGAGAATGAAACAAATGCCCGCGCTGAACTGCGCATAGACCGAGAGCGGTGCTAGGAGCTCTGGAGAGACAAAGCCAAAGTGGGTCATGAACTTCTCGAACTCGCCCATTCGTGCAGCTGAGAGTATATTGTCGTGGCTCTGGTAGACGAGGAACGCGCCGGTCGCGATGCGCAGGAGCAGCAGCCCCATGTCCGCGAAGCGCGCATTACCGCTTAGAAACAGACGGCTCACTGGATCGCGCATACCGTCTCCTCCCTCGCCCAAGACCATCCGTGCGAGCCGGGCCAGTCGTAAAGCGGCATTCGACGAACGTGACATCGTTGACGTCGTCGACCTCGTACGTGTCGTTTCCAGTACCACCGGCCAGAAGTGGCTTCCGCATGATCAGCGGCATCTACTGGAGGGAGCGATTGAGGATGCATCGTGTGGTGGACAAGCCGCGTAGCGGCGTCGGACTTGCGTTCCCGGTCACGAACCGTTCCGCGCCCGGAGCAATGTTAAGTGCAGGCCAATTCCGTTCGCCGCAGTCGGACTTGAAGCGTCCGCCGGATGATCGAATGCTGTTGTCATGTACAACGACCGGACCCGTCGGCGAGTCTATATTGATGCCGATCTTGGCGTTTGTGATTGAGTTCTTGCTCACGGTGCCACCGAACATGGCACCGGGATAGCGAGGGTCTTCACTAGCCTTCCACGGGTTGGCGCCCAGCATGATCCCGAAACCGCACAAGCGCAGACGTCCGCAATCGATGTCATTGCCCCTGACCACCGTGCCAGTGTAGTCCCCGCTTGTACTGGGAAAGGCCTGGAGCATCAGCTCCGCGAACGACGCGCGCGCAAAGTCACCGGTGTGTCGGAAACGATTATTCTCGATCTGGCAGCGACGGCAGCCGCCTAGGATAAGCTGAACATCTGTATTGTCGACGAAGCGGTTCAGGCGAACGATCGTATCCTCGCTATCGTGGATTGTGATGCCGTCGCTCCAAATGTCCCCTGGCCGATGGTCGCCATTGGGGCCGATCAGATTATCCTCGAAAAGCAGCTTGTTTGCACCGGCAATCGCTTCGATGGTCGTGTAGCAGGCAAAGTTGCGCAGCACCGAATTGCGCAAAGTGAAATTGGATTTCCAAACCCGCATGCCTCCGCCAAGTGGCCGGCGATCGGCCTGACTGCAGTCGCTACGTAGCTTAGGATCTCCGCTGCCCTCTACGATCAAGTGCACCAAGCTGATCCCCTCAGCGGCGGCTTCAATCGGCATGATGTTGGGGTTTGGAGCTCGATCAAGATCGACACGCAGAGTAGCACAGCGAGCCGGACCCAATCGGTCGCACGCTGCGGCAGAGTCAGCCACGAGTGCCGTCGCGATGACGACCGGCTTCGATATTCTGACTTGGCGGCGCAAGGTATAGGTACCCGGCTCGAGTTCGAGTCGCCCGCCGGCCGGCGTCTGTTTGATGCATTCCAGCAGCGCCGCCGACGCGTCCATCGCAGTGTTTACGAATCTATCGATTTTTGAGCAGGCCTGTGCCGGAGCGGTGCAAGAAACCGCCAAGCCCGCCATGGCTAGTGCAATCAGAGCTTTCCAACGCATGCGCCCCTCCGCCGTCGCACGCGCACTTAGCCTGGAAGCGTTCGCCAACGTGGTTGTCACCAGCGAACCTATGCTGTTGGACAGCACTGTCATCTGCCAGCGGATGAACTCTCGCATCCGCTTCGAACCTTAGCGGACATCAGCCAGACGACGATCGCGTGATCTCACGACGCTGTAACCAGCCTCCTCAAGTGCGTTCAGGATTTTGAGAGCAACCTCTTCCTCAGATCGGGGCAGACTCGACCCTGCGTTTGGATGGTGCGCAATCTCTGACTCGATTGCGCGTGTCATTAAAGAGATGATTTCGTAGCTGAACATGACGTCAGACTAGAGAGCGCCCATCGAATGTCCACTTCCAAGCGTGGCAGCCATTCGCCTAAAGGGCCGTCAGCGAACCTGTGCCAAGAGCCACGAGACGAGTGCGCATGACCGTGAAGGATGAACGGGCTTGTCGCTGTTCTGCCCCATGTTCAACGGATTTAGTCCGCCGCTGGAAGTCGCGACAGCCCACTTCCAAAGGGAACACGGCGAAACAATCCTAATTTATGTTGGGTCCGATACCGTTGGCCATTCGCTAAGCATATATGACCACAGGAAAAGAGTTTCGAGATAAGGCGGTCCACTGCCGCTTTCTGGCGAGAAGCATGGATCCTCGCACCAAGGCAAGCTTGGAAACCTTAGCGGTCACCTACGACGACGGTGCCCGGCAGGCCGATCTTGAAGCTAGCAAGTTCGAGAGTCCGCCGAGGTCGTAGCATAATAGCATGAGCTTGGTGTTGCGGGAGCCTGGCCGGACCAGCGAAGAACCTTTGCTCGTAACCGTTGGAGTTCGGTAGGCCGATTGCGTATCCGCTTGTCTCTGTAACGCCGCCGGACCCAACGGCGGCGCCCAGGGCGCTTCAAGAGGATGCTTTGGCGACACGCATTCTTTGCACATCCCCGAGCCCCATGAGGATCACCAACGGTACGATCAGGAACGTGAAAGGCACCGTGAGCGCAACCTTCATCCCGATCGCGGCTCCGAGATCCACTGAGCCCATTCCGCTGGCTTGCAGCAGCACCCACATTGGCAAACTTAGAAGGGCCACCGCCGACGCTCCCAATATTGCCGCTCTAAGAACGATGCCGCGTGGCACCATGTCAAATAACGCATGGACCGGCATCATCGGCGCAACCACGCGGCCGTCCAGCAGCTTCTGGCGAATGGACGCGGTGCCAAGCAGCGTGGACAGCACAGCTATCCATGTCGGCGTCGAAGCAAGATCAAAGGCGACCCCCTTCGCCCCAAACAGTGTGAGCGGCTGCGGCCCCGCCCAAAGCCAGAAGGTGTAGGAAGCGTTGATTACAGCGTTGACTGCGGCAATGCCCAGCGCCTGGGTGAGCACAAACTGGCGAAAGCGAGTAGACATTGTTCTTCTCCTTCGATCGGCAAGCAGAAGCAGCCGAGTGGGTGGTTTGCAGCGGTCAGGCAGGTTGAATCTCGTAGGCTGCAGCGGAGCGATCCAAACAGCCTAGGGCGAACAGCGTCCTGTCGACCGCGACGTCTAGCGGCGTTCGCGGCTCCTCGCCGAGCAGTGCGACGAGCCGCCGGTTTTCGAGCCGCATGGGATTGCGCCAAAAGGCCTCGATTTCGACTACCTCGCCCGGAAATCCACCAAATGGCGCTAAGAGGCGCATCAACCACCAGGGAAAACGGCGCTCGGGCACTTCGCGTCCGACCGCGCCGCGAACCGCATCCACCATGCCGGCGCCGCTCGTATCGCAATATCCTGCGAACTGGACCCGTTCGAAGCTTCCTAGTTGCTCGTTCATGTTCATCAGCCGCACGAATGTCTCGGCCAAGTTGGGGAGGTAAGCCCAGCTATGCCCCGGTCCGATTGCCGGATTGAGCAGGCGGCGTACCGGCCTTCCTGGCTTCACCAGGCTCTGGGCGAACCAGCTGGCGCGGGCGCCGGGTCCGAAGAAGTCGCCTGCGCGGACAATCAGGCTCGGCACGGACGGGGCGGCTTCGTCCAGCAGCCGTTCGAGCTGCACCCTGATGGCACCTTTGTGGGTACGGGGAGCCTGCAGCGTCTCAGCATCTATAACGGACACCTGCGCCGGGTCGAAATTGTAGACGGTGCCAGGCAGCACAATCCGCGCACCCCCGGTAGCCCTGGCAGCGGCGATCGTGTTCTCCATCATGGGCAAGACCAGCCGTTCCCAATCACGGTAGCCCGGTGGATTGACTGCATGAACGATCGCATCGACCCCGTCGGCGGCTGCGACGACACTCGCGCGGTCCATCGAGTCGCCTGCGGTGAACAGTGGCACCTGCTCACCCTTCCACTCGGCCAAAGCCTTGGCTGGATTGCGCACCAGTGCCCGTACCGTCCATCCGTGGTGGAGCAGCGCGGCGGTAATGCCCCCACCGATCCCGCCCGTTGCGCCCAGTACCAGCGCTGTTCTATTCGTCGTCATCTCGCCTCTCCCTTGCTGAGGACATAAGATGCAGCACAGCGAGTACGGAGAGAATTGCCATAGTTCAGCTACTGGCTCATAGAAATCTTATGAGCAGACGCGTGGCATGGGATGATCAGCATGCATTCCTTTCCGTTCTGGAGGAGGGCAGCCTTTCGGGTGCGGCTCGTCGCCTCGGAGTGGCCCAAGCTACGGTTCGCGCCCGCGTGGAAGCCCTTGAGGGAGCGCTCGGCACCGTTCTATTCACCCGGTCGGCAAACGGGCTCGTTCCCACTGAGCAGGCACGCAGCGTCGCCGACGCCGCGCGTGCAATGTCACGCGCGTCCAATGCGTTCGTCAGAGCCGCCTCTGCCCAGTCGGGTGAAATCGCCGGTACGGTGCGGCTGAGCGTCTCTGAGTTTGTTGGGATCGAAGTGCTGCCGACGATGCTGGCAAACCTGCGGCTTAGCTATCCGCATCTGATTGTGGAGATCGTGCTGAGTAACGCCTCGGCGGACTTGATCGAGCAGGAAGTGGACATTGCAGTCCGGATGCACCCACCCCGGCAAGAAGCTCTCATTGCCAAGAAGGTTGGGACAATCCCACTCGGTCTGTTCGCAAGTCGCGACTATCTGGCGCGGCGAGGCGTGCCGACGAGCCTTGAGAGCCTCAGCGAGCACGACTTCGTGGGACCGGACCGCGCGAGAGCCGACCTGAATTTGGCAGGAGAAGTGTTCCCCGGCCTGGCCCGCGATCGGTTCGTAGTCCGTACGGACAGCCATCCGGCGCAGCTTGCCCTTGCCCGCGCCGGAGTTGGCATCGCCGTTGCTCATACCCCAGTCGGCCGGGCCGACCCGATGCTCCGCCAAATACTGGCTGACCTTCAGATCGCTTCGCTCGATACCTGGATCGTCGTCCATGAGGACCTGCGAAATGTTGCGAGGGTAAGCGCATTGTTCGATCACTTGGTTCGCAGCTTCACCCACTTTGCAAGTTTAGAGTGTGAACGAACGGGGACATTCGCGCCGGTTTGAGCGAGCGTCCGCTTTCGGACTAGTCGATCTGAAAAATCTCTTGGACCTGTTCTCAAACTGGCAAACTTCAGCGGGCGGTCGAACGCTTGACCTCTTCCCGCAGTCGCAATCGCCCGCGGCGCACGGGTAATTCTCAATGTTCGCGACCGGCTTTCCATAGGCTTTGCGTCAGTGGCTCGACAAGATAATCGAGCGCCGTGCGCTTGCGTAGTGGAATGAGGACTTGCGCCGGCAGGCCGGCCTTGAGTGCACCGCCACTGCGAACCAACTCGAGCTTTGCCAGTTCGCTTGGCGGAACTACTGCCTCGAACTTGAAGTACCGCATCCCGCTGCGCTGATCCTCGAAGCTGTCGGCAGAAATCTTGGTCAGATGCCCCTTCAGGATCGGCAAGTTACGCTCTTGCAGAGCGGTGAAGCGGACCTGGGTCACCATTCCGGGACTTAGGTCGTCGGCATCCGTTGGCGAAACGCTGCCTTCGATCACCAAGGCACGATCCTGCGGCACGATCTCCATCAGCACGTCTCCTGCCGTGACCACGCCGCCGACCGTGAACACCTTCAGCCCGACCACCCGGCCGCTCGCCGGCGCACGCACGATCGAACGCGCCAGCTGCTCGCGCACCGCACTCAGCTTGGGCATGATCTCGTCGATGCGGATCTGGATCTCGCGCATCTGCCCGGCGACTTCTTCGAGCCGCCTTTTGTCGAGCGACAGCGACTGGATCCGTGCTTCGCCCATTGCTTCCGATGCGCGTGCGATCTCTGCGCGATATGCACCGCGCGAGCCGTCGAGCTCGGCCGCCGCCCGCTCCATCCCGCGCACGCGGTTCATCGAAACATAGCCCTTGGGCAGCAGTGCACGTAAGCCGTTGAGCTCCTCGCCGATAAGACGGGTTTGCTCGCTGTTCGAGTTGATCTGATAGCGGTAGCCGCCGATCTGTTCAGCGTGCTGTGCCATGCGCTGGGAGAGCACGCCGCGCTCCGCCGAAAGCACGCTGCGGCGCGCATTGAGCAACTGGCGCTGCCCACGAAGCGCCTCGCTTGCGAACAGGCGATCTTCGGCGGGCAGGCCGGCATATTCCTTGGGCTCGGGGATAAACGTGCCGCCGTTCTGCTCGGTGACCAGGCGGGCACGCTGAGCAACGGCGGCGATGTAGTCGCTGGTCAAACCGCGCTCGACGGCAACGGCGTCGGAGGCGGAAATCTTGAGGATCACCTCGCCCTTGCGAACGGACTGGCCTTCGCTGACCCGAATATCGGTGACGATCCCGCCCTGCTGGTGCTGTACCGCTTGGCGGCTGCCCGATACGGCGACCACGCCCTCGGCATTGGCGCCGGCGTCGAGCGGGATCAGCGCTGCGGACCCAAGCAGACCAACAAAGAATGCCGCGCCGATCATTGCCCCCTTGCGGATCTCGCGACCCGGCGCATCGGCGCCGTCGTCGTTGACGAAGGGGGCTGCGGCAGGCGCGACCCAAGTCATGTCATTCATGTTCAAGCCCTCTCATGAATCGGCACCACTTGGGGCCGAGCAGCAGTTCGCAGAAGCGTCATGACCTCGTTGGCCGGGCCATGGTGCACGACGCTGCCCTCGCTCAGAACCAGCAACGTATCCGCCTTAGCGAGTAGCGATCCGCGATGCGCGATGATCATGATCGCCGCGCCTGCCGAGCGGGCGGATTCGATCGCGCGCTCCAGGGCTGCTTCGCCGTCGGCGTCGAGCGCGGCATTGGGTTCGTCGAGGATCAGCAGGCTCGGCCGACGATACAGCGCGCGCGCAAGGCATATCCGCTGCGCCTCGCCCCCCGACAGTTGGTGCCCGCCGTCTCCTATCTCGGTCTCATAGCCCTTGGGCAGCCGCAGGATAAGCTCATGCACGCCGGCTGTCGTGGCGGCATCGATCACGTCGGCGTCGGTCGCGTGCTGATGATCGTGCTGCGCACATTCGAAACGGGAGATATTCTCTCTCACGCTGCCCGGCATCAGCCCGCAATCCTGGGGCAGATAGCCGATGTGACGCGCCAGCCGTTCGCTATCCCAGTCGGCCGCGCTGGCATCATCGATCCGGACGTCACCCAGGTCAGGAAGCAGCGCGCCCGCGGCGACCCGAGCGACGGTCGACTTACCCGCGCCGGACGGGCCGACAACCCCCATGATCTTGCCCGGTGCGAGCGTCAGGGAAACGTTCTTGAGGACGTAAGCGTCGCCGCGGGGATCGCGCACGGCCACGCTGATCAGTTCGAGCCGGCCCTTGGGATCGGGCAAGAGGATCTGCGATCCACAGACCGCGTCTGTTTCAGCGAACAATCGCTCGATCGTGGCAAGCGCGCGGCGCGACTGGGTAATCGTGGGCCATTGGGCGACTATCTGCTCCAACGGCTGGAGTGCGCGGCTGAGCAGGACCGATGCCGCAATGATTGCGCCGACCGAAATCTCGCCCTTCACCGCAAGCAGGGCGCCCGCCCCTAGCGCCACGGACTGCATGAACATGCGCACGAACTTGACCATCACATTGTAGCGGGCTCCGGAGAACTGCAGCTTGTAGCTTTGCGAGAGGCCGTTGTGGCGGTGGAAGCCAAGCCTTGCGACAACCGCCTGGCGCATGCCGAGGGCGCGGATCAGCTCGGCGTTGCGGGTGGCTGCTTCCTGCGCGCGATACGCGGCGCCATTTGCCTCCGCCGCAGCCTTGCCGCCGGCGCGGTTGCTGCGCTCATTGCAGACGGCGATGGCGATCAGGATGCCCCCGGCAAGGAGTACCAGGATCCCGAGCACGGGATGTATCAGGAAGGCGACGGCGAAGTAGAGGGGCGTCCAAGGCGCGTCGAACAAGGCGGTCACCGCTGGTCCGCCCAACGCTTGCCGCAGCCCGTCAAACTCCTGCATGGCCTGCGCGGTTGACGGGGTGCCCGGAGCCGGACGGGTACGAGCCATCAGGCGATCAAGGATCTGCGCCGAAAGCAGGCGATTCAGCCGCAAACCGGCCCGCATGAGCACGCGCGTGCGCACCCCATCAAGCGCTGTCAGTGTGGCAATAGCGAGCCCGACAATGACGGTGATCCAGAACAAGGTCTGGATCCCACCGGTTGGAACGACCCGGTCATAGACCTGCATCATGTAAATGGTCGGTGCGAGATACAGGATATTGACCAACGCGCTGAGCCCAGCTGCTAGCGCGAAGTGGCTGCGGCAGGCGCCAACCGCGCCTTCGAGTGGCTTGGGCACGTTCAACCAGAACAGTCGCATCGCACAATTTCCTGAACGAAGAGGGAGAGAAGTTCCGGGCGCCGGAGACGGAGGGGTGAGTATCTCCGACGCCCGAGCTGATCAGATCATCAGGTGATCGGCGGCATCGAAGTGAAGCGCTCTCTCATGGAACTTCCAGTCGAAGCCAAAGTCCCTGTGTGCGAAGTCGAGCGCCAAGTCGGCGGCGAATGTCGCGTTGAAGGGCAGCCCGCCCTGATCGTTTATCGCCCGCATCGCCGACCCGAACGCGCCATGCTGGCGTGAGCCAATAAAGGCGTCCTCGAGACGATCAGGCAGGTTGTTGCGGGGAAGCGCGTCGACCATGTCCTGACTGATGCCACCGAACCCCAGCTCGACAGGCTGCGCCGACTGCACGAAGCTGCTCGTCTCGTTCTGGTTGAGGACCAGGCGGTGCGCCGAGGTGAGCTGCGAACCGTCGATCCTGTCGCCCGCACCACCGCCGTTGACCGTGATGGTATTGAAGAACAGGCTGGTCAGACCGAAGTTACCGTCTGCAGTTACGCTGTCGTCACCGGCGCCGGTGTTGATCGTGATCTCCTCGACATTGTCGAGCTCGGCAACGACGTTGGCGACCCCGTTCCGAGTGACGACGATCTCTGTCGCGTCGTTAAGCCCGGTTACCCCTGCCGCGATCGCTTCGGCGCGGGCATAGACGACGTAATTTTCAATCTCGCCGCTGCCGTTGATGATGATCCGATCTCCGGCCACCCCATTGGCGCCGCCGTCGATGAAGTCGCGACCATCACCAACCGACCAGGTGATCGTGTCGTCGCCAGCGCCAGCGTTGATCGTATCGTCGCCGGCCCCGCCGATGATCTGATCGGCGCCGCCGAGAGCGTTGAAGATCGAGCCTGTGGCATTGCCAAGGAGGACTTCGCTATTGGCCGTGCCGGTGACGGGAGCGTTGGCCGCCGTATAGTCGATCCGCAGATTGTCGATCCGGATGTCCTCGCCGGCCGTGCTGATCGCCGAGCCGACAAGGCGGATTGCGGAATTGGCACCACCGCCCGTCAGCGCAAACGTGAGCGTACCGGAGGCATTGCCACTGGCATTCGTACCATTGGTATTAGTGATCAACCCGCCGGCCAGATTGACAAAATTCACTCCGTCAGCGGCGAACTGGACACGGACCGACTCACCGGCGTCGATGCCATTCTTGTCGAAGTCGAAGGTCAGCGTTGCACCACTCGCGCCGCTAAGATCGACCCCACGCTGGATCGACGCACCGTCGCCATTGAGGAATCGCAGGTCGTTGGTGCCATTGCCTCCGGCTCCATCGATCTGGATCTGGCCCGTGCGGATATTGTTGTTGTCAGCAATCTCCGTCCAGCTGCTCGTCCAAGCCACCGTTCCGGTACTGTTGTTGGCGGCACTGCGAGCCCCGCCAGACCCTTGGAAGTTGTCGGCAACCTGCACTGCTCCCTGACGACTGACCGTAACCCTGGCATTGCTCGATAGAGCACCATCGCTGGCCGTGTAGGTAAACGCCCCTCCCGCCGTTGCATCGTCAACGAAGGTCACCGAACCCGGCAAGGTAGCGAGCGACAGCCCGGTCAACCCTGCTGCGGCGGAAACCGCTGTAACGTCGAGCTGATTGCCCTCCACGTCGGTATCGTTGGCGAGCAGCACCGATTCCAGGACCGAGATATTGCCGCTTGCAATGTTGGTGATGATCGTGTCGGCGACTGCCACCGGTGCATCGTTGACCGAGACCACGTTGACGGTCGCAACCGCCACCAAGCTTGGATCGCTGCCATCGCTAACCGTGACTTCGATGACTCGCGGGGTGACGCTTGGATTCTGTGAGGTGTTCGAGAAGCGCACCGCTTCGATTGCCGTCTGGTAGGCAGCATGGCTCGCCAAGCCACTAAGAATCAGCGTGATCTGGCCCGGTACTGCCGGTTCGAAACTCGCGGTAATGCCGGCGGGGAGCGCTCCGGCGACTGAAAGTACATCGAGCGCCTGCGCGTTGGTCAGTCTGACCATCGCCGCAACCAACGAGTTGCCGTCAAGATCGACGATCGACGAGTTCAGCGCGATCCTGGCCGCAGCGCCATCTTCGGTGAAAGTAGACGTGAAGTTGATGCCGTCGTTAGCCGGGATCTGGGCCGTCGTGGTGGACGTGAAGTTGACGTTGTCGACGTTGAAACGTTCGGTGTCCGTCAGCCCGTTCACCGTGAACCTCAGCAAAGAAGTGCTCGAACCGTTCAGATTGCTGGTGAAGGTCGAAGCTGCGGCGGTTTGATCGGCGGCCGTGGCCGTATGCGTTCGGAGCTCC
Organism: uncultured Sphingomicrobium sp.; assembly: GCA_964243335.1. Lineage (GTDB taxonomy): Bacteria > Pseudomonadota > Alphaproteobacteria > Sphingomonadales > Sphingomonadaceae > Sphingomicrobium. Next base: position 480,403 of record CAXTED010000002.1, on the reverse strand, counting down.
GTGAACGTTGCCCCGTTGTCGGTGGAGAACGCGACCGTCAGCGTGTCACCCACGTCAAGGTTGTTGTACGACAACGAGTAGGTCAACGTCGTCTGAGCAGTCGGGCTGAGACTTACCGCCCGGGTGATCGACGCGCCATCGAAGTTCACGGTATTCAGTCCGCCGATGAAGCGCAGCTGGCCTTGGTTGGTGTTGATCTGTATCTGGCCAGTCGTCGCCGAGCCATTGTCACCGGCCTCGGTCCAGGACGTGTTCCACGCTGTCGTACCATTGCTGTTATTGTACGTCGCAGTCGTGAATTCGTCGCGTTGATTGATAGTCGTCGTGACAACATCAAAGGCATGCAGGTCGAGCGCCGGTGGTACAACAGCGCCAATTCTTAAACTCTGATCGGCGAACTTCATGACCTCGATGTTCTTGAGGAAGTCCGTGTCATCGACAAAGCGGACTGCACGGGTGACAGCCCCGTCGTTGCGGTCCTGGACTGAGATGAAGCCGTCGCCGTTGACGTCACGCGCACGGGTTAGCTGAATGCCGCCGGAGGTAACCGTTCGTCCCTCGATGGTATATTCGGAGATGTTGCCGAAGAAGGTCGCGGTATCGAGGTTCTCCAGACCGTCATTGACGTGCGTGGCATCGTATTTGATCTCACGGACGATGCTCATCTGGCCGGGCGTGATGGTCCGATCGAGCAACAAGGAGGTGAGCGACCGCCCGCCGAACGCTGGGCTGCTGAAGTCGACCTCGCCCTTTGGATCGTTGCCGACCATCTTATAAACGCGGCCGGCATAGGCTGACCCTACGGCGAGAACATCACTATTCAGCGATTCAGCCGAATAATAGGTCCCGTTGATGTTGATCCCGATCCGCACGTTGAGATAGGCGTCGCCATCGATCAGGTCGAACCCACCGCGACCACTGATCAGGTCGTTGCCATCGCCGCCCATCAGGATGTTGCCATCGCGGAAGGTCGTCGCGACCTCACTGCCAGCAACCAGCGCATTGGCGCCGCCGCTGTACATCGTCGTTCGGACACCCCCGAACCACTGATTGAATCCGTCGATGCGGTCGATCCCTTCCTGGGTCAACAAGTCCTCGGTGAACGTCGCATCGATGGTTCGTCCCACGATGCCACCCTCCGCCAAGCTACCACGATCGTCGCCCTCGAGAATGTCGTTGCTATTATATCCGGACAGCGCCTCGACCTTGTCGAACCGGTCGCGGAGGACGTCGTCAGGAACGCCGGCGAAGATCCCCTGCCGCAGATTGTGCGCGACCCCACTGGTCTCACCCTTGGCGATCGACCAATCGAACCCGAACATGCCTTCGTAGCGGAACACGCTTGAGCCGGAGAGCATAATGTCATCGCCCGACTCGGCGTCGTAATCGGTCTCCTCGGACTGAGCGAACAGCACGTCATGACCGATGATAGGGCTGTTGAAGAACAGCTCGCTATTATCGCCGGACAAGGAGTCGAATCCGGCGCCGCCTTCCATCCAGTCGTCGCCCTCATTGCCGAGCAGACCATCGGCTCCCTCACCACCAAGGATGAAGTCATTGCCAGATCCGCCGAAGACCTCGCTCATGTCCTGGCCGAGCAAGATCACGTCGCTGCCATCCCCGCCGAACATGAGGTCGAAGCCTCGTGCACTGGTGATAACGTCGTTACCGTCCTGTCCGCGTAGTACGTCGTCACCGAACCCATCTTCGATGATGTCGTTGCCCGTTCCGCCGAACACGTCGTCGGCCCCGGTTCCGCCGTTCAGATAATCGTTGCCGCCGTCACCCCACAGCGTATCGTCACCGATATCGCCGTACAGCTTGTCATTGCCCTCGGTGCCGCCGAGCACGACGTGCTCGCCGCCGATGAAGCGCAGCGTACCACCGACATCGTGGCCGCCATCGGCCGTCTCACCGGTGTAGGTGCGCGTGACCTTTTGGTCGAACGGCGAGTGCGGCTCATCTTCCGCAAAGTCCGGATCGCCCTCAGGGTCGTCGCTGTTATAATCCTCCTGAGCGATCTTGCGGTCGAGTTCGAGGATGTAGTCTGGCGTGATAAACAGCGCACCGCTTAAGTGGGTCGAATACTGATCGCCCAAGTCGGTGTTGCGCATTACCAAGTCAGCGAAGGTATTGGGTTCGAGCTGGTTGATGAAGTTGAGGCCTTGGGTACGGGTCAAATAATAAAGCCGGTCGCCATTCTGCAGGTCCTCCATCTGTGCTTCGAACACATAGTTGAAGGTCGAACCTAGCATCCCCCCGAACTCGGGGCTGGCCTCGGCTAGACCGCCGATCCACAAGTCGACATCCTGAAGTCCGCCGCGGCTGTCGTTCCTGGGCCCGTCGCCATCAGGAGCATAAATCCCGGTAGCATTCACGAAGTCGAGCCGGTCAGCGTTGTTGGCAGTGAAAACACGCTCCTGCGGGGTGCCGGCGTTGATGGTGGCGCTTCCGCCGAACACGAGCGCTTCGGCAACAGCGCGCTTCTCCACCAGCGTATTGACGTCGGCGGCTAGCAAGGCGGCATGGTTGCCATAAGCGGCGATGAAATTAACGACCGATGCCGCATTCTTCATGTGCGCCGCGAAATCGACCCAACTCTCATATGGCTTGAGATCTGCCAGCGCACTGTCGTTGTAGAGCTGCGCGCGGGTTTCATTGAGTGATGGAATACCGGTATCACGGCCGCGGGCGATGTTGAGCGCGCCTAGATCGAGCGGCAGCCCAAGGAGGTTGCTGCGAACGTCGGTAACGATGAACTCGTCCATAGCATTGCCAACATCGCGCGAAAGCCCGCGAATGATGTTGGCGTTGATCTCGTCAAGGCTCGCGCCACTGCCGATATATGCTTGCGGATTGAGGAACACCGCGAGCAGCGTCGCCTGGTCAGCGTCGCCATTGAGCAAATCCAGATTGTTATCGAGCCGATCGACCGTTCCGGTCAGCATCGAGTGACCAAAGCGATATACCGTGTGGGCGAATTCGGCGACGATCGAGGGATCGATCTCGGGCGAATTGTTGAACACGAAAGGATCAACCATCGGTTGAATACGGCGCGCGAATTCCTCGAACACGAGATGCTGATATTGCATCTCGGTGCTGAACCGGGCGGCCTGGAATAGGCGCTCACCGTCCCACACGAGGCCTGACGTGTCGGCCGGGACCGAGGTCACGTCGACCGTCAACCATTCGTTGAGAAAAGCGATATCGCCGGCTCGTGCGGCCTCGATAATCGTCGCCTTATTAGCATCGACCGTGCGGTTATGCTCCGAGTGAAACACCGAATGGACGGTGGTGAGCGCGATGTTCTCGTTGCCGCGCCCGTCGCCGGTGATGAAATGAGCGTTGAGCATCTCATCGTCGTAGGTCGCTTGGTCCCCGTCGTCCCCGACGCCAGGATCGGAGTCGGCGACCTGCGCAATCTTGGGCGTAGCCGGGTTGTGATCGTGATCGACAATGGCGGGCGCTGCGTGATGCGCAATGTCATCGAGGAAGGCGTGGCCAGTGCCGATGGACCCGGCCGTGGTGATACCTTCGGCGGTGCCCTCCTGTACCCAAGGCTGGTTGTTATGCGCGGCATCCGCCTTCATCACCATCTGGGCGTATCCGTTGGCGCCGGGGATGAACTTTCCATATTGGTCGGTCACCAACAGAGGCACGTTATGCACGTCGAAGTCGCCAAGCTTGATGCCCAGCATCTCCAGCGCCTGCTCCTTGACCTCGCCCCAATTGCCCATCGCACCATCGACCGAACCACCGGCGGTAGTGCCGTCGAGCAGCTTGCCGGTGCTGACCGCGTGGCCATTCGCATCTTTCACATATTCCCGCAGGAACACCTGATGCGAAGAATGCGAGGTGTAGGTCTGATTCTGATCGATGAATGATGTGGTCGTGTTCTCATGCTGGGGAATGCCATTGGCATCGAGCGTCTGGGTAGCGCGGGTGAGCGCCATGAAACGCAGGTGCGCTGGCAGGTCGTCGGCCCCTTCGTTCACGCCGGAAGTGGCCGCGATATCGCCCCTGATACCATCGGCACCGGCAATCAGCGGATCGTCGTCTTGCAGCGGGATGTACACCGTTCCGGCATTGCCCTTGGTGACAAGGTCCAAGCCGTGATCGAAGAATTGCCCGAAGTAGGTCATCCAGCTGTTGAAGCTTGGCGACAGCCCGACGTCAGGGGACTGATTGGGGATGGTCTGAAGGTCTTCGTTGGTGATCGCCAGATAGTCGCCCTCCCCGGCTTCCGGGTGGCTCGGAGCGACCGGGATCTTGCCGGGATGCGCGGCTTCAAACGCGGCGAGTGCCAGCGGATTGGTAAAGAACGCTGCAATCGCCGCCGGGTTGTTCACCGACATGTCGACGATCAGGTTTGAGATGATGCGCGGGTCGGCATCGGCAACGTTGCCGGAATTGGCGTAATTGGTGTTCGTAACGGGAGGAGGAGCGCCCGATCCTGGAGGTCCGAACGCCATGGAGTCCCCATCGGCGTCATTGTTGTACACTGGATCGGTCAAGCGCGGGAACAGCGTGTCCGCGGCGCCATACTCGCTCGTTCCCGGGTTGTAGCCTGGCGTGCCTGGCGTTCCGGTCGGCGCGATCAGCAGATTGTTGAACGTGCCATCGACGGTGCGCAGTCCGGCCGGCAGTTGCGCCGCATTCGCCGCGGTCACGCCATAGGCGTCCATGATCGCCTGAAGGATCGAGACGGGCGCTACGGTCGGTGTGTAGCCGATCGAGGTAGCTTCCCCGATTTTGATCTGCTTCAGGATATAAGCCAGATCAGCGGCGTTCACGACGAAATTGGTTGGCATGGTCTTGTTCCCTTGTCCTAGCGCGTCGTTGGATGGGGACTCCCGTCCAACCCTGATCAAACGGAGCTGTTTCCCGCCACACGGACGGTCACGGGGCAGTGCTGCACCACGAAGGAATGAGCCTAAGGCCGACCGCAGGTCGCCTCCGTCTTCCAATCCCGGATGGTGCAGAAATGCCCGCCCGGAAGAACTTCTAGCGGCTGCCAGGGGAGCGGGAATTGGGCTGAGTCGCTATGCCCCGGGGGGTTTAAGTACTAGCACTTTAGGCGAGGCTATGACCGGACGTGATAACAGCTGCGGATAGCGGTCCAGGCTTTCGATTACGGGCCGCTCATCGCGGATTGTGCTGACCCGACCTGTGGATTGTTCCTTGTCCGACGTCGAGGAGGCGTGACGCAGGCTCAACCTTAAACTTCACGAATTTGTCCGGGCCGCCATCGGACGAATAGTCAGTGCAGGTGAGTGGAACCGGAACAGCCACGGGCTGAAGGTTCAAGGAGTTGGCGTTCGAGATCCGACTCCATCGAAGCGACAGTTAGAAACGCTCTGCGTGTGCGCTGATTTGTTGTCGCCTGCGTCCCGCGAATCGGCCGGCAAGATCTGTCAGGCTGAACCGTTTTGGAGCCGGATTAGCGCACCTTGTGCCCACCCAGCCGAAACACAGAAGTAGGTTCCCGCGACCCTGGTTGCGCTGATCGGGCAACTCGATCGGTTCGATCACGATCCTGGGGGGGCGAAACTAAGTCTCAAGCACCACGAGTTGTTCGGTGCGCTCGCTTGCCCAAGTAAGCTGGTCTATATCTCGGGAATTGCTCGCGTTTTTTATTGTCCATCGTTGTCTTCTGCAGCATTGACGGAGTTCAAACCTATGCTGAGCTCCTTTGATTGAGCAACAACCTCAGGTCTGGACCTTAGCCGTTCGCCGGGCTTCCATTGCCTGAACCCTTGCAACCTTTGTTGTGGTATAGATGTAACGTTTCAGTAATAAAGGAATTCATTGTGGACCAATAGGGGACTTGCGGGCAGTGGCGAGATCGCCGGACCGAAAGATAATCGTTCTGGGGCGGCTCCCGTGCGCTGCTTGATCGTGGACGATGACCGGGCGCTCGCCTCGAAAGTGCAGTTGGAACTCGCCGCTCTTGGGTTTCGGTGCGATACAATCAGCAGGCTGACGGACGCTGACTTGGCGCTTGCCTCGATCGAGTACGACGCGATCATCTTCGAGATTGCCGTTTCTGGCGGAGAGGGCCTGGACTGGCTACGCAATCGTCAGCGGAGCACTCAGTTTCCTCCAGTCTTGATCTGCACATCTCGGGCTTCGCTTGAAGACCGCGTCGCCGGGCTGGACGCGGGCGCTGACGACTACCTCAGCAAGCCAGTTACAACGGCGGAGATTGCGGCGCACCTGCGAGCGCTCCTTCGCCGAGCAGGCCCGAGAAGGAAACCGAACCTAGTTGCCGGTTCGCTTGTCTTTGACGTGGCTGCCCGCTCAGCTTTCAACGAAGGTGTTAGACTACCTCTCACGCTTAAAGAGGCCGAGCTACTTGAGATTCTGATGCGTCGCATTGGAACAGTTGTGAGCAAATGCTTTCTCAATGATTCTCTAAATCGCTTGGACCAAGATGTAACCACCAATGCGATCGAGGCGCTCGTTTCGCGTCTTCGGCAGAAGCTGCGATCAGAAAGATGCTCATCTGAAATCATAACGATCCACGGAGTGGGTTACATGCTGGAAGAGAGCCCGGCGGACCGCGGCTGAATGGCATGGGTTTACCGCAGACTGTAAGCCGCAGGAGAAGCGAACGTTCTGAGCTTCCGTATCACGCAGCGTCCAAGGTCACATGAACGATGCCCGACCCGCGCCCGCATCGGCGCTAGTGATGCAGTTCCATTCAAATCGGATAATCTTCTAAACACAGGTTAATATGATCAAAATGTCAGGTTTAAGTCAGCCTTTGTAGTTAATCGGGAGTTAACCGCAGTTTTCCTTCAAGATGCTGGTGGGGAGAGGGGTGCAAGATGTATTCTGCCGTGTCGCGGGCTGTAGTCGCCGATCACCAATCGCTATGCCGCGCGGGTCTTGCTGACCTGCTTACCCGCCGCGTTGAGATCCCTGAGGTGATTCAGACGAGTGATTTCTTGCACGCCTTGAGAGCAATCGAGCGTTCGCAGGTCGTTGGCCTGATAGTTGTCGATATCAATCTTCCGGAGATGCGCGGAGTTGCGGGACTGAAGCGACTGCGCAGTGAATATCCATCGGTTCGCGTTGTTGTCGTAGCGGAAAGTCGGGACCGCGACCTGGTGCTCGAAGCGCTCTGTGCTGGCGTTCATGGCTACATCCTCAAGGATACTGTTCCAGACGAGATTGTCCGCGCATTCGAGATGATCATTGCCGGGCACGTCTATGTTCCGCCACTCGTCAGCGAGATAAGGGTCAAGCACAAGGTTGCGAGTTCCGGGGCATTGCGGAACGGAGTAGCGCTTACGGAGCGCCAGATCGAAGTGCTGGATCAGGTCGCTGCCGGTCGGTCGAACAAGGAGATCGCGCGTTCGCTCGAAATCGCGGAAGGCACGGTCAAAGTACACATCACTGCAGCGTTCCGTGCTCTTGGCGTGCACAATCGCGTAAGTGCGGCTGCAGCCATGCGCGCGCGTTCCCGGAACGATAACGTGCTTCCAGCTCAGATCTCTGACTTGCTGGCTACTCCCTACGACCTGATCCCATGCTGAGACCAGCAGGGTTTCGTTGAAGTTGTAGGTGAGTAATTGCCACAACCCATGGGCGAATCGTTCGGTTCAAACCTGGTTTATTCCAGTAACGATCATAAGTCCGGCTTACGCGACTATCTCTGGCAGAGCTATGCAAATGGGATAGTCCGCTGTTGCCGAGTCATAGTACCTTTGCGCACTTGGAAAACATGCGCACCCGTACAACTATAGCCACGGTATCTCGACCGAACCAAGACAGGCTAGCGTCACGTCGTTGCCTGGGGCGAGCGGACGGTGATGGGATCGCGTCGAGCCGCTGACGCTAAGCTCGAGAAAAGGACGTGAACCATGAACACGCTGCACCCGCCAATGCATGATCTGCGCAATCGATCGATGCGACCTGCCAAGCGTCGTTCCTCGAGCGGACTCATCGAACTGACGGATGTCGAGTCAGAGCTGACAGCACGCCCTCCCTTCAAGATACTCATTGTCGAAGACGACCTCAACGTGGCGTCGCTGCTCAAAGAGATGATCGAGCTGGAAGGTCGGTTTCAGGTGACGGACGTAGCTAGCGATCTCGCTGGAACGGTGTCCGCTATCGACGCCAACCAACCTGATTTGGCTTTGATCGACATCAACCTGAGTGGCAATGCAACGGGCATCGAGATCGCCGCGAAGGCGCAGGACGCCGGTATCGCGACGCTTTTCTCAACCGGCTACCCCCTTCCCTTCCCCGTTCCCGAAATCGCACTGGGCTGCTTATGTAAGCCCTACTCTTGCTACACGGTGCTGCAATCGATCCGCGTGGTTGAGCAGATCATCCGGGGGTTCACGGCCGAGTTGGAGGTACCACTCGAGCTAGAACTATATTGATCGTGAGTTCCCGTCGGCGGCGCCCCACCAGTCCTGAAGCACCGGCTTGAGTGTGCCCCTTTCGAGGTGGGGACGCAGCCAGCAAGGAACACCAAGCGCTGGCCGGGCGAATGGCTTCCAGAGCGGACGTTCTCTCGAGGCAAGTCACCCGACTTTAGCTACTCGCCTGCGTCAGATAGCAAATCTTCAAGCTGCTGCAGCTGCTCCGACAATCCGGCCGCCGAGCCCTGTAATGCTTCCTCAAGCGCCTCCTTGGAGGGATAGAGTTCGTGGAAAGTCAGCAGCGTCTTCCCGCCTTGGCTCTCGAAAGCCACGGTCGTGATCGCGCCCTCTTCGCCCTCGTCGTTGGTCCAGACGATTCGCTCGTCCGGCACCACCTCAAGATACTTGCCGTGGAAGGCCATGGTGTCCGAACCGCCGGTGCCGAATTCCAGCCGATATTTGCCGCCAGTACGGACGTCCAAGTCGCACGATACAAGCGAAACGCCGGTCACCGATCTTGGCATCCACCAGCGCTGGAACAGCTCGGGCTGGCTCCAAGCTTTGAAAACGGTGCTAGGCGGCGCATCGAATATTCGCGTGATGACGAGTTCGCGATCCCCGATGCGCTCGACTGATGAACGGTTCTGTGCGCCACCCGCACTGCTAACCTGCTGACCCATTGCTTTCCTCCCGTTGCATTTCGCTGATGACTTCATCCAATGCATCGAAGCGGGCCTCGAAGAGCTTGCGATGCGCTTCGATCCACTCGGCCTCTGCCTCGAGGCCACGACTTCCAAGCCTGCAGGTTCTGACCCGTCCGACCTTCCGCGTCACGACGAGCCCCGCCCGCTCCAGAACCTGAACGTGCTTCTTCATGCCGGTCAGCGTCATCTGGAACCTGTCCGCGAGATGGGTGATCGACGCGTCCGCTCGGCCAAGTTGGTCCATGATTCCCCGTCTCGTGGCGTCAGACAGCGCCGCAAACGAGAGATCGAGAGGAGGAACCGAATACTGAACCATATGGTTCAGCGTATAGCGTGCCTGCGAAGGAGGTCAATCGAGCCAGTGCGGCGCAGCAGCGAAGGGCCGCTCACGGCAAGTTGAGCGCTCAGCCGAGATATGAAGAACGGCCATTCGCCTGTGGTCACCGCAACGTGCTTTGGACAACCGCTTCCGGGTCTTGGGAAAGAGAGCAACTCTGCAGTCGATCAAACCTTGGCTTGCGGACCATCCTTGAGGAAGCCGTGCAGTGCCCCGTTCAGCCGAGTGCTGCAGGTTGCAAATGCGTCGGCAACGCTTTCCAGCTCAGCGAGAGTCCACTGATCACCATGGCGGAAGAGACCCTGATCACCATCGGGCGCAGTGCCAGGCTTGGCATGAACAAGGTTGTTTCTCGTGCCGACCAAAAAGCGGAAGTCTCCTGCGGCGCCTTCAAGGTCCGATCGTTCACTCGAGCCTTCGATCTGCCCAACGAGATGGAGCAGAGTGTCGGCAACCCGGCCAGCGGTGCGCTCGGCGAGGTTCTCGATGCTGCCCGGCAACATGCGCTCGCAACACCAGACAGCATTCCATTCCAAGCTGGCGAAGCAGTAGACGGCTAGCCCCAACGCTGACGCATAATCGGCCTTCACTGCTATGCTAAGGCGCGCGTTCTTCATGCGAATGGCTCACTCAGGACTTCGGCTCCCTTGGCGGGAAGCGTCGATCTGCTGCAGCAGAACTCCTCGCCTCTCGCACCTGCCATGACGGACAGCAATCATAGGATGCGCACAACATTAGCTCATGCCCCCTTTGCGACGTGACTGCAGCCCAGCTCCATCCGGAGCTGCGCGAAGTGCGTCGCTTGTCGACCCTGAGCGCGCCAAAATGCGCAGCTCAGCCGAATGTCCGGTTAGGTTGGTAAGCGGACCTTAGATGACGTTGAAAGCTACAAGGCAGCCGAGGAGCACGGCGCCCAACCCTGCAAAGATTCCGAAGGTCTTTCGATTCATCTGCCGTTTTCCTACTTGCTTGCGTCATCAGCTTCGCAGGCGTGGAATCAGACTAGCCTGAATCTGGACGTCCGCAATGGGTCGAAAGCGATCATTCGCTTCCGCTTAGAGCTTCTCTCTGATCTCTCGGAAACTGCGTTTACATCTGTGACTAAGGGCGCAGCACCCGGCTCATCATTCGTCGATGCGCACGAGCCCGAGACTGCCTCTACTGGTTTATCCAGCCTGCATCGACAACTTGGATGCGGTGATAAAGGGACAGCTTGTCCCCTCGTCTACAGCAGGCTCTTTGCGGCCTCCCGGCGCAAGGATGAGCACTGGATCCTGTGCATCGTATGTTGCGCCGAATGTTAGGCGGTCGAAGCTAGTTTTTGTTCGAATCATTATTAGCTAGTCCGATCGACACGACCCGCAACCAACAGTTTCGACAAGCGCTAGGCGCTCATGCCAAGATACTTCTTCCACGTTCAAGACGGCCTCAACATACCCGATGAGGAGGGGACCGACTTTCCTGACTTGCCTTCAGCGAAGGGCCACGCTGTTGTTTACGCCGGAGAACTCATCTTGAGCATGGGTGCCGAGTTCTGGGGGCACGACGATTGGCGTATGACGGTCCAGGATGAGAATGGTTTGACCCTGTTCTGCCTGTTCTTCGCTGGGTTCGATGCCGCGGCCATCAGATAGCAGCTAGTGAAGGTGGCGTCGGACGTCGGGGCGGTGTGCCTACCGCCTCATCAAGAGGCCTCGATCGATGGGCGGAATGCCTCCCGTGATCCGAGGAGGAAGACCGCTAATGAGCAGGTCCGACCGCAGCCGTCGGCAACAACCCGGCTTGAGTAAATATCGGCGCTGGGTTTAACGTGGACGTCTAATGCTCACTGCGTCGGAACGCTGGTCCGACCCGAATCGACCAAGTCGGGTGTAAGTTCAGACGCTTAGCAATTGCCATTCAACGCAAATCTCCTAATCTCGACGGATCATGCATTCTTGAGCGCAAGCCACGCATGACTGAAGACATCGTCTTCGCTTGCTTGGTTGAATTGATGTCAAACTCGCGGGCGTTCCCAAATCCCATTGCCAACCCGCTGACTAGTACCGAGACCCACGTGGTCTCGTTCCTTCTCATGAGTCGCGCGCGGGGTGCCATATTCGGCGCCGACCTGTTTCTGGATCATGCCTGGGACATAGTGCTGGAGCTCTATGCTGCGAAGTTGGCGGGTCGAAGCATGTTGTTGCCGGAGATCACGGCGGCTCTTGATATCCGTGCTTCTAGCGCAATCAGGTGGATCGCTGCCTTGGAAGAGCGTGGCCTTATCGAGGAAGCGGTTTACTCAGAAAGACCTGACAGCCCCGCTTACCGCCTGACGAATGCGGGTGCCTCGAAATTGGAAGCTTTAGCTGACCAGTGGGCCACCGCCTTTATTAGCTAAGCCACCGCCTCGAGTTTCGTCGGCAGCGCGCTTCCGGCAATAAGCTCGGCTAGCTGGAGCAGCACACCCTCCACATGTGCTCCGAGGTGAGCTGGTGCCCGAACCTCGTCGAGCAGAGCCAGCGCGATCTGCAAATGGCTAAGGGCTGACGTGAGTTCATCGCCGTTTCCAAACCGATAATCTGACAAAGAAGCCTCCACGAGAATGACAGGGGCGTCCCTAGCACCTTGGTCGACCAATTCAGGTAACATATGATGGTATTGCCAACATCGCTAAGTTCAAGGTCCGGACGAGCATGTCTGATAGCATCTGGATCGCGCGTCGGCCTTGGCGAGCCGAACTATCATGCTGGTCAGCTAAACCGCACGATGCACAACGGTGACCACATCTCCAAAGTGGATCGTTGCCCTTTCGGACCCGTCCTCGCTGCGCACCTCTATCCGGTGATTCAAGTCCAACCTGGCACGCCCCACTTCGGCGCAGATCAACTCATGAATACCTTTTACAGCTCGAGCGTGTGCCGCCGTAAAATCAGGTAAGTCGACGCCCTCCCCATCGAGCACGACCATGTCATCGTAAAGATCAAAGAAGAAGCGAGCCATTCGGGGTGCTTAAGCCAAACTGCAGGGCATCTCTCGCACATACATTGGTAAGAGCATCCGCCCACATTGCCTTTTACCTTTCACCGTTCCTGCGGTGCGTTGAAAGGTGAGTAGGCCGGACAAGGTCGCCGGCCCGGAGCGCAACCTCAGTGTGCCCGTGCTCGGTTCTCGCAAGGTGAAGGTAATTGGCCTCGAACTGCGCGACCATCTGCAGCCCCGCCGGGTCGAGAATGGTGATGGTCTTGTCCCTCCAATCGAGGAGGCCCTCGGCGCGAAGCTGTTGGAGCACGCGGTTGACGTGAACCGCTGTCTGACCGGTCGCATCCGCAAGTTCGTCCTGCGTCAGCGGGAACGGAAAGGTATCATCCGTTGTCTCTCCCACAATGCGAAAACGGATGAGCAACTCGCAAAAGAGGTGTGCCAAACGCTCGCGAGCGTCGCGAGCGCCGTGGCCGACGATCCACTGCCGCAAGACTGCCGAGTCCGTCATCGTGCTCCACCACAGCGCCTTCGTGATAGTTGTGTGCTCTGACAGGAGGTCTTCCAGGACCTTGCTTGGAAGCAGCACACAAGTAGTCTCGCTAACGGCCAGGATGTCGTGGTCCATGGCATCAAGGACGAACACCTCCACGTCGCAGAGATCGCCCGGGATAAGGAAGGCCATAAATTGCCGATTGCCATCCGCCAGGGACTTCGACCGGGTAGCAAGCCCACTCAGGACCAGGAGAATGTCACTGACCTTCTCGCCTTCCTTGATGATGATTTCGCCTCGGGTCCAAGTCTTCTTCGGATAGCTCAGTAAGTGATCCAGGCGCGAGCGTTCTGACGGATCAAACTTGGTATACTGCTCCAGCTTCATCGTCAGTGGGTTCGCCACGGGTAATCCTTACTTGTTCCGACTGGAACGCACCGGGCACTTAACACAGCCGGTTGCGATTTGACGATCAAGAGCGGCGACGCGCGATCAGCTGAGAGTGAAGCGGCTGGTGAGTCCCTCCGCCTCGGCCGACGGCGCGACCCAGACGTCGAATTCGCCCGGCTCCACAACCGGGCGATTGTCCTGGCCGATGAAAGCCAGATCCCCGCGGCTGAGCCGGAAAGTCACGACCTCCGACCCTGCTGGCGCCAGCGCGAGCTTGCGAAACGCCTTCAGCTCACGCACCGGCCTGGTGACACTGGCCACCCGGTCGCGAACATAGAGCTGCACCACTTCCTCAGCGCGACGGGTGCCCCGATTGGTGATCCGCGCACTGATCGTGACGGTGTCGCCGCTCCCGCCACTTACCTTCAAGTCGGCATATTCGAAGCGGCCATAGGTAAGACCGTGACCGAACGGATAAAGTGCGCTGTTGGTGATCCCGCGAAAGCGCGCCTTATACTCCTGGAGCGGACCCGCGGGCTGAGGCCGGCCGGTCGGCTTGTGCGCATAATGATATGGTTGCTGGCCCGATGAGCGTGGGAAGCTGACCGGCAGGCGGGCTGAAGGGCTCTCCGCGCCAAACAGGATGTCGGCGATGGCATTGCCGCTCTCCGTACCCAAGAACCAGGTTACCAGGATCGCGGGTGCCGCCTCCACCGCGCCTTCCAGCGCCAGGGCACGGCCATTTTTCAACACCACGATCATCGGCTTGCCTAAAGCCGCGACCGCCTCGGCCAATTGCTGCTGCGCCTCGGGCACGACGATCTCCGTCCGGGATTGAGCCTCGCCGGACATGTTGAAGGATTCGCCGATCGCCAACACGACGATATCGGCCTGGCGAGCAACGGCCAGCGCCTGTTCGATGCCTCCTGCGAGCGGCTCGTCGATCCCGGCGCCTGGGGCGACGAAGACCGACTTCGGGTCGCGCACGGCGGCGCGCACACCGCTTGCGAGATCGACGGATTTCGCATCATCGCCGTAGACGACCCAGGGACCGTTCAGATTCTGGGGGCCGCTGGCGAAAGGTCCGATGATTGCGATCGTCTTGCCTGTTCGCGGCAGCGGCAGCAGGTCGCCCTCGTTCTTGAGCAGCACGATCGACTTGCGTCCGGCTTCGCGGGCCAACGCGCGTGCCCGCGGGGTCATCGATCGAGCCGCCTCACGGCGCTCGTCGAGCCGGCGGAAAGGGTTGTCGAACAAGCCAAGTGCCGCCTTCATCGCGAGCACCTTGCGCACCGACTCGTCGACCCGCGCCTGCGGCACCTCGCCGCTCCGCACCAGGTCAGGCAGATGCTTGCGGTAGAAGCCGCTTTGCATGCTCATGTCGACGCCGGCCAAGAATGCCAGCTTGGTAGCATCACGGGCATCCTTGGCGAAGCCGTGCGCGATCATCTCCTCGTCGCCCGTGTAGTCGGAAACGACGAAGCCGCGGAAACCCCATTCGCCGCGCAGCAAACGGTTCATCAACCAGTCGTTGCCGGTCGCTGGAACGCCGGACAATTCGTTGAACGCGGCCATGGTGGTAAGCGCACCCGCATCGAACGCTGCCTTGAACGGCGGCAGATAGACTTCGCGGAGGGTTCGCTCCGACACGTCCACCGTGTTGTAGTCGAGCCCGGATTCAGCAGCGCCATAAGCCGCGAAGTGCTTCGCTGTGGCCAGCATGTGCTCGCTTGAGCGAAGGCTCGAACCTTGGAAGCCGCGGACCCGAGCGGCGGCGAACAGCTTGCCGAGCAGCACGTCCTCCCCAGCGCCCTCGACACCGCGGCCCCAGCGTTGGTCGCGTGCAACATCGACCATTGGCGCGAAGTTCCAGTCGATCCCCGCCCCACTCGCTTCGAAGGCCGCCATCTCGGCTGTGCGCCGCGCAAGTTCCGGATCGAAACTGGCGGCTTCCCCCAAGGGGACCGGGAAGATTGTGCGGTGACCATGGATGATGTCGGCGGCGAATATCAGCGGGACCTTCAGTCGCGATCCATTCATCACGGCCGTCTGCATGATCCGGGCGGTGCGTGCGCTGTTGCCGTTGAAGACGCCCGTCAACTGGCCCAAACGCCCTTCTTCGACCTGCGCTTCGAAGCTCGGTCCCTCCGTTGGCGGATTTAGGCCGACAGCTTTGCTCCCACCCCAGGCCGCCGCCATCAGGCTGAGCTGCCCGGCCTTTTCCTCCAGGGTCATCTGCGTGATCAGCCGGTCCACGAACGCGGGCACTGCATCCCCAGTGCCCACCTGCAGCAAGGCACGCGCCGGGCTGGCGGCCCACGCTCCGACCGAAGCGGCGCCAAGCAATGCGGCTCGTCGTGAGATACGCTTGTCGAGCATGAAGCTTCCCCTCTTGACCCCGAGCACAGGCTTTTGCCCTGCCGGAGAAAGCGCGGTAACCGCTGACATATGCTCCTGCCACTGGCAAGCGTCGCTGCCCGCGATCAGTATCTTCGAAGCGAGAACAGAGGGATAAACGCCAGCATCATGAGCCATTGGACGTTTTGCGACGCGCGGACCCGGACCCTGCTGATTGACGAACTCAGGGATGCGCTAGGCACGCCTTTGACGAAGAAGCATGTCCCTCGACTGGTTGTGCAACGCTCGAGCTCTCAGAAGCAATGATCCTTGATCGGCGTCAATTGCTGAAAGGCTCGGCGTTGCTGGCCAGCGGGGCCCTCCCGGGCTGCGTGACGCTGGGTTCCGTCAGTTCTCGCTTGCCGGCCTTTTACGACGATATCGACGAGCGCACCTTCGCCTTCTTTTGGGAGACCGTGAACCGCACCAACGGGTTGGTGCCCGACCGCTGGCCGACCCCGTCCTTTTCGAGCATCGCCGCCATCGGCTTCGCGCTGACCTCTTATGCCGTGGGCGTCGCGCGAGGCTGGGTCCGGCGCGAGGCCGCCCGCGACCTCACCCTGACCACGTTGCGCTTCCTCTGGAACGCGCCGCAGGGCCCGGGGGCAGGCGGTACAACTGGTCATCGCGGCTTCTTCTACCATTTTCTCGACATGCAGACCGGGCGTCGCTTCCGCCGCACCGAACTGTCGAGCGTGGACACCAGCTTGTTGCTACTCGGCGTCCTGTTCGCCGGGCAGTTCTACGTCGGTCGCGATCCGGCCGAGCAGGAGATCCGCCGCCTAGCGGACGCCCTTTACGCCCGCGCCGATTGGACCTTCTTCCAAGGTGATGGGCGCAAGGCTCTATCGATGGGCTGGCATCCGGAAAGCGGCCTCATCCCGCGCAACTGGAATGGCTATAATGAAGGCATGGCGGTCTACCTGCTGGCGCTTGGCGCGCCACGCCATCCGATTGCGCCGGACGGCTGGGAAGAGTGGACGCGCCCCTACCCTCGATGCTGGCGCGGTGAGGGCAAGATGCGCCACCTCGCTTTCGGGCCCATGTTTGGCCACCAGTACAGCCACATTTGGATCGATTTTCGCGGAATCCGGGACGCGCCGATGCGTGCCGCGGGCCTCGATTACTTCGAGAATAGCCGCCGTGCGACGTACGCCCAGCAGGCCTATTGCGCGGCAAACACCCATGGCTGGGACGGCTACTCGGCCGAGACGTGGGGCCTTACGGCCTGCGACGGACCCGCGGATCGCCTGCTCCCGTTCAAAGGTGAGCAGCGACAGTTCTACAGCTATGCGGCACGCGGCCCCACCGATCAGCCCGATGGCCGCGACGATGGTACAATTGCGCCCACCGCAGCGCTTGGCTCCTTGCCCTTTGCGCCGGAAATAGTCGTGCCCTGCACTTCGGCGCTGCTGCGCAAATATGGTTCGCGAATCTATTCGCGCTTCGGCTTCCTCGATTCCTTCAACCCTAGCTTCCGTTATCCTGGCGCCTCCTCCAGCAGCGGTTCGGTCGATCCCCAGCATGGTTGGGTCGCACGCGACTACCTCGGCATCGACCAAGGACCGATCCTGCTTCAGTCCGCCAATCATCGCGACGACTTCGTTTGGCGGATCATGCGACGACAGCCTGCCCTGCGTCTCGGCCTCCAGCGGGCCGGCTTTCAAGGCGGTTGGCTCGAGAGCTAGCGAGCCCGCGAGATCCGGCTCAGGCGCGAAACGCTACTTTCGTTGAAGGCCTCCACTGCCACCCAATAAGGCACACCGACGTTGAGCGCACGAATCTGCTTCTCCAACGTCCGCCCAGTACCAAGCTCGTCGGCCCACAACTGATAGGTTTGGCTAAGACGATCGGGGCGATGTCCCCACCGGACGTTATAGCCGACTGCGCCGGGCACCGCGTCCCATCGCACAGTCGCGTCGCGCTGATCCTTTTCGCGGACACCCTGCACTGCGCCCGGGGCCGCAGGCCTGGAGCCGTCGGCCGATCCGAACACCCGCAGGTCGCTAATCGCCAGATGCGCACCGCCGATATGGCCATGGACATAGCGAACGAAGCGCGTCCGCACCGGCTGCGCAAGTTCGAGATAGGCATTGGGCCGATCGCGCCGCGGCGGATCTGTGCGCGCAAGCGGTTGCCAGCTTCGTCCGTCGATTGAATGCTGCAACTCGAACTCGGTATAGATGTCTGGCGCGTCAGCGAACCGGCCCGACTTGTAGTCGGCGAAGTTGACCTGCACCGCCCGGACGGTTCGCGATCCGCCCAAGTCCATGGTCAGCGTTGCGCCGGCCTTGGCGCTCGCGGCCACCCAGAAGGTGCGCGGATCCTCGTCGCCGGCCCTGCTCGCCGCAAACTCGCCAAGCGTCGAGGATGCGGTCAGCGGCTTTCGGTAGGACAGCAGCATCCAGCCGGGAAAAAGACTGTCGAGGTTAGCCACAGGACCGCTTGGCACCAGGCGCGGCCAGTCGCCAAATCGGGTCGAGGCGTGGAACTGACCGTCCGCTTCGAAACGCGCCGGATACACGACGATGCGTCGTTCCATGCCCCAATTGTATCCGATCCAGGACGTCCCGCTATTGTACCAGTTGTTGTGATTGTCGGCGAAGGTGGAGCCATGCCCGGTCCCTTCGGCAAAGCCGCCGGGGCGATAAGCGACGGGGTTCCACGGAGCATATTTGAAGGGCCCCAGAGGCTTGTCGGACACATAGGCACCGTTGGCATAAGCGTTGAACTCGGACCCGGGCGCGCCATACTGTAAGTAGTAGCGCCCCTTGACCTTGGTCATCCAAGCGCCCTCCATGTAGGAAGGGCTGGGCTTGCCGGGTCCCCAGCAGGCGCAGTGATCCTGGCCGAACCGCTCCCAGCCATGCTCGCTGGGCACCATCCCTAGCATCGGCTTGGCCTGGCCCTTGTAGAACAGGCGCCCGGCACGGAATTCTATCTCGATCCCGTAAAGCGGGAAGACGTTCGACGATCCCCAGTACATATACCAGCGGCCGTCATCGTCCTTGAAGAGGGCCGGATCCCATGGTCCCGGGGGCACTTCGCCCTCCTTCATCTCCTCAGGTGGCTTGTTCACCGATCCGGGCAGCGGAGGCATTCGGCGGACAAGAAAGTCGAGGCGACCGGTCTCCGGCTCGTTCGTGGAGAGGATCGACTCCGCTTCGGTCATCGAGGGCTGAAGAACGATCTTCTCGCCGTCCGACCAAGCCGCTGGTGCGACCACGCTGTCCAGCGGCCAGCGGCTGGGCTTGATGAAGCGCCAATCGATGAGATCAGTCGACCGCCAATAACCGTCGGCGAGCGTCTGAAACATGTAGAAAGCGCCCTTGTGGCGCACGATCGCCGGGTCGGCGCCAGTGCGGTACGACGCTTCGTCGTTGATCTGCTCAAAATTGTAACGGTAGTCGAGGTCGACCGGGTTGATCGTCGTCCGCTTGGCCGGAGCCTGCGCCTGCGCCTGCGCCGCGCACGCACAAGCGCTCAGTCCGAAAAACAAGGTTCGACGCACGATCTCACTCCGGCAGGAGTTGAAGCGGGGCACGCACCGCGCACGCCCGCTCATGGCAAGCTAGAACCGATGCGCAAGGCGGAACTGGATTCGCCGCGGAAGGGTCGAAATGTTGTTGGCGTTCGCCGCGGTCCCCGGCAGCAGCGGATCGGTGTTGCTGAAGAAGCCGTCGAAGTCCCGATAGTTCTTGTTGTTGAACGCATTGAGAACATCGACCGCGACCTCTGTTTCGCCAAGGCCGAACGCCTTGAACGTCTTCGCCAGCGTCAGATTGACCTCGCAGAAGGCGAATACGCCGCCGATGCAGTTCTTGTCGGGATAAGCGGCCGTCTGACGCAATTGGCCAGGCTCGAAGCCAAGCGTCGCGTCGGTAACCTGATAGGCGCTGCCGCTGCCCAACGTCGTCAGCGTCGAGAGACGGACGCCGAGTGGCAGGTCGACGATGCCAGATACCACCAGACGATGCCGCTCGTCTCCCGAGCGCGGGCGGAAGCCATACGCATCGGGGGTGAGTCCATCGAGGCTGAACAGATCGCCGCCGTTCTGCTCGGATTCCGACAGGGTGTAGGCGACGTTGACGCCCCATCCCGACGCGCGGGTGTAGTTCTTGTCGAGTGTCGCATACAGCGCCTTGTAGCGCGTATCGAGGCCGTCGAAGCCGATCAGGACGTTGCTATAACCAAACGGGATCACCGGCGCCGTGTTGCAGCAGCCGCCAAGACCGTTGTTGGTACGCGTGGCGAACAGGGTCGTGTAGCCGTTGCGACCGCGTTGGTAGGACGCAGTCAGTGACGTCTGGAATATGCCGAAACGCTGCCGAACACCCAGGCTGAACTGGTCGTTGACCGGCGGCTTCGCATCGTTCTTGACGGCAAACAGTTCTGGCAGGCCGCTGGTCGCCGTGGCCCGCAGCGCAAGCAGCCCTTCACGGGTAAGGTACGACGGGTTGAAGGCCACCGTTGGCTGGCCGTTGCGCGGTGCACCCGTCGCCGAAAATCGGAACACGCCGATCGGATTGATGGTCCGCGACAGCTCATCGACCGTGTTGCTGTAATTGTTGCGATCGTAATAACGACCGACACCGCCGAAGATCACCGTCGAGCGATCCCCGTTGAGGTCGTAGGAGAAGCCGAGCCGGGGCGCGAACGCACCCTTGAATGGCGACCGGTCGTTGCCGTCGGTGATGTAGTTCTCAGGATCGAAGTAAAAGGTGGACGGCAGGGCGCGCAGCGCCGCCGCTGCGCTCGCCGGAGTTTCGTAATTGTTGTTGAACCCGTTGGTCTCATAGTCCCAGCGCAGCCCGATATTCACCTGTAACCGGTCGCTGATATTCCAATCGTCTTGGGCATACAGGCCGAACAGATTGTTCCTGCCGGTGATCAGCCCATTACCAAGACCCAGCCGAGCCTCGGACGGAAACGCGAACGTCAGATCGTCGGTGGGATCAAGCGGGGTGCCGTTGTTGCTATTATCGTTGAAGGTGTAACGTGGCTGGATAAATGCCCGCTGGTCGAATTCGATGTCCACCCGCTCGAAGCGCGCGCCCACCTTGATCACGTGGTTATCGAACCCGGTGTAAGTAAAGTCATTGCGGACCGTGTAGCTCTTCTGCACTTCCCGCCGCGTGGAATCCTTGCCGCCGAAGACGATCACGCCCGAATATTCAAATTGAGGCAGATCGGGGTTCAGTGAAACCGGATTGAACGTGTAATCAAGCAGGTTCGCACTGAATTCATTGATGAACTTGTCAGAATTGTGCGTCCACTTCAGCAGGTACGTATCGACGCGGTTCTTCTTGTTCTCCGCGGCCTCGAAAGCGATGTTGTTGCCGAAACCCTGAATGTCGGTCTCGTCGCGGCGGCTGACCGACAAGTCGATCAGATTGCTGTTATCGGGCGTGTACGTAACCTTGCCGAAGAAGAAGTCCCCTCGGAACGGGCTGACGAATGCCCCTTCCAGCTCGGAAAGGCTGCGCCCTGAGGCTGCCTCAACCGCGGCCCGAGAAGCCGGGGTTCCACCGGCGAAGACGTTGAATGCCCGATCCTGATCGTTGCCCTCATAGGCGCCGAAGAAGAACAATTTGTCCTTGATGATCGGACCACCCAGCGAAAAGCCATATTGCTTGCGCTCAAAGTCCGGTTCGGGGTCACCACGACGTTTGGTGATCACGTCCTGCTGGCTCAGGCCCTTGCCCGTATATTGCGCCAAGGCCTCGCCATGAAATTGATTGGTGCCTGACCGCGTGACGGCGGTGATTATCGCGGCGCCAGCCTGTTCGTACTCGGCCTTGTAGTTCTGGGTGAGGACGCGAAATTCCTGCACGGCAAGTTGGCCGAACGGGTTGCCGCGACTGTTCTGCTGACCGGCGATCCCGCCCTCGCGGAGCTTGTTCTTGAGGCTGACACCATCGATGAATACGTTGACCTGACTGGCGGTCGACGCGCCGGACTGGATCCCCTTGTCGGTTTCGCTGTCATTATACTTCACGCCCGGCGCGAGGGCGGCGAAGGACAGGAAATTGCGGTCCGTCTGCGGCAAGGTCCGAATTTGTTGCTGGCTGACGTTCGTCGCGACTTCGCTGGTGCGGGTTTCCTGAAGGCGACGGCCCGTCACTACGATGTCCTTGCCGCCATTCGCGGCCGCGGTCGCTGCCGCCGCCGCCCCTGCCGGGGCGAGGTCGAGGGTCGCGCTCTGGCCGATCTCAACGGTTACGCGGTCGCTGGCAGTGGCACCGGCTACCGGCACGCTGATCGTGTAGGGCGCCGGACGGAGGCCGGAAAGGTTGTAGCTACCCGACGAGTCCGTTTGCGTGGTGGTGGTTTGATTGGTGCCTTCGTTGCGAGCCGACACGGTGGCCCCCGCGACTGGAACGCCTTTCGCATCTCTCACCTGTCCGCTGATCGAGGCAGTCGTTGTTTGTGCGGCAGCGGGGACGGCGACCGCCGCGATCCCTGTGACGCTGGACACGCCAAGCAACAAGGCGCGCAAAAACGGTGTCCGATGAGCCATGGTGAAGTCCCTCCTGTGGCCACCAAGTCTAATCGGTTACAGTGACTTCGCAAGGAGGCATCGTCACGGCACATGTCCGGTGTATGGCGGCCTTGTGGGCGATCGCCTCCTTGCCCAGAGCCCGTCTCCTCCCCCAGGCGTGCACGATGGTTGGTCTAACGGCGGCTGATGCTGAACTCAGGTGGGCATCAGCAGGGCATGCTGATCTTGCCAATCGAACGCGAAACGCGCCCGACGCTGCGTCAAGCGTGCACTTCGGGCCCGCTTTGACCGGTCAAGAGCAGCGCTGCCAACCCGACGAGAAACAACCCCTGCCCTGCTGTTGCCTTGAGGCCTGCAACTCCATCCACGATGGTTCGGCAGAATGCCGGCCAGTTCAGGTCGCGCTCGAAACGAGCGCGGCTGGCGCGTGCCATGGCGCCATAAGCTGCCTGGTCGGAGTGGCATTCTTCGACGGCCCGGGCATAATCCTCCCCGGTCGCATCGAGCGGCAGCAGTCGGCCATTCTTGCCATCTTCGATGCTCGTCGGGATGCCTCCGACGTTGCTTGCTATAGTGGGCACCCCGAAGGCAGCTGCTTCACTGAAGATGTGACCGAATGCTTCCACGCGCGAGGGTGCTATCAGGAAGTGCGTCTTGGCGAGTATTTCGTCGAAGCGCCGCACCTGCTCAGGATCGGATTTGTCCAGGAACGGCAGCACCTGTAAGTTTTTGTCCTCGCCATGTGCGTCGGCATCGCCTGCCGGAGGTGTCATGCCGATAATCGTCAACCGGCAATCGGCGCCTCTTCTCCTGAGCGCCCGATATGCGTCGAGAATCACGTCCGCACCTTTGCGCTGCCAATGCACGCCGATGGCAGTCAAATGGATTGGCCCATCACGACGTGAATGGATCATCTCGTCCACTTGGTCGCTGGACGGCGGATGCGGAACGTTGCCGCCCCACGGCACCATAATCAGCTTGTTGGAATGCACCCCATAGTGTTCCGCGATGGTTTCACAGGACCTATCGGAGGGATAGGCGATGAGGTCGGCATTCTCGAACGAAGCGCGTTCCTGCTCGATCGCCTGCCGCACATACTCGCCGGTGCGCGGTCGCGGCTCAAATGGAAAGTAGGATTGCAGTTCCAGAAACGTCTGGTCGTGCGTGAGCACTAGCGGAGCATCGACCTTGAGGTAGGCGCACGCTTGGGATTGCACAGCGATCACGAAGTCCGGCTGGGCGGCCTTGATCCGCTCGCCGGCGATACGGCCAACCGCCTCCAGAAAGGCTGGTTCTCGGTCCCAATGGTAGAACTTGCCCGTGAGCCGCTGAACGACCTTCTTGGCGAGCCAGCTCACCTTCGTGCGTGGCCGCACCGGGAAGATGTCGACGACTTCGCAGCCGATGTTCTCGAAACCCTGACGCATGAAGTAGAAGGCACCAGAGAGCAGATTTGGCTGAGTGCTGTCGTCTAGGGACAGGAACGCCACCCGAGCCTTCAGGCGCTTCATATCTTGGGGCTGGATGTTCATAATTCGCTTCGGCGGATGAACTTCTCAGGCAAGTGACCGCGGAGAGCGGGATTACCTCAAGCGCTAAGCGCTAGGATCGAGCATTGATCAGAAGAACGTTGTCCAGCGGATTGGCGGCTGGAATAGCCACCCGGATTTGCACCGGGTCCTTGCGATTACAAAGCATTTAGGAAGAACAGCGCCGGATACAATGCTTGTGGGTGAATCAGCAGCAATGCAAGATGCCATTCTGGGCGGTCTCGCGGTGTTGACGTTATTACGCGATCAGACAGAAACATTATCTAAGCGTCTGAGAAATAACTTAGAATCGCGTTTTACATAAGAGCGGACAGCCTGCTCTATCCACGACGACATGCGGGCTAAAGGCTAGGCGAGCTCCGCAGGAAGGATATGCTCAGGGACCTGTTGCATGTCTATGCCTTTAGAGCGCGACAAGCGAAGAGCGTCAAAGCTTTGCTGCTGTCTGAGCTAAGGGTGACAGCGATGTGACCAGGAACTCCCTTGATAGCGTGCGCAGCGCGCCCAACCTTTGGTTGACGGCCGCGTAATCAATGGGTTGCTGCACGAGCGATATGATCTTCGAAAGGTCATGGTCGAGCACAAGCCGGTCGAGCAGGCCAAGGCGGTCAAGGAGGGTCGTGAAGCGGTCCAAGCCACGGTCACGGTTGCCGAAGGCAATGAAGTTCTTGCCGAAGAGGATCGAGAAGATCGTCCCGTGATAGGAGTCCGTCACGACGAAATCCGCATCCATGAAGGTGCGCAACCATTGTCCGATATCGACCTGGTGCTGTTCATCGTCGATTGAGAGCGACGTCGTGCGATATGCTTCCGGTAGGTTGGCCTCGGCCAATCTTTGCGCCGCCTCGGAGTCCTCGCCTCTATCCAGAACATAGCTGACCAACCTCGGGCCTGACTTCGTCGTCGGCGGCGCTGCAGCCTCCAAGTAGAGCTCGGGGTCGACGACGAGAGTGGGGTCAAGCACGAGCCTGCAATCCGCTACCCCGAGCGTGTCTCGGCAGATTTCAACTCCCGACTGCTCGCGTACCGAGACGGTATCGAAGTCGGCTAGCAATGCCGAGACCTCCTCCACTTTGTCGGGATGTTGCCAGTGCTCGTGCCCGAACGACGCTGCGTAGGACAGCTTCAGCATTCCGGGTGGGACGAAGTTGAGGAAGTAAACCGGGTAGTTCGAGTCCTGATGATATTCGGACCGCCAGACTTGGTCGCTTCCAACCACCACCGCGTCGAGGCCGTGCCGCTCGACCGCTTCGCGCATCTCATCGCGGTTGTGGCAGGCGCGCGTGGTGTTCGGAAGGAAGCGCTTCATGAAAGGGGCATGCCTGGCGCGCGCTAATGCTCTCGCTCGCACCCCACCAATATTTTGCAGAGGAAGTCCGCGCAGGAGGTTCCTGACTACCCTACCCAAGGGGCCGCGGTTCTCGGGCTCCTTGCGCAGAAGAAGCGGCCGGAAGCCTTCGTCCTCCAGAAGCCGATACAAGGCCGCGGCTTGGAGGATCCCCCCATAATTGAGGTGCAGATGTAAGGTTAAAATGCCAACACTGGCCATTGTGACGTCCTTGTTTGCATCGCTTCAAGCGGACTGGAAAGCTCTGCATATGGTCAACTTACGCTGATGGTGGCTGGCTTCCTGACCTTGGATTGGACAACCGCACGGACCGCCGTCCATATCTCGGACAGGAAGGTTCGACTGGTCGCCGTTAAGAACAGGCACACAAACGCGAGGCCGTAGGCCGCCGCACCGGCGACAGAGACGACCAGCACTGGGCTGTCGGCGTTCTCGAGCGTTCGTCCCCACTGGAGAGCGGCCGCTGCCGCGAGCAGGGTTAAAAGTAGAAAGGGGGCAAGCGCCTTGCCCATGTCTCGCAGCGAGACCGGTCCGACCCGCGTCGCATACCACAGGATGGCGGGCGTTCGGACCAACTCGGCGATTGCGAATGATGCCGCGACGCCCACGACGCCCCACTTCAGCCCCACGACGAATGCGAGCGACAGGAAGACGCTGGAGGCGATGCTGGAGATTAGTGCATCGCGGGACCGGTTCTGGCTGATGAAGATGATGCTCAATGGTCCCGTCGCCAGCTGACCCAGCGTCGCGATCGCAAGCCAGGAGAAGATCGGGGCTGCAGCAAGCCATGGCTCACCCATGACGATCACGACGATCTCGCTGGCCGCGAAGATTAGCAGCAAGGTACCGGGCCAGGTCAGGAGCAAAGAGACTTGGAAGCCCGTGATGAACAAGCGACGATACCGTTCCAGGTCTTCCCGGCTTTGGCTGAGCATGGGTACAAGCACCCGGAACATGGGCATGTGCACAAACAGGATTGGCAAGAGCACGACTTTGTAGGCGCGTTCGTATAATCC
Source organism: uncultured Sphingomicrobium sp. (assembly GCA_964243335.1). Lineage (GTDB taxonomy): Bacteria > Pseudomonadota > Alphaproteobacteria > Sphingomonadales > Sphingomonadaceae > Sphingomicrobium. The sequence goes on along the minus strand of CAXTED010000002.1, from coordinate 454,330 downwards.
GAGCGGGGTTGCCCCAAGCACGCGACCGATCAGGATCTTGTCGACGTTCTGACCAAAGTATGTAGCAAAATTGGACGCCGTCACATTGACGCCGAACGCCAGCAGGTCGCGCACCTGGCGAATGGGCGCCGTCCGGCCCGGGCGCCAGTCACTCAGGAGCCAGGCCATGAGGCACGATGAAGCGGCGGTGCCGAACGTCAGCAGGAAGACGGCCCAGTAGCTGGCGGTAAAATAAGCGAAGGCAATCGCCAGGAACGTTCCAATCGCCAGCGACGCGATGTCGATCAGAGCGAGGCGCTTGAATGCCAGCGTGCGATTGAGCCTGATGAGATGTTGGGAAGACAGAGCGCCCAAGACCATCAGTGCGCCCGCTGCCGCGGTAAGCAACTGCGCCCGGGGCTCCCCGTAGAAGTCCGCGACAAGCGGAGAGATCGCGACAACGAGGGCTCCCGTAAGCGTTCCGATCAGCAGATTGAGCCAGAAAATCGTACTCTGCTCTTGGTCCGAGATCGTTTGCCGCTGCAAAGTCGCGACACCAAGGCCGGCCTGCTGAAAGATCGTGGCAAGTGCGATGATCGGGAAGACCATTGCCATGATCCCGAAATCGTCGGGCGTCAGCAGACGCGCAAGCACCACGATTGCGAGTACCTGAAGGATCGCTTTGATCACGGTGCCAGCACCGGTCACGACGGTCCCCTGGATCGCCGAGCGTCGGAAATTCAACCCACCGTCCGCGCGAGATTGCCGCTCGTCGTTGCCGGTTTTCACGTCCGTGCAGGACAAAGAAGCAGTCGGTTGGATTACGATCTTCCTCCAGGCAGGCCGACAACAAATGACCATTCCGCAAGTGTGATGGTCAGTGGATGGAGTGTCGGCATGAAGGTCCGCGATCGAACCATTTTGGTGCCAACTACCTCAACGAGCATTTGTGCCCAAATATATAAACTAGCGCGCCCGGTGCTTCACTCGCGACGGCATGGGCGCTTGCAGAGCGACCCTTGCTCGGCCGCGTGCCCCAAGCGCGAGCACAAGGCCAGTCCATTGCCTTAAGTGCTGCCCACCTTAAGAATACCGGCCTCACGAAGCTGAAGATACAGTAAGGGAACAGGAGGCTTGCAATGGTCGGTGATGCAATGAGCCGCCGGGGATTTCTCGAGATCGGTGGAGGTGTGACCGCTGCTTCTCTCGCGCTGGGAGCAGGCTCGGCTGCTGCGTTGGTGCAGTCGCGCGGCGTTTCCCGCATCGCCGGGCAGCCCATGCCGGAGGGCGTGGAGCTCCCCGCTACTCCGCCGCGTCGCAAGCGGAACGACAGCGTGGGTTTCGCCATTGTCGGATTAGGCGGTTACGCGCTCAATCAGATGATGCCGCGGTTCGCCGCGACCGAGCGAGCCCATATCGCAGCATTGGTCTCTGGAAACTCCGAAAAGCTGGCCCGCGTGGGTGACGCCTATGGCGTGCCCCAAGATGCCCGATATTCTTACGAGACATTCGCGAACCTGGCGGCGGACAAACGTGTCGACGCCGTTTACATCGTCTTGCCGAGCGGGCTCCACGCAGACTGGACCATCCGGGCCTTCGCCGCCGGAAAGCACGTTCTCTGCGAAAAGCCGATGGCGCTCTCCAGCGCCGATTGCCAGCGGATGATCGCCGCGGGTCGCCGTGCGAACCGGAAGCTGATGATCGCCTATCGTTCGCACTTCGAGCCGCATAATGTCCGAGCCATGCAACTGATGGCACAGGGTGCTGTTGGGCAACTTCGGCTGCTTCGGACCGGCCAGTCATACCGGATGGGACCGACGAACCCGTCGAAGAACTGGCGGGCGAACCGCGCATTGGCGGGTGGAGGTCCGCTCGAGGATCTGGGGATCTACGGCCTTCAGGCGGCGCTCTACCTTGCGCGCGAGATGCCACTAAGCATTAGCGCTTCCAGCTTTCGGCCAGCGCGCGATCCCCGATTTTCCGAGATCTTCGCCAGTGTCGCGTCGCAATGGCAGTTCCCGTCCGGCGCGGTTGCACAGCTTTCGACGTCCTACGACTCATCGGGGACGAATTTCATCGACGTCCGCGGCACCACGGGTGCGCTGATCATGGACCCGGCAACCAACTATTCGGGTCAGAAACTCGTGCTCGAAGGCGCTGGTCGCCGGGAGATTGAAGCGGGCGACCCTAGCGTACAGTTTGCAGGTCAGCTCGACCACTTTGTCAGTGCGGTACGCGATGGCACGCAGATCAGGACGCCCGGAGAAATGGGTTTGCGCGACCTGCGCTTGATCGAAGCGATCTACGCATCCGCAGCAAGTGGTCGGACCGTGCAATTGAAGCCAGACGGAACGATGAGCGGCTGACGCGCTTACAAGGTCCAAGCTGCGGCTGCCGCTGCAGCGGAGGCGTGGCATATCGTATTCACCGGGACGCGGGACCAGGCACTTCGCCAGCATCCGTCCGGCACGGAAACCAGCTGGGAGCAGATACATTGAAGGCCACCTCATTCCTCTCTCTTCCCGGTCTGGTGGCTGTTGCCGCGGGATGTGCAAGCGTCACGCCGGCGCCGGCTTTCCCGTCCGTCGGTGCCATTCGTGCAGAGGGTAGCGTCCTTGACCGACTGATCGCACCAGGAACCAGGATCGAACGGCTGGCGGAGGGATTCCGGTGGAGCGAAGGTCCCGTCTGGATCGCCGAGTCCGGCTTTCTGTTGCTGAGCGACGTTCCCGCGAACAAGATCTATCGTTGGTCCGAACGCGAAGGCCTGTCCGTCTTCATTGAGCCCTCAGGCTACACCGGTAGCGAAAAGGGGATCTTTCGCGAGCCCGGCTCGAACGGGCTCATCCGCGGGGACGGCAATACCATCCTGTTGGCGGACCACGGCAACCGGGCGATCGCGCGGCTGGACCTCGGCACCCGCGCCAAGACGCTTCTGGCCACGCAATTTCGCGGCAAGAAGTTCAACTCTCCGAACGATCTCGTCCGTGCAGCCGATGGCTCGATCTACTTCACCGACCCACCGTACGGCCTCGAAGGCATGGATAAGTCGCCGCACAAGGAAATGCCTTTCAACGGTGTCTACCGTCTACTCGCGTCGGGCGAATTGGAGCTGGTTGACGACAGCCTGACCTTCCCGAACGGCATCATCCTGTCGCCAAACGGGCGGACCCTCTACGTTGCCGTGTCCGATCCCGATCGTGCGCACATCTACGCTTATGCGCTCGACAGCGCCGGGCGTTCGACCGGTCGCCGCCTGTTCGCCGACATGACCGAACTGGCACGCGGGGGCCTGCCCGGCCTGCCTGATGGCATGGCGATCGACATCGAAGGCAATCTCTACGCGACCGGTCCCGGCGGGGTGCACATCTTCAACCCGGCAGGCGTGCGCTTGGGCCGGATCGACACTGGGACGGCCGTCGCGAACTGCACGTTCGGAGAAGACGGCAAGACCTTGTTCCTCGCCTCGAACAACTTCCTTGCCCGCGTCCGGACCAGGGTAGCCGGACATGGCACCAGCGCCGCACGCCAGCCGCGGCGATGAGGGCCCACCCTTCTCTCCCCCCGACCATTTGGATGCCTGATCCCTTCGGCGGCGGTGCAGTCGCTTCGAAAGGCTATCCGGCCAAAGGTCGCCTGTTGCCTTTGGACTGCGCTTAGACATAGATCGGCCCGGGCTGCTTGATGCTTGCAACCAAGCGAAAGTGAGGGGACCGATGAGCCAAGCTCCCAGTTCAGGATCGGCCCCTACACCGCATCCGGTGTTGCGGGCGCGCGAAGCGGTCGCGATCACCTTAGGCATCGTGATCGGCGCCGGCATCTTCCGCACGCCATCACTGGTGGCGGGTTCGGCGGGAAGCGAGGCGGCTGTCTTGGCCGCTTGGGTCCTAGGCGGTATCATCTCGATCGTTGGCGCCCTTTGCTACGCCGAACTGGCGTCGGCTTATCCGGATGCTGGCGGCGAGTACCACTATCTGACGCGCGCGTTCGGCAAGCGCTTCGGCTTCCTGTACGCTTGGGCAAGGCTGGCCGTGATCCAGACTGGATCGATCGCCCTGCTCGCCTTTGTCTTCGGCGACTACACAAGCGCGCTGTTCAATTTGGGGGCCTACTCTTCAGCGCTGTACGCGGCCCTACTCGTCGTCGGTCTTACCACCTTGCACTGGATCGGCGTTCGCGCCGGGACGGCAACGCAGAACTGGCTCACGGCGATCGAGATCGCCGGCCTCCTGCTCCTGATCGTCGCAGGGCTGATCATCGCGCCTGATGCGCCAGCGAGCGAACCGCCGGCGAGCAGTACGTCCTTCGGGCTGATCATGGTCTTCGTCCTTCTCACCTTCGGCGGCTGGAACGAGGCGGTCTATGTCTCGGGCGAACTCAAAGACGCGCCGCGGCGCATGGCCCCTGTTCTGGTGCTCAGTATGCTGCTGATCACGATCCTCTATGTGCTGGCCAATGCCGCTTACCTGCGCGCGCTTGGCCTCGGCGGCCTCGCCGCTTCTCAGACACCGGCTGCGGACGTGCTGCGCGTGGCTTTCGGAGGCACGGGCGCGACCCTCATCAGCCTGTTCATCGCCGTGGCGGCGCTCACGTCCGCCAATGCGACACTCTTCACCGGAGCCCGCTCGAGTTACGCCGTTGGCCGCGACAATTCGGCGCTCGCGATCTTCGGCCGCTGGCATCCGGGCGCCGGCACGCCGCGCAACGCGGTCCTTCTTCAAGGCGGGGCATCGCTGCTGCTGGTTGCAGTGGGCGCCTTCACGCGGGACGGATTTCAGCTTGCGGTGGAATATACCGCCCCCGTCTTCTGGTTCTTCTTCCTGATGGTCGGGGTGTCCCTCTTTGTGCTCCGGCAGCGCGAACCCGACACCCCTCGGCCGTTCCGGACGCCGCTCTACCCGCTGCTACCGGCGCTCTTCTGCGCTACCAACGCGTACCTGCTCTATTCCAGTCTGGCTTACACCCAAACCGGCGCACTCGTCGGCGTAGCCGTTCTCGCTGTCGGCGGTCTTCTTCTCATTCCCTTCAACGTGTCAGCCAAGGAGACGAACTCGTGAAAGCCTATGCGTTTGCTCTTACCATGCTGTGCCTTGCGTCCTGCGCCGAGCCGGCGAACTCCAGCGCGGCGCAGGCGACTACAAAGTCGGACACGTACGTTCCTGTTCCCGGTCAGGCGGGCAAGGACGTGGTTTGGGTGCCCACCCCTGAGGCGCTGGTCTCCCGAATGCTCGACATGGCCAAGGTAACGCGCGCGGATTACCTGGTCGATCTCGGTTCGGGCGATGGTCGGACGGTCATCGCGGCGGCAAAGCGCGGCGTACGGGCCCACGGGATCGAGTATAATCCGGACTTGGTGGCCTTGGCCGAGCGGAATGCCCGGGCAGCCTCGGTCGCCGATCTCGCGACTTTCGAGCGCGCCGACATTTTCAAATCCGACTTCTCGAAGGCCACCGTGGTCACGCTGTTCCTGTTGCCGGAGCTCAACATGAAGTTACGACCGATCCTGCTCGACATGAAGCCTGGCACCAGGGTGGTGTCGAACTCGTTCGACATGGGCGTTTGGCAACCGGACGAGAAGATCGAGGCAAGAACCAGTTGCACGAGTTGGTGCCGGGCATTCAAATGGGTGATCCCAGCGAAAGTGCAGGGTGATTGGCGCCTCGGAAACGGCGACTTGAAGCTCACTCAATCCTTCCAGTTCCTGACCGGCACGCTCACTCAGGCCGGTGCGACGATGTCCTTGAACGACGCTAAGCTGGATGGCTCTGCGATAAGCTTCACGGCGGGAGGACAGCGTTACAGCGGCACCGTCGATGCCGGGCGAATGACGGGGACAAGGCAGGACGGAAGTAAGTGGACCGCCACTCTCGCAGCAGCCGGCGCGACGAACTGAGTCGGACTCAGTTTGCTGATGGGGGCTGGGCTGCTGAACTGAGGCGTCTTGCCGTCCACTCGCCGGCATTTGGCACACCACCCTGCTGAGCTTGCGGTAACGACTCTATCGTGTCGCCGTGAACGACGCCTTCGTACATCACCGGTCCTCCACTCTCATCGAGCGGAAAGCGGATGCGAGCACCCTGCATTTGACCTTGGAAAGCCCGTGCCTCGGCTCCGTCGCTGGCGAACGTTCCCTGCACTTGCTGATAGCTCTGCTTGAGAACCACCTCGGCCCGGCCACCGTCGGCGCGCTTCAATTCCCAACGTCCTTCCACAGGTGCAGGAACGATCCACAGGTAGACCCGCGAACCCCCGACCCGCTCGACGGCATCCGCGCGCCAGTCGCCCATATCGAAGGCGTGGCTAACCACCCGAGTCCCGGGCCGCATGTCGCTCAATATGCGTGGACGTAGCTTCAGGTTCACCTCCGGCAGGAGAAACATGGTCAGGACCGTAGCTTCGCCAAGCGGGGTGTCGAACAGATTGGCAGTGCGGAAGGTCACCCGGTCGGCAACGCCCTGGTCCGTGGCGCTTGCCTTGGCGCGCTGGATGAGGCCCTCGTCCAGATCAACGCCCAAACCGCTTGCGCCGCGATCGCGAGCAGCGGCGATCAAGATCCGTCCATCGCCCGTTCCAAGATCGATCACATGGTCTCTTGAGCCGACACCTGCCATCTCCAGCATCTTTGCCACGACTACCCGGCGAGTTCCGGCATATGGCACGTCAAGCGGCGACTGATCGCCCCAGAAGGACGTCGTCGAACAGCTTACCTGTGTGAGTGAAAGGCAACGCGCGCTAATCGCTATTCCCAGAATAACCAGAAGCGTGAGCCCGGCCGCCGCGAGGTTGATCCGACTACGACGCACCGGTCACCTCCGGTCGCCGCGCTCGGTTTCCACCCCCTAGGAAAATGTCGTGAATGTTCGGTACTTCAGCAGCCATTCGGAGGCCCTCTCACTACGTCTCTTGCCAACGAATGACCCACGTTCCAGTCGAAAGGAGCCGTGCACACGCTCTATATGGACGCATGCGGCGATCGGTAAGCACCAAGAAGCCGACGCAGTCGTCTTTGACTCCGTAAATCAGGGTTGTTCGGGTGAGTGCCGAGGATAAGAGAAATGGTGCGCTCTGGACACGTCGCGGACCAGACGCAGCTTGGCACTCAGGCGCTCATTGTTGGAGACGATAGCTGATAGGCCGGATCTTGCACTTCGCCGTGTTGTGTTTGCAGGCGGTCAGAAGGGCCGGCTGGTTTGTCACGCGGCCAAAGACCGTCGGCGTGCATTGCATACCGCTCACACCTGAGGGCAAGGTCGTGCTGGTGACCCTGAGCTATGCACGAGGCTGGCGCCTACCCGGCGGTGGACAGAAGCCGACGGAGGATAGTCGCACCGCCATGCTTCGAGAACTCAGGGAAGAAATCGGACTTGCCAGCTACGACAGCGCGGAGGTCGTAACGGGCTTTTCGCACAGACCCGACTATCGGCGAGGCGTGGCCTCTCTCTTTGTTGTGCGGGGCGTCCGCTACCGTCCACGCTGGTCACTGGAGGTCAAGGCTGTTGCTGAGTTCCGCCTCGGAGACCTGCCGCCGGACACGGCGCAGATCACGCATCAGTTGCTTGCCCTTGCGAGGCAACATCTTCCGAGCAGTTGACAGTCCAGTCGAGAACCTAGCGGCAGGCACGTAGTCCGACTACGTCGACAAACCGCGGATCACTGTCTCGTCCGTTTGCGACAAATGAGACTAGCGCTGTGTGTGTCTAACTGTTGAGCACTTCTCGAAGCCGCCGACGCATGAACCGCTAATCCGGCGCTGTGCACGGATGGTCGATCCCCGTGCATCCCGGCTGGCCTCCACGCGTTTCTGTGGCAACCATCGAGGAGATTAACCATGAACTCATCTTCCAAGCTACTCGTCGGCATGCTGCTCGCGACCGGCGCCACGCCGCTTGCCGCTCAGACTACGACGACCCAACCAGCAACCCCGAGCACGACAACCACGACAAGCACGGCACCGTCGTCGGCGACGACGACAACCCAAAGCACCACCTCCACAACGCCGCCTACGACCGACACGACGGCGCTTCCGGGAACCGGCAGCGCGACTGGCACGTCGGGCACCACGACCACGACTACCGACACGACGGCCACGGGCACCGGAACGCTGCCAGCGACGACCAGTCCGACCGCGTCGACCACACCCGCAGGTGCAAATGCGAATGCCGCATCGGCTCTGGCCACGGCGGCCGATCTCAAGGCCGGCGCGGCGGTGTTCGACACCAGTGGCGCTCTGATTGGCACGATCGAGTCCGCCAAGGGCAACAGCGCGGTTATTTCGACCGGCAAGGCGAGGGCTGAACTTGGGCTCGCCAGCTTCGGTAAGAACGCGAGGGGCTTGGTGGTGAGCCTCACCAAGGCCGAGCTTGAAGCAGAAGCCGCAAAGGTCGCGCCCACCGCTACGACCAAAGCAACCACAAAGACCAAGAAGTAAGCGGCACCTGCTTCGTTAGGGGCAAGGTTGAGCTGGGCGTGCTCCCGAAAACGGGGCACGCCCACGCTCGGATCGCAACCCGCGGGTGATGCATCAAGAGGTTTGAAGCTTCCGGCCTCGATCGCTGGTCGAAAGGCACGTCGGCCGGCCCCCGAGAGCAACTTCGAGCTCAATCGCGCAGGCTTTAAAGGTCAGCCGACGTGTGCTGCTCGAAGGCAATCTCGCTTGAAGCATGTCACTCGGATGCGATCAGTCGTGCCCTGTAAGGGCTGCACAATGCATCCATGCGCGATGCAATCGGTTGTCCTAGCTTGCAGCAGAGGAGACTAGTTGTGGCGAACATCGGTGGCATTCGAGAACATATGGAAGTCATAGGCGCAGACGGAGTTCACGTCGGCACGATCGACAAGGTGGAAGGCGACCGTCTCAAGCTCACCAAAGCGGACAGTGGTCAGGGCCGTCATCAAGGGCACCACCATTACATATCCACCGGGCTCGTTGCCGAAGTGGAGGGCAACAAAGTCCGCCTCTCCGCGACTGGGGCGAACGCCTTCATGTTCCAAGAAGAAGAGGACCATGGCTCAGCCCACCTGATTGCCGGGCGCCGTACTTCGCGCCGGCGGGAAGGCAAGGGTCCAGCCATCAACCGGAACGAGATCGCCTTGGGCGTAGCGGTTCTGGCGACTGCTGCCGGCGCAGCTTTCCTGACAAGGCGCAAGCAGCCTTCATCCGATGGTTTCGAACTCCGGATGCAGACGGACGAGGACGTCCGACTGATCTCCTCCTCCAAGGTTGAGGGCACAGCCGTTTACGGTGCGAAGGGCGAACATCTCGGTCGCATCGAGAATTTCATGGTCGACAAATACTCGGGCCGGGTTGCCTATGCGGTGCTTTCGTTCGGCGGCACTTTGGGTTTTGGAGCGTCGCTGTTCCCTTTGCCCTGGTCGTACCTGACCTACGACGTCGAGAAGGACGGGTATCAATTGGGTTTGACGAAGGAACAGCTGGCTAAGGCTCCAAGATTCGCAGCGAGCGATGCGCCTGAGTTCAGCGCTGATTACCGGCGCAGCATAGCCAGCGCTTACGACGGTTCCTCGTACTAACCGCGCATGAGGACGGTCCGCCAGGCGTGTCCTGGCGGACTGAATCTAGGCAAGGTAGCCGAGCCGAGCAGACGCACGTACATCCGGCGCATGCGAAGAACATCTCACAGGTAAGTGTAAGCCGGCCAACCGTAGATTGGCCCGCTCTGAGGGACTCGAACCCCCAACCTTCGGGTTCGAAGCCCGACGCTCTATCCGGTTGAGCTAAGAGCGGCCTTGGCGCCTTGCGTCAGTACACTAATATTCACTCCTGTCCGCAACATCTCATTGCGACTGGCGAGGTTCGTATCGGGCTTAAGTTGCCAGCGCTCCCATACGGCGGGCACTCGTGGAACAGCCGATATTCACTTCTGGTGTCGGGATCGTTGAGCTAGCTAGGCCCAATGCATGTAAGCCACGACCCGGCCTCTGCGCCTGCCGATACAATCGCCTTCGATGAGTTCCTGATGGTCGATGTGCGTGTCGGCACGGTGATCGCCGCCGAACCTTTCCCCGAAGCGCGAAAGCCAGCGTTGAAGCTCACCATCGATTTTGGTCCTACCGTCGGCATCAAGACTTCAAGCGCGCAGGTAATGGAGCACTACTCGCCCGATAAGCTTCTCGGGCGACAGGTTGCAGCCGTTGTGAACTTCCCACCCCGCCAGATCGGTAAGTTCATGTCACAAGTGCTGACACTCGGCTTCCCAGACGAGAGCGGCTCCGTCGTACTGATCGCGCCAGATCGCAACGTCCCCAATGGCGGAAGGCTGTTCTGAGGCGGAGCCCGCTAAAGTGTCCTTGTTGTTCTTGACCGGTGGTTCCGATCGGCATCATCGGACCTCAGCTTACAAAGCCGAGAAACTGCCCGTCATTCGCCAAGCGTCGGACTGTAGCCCCAGAGCGACCATGCCGCCCAAACATTGGGACGCAATAAGAAAAGGCGCTCCGGGGTCGACCAGAGCGCCTCTTCCTGCCTCGGCTCAGCTCCGATTAGAAGATGAAGTCTGTTGGAAGAACCGAATCACCCAGGACGATAAAGGTCACATCATCCGCACCGCGTTCCACTGTCACCTGCACGCCGCCTGTAACCGCTGCATAGGACAGAGCCGCACTACTCACTCCGAATTCTGTAAGATCGATCCTGTCGCCTTCGGTCCGACTGAAATCAAGGATCCTGTCGACCGAGTTGTCGACCACGCTCTTCGACCAATCGATCTTGTCGGTAGCGTCAGGCACGGAAGTGTCACTGTACTCACCGATGATGAACGTGTCGGCGCCACCGTTGCCGGTAAAATCATTCTGCGCCTGGTTGCCGTTGATGCGATCATTGCCTTCGCCGCCGACCGCATTCTCAATAATCGCACCGTAAGCGATCCCGATGTTCTGTTCCATCAGGTACTTGCCAACGCTGTCGGTGATCACGTTCCACGCAATCCCCTCGTTCGCACCGGCACGACCACCGAAGTACAGGTCGTAAGCTGCAGTCCGCGAACCCAGACCCTCAGCGGCGTTGGCGGCATTGATATACGAGAGATACTGTGTCTTCGTTAGCGTATCCACGTTGAGTGCAGCCTGGATCGGATCGTAGGCGCCAAATCCTCCAGCGCTGCTGTATGCGCCTTCACGCAAATCGATAATCGATGGGGTGTAGAACCCGGAGAGGTCGAGAGTGTCTTCACTGCCGCCAGCATCCCAGATGGTGAAGATAGTCGCTGCCTCACCAGCTTCGAAGCGCATCGCGTCGTTCCATACATCCGCAGTGGCGTTGAAGCCGTACGTCGTATCTCCCGTGCGCGTCGTAAGGTCCGCACCGTACTTCTGCTGAATTACGAACACGTCGTCCACCATCGGCGTCGATGGGTACAAGAAGCGCATCAGATTCCAATCGACCGGCTGAGCGCCAGTCTCGTAGGAGTCGAAATACGACATGATCGAGAACTGATGGCTGTCCTGGAAGTACTGAGCGTCACCGTCATACGTAATCGGATCTGGCGCGCCGTCGCCGTCATTGTCGTCGCTAAAATTGTACGTGCCCGGATGACTTAGACCCAGCGTGTGGCCAAGCTCGTGGTTGAGCGTCTGCAGTCCATAGAAGCCGGGATCAAGCTGGCCATTGCTGGCGTTCGATGTCGGCGTGTGGATGAATACGTCGCTACCAAGATTGACGAACTGGCTACCTTTGCCACCCGGCGTGCCGCTCGGATAGTATGCCCAAGCCTGCGCGGGTCCCGTGGTGGTATTGGCCAGCACAATGTCAGCACCGCCCGTTCCGTTTACTTCCTTGAACGAAGGAGCGATTAGATCGTCCCAGTTCTGGATCGCAATTGTCGCCGCGACGCGCTGTGCTTCGGTAAAGCGCGAGTATCCGTCCTGCTCTGTGAACCCATACTTCTTGTTGTTGAAGATGCCAGTCAGGTGGGAGGAGTCCGCAAAAGCGTAGGTGATCACTCCGCCTTTATAGATCAACTCGATCCCTGCATCGAGTTGCCAGCGAACTGTGCCGGGAACATTGCCGCCTTGCTGCAGCACTGGATTGCCGCGGATCGTCGTCCCGACCAAATCCTGAACGTGCTTGGGAAGGCCAGGGTTAGCCTCCCAATCGAAGCCTGCATTGAAAGTCGACGCATTCTTAATCGGCGTTAAAGAAGCCGAGACAACCGAGCTCTCTCGTGCGGAAGTGGTTACCTTCATCAAACTGACCTCCCAAAGGACTAGTTTCAAGCTTCAGCACCACAACCGAGCGCGTGTTGGCGCATCGAAGCAGGCGGCATCCTCGAAGCGTCTGTTCAAAGAGTCAATTAGATTTAAACCATGTTCTTAGAGCATTAGCGGTAATCCGTCAGCAGTTTGGCACGATCCGACAAGAACGCCTCACGTCCGCTTTCCATCAGGAAACAGGCATCCCCCAAATCGAGCGCGGAACACAGGCGGTCCCAATCCATTTGCAGTCGGTATGACTAATCACTTCCGCGCTATCGAGGAGCGCCGCTGGGACGCCCGGGTCATTGCTCGGCATGAGATGACCTATAGCGACGGGCCCTCTGACGAAGACGATCGGCCACCCAACGTGCGCGCCGCCTCCGGTCTCAGCGCCTTCCGCGAGTATCTCGCGGTCATCCAGGACGATGCTAATTGGCTGGCGCTGATCGACTCAAAGCAGCAAGTCACCGCCGTGCCCTTGCCGCCCAGTCCCAGTGGCGACCGCGTGTTCAGCAAGAAGCGCGGCAACCAGAGCGACAAATATGATCTGGAAGCATGCGTAACCGTCGGCTCCGGAGACAATCTCGAATTGGTCGGATTTTCGTCGGGCTCACGGAGGGAACGTGAGTGGGTGCTCCGGGTGCGGGGTAACGAGAGTGGCCAGCTCGGGGCCGAGTTCGTAGAGGCGCCTGCCTTCTACGCCGCCATGCGCAAGGAGAAGACCTTTAGCGGCGCAGGGCTCAACATCGAGGGAGCGCTAGCCCTCGATCACGATCGCATCCGCCTGTTCCAGCGCGGCAATGCAGAAGCCTGTGCCGGGTTGGAGCCGATCGATGCCACGGCTGACTTCTCCTGGGCTGCACTATGCAAGCATCTAGCCGCACCACAGACGCAATCGCCGCCTCGGATCGACAATGTCCGGAGCTACGATCTGGGAACACTTGGCGCCGTGCGGCTCACCTTCTCGGACGCCGAGCATCTGGCCGAGGGACGCGTTCTTTACTCCGCTTCCGCTGAAGACCCGGTAAGCGGCAGCATTAAGGGGTCCGTTCTCGGCATCATCGAAGCAAACGGCGACGCTCGCTGGACTCATTTGTTCGATGAAGACGGCGAGCCATTCAACGGCAAGATCGAGGGATTGACCCTAGACTCGAGAGATCCGCGAAAGGTGTATTTCGTCATCGACGACGATGACGAGGACATGCCCTCGCGCATCTTCCATGCGGTAGTGAGCGAAGGCATGCTGAACGACTGACGATGGCAATTATCACAAACTGCTCAGGAGTCACTCATGCCGCTCATGTTCCGCGGCGCTAAGTACCATTGCTGGTTCAACGCGGGAGAGCAGCAATGGCGGGTTCTATCAAAATTACGGCCTGGCAGCGGTCCCTGGCGCCGTGCGGCGTGGGTCTTGGCGGCGGCGATCATGCTCGTGCCAGTGTCGGTGCAGCTGTTCAGTGGCAATTTCGGGTGGAGCATATTCGACTTCATAGGTGTCGCCATAATCTTATTAGCGGGGTGCCTGATATTCGATTTTACCGCCAGGAGGGCTCCGAATCTCTCGTACCTTGCAGGCGCGGGGGCCGCCTTGGCAGCAGGCTTTGGCTCGCTTGTTGTCAATGGCGCGGTCGGACTCGTCGGATCCGAAGACGAGCCACACAATCTGCTGTTTCTCTTCGTTCTGATCATCGCGATCGGCGGCGCTGCTATCGCTGAAGGCCGTCCTTCAAGCATGGCGCGCGCCATGTTCACTGCTGCTTTAACGCATGTCTTCGTCAGCGTTGCCCTAGTGTTGAAAGCGCGCGGCATTTCCGACGGCGACCCGCAAATGGAGGTCGTGGGCTTAGCCATGTTTGCCGGTATTTGGCTGGCCTCGGGGTGGTTGTTTCAGCACGCATCGAAAAGCCTCATTCATTAGCACTTGGCTGCTCTCAGGCTGAGCGCGTTCGATCTGTCCGCTTTCGACCCAAGCGGATGTTCGGGAGTGGAGGCCGCTACGGGTGGCTACTACCCGCCGCTGCCACTTAACGAACAGTGACGCAGCTTCGTGACTGCGTCCGAGGCATTGAGTTTGAAGCTCGTAAGCAAAGTGGCACCTAGAGTCAGGCCCATGACCTCACTTTCGCCAAAATCACGAAGGATCTTTTCAGCCTCCCCCGCATCTTTGAACACGCGAGTGAATAGATAGTCGTTGCCAACTTTTTCGTAGCGAAGTTTACTGCTGCCCCAAGACGCATCAACAGACGTGCCTTTTCCGAAGACAAGACCTAAATCAAGTTCGCCTTTGGTGGGCAGATAGGTCATCCAGTTGTTTGACCAGAGCAACAAAACGCCCTGTTCGTCCGCAGCATAGAGGAGCGTGAGGCTGTCTACCTTCTTGCCGTCCTTACTACCGAAGAAGCCCTGCATGATGCAGCGTGAAGGTTCCGCCGAAATCTCCCACGCGCCCACTTTCGCGTAAGTGGAGCCTGAAGCCTCGGCTTGCACGGCGACTGACGACAGCAGCGCGCACGCACCAATCCACCAAAATCTCATCTTTTACCCCATGACTGCTTAGGCGGGCTGTGCATCCGCAAGGGTTAAAAGAGCGTCCTCAGGGAAGCGGAACCACGGAAGCGCCTGATGTCCGCTTCCTACCCAAAGCAGACATTCGCCCCTGCCCGCCCTGACAGGCGAATCTCGCTTGGCCGCAAGCCAGGCTAGCTCTGCAAAGGGCCGGCAAGCAAAGTGGACCCACGCTCACCTGATTCGGACCGGACGCCGGCGGGCCGATGAACAAACCCGCCGGCTCCGACCGCTCCTACAAGCCGATCTTGAGACTGGCGCGCCCGGTGAACGCCATTCTGCTTTCGCGCTGTTCGGCGCCCACCTCACCGGCGAACGTGATGCCAGCGTTGCCACCCACGGCGCGCAACCTGCCGAGCCAGCCGCTCTCGCGCTCTTCGGCGACCAACGTGAAGTCCGACCCGCCCGCGAAGTGAGCGGTCGTCGAGCCGATCGCGCCGGCAAGCAACTGACGGCGTCCACCTTCCACTTCCAGCCGGAAGAAGTTGTCGCCCGGGCGAGAGCCGCCGAACTCCATGCCGACCGAGGTCAAGGCGTTCAGCGCCAATTCGTCACTCTTGCGAGAGTTGATCACCAGATCGAGCGCGGCGCCGCCACCGGCTTCCGAATGACTGCCTTCACTCAGTCGATGATATTCGACCGTTACGGATGGGCGCAAGGATAGGCTCCCGGCCCACGTCTCGTGCGCGAGGCTGCCGACGGCGGAAATCATGGAGCCTTTCCAATCCGATACCATCGTGCGCTCGATCGGCGCGGCCCCGGCGCCGGTGGAGAAGGCACGCTTACCGTCGAACGAGACCCGGGCGTAGGCGCCGCGCGCGCTGGCCCGGAAGTTGCCCGCATTCAGCCGCCAATGGGCCGCAACCGTATATTGATCGGCCCTGATCGATGACGACGCCGCTTTGTTTTTGTCCGTGCCAGAAAGGTAAGCCATTGACGCGCCGACCCGGCCGAGTGGCGTGAGAATGTCCGCTCCTGCCGACGCGCCCCAGCCGCCGATGGTGTAACCAGCAGTTTCGCCGAGACTCTTCGACGAACCCCAGGCGACTTCGTTGGCGAAGTAGGTGATGCCGCCCTCGTCCTTGTCCGGCGACGTGGGGTCGTTCAGAGTTCGGGCAAGCGTACGGTCGCCCAACGTAACCGCTTCGAAGGTGCCGCCGGCATGGTCCGGCAGCATCTGGCGAAGGGTGCCGATGAAGGACGCCTGGTCGCGGATGTTGAGGAAAGCGCCACCGATCACGGCATCCTTGCCCAATGCCGTGTAGATCGCACCGAAGGCCGCCGTTTCGGAGGTGTTGAGCCCAAGCTCCTGCGTCGACTTGCGCGCGATATCGACGCTGAGTTCATTGCCGGTGGTGGTGATCTTGCCGCTGTACAGGAATGGCAACAGGTCGGTCGATGTGATGAGCTTGTCGGCGCCGGTCAGCGTTCCAGCCTTCAGCACGACATAGTGGCCCTCAGCCTGCGCAACGCTGCTGATCGCTAACTGCAGTTTGGAGTCTGCTGCGAAGGCGGCCGTTCCGGTGACATTGAGCAAGCTCGAGGCGCCAGGCGTCTTGTCCAGGACGACCTTGAGCGTCCCCTTATTGTCGACGTTCAGCGACGAAATGGAGGCCGTCTTGACGATCCCGAAGGTGCCGCCGTTGACGCTTACCCCCAGACCGGCGGCATTGGCGAGTTCGCCGCTATAGGCGGAGCTTCCGCCGATGGTCAGGATGTCCGCACCACCGCCAAAGTCGATCGAACCGGCCAGCGACGACGTGCCGCCGAGCACGACCGTGTCGATTCCGCTGCCGAACGACACCGCGCCTTTGACGGCAGCATCCCCGGAAAGCGACAAGCGATTACTGCCGGTGCCGAACCGCATATTGCCCTGGACCGTTCCGTCGGCGACATCGAACAGGTCGTTGCCGCTGCCAAAGCGAAGGTCGCCGACAATCGACGGAGCGGTTATGCCGGTCGCCACGGCGGTCTGCCGGACGGTTGCCCCGCTGGTGTTGGCCGACAGGTCGATCGTCACATTGCGCTCGGATGTTCCCAAAGCGCCTTTGGCAATAATGGCTCCGCTATTCTCGACCAAGGCGAGTGTGCCGGACCGGTCGATGATGGCGATTGCCGTGCCATCTACGCCGCCGACGCCTGCTTCGATCTGACCGCTGTTGCGCAGGACCGGCAAGCTCGCGCCGAGGTCGATCGCGACGGCGGTAGCGGTGGAGGAGGCAAGCGCGCCCGACGACGCCGTAATCGCGCCTGCGTTGCGCAGCTCGGCGGTGGAGGCTCCTGTCCCCAGGCGTATTGCCGTGGCCGCTTGGTCCAGCGAGATCGCCCGGACCGATCCGGCGATGCCGATGCCCTTCGCAATGGTCACCGCGCCGCCGAGCCCGCCGATCAGCAGGCCCTTGGCGTCCACGCCCTTGTAGACAGCATCTCCGCGGATCCCGCCATCGATGATCAGTCCGAAGCCGGTGCCGGTCGCATCGACCGAACCAATGGCGATGTCGTGGCCGACCGCGCCAATGCGCATGGCGGCTGCGCTGCCAAAGGAATTGACCTGCGCCGAACCTTCCTTGCTGTCCTCGATCCCGTCCTTGTCCTCGTCCGCGTCGGTTGCGCTCGCATCCCTGGGCGGCACGGCAAGGATGATGCCCTTGGCGACACTGCCTTCGATCGAGACGGCAGGCCCACCCTGAAGCAGGTCGTCGGCGTCCAGCTTCGTTGGGTCCGCCGGTGCGGTGGTGAAGCGGTAGCCGGTTGATGCGATGGTGCCCTGGATAACCAAGGCGCCGCCGATGTCGCCTGCCGCGCGGACAGCTATTGCGCCCGCACCCTGTGCGCCGACAGTGCCGGCCAGGCGGACATTGCCGGTCACGCCCGCAAGTCCGATGCCGATTGCGCGATCACCGATGACCGTCGTTCCGCCATCGTGGACGATGTTGCCGGTCAGGAGCCCGCCCAATTGGATGCCAGCGGAATCATTGCCTTCGACGAGGATGGTTCCGCTATTGACGATGTCGCCTGCGAAGGCGCCGGCTGTGCGGATGCCGAAGCGATTGCTGCCGACTGCGAACGGACCGTCGATATCGCCGTCCTTGTCGGCGTCTGTCGCCTCGTAGGTCTCGTCGACGATGATCTTGCCGCTGTTCAATATGCCGCCAGTGACATTGGCCAGCACATCGACCGCCGTGGCCGACGAGACGTTGGTGATCTGGATCGTGCCCTGATTGGTCAGCTTGTGATTGCTGTCGATGACGACCGCGGTCGTGCCCGTGGTGACGACCGAGCCTGCAGCCGTGATCAGTATCTCGTCTGGGGCCCCGGCTTTGACGGTGGACGTCCGCACTGGCTGGACGACTTTGGTCTCGATCTTGGTTTCGGCGAACAGCGGGGATGAAACGGCGACCAAGCAGGTCGATGCCAGGAGTAGCGTGCGCATGGGTTTCCTTCGGAATGGCAACGCCCACACCGCCGATGCGAGATTAGCTTGTATCCGATGGACGGAGGCGTTTCAGTCTCGCCTTGGAACTATCTTAGAAAGCGCTCTCGAAGCCCAAGCGAAGGGTGCGCGGACGAAGGGGTGTGATCTGGTCGCGGCCAACGGCGACCGGCGTGCCGAGCGCGAACCGATTACCGACATCATCGGTCAGATTGGTGGCCGTCAAGGATATCGCGCGTCGTCCCTTGGAGAACCGCAGCGAGAGCCCGCTGTCCACATAGTCGCCTTGCGACTGACCCAGCCGGGGCCCGATCCCTAGGTAGGAACGCCCCACATAGTGCGCGTAAATGCTTCCCCCGAACGACGTGCCACCACCAAGGTCGTGCGAACCGCTTGCCGCAACACGGCCGACCAGCCGTGAGATGTTCGGGATCTTCATGGCGTTATCGGCGCGCAGGAGCGTCGCGAAACTGACGCTTGGTTCGGTCACCTTGCCGTCGTTCAAGGCCAGGCCGGCCTCGATCTTGAGGTTGGGGATTACACGGCCGGATGCATTAATCGTTGCCGTCCAAACCCTTCCGTCGCCGATGTTTGCAGTAGAGGGCAGGCCCCGACCGTCGATGTAATCGGCCTGTATGTTCTTCCAGTCACTGTGCGTCACGCTGCCGCTCAGCTCGACCGCATCCGTCGGGAAGCCCGACGTGCGAAAGCCTGCTTCGAGGGTGGCGACATGGTCGTTGCGAAAGCTATGCACTTCGTTGTCGCCAACGGACAGACCGCCCGGCCGGAAGCCTTGCTGATACCGTGCATAGAGCGTGAGTCGGTCGGTTGGCCTCGCCAGCAAAGACGCGGATGGCAGCAGCCGAACCTCGGTCCGCGACGCTTCGGCCACGGCGAGGGCTGCCAGGAACATCGGGTTGAGGTGCCGTCCCCAGCCTGACAAGGTCGACACGGACACACGGCCCCCGACCGTTGCGACCAGCGCCGGCCGAAGCTCGACTCCCGCTTCGCCGTAGAGGGTCGTCTCGCGAACCCTGTTCGTCGCGCCCGCGAGGTCCGTGGAGCTGGTTCCGGCAGTGAGGCTGCGTCCGACTTCGTAGCGATGCAGCAACGAGCTGAATCCAAGCAGCCAGGAATAGCCCTGTCGCATCGGTCGCCAGACCCGCGTTTCATTGATGACGGAAGAGGCCTCGCTGGATTGAACAAGCTGGCGTGGCACATCGGAAGTGGAGGCATCGAAAGTCTCGCGAACGTCCTGCCAACTGGCGCCGGTTGTCGACCGAAATCTGACCACTCCGTCGGGCTTCGAAATCACCAGGCTGGCAAGCCCGAACTTCGAGGAGAACGGCAGCCCAAGCGCCCCATTGCGGCTGAGTGGCGGCGCATCGCGGTCGGCATACTGGCTGTCGTCACCTTCTATGCGTTGGTCGAGACCGTTGATCTCGACGTTCCACTCGGCATTGAGCGGCGCAACGAAGGAAGCGCGAACGCCGTTGGTGACGACCCGGTTGGCGTCCTGCTCGCCAGTGACGATCCTGTCGATGTAACCGCCATCCACGACACGGTAGCCGACGATGCGGAGCGCGGCGGCCTTGCCGATCGGCGCGTTGAGAACGGCGGAGAGGTCGAAACCAAGCGCTCCGTGCTGCGTGCTCGATCCGCCCACGGCCATCTGCCCGGCGAGCAGCCCCGGCTCGGGAGTGCGTGGACGCAGGAGGACGATGCCGCCCAGCGATCCAGCGCCGTAGAGTGTTCCCTGCGGCCCTTCGAGAACTTCGATGCTCGCCATGTCGACCAGCCGCAGGTCGGGATCGGGACCGCTATAGCCGGTTCGCATGTCGCCGACATATTGCCCGACGGGTGACTGGGTCGGACCGCTGAAGCTTGAATCGCCGATCCCCCGGATAAACAGCTTGTTGCGACCTGCGCCAAGATGCGTAGACGAGAAGCCAACGGTGCGCGCCTCGATCGCTTCCGACCCCAAGGGTCCCCAGCCGGCCAGATCCTCCCCCCTGATCTTGCCCCACTGCCCCGCAAAGCTGCGGATCGGCGTGTCGCGCTTGCTGGCTGTGACGATGATCTCGGGTTCAGGCAGACCGACCGACACCGGGGTGGGCCGCTTGATGGAAGGCTTGGGCACGCGAGGTCGGGCGGCCCGCGGCGGCGGCGGTTGCGTTGGGGCCCTGTCCAGCACGAACGATCGCGGACCGACCGCCAGATAGCGCAAGCCCGACAAACGCGCCAATCTAGCCACTGCCGCCGAAGCGCTCATCCGGCCGCGAAAAGCGACAATGTGGCGACCGGCGACTGAGCCGTCGCGGATAGCGATATTGACTCCCGCCTGCCGTCCCACGTTGAACGCCGCTTGTGCGACCGTGCCCCTCGGCACGTCGATCAGCGAGACCGAGGCCTGGGTTGCAGCCGAGCAAATCAGCAGTGACGTTCCCAATATCGGTCCGGCGATCTTCAGGACCCGGCGCCTCGAATTATCCAGGCGTCTCCGGACCGCGCCAGAGAGACGCCGAACAAGGGTTCGATCGAGCGCGGGTCGCGCCTGATGGCGTCGATCGACAGCGTACCGGTGAAGCGCTGGGCTGCGGCAAGGCCGTCTGTGCGGAGGGATATACCCGTGGACCGCGTGAGATCCGCCGCCACTTGGGCCAGAGTCTCATTGTTGTAGACCAATTGGCCTTCGCGCCACGCACCGATTGCACTTGGGTCGGTGGCCACCGCACGAAGGACTTGCTGGCCATCCACCGCATCGAGGCGCGTTCCTCGTCCAAGCCGAAGCTTCGCCCCTGATGGGTCGGCGATCACTTCTCCCTCGGCGACGATGACCCGCGTCGCGCGAGCTTCGCGGGTGACGCTGAACACGGTCCCGACGTCAACGAGCTCAAGATCGCCAACCTCTACGCTGACGGGCGCTGCCGCCTTGCCGTGCAGCAGTAGAAGCACCTCGCCGCGCTCGAGACGAATGGATCTCTTGTCGAAGCCGGCCAGTGCAAGCTTGGTCCCGCCGTTCAACACCAAACGATCGGAGCCGCCGAGAGCCAATGTCCGCTGCTCACCGGGGCGGGTCGAATGTTCCACTGGCTGCAAGCGGTCGAAAGTCATCGTCGCCAGGGCAAGCACGCCAAATCCGGTAAAGGCCAGCGCGGATCGTCTGGTGAGCACCTTTCTTCGCTGCCGCGGCTCGGTGACGGACAGGGGAGTCATGGCGGGCCGGGCCGATTGTTCGACCAGCGGTTGCAGGCTTAGCTCAGCATCGGCCAAGCGATGGTAGGCACCGGCATTGGCAGGATCCTGTTCCAGCCATTCGGTGAATTCGTCCCAGCCGTCGAACTCCGGGTCATTGGTCATGACCAGCCAGGACAGTGCCTGCTCTTCGCGCTGACGCTCAATATCGCTCATTGATCTGTTGTCCTCGACCAACAGACGGAGGCGATGTCGCTATTCCTCATCGAGCTTCTTCCGCAGGTCGGCGAGGAGCTTGTAGGCCTGCCGCAAGTCGCTCTCGACCGTACTTGTGCTCACGCCATATTCGGCGGCGATCTCCCGCTGGGTCAGGCCATCGATCCGGTGCCGGTTCAAGATGGCAAGGGCGCGCGGTGGAAGCGATTTGAGCTGCACTGCAACCAGGTCCAGTTGTTGCTGCACGGATATGCGCTGTTCGGCGCTCGGCTCGTCCAAATGGTCTTCACCACGGCCTTCGGTCCAAGCGAGGTCGCGGCGCCGCGACTGGGTCTCGGCGCGGTGCCGGTCGATCATCAGATTGGTCGCTGCCCGGTACAGATTGCCAAGCGGAGACCCGAGCGGCCCTGAATGCGTCGCCGAAATCTTGATCCACAGTTCCTGAACGCAGTCGTCCGCTGAGTCGCCAGCCCCATGCGCTCGAAAGTACCGCAGCAACTTCGAGCGATTCTCGTCGAAGACCGCCAGAAGACCATTTGGCTGCATGTTACTCGTGAAATGGGTGAGGGTCGGCGTATAGGCCTTTCGAAGCCGCTAGCCACCCGCTCGCCCTCAGCCCCTGCTCGCCGTCCTAAAGCCCTGCTACGGCCGACCGGAGCGACCCTTCTGAAACCTCGGGCAGTGTCATGCGCGCGACACGATGAGTTGCCATGACGCAGTCAGCGCTTTCAAGGACTAACGCATGTTGAATCTCAGCCGAAGGCAGTTTGCACTATCCAGCCTGGCCACTGTCGCCTTCGCTGGCCTCGCCAAGCGCGGCTTTGCCACACCGGCAGAGACGTATCGGAACGAGGTACCTGGATATGGCGAACTTGTCCGCGACAAGCTCGGACTCTTCGATCTGCCACGTGGATTTAGCTACCAGGTGATCTCCAGCGCCGGCGAGGCGATGGACGACGGCTTTATCACGCCGGGCAACTTCGACGGCATGGGCTGCTTCTCCCTGGATGCGAGCCGAGTTGCACTGGTTCGAAATCACGAGCTCAAGCCGGAAACCCGGGAGCGCGGTCCGACCGGCGGTCTTGCCCGGCTGGAGGCACGCTTGAAGCCGGAGATGGTGTTCGGCACGGACAATGACGGGCGGGCCATGCCGGGCGGAACGTCTACGATCGTGCTCGACGTCAAGTCCGGGCGCCGGCAATCTCAATATCTCAGCCTCGCGGGCACGGCCGTCAATTGTGCAGGCGGACAAACCCCGTGGGGAAGCTGGCTGAGCTGCGAGGAAAGCACGCTGCGCACCGGCGAAGTCGGGCGCGACCACGGATGGGTGTTCGATGTTCCGGCGCGTCAACGCGGACTGGTGAAGCCCGAGCCGCTGATCGGCCTGGGCCGCTTCAGGCACGAAGCCGCCGCCGTCGACCCTACGAACGGCATTGTCTATCTGACGGAAGATCGCGACGACGGCCTGTTCTACCGCTTCGTGCCCAGCGAACCCGGGCAGCTTCGCCGCGGCGGGAAGCTTCAAGCGTTGGCGCTGCGAGATGATCGGGGAGCCGACACTCGAAACTGGAAAGCTTTGGCTTTCGCCCCGGGCACCACCCGAGAGGTGAGTTGGGTCGACCTCGACGAAACGCACAGTCCAGCCGACGACCTTCGTGCCCGCGGCCATGCGTCGGGCGCAGCCATTTTCGCACGCGGCGAGGGCATACACCGGGGCTCGGACGAATTTTACTTCACCTGCACGTCAGGCGGCGTTGCGAAGCTTGGACAGATCATGCGCTATATCCCGAGTCCCCATGAGGCAAAGCCGGGTGAGGCAGCTGCACCTGGACGACTCCAATTGTTTGTCGAGTCCAGGGATTCTCTCATCATGGACTATGCCGACAACATCACTGTCTCTCCGTGGGGGCACCTGATCGTCTGCGAGGACAGGTCGGACGGGGAGGTCAACCACCTGAAGGGCGTGACACCCGACGGCAAGGTCTACACCTTCGCCCGGCTGAACGCAGATACCGAGCTTGCAGGGGTTTGCTTTACCCCGGACGGCTCAACCATGTTCGTGAATGTCTACCATCCCGGCAAGACGCTCGCGATCAAGGGTCCTTGGGCTTCACTGCGAGAGGCGTGACGCATGGAAGGGGCGCGACGCGGGATGCGCCGCCCCCCTTCCACACTCAGAATGCAGCCCGCAGCGTTACTTGGAACAGCCGTCCCGCGCGCTCGCTTTCGATCTCATATTCGTCAAGGTCGCCACTGGCGCGGTTCTCCAGCACCTCGGCGAACGAGTCGCCATCATACTTGCGGAAGACCTCGTCCTTGCGGCGGTTGAGCAGGTTCTGCGCGGAGAAGCGAAGCACGAGGCCTCGCCCGAACCGTTTCTCGAGGAACGCTTCAAGGTCCGGATTGTAGCGCAGATCAACCGTCTCATCGAAATTGGATGCGACCGACTTGCTACGGCCCGAAACGGACGCGCCAAAGCTGCCGTCGATGCTTCGCACCGTCTGGATGAAACCGACATTGTAGACGTGGTGAGGCTGATAGTTGAACCGGCGCTTCTCACCGGTGAACGGGTCCGTCGTCTTGCTGTCGAGATAGGTGTAGTTCGCGAACAGGCCGGTGTCTGGCAACCCGAAGCGCGTCAGCGGAGCGGAGAAGTCGATCTCCAATCCCCATGTACGGCCCTTGCCGATATTGCGCGGGGTGAAGAGACTGCCGTCGCCGATATCCTCGATCGCGATCAGTTCGACGAGGTCGTTGATGTCGCGATAGAAGACGTTCACGCCGACGATGCCGGCGCGGCCGAGGCGCTGCTCATACCCGACATCGACCCCCCACGCCCGCTCGTTGCGCAATTGCGGATTGCCCACGGTGCGATCGTCGTCGCTCGGCGACTCATCTTCCTCGATAGGTGAGATGAAGTCGTAGCTGGGTCGGCGGACGGTACGTGCAAGCGAGGCGCGAAACTGTCCGTCGGCGTTGGGAGCGTAGCGCAAATGCACGGAAGGGTTGAGGCTTTCGTTGCTGTACGATCCGCCGACGATCTCATCATCGCCGTTGACGCCTGCGACCTTGCGGCGCGTGATCTCGTAGCGGAGGCCCGCATCGACGGTCAGCTTGGCGGAAGGCTTGAAGGTAGCGCGGACATAGGGATCGTAGCGCTGCTCCGAGATGGCGAAATCGCTGGTCAGGAAGTCGCCGGCCTGGCCGCCATCGCGCTTCTTGCGAAGGAAATCGATGCCGGGTTTCAGTTGGACCGTGCTGTCTTCGCCGAAGGTCAGGCTGATCGTGCCGGTATATTCATCGTCCTTGATCCGGATGGTGTCGACTTCCTCCTCGGGGTTCTCGCCGAATTCCTCAGCGATCACCGTCGAGACGGTGTTCTCCCGAAAGCCAGACCAGCCGGCAGCCAAGCCGAGCTTCGCAAAGCCAAGCGGCACCTGGGCGTCTGCAGTCACCGCATAGGTGTTCTGGCTGATCTTCTCATGCTGGGTTTCGATCTCGACATATTCCAGATCCTCGCCGTCGAAGGTTCTGGATACCTCATCCTCGTCGCGGTTGGTGTCGACGAACAATCCGCCGATCCGGAACAGCCCGCCGTCCCCGAAGCGGGTTGTGAGCTCGACATTGCCGGACAGGTCGGTCCCGTCCCTTGTGTCGTCCTGCGCTTCGAAGTCGTCGAACTCGGGATCGAGGTTGAAGGGTTTCACGCCCGTAGGCTCGTCGCCGAAGCGATAGGACACTTTCTTCTTCGGGTTGCGCCGCTGCTGATAATTGAGGCCGGCCCAGAAGCTCGTGGCACTGCCGAGGCGGCCCGCATAGGAGAGCGCTGCGGAGGGACGCACGCCGCCATCCTGGTTGATCAATGCACCCAGCTTCGCGGAGCCGCCTTGAAGGTCCACGGACTCCTTGGTGACCACGTTCAACGTGCCGGCGATACCTTCGCTCGGCTGATCGGCGCGTGGGGCGCGAACGATCTCGATGCGCTCGACGAGCTCAGCGGGCAGGCGATCCACGAAGAAGCTGCCGTCCGCTTCGCCGCCGGGCGCTCGGCGACCATTGATCAGAACCTGGGTGAAGCCAGAAGGAAGACCGCGCATCTGAACGCCGTCATATTCGAGCACGTCCGAGGTGAAGGTGACGCCGGGAACACGTTTAAGCATTTCGCCGACCGAAACAGGCTCGAACCGCTGGAAGTATTCGAGATCGTAGGCAAGGACCGGGTTCGGATCCTCCGTCCTGTTGCGAAAGGCGATCCGGCCAGTGACGATGATGTCCTGCGACCCCACAGCATTGATTTCACCTGCTGCCTGAGCGTCGACTAGCGACGTCGTGTCAGCAGACGCCAATTCCTGCGCTCGTACGGGGGTCGTCAGGGCTGCAAGTCCGCAGCTCAGCAATGTCCAACGCTTGAAAGTCATGAAAACCCACCTGTGAAACGGCTTGGCCAAGTCGCTTTCTGACTTGGCTCGCTGGTGCAGCTTTAGAGGCGGGGGCGTGACTCATCGGCATCATCCTCATTGCTCTTTCGTGACAATGAAGCTTTTCCGCCGAGTACCATGGCATGCAGGGAGCGCGGCGTCGGGTTGTTGAATGTCGGCTCCGTCACGCACCTGTCATTAGCCGCTACTAGTTCGATGGCCTTTAAGTCGGGGGAACACACATGCGCTTGGTCACTCTTTCTTTGGTTGCTTGGCTGCTGGCGTCCTGTGCGACCGGAGAAGTGCCGGTCGAAGAACGAATCGCCCGCGCGGATCCCGCTGTGTCCGTGCAAGCCAAGGGCGAGACCACACCCGTCGGCACCTCGGCA
Organism: uncultured Sphingomicrobium sp.; assembly: GCA_964243335.1. Lineage (GTDB taxonomy): Bacteria > Pseudomonadota > Alphaproteobacteria > Sphingomonadales > Sphingomonadaceae > Sphingomicrobium. The sequence continues at coordinate 427,925 of CAXTED010000002.1, read as the reverse complement.
GCGGATGCGGCGGACGACCCCGCGATCTGGCGCAACTCGGCGGACCCGTCTGCAAGCCTCATCATCGGCACCGACAAAAAGGCCGGCCTTTACGTCTATGGGATGGAAGGCCGAACCCGGAGCTTTCTGGATGCCGGACGCGTCAATAACGTCGACCTGCGCGATGGAGTAAACATCGGAAACGGCGCGCCGGGCGTCTTGGTCGTCGCAAGCGATCGCAATGACTTGGCCAACGCCAAACTCGCCTTGTTCCGGCTCGACCCTGCGACAGCTCGGCTGGAACGGCTCGGGACCGTGAGCGGCGGCGCGGGCGAAGCCTATGGCGTCTGCCTCTACCGGGCGGGCGCCGACCTGTTCGCCTTCCTGGTGCTGAAGGACGGCACGATCCGCCAAGTTTTGCTGAACTTGTCAGGTGCGGCACCGACTGGGACGGTTGTGCGAACAATGAAGCTTGCCACCCAGTCCGAAGGTTGCGCCGTTGATGAGCGGACGGGCCGCTTGTACGTCGCCGAAGAAGATCGCGGGCTTTGGCGGTTCGATGCTCGCCCCGACGGCTCCGCTGTGCCCACGCTCGTTGCAGGCGCCGACAGCCGTCGACTGGTGGCGGATGTGGAAGGCGTGGCGCTGGCGACCGAGGGCGGAACCGGCGGCTTCCTCATCGTTTCGAGCCAAGGCGACAATGCCTATGCAGTGTGGCGGCTGGCCGATGAGAGCTTTGTCGGTCGCTTCAGGATCACGCCGGGTGCACTCGGTGCGACGCAGGAAACGGACGGGATCGGTCTAGCTCTGGGAGACTTCGGCAGCGCCTACCCAGGTGGGCTATTCGTCGCGCAGGACGGCGAGAATGAACCGGCAGCGCAGAACTTCAAGCTGGTCGCGTGGGCCGATATCGCCAAAGCGCTAAAGCTGCCCGAAGTCAGCAATCCACGCCTTCCGTGATGGATGTGCATGTCGGAGCCCAAGTGTGCAGTGACCGCCCGCTCCGTTCGGTTGCTCAAGGTTGGTGACGAAAAGTGCACATCCGCAAAGCCAAGACGTGTTGGCGCAAGCGGGGTAGACGCACGTACAGTCGACCGTCCGCTTCCCACCCATTGCGGGCGCCCACTAAGCTCTCTAGCCCTCCTGTAGCTCCCGAACGTCGTTTCCGGTTCAGGGAACGTTGAAAGAAAGCCTGAGCGATGCGACTTCTGCATTTCACAATAGCCTTAGTCGCATCGGCAACTTCTGGTTGCGGCAACTCGCCGGTTCTCACTCGAGAAACATTCGTCGCGGCGGTGAAGAAATGCCAGCCGATCAATGCCAAGTTTATCATAGGTTCGACGAATGCTCGTCCAACAGTTGAGTTTGGTATTCCAAACAGCTCTTCCAACAATCCAAACTGCATGGTGAAAGAGTTCGGGGAAGCTCGCCCAAAAGAGTTTCGTATTTACTACGCGACCTCATCGTGACCACTGACATCAGCGTAGCATCGACGCTTGGGCCACAAGCGTCGGCTGGCGTTAGTGGAATGTCGGTCTGGGCCAATGCGGAGATCCAAACCCGAGCCGGCGCGCGTTGCTGCTGTCGACATGATACCGAACGCCAGGCAGGCCTCCGGCTAAGTCGCGGTTCGGTCTCGTCCTAGAAGGTCAGCCGCAGGCCGACCTCCGCCGCATGCGTTTTTAGACCTCTGATCCGCACGTCGCCCAGGATTGGCGCCCTGGCGGTAGCTCCTGGTGTCGCGAAATAACGGTAGCCCAGCGTCACTGCCCCACCGCTTCCGACAGCCAGACCGACACCGGCCATGGCTTGGTAGGCGAACCCTGTTTTGCTTCCTGTCAGGGGGCCGATCGACGTCACGGGCAAACCGGCAGGAAGACCTACTGCCGATACGTTCCGCGCCCTGAACCGCGCCACTCCGATGCCGCCGCCAACATACGGCTTCAACGCTCCTAAGGAGAAGGCTGGATCGAAGTAGGCGTTGGCCATGGCACTCAATGCCGAAAGCTTGCCGGTCCCTTCCGCCTGCAGGCCAAAACCTTGTACACTGCCAACTTTGACAGCGCGGTACCCGCCTTCCAGTTCGCCGCGGACCGGACCAAAGCCGCTCCCAACTGCTAACGTCACGGCTCCGCCATCTTTGATCTTGCCACGCACACCCGCGCTCGTACGCAGGTGTTGGGGGCTGACGTAACCAAGCGACCCGGCGACATAGCTCTGTGCCAATGCCGAAGAAGCGGAACTCAATGCTATTGGGGCCAGAACGACAAGGACGAGTCTCATATATTGCCTTTCCGAGATTATGCGGTGCGCAAGGCCACGGCTGCCAGATGCAGTCCGGAGCTGAAGCGCTTGGCACTCCGCTACGAGCGGCGCCGCAGCCCGTCATTAACACCGATCACATTACGCGTCCGACGCCGGCTGCCGGCAAATCTTGCCAAGGCTGAGCGAATTACAGAAAGGCAACTCTTCTCGGCCGGCGGCACTTGCGTTGCCATAGAATCTACGAAGCTCCTGAACCGCGTCGATCCTTGCAATCGCGGCGATGACAGCGACGCTCGTGTTGGAATGCTGACCCGCATCGGAGAGTTCTTGCAAGCCTCCATCGGGCAATGGTGATCGCTGCCTGTTTCCAGGAAAGAACGGCACTGACCGCGACATTGCTGCCCCTGCTATCGAAGAGTCATCAGTGCGATTCGGACCATGTGACTGTCATCGAAAGATAGCCTTCAAGCTTGACAAACATGCCCTCGGGGCAATCAACAGCAGACATGGCCAGCCCGCTTGAAACACGTTTGTCGCAGCATCTGGCCCTTACTTATGCCGAGCGTGATGCATTGCAGTGGCTCGAGCGACGCGAACAGCGCTTCGAGGCTGGCCAAGTCGTGGTTAGCGAAGGGGAGGAGACCGACAAGCTTCATATCGTCGCATCTGGATGGCTCCACGGGTCCGTCCAGCTTAAAGAAGGCGGGCGGCAGATCCTGCGGTTCTACTTCGTCGGCGACCTGACCACGACCTTCAGCATCGCCTGGGGCCATAGCGCCGCCACTTTGACAGCGGTCAGCCCGTGCACGCTGTTCGACATCCCACGATCGGCCTTGGGGCGCCTGTTCCGCGATCATCCCCGGCTCGGCGCCTTGCTGTACGGCGTGAGCGCGTCCGAGCACGTAGCCATGGCGGATCGCCTGACCTCCATCGGGCGCACCGATGGCATGACCCGCGTGGCGACGCTGCTGCTAGACATCCGCTCGCGCCTCCGGGTGGTCGACGGCCTGACCGGCGCGATCTTTGAATTGCCGCTCACCCAGCAGGACCTTGGCGATGCGGTCGGGCTGACGAAGGAGCACGTCAATCGATCGCTCAAAGCGCTGGAAGCTACCGGCCTGCTGGAACGCGACGGCAAGATCATCCGCATCAAGGACGTCGATGCCTTGACGCAATTGGTCGGCTTCAACGATCGGCACGGCCACGTCGCGACCGACTGGCTGCCCCCACCGGCCAATGCAAGTGACATAGATCACCGCCAGACCAGCCGCGCATAGACCTAAGTCACTGGCGGGCCGTTTTATCTGCGTGCGCCCTCCGCAATCGTGAACTTACCCCACCCCCGACACTTCCTTTAGCAAGCGCGCGGCCACCAAGACCGAGCGCATGGTGATAGATGGGTGAGTGTCATGGCGGATCGTTTGGGTGTGGCGATTGTGGGCGTTGGCGGCGCGGTGGCGACCACGGCCATTGCCGGCGTGGAGATGATCAAGGCCGGCTCCAACAGCCTGGCGGGCCTGCCGCTGGCGGACCGCGACGATGCAGGCATGGCAGCCTATCGCGACATCGTTTTTGGTGGTTGGGATCTGACCGAAGATACGCTTGGCACATGCGCTCTGCGGCACGGCGTCATTGGGCAGGCGGAACTCAGCGACGGCGCGTCGAGCCTCAACGACATGCGCGCTTGGCCAGCGGTTGGAAGCACTGACTTCTGCGCCAACATCGACGGCGGCAACAAGGTTGCGGCGAGCGGCCACCGCCAGGCCGTTGATCTCATCCGGGCCGACATGGGCCGCTTCCGGCAGGAACAGGCTCTGGACCGGCTGGTGATGATCAATCTGGCCTCGACGGAACGGCTGCCGGACCTGCAGGCCGAAAGCTTGTCCAACCTCGACGCCTTCGAGCGTGGAATGGATGCGAACGATCCGGCCATCAGCCCGGCGATGCTTTACGCTTACGCAGCAATCGGCGCTGACACGCCGTATGCCAACTTCACCCCATCGGTGGCCGCCGATGTTGCACCCCTGACGGAGTTCGCGAAGCAGCGGCGGGTTCCGATTGGCGGCAAGGACGGCAAGACCGGGCAGACCTTGATCAAGACGGTGATTGCCCCTGCCCTGCGCAAGCGGGCGCTGCATGTGGACGGCTGGTTTTCGACCAACATCCTGGGCAATTCCGATGGCAAGGCGCTGGACGACCCCAAGTCGCTGGAATCCAAGCTCGACACCAAGAAGAGCGTGCTCAACCAGATCCTCGGCTATCCTGTCGACGATCACATCGTGATGATCCATTATTATCGCCCGCGCGGCGACGACAAGGAGGCGTGGGACAACATCGACATCACCGGTTTCCTTGGTCAGCAGATGCAGCTCAAGCTGAATTTTCTGTGCAAGGATTCCGTGCTGGCCGCACCGCTGGTGATCGAGATCGCGCGTGTTCTCGACCTCGCCCAGCAGCGTGGACAAGGCGGCGTTCAGGAGCAGTTGGGCGTGTTCTTCAAGGCGCCGCAGACCATCGACGGCCGCGACCCGGAGCATGCCTTCAACGAGCAGCAATTGATCCTGGAAGAATGGCTGGATCGCGGTTGATGTCGGCGCAAGGGGACGGCGGTGCGCGGCTGATGCCCCTCCTCCGCGAACTGGGCCACCTCAAGCGGATCACGTCGGCGGGGCGTGATGGATCGATCGCGAGACGGTTGTTCCTGCGGGCATGGGGTGCGCTGATCGCTGGCGAGGAGCCATCGTCCGTGATGCGGCGAACGGTTGCAGCGGCGCTTGCGGCTGCGCGGCTGGGGGATCTCGAACTTGCGAAGCTGCGCGAACTTGGGCTGAGCGAAGCAGAGGCCGCGAGGGTTCTGCAAAGCAGCTTCGATGCGGTTGCCGACGCGATCGATCTGCCACTGGCGTCTGTACTTCGCGAGGCGCTAGCGTCAGACATGACCGCCGGTTCGCCGCCGCCCTTTGCGGCGCTTCTCGCTACGCAGCCCCGCGCGGGCGTGACTTGCCCCGGCAAGCCGCGCTTGATGCTGGAGCTTGCTGAGAACCATGCCGAGCACAGTGTCATGGTCGCCATCTACGCGGTCCTGCTTGCTTCGCAATATCAAGCCAATCCGACTGCCGTTTTCCTGGCCGGGCTGGCGCACCATTTTCACAATGCAGCGATGCCGGACAGCGGTTTCACGGGCGAGATGCTGCTCGGCGACCTGCTCGAGGGAGTGATCGACCGGGCTCGCAGCCGCGCCTTGTCCGACCTGCCCGAGGTCCTGCAGCAGCAATTCAAGAAAGCGCTCGCGCCGATCGTCGACGACAGCTCACCTGAAGGCCGCGCTTTTCACGCCGCTGACGTGATCGACCGGGTGCTGGAGATCGAACAGCATCTGGTGGCCGCAGGCACGACAATGAACATGGTGCTGAACGACTACCAGCTGGTGCATGCGGGTCCGGTCAAGGACTTTCACGACGCCACCTTGCGGGATGTTGGCCTGCTGTGATCCGCTATCGGTCACCAACAAGCGGACGCTTGCTTGCCGCCGACAGCGCCTACTCGCTGAGCGACGGCGCGGGTGATCGTTGGCCGGTGATCGACGGAATAACCTATCTGCGAGCCGGCTCGGAAAGTCTGGCGGCAGCGGCACTGGAGCGGCTGGACAAGGGAGACCAGCCGGGTGCGCTGATGCTTTTGCTGGCGGAAAACGACGATTGGTGGACGGAGCCACCGCCTCCCTCCGAAGACCTCGCGCAATTGATCGTGCAACGCGACGCGCTCACGCTGCGGGACGCAATGCGGCTGCTCGGCTGGGGCCGGGTCGGCGACTATTTCGCGCATCGCTGGAGCGATCCCACCTTTGTCGCTGGCCTGACCCTGCTCGACGCGCACTGGACGTCGCCGGGCAGCGCCTTCGAACTCGCCTGCGGGATTGGTCATTACCTCCGCGCCTTGTCGCTCGCGGGCGTTCAGACGATCGGCGCCGACGTGGTGTTCGCCAAATTGTGGGTCGCCCGCCACTGGATCGCACCGGAAGCAGAGCTGGTCTGCTTCGATGCCGACCAACCCTGGCCGGTGGAGATCGAGGCCGACCTCGCTTTCTGTCACGACGCCTTCTACTTCTTGGCCAATAAAGAGAAGGTAGCGCAGCAGCTTCGCCGCGCCGCGCCGGTGGTAGCGCTCGCCCACATCCACAATGCCGGGCATGCCAACCTGTCGGCCGCTCACGGCATGACACTGGATGCGGTGCAGGAGATGTTCCCAGACGGCACTCTCTACGAAGACGAGGAGCTGGCCTGGGCGGGGGCAAACGGCGGCATGCCTGCGGCAGGAGCGTCCAGCGACACCGAAGCCTTTGCCGTCGTGATTGGCGCGCCACCAGCCGCCGCCCGCGGGCCGCTCGACCTGCCGCCATCTGGCCGGCTCCTGCGCCGCAATCCCTTATGCGTCGGCAGCGATCTCCATTGGCCCAGCGAACGCTATGCCCAGGAATATGGCGAACGGGTGACCTTTACCTGCCAGGCAAACCTGCCCGAGACCGCGCCGATGGCGCATGGGCTCGAAGCCGCCGTGCGCCGGCGCGAGCTAGTCGATTTGCCGGAGCGCTGGTGATGAGCTTTCGCTGGGGCATCGTCGGTTTCGGCTGGGTTGCCCGAGATCATATGGCACCGGCCATTGCCGCGGCGGGGCACCAATTGGCGGTGGTCGCCGACCCGTCGCCGAAAGCCCGCGCCAAGGCCCAGGCAGCCGGCATCGATGCGGTCGCAACCACGACCGAGCTGCTGGAGCGCCGACCCGACGCGATCTACGTTGCGACTCCCAACCACCTTCATCTGCCGCCCATCGTCGAAGCCGCCCAGGCCGGCATTCCGATTCTCTGCGAGAAACCGATGGGAGCAACGCTTGCCGACGCGGAGGAGATCGCCGATGCAGCGGCGGGTGTCCTCTACGGCACCGCGTTCGATCAGCGCCATCATCCGGCCCATCGCGCGATTGCCGCGCAGATCGCCAGCGGAGCCATCGGCCAAGTCACGGCCGTGCGCGTCAACTATGCGTGCTGGGTCGACCCGCAATGGCGCTCGCCCGGCGCAGGGTCGGATGACCTCAATTGGCGCGCCGACCCTGCTGCAGCCGGTGGCGGCGCGGTCATGGATCTTGCGCTGCACGGCTTGGACCTGGCGCAGATGCTCCTGGGAGAACCGCTAGAGCGCCTGCACATTGAATTGCAGCGGCGGGTCCATGCCTATGCGGTTGACGATGGCGGGATCTTGTCCGGGCGGTTCGCCAGCGGCGCCTTGTTCCAGGCCCATGTCGCGTACAATTGCCCCGAGCCGCTGCCCCGCCGCCGGCTTGAGATCATCGGCGATCTGGGAGCGATCGTCGCCACGGATACCATGGGCCAGTCCGCCGGGGGCTCAGCGGTGCTCACCTGCGGGCGCCAGGGCACCGAGCAGCCAATCGCCTTCGATCGCCACCGAAGCCCGTTCGAGGCGCAGGCGACCGCCTTTGCAGCCGCTGTGCAGGGCGAAGTGCATGATTTCTCCCTCAGCCGAGACATTGCGCTAATGCGCTTGTTCGTCGGCGCCCACGACAAGGCGGTGTCATGCCTTTGAGCCACTACGCCTGCGCTAATTGCGGTTTCTGGCAGAGCTACTTCGCGCCGCCGCCCGATTGCCCGGTGTGCACCGACGTGCGTAACGGCCTGCCGGAGGATGGCTGGCGGTTCCTTCCTGAGGGTGACGTTGCAGCCAGCCATGACGGAAGCTTCCGGAAGGTCGCGCCCGATCTCTGGGCGTTCACCACCACGCCGAACCTTGGACTCGCTGGCACCGGCTGGCTGATCGTCCGCGACGGCGGTAACATCGCGTTCGAGGCCGCGCCTTACTACTCTGCGGCGATGCTGGACCAAGTGCATGCCCTTGGCGGCATTCGTTTCCTCGCCGGCAGCCACGCGCATGGCTTTGGTGCCTTGTTCCAACTGCAGCGCACTTTTGCTCCGGAATCGCTGGCGATACAGCGCGACGATCTGAAGATGACCAAGGCGTTTCAGGTCACCGCGCCCTTCGACGACCAGCTCGAGCTGGCACCCGGTTACACGCTGCACCACGTCGCCGGACATTATGAGGGACAGGCCGCCCTGCACGACGCGCCGGGGCGACGATTGTTCTGCGGCGACATGTTCAAGATCGACCAGGACACGGCGGGCGTCAGCAAGGCGGTGTCGAGCCACAAGGCGTTTCACAAGGACATCCCGCTGACCCACGCCGAACTGCGCCGTTACCGCGAGGTGATCGCGCCGTTGGAGTTCGACGCCGTGCTGACACCGTTCGAATATGCGCCGGAGGTGTCGCGCGCGGTAGCGCTGGCGGTGCTTGATGAAGCTCTGGCGCGGCCGCCAGGCGTGAAGCGGATCGCGCTGTGACCGGCCTGCCTGCCAACCTCCCGCCCGCCGCCGAGGCCTATCTCGGTGCGTTCCCGCCCGGCGAGATCGTTGCATTCCCGCTTACTCCGCTCGACACGGTCGGCATCCCGGTGTGGGTCGTTGCCTTGTTCCCCGACGACCCGGCATTGGCCGGTATCATGCCTTACGGCGTCGGCTATGGCGAAACCGAGGGTCAGGCCGTGCTGGGGGCGCTTGGCGAGATCGCGGAGATGGTGTTCCCGACGCTTAGCCTGTCCGCCCGCACCAAGACCCGCGGCAGCTATGCCGAACTGAGCCGGGCGCTTGGCCAAGGTGCGGTCGCCGATCCGCTAACCCTGTGCCTCCCCGCCGGCTCGCCCGTCGATCGCGACACGGTTCTCGAATGGGTTGAGGCAAAGCGGTGGGCGGACGGTTTCACCGTGCTGGTGCCGGTCGACCTTGCCGCTTATTCCGCCAAGGAGCTGTCGCCCGGCTACCGCCCGTTCACGACCATTATCTCCAACGGCATGGGTGCCGGACCGGACCTGGAGTGGGCGGTTGGCCACGGCCTCCTCGAGCTGCTGCAGCGCGACGGAAATGGCCTGTTGTTCCGCGCGCTTGACCAAGGCGTCCTGCTCGACCTCCCTGAGGATCTCCCCGCCTCCACGGCCGCTATCCTTGCTCGCTTCGAAGCCGCCGGGATCGAGGTCATGCCCAAGTTCGCCACCGACAAGTTCGGAATTGTCAATTTGTACTGCGTTGGTCGCGAACAGGACGGGCGCGAACCGCCGGTCCCGATCATGCTTACCGGCTGCGGCGAGGCGGCTCATCCCGACCGTACCCAGGCACTCAACAAGGCGTTGTGCGAGTTCGCCGCCTCCCGCGTGCGCAAGGCCTTTGCGCACGGACCGGCAGCGCTGGCCGCGCAAGTCGCCCCGCCAGGCTATGCGGCCAGGTTCATGGCGCAGGCTGGCGGCGCGGCGAAATCGAGCGACCCGCGCGCATTCCAGGCGATGCGCGAGTGGACCCGCGCATCGGCAGCGGACCTTCGCTCGTGGTTGGCCGGCAGCGTTCACGCGGTGAAGTTACACAAACCCTTCGACAGCCTGCCGCAAGCCGAAGTGCCCGACGGACACGCCCGCAGCCCGCTCGTGCTCAATGCTGTGCTTAGCCAAGGGTTCGACGTCCTCTACGTCGACATGTCGCCGCCCGGCGCTCCGCTGGCCACCGTCAAGGTGATCGTGCCCGGACTGGAGGTCGAGACGATGAGCTACGCCCGCATCGGCGAGCGCAATGTGCGCAAGCTGCTGGATGGCGACACCGGCCTGATCGGCTTCGGCGAGCCGGCCAGCGACCGCTTGCCCGTCCGGCTCACCCCAGAGGCGATCGACCGCTTAGGCGGCGTGCCGTGGTTCGATACCAGCCGCGCCGCGCAGATCGTGGGACCACTCTACCCGCTTTATCGCGAACCCGAGGCCCATCACGTCGCACTGGGAGAACGACCATGAGCCTGCGTCTGGCGTACAACACCAATGGCGCGTCCAGTCACCGCCTGGACGACGCGATCGCGCTCATCGCAGACAGTGGCTACCAAGGGGTCGCGCTGACGCTGGATCACCATCATCTCGACCCGTTCGCCGACGACTGGCAGGAGCAGGCTGAAAGTCTCGCCAAGCGGTTGGACTCGCTGCAACTTGGCACCGTGATCGAAACCGGCGCACGCTACCTGCTCAACCCACGCGAGAAGCACGAACCGACCTTGCTTGCTCCCAGCAGCGAGGGCCGCGCGCGGCGGGTGGAGTTCCTGTGCCGCGCCATCGACATCGCCGCCATCCTGCGCAGCGAAACGATCTCCTTCTGGGCTGGCGTGCCCAAGCCCGAAGTCGAGCGAGCCCAGGCGATGCAGTGGCTGCACGAGGGGATCGCCGCCGTGTGCGGTTATGCCGAGGCACGCGGCGTGCCGGTCAGCCTGGAACCCGAGCCCGGCATGCTGGTCGAAACCGCCGCCGATTTCGTGGTCGTGGCGGAGCAGCACCCAACCCTGCGCCTCGCGCTCGACACCGGCCACTGCCTGGTCACTCGCGACATCGCCCCGGACGAAGCCGTCCGGCTTTATGCCGACAGGCTCGGCACGGTCTCGATCGAGGACATGCGCTACGGGGAGCACACGCATCTGCCGTTTGGCGAAGGGGACATGGATGTTCCTGCCGTGGTTACCGCGCTGAATGACATTGCCTTGCCTGGCCTCGTCTGCGTCGAATATTCGCGCGAAAGCCCGCGCGCACACGCCGCGATCCCCGAAGCTTCCGCTTACCTCCGGTCGGTGGGCGCATGAGGATCTGCTTCGTCAGCCGCCGCTATTTCCCGGCGATCTCGGGCATGTCGATCTACGCGGTCAACTTGCTGCAACAGTTGGTAGTCGCCGGCCACGACGTGACCATGATCAGCCAATATCGCGGCGATGCGGTTGGCACCCGCATCTATGGCGGCGGACCGCCCCCGGCCGTTGCCGGCGTGAAGGTCATCGGTCTCGAACAACTCGGTGAGCAGGACGACGGCGACTTCGAGCGCGATATCGTGACCATGGTCGACTCCATCGTCGCCGAGCATCGCCGCGAGCCGTTTGACGTGCTGCACGCGCAATATGGCTATCCCACCGGCTGGGCCGTGCTGCTTGGGTCGCAACGCCTTGGCGTCCCCAATCTAGTCTCCATTCAGGGCGGCGACGGCCATTGGGTCGGTTCCTGCTGTGAGACCCACCGGCAGGCGATGCTGCGCGTGCTGGATCATTCCGGCGCGCTGCTGATCGGAGGCCAAAGCTTCGCGGGTGAGGTTAGCGAGCGTCTCGGCACGCCGCTTGATCGCTTCACCATTGTCCCCGGCGCGGTCGACACCGATCGCTTCACCCCTGCGTCCGGCGAAACTGCCGACGGGCCAGCCAGGATCCTTTACCACGGCCGCGTCGACCGCCGCAAAGGCGTGCTCGACTTCCTGCAGTCCCTCACGAATGTCGATGGCGACTGGCGAGCCACCGTCTCCGGCATCGGCCCCGATCTGGCAAAGGCCGAGGCGCTTAGCCAACAACTTGGACTAAGCGAGCGGGTGACCTTCTTCGGCTATGCCGAATATGCCGACGTTCCCGGCATCTACCGCGCGCACGACATCTTTGCCTCGCCGACCTATGCCGAGGGCTTTTCCAACACCATCCTTGAGGCCATGGCGAGCGGCCTTGCAGTACTGTCGTGCCGCTCCGTCGGGGTGGTCGATTGCGTTCGCGATGGCGAGAACGGTTTGCTGACCGAAGCCGGTGACGTGGCTGGGCAAGCGCGGGCGCTGTCGATGCTTGTCAGGGACCGTGCGTTTCGTGCCCGGCTTGCCGACGCTGCCCTTATCGAATGCCGGCGGACGTACAGCTGGCACGCCGTGGGCCGGCAGATCATGGCGGTCTACGAGCAACTCGCGGGCTCGCACCCTGACACGGCGTTTGATCCGGAGCTGCCGATCACGGCTTGCCGCTTCCGCGCGGAGCCTCATCTGCTTTGAGAACGCTGCTGGCCATCTCCCCACATCTGGATGACGCGGTCTTCTCGGCCGGCGCGCTGCTTTGGTCGCTTCGTCGCCGGGGGTGGCGGGTGGTGGTCGCCACTGTGTTCACCGGCAATGTCGAGCGGCCGACCGGCTTTGCGCTCGACTGCCAGCTCGACAAGGGCCTGTCCGCTGACATCGACTATATGGCGCTTCGGCGCGAGGAGGACCGGCACGCCTGCGCCGCCATCGACGCCGAGCCCCGCCACCTTCCTTTGCTGGAAGCACCTCACCGCGGCTACGCCAACGCGGCCGCACTATTCGGATCTGTTCAATCGACCGACCATGTGCAAGACCAGGTCCAAGCCGAACTGTTGACGGTGCTGGCGGACGTTCAACCGGACCTGGTGCTCGCGCCTTTGGCTGTAGGCGGCCATGTCGATCACCTCATCACCCGCAGCGCGGTCGAGGCAATCCTTACGCCCAAGCGGCTGCGCCTGTGGGAGGACTGGCCGTACAGCGACCGCAACGCGGCGCTCGGCCGCGCAAGTGCAAGCTGCCACCCTCTTTCCGAGGACGCTCGGATGGCGAAAACCCAGGCGTGCGCCTGCTATGTTTCTCAGCTCGGCTTTCAGTTCGGCGGCAAGGACGCTCTGTCAGACCGCGTCCGGCACCAGGGGAGCGAATGGTTCCACAGGATCCCTGAGACCGTCGAAGCTGGTCGGTTGGCTGCAAAGCGGCCGACCGAGCAAGGCACCAGCGATGTTTCGTGACCTCGACAAGTTACCCAATAGCGACTGCCGATTGTACATTCGTGGCTTAGATACGTCCGCAGTCACTTGCCGCCGGCCGGCGACGGAAACGTTCATCGATCCACGCAATCGTCTCGGCCGCACTTTGTTTCGCGGTGGTTGCATGGTCCTTGCCGGGCAGGTCGATGAAGCGAACACGCACGCGATTGGCGCAAAGCTTTCGCGCGAAGCTGCGGGTCACCGCCGGTGCAACGAAGGGGTCGGACCGGGTCTGCGCGATAATGATTGGCACCTGGCTCACGGGAGTAGTGCTGTTCGCGGCGACATAGCTTGACCAGGGCGGTGTTCGGGCAAGATCGACTCGTCGAAAGTCTTGCCGGAGCGTAAGAATGCCCAGCACCGCGCCAAGTTTTGGCGCTGAGTCCACCGACACGCAGTTGCGCGCCAGCCGTTGGATGATCGCGGGAGTTCGTGGTCGACCGATACGCAGCGGGACACCGTAATGTCGGCTCCAGCTTTGCACCGCCAAAGCCGTGAGCAATGTTCGCGCATTGGGGTCGCTAGCCTGCTGCAGATTAGCAGCGAGGTCGGTTGGCGGCGCGCCGGCCGCAACGCCGAGCAGCCGCAACCCCGTGCCCTCCGTGCGGGCAAGCTGCCCGGTCCAAAGCGCTGCGTGGCCTCCTTGGCTCTCACCCCACACAACGAAGCGTTCGCCTGCGGCTGCACCGGGGATCGCTCGCGCAGACCTCACAGCGTCAATCACCGATCGAGCAGTCGCCGTTCCAACCATATAAGGATGCGCGCCAGGGCTGCCGAGCCCCGGGTAATCGGGCGCCACCACAACGTAGCCCCGTCGAACGGCATCAAGAGCGGGGGTGAGTGTCCAGAATGCCGGCATGGACGATGGTGCACATTGGGTTGCCACTCCTGAAGTGCCGTGAGTCCAAGCGATTACGGGGCGAGGCCGTGCCGGCAGGGCCTCCCGAGGCGCTACCACCATGCCGGTCACTTCGCGAGACGTGCCACGATCATCGCGTGTCAGGTAGCGCACGCGCCACGCCTGCATGCCCGCCGGTGTGTTGACGATCGGCTCAGCCGCGATCAAGCGGCCTTGGGCTTGGGCTGTTGCCGGGATGGCAAAAAGGGCGGCTGAGAGCAGAAGGCCATATCGCATTCTCAAAGGTCCCCGGCTTGGCGACGCTGTAGCGCATCGCGGATCTCACGAAGTAGCAAGATCTCCTCGGCCTCCACCGGGGTGACCTCCTGACGCTTGAGCAATCGGTTGGCGGCGCGCACCAGCATGAAGATGATGAACGCCAGTATGACAAACTTGATTACGGCCGTCACGAAGGCTCCGTAACCAAGGAGTGGCACTCCAGCCTTCTTGAGCGCAACATAGTCGCTTGGTGAGCCAGCGTAGCCTGCCGGGATATCTCCTAAGCGTAGGAAGTAGCTGGAGAAATCGAGGCCCCCGAGCACTTGCCCGAGGATCGGCATGATGAGGTCATCCGTCAACGAACTCACGATTGCGGCAAATGCAGCCCCGATGATGACTGCCACCGCCAGATCAAGAACATTGCCTCGAGCGATGAACGCGCGGAACTCACTTAGCATGGGGCCTCCTGCGACTGAAGACCTTGTGCCATGTTACGTCTGAACTGTCAGCCCGCCGGTAAGGCACGCGAATGCTCAATTGCATAGGCGATCAATCAAGCCGACGACGTCCTTGCCGCGGACCTCAGCGCTATCAAGCCCTGCCCGCGCGACAGATACCTACTGTCGTCTACCAGATTGATTGTTTCTAACGATAACCTACGCGACAGAGAGCTTATGAAATCCCCGTTACAGCTGCTTGCGCTAGTCCTGCCACTGTTTGGGTGGATGGTCGTAGCTTTGACCGCGATGGGGATCGGTTCGCCGCTTCTCACCGGCGTGGTGCTGTTTGCGGTGGTGGTGGCCGCGGTCCATCATGCTGAAATCGTCGCGCATCGCGTGGGCGAGCCGTTTGGCACTTTGATCCTCGCGGTGGCCGTCACGGTCATCGAAGCGGGGCTGATCGTCTCGCTCATGTTAGCCAATCGAGAAGGCGCCGCCACCCTTGCCCGCGACACGGTCTTCGCGGCGTGCATGATCATCTTGAACCTGCTGCTCGGTCTGTGCCTGATCGCTGCGGCCAAGCATCAGAAAGAGGCTCGGTTTACCCGGACCGGAGCGACCGCGGCGTTCAGCACTCTCGCGACGCTTGCCGTCCTTACGTTGATCCTTCCCAATCATACGACAAGCGTCACCGGCCCGATTTATAGCCCGTCGCAGCTCGCTTTCGTCGCCGCATTCTCTCTCCTGCTCTATTTGACGTTCGTTTTCGTCCAGACGGTCGGCAATCGTGATTACTTCTTGCCGAAGGGGCAGCAGCAAGCCGAGCCGCATGCCCATGCCGCGCCTCCCACCGTTGCAGCGACGTGGATCTCGTTCGCCGCCTTGGTCGTAAGTCTCGGTGCTGTCGTCCTGATGGCGAAGTCACTGTCAGGTCCTTTGGAGTCGGCTGTGGCGGCGGCCAATGCACCGCGCGCCCTTGTCGGCATTGCGATCGCCGCGATCGTGCTCCTGCCGGAGAGCGTTGCAGCGGTAAGAGCTGCGCGCGCCAATCGGCTTCAGACGAGCCTCAACCTGGCACTTGGCTCGGCGCTGGCGACCATCGGCCTGACCATTCCGGTGGTGACGGTTACGTCCTTCGTGCTCGATCTTCCGCTGGCACTTGGCCTGGATGGCAAGGGAACCGTCCTGCTCTCGCTCACGCTGCTTATTGGCGCGCTTTCCCTCGCTCGTGGACGGACAACAGTCCTTCACGGCGCCGTCCATCTGGCAATTTTCGGTGCTTACCTGCTGACAACGGTACTTCCGTAGCCTTCACGCAAGACACAGGTTCGTTCTTCAGGCGACTTGTTCGCGGGCGCCAGAAACCTCGTGGTGGTAAGGCGCGGGAAAGCCAAGCAGATAACCTTGACCAAGGTCGCAGCCAAGCCGTTGAAGAAATTGCTTTTGCTCGGCTGTCTCGATTCCCTCGGCGACCACTCGACGGCCAAGGTTGTGAGCTAGTGACACGATCGCGCGCACGATCTTCTTGCTTTCTGCGTCCTGGCTCATGCCGGCAATGAAGGATCGATCGATCTTTAGGACATCTGCAGGTAAGTCGCGCAGGTGAACCAGTGAGGCATAGCCGGTGCCGAAGTCGTCCAGAGAAACGCCGACACCTTCGCTCCTCAAAGCTCTGAGACACTCGATCACCGGGCTACCTGGCCGCCCAACAACCACGTTCTCGGTGACTTCCACGTTAAGGGAGGAAGGCGCCAGATTACGAGAAACGAGAGCCTGCAGGATGTGCTTTGCTGCAGATGCGCCCTGAAGCTGACAAGCGAGGAAGTTCACGCTGATGGCCCGAAGACCATGGCCAGACGCGTGGCTGGCCTGAAGTGCATCGAGCGCCATTTTCAGCACCGACTCCTGGATGGCGATGCTCAGCCCAAGATCTTCGAACGCCTGCATGAAGGCACCCGGTCGAAGCAGGCCGTCCTTGGTATGGTGCCACCGGAGCAGCGCCTCATGATATTCGACGTCTCCGGTGCGAAGGTCGACGATAGGCTGATAGTATAGTTCGAACTCGTGGCGATCCAGGCCCACTCGGGCTTGCGCCACCCACGAGCGCTTGGTCTCCATCTCGTCACAGACATCGGTGGAATAGGCCCGCCAGCAGCCCCGACCATCTGATTTGGCGCGATAAAGCGCCAAATCCGCTTCCTTATACAGCCGCTCCGGTGAGCCGCTCTCTTTCGTCCAATTCGCCAAACCTCCTGAAAACCGCAGGGACAGTGTCTGGCCCTCATGGATCATCGGCTGTCGCGCCGAGCGGCCTACCTCCTCGAGTATGGCAGGGAGCAAGCTTCGCTCGTCATCCACCAGCAACAAGGCAAACTCGTCACCACCCAGACGGGCAACGAAGCCCCGATCCCCGACCAGCTGATTTAGCCGGCGACCCGCTTCAACAATCAACGCATCGCCAGCATCGTGCCCGGCGGTGTCGTTCGTTTCCTTGAGGTCATCAAGGTCGATGATCAGGAGGTCAGCGCTGCGATGAGCGGACAGGGATTGGAACCGTGCTTGGAAGGCTGCCCTATTGGCTAGGCCGGTCAGCGCGTCCGTGTTCGCGACGCGGCGGAGAGTTTCCTGTTCGGCCTGCGCGGCATCTCTCTGCCGAAGGTAGCCCCGAAACCGGTCGGCGACGGCCAGGGACAGGATGATCGCTTCGAAGGCAATGGCAGCCAGACTCGCCATATCGACGAGATCGGATTGTCCCAACAAGCCGAAATTACGCGCGACCCGAAGCATGAACACCACCATCGGGGCGGTCCAGGCTGCAACGTAGAACCAGACCGCTCGGCTGCGGCGCTTGATCCCGAACATGATGCCGATCGCGACGAGAACGATCGACGCGACGAAGCCGATGTTGAGAACAATGTCGGTCGTCCGCGCCGGCAGAAAGTGGTCGAATGCCGCCAGGGCACCACTAAGGACAATCAACAACGCACAGATGCGTCCTGCCTCGACCAGACTGGCTGGCAACTTCTTGCGCTCGACGAAGTCGAAGAAGAAGGCCGTTGCCGAACCAATCAAAAGCCCTGCAAACACCAGATTGCCACGGACCCGCCACGATCCGTCCAGGTCAGGAAGGATGTAGTAAATCGCCCCGGACCAGCAGATGGAATAGCCTATGCCGCTGGCCAGCCAGACCACGTACCATCGCTGAAAGCGGCTTTGCAGCCAGGCCATGAGGAAAAGGTTGTAGACCAGCGCGCAGAAAAGAACCCCGCACACCGCCATTGTCAGGGCCAGCCATTTCTGAACATGACCCGAGTAGTCGACCGGCGAAAGCGCCTTGATGGTCCGCATCAGTCTGAGGTCATCGAGACCTTCGTAACCAAGGCAGATACGGGTGACAGCGGAGGCCGGTACCGGCACCTTGAATGCGAGCTTGTTGCCGAGCGAGCTTACGTCCGCGAGTTGGCGCGATGATCGTGCGAACACGATTGGCGGGCCCGAACGGTTGTGGATGACCAGCCTGATCTGCTGGAAACGGGTATGGTCGACCAGCAGGAGCCAATCGGCAGGCAGGGCACCCGATTGAGGTGTCGCGACTTCGACCCAGGTCCAGTCATTGCCCGGCGCCGCAGGGGCGCATGCCTTGCTCGGTGAGAAGTTGAGCGATGTGGCGTGGGCCGCCGAAGCTAGCAGGACTGCAGCAACCAACGTCAACAACGCAGTCAAAAACCTGAACATCAAACCTCGCAAGGCCTGCATACGACCGGAATGCTTCTTACTGCTTAAGACAGGTTGATCATAGCGACGAGGCTTTCCCGAGACCTGCCGACGTCGCTTACATGCCGCTTGCACCTGGGCTGAAGTGCCACACGATTGACAAGTGTGTTGCTGGAGTAATACAGGAGCCTGTCTGTTAATTGGGGGCTCTGATGAACCGTAAGTTTCACGCTGGAATCGCGATTGCTGCCATGTCCGTTGCAACCTCCCTGTCGGCGCTGCCGCGAAACTTCGAGGCTGAGGCAGACGCACTGCTTGCCGAATCCTATCCAGCCAATGGCCCGGGAGCTTCGGTCGCCATCAGCGAAGGCGGCAAGATCGTCTACGAAGGCCAACGCGGTTTGGCGGACATCGATGGCAAGCAAGCCATCACGTCATCAACGGTGTTCCGAATTGGATCGATCACCAAGCAGTTCGCGTCGGCCGTGCTGCTTCAGCTCGCAGCGGAGGGGAAGATCGCGCTGGAGGATCCCTTGACCAAGTATCTGCCAACCTACCCCAACGGGTCGGCCATAACCGTTCGCCAACTTCTCAATCACACCAGCGGCATCCAGAGCTACACCTCGATACCCGGCTGGATGGTCGAGGCCAAGACGAGCAGGGCCTACACCACGCAACAGATGATTGCCGAGTTCAAGGACTTGCCGGCGCCGTCGAAGCCGGGCGAGACGTGGAATTACAACAACAGCGGATATGTGCTGGTCGGCGCTCTGATCGAGGCTGTCACGAACCGACCTTGGCATGAAGAGGTGAACCGCCGCATTGCCGCGCCGCTCGGGCTTCGCACCCTGCATAATGGAATGGACGAGCCAACGATCACGCACATGGCAAAGGGCTACACTGGCCATGGCGACGGGACGGTCACTGCTGCCAATAAGATTCACATGAGCGTTCCTGCAGCGGCTGGCGCGCTGGTGGCGAATGCAGCCGACGTCACGCGCTGGGGCAACGCGCTTCACCACGGCAAGGTCGTCCCCTCGCCATTCTACGCGCAGATGATTGCACCGACGAAGTTGCCGGACGGAACGGTTGCGCCATATGGCTTCGGTCTTGAAACCGGAGCATTGCGGGGGATGGGCACCGTCGGGCACAGCGGCGGCATCTTCGGCTTCGCAAGCGACAGCGTCTACGTGCCGCAAAAAGACGTCTTCATTACCGTTCTGACGAACAGTGATCGCCCGCAAACGTCGGCGGAAGCCTTGGCCCGTCGGCTCGCGGCAATGGCAGTTGGCAAGCCATACCCCGCCTTCACGCGGCAAGCGCTCGAGGCCAAGTCACTCGACCCATTCCTCGGTACCTACAAAGTCAAGGATAAGGATCGCGTACTTCGCGTCGAGGATGGCAAACTGCTCTATGTTCGGCCGGAAGGCGCCACGAGCGAACTGGTGCCAGTTGGCAGTGACCGCTACTCGTTCGGGCTCGACACGGTCAGCTGGATCGAACTTAAGCACGACTCTTTCGGGAAGCCGACGATGGCGGTTTACGTCGATGGAGAGGATTCGGACGGACCGGCCACTAGGGTTGGACCCGTGCCACCATTGGCACAAGACTTCGACGTCCCTGCCGCAATCCTCAAGCGGTACGTCGGAAACTACACCTCCCCCGCTGGCAAGATCGTGGTTTCCGCCGGCCCCGATGGCAAGTTGCACTTCAAGCTTGCAAGCCAGCCGGTGATCCCCTTGCACGCCACCAGTGCAACCGACTTCACTGTCGAGCGCGTGGGAGCCAAGGTCCACTTTGTTGAGGAGGGCGGCAAGATCACAAGCCTCGAAGTTACTCAAGGCGGGCGCACCCTGCCCGCGATCCGAGACTAGCAAACGGAGCTCAGGAGCGGTCTCTGCGGCTGTCCATCGTCCGGTCAGGCCGGTTTGCAGAGCAGCGCTTGAGCACGAGCGATTTAAGGCCTTTCGAGGCGGTGCACGAAGGGAGCTTAGCCATGTTAACACTGTTGTTGACCATTGCGGCCGCCGCAACTTTGCAGGCGACCAGCCCTGAAGACACCATCGTGGTGACCGGGCGCAAAGCGCTGAACGATGTGCAGGCCCAAAAGGCCGTGAACGCCATATCGTCCAGTTCTGAATTGCAGATGGCGCGGTACCATGAACCGCTCTGCCCGCTGGTGACTGGCATGCCGAGAGAGGCAGCCTCATTGGTGGAAAGTCAGATCCGCGACCTTGCAAAACAAGTTGGAGCGAAGACCGCAGCCGCAAATTGCGCGGCCAATCTGATCGTCATGGTGGCAGGAGACGGACAGGCCATGTTCTCCGACATTCGCCGCAACCGGCCTGAGTGGCTCAACGGTCTCGCCCCTGGAGAAATCGCGGCCATCGGCCAGAAGTCGGGGCCGGTACGCGCTTGGTCGGCCACCAGCATCCGTAGCGAGGACGGCGTCATGCTCACGCCGTCGAAGGACGGCTCGGCACCGGCAACGCTGCGGGTTCAATCGGCCTCCATCCTCAAGCAGCCGACACGTCAGCAACTGGATGGATCGGTCATCATCATCGATCGGGAGGCATTGAACGGTCGAACACTGGGCGAGGTCGCCCATTTTGCAGCCATGCGCGGGTTGGCGATGACGCGCACGCCGAAGGAAGGCGAAGTGAACACCGTCCTCAGCATGTTTGCGACGACATCCGCGCCTCGCGCCATGACGACTTTCGATCTTGCTTATCTACGATCGCTCTACGCTGGGGATGGCCGTGACACCGGAATTCAGGAACGCCGCCGGATGGCGAAAGCCATTGCTCAGCAGAGGCGCTAGCTTTCGCCAGACGTGGATGGGTAGACTTGCAATAGGTCGATAGCGGGCGTCCCAGGGAGGCAACCCGACCCTGGCCGAGCATGGATCGGGACTGACTACCTTATCGAAGTCAGTCTCTGTCGACCGGACTGCCGGCCGAACGTCGGGCCAGAAAACCTTCGGCGCCTGCCGCGGTCCGAGCATCGAACTCGCGCCAGTCCTTCTTCGTGAATCAGAAGCGCTTTGCCATGATCGAGCCGGTCGGCACGATCCGTTTGCAGGATTTCACTTCCTCTTGCACCTTTGCAAGAACGGGCTTGGCCGGCACTTCGACAACAACGGGGCTGGGCTGCCCTTGCGAGAATGAGGCGGCGGACGTCGCGATGCCAGATACTGCGACGATCGTGAGATACGCGAACATGTCCACTCCCCGTCGTTAGAGATATTCAGGACGGTAACGCCCGAAGGCTTAGCTTGCAATTTTAGCTCGGATCCATGCCCGGAATTCTACACTCTCGCAGATCTCGCCACGGATATGCACTTGGCCGAGCACGCTTTCAGCAAACCCATATCTCTAGACGTCAGCCCGGCAGGCTTAGACGGATCCGCCGGCCAGCAACATGCGTCGCTCCGATCCGACACGCCTTCAGCAAGTCGCGACGGTGACCGACGATCTGCTTGTTCTATCTCGCTTGTGACAACGCTTCATAGCGCTGCGCCAGCTTCAGATGGACCAAGCGAGCTTTCGGATGCTTCGCTGAGACGGCAGCCGCCACTTCCTGCGAGGCACGCTGTGCAAAGTACGGGAAGTCGCCAGCTTCCGCAGAGAGTGGTTCCGGTTCTTCGGCTAAGGCCTCGAACTCGCTCGAAAGCCGAAGCAGGATGGCTTTTTCGGGCAGTCCTTCGAACTCTTGCGCCCACAAACGGCAGTCTGCGGCGTCATCGGCTAAGCTACGCTGATACACGGATAATCCGGCAAATTCTGTGAGAGGACAGCGTTAAATCGGGTTCCTAACACCAAGTTTCGTGTCATGGTTGCCGTCCCGTTAGGCATGATCGTCTGCTGACTTGCCCCTTGATTACGCAATCAGCAGGACGCGCGTCTGTTACTGAGGCAGCCTCGGGTAACCCTACTTTCACACGCGACATTCGTTCAGGCGCTTGAAATCCACGAAACAGCAGATACGCTTATATCTGGTAGCTCAATCCGAGTGCACCGGAGAGGGCACGACATGACCGGCATCAAATCTCGCTTGTTTCTGGCTGCTCTGGCCGTGGTGGTAGCAGCGCCTTCGTCGGCTGTTCCCAAGGGTGATGAACCGGTCGCGGTACCGCGTGCGATCAAGCAGGGCGTCGACTTCGTCTATGTCGACCCGCAGATGAGCAGCGTGGCGAGGAAGAAGCAGAAACCCCAGAACTGGCTGCAGCGCATGCTGAGCTTCGACTCGGGCGCCAGTGCTCGCCGGAAAAACGCGCCGAACCCGATGTTCTTCGACCTGGCCCGCGGCTTGCAGCAGTATCAGGCGAGCTGGGGTCGATTGCCGCAGGGCAGGATCCCGGCCGGCGCAGCGATCAAGCCGGGCGCTGCCGGCAAGCGGGTGGACCTGCTGCGGACGCGCCTAGGGCTTGCTCCAGGCGGCGGGTATGACCCGCAGCTCGCCCAATTAGTGACCGCTTATCAGGGCACCCACGGCATTCGGCCCGTTGATGGCGTCGCCGGCAAAGCCACGATCGCCTCGCTCAACCGCGGTGCCGGACATTACGCGCGTGTAATCGCGATCAACCTGGAACGTGCCTACCGTTTGCCGACCACGGGCACGTTCGACCGATACGTCCTGGTCGACTCTGGTGGCGCCGAAGCCCGCTTGTTCCAGCGTGATCGACCCGTTGACGCGATGCGGGTTGTGGTGGGTTCCGCCAAGACCAAGACGCCGATGATGGCCGTCCTGATGCGAAGCGCCAAGGCCAACCCTTATTGGAACGTTCCGCCCGAACTCATCCAGAGCCTGACCGCCAAGCGTGTGAACGAGCAAGGCCTCTCCTACCTCAAGAACTTCCACTATGAGGTGCTGTCCGACTGGTCGGCCAATCCGCGGCTGGTCGATCCCAAGACCATCAACTGGAAGCAAGTGGCCCGAGGCAAGAGCGGCATCCTTGTCCGGCAATTGCCCGGTCCTTGGAATTCCATGGGCAATATGAAGTTCGAAATGCCCAACGACTACGGGATCTATTTGCACGACACGCCCCACAAGGAGCTGTTCGCCGGGAACAACCGCTGGTCCAGCAATGGGTGCGTGCGCCTGGAGGATTACCGCCGCTTCGCCACATGGGTGTTCGGGAAAACGCCTCAGCCGGCCACGACCCGGGAACAGCAATTCCTACTGCCGAAGCCAGTACCCATATATCTGACGTACCTTACCGTGGCGCCGAGCGCTCAGGGTGTCGTGTTCCGCCCGGATCCGTATGGACTAGACGCACTGGCAATGCCGCAGATGTTCGGCCCACCGACCAAGATCGCCTCCGCTCTTTGAGCAGGGCGGCGTGCAGGATCAGCTACGTCCCTGCGGCAGACGATTAGGACCGACAAGCGGTTCGGCGGTCTTCCAGCGCCCGTCTTCACTGCGCTCCAGCGGCAAGGAACAGCCGTCGCACAAAGCGACATAGCCGTAGCTGCGCCCGATGATCGACGCATGCAGCGGGCGGTGAACACCGAAAAGGCAGCTTAGGCTCATGCCCAAGCTACTACGCCTCCGCCCGGCCAGGCGCGAGCGGCTTCATCGGTTAGCGCGACGATAAGGGGATGTTGTTGCCGAGGGGTCGCGCACGCCGCTTACCCCCAGCCAGCGAATTGGCGAAAGCGCGCCCCTGAACGTCCATATTGCGGAAGGTCCAGCTTTGCTTCCGCAACAATTCGTACAATTCCGCGCGAACCTGAACAACTCGCCAGGCAGCGAGTTCGGCCTTGATGTGCAACGATTATGGCAATCACGTCGCTTATGCCGAATATGCCGAGGCGTTCCGGCAGCTGGGCATGCCGATCCGTGCGCCGACCGCCGCGCCGAACCTGGAGCCACGCGACGACATCTGGCCGACCGAGATCGCTCCCGTGTTCCGCAGGTTTGAGGACGGTGTAGAGCTTGCGCAGCTTCGCTGGGGCTTCGAACCGCCGAAGCCGAAAGCGCGCGCGGTGATCAACTTTCGATCGGAGGCGCGGTCCTTTGCCGCCAGCCGCCGCTGTCTGGTTCCGGCTTCCCTTTTCTTTGAGTTCAAGGGTGCGAAGGCTCCCAAAGCGAAGTTCAAATTCACGCTGACGGATGGAGGCTGGTTCTGTTTTGCAGGTTTGTGGACCCCGGCGCGCGAGACCATTCCCGAAAGCTTCACTCTGCTGACCACCGCTCCGGGGCCGGACGTCGCTCCCATCCACGACCGGCAGATGGTCGTGCTCAAGCGAGAAGATTGGATACACTGGCTTGACCTTACCAAGCCGGAAAGCGAGCTGATGCAGCCGCTCCCTGCCGGCAGCCTGAGCGTTGAGCAGGTTCGATAAGTCCACCGAGGCTTATCGTGAGCTGCCCTCCAAACGATCAAAGGCGAACATTATGCCAAGCTCCCCGACCGATGCCGTGAGCGCCCAAGCGATTATGATCCACGAGCAAGGTGGTCCCGAGGTGCTTCGGTACGAGCCGATCACCTGCCCCGCTCCCGGCCCGGGAGAAGTCCTGATCAGGCATGAAGCGATCGGCCTCAACTACATCGACACCTACTTCCGGACGGGCCTTTACCCGGTTGGCCTACCCTCCGGGCTCGGCAATGAGGCGGCAGGCACCATCGAAGCGGTCGGCCCGGACGTCGGTGACTTCGCAATCGGCCACCGCGTCGGATACTTCACCGGTCCGCCGGGCGCCTATGCAACGCACCGCACGGTCTCTGCGGAGCGGCTCGTGGCGCTGCCCGACGGCATTACCTTCCAGCAGGCGGCGGCGGCGATGCTGAAGGGCTGCACTGCCGAATATTTAATCGAGCGCTGTGCCCGGGTGCAGCCAGGGGACAGCGTGCTTGTCCATGCCGCGGCCGGCGGCGTCGGGTCCATCCTCGTTCAATGGCTACGGAACATCGGCGCGGAGGTAATCGCGCACAGCGGGGATGAGCGGAAAGCCGCGCTCGCGACCGAACTTGGTGCGCAGCACTCGCTTCACTGCCCTATGGAGGAGCTTGCCGGGGAGGTCCGCGCGATCACCAAGGGCGCGGGTGTCCGCAGCGTAATGGACGGAGTTGGCGCGGCCAGTTGGACGGCTTCGCTGGCCAGCGTGGGGCGACGCGGGCTGATCGCCGCCTTCGGCAATGCGTCGGGTCCGGTCCCACCATTCACGGCCATCGACCTGATGCGCGCCGGGTCCGTATTCGTCACCCGGCCTACGCTTGGCGACTATTGCGCCACCCCGACCGAGATGCGCGCATCAGCCACCCGGCTGTTCGACATGATGCAAAGCGGCGCCGTCGACGTTCGTGTCGGCACATCCTTCCCGCTCGACAAAGCGGCCGATGCGCATCGCGCCATGGAGCAGCGTGCCACCACCGGTTCGACCCTGCTGATACCCGTTCCGAGCTAGCCTGCGCCTTACGCGATCAGCTTTGCCATAGCTCGCGAAGCTCCCGCTTGAGCACCTTGCCGATGGCGCTACGCGGCAGCTCACTGACGGCTTTCGCGCCCGACAGGCGCTGGGTCTTGCCAAGCCGCGTGTTGGCCCATGCGACCACCTCGGCAGGATCGACGTCGCCTTCGGTCGGCACATAAAAAGCGAAGGGCGTTTCGCCCCAAGCCTCGCTCGGCACTCCGATCACCGCACAATCCGCGACTGCCGGATGCTCGATGATGACGTTCTCGAGGTCGGGCGGATAGATGTTGAACCCGCCCGAGATGATCAGGTCCTTCGACCGCCCCAACAGTGTCAAGAAACCGTCCGCGTCGAACCGTCCGATGTCGCCGTGCCGGATGAAACGACTGCCCTCACCGTCGGTCCACTCAGCGTCCGCTGTTGCGTCCGGACGACCGTGGTAGCCGGTCATCATCGCCGGCGAGCGACCCACGACTTCGCCGACCCCGCCATGAGGCACTTCGCGGCCGTCCTCGTCGATCAGGCGGATGTCGTTGCCGGGTGCGGGCTGGCCAACGGTGTGCAGCTTGTCGGGATGCTGATTGGCGTAGAGCAAACAGGTGCCGCCTCCCTCGGTCATGCCGTAGATCTCGAGGAGCTGCCCAGGCCAGCGGCGCACGATATCGGCCTTCAGTTCGGCCGAGAACGGAGCGCTGGTGCAGGTCTTGAATTGGAACGCCGACAGATCGAAACTGTCGAAATCGGGCGTGGCCATGATCCGCTGATATTGCACGGGCACCAGCATGGTGTGGGTGGCGCGCTCCCGCTCGGCGACCTCAAGATAACGGCGCGCGTCGAACTTGCCCAGCAGGACAACCGTACCGCCATAGGCCAGGGTCGGCAGGAAACTCACCAGCGTGGTGTTGGAGTAGAGCGGCGTCGCGATCAGGGTCACCGCCTCCGCGAACCCCGCTCCGCCCAAGCGCTTGATCTGCGCCCAGCGCATCGCGTGCGACTGAACGATCCCCTTTGGCGTGCCCGTCGTGCCCGACGAGTAGATGATGTTGAACGGATCGTCCGGCCCGGCCGCATGCGTCGCCGGAACGTCGCTCCGGGGTCCAATCCAGTCTTCGAGCCTAACAAGCCGGATCACCGTAGTTGACACCGCTGGCATAGTCTCGGCCGCCGCCTCATCGACGAAGACCATCGAAGCGCCACTGTCGGCGATCATCGCGGCGATCTGCTCGGGCGTCGAGGATGGGGCAATGGGCGTCGGCACGCAGCCGGCTCGCAAGCTCCCAAGGAACAAAGCGGCGCAAGCAACCGAATTGGCCGACACGATCGCGACCGCCTGCGTTGGCCCGGCTCCGTCCCGCCGGAGCGCAGCCGCGATGCGCCCGGTGAGTTCGTCGAGTTCGCCAAAGGTCAGAACAGCATCTTCGCCGACCAAAGCACGTGCATCTCGGCGCTCGCGAGCATGAGCGGCAAGCAAGTCCGGGATCGTCGCGAAAGAACGCTCGAACAACGCTTCCGACGAACTCATCGTGCTTCCTTCATCCAATCCGTTCAGCCATCAGAGCGTGTCATGGCGCTATAGATCAGCGTCTTGAGCTCCCGCCGGATCGGGTAGGAGCTCGACGGCATTAACTGCGTCATGAACACCATCGACAGGCGGTTCACCGGATCGATGAAGAACGCCGTCGAATACATCCCGCCCCAATAATATTCGCCAACGGTTCCCGGGATGAGGTTGCGCGCCGGATCAATGTTGACCGCGAAGCCGAGTCCGAAACCAACCCCCGCATTGGCCGACTCGCTGAACAGCGAGCGTGACAATTGGGTGAGGTCGGCGCCGCCCGGCAGGTGATTGGCGGTCATCAACTGCAGCGTCTTCGGGCTGACGATGCGAGCCCCGTCCAGATGTCCGCCATTCACCAGCATCGTGCAAAAACGGTGATAGTCGGCTGTGGTCGATACCAGGCCGCCGCCGCCGGACTCAAAGCGCGGCGCCGTAAGCCAGGCGCTTTTCGCTCCAGGGTCGTTGGGCGCCAGTTTGCGCTTGGGATGGCGCACATAAGCGTCGGGTAAGCGGTGCGCCTTGTCCGCCGGGCATTGGAAGGACGTGTCGACCATGCCGAGCGGATCGAAGATGCGGGTGCGGAAGAACTCACCCAGGCTCATCCCCGAAAGTCGGGCGACCACGACGCCCAGCACGTCGGTGGACACCGAGTAGTTCCAGGCCGTGCCCGGATCGAATTCGAGCGGGATCTCGGCCAACGCCTGAATGAAACCGTCATTGTCGAGGTTACCGCGCAGGGCGTCCAGCTTACCCTCGCGATAGGCGGCGTCGATGTTAGTGCGATGCTGGAAGCCGTAGGTCAGCCCGGACATGTGCGTGAGCAGGTCGACCATCCGCATCGGCACGCCGGAGCGGGCAACGAAGGGCGCCCCGCCGCCGCCGCCAGCGTAGGTCTGAAGCCCCTCGAACTCCGGAATGACACGCGCAACCGGATCGTCGAGCGCGGTGAGCCCTTCCTCCAGCAGCATCATGTAAGCGATCGATGTGATCGGCTTGGTCATGGATGCAATGCGGAAGATCGCGTCTTCCTGCAACGGCGTCCCGTCTTCGCGGGCCTGTCCAAGTGAGCAGAAGTGAACCGGCTCCCCGTCCCGCGCTACCAGCAACTGCGCATGGGGAAGTCGCCCAGGCTCCAGATAGCGACTGGCCAGGTGCCGATCTATGCGCTGCAGGCGGTCCGGGTCGAAACCAAGGGCGGACGGGTCGCTGAGTTCCATGGTTGTCCTTGTGCTTCTGACGTTCCGCTGAAGATCGGCGCTGGCAACAAGCAAAGCGAGCCAACCAACGGCATCAAGTTGCGTCTTGCCCTGATGGTTCCAGCCATGATCGCACGAGCACCAAACGCTGGCTCGCATATCATGGATAGAACCGTAGACCTCAAAGCTGAAACGAGAGATCGACCTCTCGTCACAACGGAACGCGCGCGGCTGATCTGGCAGTTCAGTTCAAGGAAATGGGTGCCCATGTCGGGCACCCATTCGCAATTCCAAGGCTAGAAGGTCACGCCGAACGACAGCCAAACCTGCCGCGGATTGCCGTAGAAGGTGGTCAGAGTGCCTTCACGCCCAGTGGCGGAGATGAAGTTTCCGGCGGGGTTGGTGAGAAGCGCACCGGTCACTGGGTTGGCCGCAAGGAAGGTGTAGCCCGACGTGCGATAGCGCTTGTTGAGCAGGTTCTTGGCGTGCACCCCGACGCTTAGCCGGTTGCTTTTCCACAGCACGTTGGCGTCGAGCAGCGAATAGGCTTTCTGATCGAGGAACGGGTTGGCGATCTCGAATTGATAGGTCTTCGATCGGAACGACAAGGTCGTGTTGAGATTGATCCGTCCGGTGCTCAGCGGCGCGCTGTAATCCAGAGTTCCGCTAGCCGTCCACTTGGGCGTGTTCTGGACGTTGCGGAAATCTGCGACATCGACCGTACCCTGGCCCGCGATGAACGAATTGTAGGTCAGGTACTCTGCATCGATGTAGCCCATCGTGCCGGCCAGGTTCAGCCGGTCGCCGGGTGCCGCCAGATCGCGGCCAAGCCGAGCGTTGGCCTCCAATTCGACGCCCTTGAAGCGCGCCTTG
Organism: uncultured Sphingomicrobium sp.; assembly: GCA_964243335.1. GTDB lineage: Bacteria > Pseudomonadota > Alphaproteobacteria > Sphingomonadales > Sphingomonadaceae > Sphingomicrobium. The sequence goes on along the minus strand of CAXTED010000002.1, from coordinate 398,666 downwards.
CCGGCATTGCCGGTGACTCCGCAGAAGCTCGCAACACCGTTGAGCGTGCACGGTGCGGATCCGGGGATCTGCACGTCCTTATAGTCAGCACGGAACACCGCCGCCGCGATATCGAGCCCGGGCAGAGGTGAGCCCTTGTAGCCGAGCTCGTAGCTGGTCACCGTTTCCGGGCGGAAACTGATGAACTGCGAGATCTCGTTCTGGTCCTTCACCCCATCGTTGTTGAGGTCGAGCGCGTTCACGCCGACCCCGCGCGGATCGAAGCTGCCGCCTTTGAAGCCTTGGCCGTAGCTGGCGTAAAACGTCGCCAATCGGCTCGGCTTGAAGCTGGCCGATGCGCGCGGTGTGAATTTCTTGAACTTGCGTGAGCCTTCAAAGTCCGTCGCCGCTGCGCCGAACGGAATGCCAAGACCTCTGAACAGCACCGATCCATTGCCCAGGTAGTTCTGGCGGAAGATATCGGCAGTGCGCTTGTCCCATGTGTAACGGCCACCCACCGAGACGGAGAATTGCGGGGACAGGTCATAGCTGAAGTCGCCGAAGATCGCCGTCGTCTTTGTTCCGACTCGGGCATCCGTCGATGCGGCAAGACCGGCAAGCGTCGTGTAGATGCGCGTATCGAATGCCGTGCGCGCATCCGCATCGAGGTAGTACACCCCGACGACGCCGTTGAGTGCGCCTTGTTCGATCAACACCTGCGCTTCCTGGCTGAACTGCTCGTTGGCGTAGAGGCCAGCGACATCGATATCGGCCGACGGCAGAGCGTCGAAGTCAATCGGGGACGTGCTCTTGTCCTTGCGCCAAGCCGTGATCGACCGGAGCGTGATGCCCGGCGCCACCTTGAAATTGGCGTGACCGGCAATGCCGCCGCCGTCGACCTTCTGCTGCGGCGTCAGAATCCCGCCGCGTGTGTCGAACACGTTGCTGAGGATCGGCGCACCGGTGAGCAGACCGACGATTTCGCGATGCCCACTGCGCGGTGCGCTATTGTCGCGGGTGTAATCGCCCGACACGCGGAATGAGATGGCATCGCTTGGATCGACTTCGATCGTCCCGCGGCCAGCATAGACATCCTTGTTGTAATTGGCTTCGCCGGTGGTGAGGTTACGGCCAAAACCACCCCGCGACAGCCGCGCAAACGACACGCCCACCTTGACGCCCTCGGCGACCGGCGTGCTTGCGGACACGACCAGATCGGCCTGGCGGTACGACCCCAGATTGCCGCGGATGGACATGGTCGGCACCTCGGACAAGCGCCGAGTGACGTACTTCACGGCGCCGCCGATGGTGTTGCGGCCATAGAGCGTGCCCTGCGGCCCGCGCAGAACTTCGATCCGCTCGACATCATAGATGTCCAGCACCGATGCCTGCGGCCGGTTCAGATAGACGTCGTCGAGATAGAGACCAACGCCCTGCTCAAAGCCGGCGACCGGATCCTGCTGGCCGACACCGCGAATGAAGGCGGTCAGCGTGCTGTTGGTCCCGCGCGACACTTCGATGGTGGCGTTGGGCGTCGACGTGCCGATATCGGTGATGTCCAAGGCGCCCTGGCGGTCCAACTGCTCGCCGGAGAACGCCGTCACGGCGATTGGTACGTTCTGCAGCGTCTCGGAGCGACGGCGCGCGGTGACCACGATCTGATTGGAACTGGCATTGGCCGCTTCATCCGCCGTCTGCGCATCGTTCGGCGTGGTCGTTGCAGGCGGCGCGGCTTGCTGCACGGTGGCGGCCGAAACGGCGGCCTTTGTTGCCGCTTGAGCCGAGGTTGCACCCACGACAAGCACTGCGACCGAGCCAAGCAAGGCTGTTCGAACGGAACCAATAAGCATTGAATCTCTCCCCTGTTTGCCGTGCTCCAACAACGCCGTTGCACCGCATCGCTAATCCGCATAATGAAAGTTGAACCGGGTTTCAACATTGATCTGAGCAGGCGGGGGCTTGCGGGCGGGGGATTGCATGAAGACTGTTGCAAAAGCAGCACGACCAGGACCGGGCAAGACAGCGGACCAAGGCTCTGCGGAGGACAAGTCTCCACGCACGCCGCGGGGCGAACGCACCCGCCGCAGCATCCTCGACGCGGCGCTGATCGAGTTCGGCGAACGTGGATTTTCAGAGAGTTCGATCGTTGGCATCACCACTCGAGCGCGGGTCGCCCTTGGCACTTTCTACACCTACTTCACGAGCAAGGATGAGGTATTCCGAGCGCTAGTCAGCGATATGTCCGGCCAGGTGCGCGACACCGTTGCGCCCACGCTGGATGGCGCCGCCGACACTCTTGACGCCGAACGCCGGGCCCTGGCCGCCTTCCTGACCTTCGTGCGTGGGAACAAGGGCGTCTACCGGATCATCGACGAAGCCGAATTCGTCGATCCCGATGGCTTTCGGCGGCACTACGAGACCACGGCGGCTCGCATCGCTCAGCGCTTGAACGCGGGCGCGGAACGCGGCGATGTCACGGCTGCCAGCGACCTGGCCGCTCAGGAGATCAGGGCATGGGCAATCATGGGCGCAAACGTCTTCCTCGGTCTGCGCTTCGGCGTCTGGGGTGATGAGGATCCAGAACTCGTGGCGCAGGTCGCGAACCAACTGCTGCGGGACGGTTTGCGCAATCCTTGATTCCGGCATTGAAGGTGCTACCAAAGCCCTCTCGCACCGGACGCGACCGGATTGAATCTCAGCAGTGAAGGACGTTCAGAAGAGATCGTTCGAGACTGGCAATACTATACGGCTTGGCGAGTACCAGTGCGTCTTCGAATGGCCGTTCCAAGCCTTTGTCGCCGTACCCTGTCGCAAACAGAAAAGGCACGCCCCGGGCACGCAGAACCGCAGCCACCGGAAAGCTGCGCTCGTCGCCCAGATTGATGTCGAGCACCGCGCCGTCCAGCGTCTCGCCCGATGCAAGTTCCAGTGCCGTTCGAAGGCCAAGAGCAGGACCGACAACCACGCATCCAAGGTCGACAAGCATGTCCTCGAGCGCCATGCACACCATCGCCTGATCCTCCACGACGAGTATCCGCAGGCTCGCTAGAGACGATCTACCTGTGCAGGCCAGCCTTGGCACCAACCTCATGTCAGGCGCCTGGTAAAGGAAAGCTCAGCGACCACTGCAAGCCGGCTGGCGCGAAATCGGTGGTCAACGTCCCATCAAGCTCCGCTGCCGTGACCTTGAGCAGCCTCGATCCAAAGCCAGTCTGCGCCGGCGGCAACACCCGCGGACCACCACTCTCCCGCCAGTTGAGCTCGAGAATAGCGCCATGCTTGTCGTGTTGATGGACCTGCCACGTTACCGCCAATGATCCGGAGCCGACCGACAGAGCTCCGTATTTCGCGGCGTTGGTCGCCAACTCATGAAGGGCGAGACTAAGCGACAGGCTGGTTCTGGGCGGAAGGACGATCGGCTGACCTTCCGCGGTGAGCAGCCGCTCTGGGTCTCGGAAAGCGGCCAGTTCCGCCTCGACGATCTCGGCCAGGCTAACCCCGAGCCACTCATTTCTGGTGAGCCTGTCGTGGGCGGCACTCAGCGCCATCAAACGGGGTTCGAAGCGCGCCTGGAACTCGGCAGCCGTGGTGCAACTTCGAACGGTTTGAGACACCAGCGCCTGAACTGTCGCGAGCGTGTTCTTCACCCTGTGGTTCAATTCATTGAGCAAAAGCTTCTTCTGCCGGTCCCCGTCGACACGCTCCGTGACGTCCTGCACCATGCGCACGCCATACGCGAACATGCCGTCCGACCCGCGGACGGTGGAGCTCGTCACGTCCACCCAGATGGTCTCGCCATCGCTCCGCACGTAGCGCTTTTCCGTTTGGTAGCTGTCGACATCGCCATGCACCTGCGCGGCGAATTTGGCGTGTTCCCGAGCCACGTCCTCCGGATGCGTAACATCCGCAATCTTGCGGTTGAGAAGCTCCTCGCGGCTGTAGCCGGTAATCGCGCAAAAGGCTTCGTTGACCCGCACGAAACGTCCGTCTTCGTCGACCTCGGCGATACCAGCGAGCACGCTGTCGTAAGTGGCGGAAAGCCGCTCCTTCGCTTCGCGCAGGGCCTCGTCGGCCAGTGCCTTGTCGGTCACGTCCACGGTGAAGCAACGGGTGTTGGCGAATTCACCGGCACGGAAGCATACGCTTGACGATATTTCGACGTGCCGGATGCTGCCATCCTTGGCGCGGAGCCGAGCGCGATACCTATCGAGCTTTTCGCCGTTCGTCAGGCGCTTCAATATGTCCTGGATCGCGTCCGCATCGGCGTGGAATTCGGTAATCGATCGCCCGACATATTCGTCCGCCGAATAGCCAAGCGGCTCGAAGTCCGCCCGGTTCGCCTTCAGTATCATACCGTCCGCGCCGACCAGGTGAAGGCCAACGGTCCCATTCTCAAAGAAGTCCTCGAGCGAGAGGCGGTAGGCGGCGTCCGTTTCGACCATTGAAGTTCCAATGTCAGGACATCCTGATGGCGCGGCGTAGACCCGCCTAACCGGCAGGTCCACCACGCTTTGCGGGCCATGCGTGAAGGCTCGTGCCAAGAAGGCACTCTGACGTCGCAGGCTCAATGCCCTTCCCTTCCCGTTCGTGAGGCTGCAGGCAGGGACGGGACGCCGGGGAGGCGTTGGGGAAACTACGCAATGATCTTGTGGTCGGTAACAGCAGCGGCGCTGATCGGTTGGATTCTCGCGGACTTCGAGACGTTCGGGGCGGTGCTCGGCGCGGTCGTTGGAGCAGTGATGGGTCGCTGGCTGCAGTCGGAGGTACGACGCGAGGCTAAGCGGGCGACCGAATTGGCGCTGGCAGCGCACAGTTCCGTCGACCTGTTCGTGCCATCCACCCAAGTGGCGGCGCAGGTGCGCGCGGTTGAACCCTCTTCGGCCACCGAGCCGGTAGTTGAGCGGGCGGCAACGGTCGTCGATCCCGACAGTCCTCCCCTAGTTTCCCAGACTTACGTCGCCGATGACGAGCCACCCGCGCCATCATTGGCCGCAGACCTTTTTGGCAAGGCGCGTGACTGGTTCTTGGGTGGCAACACGATTGTGCGTGTCGGGCTGGTCATCCTGTTCGTCGGGCTGACGTTCCTGGTTCGGCTCGTTGCGCAGAAAGGCTTGGTCCCGATCGAAATACGCCTGGCACTGGTGGCGCTCGCCGGAGCGGCGCTGCTGGCGATCGGTTTCACCAAGCGTACGGTTCGGCCGGCCTTCGGCCTTGCTCTGCAGGGCACCGGCGTCGCAGTGCTCTACCTCACGGTGTTCGCCGCCGCGCGGATTTTCGGCCTGTTGCCGCCTGTCGTCGCCTTTGGATTGATGATCCTGTTCGCCGCTTTGGGTTGCGCGCTTGCGGTCTTGCAAAATGCCCGCGGCCTCGCCTTCGCATCGTTCCTGGGAGGCTTCGCTGTGCCTCTGCTGCTGGGCGGTGAAGCGAAGAACCCCATCGGCCTGTTCACCTACTTCACGATCCTCAATCTTGCTTTGCTGGCGATCGCCTGGCGGCGTGCGTGGCGAGAGCTCAATCTGCTCGGCTTCTTCGCCACCTTTGGCATGGCAACCTTGTGGGGGATGAGCAGCTACGCCCCGCAGCATTACCTCACCTGTCAGATCTTCCTCGCACTGACGATGTCGATCTACGTTTTCGTGGCTACCCTTTACGCCGGCAACACGCCCGGAAGGCTCGGCAACGCGGCGGACACGACCATGCTGTTCGGCCCGGCGATTGCCGGCTTCGGGCTGGAAGTGGGCCTGGTGCACGACCGGGCCTTTGGCAGCGCCTTCGCCGCGCTGGTGTTCGGCGCCGGCTATCTCGCGGTGGCGGCGACCATGCTGCGGCGGCGCGGGCGCGACATGCAGGTGGTCAACGAATGCCTGCTGGCGATCGGCATCGGCTTCGTGACCTTGGCGGTGCCGCTTGCCCTCGACGCGCGGTGGACCTCCTCTGCATGGGCGCTGGAAGGTGCCGGTGCGTTCTGGGTCGGCGCCAGGCAGGCGCGCTGGATGCCGCGTTTGTTCGGACTGCTGTTGCAGGCGGTCGCGGCGGCGATCCTGTTCTACAATCTGGCACCCAATTTGTCCGCGGTGCCCTTCGCGAACGACGGTTTTGTCGGCCCAGCGCTGGCGGCCTTGCCTTTGCTGCTGACCGCCTGGTGGATGCGCGACAGGCTGCCGCACAGCGGGTCGCGCTGGGCCGCGCGCTATGCCGAGATCGAATTCGGCCTTCGACACGCGGTGTTCCTCGGCGGCTTCGCGCTGGTGGCCACGGCCATCATGGCGGAGGTTACCCGGAAGCTTCCGAATATGCGCTCGGATGGTTACGATCCGCCGGTGTTCGCAAAGCACCAGCAGATCCTGCTGACCATGCTGGCCTTGCTGGCCGCCGCAGCCATCGCGGACTGGTTCGGGCGCCGCCGCGCGTGGGCAGTGGCAAGCTGGCCGGCGCGCGTCAGCCTGCCGCTGCTCGCATTGTCGTTCCTCGTCAGCCTGGCGGCGATGCGCCACGTGCTGCTCAGTCCCGACTGGATGGCCTGGCTGCTCGCGTTGGCCGCGCATTACACGTTGCTGCGGCGGAGCGACTCCGCTCTATCAGCGGGAAACAGCGGCGCGCTGATCAGGTGGAATCGCCTGGTGCATGCGGGGGGCGTGTGGCTGCTCACCGCGATGCTGGCCGACTGCCTGCAGCTTGGCATCGACCGCGGCGAGCTGTGGAACACGTCCTGGGCGGGGGTGGTTTTCCTGATCAGCACTGTCGCGATCCTGGCCCTGCTGACCCGCTGGGCCGGGCGAGCAGCACCCCTTGCAAGTAGCGAAGGTTTGCGTTGGCCGCTCAATCCCTCCGCGCGTGCTTATTGGTGGACTGCCGCCGTGCCGCTGGCGATGCTGGCGTATGGCGGTGCGTTCACGGCGGCGCTCTGGGCCGAGGGCATCACCGATCCTCTGCCGTTCGTGCCGCTGATCAATCCGGTCGATCTGTCGGTCGGCCTAGCGCTAGTCGCACTCGCACTGTGGCGCCGAACCGTTCGGGGCGCGCATGATCGGCCGAGTGCGGCTGGCCCCCTGATCGGCAAGCCAGGCCTGGTTGCCGGCGGTGCGCTCGCCTTTGCCGCGCTTAACGGCGCTTGGCTGCGGACCGCGCACCATTGGCTCGGCGTAAGCTGGACTCCTGAAGCGCTTGGCCAAAGTTCGGTCGTGCAAACCGGTCTGGCGATCCTGTGGACGCTGCTGGCGATGGGGCTGATGCTGTTTGCGCATCGCCGGTCCCTGCGCACGTCGTGGCTTGTCGGTGCCGGACTGCTCGTTGCCGTGGTCGTCAAACTGCTGTTGGTCGACATGTCCAATGCACAAGGGTGGGAGCGGATCGTGACCTTTATCGGCGTTGGCGTGCTGATGCTGGTGATCGGCTATTTCGTGCCGCTGCCGCCCAAACGCACGATCGGGGAGCAGCCGGCGTGAAGGGCCGCGCAGCACTTGCCGGCATGCTGTTTGTGTTGGCTTCGGCCTGCAACCGGGCACCCACGGCCGACCCGTCGAAGCCGGAAGCCTTTGCTCGCCAGACCTCCCTGCAACCCGCGCCCGGAGGACGGCTGCAGCGCGTGAGCTTGCCAGCCGCCATGCTGGCCGCGGTGCGCCGCCCCGACCTCGGCGACATTCGGGTCTTCGATGCGCGCGGCAAGGTTGTGCCGCTGGCGCTGCTCGAAACCAGCCGCCCGCGTGGTCCTCGACGCAGCGTGGACCTGCCCGTCTACCCGGTGATCGGCTCCGGGGACGACCTGCGAAACGCGGACTTGTCCGTGCGGATCGAAGGCAATGGTGTCACCCGCGCCGTGGTCGTCGACCAGTCCTCCGCATCTGCCGATCAGGATCTACCGCCAGCCGCGGCGCTGCTCGATACGCGCGGCGTGCGCGAGCCGATCGACGCGATCAGTCTGCGCGCCGACCTTCCGGCGGGCAGGCCGATCACATTGACGCTGCTGACCAGCACCAATCTGAAGGATTGGGAGCCGTTGGCACAGAAGGTGCTGTTCCGGCCCGTCAATCGCGCCGCCCCACTTGGTGGTGCCGAGGTCATGCTCAACGGCGCGCGCCTGCGCGATCGCTTCGTCGGCATCAGTTGGGGCGGCGCGGACGGCGTCACTCTCAAGGGTGCAAGTGCCGTCATAGCGACCGTTGCCGCACCCGAGCGCACCGGCATCCCCACGCAGCCTCTAACGCTTGCCGACCCGCATCAAGCGCTTTTCGACGTGCCACCCATGGGGCTGCTAGCGGCCATCCGAGTAACCCCCTTGCGCGCCGATGGCGTGGTGCCGGTTCGGCTGTTCGGGCGCAGCGTCGGCAAGGATCGCTGGACGCTGCTGGCGGCAGGAACGCTGCAACCGGATCGCGGCAAGAGCACACTGGAGTTAGTCGGTGCGCCGATGACCAGCTATCGGCTCGAGGCCGACCGCCGCACCGCCGGCTTCTCCGCCGCGCCGCGATTGGAACTGCTGTTCGAGCCCGTCGACCTGTTGGTGGCGCTGAGCGGCACAGCCCCTTATCGGCTCGCTGTCGGGCAGGCGAAGGCGGCCCCCAACTACCTCTCGCTGGCGGAGATCGCGCCGCAAGGCGACACGCTTGACCTCGCCAAATTGCCGATGGCGACCTTGGCGGCTGCCAGCGAGCCGCCGCCAATCATCGCGCTTCAGCCAGGCGAGCCCGATGGCGCACTCAACCCCCGCAAGCTCTTGCTGTGGGCGGCGCTGTTGCTGGGAACTTTGGTGCTAGCCGTCGCCGCCTTCCGCCTGATGCGCGCCAACGCTTCGCTGAGGTGAACAGCGGGTAAGCCTAACCCGCTCGTCAGCGCATCAGGCCAGCCTTGCGCAGCGCGCTCTCGATCGTGCGGGTGATCGGGTCGGGCACTTTGGTGGCCCGTGACAGCACCGGCTCAAGAACGCGCTTCTTGATGGCATGCCGGCGGGGAACGGCCGCCTTTGCCGGTGCTGGATCAGATGCCGACGTTGCTCGGCGCACGGGCTCGGCGGCGAGACCCCAACCGGCGAGGATGTGCTGGGTAGAGGAGATACCCGCTTCGAGCATGTGCGGTGCCGCATGCTCGCTGCTGCCAGGCTCCCGGCTGCTCAGCGGCGTGCCGTGACCAAGACCGGCGACGGCGATGTGCTCCACCAGCGTCCGTCCATCCGCGCCGTTCCAGACGCGCCGCATATGGCCATCGACCTTATCTGTCTTCGAAGGAGCGGCGGGAAGAGCGTGCAGGCCGCGCCATTGATCGACCAGCGCTTCCCCATTGTCGGGATCAACCGTCGCATCCGCCGTTCCATGCCACACCGACAGGGTCGGCCAGCGACCGGCCGAGGGCGCCGCCTGCGTCACAAGGCGCATCAGCTCTGGTGCCTTGGGTAGTCCGTGGCCCCGCATCCGCTCCAAGGCTGCAGGGACGGTGTGCGCTGTGCCAAAGGGCAGCCCGGCAATCACCGCGCCACCGGCAAAGACCTCCGGATAGGCCGCCAGCATCACCGCGGCCATTGCGCCGCCCGCCGACAATCCGGTCACGAAGATGCGCGCCGGATCGATCGCGTGCGCGGCCTGCAGGGTTGCGATCATCTGCCGGATCGACAGCGCTTCGCCCCCGTCCCGCGTGGCGTCGACCGGCGAAAACCAGTTGAAGCAAAGGTTCGGATTATTCGCCCGGCGCTGCTCCGGGAATAGCAAAGCAAAGCCAAGCCGGTCGGCGGCTCGCGACCAACCCGCCGCATGGTCGTAGCCAGCGGCGTTCTGCGTGCAGCCGTGGAGCACGACAACCAGCGGGGCGCCGGCTGGCAAGTCCGCCGGAACGTAGAAATGGGCCGCAAGCGCGCCGGGATTCGATCCGAACTGCTCCAGCGGTTGGAGGCGGCCGTCGGCATGCCCAACGGTCGGCAGTTCCAACCGAAGTCCCTTCAGGCGGGCGATGGTACTTTGAAGTCCGGACATGCTTGTTCTCCTGCCGACCAACCGATCGGACAGGAGACAAACAGCTCAAGTCGCAAGTCGTTGCTGCACCGCACAAAATTGCTGCATATGCTCAGTCGCGTCAAGCTGCTTGTGCGACAGCCTCGACGTCATTCGCGCTTTGAACGGCTGCTGCCGGCACGACCGACACTTCCTCCGTGTCGTCAGCCACTCGAACGCGGGTCGGGAACAGCATGCGGGACGCAAACACCAGCACGCCGATCCCGAGGTAGGTGCAGACGGCGATGACCGGCTGCCAGATCAGTCCGACGCCCAACGCCACGCGCAGGAAGTCGGGATTGATTCCGAGGTCCTCTCCAAGGCCCTGGCAGATGCCGAGCATGGTATCCGAGCGGGTCAGCAGATTTGGCTTCGACGGAGCTTGGTCGGTCACGGAGGTCATCGTCATGGTCGTCCTATTGCTAGAGCGGCGGCCGAATGGCTGCGCTTCATGCCAGACGATCTGCATGAAGCGTGCCAATCTCGTTTGCGCTCTTGTTTGCCAAGAAGTTGGACTGCCTACGCCCGGGTTCAAGGCGCCTTTGACGACCATTGGTTAGCAAAACGTGCCAACCCATCGGTACTCGCGCCGTGCTCAGAGGGTGGCGCCGTTGACCTCCGCCAGGCGGATGCGCTGCGCCACGTCCGGCAGCGGGTACTTATTTCCGGCCGCGCAGTTGAACAGCACCGACTTTTCCTCTCGCCCGACAAGTCCGTCGGCGATTGCCTTGTGCCAACCGGCCAGCGTTGCGCCGCCTTCCGGGCACATCAGGAGCCCGTCGCGCGCCGCCGCCTCGTCGACGCCGGCGCGAATGGCATCCTCGTCGACGGCGATCGCCGCGCCCTTGCTCTCCCGAACCGCGCGCAGGATCAGGAAGTCGCCGACCGCCTTGGGCACGCGAATGCCGGTGGCCACCGTCGCCGCGCCTTCCCAGCGCTGGGCGAACTCCTCCCCTGCTTCCCACGCCCGCACGATCGGCGCGCAGCCGGTCGCCTGAACCGCAAACATACGCGGACGCTCGGGGCCGATCAGCCCGATCGCCTCCATCTCGTCGAAGGCCTTCCACATGCCGATCAGGCCGGTGCCGCCGCCGGTCGGGTAGAAGATCGCGTCGGGCAGGGTCCAGTCGAGCTGCTCGGCAAGCTCCAGCCCCATGACCTTCTTGCCTTCGGCGCGATATGGCTCCTTCAGCGTCGAGCAATCGAACCAGCGACCCGCCGCCGCCCCCTCGCCCACCAGCCGCCCGCATTCGTCGATCTGCCCGTCGGCAACGAACACCCGCGCGCCATAGGCGGCGGTCTCGGTGACGTTAAGCAGCGGCGTCTCGGCCGGGCAGATCACCGTCGCCCCCATGCCGGCGGCGGCGGCATAAGCGGCCAAAGCGGCGCCGGCATTGCCGTTGGTGGGCAAGGCGATGTCGGTGATCCCGAGATGCTTCGCCATGCTGACCGCCATCGCCAGTCCGCGCGCCTTGAACGAACCGGTCGGCAGTCGGCCCTCATCCTTGACCAAGAGGCTCCCCGCCGGGCTACCCGCCGCACCGGCAACGCCGTCCAGCGCCAGCAATGGCGTCTCCACCTCGCCCAGGGTGACCGGCTCGGCACCTGTCGGCAGCGGCAGTAGTTCGCGCCATTTCCACATTCCCGGTGCGCGACCGCCAAGCACCTCACGGCTGAGAACGCGGCGAACCTCTTCCAGGTCGTAGCGCACCAGCAAAGGCCGCCCCGCGCGAGACAGATTGTGGATCTCACCGGCGGCGTAGCGCTCCCCGGTCAGCGAACATTCAAGATGGGAAACATACATGGACGTCGTCTAGCCAGCCCACTTCGAACTGGCGAGCGGCAAGCGGGTCAAAACGATCGTTTTTCTCATCCAAGCGCTTGATACTATATATCATAGCTTCTAGAGACCTCCCCGACACGTTGAATTTCGAGGATTTTTCCTTCCCATGATCTCCCTTCTTGCTCTCGCCGCCGCGCAGGCGGCGCAACCTGCGGTCGATCCCGTCGCAGACGTTCCCGCGACCGTAGACACATCGGTAGCTGCACCGAATGCCGCAGGGACGCGGGCAGCCCCCGACCATCATGGCCAGCTTGGTTCGAACGATATCGTCGTGACGGGCGTGCGCCGGTCGCGCGAGGACGTGCTTGGCGGCATCTCCGTCTTGAGCGGCGAAACCTTGGCGCGTGAGGTTCGCTCGACCATTGGGGAGACCCTCGCCAGCCAGCCGGGCGTAAGCGCCACCAGTTTTGGCCCCAACGCCTCGCGCCCGATCATCCGCGGGCTTGGCGGCGACCGCATCCGCGTGCTTACCGATGGCATTGGCAGCCTGGACGTGTCGACCTCCTCCGCCGACCATGCGGTGGCCATCAACCCACTCACGGCCGAGCGGATCGAAGTCCTCCGCGGCCCCGCGGCCTTGCTGTTCGGCAGTTCGGCCATCGGCGGCGTCGTCAATGTCGTCGACAATCGGATCCCGCGCAACGTGCCCGACAATGCGTTTCACATTGACGGCAACGCCACGCTTGGCAGCGCCGCTCGAGAACGGTCCGGCGGCTTGGCCCTCGACGTGCCGGTCGGCGAGCATATCGTGCTTCACGCCGACGGCACCGCTCTGCGTACCGATGACCTGCGCATTGGCGGCTTCGTGCTTAGCAAACCCCTGCGCCGCCAGGCGATCGCCACCGGCGACTCCGAGGTCGCCGCGCTTGCCGACCTTCGCGACTTCCTCCCGAACTCGGCGGCGCGAAGCCATGAGTATGCCGGCGCCGTGGCCTACGTCGATGGACCGCTGAACGTCGGCTTCTCCGTTAGCCGAATGGGCAATAATTACGGCGTCCCCGTCCGCTATGCACTCACCCCGGGCAGTGAGTCGGAGCAGGTTCACATCGACCTTCGCCAGACCCGCTATGATGCCCGCGCGGAAGTGCCGCTTCACGGCTTTCTGGAGTTCGCCCGGCTTCGTGCCGGCGCCGTCGATTATCGGCACGATGAGGTCGAGGACAGCGGCGAGATCGGTAGCTCCTTCTTCGCCAAGGGCGCCGAAGCCCGGCTGGAACTGGTGCAGCGTACGCGTGGCGGCTTTGGCGGCGCTTTCGGCGTCCAGGGACTCGACCGAAAGGTGCGGATCCAAGGCGAAGAGAAGTTCCTGCCACCCAACCGCACGCGCGAGCTGGGTGTATTTGCCTTGCAGAACTTTGAAAAAGGCCCGTGGCGAGCCGAGGTCGGTGGGCGGCTGGAATTCCACCGCCTGACCGCCGCGGCCGACGACGCCATCGGCAATCCGGCATTCGACCGCAAGTTCACGGCGGTGTCCGGCGCCCTTGGCGGAAGCTACGGCAGTGCCCAGACACTTCGTGCCGGTCTCAACCTGACCTATTCGCAGCGCGTGCCGTCGGTGGATGAACTGTTCGCCAATGGCCCGCACGGCGGAACCCAGGCGTTCGAGGTGGGGAACCCCAACTTCAGCAAGGAACACATCACCTCGGCCGAGTTCAGCCTGCGCAAGGCCGCCGGACCGCTGACCTTTGGCGCCTCGGTCTACCACACCCGCTTTGCGAACTTCATCTACCAGGCGCCCACCGGTGACATCGAGGACGACCTCCCCGTCTATCAATATCTTCAGGGCCGCGCCCGCTTCACCGGCTTCGAGCTTGAAGCGCGGGCGGAAGCTGGCACCTTCGGCGGGGTTCAAGTCGCTTTTGAAGGTGTTGCCGATTACGTCCGCGCCAAGGTGAAGGGCTTCGGCAATGCGCCGCAGATTCCCCCGCTCCGTCTCCTGGGTGCCGTAGAGGGTCGCCGCGGCGCCATCGATGGTCGCCTTGAGGTCGAGCGCAACTCGCCCAGCGCAAGATCGCGCCGGTGGAAACGCCCACGGAAGGCTTCACTCTGGTAAACGCATCGCTGAACTGGCGTCCGCTGACCGATCGGCCCGAGTTGAGCCTGGGGCTGTCGGCCAATAATCTGCTCGATGTGGATGCCCGCCGTCACACCAGCCTGCTGAAGGACTATGCCCCTCTACCCGGCCGCGACATCCGGCTCACGGCGCGGTTCGGCTTCTAGGGCACCTCGTCAGAGGTCGATGCCGCTGGCGATCTGTTCGAGCTTGCGCACGCGTTCCTTGAGGTCGGCGATCTCAATCCGTCCGCCCACCTTCGGGGCGGTTGGATCGGCGAAGCCGCTGCTGCTGGCGATCTCCATCTTGCGCAGGTCGATCCAGCCCTGCCAGCCCTTGAGCACGGCAACGGCAGCGATGATGAGTCCGGCCAGCGCCACCGCGCCGATGGCGAAGATGCTGTCCGCGGGGATCATTTGATCTCTTCCCCGCGGCGCAGAGCCTCGATCTGGCGAGCCAGTTCGTCGTTCTGCGGGGTGTTCAGATGATGGTCGACCGACATCATCTTGCGGTCCGTTGTGTCGAGGTGCTCGCGAGCGTCGCGCATCGACTCACGTCGCGGCGCTTCGCCCATGCGGTCGAATTCGCTGGTCCGGCCCCGGCCGATGCTGGTGCGCTTGGCCGCCCCGCCCAGCAGGGCCGCGGCGACATAGGCCAGCAGGATCCATTTGAAGGACAACAGGATAGCCGCGGCGATGACGCCGATGCGGATCACCGTGGGGTCGATGCCGAACTTCTTGCCCAGGCCCGAACACACGCCGAGGAGCTTCTTTTCACGGCGATCGATGGTGAACAAAGGGGTGCGATCCATGGTGGAATACGTCCTTAGTTGGCGCGGGTCTGACGCGCGGCTTTGAGGGTTTCGAGTTCTTCGTCAATCGTCGCTTCGTCAGGCGTGACGCTGGCATCGGCGAAGCGACCGGTCAGGGCGCGTTGACGAAGCCACACGTCGGCGATGGCGGTACGAAGCCGGTCGGCATCACTGGCGAGCACGTTGGCTGCCTCGATGCTCGCAGCAACCGCATCCTGAGCTGCCGATCGACGCTGTCCGGCGAGCAGGCGTTGGACGATCGCCAGCCGTGCAAGATCGTCGCGGCCGTGCGCCACAGCCAGGTCGGCCTTGTCGGACCAGCCTTGCTCCGCGGCAGCCTCGGCCTGCTCCGCATTCTGCACGGCGCGAAGGTCGGCGGCGGCACGGCGGATCTTGCGGTTGACCGCCATCAGGCTGCCCTCAAGCTCGATCCGGCTCAGCCGAAGCATGCGTGCGGGATCTTCCAGGCGTTCGACCAAGTGGGTCACGGCCTGGCCAAAGCGGGTAAAGAGAGCGACCGGCTCAGGTGCCTTGGCCGCGGGCGATGACATGCGCTCGAGCCGCGGCGTGCGCACCGGAGCCCGCGCTTCGAGGGGCTCAAGCATGGAGGCTGCTCGCATTCCACAGGGACACCGAAGCCGTGGCGGGTCCAACGGCCATGCCTACCGCAAGGGTGCTGAGCACAACGGCGGCAAGGGCGGCGAACAGCGACGATTTGGCGAACATGATGATTTCTCCTGAACCTGTGTCCGCCGATCGGTCGGCGGGGATGCAAGACACTATTCAAAGGGCGTGCCAAACCCGCAATTCCGCCATTGTCGCCGAAAGTCCTACTTTTCTGGCGCGGCTGTTGGCGCAAAGTCCCACCGCGAATTGGTGAAATCCGCCAAGCCGATCATGGCCACCGGTAAGGAACCCGCCGCCACCCTCACGCGCTTGAGGCGCACATCATCACGACAGCAGGAGTAGAGCTATGTTGGGCAAGATCGCAGGCGCTTTCATCGGCAACAAAGTCGCTGGCCGGAACAGTGGCGTAAAGGGTGCATTGCTCGGACTGGTCGGAGCTCGCGTGGCAAGCCGCGGCTTTGGTCCGCTCGGCACGGCCCTGGCGCTCGGTTACGGCGCGAAGAAGCTGTATGACTATAAGCGCAGCCGCCGTTCGTCGCCGTCCTACCCCAGCAGCGCGACGCCAGCCGGTCCAGCCATCTAAGCGGCGACCTCGGATCAATCAAAGCGACAAGGGCGGCCACTGGCCGCCCTTGTTCGTTCACGCTTTATCGGGAGAGTCGTCCGTCGCGGCTTCGTCGGGGACCACAGCCCCATCACCCTTGGCGGCGACATCCTGATAGTAAGGCTCCACCTTGCCCTTCAGTTGCACGGTCATCGGATTGCCAAAGCGGTCTCGGCTCTTGCCCGCGGCAACCCGGATCCAACCTTCCGACACGCAATATTCCTCGACGATGGTCTTCTCGACACCGTTGAAGCGTATCCCGACTCCGCGGCCCAGCAGGTCGGCGTCGAAGAACTTGCTGGTCGGGTTGAGCGACAGGCGATCGGGCGGTGTATCGGACATTGGGGACAGACCTTCGGCAAGCACTGGAACAACTGCCCTGCCGCTAGCCGTGCGCAATGGGAGCGGTCAACCGCTTGGGGTACCTCGCACCGCTTTGCGGCAGTTGCGAGCGGGCGCGAGCCGCATTAAGCGCCGCAGGCGATGAACATCGAACCATCCGCCCCCGATCGCCGCAATGCGCCGGCCTTGGCCTTGCACGTACCCGAACCGCGGTACCGGCCGGGTGACACGCCCGATTTCTCCGACATCGTCGTACCCGGCGCAGGCGAAGCGCCGCGGCCCGAGCCGACCGCGACGGCGCGCGAGACCTTTCCGCTGACCGACAGCCTGGTGCGCGTGCTTGGCGATGATGGCCAGGCGGTCGGCCCTTGGGCGCCGCGTATCGACCCGGAGATCAAGCGCAAGATGCTGCGCGACATGGTCACCGTACGCGCCTTCGACGACCGCATGTATCGCGCCCAGCGTCAGGGCAAGACCAGCTTCTACATGAAATGCACCGGCGAGGAAGCGATCGCGATTGCCGCCGCCACCGCTCTGCTGCCCGACGACATGTGCTTCCCGACCTACCGCCAGCAAGGCCTGCTGGTGGCGCGCGGCTATCCGCTGACCGAGATGATCTGCCAGATCTACTCTAACAGCGGCGACAAGTTGAAGGGCCGCCAATTGCCGATCATGTATTCGGACAAGGCGCACGGTTTCTTCTCGATCTCGGGCAACCTTGGTACGCAATATCCCCAGGCGGTCGGCTGGGCGATGGCCTCCGCGATCAAGGGTGATAGCCGGATTGCGATGGGCTGGATCGGCGACGGCGCCACCGCCGAGGGTGACTTCCACAGCGCCTTGACCTTTGCCGCCGTGTACCAGGTTCCGGTCATCCTCGCGGTCGTCAACAATCAGTGGGCGATCTCCAGCTTCTCGGGGCTCGCCGGGGCGGAGCAATCGACCTTCGCCGCGCGCGCGATCGGCTATGGCATTGCCGGAATGCGAGTCGACGGCAACGACGCGCTGGCGGTCTATGCTGCGGTATCCTGGGCCGCTGAACGCGCTCGCGCCAATGCCGGGCCGACGCTGCTGGAGTTCTTCACTTACCGCGCGGAAGGACACTCCACCTCCGACGATCCAACCGGCTATCGCCCCGCTGGCGAAGCGCAGGCGTGGCCGCTAGGCGATCCGGTCGAGCGGCTGAAGGCTCATTTGCTGGCCATCGGCGAGTGGGACGAGGAACGTCACGCTGCCATCGTCAAGGAAGCCGATGTCGCGGTACGCGCCGCGCAGAAGCAGGCCGAAACCATGGGCGTACTGTCGGACCAGGGCTTTGAGCGCATCGGATCGATGTTCGAGGATGTCTTTGCCGAGGCGCCGTGGCACCTGGTCGAACAGCGCGAGGCGGCCTTGGCCGAAGCTCGCGAGTTTCTTGGGCGAGACGTATCGTGAGCGACGCCGTGCCCTCCGTCACCAACCGCAACATGATCCAGGCGATCAATGACGCCCACCGCGTCGCTATGGCCGCCGATCCCGACATCGTCGTGTTCGGCGAGGACGTCGGCTTCTTCGGCGGGGTGTTCCGCGCCACCGAAGGCCTTCAGCGCGAGTTCGGCAAGACCCGCTGCTTTGACGCTCCGATCAGCGAGGGCGGCATCGTCGGCACCGCGGTCGGCATGGCGGCTTATGGCCTCAAACCCGTGATCGAGATTCAGTTCGCCGACTACATCTACCCCGGATACGACCAGATCGTCTCGGAAGTCGCCCGCATGCGCTATCGCACCGCCGGCGAGTGGACCATGCCGATGGTCATCCGCTCGCCCTACGGCGGCGGCATCTTCGGCGGCCAGACCCATAGCCAAAGCCCCGAGGCATTGTTCACGCACATCGCCGGCATCAAGACGGTTATCCCGTCCAACCCGTACGACGCCAAGGGCCTCCTGATCGCCGCGATCGAGGATCCGGATCCCGTGTTGTTCCTGGAGCCCAAGCGCATCTACAACGGGCCGTTCGACGGGCATCACGACCGCCCTGTGACTCCGTGGGCCAAGCATCCCTCGTCACAGGTGCCGGACGGCCACTACACCGTGCCGCTCGGCAAGGCGGCGATCGTGCGCGCCGGCAACGACCTCACCGTGCTGGCTTATGGCACCATGGTGCACGTTGCCCTAGCCGCGGTCGAAGAGAATGGCATCGACGCGGAGGTCATCGACCTGCGCACGCTGGTGCCGCTCGACATCGCCACTATCGAGGAGTCGGTCAAGAAAACCGGCCGCTGCCTGGTGGTGCAGGAAGCCACGCAAACATCCGCCTTCGGGTCCGAACTGGTGACCCTGGTGCAGGAGCGCTGCTTCTATCACCTGGAGGCGCCGGTCGGCCGGGTCAGCGGCTGGGACACGCCGTATCCGCACGCCTACGAATGGATCTACTTCCCCGGACCGATCCGCCTTAAAACCGCACTTCAGAAAGTGATGGCAGCTTAAATGGCCACCTTCTTGTTCAAGCTTCCAGACATTGGCGAAGGCATTGCCGAGGCGGAGATCGTCGCGTGGCACATCGCCGTGGGCGACCGCGTCGAGGAAGATCAGCAGCTCGCCGACATGATGACCGACAAGGCCACCGTGGAGATGGAAAGCCCCGTTGCGGGGGTCGTCCGCAAGCTGGCCGGCGAAGTCGGCGACCAGATAGCCATTGGTTCGGTGCTGGTGGAGATCGAGACCGACGCGATCAGCGCGGCGGGCGAGGAACCCGTTCCCATGGGCGACGGCTCCGCGGTTCCCACGCACGCGCAAGAGGAAGCTAATCCGACCCTGGAAGTGGCGGTTGTGCCACCTCCACCCGCTCCCGCGGGAGCGAGCGAACAAGGGCCGCAAAGCGGCGAGAGGGCCGGGCCGTCGGGTCCATCGCAAGCCGCTATCCCAGCAGCCCCTCCCCCCAGCCCCCTTCCGCCAGCGGGAGTGGGAGCAGGTCAGCACGTCCTCGCCTCCCCTGCCGTTCGTCAGCGCGCCCGCGACCTCGGCATCGATCTGGCCCAAGTCAAAACCACATCCGACCGCGTCCGCCACGCCGACCTCGACGCCTATCTCCTCTACAATGGCGGCAGCGTTGCAGGCCGTACCACCGGTTCGACCCGCCCCGACGAGCAGATCAAGGTCGTCGGCCTGCGCCGCAAGATCGCCGAGAACATGCAGGAGGCGAAACGCCGCATCCCGCATTTCACTCTGGTCGAGGCGTTCGATGTCACCGCGCTGGAAGACACGCGCGCGATGATGAACCGGGATCGTTCGCCCGGTCAGCCCAAGCTTACCCTGCTGCCATTCCTGATCACCGCCATGGCCCGCGCCATTCCCCAATGGCCGACGCTCAACGCCACCTATGATGACGCTGCCAACGTCATCACCCGGCACGGCGCGGTGCACATGGGTATCGCCACGCAAACACCGGGCGGGCTGATGGTGCCGGTGATCCGCAACGCCCACGCGCTGAGCGTGTGGGACATCGCCACCGAGGTGCTGCGCCTGTCCGAGGCCGCCCGAACCGGAAAGGCCACGCGCGAGGAGCTCTCCGGCGCCAGCATCACTCTGTCGAGCCTGGGCCCGATGGGTGGGATCACTTCGACTCCGGTGATCAGCCCGCCCCAAGTTGCGATCATCGCCGTCAACAAGGTCGAGGAACAGGTCGTTCCGATCGCCGGCGAACTTGAAATCCGCAAACGCATGAACCTGTCCCTGTCGTGCGATCACCGGGTCGTCGACGGCTGGGACGCGGCGAGCTTCCTGCAGGCGCTCAAGGGCTTGATCGAGAACCCGCTACGGCTGCTGGCGTAACGGGAAGTCTTGGTTAGTCCTTTCCGATCTCGCGGAGTTCGTAAGCGTTAGAGTAGCTTACCTTGCAGCGGTTCAGGTGCGTCCGGTCACCAAGAGATCAGGCGGAGGGGCAGCGAACTCCAGCGGCGCCACATCCGCGCCCGGCGAGCCCGCCGTGACCGAACGGTACAGCGCGTCACCCACCGGGCTGTACGTGATCGCCTCCGTCAGCAGCAGCGTCCCGATCATCGCACCGACACCCCACGCCCAAGCCGGGTGCATGCGGCCGGTGCGCCTTTTGTCCGACAGCATGCCAGCCGCCGGAAAGATCATTACCGCGGCAAATGTCGCCTCCCATGCCCAGGGCGTCATCAAAGGCATAGGCAGCAGCCGGCCAAAACCCGGCCCGATCAGAAGGGCCGTGCCGCAGAAGTGCAGGCGACGATGCCAGTCGGTCCGCCGCCGCATCACGATTGCGGCGACCGTCAGGCCGACGAAACCGAACAACGTCATCGGATCGAACACAAGGAAGTGCAAAGGACGGAAGAAGAACGGCACTTGCCCCCGCCGGGCCATGGCGATCGTCACCATGCAACCCAGCACGAGCATCGCCACGATCCACCCCGCGCCGATCCAGCCAAGCCGCCGATGGAGCGCGATGTTGCCGGTCGCCACCAAGGCGTTCTGTAACAAGTAGAGCGTGATCCACCCCATGAACACGATCGCATGAGCGTGAACGAGAAGCGGGGCGGAGAAAGTCGATCGGCCCATACCCAACTGGAGCGAGAAACCGGCGGCTATGACGAGCGCCATAGCAGTGGCGCCGCGAAGAAAGAACCCGTCGTCCGACGGTACTAAAGTGCGCGGATTTTCAGCCAAAGTCGTCATGAAGAGCCCCCCCGAGTTCTTCATGACGACTACATCAATTGGCAGAAACGATCAACGCGCCCGCGTTTGCGCTTGAAGGCAGCTTCAAGCCGCCATGCGCTCGATTTCACCGAGTGCTTGGCCAACCGACTGCTCGCGCTGCTCGGGACCGACCGCAATGCCGTCCGCCGCGACGAATTCCGGCGTCAGTCCGATGAAGCCGAACACGCCGGCAAGGTAGCTTTGCAAATGCTCGAGGGACGCGGTCGGCGAGCCTTCGGCGTAAAAGCCGCCACGGCTGAGCGCGATAATCACGCGGCGACCGCCAGCCAAGCCCTCGGGCGTACCGTCGGCGCCGTAGCGAAAGGTCTTGGTGGCCACCAATATGCGGTCGATCCAGGCCTTGAGCTGGCTCGGCGCGCCGAAGTTATACATGGGCGCGCCGATCACCACCGTGTCGCTGGCCAGGAACTCGTCGAGCACGGACGAATCCGCATAGGATGACAGCATCAGATGCTCGAGCGGCTGCGCCACCAGGTCGCGGTGGACGACTTCGGCCGACGGGTCGGCGGCGCGCAATTGATCGACGATGCGTGCGCTGAGTACACGCGAAACGCTGTTGTCGCCGGTGATTGAGCTGTCGATGTGAAGAATACGGGCCATGTTGAAACTCCGGTATGGATTTGTTACTTAGGCACACAAGGTAACCCCGCTCAGATCGCTGGCAAGAAGGCACTTTTATGTTCGAGACGCACACCGATGTGCCTACCCCCTTGGCCGATCGCGCCACCGTCGCGCCGGTCGAACTGGCCTTGCACAGCACCGGTTGCCGCAACGTCCAGCCGGTGCTCAACCGCGTCGGTGATAAATGGTCGGTGCTGATCGTGATGATACTCAGCGGAGGGCCGCGCCGCTTCAACGACCTCAAGCGCCAGATCGACGGCATCTCCCAGCGCATGCTGACGCTCACCCTGCGCGGGCTGGAGCGCGATGGCCTGGTCACGCGCACGGTCGAGGCGAGCGTGCCGCCCAAGGTCACCTACGCCCTGAGCGAACTAGGCGAATCGCTGCGCGAACCGGTGGAAGCGCTCGGCCAATGGTCGATGGCCCACATCGCCTGCATCCGCGCCGCACAGGAACGCTTCGATGCACGCGTAGCCTCATAAGCCCGCTTTTATGAAGGGCGCTTGCGAGCACAGCCGCAAGCGTTAGGGCAGGCCAATGGACACTTTCCCATCCGCCGACCTGCCCGCGCTGAAGCTCCTCGACGACCGGCTTCGCTGGCTGTCGGCGTGGACCATCCACCATGCCAATCACGTGCGGCCTTCCGCCGACGGGCTGAAGGTGGGCGGGCACCAGGCATCGTGCGCGTCGATGACCGCGATCATGGCCGCGCTCTATTTTCATGCGCTCGGACCCAATGACCGGGTGGCGGTAAAGCCCCACGCCGGTCCGGTTCTGCACGCCATCCATTACCTGCTCGGCTCTCAGACCCGCGAGCAATTGGAGCAGTTCCGCGCCTTTGGCGGCATGCAAAGCTACCCCAGCCGCACCAAGGATCGCATCCCGGTCGACTTCTCCACCGGCTCGGTCGGGCTCGGCGTGGCAATCACCGCTTTTGCCAGCCTGATGCAGGACTGGCTCAGCGCCCACGGCAAGCTGCCCGACGCCGAACGTGGCCGCTTCGTGGCGCTGGTCGGCGACGCCGAACTGGACGAGGGCAACATCTACGAAGCGCTGATCGAGGGCGCCAAGCACGACGTGCGCAACCTGTGGTGGGTGCTCGACTACAACCGCCAAAGCCTGGACGCAGTCAGCGCGGACCGCATGTTCACCCGCTTCGCCGACATCTTCGCGGCGTGCGGCTGGCGGATCGTCGAACTCCGCCACGGCAAGAGATTAGCCGCGGCGATCGACCAACTTCCGGCGCTCGGCGCTTGGCTCGAGAGCCTGCCCAACGCCGACCATAGCGTGCTGCTGTACCAAGGGGGCGCCGCGTGGCGCGCGCGGCTCCAGGCCGACCTCGGCGACAGCTCCGCGTCCTTGCTTGCAAGCCACGACGACAACGCCCTTGCCGCGCTGATGAGCGACCTTGGTGGGCATTGCCTTGCCAGCCTGACCGAAGCGTTCGATGCGGCGAGCGCCGACGACGTGCCGACCCTGTTCATTGCGTGGACGGTCAAGGGCTTCGGCCTGCCCTTCGCCGGCCATAAGGACAATCACTCCGGGCTGATGAACCCCGGCCAGATCGCCGCGCTACGCGATACCATGGACATCGCGGAGGGCGACGAATGGACCCCGCTCGCCGGCATCGGCGACAATGCGCGGCCTGCCGTGGAGGCACTCCTCGCCGCTAGCCCGATCGCCCGGGCCAAGCGCCCGCGAAGCTTCGGCACCGTGCCCATTCCGGCCCTGCCCGCGCCTTCGGGCGACGAGCAATCCACCCAGGCCGCGTTCGGGCGGATCCTGCTCGACCTCAGCCGGGCCGGCGGCGAACTGGCCAACCGCATCGTCACCACCTCGCCCGACGTTACCGTTTCGACCAACCTTGGCGCGTGGGTAAACCAGCGCGGCCTGTTCGCTCGCCGCTCGGTGGCCGACACCTTTGCTTTGGCGAAGATCCCTTCCGCGCAGAAGTGGGCTTCGGCCCCGTCCGGCCAGCATATCGAATTGGGCATCGCCGAGAACAATCTGTTCCTGATGCTGGCCGCGGCGGGCCTGTCCGGCGACCTGTGGAACGAGCGGCTGTTCCCTATCGGCACGCTCTACGACCCGTTCATCGCGCGCGGCCTCGATGCGCTCAACTACGCCTGCTACCAGGATGCGCGCTTCCTGCTCGTCGCGACCCCCAGCGGCGTCACCCTCGGACCGGAGGGCGGTGCGCACCAATCAATCAATCCGCCGCTGATCGCGCTCGGCCAGCCGGGCCTGCGTCACTACGAGCCCGCCTTTGCCGACGAACTGGCGCTGTTCATGACCGAAGCCTTCCGCCTGATCGACGCGGAGAATGGCGAGAGCACCTATCTCCGCTTGTCCACCCGCAGCATCGTTCAGGAACCCCGCGCCAATGACGCATGGCAGGCGGACGCGCTGGCTGGCGGCTATTGGCTGCGCGAACCAGCCGAGGGCGTCGAAGCGGCCATCGTCGCCATGGGTGCGGTGATGCCCGAGGCGATCGCCGCGCACGCCGAGCTTGCCGCCGACCTGCCCGGACTTGGCCTGCTGGCGGTAACCTCGCCCGACCTTCTCCATCGCGGTTGGAGTGCGGCGCAGGCGGCGCGTTGGAGCGGTCAACGCTCGCCAAGCCACGCCGAAACACTGCTCGGACGACTGGGCTCCGGAGCCGGACTGGTGACACTTTGCGATGCGGCCCCTGCCAGCCTGTCATGGCTTGGCGGCGTCTGCGGCCAACGCGTGGCACCGCTGGGTGTGGACCGCTTTGGCCAAACCGGCACCCTTCCCGATCTCTACGCCGCCTACCGCCTCGACGGCACCGCCATCACGCAGGCCGTTGCCGAGCTTCTCCTCGCCTCCTAGGGATCGCTTATGTCCGGACGCTTCTTTGACGAATGGCAGGTCGGTGACCATGTCGCCCATGCCATCTCCCGCACGGTGACGGAGACCGACAATGTGCTGGTCTCGGCGCTGACCCACAATCCGCAGCCCATGCACCTCGACCATGAGGCGGCGGCCGCAAGCGAGTTCGGCCAGCCATTGGTCAACTCCATCTACACCTTCGGCCTGATGATCGGCGTTGGGGTGTCTGACACGACCCTTGGCACGCTGGTCGCGAACCTGGGCTATAACGATCTGGTGTTCCCCAAGCCGGTGTTCGTGGGCGACACGCTCCGTTCCGAAAGCGAGTGCATCGCGGTCCGGGAAAGCAAGTCGCGCCACGATGCGGGCATCGTTACTTGGGCGCACCGCAGCTTCAATCAACGCGGCGAAGTGGTATGCCAGTGCACTCGGTCCGCTCTGCTTAAGAGGTCCCCCGCATGAGCGCCGAGCCACGGTCCTGGCTGTTCGTTCCCGCCGACAGCGAGCGCAAAGTCCTCAAGGCACTCGAATGCGGTGCGGACGCGATCATCTTCGACCTGGAAGACAGTGTCTCGCCAGGTCAGAAAGCCGCCGCGCGCGACGTGCTCAAAGGCTTGCCCCGGCGCAGCGGCGGGCCCGCCTGGTGGCTGCGTGTCAATCCACTCGGCAGCGACGATCACAAAAAAGACCTGGAACTGCTCGGCAGCGCTGACCTGACCGGCATCGTCCTCCCCAAGACCGAAACCGGGGCCGACGTCACCCAATTGGCGCATCGCACCGGCAACATCCCCATCCACGCCATCGTCACGGAAACCGCAGCGAGCCTGTTCGGGCTGCTCAGCTACCGCGACCCCAAGTCGCCCCTCGCCGCGATGAGCTGGGGCGCGGAGGACTTGTCCGCATTCCTCGGCGCATCGTCGAAATACGACGCGAACGGCGCGCTCAGTTTCACCTTCCAATTGGCACGCACCTTGTGCCTGGCCGGAGCGGTCGCCGCCGGAGTGCAACCCGTCGATACCATCTTCGCCGACTTCCGTGACGAGGCCGGAGTGCTCGCCGAGGCGCAGGCCGCGGCGCGCGATGGCTTCACCGGCAAGCTCGCGATCCACCCCGACCAGGTAGCGCCCATCAATGCCGCCTTCACGCCTTCGCCCGACGAGGTCGCGCACGCCCGCGCCATCGTCAACGCCTTCGCCGCGGCGCCAAGTGCCGGCGTGCTCAGTATTGCCGGGCGGATGGTCGATCGTCCCCATCTAACCCAGGCCGAGCGCGTGCTGCGCCGCGCTGCCCCGACCCTCGTCAAAGGAAGCTGAACCCTATGCCGACGCACGCCACCGGATGGGGCGCTCAATCCGCCGACCAGCCGCTTGCACCGATCGAATTCGAGCGCCGCGACCTGCGCGCCGACGACGTCGCGTTTCGCATCACTTACTCAGGCGTGTGCCATTCGGACCTCCACCAATGCCGCAACGACTGGCACAACAGCCGCTATCCAGTAGTGCCCGGGCATGAGATCGTCGGCGAAGTTACCGCCGTGGGACCGTCGGTCACCCGCACCAAAATCGGCGACCTCGTCGCGGTCGGGACCTTGGTCGACAGCTGCCTTGGATGTTCGGAATGCGACGAAGGCTGGGAGCAATTCTGCCTTAACGGCGCGACCTACACCTACAACAATCCGGACAAGCAGGACGGCACCATCACCAAGGGCGGCTATTCCGACCATGTCGTGGTGCGCGAGCATTTCGTGCTGGCTTTGCCCGACGGCCTGGACCCGGCCCGCGCCGCGCCCTTGCTATGCGCCGGCATCACCACTTGGTCGCCGCTGCGCCAATATCCAGAGCATGTCGCACCGGGCAAGAAGGTCGCGGTGGCCGGCCTCGGTGGGCTCGGCCACCTCGGCGTCAAGTTCGCGGTGGCCCTGGGCGCGCATGTAACGGTGATCACCACTTCGCCGGCCAAGGCCGAGGACGCAAGGGCACTCGGCGCCCATGAAGTGATCGTCAGTTCCGACCGGGAGCAGATGAAGGCCGCGCGCAACCGCTTCGACTTCATCCTCGACACCATCCCGGTCGCGCACGACGTGCAGCCCTATTTGCAACTGCTTCGCCGGGCCGGGCGCATGGTTATCGTCGGAGCGATCGAGCCCTTGCCGCCGATCCATGGCGGCCTGCTGATCACCAACAATCGCGCGATCGGTGGTTCGGGCGTCGGCGGCATCCCGGAAACCCGCGAGATGCTCGAATTCTGCGCGGAGCACCAATTGTATCCGGACGTTGAAACCATTGCCATGCACGACATCAACGATGCTTTCGAACGGCTGCTCAAGAACGACGTGCGCTACCGCTTTGTGATCGACATGGCGCTGGAGGCACCGGCCGGATGAGCCACGCCGTCCATGCACCGCCGCTCGATTTCGCTGGCCGCATCGGCCCGAGCGAATTGGCGGCGCTGCATGGAGAGGCGGAGAACGATCCGGATCGCTTCTGGCTCGACATGGCCGCACGGCTCGACTGGTCCCGGACGCCCACACAGGCCGGCGACTGGTCCTTCGCCGCCGACGATTTCCATATCCGTTGGTATGCGGACGGTGAGCTCAACCTGTCCGTCAACTGCCTCGACCGGCACCTCGCCACACGGGGCGATCGACCGGCTTTGTTGTTCGAGGGCGACGAGCCCGGCGAGGGCCGCACCCTTACTTACCGCGAGCTGCATGCCGAGACCTGCCGGCTCGCCAATCTGCTGAAAAGCCGCGGCATCAGGCGGGGCGACCGCGTGATGATCTACATGCCGATGACCCCCGAGGCAGCGGCGGCCATGCTCGCCTGTGCACGGATCGGCGCGGTGCATTCGGTGATCTTCGGCGGCTTCAGCCCGGAAAGCGTCGCTGGCCGCATCGCCGACTGCGGCGCCCGCGCGCTGATCACCGCCGACGAAGGCCGCCGCGCCGGCAAAACCGTGCCGCTCAAGGCCAATGTCGACGCGGCGCTGGCGCTCGGGGACGGGCTGGAGACGGTGATCGTTCTCCGCCGCACGGGTGCGAACGTGGCCATGCAGCCTGGCCGCGACATCGATTATTCGGAAGTTCGCGACACGCTCTCCGCCGACTGCCCGGCTGAGCCCATGAACGCCGAAGACCCCTTGTTCATCCTCTACACTTCAGGCTCGACCGGCAAACCCAAGGGCGTGGTGCATACCACCGGCGGCTATGCCGTGTGGGCAGCGGCAACGTTCGACTGGATCTTCGAGCCCACCGATGCCGACATCTTCTGGTGCACCGCCGATGTCGGCTGGATTACCGGGCACAGCTATGTCGTCTACGGCCCGCTGCTGAACGGCGCCACCAGCGTGATGTTCGACGGCGTGCCGACCTACCCCGACGCGGGCCGTTTGTGGGATACGGTCGACCGTTTGGGCGTCACCATCATCTACACCGCGCCGACGGCCCTGCGCGCCTTGATGCGCGACGGCGACGCGCCGGTGAAGCGTCACAGCCGCCGCTCGCTGCGGCTGCTTGGCACGGTGGGCGAGCCGATCAATCCCGAAGCCTGGGACTGGTATTGGCGCGTGGTCGGCAACGGGCGCTGCCCGGTCGTGGATACCTGGTGGCAGACCGAGACCGGCGGGATACTGATGTCTCCTTTCCCCGGCGCGACCACGCTCAAGCCCGGTTCCGCCAACCGCCCGTTGCCTGGCATCCACGCCATGCTCGTTGACGCGACCGGCAAGCGCTTGGACGGCGCGGCCAGCGGCAATCTGTGCCTCACCGGATCGTGGCCAGGCCAGATGCGCACGGTGTGGGGCGATCACGATCGCTTCTTCCAGACCTACTTCAAGACCTATCCAGGCTACTACTTCACTGGCGATGGCTGCCGTCGTGACGAGGACGGTGACTATTGGATCACCGGCCGGGTCGACGATGTGATCAACGTCTCGGGCCACCGCATCGGTACCGCCGAAGTCGAAAGCGCCATCGTCGAGCACCCCCACGTTGCCGAAGCGGCGGTCGTCGCCGTGCCCCACGACATCAAGGGGCAGGCGATCCACGCATTCGTGACCCTCAACGCGGGCCTCGACGGCAGCGATGCGATCCGCACCGAGATCAATGCCGAGGTCCGCAAGCACATCGGCGCTTTGGCCACGCCGGAACACATCCAGTTCGCGCCCGGCTTGCCCAAAACACGCTCGGGCAAGATCATGCGGCGCATTCTGAGGAAGATCGCCGAAAACGAGCTTGGCAGCCTAGGCGACATCTCGACGCTGGCTGACCCAGCCGTGGTGGAGCAATTGATCGCCGGCCGAAAGGCGTGACCCGGCGCCTGGCGCTTTTGCCGCTGACGGTGGCCGCCAGCGCTTGCATGGCCGCCGCGCCGCTCGACGCGGATGCGAGCAAGACGCTGGACCCGATCGCCTTCTTCACCGGTACCTCAGAAGGCGACGCCACGCTCAAGGTGATCGCCTCGGGCAGCAAGCGCGTGCGCGTTCGAAGCGACGGCCGCTCCGACGGACGCGGCGGGCTGATCCTGGTTCAACGTATCCGCGAAGGTGATAAGCCGGAGCGCTTGCGCACCTGGACCATGCAGCCGGTAGCGCCGGGACGCTTCACCGGGACGCTGACGCCCGATGCCGTGGGCCCGGTATCGGTAACCACCTCGGGTCCCCGAGCCCAGATACGCTACCGCATGAAGAACGGCATGGACGTGGCGCAGGAGCTTGCCTTGCAGTCGGACGGCACGACGCTGCTCAACCGTTTGAGCGTCAGCAAATGGGGCATGCAGGTGGCCCGGCTGGACGAGGTAATCCGCAAGACGCAGTAAGGCGGTTGCATCACGGCGATGGCTGGACGCGGCTTCCCCGCCTGCTATCCCATCGTTGAACAAGCGTCCGGGGGATCATCCATTGCAGCACGAAGATCGCCGTTCCTGGTCGATGCCGCGCATCATTCTCGCTTCGTCCGCGGGCACCGCCTTCGAATGGTATGACTTCTTCATCTTCGGTTCGCTCGCGGCTACGCTGAGCAAGGTGTTCTTCACCGGGCTAGACAGCACCGCGGCCCTGATCGCGGCCCTTGCGCTGTTCGCCGCCGGTTTCGCCTTCCGCCCGCTCGGCGCCCTGATCTTCGGCGCGATGGGCGACCGCGTCGGGCGCAAGGCGACCTTCATGGCCACCATCATCCTGATGGGCGGCGCGACATTCGGCATCGGCCTGTTGCCGACCTATGCCTCGGCCGGGATTGTTGCGCCGATACTGCTGGTCCTGCTGCGCATCTGCCAGGGCACGGCGCTCGGCGGTGAATATGGCGGCGCGGCGATCTACGTCGCCGAACACGCCCAAGCCGACCGGCGCGGCGCGTCGACCGGCTGGATCCAATCCTCCGCCGCCTTCGGTCTCGTCGCGGCGCTGGGCGTGATCTTCGTCACCCGCTCCATTCTGGGCGAGGAAGCCTTCGCCGAGTGGGGCTGGCGGGTGCCATTCCTGCTGTCGGTCGTGCTGCTCGGCGGCTCCGTCTGGATGCGCTCGAAGTTGGCCGAAAGCCCGCACTTCACCAAGCTCAAGGCCAATGGCGAGCTCAGCAAAGCGCCGCTTCGCGAAGCCTTCACCAATCGCCGCAACTTGAAGCTGGTCGCCATCGCCTTCTTCGGCATCATGTGCGCTCAGGGCGCCGTCTGGTATGCCACCTTCTTCTACATGCAGATATTCCTGGAGCGCTCGGTCGGCCTGCCCGGCTCGACCGTGAACCTGATCGTCATGGGGATGACCCTGGTGTCCGCGCCGCTCTACGTGGCGTTCGGAGCACTCAGCGACCGGGTCGGGCGAAAGCCGGTCATGGTCGGCGGCATGGTGCTTGGGGTGCTTGCATTTTTTCCCGGCTTTCATGCCATCGCCGAGGCCGCCAATCCGGCGCTTGCCCGGGCGCAATCCGTGACCCCGATCACCGTGTTGACCGATCCGGCCACGTGCGCGGTGCAGTTCGATCCGGCCGGCACGCGTCGCTTCGACAGTAGCTGCGACATTTCACGCAGCCTGCTCGTCGCACGCGGCCTCAAGCACGAGACCGCGAACTCGCCCGATGGCTCAACCTTGATCGCGGTTGGCCGGGAGCGCCTGCTCGTGCCTTCCGGCCAAGCGGCATCTGACGCCGAGCTAAAAGCTCTTAAGACAAACATCGGCGACCAACTCAAGGCGCGGCTCACGGCGGCCGGCTACCCTGCGGCGGCGGACACGAACGCCATGAACCTGCCAAAGCTGGTGGGCTGGTTGCTGGTGTTCGTGCTGGCCGCATGCGCCGTCTACGGCCCGCAGGCCGCCGCCTTGGTTGAGCTGTTTCCGACCCGCGTTCGCTACACCGCTCTGTCCCTCCCCTACCATGTCGGCACCGGCTGGGTGGGCGGCTTTCTGCCCGTCACCGCCTTCGCCATCGGCGCCATCACGGGCGATATCTATGCGGGGCTCTGGTATGCGGTGATCTTCACCGGCATCAGCGTGGTCGTGTCGCTGATCTGGCTGCCGGAAACACGCGGACGGCCGCTCGACACAGTCTAGCGCGGCTAGTTGCGGCCGACGATGAACCAGCTTCGGGTCGCCCGAACGATCACCTGCTCCGGTCGGCCCCCGGCATCACGCGCCGGTTCGTAACGGTAACGACCTTCGTACAATCGGCAGGTGTGCTGATCGAGCACAGCGCTGCCGCTGGACTTCAGGATCTTGCACTCGCGCACGTAGCCGTCGGTGCCGATCGTGAATTGCAGGTTGATGGACTCGACGGGCACCGCGCTACGCCGCAGTTCACGCGGATAGTCGCGCCGCGTGATCGTACCGGCGATCTGCCGCGGCGCCGTTCCGCGCCCAGCGCCACTGCCGCCGAGCCCGCCCCCTCCTGGGCCACTACCCGCCCCGCCCGATCCCGTGCCGCTGCCGCTGCCGCCCGCCCCGGTACCAGGCCCCACCACTGGCGCCGCGCCGGTACTCGGCTGCACTCCGGCAGCAGGGGTGGGAGCAGCAATGACGGGCGTTGGCGCGGGCAGCACGATCCTGGGCACCACGGCCTTGATCGGAGTAGCCTCCGCCAGCTTGGCGGGGGGAGCTGCTGCGCCTTCGGGCTTGGCCGGTCGAGGCGCTTCGGCCTGCTTGGGCTGCGATTTCGCCGGAGGCGGCGCCGGCGGCGGCAACTCCGGGGGCGGAGGAGCCGTTACGTCGAACACAGCCAATCGCTGCTTCAGCTCGGGCGGGAATGTCACGACGCCCCGCGCGTTCAACACCGCCAAAAGCACGCCCGCATGCAGCGCAATGACCAGCCCCAACGTGCCCGCGCGCTGCCGCTGGTCAAGAAAGTCACGAGTCATCACGGCCGAGAAACGTCCTGCATGCGCCGACGGTTCACTGCCAGCGCATTGGCCTCACAACGTGGCGGCGTCGATCCGCATGTCGAGCGTCATACTCTCGCCCGGCTCCAGCACCTGCATGCCGAGTTCGGCCCACTCGCTCTCCGGCGCGTTTAGCGCGGCGTTGGCGTGAGTCACCGGCTCGATGACGAAGATGTCACCGCTCGGCGGTGAGTAAAGTTGGAAGAAGCGCGCGTTTGGCGAAGACATGGCAACGCGGGTGCCAGCCGCCACGTCCGTGATGGTCGCGCTTCCACCCCATCCGCCAAAGCCGTGGTCGAGGTCCTGCCCACACACCTGCCTGTTCGCCAGGTCGAAGCGGCCCGTGGCCGGTACCTTGGCGGTTGGCAGCACGTTCTGATCAATCTCCCAAGCGCAAGCGACGGACGTGTCGAGCACGGTTTCTGCGGTGCAAGGAAAGTAAGGGTGAAAGCCTAGCCCACATGGCATCGGCGTGCTTGAGCGATTGGTGCAGGTCAGCTGCACGTGGAGGCCCCCGCTATCGAGCGTGAACGTTTGCACGGCTTCATAGCCCCAAGGCCATTCGGCTGCTGGATGGTCGAAGCGCAGCGTTGCGGCGGTCGCGCTGGCGCTTTCCACCTCCCATTCGCCAAGCCAACCTTGCCCGTGCAAGGGGGAGATGTCGCCCGGCATGTTCGGCGCGATCATCACTTCCCGACCGCGGAAGGTGAAACGCCCCTCCCGAATGCGATTGACGTACGGCACCAGCGGAAAACTTGCCGCGGCTAGCACGGATGTTTCGCCGGTGTGACATTCGCGCAATACTGCCTGGCGCGAGCCGTGTTCGACCCTTGTGAAGTTACGAATTGCGCCGCCAGTTGAAGGGCTTAGCTCAACTTCCAATTCTCCGGCGCGAAGTACCAGCAGCGCTTGATCGCTCACTTGTCTGAACCCTTTCAGTTGTAACCGTTCACCACACCGAAACGGAACAGGCCTTAACCGCATATTCGTCGTTGCGCGCGGAATCATCGGGGCGCAACACGACCCGGCACTGAATTCCCCGGGGAGGGAGAAGACCATGCGTACTCGCGTGAAAGATTTTATCGAGGTCAGCGACCACACGTCGCTCGATCGTCTGATAACCACTCTGGTCGCCATTCGCGACAGTTTGCCGGCCGACGCCGATCCCGAACTCAGGATGC
The DNA here is from genome assembly GCA_964243335.1 of uncultured Sphingomicrobium sp. Lineage (GTDB taxonomy): Bacteria > Pseudomonadota > Alphaproteobacteria > Sphingomonadales > Sphingomonadaceae > Sphingomicrobium. The sequence goes on along the minus strand of CAXTED010000002.1, from coordinate 365,696 downwards.
GCGGCGATGATGTTTTCGGACGCCGCTTCTCCATTGCTTACTTCCGTGAGCTGACGGCAGAGGAAGTGGCGCTGGACGCCAAATACAATGACACGCGGGCGGCCGGGGAGCGGATCGACGATATCCGCGCCAAGCTTGACGACGTCGAGCACAAAGAGCGGCGCCAAGCCGCTTAAGCCCTTCCCCCGCTAGGCCGGGGAACAAGGCGTCATCACCACTCCGCGAAGCTGCCGTCGTGCTGGCGCCAAATCGGATTGCGCCAGCGGTGCCCTTCCGCGGCGACCTGGCGCACGGCCGCTTCGTCGATTGTGACACCCAGCCCTGGCTTCTGCGGGATCGCCAGATAGCCATCCTTCGGCGTCAGCACCTCGGGATCGGTGATATAGTTCAGCAGGTCGTGTCCGACATTGTAATGTATCCCCAGGCTCATCTCCTGGATGGCGACATTTGGCGTGCAGCCCGCCAACTGCAAGCAAGCCGCCAAAGCTAGTGGCCCCAATGGACAATGCGGCGCCACGGCCACATCATAGGCCTCGGCCATAGCGGCTATGCGCCGGCATTCCGACAGACCGCCGGCATGGCTGAGATCAGGCTGGATGATGTCCACTGCGCCAAGCGCGAAGAACGGCTTGAAGTCCCACCGGCTGTACAACCGCTCGCCCAGCGCGATCGGGGTCGATGTGAGCTCGGCGATCTGCTTGAGACCTTCCAGATTCTCCGATAGCAACGGTTCTTCGATGAACAATAGTCCGAGCGGCTCGAGTGCCTTGGCAAGCTGCTTGGCCATCGGCTTGTGAACCCGGCCGTGGAAATCCAGCCCGACGTCAAGCCCCACAGCCTGCGCCGCCTGGACCCGCTTGATCACCTCGTCGAACAGGCGCGGCGTGCCGATCCAGTCGAGTTCGGCGGTGGCGTTCATCTTCACCGCGGAAAAGCCCTGCGCGTGCCGGGCCTGCGCGGCCTCGCCGATCTCGTCCGGCCGGTCGCCGCCGATCCACGCATAAGCGCGCACCTTGTCGCGCACCGCCCCGCCAAGCATGTCCCACGCTTGCATCCCCACGGCCTTGCCCTTAAGGTCCCACAGCGCCTGCTCGAGGCCGGCGAGGGCACTCATCAGCACCGGCCCACCACGGTAGAATCCGCCGCGATAAGCGATCTGCCAAATGTCCTCGATGCGCCGCGCATCATGACCGATGAATCGGTCGCGGAGCGGCTCGAAGGCACCCATGACCGCCTCGCCATGCCCCTCCAGGCTAGCCTCGCCCCAGCCCACCGCTCCGTCGCGCGTCTCCACCCGGACGAACAACCACCGCGGCGGCACGAGAAAGGTTTCGATGCGGTCGATGATCAGTGGCTGGTTCATGGCTTCACGCGGCATCCGAATTGGCAGCTTGCTGCTGGGGAACGGCCAGGCCGTCGGTTTGGGCCGTATTACCATGCCCTTCCGGGCTCTCCATATCGGGACGGGGCGGCCAGCTATATTGATCGAGCGGCACGACCGGCACCGCGAGGCACACGGAAGACGCTGGCAGCACGTCGCGCCAATCCTTGATCAACTGCTTGTAGGCACGGCCGACATTGCGGATGTTGCGGTCCAGATCGAACAGCCCAAGCGGATTGACGTTGCCGTTCTGCTCACGAAGGGCGGTGTCCCAATCGACCTGGTCGGTCAGCGAATACCAGGTGAAGCCAACCGTCGGAATGCCCACGTTGCGCAGCCGCAGCACGTTGGCCCATTCCTTCCACAGCCAATGCACGCCCTCCTGCCCCGTCGGCCCCTCGGTCAGATTGGTCTCCGTGTGCATGATCGGCAGGCGATAGCGGTTGTGATACTGCCGGGTGATCTCGGAATATCCGAACACTTCGCCCGATCCCTCCGTACGGCCATCCGCGTGCACGCGATGTTCGTTGGTGCGATAATAATCGTTCCCCAGGATGCAGTGCTGCTTCAGCCGATTGTGGAGGAAGAAGTGATACTCGTCCTTGGTCATGCCATTATCGAGCAGATATTCGTACATCTCGCTGTCGACGCGGCGGCCGTAATTGAGGTCCAGGCTTAGAAACCGGCGAGAGTTGAGCATCTCGGCGGGTCCGATTGCGCCGGGCGAGTCAGCATGGAAATATTCGGATGATTCCGATTGGATGAAGATCGCATCCGGCCGCCGCTTCAATATCTCCACCATGGCCAGTACATTGCCTTTGACGATGTGCTTGAGGGCCGTGACGAAGCCGATGTCCGTCTGCAGTTGCTCATTCCACCAGCCATATTTGGCCGAGAAAGCGGCGCAAATGAACATCTCGTTCACCGGCGTATACAGTTGAACCCACGGGTATCGGTCGGCGAAGGCCCCGGCGTAATTGGCGAACTGCTGCGAAAAGTCGGGGTTCTGGAAATTGCCCATCCAGTCGGGCACCCCGAAGTGACACAGATCGACGATTGGGGTGATCATGCGCCGGCGCAGTTCCGCCAGCATCAGGTCGGAATATTCCCAATCATACTTGCCCGGCCCGAGGTAGGTGCGGTGCAATGGCGGGCCCCAGCGCAGATACTGGATGCCGATTTCCTCGATGCAGTCGAAGTCCTCGCGCCAACGTTTGTAGTGGTCGCTGGCCTCCATCTGGTCGACCCGCGTTCGACCGTTGTTGATGGTGGGGATGCTGTTCTCGATCCCCGTGGCGAACATGAAATTGGCGATGATGGATCTCCTGTTCGCAGGCTTACTTGCGTTTCAACCGGCGAACGGCCGCTCGGAAAGCCCGGCGACCCCTGGTTCGAACATAAGTAATGCCCCGGCATGCGGTTGCATGGCAAGGTCGCTTTCGCTCAGCCCAATGCGGGCCGAAGTGACGTAAAGCCGGTCCAGACCGGGGCCCCCGAATGCCGGAGCGGTCGGCTGGGATACCGGCAGAAGGACCTCGCGCAGGACTTCTCCCCCGGGGGACAGGCGGCGAACGCACCAGGCGCCCCAGAATGCTATCCACAGGCAGCCCTCGGCATCGACGGTCATCCCATCGGGATGGCCCTCGCCTTCACCCCACTGGCGAAGAACGCGCTTGCCCGCCAGGCTGCCGTCTTCCTCCAGCGCGCACGCAAAAGTGCGCTGCAGAGCCGTGTCGTTGACGTACACCGTCTGCCCATCGGGGCTGAACGCCGGGCCATTGGTGATTCGATACCCGTCGTCCACGCGGTTGCAGCTAAGGTCGGCAGCCAAGCGATGGAATGCTCCGCTGGCGTGTTTCTCTTCATCGTCCATCGTGCCGAGCCACAGCAGTCCGCCCCGATCCACCTTGGCATCGTTGAAGCGATTGTTGGGGCGATCCGCTTCGGGGTCGAACAGGATTTCGAACCGGCCTGCCTCTGGCTCGACCGCGGCGATCCCTTGGTCGGTTCCGGCGATGAACCCTCCCGACGCGCGCGGGATGATCGATCCCAGGCGCATCGGCGTGTCCCACTCGCTAAAGTCGCCATCCTTCAGGCGGAACAGCTTGCGGCCCTTGATGTCGACCCACCACAAGGCTTGATCGCGCGCGACCCACTGCGGACCCTCGCCAAGCAGTGCACCGACGTCGGCCACCACATGCACTTGCACCTGTTCGTTCGTCATCGCCGCGCCAATACCCGCATCCTCGCCGCGAAAACAGTGAACTTGTGTGGAGCGCCGCGCATTTCGCTGCCATGAGCCAATCGATGTTTGATGACGGATTGATCGCGGTCGACTGGGGCACCACCAACCGCCGTGCCTATCGCCTTTCGCACGAAGGCGTGAACGAGGCCGAGTTCGAGGACGATCGCGGGATCACCGCCGTCGAGCCCGGCACCTTCCCCGAAGCCGTTGCGCAAATCCGCGAACGCTTGGGCGACCTGCCTTTGCTGATGGGCGGCATGATCGGCTCCAACAAGGGCTGGGTCGAGGCAAGCTATCTTCCCTGCCCCGCGGACCTGCCAAGCCTCGCCGCGCGCCTGACCTGGGCCGAACCGGGACGCACCGCCATCGTGCCCGGTCTGTCATTCACCAGCGACGATCGAGCCGACGTGATGCGCGGCGAAGAAGTGCAGTTGTTCGGCGCAGCCGCAGCCGGTCTGGTCCCGGCGGATGCGCGCGTCTGCCACCCGGGCACGCACAATAAGTGGGCCACGCTGAAGAACGGGCGGATCACCGAATTTCAAACGGTGATGACCGGAGAGCTGTTTAGTTCCCTGAAGGAGCGCTCGATCCTGTCCGACTGGCTCGGCGAGCCGGTAGTGGTTGGCGAAGCTTTCCGCTCGGGTGTTCGGCGCGGCCTTGGCGGCGAGGCGATTACCGCTTTGCTGTTCGGGGTCCGCGCCGGCGTGCTGCTGGGGCGCATGGAGGCTTCGGACGCCGCCAGCTTCACCAGCGGACTGCTGATCGGCGCCGACGTTCGCACGGGCCTTGGCGGATCCCAAGGCGGCGACCAGATCGTGGTCATGGGCCGTCCCGAGCTGACCGCGCTCTACGCCGCCGCTCTTACCGAAGCCGGTCAGCCGGCTTGCGAGGTCGACGGAGAAACCGCTTTTCTCGCGGGCATTACCGCCATTGCAAGGACCCTGTCATGACTTCCGCGCTGCAGGACTTCCACCGTCACCTCGCCGCCAGCCCGCTGGTTGCGATCATCCGCGGCGTCACGCCGGATGAAGTCGAGGCGATCGGCGAGGCAATCCTCGACGGCGGTATTCGCATCATCGAAGTGCCGTTGAACTCGCCTGACGCGCTGACCAGCATTCGGCGTCTGGCTGGACGTCTTGGCGACCGCGCCCTGGTCGGTGCGGGCACGGTGCTCGATGTCGCATCGGTCGCCGCGACCAGGGAAGCGGGCGCGCGGATCATCGTCTCGCCCAACACCGACACCGGGGTGATCGCCGCGACCGTGGCGGCCGGCATGGTCTCCAGCCCCGGATATTTCACCCCGTCTGAGGCTTTCGCCGCACTCAAGGCCGGCGCGCATTCGCTCAAGCTCTTTCCGGCCGAGGGCGCCACCCCCGCTGTGCTCAAGGGCCAGCGGGCGGTGCTGCCCAAAGACCTTCCGATGCTGGTGGTGGGCGGCATTCAGCCCGACAACATGCAGCCGTGGCTCGATGCGGGGGCTAATGGCTTCGGCCTTGGCTCAGGCCTGTTCTCGCCCGGTCGTTCGCCCGAGGAAACCGGTGCCCGCGCCCGCGCTTATGTTGCCGGAGCTCGCGGCTGATGCGTCCGATCCCGATTGCCATCCTCGGTTTCGGCAAGATCGCCGCCGACCAGCATGTCCCCTCGATTGCTGCCAACCCGCGCTTCGTGCTTGCCGGCTCCGTAAGCCGCTCGGGCCAAGGCGAAGACCCTACGTTCACCAGTCTCGCCGACCTGCTTGCCAAGGTGCCGGGGATCGAAGCCGCGGCGATCACCACTCCGCCCGGCCCGCGCTACGCCATGGCTCGCGACTGCATCGCCGCTGGGCTCCACTTGCTGCTGGAGAAGCCGCCAACCGTGACGCTTGGTGAGATCGCCGAATTGCAGCGGCTGGCCAAGGTCAAGGGCACGACCTTGTTCACGACCTGGCACGCGCAGCACAATCCGGCGGTGCCGGCCGCGGCCGAACTGCTCAAGGGCGAGCAGATCGCCGAGCTGGAGATCGTCTGGCACGAGGACGTCCACAAATGGCATCCCGGCCAGCAATGGATTTGGGAGGCCGGCGGCTTTGGTGTGTTCGATCCCGGCATCAACGCCTTCTCGGTCGCGACCGCCATCCTGCCCGCCCCCTTGTTCGTCCGCTCCGCCGAGCTGACGATCCCGGCGAACGCACAAAATCCGATTGCGGCTGAGATCGTCTTCGACAGCCCCGCCGCGGCAAGCCCCGACGCTAGCCTGCGCTGCAGCTTGGACTTCGCCAAGAAGGATGGCGAGGAATGGACGATCCGCGTCCGCACCGCGTCCGGCAAGGCAATCGAGCTGCGCGAAGGCGGCAAGCGTTTGTTCGTCGAAGGCCAGGAGCAGGCTGCCGAGGGGGCCGGCGAATATCCCGACCTTTACGCCAAATTTGTCGACCTGATCGACTGCCGCGAGAGCCTGGTCGACGTGGAGCCGCTACGCCTGGTGGCCGACACCCTGCTGGTCGGAAGCCGCACGAACACCGACCCGATTACGATGTAGCCTTCAGCGGGTAACGACCGGTCCGGGCTGATCACCGCCGGACGGCACGCGCTCGGCCACCTGCGGCCAGCCGTCGACCCAGTTCAGCCGGTCCATCAGCATCACGCGGCGCGAGTTCACATCGTCGCTTGGCTTGCTCCGGGGCTGGGCCGCATCAACGCCGTGATAAAGGATCCAGTCCTGCCCGCGGCTGTCCTGCACCACGCTGTTGTGCCCCGGCGCGATCCACTTCGCATTGCCGTGCACCACCAGGTCGAGCGGCTTTGTCCGCGTCTCGAACGGCCCCGTCGCGCTTTTCGATCGCGCCACCATGACAGCGTAATGCGCCTTGTCGCCGCAGCAATTGTCGCCCGAAAAGAACAGGTAATAATAGCCACCGCGTCGGACCACCCAGGCGCCTTCCACCAGGCGGCGGTAATTGTCCGGGCTGTCGGTCTTGTCGGGCGCTATGAGATCAATCGGCTTGCTGCCGGGCGCAAAGCCCATCCGGTCGTCGGCCAGTTCCTGCACCTTGATCGGCGCGAACCCCGATCCCCAATATAGCAGCTTCTTGCCGCTGACCGGATCGTCGAACGCGAACGGGTCGATGTTGACGAAGCCGGGGCCGCATTGCAGCGGCTTGCCGCTGTCGACGAAGGGACCCTCGGGGCGGGCGCTGGCCGCCACGCCCAGGCACAGGCCCAGCTTGTCATTGGTGAGCGCGGCGTCCGGCTTGGCCGAGAAGTAGAGGTAGTAGCGATCGGACATCGCCATCGTGTCGGGCGCCCAGAAGTCCTGCGTCTTGCTTGCCCAGCTTGGTTTGACGGGCATGGCGTCGCCAAGCATCTGCCATGAGGCAAGGTCGGCGGACCTAGCCACCTGGATGTTGCGCTGCGGGGCACCGCCCTGCGTCGCATAGACATAGTATGAGCCGTCCGGGGCCTTGATCACCGCTGGATCGGGAAAATCGGCGTCGATCACCGGATTGCGAAAGGTGGAAGTGGGCGTCGGCGCCAATGACGCACAGGCGCACAGGAACAAGGCAGCCAAAGGTGTGATAATCTTGCGCATGCCCACCAGCTTAATGGCCGGACAAGGCAACTCCAGCGATTAATCGGGCGCTTGCCCCTTATATCGTCGCGCAGGCGCCCTATCCTCCTGCGACATGACCCCACCAGCCGACCTGCTCACCTTCACCGTCGATGCCGTTGCCGACGGCGATGCGACCTTGTTCACCGTTCGCCCGAGCGACGGCACAGGCACCCGCGAGTATCGCGTCGCTGGCGGCGAACCGTCGAACTACGAAGAGTTTTACGAAACTTTGTCGCGCGACTTCGGGACGCGCCGCCCGCGCCAATTCGACGAGGTTCTGCCGGGCGTGGAGCCGCCGTGGCGTCCGCTCATCACCAACAATCTGAATGCCCGCATCCTGTCCGGCTACGGCGACCCGGCAGTTCTGCGCGTCGAGGACGGCTGGGTCCTGGTGGCGACCTCCAATGACGCCCCCGACGCATTCCCGATCCTTAGGTCCAAGGACTTGCAGACGTGGGAGCCGGTCGGCTTCGTGTTCGAGGAAGGCGCAACTCCGCCGTGGGCCGCGGCGGGCGTAAGCAAAGGCGATTTCTGGGCTCCGGAATTGGCGCGCGTCGGCGATGATTATTGGCTCAGCTTCACCGCCCGGGCGAGCGACAATTTCTTGTCCATCGGCTTGGCCAAGAGCCCTTCCCCGCAAGGCCCGTGGACCGACCTTGGCCGCCCCTTGCTGACCGGCAGCGTCATCGACAGCCACATCCATGTCGATGCTGACGGTGCGCCGTGGCTACTGTGGAAGAAGGACACCAACAGCCACTGGCCACGTCCGTTGGCTGGACTGCTGCGTGACGATCCGTCGTTGATCGCCGAACTGTTCGACAATGAGGGCGACCGCCGAACCGCCGCCTTTTGCGCCGCGGTGAAGTCGTGGGCAGACGGTCGGCGGCCGATGGAACGCTTCTTCCTCATGCAGCCGCTGATCCGCGCCGCTTTGGCCAATTGGCGGCGGGTTCGCGCCGTGCTTCGCGCCTCCAGCATCGCAACGCAGGTCGTGGCCGACATGTCGACGCCGATCCTGGCGCAACGCCTGTCCCTGTCGGGAGACGCGTTCGAGGGGGAACCTGTCGAACTGCTGTCGAACGATCTCGATTGGGAAGGGCATCTGATCGAGGGCCCCTGGCTGACCCATCAAGAAGGCCGTTACTGGCTGTTCTACGCCGGCAATGATTTCACCAGCCCGATGTACGGCATCGGCGTTGCCGTGTCCGATCACCTCCTCGGCCCTTATGTAAAATCGCCCGAGCCCTTGCTTCGATCCCACCCCAATTGGCTGGCGCCCGGCCATGCCTCGGTGTCGGTCGGCGTGGATGGCGAGCCGCGCTTGTTCTTCCACGCCTTTCACCCCGGGACCGGCGGCTACAACGCATTCCGTGCCCTGATGACGGTAGGTCTGGAGTTCGGCGCGGAAGGTGTCACACTGCGCCCCTGACCGGTTCACCCGCGGTGCAAGGTCGCGATGGCAAAAACTGGCGGGACTTTGGGGAGCTTACATCGATGCGTTGCTACCGATTGCTTGCGGCCGCGGCCTTGGTGACCATTGCGCCGATCGCCGCATCGGCAGCTCCGCCGCCCTCGTTCGTCCCGGTGTTCCAGGAGAACTTCCCGGATCCATTCGTGTTGGCGGTTCCGGGCGGCGGGTTCGTTGCTTATGCCACCAACGACGGACCCAACGTGCCAATGGCGACCAGCACCGACCTGGTGAACTGGCGGTGGGTCGCCGATCCAGTCACTGGCAAGGGTCGCGCCGACGCGATGCCGCGCTTGTCGAGCTGGGCTAAGCCAGGTTTCACTTGGGCGCCCGAGGTGATGAAGATCGGCGCGCGCTACGTGCTCTATTACACGGCCAACCATCGCGCCCGCGACCTCCAATGCATCGGTGCTGCCACTTCCGCTGCACCGACCGGCCCGTTCGTCGACACCGCCGCGGCTCCCTTGGTGTGTCAGTTCGACAAGGGCGGATCGATTGACGCTAACCCCTTCCGCGACAAGGACGGAAAGCTCTATCTGTACTGGAAGAGCGACGGAAACCGGGTCCGCCAAGGCACCCGCTTGTGGGGTCAACCGCTCGGAGCAGACGGCTTGTCCACCACTGGCACCGCCACCGACTTGGGCCTGACCGACGTGGATCCGTGGGAGCAGAAGGTCATTGAAGCCCCTTCGATGGTCCGCACGCCCGATGGCCTCGCCATGTTCTATTCGGGCGGCTACTTCGGTTGGAACGACAACCAGCGCCTCTCACCCTATGCAATGAACTACGCCATGTGCGCCGGCCCGCTCGGCCCGTGCAAGGACGCGAGTCCCAAGCCTTTGCTCTACAGTTTCGCCGATATGAAGAACAGCGGCTGCCTCAGCGGCCCTGGCCACCAGACGATCTTCCGCGCGAACGGCGGCACCTTCATCGCCTTTCATGGCTGGGCCACCACCAGCGGCTGTCGCAAGGCGAAGGACGCCCGTCAGATGTACGTGGCGCCCTTCGGCTGGGAAAACGGCAAGCCCGTCATCGCGCCGAGCCTTAGGGCGCGCTGAAGACACGCTCGAAACTCATCAGACGAAAGGGAGCGGATCAGCAGACCCGCCCTTCCATCTTGCGAGCTAGGTGCTTCGTTAGAACCGGAAGCGAATGCCGCCTGTGATGATCGACTCTTCGAAACGGTACACCAACGGGAACTCTTCGGAGCGCGTTACCTGGCCGGCTGTATAATCCTCACGAACAATGTCCGACTTGAACGGCGTCTTCAGGATGTTCGTCCAGTCGGCGAACACGGTGAACTTGTCGGAAAAGGCGTAACTGCTGGACCAATCCAATCGCGATCCGCCACGACCGCGACCCTGGAGGGTAAAGAAGCCGTCACGTTCGGATAGGTCGCCCTCAGCGTAGCGGCCGCGCCGATTGTACGAAAGGCGAGCGGTGAAGCCCGCATTCTCGTACATGCCGACAAGGTTGTACGACCACTTCGACACGTCAGGAATATACAGTGACCTTGTGACCGCGTTCGCCCCCGTGCCAAACAGGTCGAAGTCAGCCTTTGCCTTCAGATAGGTAACATTGGCCTCTGCGCCGAACGAGCGTGCGAAGCTTGGGACGAAGTCGAAGTCGAAGAAGGTGCGCACTTGAGCTTCGACGCCATCGATGCGGCCTCTACGCGTGTTGATCGGGCCACTGATCAGCAAAGGCCGGCCAGTCGTCACATCGGGGGTTGGGAACGTGTACGTCCGATTGGCGATGAAGCCTTTCAGGTCACGCCGGAATGCGGTTACCGACGCCAAGCCGGTTCGCGAGAAATAGTATTCCAGCGCCGCGTCGTAACTGTTGGAGGTAAGCGGCTTCAGGAACGGGTTGCCACCTGAAGCGGTCCGATTGCAATCGGACTGGCCCGGAGCGCAAACTTGCACCTGATCAAAGTTGAGCGACGGGTTAAGCTGCTCGAACTGTGGACGGCTGCGGGTTTGCGCAGCGGCAAAGCGGAAGAATAGCTCTGGCGTCAGCCTTGCCCGCAGATTGAGATTGGGTAACCAGTCGGTGTACTCGTTGGTCACCTCGATCGGCGTGGGATTGACTCCTCCCAAGCTGGTCACCCCGGCAATGCGGTCCTTTGTCTTGACCACGCGAATACCGAGCACTCCGTCGACGGGCACACCGCCGACATCGAAGCCGTAGTTCAATTGGGCGTAGCCAGCCAAAGACTGTTCTTTGATCGAAAAACGACGCGTTGGATCGGGCGTCGGACCAGCGAGTGTTCCCCGGCCCCCGTCACCAGTCCCGCGCAGATTGATGTTGAATTGGCGCAAAGCCGTCAGGTTCTGGTGAACGCTGGAATAGGTCGGCGCGAACCACTGCGTCGGGAATGGTTTATCATTGTCACCGCGGAAAGCGGGCGCAAACAGCTGATAGTTCAACGGCACCGCGCTGATGGGAATACCGGCTCCGTCGAGGTTCCAGTAAACATTCCCGGCGGTTCGCGTAGCTTCACGATCAACGCCTCTGACGCCGAACTGAATCTTGGGCAGGAACGACAGGCCAGGCTCGTATTCGAAGTCGAGACGTCCCTGCCAGTCCTTGCCCGTGGCGGTCAGGTAATCCTCGAAGAAACCGCGATAGTTGTAAATCGAAGGGTCGGTTGGATCGATCCCGCGCACGGTGAAGTTGGGACCCGGTCCGCCGACTGAGCCGCTCACGAAGTCGACCGAGAAGTTGTTCGTGTTAAGCTGGTAATCGACGCTCTCGGTGCGCAGATCGAATGTGCTTCGGCTCCGTGCGAGATCGGCCGTGATCTTCAGCGGGCCGGCATCGTAGCTTCCGCCAACGGCGAACTGATACGTATTGGTCTTCCGGCTGGTAGCGCCCTGAAACCCTCGCGTGGTGCCCACGCAGCCGGGACGGTTGACCGTTCCGCTCAGAAGCTGGTTGGTACCCGGCTGGAAGACGATGTTCGAATAGGTCGCGTCCCCGCAGCTCCACAACGGCTGCTCCCAGCTCCGGTCGACAGCCTTCTCGCGATAGCCCTGCCACAAGCCTTCGGCATAGAATTGCAAGTCGGGAGACGGGCGCCACTGAAGCGCGCCATTGATAGAAGGCCGTTTACGCCTCGCTTCGTTGTACCGAATCTCGGGCCAATCGGGCGAGCGTCCTCCAGCCAGGTCGGCAATGAAAAAGCCGTGCCGACGGATCGAGTCCTTATAGTGAAGTTCGGTGTAGGACAGGCCGATCAGCGCCCCAACTTCACCACCGCCCACATCCCAGCGATCGCTCAGCAGCAGGTTACCGTTGACCGCGGCATCTCGCGATTGGTTGGGGAATTGCACCCAAGCGGACCCGGCAACCTCTCGATCGGTGAAGTCGAATGGGCGGCGCGAGCGCACATTGATGAGGCCGGCGATGCCAGGCTCGACCAAGTCAGCGGTCGACGTCTTAAAGGCTTCAACGGCGGCGATGGCGCCAGCGGGGAAGTCCTGCAAGGCAACCGAGCGCGTTTCCGCCGTAAAGATCTCGCGACCATTGTACGTCGTGGTGTAGAATTGGCGGTCCAGACCACGCACTAGGACCCGGCTGGCTTCACCGCCATTGCGCTCGACCTGAATGCCAGGAATGCGCGCTGCCGTGTCCGACACCGTCGTATCGGGGAGCTTGCCAATGTCCTCGGCCACGATCGCGTCGACGATCTGGTCACTGTTGCGGCGAATGTTGCGCGCGGACTGCAACGACCGGCGCAGACCGGTTACCACGATCGTCTGATCGTCGTTCCCTACTTCGGTGCTTGGGACCGATTGCACAGCGTCGTCCGTCTGCGCGGCGCCTTGCGCCGGGTCCGCCGGGTTGGTCTGCGCCACGACGTTTGGATCGTTTGGCGTAGCGGGTGCCGCTGCCTGCGCGGCCAGTGCTGGGCCTGCACCAAGCAGAAGGGCGCCGAGCGACGCCGTGGTAAGTGCGAGTGATTTGAAGCGCATGGGAGTCCCCCTGGTGCGGCGCGGTCGGGCCGACGCCTCTATGTGACAGGACTATGTCGGAGCGTCGGGGAAGCAGCAATGTATGTGAGATGTTAACGTCGCTTTGCTCTCGAAGAGTGGCGAAGTTGCAACGCAATTTAGATTAGGTTCAGCTGCCCCTAATTCAGCTCGGCGAGGAACTCGTCCACGCGGCGTTCGGCATCGCCGAGCGCGCGCTCGATCGGCTTCTGGCCGGTGATTGCCGCAGCCATTTCCTCCCCGACAATTCCTTCCACAGCCGACTGACGCTGCACCGTTCCGGGCAATGGCTGTCCGATGCTCGCCAGCGGCGCGATGTCGCGGCGGTGCGGCAGCGCGTTGAACTCCGGGCTCGCCAGCAACCCCTTGAACGCGGGCAAATGGCCGGTGCGCGTCCAGTCATTGTTGTGCGCGGCCATGTAGCGGAAGAAGGCGGCGATGGCGGCCTTCTGCTCGGGCGTGCGGTCGCGCTTTGGCACCACCCAGCTGTGTCCACTGACGAACGACGCATCACGCCCCCACAAGCGCGGATAAGGGTAGACGCCATAGGCCTTGTGCAACGGCCGCCCGGGCGTTTCGCTCTCGGTCTGAAACTGGCCGATCATCCACGTGCCGGTCGGGAAGATGCCCCCCTCCCCGCTCAGGAAAGCGGCAATCGCGGCGGGCGTATCCATGTTGCTTGTGCCCAGCCCTTCGGCGGTCATCTGCTTGAACAGAGCGGCGATCTGGCGCCCTTGCGGCGTGTTCACCTTGAGGTGCCGATTGTCGGGAAAGATCGCCTGATCCTGCGCCATCAGATAGGTGTAAAGCGTTCGCGCGGCACCCGCCGGATCGCCGACCAAACTCTGGATCAGATAGGGCTTGCCGGTGCGTTTCTTGAACTGCCGTGCGTGAGCGAGCATCTCCTCGGGCGACCGCGGCATCCGCGGCCTGTCGCCATCCATCAACCCCGCCTGGCGGAACAGCTTCGTGTTCACATGGTACAGCCCACCGTGGGTGTCCCACGGCAGCGCGTAGATGCGGCCGTTGATGGTCACGCCCTTGATGCTTGCGTCAGTAAAGTTCGCCGGATCGATGCCTGCCGCCGCCAGATATGGCTCGACCGGCTCCAGCAGATCCTTCGCTGCATAATCCGAAATCACGCCCTCATGCATCGTCACCAAGTCGGGCGGGTCGCGCGCGGCCATTTGGGCCGTCAGCTGCGGATAGCCGGGCCAGGCGACGACGTTCTGGCTGACCCGCATGCCGGGATGCGTCTTGTTGAATCCGTTGATCAGGACGGTGATGATTCCGCACTCGCCCTCGGCCTTCGTCACGTCGGTGACCGCGCCATATAATGCGCCGCATTCGCCGAAGAAACGTTGCAGATAGAGGTCGGCACGCGGTTCCGATCGCGTGCAGCTGCCCAGCACAAGGGTCAGCGCCACCATCAGCAAGGACAGGCGCCTCACTTGAGTGCGGTCCCGGCAATGGCGCGAACGAATTGCTTCTGGAACACGATGTAGACCAGGAAGATGGGAATGGAGGCGAACACCGCCTGCGCCATCAGGAAGCCGAGGCCGCTCGTCTGCGCATAGTTCATCTGGCTCGATGCGAGACCCACGGTCAGCGTGTACATGTCGCTGTGCGTGGCGGAGATGAGCGGCCACCAATAATCGTTCCAGCTGCCCAGGAAGGTGAATACCGCCAGCGTGGATTGCGCGGGCCAGGTGAGCGGCAGCAGGACCTTCCAGAACACACCGAAGCGCGACGCGCCATCCAGCAGCGCGGCTTCGTCCAGTTCGGTCGGAATGCCGCGGAAATACTGCGTCATGAAGAACACGCCGAACGGCGCGACCAGACCGGGCAGGATCAGGCCGGGATAGCTGTTGTGCAGGTGCAGCGTGGCGAACAATTGGTGCTGCGGCAGGATGACAGCCTGGCTCGGCACGGCCAACCCCAACAGGACGAATACGAACAGTGTGCGGCGGCCCGGAAACTCGAGCCGCGCGAACGCATAGCCCGCCAGGCTGCAGACGATCAGCACCCCCAACGTTGTGCCGAGCGAGACGACGATGCTGTTGATCAGCCAGCGAATGGTAAGGTCATTGCCGAAGATCGCCTGGTAATTGGCCAGTGTGTACGGCCCATGCAGCGCCGCGCCGCTGTTCCCGACCAGCGCGGCATTGGCCTTCAACGACAGCAGCAACGTCCAGACCAGTGGCGCCAGCATGACCGCCGCGCCGATCAGCACGGCGGCCCAGGCTCCCGGCGTCAGACCGGAGCGAAGCGCCCGCGACTTAGCGGCCACCGCTCGCCTCCACGCGCGACGTCGCCCAATATTGGGTCAGCGTGACCACCAGGATGATCGCGAAAAGGATCTCGGCCGCGGCGCTGGCGTAGCCCAATTCCCAGCGCCCGAATGCTGCCTCGAACATGAACAGCACCGCCGTGCGCGATGCGCCGCTAGGTCCGCCAGCAGTGAGCAACTGCGCTTGGCCGAACATCTGCAACTGCGCCGCCGATTGGAGCATCACTACCAGGATCAGGGTGCGGCGGAGGCTTGGCAAAGTGACCCGCCAGAACGTTGTCCATTTGCCGGCCCCGTCAAGCGCCGCGGCCTCGTACATGTCGGGTGGGATCTGCTGCAGCCCGGCCAGGAACAGCATCATCGGCAACCCCAGCGACCACCAGATAGTGGTGATCGCCAGTGCCGGCAGAGTCAGGTGCGGCGCGCTGAGGAAGTTGAGCGGCGCCCAGCCGAGTGAAGTCCAGAGCTCGCCGAGCAAGCCGGCATCGGGCGCCAGCACGAAGCGCCAGATCAGCGTCACGATCGTCACCGACAGCACGGACGACGAAAAGAACACCCCGCGCATCACCGCGGCACCGCTCGTCGCACGATTGAGCGCCAGCGCCAGCGCCAGTGCGAGCACCGTCAACAGCGGCACAACCATCAGCGTAACCAGGAAGGTATTGCCGAGCGACTGAATGAAAGTCGGGTCGGCAAACAAGCGCCCGTAATTTGCCAGGCCGACGAACTTGCCGTCGCCAAACAGATCCACGCGCATAAGGCTGAGCTGCATGCCGCGCAGCAAAGGGTAGATCAGGATCACCGTATAGAGCAGCAAGAATGGCGCGGCGAAGGCCAGCCCTTCCCAACGGCGCCGCGCCACGCTCATGCGGTTAGCCGGTGATAACCGGTGCCATCCGGACCAAACAGATGCGCGGCCGCGCCGTCGATCGCCAGCGCAACGGAGTCGCCCGACTTGAGCTTTGTGGTGCCGGCATCCTCGGCGGTGATCGGCGTGCCATCGGACAATTTGGCATAGACCAGAGAACGCTCGCCGAGCCGCTCGACCAGGATAACTTCCGCTTGCGCCTTGCCTTCGCCCGGCATCGAAACCCGCACGCTTTCGGGACGCAGGCCAAGCTCCAGCGCGGCGCCGATCGGCAGGCTGTCACGCGGGACGCGGGTGTGCACCACCGTTCCATCGCCAAGCTTCACAATCGCATGCTCGACGCCCTCGACTAGCGTGGCCGCCGCGAGGGTCATCGCCGGCGATCCCACGAAGCGGGCGACAAAGGTATTCGCCGGCCGTTCGTAAATCTCCATCGGCGCGGCAATCTGCTGAATTCGACGGTCGTTGAACACCACGATCCGGTCGGCCAGTGTCATCGCTTCGGCCTGATCGTGCGTGACCATGATCACCCCCGCATCGACGCGTTGGCGCAATTGCGCCAGCTCGACGCGGGTGCGAAGCCGCAGCGCCGCATCGAGATTGGACAAGGGTTCGTCGAGGAGGAACAGCCGCGGGCGCTTGACGATCGCGCGGCCGATGGCGACCCGCTGACGCTGCCCGCCGGACAATTGGCCGGGCTTGCGATCGAGCAGTTCGCTGATCTCTAAGACGCGCGCAGCGTCTTCAATGAGTGCTTCGCGTTCGGCGGCGGGAACGCGCGCATTCTTCAGGCCGAATGCCATGTTATCGCGCACCGTCATGTGCGGGTAGAGCGCGTAGTGCTGGAACACCATCGCCACGCCGCGGTCGCCGGGCGCCAAAGTGTCGATGCGCTGATCGTCGAGGATCACCTCCCCTGCATCGGCAATTTCCAGCCCCGCGATGATGCGAAGCAGTGTCGATTTACCCGACCCTGACGGCCCGAGAAAAGCGATGAACTCACGCGGCGCCATGGTGAGATCGACCCCGTCAAGCACCTGAATGCCCTTGAAAGCCTTGCGCACGCCATGCAGTTCAAGACCCGCCACGCTTACTCCCGAGCCGTTGCCACTTCGATTGAGACTACAGCAAGTTAACCGCGCCGCAACACCCCACCGACGGCCAAAATCGCTTGATCAAACAATGCCGGCGTTGCGGCGGCAATCACATCGCCTGCGCTCATGTTGCTGCCCCCTTGCCAATTGCCGATCACGCCGCCTGCCCCGCGGACGACCGGCACCAGCGCCTGCCAGTCGTGCGGCTGAAGTCCTGTTTCGGCGACAAGGTCGATGTGTCCGGCGGCCAAGCGGGCATAAGCCAGCGCGTCCAAGCCATATCGGGTGACGCGCGCAGTCTGGCGAAGGAGTCCAAAGGCCTCGCCATGCTCTGCGTCAAAAAGAAACGGATCGGTCGTTGCCAGGCGCGCCTCAGCCAAAACGGTACAATCGCTGGTTCGAAGCTCACGGCGACCGGCACGCGTGATCAGGAGGCTTTGTCCGCCCACCGCTACCGCAAGCTCGTCCAACACAGGCGCGTCGATCATCCCTGCGACCGGCTCGCCGTTCTCCACGAACGCAACCAAGGTGGTCCAGCTCGGCAGGCCGCAAATGAGCGCCCGGGTGCCGTCTATCGGATCGAGGCTCCAGCGGCGACGAGCCTCGGGGCGACTGTGCCCGAACTCTTCCCCATCGATGCCGGCAGCGGGAAAACGCGCCTCGATCAGCGCCCGCAAAGCCTGCTCGGCAGCGCGGTCTATGGCGGTGACAGGGTCGTACAAACCAGGCCCCGCCTTGTTGTCGGCGGCAGGTACGGGTGCACCAAGCGTCACCGCCCGCGCCGCGGCCGACAGCTCGAGAAAGAAAGAAAGATCCATCCCCCCTCCTGTCACTGCCGACGTTGACGATCCAGCCTTAATCCTGCGTGCTTTCGATCCGCTCCAGCACCGCTTCCGGCGCGACGTTGCGCCCGAGTTCGTTCAACTCGGGATTTGCCGCTTCCTCAATGCCGAGATGCTCGGCAATGCGCTGAGTCAGCTTGATCAGGTGAGTCACCTCATGTTCGGACAACAGGCCGATCTGCAGGTCCAGGTCCGCTCGACGATCGGCCGCGGCCGACGCGCGATTCTGACTGATCAGGATGAAAGTCGACAGGAAGATCGCTTCCACCGACGATACAGTAGCAAGGATCACGAAGCTTGGGTCGAACGCCTCAATGCCCGGAACCATGCCGACGTTCACCAGGACCCAGCCAGCGACGAGCAGCAGGTGCAAAGCAACGAACGCCATCGATCCGGCAAAGCGCGAGATGTGCTCGGCCAGTCGGTCTCCAAAACCGGATCGCGCCTGATCGTTCTTCCGCCGCTCTGCTATCGCTGCGATATTCCGCTCAAGTGCCGACGCCAGCCCATCGGGCGACGCAACCGTCGGGGTATTAGTGGGTCTGGTCGCCACGAATGAAGACCTCCGTCGCCTCATACGCTTCATCGTCGGTCATCTGCTCGGGCGGATGCTTGCAGAAGTAAGCAGCCGGCGGGATGATCGCCCCGCCGATCTTGCGGTCGAGCGCCAGCTTGGCGCAGCGCACCATGTCGATCGCAACGCCAGCGCTATTGGGCGAATCCTCCACCGACAGGCGAAGCTCCAGGTTCATCGGCACGCCGCCAAACATGCGCCCTTCCATGCGGAGGAAGCAGACCTTGTTGTCGTTCTGCCAGGCGACGTAATCCGACGGTCCGACGTGGATGTTCTCATCGTCCAGACGCCGCTCGGCGACGGCCTGCACCGCCTCCGTCTTGCTCTCCTTCTTGTCCTTCAATCGCGATCGTTCGAGCATGTTGAGGAAGTCGGTATTGCCGCCGGTGTTGAGTTGATACGTCCGATCAAGCCGCACGCCGCGCTTGGCGAACAGGTCGGTCAGCACGCGGTGAACGATTGTGGCGCCAAGCTGCGCCTTGATGTCGTCGCCGATGATCGGCACGCCGCGCTCCTCGAAGCGCTTGGCCCAAACCGGATCGCTGGCGATGAACACCGGGATGCAGTTCACGAACGCCACACCTGCTTCGAGCGCGCATTCGGCGTAGAATTCGGTCGCCTTCTGGCTGCCCACGGGCAAATAGTTCATCAGCACGTGGGCGTTGGTCTCGCGCAGCACGCGTACCACGTCGGCTTGGCTCGGTTCCGCATCGTCGCCGACCACGAACGTGCGCGCAGCGGGATAGTCGGCCATGTGGTCAGCGACACCGTCCAGCTTGGGTCCGCGCCGAACGTTGGTGCCGGTGTCGGGCACATGATCGCAGAACACCTGCGTGCAATTGGGCTCGGCGAAGATCGCCTGGGCAACGTCGCGCCCGACCTTGCGGCTGTCGACGTCCCAGGCCGCGACCACGCGCAGGTCGTCGGGGCGGTAACCGCCCAGATTCCAGTGCATCAGGCCAATCTGCTCATTGGCGCCGCCATTTTGGTAATGGGCGATACCCTGCACCAGGCTGGAGGCGCAATTGCCGACCCCGGCAACGGCGATGTTGATGTTGTTCGAATCCATAAGCTTGGTCTTTCGATCTATTCGGCGGCGATCGGGGCGGACTGCAGGTCGGCGTGCTGCACGGCAGCCTGCGCTGGCGCATAGCGCTCGATCATGGAAGCACAGAAATCGGCGAACTGATTGGGGTCTCGCGGCGGGCTGGTGTGATGCGGCGCAACGCCGAGGTGCTCGGGCGTGAAGCAGAAGGTCACGGTGGTGTCGAAATCCTGCAAAGCCTCCATCTGCCGGTCGAACCAGCCGATCGCATCCGGGCGAAAGCTGTCCGCCCAGCTCAGACCGGTGCGCAGGTGCCGGACGCCCAGCCGCTTGAGCCAGGTCACCGCATCGTCGAGCCGCGGGTCATGATAGTGGAACCACTGCATCAACCCCATGCCTTCGCCGTGCTCAGCGAAAGCGTCGAGACCCAGCTTGGGCGTGCCGTCGGCCTTGATCAGCCCCATGTAGAAATGGCGATAATAGCTCGATCCCTCGGCCTCGCGGTGACGGGTGGTGGCGCCCCATTCCTGCGGCAGGTCGAACAAGGAATACCAGAAGATGCGAGGCACCCGGCCGCGCAGCAGTTGTGCGGTGCGCTCGACCCCGAACGCCTGCACTTCTTCCGCGCCGAACGATCCCACGCCGACTTCGGTCACCCACAATTCGTGGTTCGGAGCGACCGCGCGGATATCCTCGATGCGCTGGGGCCATTCGTTGATCGGCCACAGATTCCAGTCGAGCGGGAAGCCGTGCATCGCGAGCACGTCCAGGTCCGCCAGCAGTCCGTGCCCTTCCAGCCGCTGGATGAAGCTGGGGTCGATCGGGGAGATACCCCCAAGCACGCGCTTCACCGCCGGGTTGACGTCATGGATCGCCCGTGCCGCCGCCTTCGTCATGGCGGCGAACTGCGACCAGTCGGGGTCGATCTCCGGGTCCCAATGCGACTTATTATTGGGCTCGTTCCAGATCATCGCGGCTTCGATCAAGCGGCTGGTCCTTTGCTGGCGTAAATGGGTTGGGCATACTTCGGCCGCTCACTGGACACGCGGCACCAGAAGACGTCATCGATCGGCTGTTCGACGATGTCGAAACCGGCCCCGCGGAGCATGGCGGCGCTGGCGGCGGCATTGGGCACCCACCAATTGGTCGGGTCGCCGGCAAAGCGCCGTTCGATGAAGTACATCACCGGCCAGCCCTCCTGCTCGACCGCTTTCACGCCATCGAAGAACTCATAGTCCGGCGCGGGTTCGACCATGTGCGTGGAGCCGGCCTGGAGCGACTGGAACAGCAGGTCGCCGTCCGCGACATGTTCGCGGATCAGGTCCAGCGCGAGCAGCGGATGGCGCAGGTGATACAGCACGCCCATGAAGATCACGAGGTCGAAGCGCTCACCCAAGGCACCTACGTCCCAGACTTCACCGATCCGCCACTCGATGTCGGCAAATCCGAGCACTTCGGCGGCGAGCATCGCCTGGTCGAGATAGCGCTGGTCATGGTCGATGCCGAGCACGCGGGTGGCCCCCCGGCGCTTGGCCTCGAAGCTGTAGAAACCGGCGTTGCAACCGATATCGAGAACGCTCTTGCCGGTCAGGTCGTCGGGCAAGACGTGGGCGAAGCGCTTGAACTTGCTCTCCGGGTAATTCCACAGGAAGTGGTCAGGCGCGGTCCGAACGCCGTTCAGATCCATGTCGTGAAACCAAGGCGCGAGCGCGGCAACCCGCTGGCGCAGGTCTTCGTGATTGATGGTCGGGGCGGTGCTCATCGTGCAGGTGCCATCTGGTTAAGCCCAGTCAGCCGCGCACCCAAGGGCCGACCACCAGCCGCGTCACCGAGGCGGGGTACACGTCGAAGCTGAGGATCCGATCGAGCGACAAGCCGAGCACGCGGGCGACCAGGGCGCGGATGATGTCGCAGTGCGTGACAACCGCGAGCAGCGCTCCGGAGTAGCGCTCCGACAAAGCAGTCAGCGCCAACCAGGCTCGATCCTGCGCCTGGGCCATGGTCTCGCCGTTCGCGGTCGCCGCCGCGGAGCGCTGGCTGTTCCAAAGCTTCCACTCGGCGTCCACTTCCAGCGAAGCAAAGGTGCGGCCGGTCCAGTCTCCGAAATCGACCTCGTCGAACCCAGCGTCCGTGACGACTTCCAGCCCGTGAGCAGAAGCAATCGCACGGGCGGTCTCCTGCGTGCGCCCGCGTGGGCTGGCCATCACGGCGGCCAACTTAGCCCCGGAAAGCCAGTGTGAGAGGTCGCTCACCTGGACTCGTCCAGCAGGCGACAGGCCGCCGTCGGGGCCACGGCCGGTCAGCCGCTGTCCCACGTCACCATGCGCGCCATGCCGCACCAGCATCACCTCTGCCGTCACCAAGCCCCCTTTGTTTTGCAAACTTAACCGCAAGCAAAGTAGCTTTGTTCCCAAGCACGAGCTGACACGGCAAAGCAAGGTTTGTTAAACGCCTTCGACACGACAAAGACCGGCAGCGATGAATGCTGATAACATGAGTTAATTCAGCGGCGAAATGATCGCGGTTACTGGCCAAATGCATTGGCGCATGGAACAAAGAAGAAGAAGCTTTGGTTAGCGAAGCAACTTAGATCGAGGGAGGCACGAGGCCAAAGTGAGTGAACGCGTTCTGATCACCGGAGGCGCCGGCTTCATCGGCCGCTTTGTCACCACCGAACTGCTCCGGCGGGGCCACCAAGTGCGCGTTCTCGATAGCCTGATAGAACAGGTTCACGGGCAGGTCGACGGCTCCAAGCTGCTCGACAAGGAAGCTGAACTGATCGTCGCCGATATCCGCGATGGCGATGCCGTGGCCAAGGCGCTCAAGGGCGTCGACAGCGTCGTCAATCTCGCCGCCGAAGTGGGCGTTGGTCAATCGATGTATGCGGTCGAGCGCTACACCTCCACCAATGACGTCGGCACCGCCGTGCTGACCGAAAAACTGATCGACAATCCCGTGCGCCGGATCGTCACCGCATCGTCAATGAGCATCTATGGCGAGGGCCTCTACCGCGATGCGGACGGCGAACTGGTGCAGGATGCCGAGCGTCAGCCCCGCTTGGGCGACGACGGCGCCACTTGGGATCCGCTCGACAAGCAAGGCCGCGCCCTGTCCCCCGTGGCGACGCCCGAGTGGAAGCAGCCGGCGCTCAGCTCCATCTATGCGCTGAACAAGTTCGTGCAGGAACGCACGACCATGATCATGGCCAATGCCTACGGTATGGAAGGCGTGTGCCTGCGCCTGTTCAATGTCTACGGCCCGGGCCAAGCTCTTTCGAATCCGTACACCGGCGTGCTGGCGATCTTTGCGTCGCGCTTGCTCAATGGACAGCAGCCGATGATCTTCGAGGATGGCGGGCAGCGCCGCGATTTCGTGCATGTGACTGACGTCGCCCGGGCGTTTGGCGACGCGCTGGAACTGCCGGAAGCCACTGGCGGCGTGTTCAACATCGGTTCGGGTAACGATCGCTCGGTGACGCAGGTCGCGGAGGCGCTGGCCCGCGCCATGAACCGCAACGACATCAATCCCCAGATCGTCGGCAAGTCCCGCGTCGGTGATATCCGTCACTGCTTTTGCGACACCAGCCTGGCCGCCGACCGCCTCGGCTTTCGCGCCCGCACCGACTTCGAGGCCGGACTTGGCGAGTTGGCCGAGTGGGTGGGCCGGCAGGAAGCCGTCGACCGGGTCGACCAGGCGCGCTCCGAACTCGAAACGCGGGGCCTGGTGGCATGAGCGTCTCCCCGGCCCTGAACGGCGTTCGCCCGCTGCTGGTGACCGGCGGCGCCGGGTTCATCGGCTGCAACATCGCCGACGCGCTGGCGGCGCAGGGACATGACGTGCACGTGCTGGACGCGCTTCGCCGACCGGGCGTGGAGCGTAATCTCGACTGGTTGCGCAAGCGCCACCCACAGCGGATCAGCTTCACCCACGCCGATGTTCGTGACGAGGACGCCGCCTCGCGTGCAGCGGACGGCTCATCGGGCGTGTTCCACATGGCCGCGCAGGTCGCCGTCACTACCTCGATGGACGACCCGCGCGAGGACTTCGACATCAACATTCGCGGCACGCTCCATTTGCTCGACGCCTTGCGTCGGCGGGGCGGCGGCGTGCCGTTGATCTTCGCCTCGACCAACAAGGTTTATGGCGATCTGGCCGATCTGGAGTTTGCGCGCCGCGGCGACAGCTATCTGCCGCTGGACCCGCAAGTCGCCGCGCATGGGGTCAGCGAGGATCGCCCGCTCGATTTTCACACGCCGTACGGCTGCTCGAAGGGCGCGGCCGACCAATATGTTCTCGATTATGCCCGCAGCTTTGGCGTGCCCACGGCCGTGCTCCGAATGAGCTGTATCTACGGTCAACGGCAGATGGGCACCGAAGATCAGGGCTGGGTCGCGCACTTCCTCATTCGCGCGTTGGAGGGCGAGCCGATCACCCTCTACGGCGACGGCTATCAAGTGCGCGACATATTGGACGTGCGCGATGCCGTGGCCGCCTACCTCGCCGTGTTCAAGAACATCGGGCGCTGGAGCGGCCACGCGTTCAATCTTGGCGGCGGACCCGACAATGCCGTGTCGCTGCGCCAGATCGTGGACGCGATCGGCGAGGTTACCGGACGCGATCCCGAACTCCGGTTCGATGACTGGCGCGCAGGCGACCAGCGCTACTTCGTTGCCGATGCACGGCGGCTTCGCTCGGCGCTGGACCTACCGGCACCGCGCGGCTGGCGTGAGGGCATCGGCGACCTCGCCAATTGGCTGGCCGAAGAGCGCGGATTGACGCTCGGCGCCCCCGCTCCGCTTCGGGCGATCGCCTGATGCCGCCGCGAAGGTGGCTGCTGACCACCGACACGGTCGGCGGTGTTTGGACCTATTCGCTTGAGCTTGCACGCGAGCTGGCGGCGCATGGCACCGACGTCGTGCTAGTCACGATGGGACCAGCTCCCAGCGGTGCACAGCTTGACGAGATGGCTACCATCCCCGGCGTTCTGCCAGTTGTAACGAGCCTGCCGTTGGACTGGCTGGCGACAAGCGAAGACGATGTGCTTGCCGCTGGCGACGCTCTCGCCGTGATCGTTGCCGAAGCGGCGGCGAACCTTGGCGTAGAGGGCGTCCAGTTGCACGCCCCCGCCCTCGCCGCGCGCGCCGACTTCGCCGTCCCGGTGGTCAGTGTCGTGCACAGCTGCGTCGCGACGTGGTGGGCGGCGATGCGCGGGGATGCCATGCCCGATGATCTGGCGTGGCGCGCGCGGCTGACCGCCCAGGGCATCGCGCGATCGGATCAGGTGGTAGCACCCACCGCCGCCTTCGCCGAGGCTGTTCGCGCAGCCTACAAGCTGCCGCGCCCGCCGATCGCCGTGCACAACGGCCGCGAGCTCGTGGACTCAATCGGGACCGAGCAGCGCGATGCGGTGATCACGGCAGGCCGCTTGTGGGACGAAAGCAAGGGCGCGGCAGCGTTCGACGCGGCAGCTGAACTTTCAGGGCTACCCTTTCTTGCCGCTGGTCCGGTCGAAGGGCCAAACGGCGCTCAGCAGCATTTGCAGCACGCGCAGGCGCTTGGTCATCTCAGCAATGGCGCCCTTGCCGAACTGCTTGGCAGTCGGCCCGTGTTTGTCTCGGCAGGCCGCTACGAGCCATTCGGCCTTGCCGTGCTGGAGGCTGCGGGAGCCGGCTGCGCGCTGATCCTGGCCGACATCCCAACCTTTCGCGAGCTGTGGGACGGCGCCGCATTGTTCGTG
Organism: uncultured Sphingomicrobium sp.; assembly: GCA_964243335.1. GTDB lineage: Bacteria > Pseudomonadota > Alphaproteobacteria > Sphingomonadales > Sphingomonadaceae > Sphingomicrobium. Next base: position 340,569 of record CAXTED010000002.1, on the reverse strand, counting down.
CCTGCGGACGATGCGCAGGCACTCGCCGATGCGGCAGAACTGCTGATCGCCGACCCGGAGTGCCGCCAGGCGCTGGGGCAAACGGCCGCAACCCATGCTCGTCAGTTTACGCCGGAGCGCACGGCGCAAGCCATGGCCGCCGTGCACGCGTCCGTTGCCGCCGATCGGCGCAGGCAGGCCGCCGCATGAAGGTCGTCTACTTCACCCACTCGCTGCAGAGTTGCTGGAATCACGGCAACGCGCATTTCCTGCGTGGCGTCCTGCGCGATCTCGTCTCGCGCGGGCACGACGTCGTCGCGCTAGAGCCCGCCGACGGATGGAGTCTGGAGAACCTTCGCCGCGACCATGGCGATGCAGGTCTGGACGCTTGGCAACAAGCGTATCCGGATCTTCGCGCCACGTCCTTCGCGCGGGTCGCGGACATCGCCGCACTGACGGACGGCGCCGATCTGGTGATCGTTCACGAATGGAACGACCCCAAGCTGGTCGCGCAGGTCGGCAAGTTGCGGGCCTACGGGGCCCCCTTCACCCTGCTGTTCCACGACACCCACCACCGCGCCGTCAGCGACCCCGAGGCGATCCGCGCCTTCGACCTATCCGGCTATGATGGCGTGCTCGCCTTCGGTGAGGCGCTATCGGACGTATATCGCCGCTGGGGCTGGCGAGACCGGGTGTGGACCTGGCACGAGGCCGCCGACCTGACCCTGTTCCACCCGCCGGAGCATGAGGTTGAGCGCCGAGGCCTGGTATGGGTCGGCAATTGGGGCGACGGTGAGCGTTCGGCTGAGCTTGAGGAATACTTGTTCCGCCCCGCGCAGGACGCCGGCTTGCCGCTGACCATCCACGGCGTTCGCTACCCGCCTGAAGCGCTGGCCACGCTCAAGCGCTACAATGTCGATTATCGTGGGTGGATCGCCAATGCGAGCGCGCCCGAACTGTTCGCCAAGTACATGGCTACGGTGCACGTACCGCGCCGGCCTTATACCAAGATGCTACCCGGCATTCCCACCATCCGCGTGTTCGAAGCCTTGGCTTGCGGCATTCCCTTGGTGTCCGCGCCGTGGGAGGACAGCGAGCATCTGTTCACGCCGGGCGAGGACTATCTGGTCGCCCGAGATGGCGCGGAGATGACGAGCCACCTGCGCGCGCTCGCTTCCGATCCCGAGCTTCGCACGTCGCTTGTCGACCGCGGCCTCGCGACCGTCCGCGCGCGGCACAGTTGCACAAAGCGAGTGGACGAATTGCTGGCAATCGTCGAGGACCTGCGCGGCGCCGCTTCCTTGTCTCCTAACACCCTGACTGCCAAGGTTTCTGCATGAACATCGCCTTCTACGGCTCCAGCCTGCTCTCGTCCTACTGGAACGGTGCCGCGACCTATTACCGTGGCATATTGAGCCAGTTGGCGGCGCGCGGTCACGACGTGCACTTCTACGAGCCCGACGCGTTCGACCGGCAGCAGCACCGCGACATCGACCCGCCATCCTATGCGGCGGTGACGGTGTATCCGGCGACCCCGCAAGACTGCGCCCACGTGCTCGGCGAAGCAGCGCGCGCCGACATCGTGGTCAAGGCGAGCGGCGTCGGCGTGTTCGATGAGGAACTGATGCACGGCGTGCTCGACCGTAGCCGCCCCGACGCGGTGCGCGTCTATTGGGACGTCGACGCCGCCGCCACGCTAGAGGAACTCGCGGCCACGCCCGACCACCCGCTGCGCCGCCGATTGCCCGAGTTCGACCTCGTGCTCACGTACGGCGGTGGCCCGCCTGTGGTCGACAAGTATCGCGCCATGGGCGCTCGCCAGTGCATTCCAATCTACAATGCGCTCGACCCGCAGACGCACCACCCGGTAGCACCCGAGCCGCGCTTTACGGCCGACCTTGGCTTCCTCGCGAACCGCCTGCCCGACCGGGAAGCTCGCGTGGAGGAGTTCTTCCTGCGCGCCGCGTCCTTGGCGCCCGATCGCCGCTTCCTGCTTGGCGGCAACGGTTGGCACGACAAGAGCATGCCCGCCAACGTGCGCGCGGTCGGCCACGTCGGCACCGGCGATCACAACGCCTTCAACTGCACTCCATCCGCCGTGCTCAACGTGGCGCGGGACAGCATGGCCGACATCGGTTTCTCGCCGGCGACCCGCGTGTTCGAAGCGGCTGGTGCGGCGGCTTGCCTGATCACCGACGCGTGGGAAGGCATTGAGCAATTCCTTGAGCCTAATAGCGAAGTGCTGGTCGCCCGCGATGGCCAGGACGTGGCCGACCATCTCGCCGGGCTCACCCCCGAACGCGCCCGCGCCATCGGGCAGGCCGCGCTCGCCCGGGTGCTTCGCGAACACACTTATGCCCAGCGGGGCGTGGAGGCTGACCGCGTGCTTCGCGCCGCCGTTGCCGCCAAGCGCGAGGCGCAGGCGGCATGAAGCTTGTCGTGCTCGGCCTGTCGCTGTCGTCCGCCTGGGGCAACGGCCACGCCACCACTTTCCGCGCCTTGCTCGAAGCCTTTGCGCGACGCGGACACGACCTTCTGTTCCTCGAGCGCGACGTTCCCTGGTATCGCAACCAGCGCGACTTGGCCGACCCGAGCTACTGCCGGCTGGAGTTCTACGACGACCTCGATGATCTAGAACGCTGGAGCCGCGAGATCGCGTCAGCGGATGCCGTGGTGGTCGGCTCCTACGTACCCCAAGGTGTTGACGTCGGGCGCTACGTGCAATCCACGGCGCAGGGCGTCAGCGCATTCTACGACATCGACACGCCGGTCACTTTGGCCAAGCTGGAGCGCGGCGACTTCGAATATCTCTCGCCCGACATCATCCCCGGCTATGACGTCTATCTGAGCTTCACCGGGGGCCCGACCCTGCGCCGCATCGAGCGTGATTATGGATCACCTGCCGCCCGAGCGCTCTACTGCTCGGTCGATGTCGCCAGTTACCAGCCGCTCGACGTGCCGAAGAAGTGGGACCTGTCCTACCTCGGCACCTACAGCGACGACCGCCAGCCCACGCTCGAGCGCTTGCTGTGCGACACCGCCCGCGCGCTCCCCGATCGCCGCTTCGTCGTCGCCGGGCCGCAGTATCCGGACACGATCGACTGGCCCGTCAACGTCGAGCGCATCGACCATGTCGCGCCGGCCGATCACCCAGCCTTTTACGCGGCGTCGCGCTTTACGCTGAACGTCACGCGCGCCGACATGATCGCCGCCGGCTGGTCGCCTTCGGTGCGCTTGTTCGAAGCCGCCGCCTGCGCGACGCCGGTGATTTCGGATCTTTGGGATGGCATTGACGATGTGCTGACGCCCGGCCGCGAGATCATCCTGGCCCCCGACACGGCCACCGTGATCGACGTCCTGCAAAGCATGGACGATGAAGCCGCGCGCGCGATGGGCAAAGCGGGACGCAGGCGCGTTTTGGCGGCTCACACCGCGGATCACCGCGCCGAACAATTGGAAGAAGCGCTGCTTGAAGCGGCGAGGGCAAAGCTGCCCGTGGCAATGGCCCTGGCAGGGGAATGTTGATGACAAGTTCTAACGAGCGCATCCTGGTCGCCGGCGGCGCGGGGTTCATTGGATCCAATCTGATCGACCGCCTGCTCGACGGCGGTGCGACCGTCGTGTGCCTCGACAATCTGCAAACCGGGCGACAGCAGAATCTGGCACATCTGGACGGCGAGCCACGCTTTCAGTTCGTCGAAGGTGACGTCATCGATGCGCTTCCCGCCGCCATCGGCGACCGGCCGTTCACGCAGATATTCAATCTGGCGTGCGCGGCTTCCCCGCCCGCCTACCAGGCCGATCCCGAGCACACTTTGCTGACCAACGTGCTGGGCACGCGCAACCTGCTGCGCCGAGCCGAGCGTGACAAGGCGCGCTTCCTGCTGACCTCCACCAGCGAAGTGTACGGCGACCCCGAAGTGCATCCGCAGCGCGAGGATTACCGCGGCGCAGTCAATTGCACCGGCCCGCGCGCTTGTTACGATGAGGGCAAACGCGCGGCCGAAACGCTTTGCTTCGACTTCGATCGCTTGGGTCGGGCGGAAGTGCGCGTGGTGCGCATCTTCAACACCTACGGTCCGCGCATGGACCCCGATGACGGCCGAGTGGTCAGCAACCTGTTGTGTCAGGCGCTCAGCAGCGCCCCGATCACCATCTACGGCGACGGCAGCCAGACCCGCAGCTTCTGCTACATAGACGATCTGGTCAGCGGTATCGTCGCGCTGATGACCCATGACGGTCCTCAGCCAGGCCCGGTGAACCTCGGCAATCCCAACGAACTTACCGTGCTGGAACTCGCTGAACGAGTGCGCGCGCTGACCGGAGCTGCCGACGGGGTTCGCTGCCTGCCTTTGCCGCAAGACGATCCCCGGCGCCGCAAGCCGGACATCTCGCTGGCGCAATCGCTGCTCGGCTGGACTCCGAGGGTTGATCTGGCCGAGGGATTGAAGGCGACTGCCGAATATTTCGCGGCCGAACTCGCTCTTAGCAAGGAGCCGGCGCGAGCCTTTGCCGCCGCCGAATAGCCGGTGCTGGTTTACGGCGACCATCAGGAAAGCGTCGATCCCCGAGCGCGGCTGCTGGCGCTTGAGGAGCAGCGGCGCGCGCTGACCACTATGCCTGCCGGCTTGGCAAGGCACGGCGCGCTGACTTCCCTGTTTCTGGGCCTTGCAGGCGTCACGCAGGGCATTGCCGATGCCGACTTCGCGGGGGCCGGTGTGGATCGCGTGCGTCCTGAGGAGACCGCCCTTCTACTTCAACTCATCGGCGTGGCTGCCGCTCTCATCCGGTCGTGGGACAGCGGTCTGGCAGACGACTTCGACGTCGCGCCGATCACCGCACGGGCGGACCTGCCCGACAAGGTCGGTATCCGCTTGCCCGAAGGCTACGCCTTCTACGCGCTCTACCCGGAGAGCTACGCCTTGGCCGCTCGGCAGCTGAAGCTGACAGCGAAACCGCGTGTCATTGGCCTTCGATCTATCGGCACGGGCCTGGCCTGCATGGTCGCCGCGGCCCTGGACGCGCCGCCGCCAATTACGCTCCGACCTGGCGGTCACCCGTTCGCCCGCACCTTGGCGATCGACGACGCTCTGGCTGCCGATCTGCTGACCGGCGACCCGCACTTCGTCATCGTCGATGAAGGTCCGGGCCTGTCCGGCAGCAGCTTCGGCGCCGTCATCGACTGGCTGGAAGAACACGGGGTTCCGCTTGAGCGGATCGCCGCTCTTCCAGGGCACGACGGCCCGCTGGGAGGGCAGGCGAGCCCCCAGCATCGTGCCCGCTGGGACGTGCTGCAGCGTCCCGTGGCCACCAGCGATGCGCTGCTCGACGGGCGTCTGGAAAGCTGGATCGCAGCGCTGGTCGGTCCTCTGTCCGCCCCGCTGGAGGACATCTCGGGCGGTGCCTGGCGGTCGCATGTTTTCGCTGCCGAAACCCAATGGCCACCCGTCAATCCGACATGGGAGAGGCGCAAGTATCTGGCCCGCACCGCCTCGGCTATATGGCAAGTGCGCTTCGCTGGCCTGGGGGCGATTGGCGAGGGCAAGCTCGGCATCGCGCGACATCTGCACGCGGCTGGGTTCGGGCCTGAGGTGGCCGACTTGGCGCATGGCTGGCTGGTGCTGCGCTGGCACGAAGACGCACAGCCGACTTCGCCGACCAACGATGAGTTGAGCGCCTATCTGAAGTGTCGCGCAGCCCTGCCATCGCCGATTCAGGGAGCATCGCTCTGCGACTTGGCGGCCATGGCTCGCCACAATCTGCCGCACCTCCTTAGCGGCTGGTCACCGGATGTGAGCACGCTCGAGAAGCTGGTCCGCCTGGCATGCATTGATGGGCGTATGGCTCGCCCCGAGTGGCTGCGTCTGACCGAAGGCAGGCTGATCAAAGCCGACGCGCTCGACCATCATCAGGCACATGACCTGGTCGGCGCACAGGATCTGGCCTGGGACGTGGCGGGCGCGGCCCTGGAGCTAGACCTATCACCCGAGGAAGTCGAAGCACTGACGCTGGCGACCAACAGCGACCCGGCGCTCACCGCCTTCTACCTGCGAGCTTACGGCGCCTTCCGCATCGGGGCGCTTCGGCTCAGCGCGCAGATGCTGCCCAACTGGCCGGCCGAAGCTGCGCGTAACGTTGCCTCCGCGGACGTGCTCGAACAGCGACTGATCGTACGGCTCTAGCGTCCGTAGATGCGGTCCAGCACGCGGGCGGAATCCACCAGTCGCTCGGCCGTCGGGTCGAACCCGCCTCCACTCGCCAAGCGCCGCGCCCAATCCGCCGCCGCGCGTCCGCCCCAGTCGTCCTCTTCGACGCCGAAAGGCTGCTGCGACGTACCCGACATCCGGCGACCGGCCAGTCGGTAGAACCCGCCATCGGTGTTGCGCATCGATACTGCGCCGGCCGTACCGTAGAAGTCGGCGCCGATGACCGCCTCCTGCCCCGCGGGCAGCTTCCACGAACAGGCCAGCCGCACCACCGCGCCGTTGGCCAGCGTCAGCGTCGCCACCGCATAATCTTCCACCTGCGTGCGCGGATCGACCAAGGGCGCGCCGCCGCTCAGCAGATGCGAGTCCACGCGCGTGACTTCCGGCCAGCCCAACGCCCAAAGTGCCAGGTCGACCAGATGCACGCCCAGATCCATCACGCACCCGCCGCCAGACAGAGCCGGATCGTAGAACCACGGCTTGTCAGGCCCGTAAGCGTTGTGAAACGTCAGGTCGGCAGCAAATACCCGTCCGATGTCGCCAGCCGCGATTGCGCTCCGAATGCGCTGCATCGCGTCGGTGAAGCGGTAGCTCAGGTCCACGCCAAGCAAGCGGTCGGCGGCCCGAGCCGCCGCGATCACTGCCTCGACTTCGGCGGCCGTGCGCCCCAGCGGCTTCTGGCAGAACACCGCCACCCCTGCTTCCAGCGCCGCGATCGACTGCTCGGCATGAAGGGCGCTGGGGCTGGCGATGACAAGGCCATCCAGATCCTGGGTCAGCATCTCCTCGATCCCATCCACACTGGCCGCGTCCGGCGCGAGGGCCACGGCCGCCGTGCGCATCTCCAGCGAGGGGTCGGCGATGGCGCCCACCTCGACCAAGCCGGTCGCCAACATCGTCTCCATGCGGTGGCGTCCGATCCAGCCGACCCCGAGGAAACCAAGTCTCGGCTTGGCGCTCACGGGATCACCAGCGCTTTGAGGAAGCCTTCAGGCCGGTCGCGCGTGTCGTCCAGCGCCTGGCCAAGCTGCGCCAGCAGATAACGGTGCGTGTACAATGGTGACGGGTCGAGCCGCCCCGAAGCGACCGCCTCCACCGCCTCGCGAATACCGGCGATGTAGGCGGCGGGGTCGCGTTCATGAGCGTTGATCACGTCGATCCCGCGCCAGTTCCACAGCCACATGTTGACCTGCCTCGGACCGTCCTGATGGTAACCGGCGACGATCAATCGCCCGCGCTCGCCGGTGATCTCGGCGGCCAAGTCCAGCGGCCATTGCTTGCCCACCGCCTCGATCACGCGCTCGCAAAAGCGACCGTCGGTCAGCGCCTTTACCTCATCGATGATGCCTTGGTGGTCGTCCATCGGGATGACCTCGGCGGCGCCGAACTGGCGGGCGATGTCGAGGCTGAACGGGCGGCGCGAGATAGCGATCACGCGCGCGCCGGCGTCCGCCGCCAGTCGCGTCAGTATCGCGCCGAGGAAGCCGATACCGACGATCGCGACCGTCTGCCCAGCTTGGATGTCGGCGCGCCGAAAGATGTTAAACGCACAGCCGAGCGGCTCGCCAGGAAACGGCTGGCCGGCAAGTTCGGGCGGCAGTTTCACCACCTTGTCGGCGTCCGCGATGTCGAATTCGGCGTAACTGTGATAGCTCAGGCTCGCCACCCGGTCGCCAATGGCAAAGCCGGTGACGCCTTCCCCCAATGCATCGATCAACCCCCAGCCCTCATGCCCCATGCCGCCGGGCTCGCCGGGAAAGCTCTGCCATTCGGGGCCGGACCAAGGGGTGAGATTGGACGCGCACACGCCGCAGCCCTCCAGCTTGACCCGCACTTGACCGGGCCCTGGCTCAGGTCGGGATACCCGCTGCAGGTCCATTCGGCCCGGCCCCACCAGGACCGCGGCCTGCATGATCACTTCGCCCGGCTGCACGTCGGCCAACTCGAATTCCCCATGATGGTTGATGCCAGGGCTGAACGAGGCAGCACCGGCTTGGTTCAGCCACCGCATTGACGCTCCCGGAGGGGCCTGCCAAGCCCTTTTGCCATGGCCGACGACCAGCAAAGCAACAGCATGTGGGGCGGGCGCTTCGGCACGGGGCCATCGGCGATCATGCAGCGCATCAATGCGTCGATCGATGTCGACCAGCGACTGTGGCGCGAGGATATCGCCGGCTCCAAGGCCCATGCCGCCATGCTGCGCGATCAGCGCATCGTGTCGCACGAGGACTCGGCGGCGATCCTGGCGGGTCTCGACACCATTGCGGCGGAGTATGCCGCCGACGGGGTGCCGCAGGATCTCGCCCTGGAAGACATCCACATGGCGACCGAGACGCGTCTGGCCGAGCTGATCGGCCCGGCAGCGGGGCGCCTCCACACCGCGCGCAGCCGCAACGACCAGGTCGCCACCGACTTCCGCTTGTGGGTGCGGCGCGCCTGCGCGGAGACGGGCAAGGCCGTGCGCGACCTTCAGCGGGTTCTCGTAACCGTCGCAGAGCGGGAGGCCGATACGGTGATGCCCGGTTTCACCCATTTGCAGACCGCACAGCCGGTGACGCTTGGCCACCACATGCTGGCCTATGTCGAGATGCTCGCCCGCGACGCCTCCCGGCTGGCCGATGCGGAGGAGCGGATGAACGAATGCCCGCTAGGCGCGGCGGCCTTGGCAGGCACCGGGTTCCCGATCGACCGGGGTGCGACCGCCGCTGCGCTCGGCTTCGCACGCCCCACGGCCAACAGCCTGGACAGCGTGTCCGACCGGGACTTCGCGCTCGATTACCTGTCCGCCGCGGCACAGTGCAGCCTGCACCTCAGCCGGCTGGCCGAGGAACTGATCATCTGGGCCTCGGCGCCATTCGGATTCGTGCGGCTGAGCGACGATTTCTCGACCGGATCGTCGATCATGCCGCAGAAACGCAACCCCGACGCGGCCGAATTGGTGCGCGGGCATTCTGGCCGCATCATCGGCGCGTTCACGTCATTGTTGATCACGATGAAGGGCCTGCCCTTGGCCTATTCCAAGGACATGCAGAACGACAAGGCGCCGGTGTTCGAGGCCCATGACCTGCTGGCGATCTCGCTTGCGGCGCTGGGCGGGATGGTCGGCAGCTGCCACTTCGATGCCGGCCGGATGCGCGCCGCGGCGAGTGCGGGCTATTCCACCGCGACCGACCTTGCCGACTGGCTGGTGCGCGATGCCGGCGTGCCGTTCCGCGAGGCGCATCATATTACCGGTCGCGCCGTGAAGCTGGCCGAGGAGCGCGGCTGCGACTTGGCCGGGCTGCCGATCGAGGCTCTGCAGGCGATCGATTCGCGTATCGACGCGCGCGTGTTCGACGTGCTCAGCGTCGACGCTTCGGTGAGCAGCCGGACGAGCTACGGCGGCACTGCGCCGGTGCGGGTGCGCGAGCAAGTAGCGCGCTGGCAAGCCCTCCTCGGGAGCTAGGAAGCGAGCTTCTTCTTCCGCTCCGCCGCGATCCGCAGCCGCAGGGCGTTCAGGCGAATGAAGCCCTCGGCGTCGCGCTGGTCGTAGCTGCCGCTGCCTTCCTCGAACGTCACCAGATCCTCGTCGTACAGCGACGCGTCGCTCTCCCGCCCAATGATCGTGACATTGCCCTTGTACAATTTGACCCGCACCCGCCCCTCGACATGCTCCTGGCTCTTGTCGATTAGGGCCTGCAGCATCTCGCGCTCGGGCGCGAACCAGAAGCCGTTGTAGATCAGGCTGGCATAGCGCGGCATCAGCGCGTCCTTCAGGTGCATGGCGCCGCCATCCAGCGTGATCGACTCCATGCCCCGGTGCGCCGCCAGCAGGATCGTACCGCCGGGCGTTTCATATACACCGCGCGACTTCATGCCGACGAAGCGGTTCTCGACCAGATCGAGCCGCCCGATTCCATTATCCCGGCCAAGCTCGTTCAGCCGCGTAAGCAGCGTCGCCGGCGACATCGCCTCGCCATCGACCGCGACCGGATCGCCAGCCTTGAAGTCGATGGTGATGGTGGTCGCCACGTCCGGCGCGTCTTCGGGCGAGATCGTCCGCTGATGGACATATTCGGGTGCTTCGACGGACGGATTCTCAAGCACTTTCCCCTCCGACGAGGAGTGCAACAGGTTCGCGTCGATCGAGAAAGGCGCGTCGCCGCGCTTGTCCTTGCTGATCGGGATCTGGTTCAGCTCGGCAAAGCGGATCAGGGCGTCGCGGCTGCCGAACTCCCACTCGCGCCACGGAGCGATCACGCGAATGCCCGGCTCGAGCGCATAATAGCCAAGCTCGAAGCGCACCTGGTCATTGCCCTTGCCGGTGGCGCCATGACAAACCGCGTCGGCGCCGACCATCCGCGCGATCTCGATCTGGCGCTTGGCGATCAGCGGCCGCGCGATCGCCGTGCCGAGCAGATACTGCCCTTCGTAGACGGTGTTGGCGCGGAACATCGGGAACACGAAATCACGCACGAACTCCTCGCGCACGTCCTCGATATAGATGTTCTCCGGACGCACCCCGAGCATCTCGGCTTTGGCTCGCGCCGGCGCGACCTCCTCGCCCTGCCCAAGGTCGGCGGTGAAGGTCACCACCTCCGCGTCATATTCGGTCTGTAACCACTTAAGGATGATTGAGGTGTCGAGCCCGCCCGAATAAGCGAGCACGACCTTAAGTTTCTTGGCCATTATTGATCCTTCATGTCGGGGCGAACCCCGAGCAGCCACGCCATCGCGCCGCGCGCGCTGTGCATGCGATTCTCCGCCTGGCGCCACACCGCCGAACGCGGTCCGTCGATCACGCCGGCGGTGACTTCCTCGCCGCGGCGGGCTGGCAAACAGTGGAGGAACCAGGCGTTCGGCGCGCGCGCCATGAGCGCCTCGTCAACCTGATACGGCGCCAGCGCCGCCGCCCGGTCCGCCGCCTCGGCGTCCTGCCCCATCGACACCCAAACGTCGGTATAGATGATGTCGGCGCCGTCCACGGTAGCGATTGGGTCCTCGACCAGTCTGGTAGCCTGAGGAGCCCCGGCGAGGCCAAATCCTGCCGGGCTGGCGATGGTCAACTCCGCGCCAAGTTTCGCGCATCCCTGTGCCAGCGACCGTGCGACATTGTTGTTGCCGTCCCCGACGTAGGTGACCTTTGCACCCTCGACATGGCCGACAAGCTGCTTGATGGTCAGCAGGTCGGCCAGCGCCTGCAGCGGATGGTCGCGGCCCGACAACATGTTGAGCACCGGCACCGGCGAAGCGTCGGCCAGTTCGTCGAGCAACGCATGGTCGAACACCCGTGCGGCGATCAGCCCGTGAAAGCACGCCAGGGTTCGCGCGATATCCGCGACGCTCTCGCGCGTTCCGATGCCAAGCTCGGCAGGCTGCAAATACACCGGGTGTCCGCCAAGCTGCACGGTCGCCATTTCCATCGAATTGCGCGTGCGAGCACTTGGCTTCTCGAAGTAAAGCGCCACGCCCTTCCCCTCCAGCACGCGCGGCACGTTCCGCTGCTGCGACAGCGCCAATATGTCGAGCAGGTTCTCGGGAGACAGGTCGTCCAACGATAGCAAATGGTTCACCAGCTCACCTCCCGGCGGATCATCGTGCCCAGGCCGTGCACGGTCAGCAATTCGATCAGCAAGGCATGGGGCACGCGCCCGTCGATGATGTGGGCAAAGCCAACCCCGCCATCGACCGCATCGGCGCAGGCGCGAAGCTTGGGGATCATGCCCGCGCTGACGCTGTCTCCAACCAGACGATCGCGCAGTTCAGCGGAGGTCAGCCTGGGGATCAGGCTGTCGGGATCGTCGACATCGGCCAGCAGTCCGGGGGCGGCGGTCAGATAGACGATCTTCTCGGCCTCCATCGCCACCGCGATGGCGCGCGCCGCTTCGTCGGCATTGACGTTATACGCCTGCCCGGCCGCGTCGGCGCCGATGGTGGAGACCACGGGGGTAAGTCCGTCATCGAGCAGGCGGTGCAGCAGGTCGGCGCGCACCCGGGTCACATCCCCGACAAAGCCGAGCGCCGGGTCGCGCTGTTCCACCGTCAGCAGCCCGGCATCCTCGCCCGATACGCCGAACGCCACCGGGTCGTCCCCGGCCTGGCTGTTGATGACGGACACCAGATCGCGGTTGATCTTGCCGACCAGCACCATGCGGACGATCTCCAGCGTCTCGGCGTCAGTCACGCGAAGGCCATCGCGGAACTCGGGTTCCTTGCCGACACGACGGAGCATGGCGTCAACCTGCGGGCCGCCGCCATGCACCAGCACGCAGCGCACGCCGACGCTGCGCAACAGGAGCACGTCCTGCGCCAGGGCCCGGTCGGACTCGATGTCAATCGCGGCGCCGCCAAGCTTCACCACCACCACCTTGCCGGTGAACTGGCGGATGTAGGGCAGCGCTTCGACAAGCACGCGGGCGGTAAGATCGGGGCTCATGAGGTGACCGAATTTTCCTTGATGTAGCCGGGCCCGAGATCGATGCCGATGACGTGACCGGAGCCGCCGCCCGCACCCAGATCTACCTGGATGTGGATCTCGTCGCCCATCATGTGCCGCGACAATTCGACGCCGTCATGCGCGATGCCGACGCCGGCTTCGGCCACAGCGATGCCGCCATACGCCACGCTGCTGCGCTCAACGTCCATTGCCACGCCGCACGATCCGGCGGCGGCGAGCAGCCGGCCCCAATAGGGGTCGCTGCCGTACCAACTGCATTTGACGAGATTGTTTTCGGCGATGGCCTTGGCCGCGACGCGCGCTTCGGCATCGTTGGCCGCCCCGCGCACGGTCAGCCGTGCGATCCGCGTCATGCCCTCGGCGTCACGCGCCATCCGGGTAGTCAGCTGATCGCACGCGGCGAACAAGGCGTTGGCGAACTCGTCGACATCGGCCGGACCGCGACGGCCACTTGCGAACAGCATGGCGGTGTCATTCGTGGAAGTCGCGCCATCGACGTTGAGCGTGTTGAAGGTGCGATCGCTGGCGGCCTTCAGCATGCGCTGCATCGCTTCCACTGGCACTTCCGCGTCGGTGGTGAGAAACGCCAGCATGGTTGCCATGTTCGGCGCGATCATGCCGCAGCCCTTGGCCATTCCGCCGATGGTGAAAGTGGAGCCTTCGACCATCACCTCCTTGGCGACATGGTCGGTGGTGAGAATGCCTTGGGCGGCATCGCTCGCTCCCGCGATCGACAAGGCGCCGGCCAGGGTCGGGATCGCCGACAGGATGGGCTCCATGGGCAAAGGCGTGCCGATGATCCCCGTCGAGCAAACCAGAACGTCCTGAACGTCGATCCGCAGCACCGCCGCGGTGGCCGTCCCCATTGCCTCGGCATCGCGCAGGCCCCGGGCGCCCGTTCCGGCATTGGCATTGCCCGAGTTGACGATCACTCCGGCGGCCATTCCACCGGTCGCGGCAAGCAATGCGCGGTCATAGGTCACGGGCGGCGCGGCGAACTTGTTCTGCGTGAACACCGCCGCGCAAGGCACGGGGCGGCGGTCCTCGGTGACCAGCAGCGCCATGTCGTGGCGCTTGCGCTTGATCCCCGCGTGGCAGCCGGAGGCAACGAAGCCCAAGGGTGCGGTGACGCTCATGGATACACTCCGCAAGCCGACAGGCCGGCCGTTTCAGGCAGCCCGAGCATCAAGTTGGCGCATTGGATCATCTGCCCGGCGGCTCCCTTTCCAAGGTTGTCGATGGCGGCCAGCGCGAGCACGCGGCCGGTGCGTGGGTCGAAGCGCGCGGTGACCTGCGCCGCATTCGATCCGGCGGTCCACTTGGTCGCCGGCGGCTCAGCGGTGACATGCACAAATAGCTCGGCGGCATAAGCGGCACGGAGCACCGCCAGCGGCTCGTCCTCGGACATCTCATGCGCCGGCGTTGCATAGCAGGTGGCCAATATGCCCCGCGCCATCGGCACTAGGTGCGGCGTGAACAGCACCGATCCGCCAAGCGCCTGCTCCATCTCCGCGGTGTGGCGATGGTTGAGCAAGCCGTACGCCGAAAAGCTGCCCGACACCGTGTTGAAGGAGGTGCCTTCCTTCGCCGCACGCCCGGCCCCGCTGACGCCCGATGCGGCATCGACGATGATCCCGTCGCGCGCGATCAGGCCGGCATCGACCAACGGCTTGAGCGCCAGGATCGCCGCCGTTGGATAGCAGCCAGCAGCTGCGACCGCTTTCGCCCCGCGGATCTGCTCGCGGTTGAGTTCGGGAATGCCGTAGACGAACCGACCGAGCAGGTCGGGCGCGCGATGGGGTTCACCGTACCAGGTAGCGTAGTTCGCGGGATCGCTCAGCCGGAAGTCGGCGCCGAGATCGACAAAGCGCTTGCCCGCGCCAAGGATCTCCGCCGCGACCGCCTGGCTCTCGCCGTGGGGAAGCGCGGCGAACACCAGGTCCACATCGTCCAGCGCCGCCAGTGAATAGCTCTCAACAACAGCATTCGGGTAAGCCGGCGCAACATGGGGATGCACGTCGCCAAGCGCCTGTCCCGCCTTGCTGGCACCGAACAGGCGCGTCGCCGCCATGCCGGGGTGCCCGGCCAGCAGACGCAGCAATTCACCGCCGACAAAGCCGGAGGCGCCTAGGATGGCGATGCGGATCATCGTGTTCCTCTGACCAAGTTTGCAAGTTTATGCAAGTACGTGCATAAAACAATCATGACCGATGCGCGTTCCCGCCGCCAGCAGGCCCTTGTTCAATTGCTCCGGACCGGCACCGCGACGAGCCAGGAGGAGCTCGTCACATCCCTTCGCGATCAGGGTTTCGCCGTGACCCAGGCGACGGTGTCGCGGGACCTCGATCAAATCGGCGCCATGCGCGGGCGACGCGGCTATGCACTGCCTGACCAGGAGTCCGCAGTCGTGGGGAATGCCACCGATCAGCTACGTGCCATCGCGCCTCAATGGATCCGCTCGGTCGAGCCGGCCGGGCAATTGGTCGTCATCCGCACCCCGCCGGGCAGCGCTCATCTGGTCGGAGTGGCGCTGGACCGCGCGCAGCTGGACGGTGCGGTGGGCACCATCTGCGGGGACGACACGGTGTTCGTCGCAACCTCGAGCACAGCGCAAGCCGACGCACTCGCCGCCAGCGTGCGCGCATTGGCCGGGCTGTAAATCTTGCGGATCGCAACCTGAAGGCTGGACCGCAGCGACGCCAGCGGTGAATAGGGTGATCGTGCAAACCACGACGAGCGATATCAGGGAACCGACTCTTGGCGAGGCACATCGCTCGATCGCCGTCCCCGACGCTGGATTCTGGCGCACGATACGCGCCGTCGCTGGCCCCGGCTTCCTTGTCGCCGTCGGCTATATGGACCCGGGCAATTGGGCCACTGACATCGCCGGCGGATCGGCCTTCGGCTATCTCCTTCTGTCAGTCGTGGTCGTCTCCAGCCTGTTCGCGATGATCCTGCAGGCGCTTTCCGCGCGGCTCGGCATCGTCACCGGCATGGACCTGGCCCAGGCCTGCCGCGCGCATTACAGCCGCCCGACGCGCCTCGCTTTATGGTTCCTGTGCGAACTGGCGATCATCGCCTGCGATTTGGCCGAGGTGATCGGCACCGCCATCGCGCTGCAATTGCTGTTCGGCATACCGCTTGTGGTCGGCGTGTGCCTGACAGCGCTCGACGTGCTCCTCATCCTGGCACTGCAGCAACGCGGCTATCGCTGGCTCGAAGCCTTCATCATCGCGCTGCTGGTCATTATCGCCGGCTGCTTCGCGGTGGAGCTCGCATTGTCCCAGCCGAGCCTTGCTGCCGTGGCCAGCGGGCTCATTCCCCGCGCGGAAGTGGTCACCAACCCGGCGGCCTTGTTCATCGCCATCGGCATCATCGGAGCGACCGTGATGCCGCACAATCTTTATCTGCACAGCGCCATCATCCAGACACGCGACTTCAGCCGCGAGCCTGCGGGCATCGCCCGCGCGATCCGCTTCGCCACGCTGGACAGCTCTGTTGCACTGACCTTCGCACTGGCGATCAATGCCGCCATCCTGATCCTTGCCGCGTCGACCTTCCACGCGGCTGGCCGGACCGACGTTGCCGAGATCCAGGATGCCTACCAATTGCTGTCGCCCTCACTGGGCGCGGCTTACGCCAGCATCCTGTTCGGCGTGGCTCTGCTCGCGTCCGGTCAGAATAGCACCATCACCGCGACGCTTGCCGGGCAGATCGTGATGGAAGGGTTCCTCGAATGGCGCGTGCCGGTCTGGCTTCGCCGGGTCGCGACGCGCATGCTGGCGATCATCCCCGCGGTGGTCGTCGCGATCCTCTATGGCCAGAGCGGAACGGCCAAGCTGCTGGTGGCAAGCCAGGTCGTGCTCAGCCTCCAATTGCCCTTTGCAATCGTGCCGCTGATCCAATTCACCGGCAATGCAAAGCTCATGGGGCGGTTCGTCACCGCCCCATGGCTAAAAGCGATCGCGTGGTTGGTTGCCGCGATCATTATCACGCTGAACCTGACGCTTTTGGCTAGCTTTCTCTAACCATCCACGGTCGCCTTAGCGTGCGCCGCGCGCCATCTGCTGGGCCATCTGCAAGTGCTCGGTCACCACCGGCACCGTGGCCTGCGCATTCTGTCGTAGCGCCGGAACGTCGCCGCGGGTCGCATAACCCTGCTGCACGAGCAGCGCCTGCTGGTGAGCAGGAACCTGCTGCGTCAGATAGACTCGGTCGATTGTAGCCGGGGTGGCCGCGACCAACTGGCCGATCATGCCCTTTTGCATGGCATTCATCTCTGGCGGCGGCGGCATCACGCCAGCCGCCTTGGCGGTCGCCAGCGCTTGGTTTGTGGTCTGCGTATGATGGTCGATCAGCATGCTCGCAAAGCTGCGCACATTCGCCGTCTGGCTCTTTTGCAGCAGGATCATGCTGCTGGTGATCTCGAACACATCGCTTGCGCCGGAGTGGAAAAGATACGCATCGGCCTGCGCCGTGGCGGCGGCCTGCGGCGGGGTTGGCAAGGTCGCGGCGGCGGGAACGCTCGCCATTGCTGCTGCTGCAAAGGCAGCACTCATCCAAGTCAATCGCGCCACATCCACTCTCCTTGATTTCAAACGATATGCGAATGGGAACCCGCCTGCACTCCTCTCGTTCCGCTCTCACGTTCATTTAACGTTCAACCGCTCATCAGGGGTCTTCCATGCGCCACAGACAACTCTCCACGACGTTCCGGCTGGCTGCGTCGGCCCTTGCACTTGCTGGCTGCGGCACGGCGATGGCCCAGCTTCCCCCGTCAAACTTTCCGCAAGGGCAGCCCGGCATTCCCGCCAGCGGCGCGCCTGCCGACCCCGACAATCAGGCGGTTGTCGATGCCTTGACCAAGACGCTCAAGGTGCGCCCCTACCATTCGCTGAGCCCGGCCGAGGCCCGGCGCCAACCCACGTTTACCGATGGCGTTAATGCCGTGCTCCGGGCACAAGGTCGCCCAACCACGCCGCCGCCGGGCACCACCGAGCGGGACATCCAGGTCCCCGGCGCGGCCGGCAATCTCCACGCACTCGTGATCACCCCAACAGGCGCCCGCGGCCCCCTGCCCTTGATCCTCTACTTCCACGGCGGTGGCTGGGTCATCGCAGACAGCAAGGTTTATGCCGGCGGCGCACGCGGCCTCGCTCGCGGTGCACAGGCGATTGTGGTGTCTGTCGATTACCGCCGCGCTCCGGAAGCACCGTTCCCCGCGCAGCATGACGACGCGCTGGCGTCCTATCGCTGGCTGCTGTCAAACGCCGCCAGCATCGGCGGTGACCCGGCCCGCATCGCTCTGGCCGGTGAAAGCGCGGGCGGCAATCTGGCCGTCGCGACCGCCATGCAGGCGCGCGATGCTGGCCTGCCGCAACCGCGTCACATCCTGTCGGTCTATCCGATCGCGGGCACCGACCTCAACACGCCGTCCTATCAGGACACCGCCAATGGCCCGACCCTCAATCGCGCGCTGATGGCCTGGTTCCTGCGCTACGTGCCCCGCACGCCTGCCGACCTGATGGACCCGCGCATCAATCTGGTGGGAGCCAATCTTGCCGGCCTGGCACCGGTAACCATCGTTGCCGCGCAGATCGATCCATTGCGCTCGGAAGGCGAAGTGCTGGCGCAGCGGCTCGCTGCAGCCGGCGTATCGGTCGATCGCCGTGAGTTCGCCGGGGCAACCCATGAGTTCTTTGGAGCCGATGCCGTGATCGCGGACGCAGCGGAAGCGCAGACTTATGCCAGCGGTCGCCTGCGCGCAGCCTTCACCGGAACAGAGGCGGCACCTGGGGGCGGCGTTCCGGTGGGCGGCGTCCCTGTCGGCGGCGCTGTCAGCGCGCAGCCAGATGCCGGCACGCCCGTCGACGACGCACCTCCGCCGCCAACTCCATCTCCAGAACGCGGCTGATCTTCTCACATCGCTGCATGCGCTCGCGCCCGTCCGGTCCCATCGACCTGGCGGGCGCGCTGCATTCTTGCTCAGCAAGTACTTCGTTTAACTAGGTTAATCTTGGCTGGTCGGTACAGGTCCGCAATCAACTAAACCCGGTTGTGCAGGTTGTCTCGTCGAGTGCCTTTGGCGCATTCGCTACGGAGACGATCATGTATTTTCACGACAAACGACTGCAATATCCGGTGCGCGTCACCGAGCCCGATCCCGCCTTTGCGCGCATGCTTCAGCAGGCCATCGGCGGCGTCGAGGGCGAGATCCGCGTCTGCATGCAGTACTTCTTCCAGGCCTGGGGCAATCGCGCGCCGACAACCAAGTATCGCGACATGCTGCTGCACACCGCGACCGAGGAAATCGGCCACATCGAAATGCTCGCCCACGCCGTCGCGCTGAACCTGGAGAAAGCTCCATCAAAGCTCCAGGAAGAGGGCGCCGCGGACAGCGTCGTTGGCGCCGTCATGGGCGGCAAGAGCGCTCGCCACGAGATCGAGGGCGCGATCCACAAGCACCTTTTGTCATCGGGCATGGCCGCCATGCCGGTCGATAGCGACGGCGTGCCGTTCGACATGAGCCACATCTATGCCAGCGGCAACATCGCCGCCGATATGTACGCCAACGTCGCCGCCGAAAGCACCGGGCGCGTGCTTGCCGTTCGCCTCTACAATGCCGCGCACGACGAAGGCATGAAGGACTTCCTGTCCTTCCTCATCGCGCGCGACACCATGCACCAGCAGCAATGGCTGGCAGTGATCGAAGAACTTGGCGGCGAGGACCAATTGCCTATCCCCGACAGCTTCCCACAGAGCGCCGAAGTACAGGGCGCCAATTACACCTTTGTCGGCACCGCCGCCGACGGCAGCGTGCCGGACGCCGGTCGCTGGACGCACGGGCCATCGATGGACGGCCGCGCCGAGTTCAGCGTCGCCCAGATCAAGGCCGACGGCCAGGAACCCAACCTCGGCCCCGCCCGCCCCGACAGCGGCGCGCAAACGGGCCAGATCGGAGCCAAGCCACCCGTGTGCTAGGACACAACGAATGGCCGGTCGCGGAATAGTCCGCCACCGGCCATTTGGCCGCTGCCCTCGAACTCCGCCGAAGTTGGCCTACTCCGAGGTTGAACCAACCATTTAGAAGCGGCGCCGTACGACTGCACGGCGCCTCTTGCAGCAGCGGCTGCGCAAAGAGCTTTGCGGATGGCCTAGTCCGCCTGTGCGTAGACGGATGCCGCCGCTCCGCGACACGGTCCTGTTGCCAAGCGCCCATCATTAGAGCACCTAACGTGCCGATCGGTACGGGGCTGAAACGATGTGGGGCAAGCACTGATGGCCGACGTGTTCGTCTCGTATAAGTCGGAAGATCGAACCCGCGTTCAACCACTGGTGACGGCTCTGGAGGCGGACGGGATCGGCGTCTGGTGGGATGCACACATCACCAGTGGCTCGAACTGGCGCGACACGATCCAGCAGGAGCTCGCCGCGGCGGCTTGCGTGATCGTGGTATGGAGCGAACGTTCAGTTGGCCCCGAAGGACGCTTCGTTCGGGATGAGGCGACGCGTGCGCAACGCCGGGGTGTCTATCTGCCTTTGCGTATCGATGACGTTGAGCCACCGCTGGGGTTCGGCGAGACCCAGGCGATGCTGCTTAGCGGCTGGAAGGGCAACCGCGCCGATCCACGTTATCAGCGACTGCTCGCGTGCGTGCGATCGATTCTCGAGGGCAAACCGCAGCAAACAGTCGACGCCCTTCCCGTGAAGGCGCACTCGGGCATCAACCGGCGGCATCTGCTGGCGGGCGGCGGCGGAGTGCTGGCATTGGGGGCAGTGGGCGTTGGGGCGTGGTCCTTGCTCGGGTCGAGCCCGGCGGCAGCGAATGGTATCGCCGTGCTGCCCTTCGCCAATCTGAGTGGCGATCCCGCGCAGAAGTACTTCTCTGATGGCCTGGCGGAGGAACTGCGCGGAGCGTTGAGCAGGGTTGGCGACCTCAAGGTCATCGGGCGCATTTCGTCCGAGGCAGTCCGCGATGAAGATGCTTCCACGGCATGTCGCCGGCTGGGAGTCGGGACGGTGCTGACGGGCAGCGTGCGGCGGTCACCGTCGATGATCAGGGTGCAAGCGCAACTGATCGACGGTAAGGACGGGGCGCAGCGCTGGACCGAGAGCTACGACCGCGCGCCCAACGACGTGCTCGCGGTCCAGACCGACATCGCCGAGAAAGTTGCCGATGCACTCAGCATCGAACTTGGCAAAGCCGAGCGCGTTGCATTGACCCTTGGCGGCACGAAGAACGCGGCGGCGCAGGATCTGTACCTCAAAGCCAAGGCGTTGTGGCTTTCGGATACCAGCGAAACGGCCAAGCGACAGGCAATCGCGCTGCTCGACGCGGCACTCGCGTTGGACCCAAACTTCGCGGAGGCTCATGCGGCGAAGTCGCGGAACCTTGTGGTGGTCACTGGCCAGTACGTGCTCAATCCGGCGATGATAGAAAGCGAGTTCCTGCAAGCCGAGATCGCGGCCAAGCGCGCTTTGGAGATCGCCCCTACTCTGGCCAGCGGCCATGCCGCGCTCGCATTATTGGCGGAGTTCCGGCTCGACGCCGCTACAGCTTTGACCTTGTACCAACGTGCGCGATCGCTGAGTAAGCTGGACGGCGCCGCCTTGAGCAATCTTAGCATCCTCCTCGCTAGTCTCGGTCGACATGAGGCGGCCGTGCGACTGGCCGATGAGTTGGTGGCGCTCGACCCGCTCGACCCGCGCGCCTACAGTACGCAAGCAAAAGTTCTCTTTTATGCTCGTCGATACGTGGATGCGATTGGTCCTGCCCGCCGCTCGCTGCAGATGGCGCCAAAGCGCGAATCTCCGGTTCTATACATTGGCTACCCGCTCGTGATGCTCGGCAAGCACAAAGAGGCTTTGTCTGAACTTGCGAGGCTTGACGCTGGTGATGTTTATCGGATGACGGGTGAGGCGATCGCCTATGCAAAGCTGGGTGATCGAGTCGCGTTCGACCGTACCTTCGCGAAGCTGCGCCAGGCCGGCGGCGATGGCGCGCACTACCAATATGCCGAGGTCCATGCGCAGCTCGGCGACATTGACGAGGCCTTCGGCGCGCTTGATCAAGCGTGGAAGTTCCGCGATCCCGGCTTGATTGAAATCAAAGGCGACCCCTTCCTCGACCCCCTCCGCCGCGACCCACGGCTGACAGCGCTGGAACGGCGGCTGAAGCTTCCTTGATCACCTTCTTTCGCTTCGGAAGTGTCGCAAAATGCTTATCGGGCATCGACCGTATCGCCCGAAAGAGGCGTGGCTAGCATCGATGCGCGCTGCTCGAAGTCCCTGAACCACCGTGTCAAAGCAGGTCGGTCGGTAAAGGCTGGAAGATCGCGGAACTGCAGCCAACTCAGCGTCGTGGCCACTGCGATATGCCCTACATGCAAATCCGGCTTGCGTCCGATCCGGGCCTCTAACCAATCATAGCTCGCTGCCAATTTCTCCGTATACCCTTCGGCGAGCTGCTGGTGACGCATGTGCTCGGGTCGGCGAACCGTTTCCCAGCGGATAGCGATCCCCGCATCGGCCATGCCCTGGGCCACTGCCTGCATCGTCAACGCCGCCAAGCGCGACTCGCCTCCGTGGGGGATCAGCTTTGGACCGTCATGCAGAGTGTCCAAATACGCGCAAATCACGTCGGAATCGAAAACGGCAGGAAGTTCGTCGCGCAGAAGAACGGGAACCTTGCCGAGCGGATTTTGCGCGAACACGGTGTCATTCCGAAGTGTCGGACTAGTCTCGTGGTGAATGACCTGGATACGGTCAGCAAGCCCGGCTTCGTGGGCAAATACCAGCGCCTTGCGGGCATAAGGCGAATGGGTTTGGTAGAGGAGCCTCATCCATATTCCTTCTGGTGGTCATAAGCGGTGAACGCATGATGCTCGTACGGCGTCGAACAGCAGCCGAGCCAAGTCTTCGGTGGTCCGTGTCGCCGTTGGCTGCAAGCAGACTTCACCTCGAAGCGGACGTTCGCTCAGACGAGAGAGTCAAACGACGGTGCGGTGCTGAGTCTGCGCTTTGGTCGCCAAGCTGAAACGCGGCTCGACGGAGCTGCCGTTAATTAGCCCGGCGGCGAGGCGCCCCGCTTCCGGTCCATGTTTGAAGCCGTGACCCGACCCGCCTCCGAGCAGCACGACATTGGCATGTGCAGGGTGGCGGTCGATGAGGAAGTCGCCGTTGGAGCTATTCTCATATTGGCAGACTTCCGCGCCGATCATTGGCGCACCGCGCAGGGCAGGGAAGCGGCGATCACGGAAGGCCGTTACGTCGTCAAGCGCGGCCTGTGTGAAGCGCCGGTCCTGCGTGTCGGGGTCGACCTCCACGCCGTGGTCGTCCCGTGCGAACTTCGCGCCGCGCCCTTCCAGATCCGGAAAGCCGTAGAACAGATTGCCGCCGTTGAAGTCTGCCCAGCCGGGCATCCGACCGGGCTGGTGCTGCAGGTCACCGGCGGGCGGCGCGAAGTAGAAGATCTCTTGCCGGGTGGCGACGATCCGGCGGGCGAGGAGGTCGGGAACCAGCTTGGGCAGCCACGGCCCGCCGGCGATGACAAAAGCATCGGCGCCGACAGACTCGCCGCTGGTCAGACGCACGGACTTGAGCGGGCCCGTTGCACCGGCGTGCAGAGGCGCCGCTACGCCCTAGCGATGCACGCCGCCCGACGCGACAAAGCGCTGCACGAGCGTCTGGACCGACCGGCGCGCCATCAAGGCTCCGAACCCCGGCTCGAACATGCCGGCACGCACGCCGGCAAAGTCGATCATTGGGAAACGCTTGGCCATGACGGCGGCATCGAGGGCTTCGGTCGGCAAGCCGATCTCCCGATGCACCTTGAGGCTTTCCTCCATGTAGCTGAGGTCGCTGTCGAAGAAGAACAGAACGCCGGTGCGGTGCAGGATGGGGAGGCCGCTGATCGCCGACAAAGCCTGCCATTGAGTCAGGCTGTCGAGGGCCATGCGGCTGTAGATCGCATCCTTGCCATAGCCCGCTCGAGTGAGCCGGGACTCGCCGCCCGACGACGACCGGGAGTGCGCGGGTCCGTGCGCATCGATCAGCGTCACCCGCGCACCGCTCCTTTGGAGGTGGTGCGCGGTCCAGGCGCCGAAGACCCCTGCCCCGATCACGACCACGTTCGCGGCAGAACCGCGCTTGCTCAGGATCGCGGAAGATGTTGCGGCCTGTGCCCCTGCGGAGAAGGCAAGGCCGCCCGCTCCCATCAGGAGCGAGCGGCGCGTGCAGTCCATGGTTGGCGAACCGACGGGCGGCGCGCCCGAAGTGTCGCCACCCATTGTCACTGCCCGAATTTTTGCCGAACGGTGACGCCAATCGTCCGCGGCTGACCGATGTTGTAGCCGAGGCGCGCCCGCCCGCCACGCTCCCGGTCGAACGACAGCAACGGCGTCTCGTCGAACAGATTGTTGACGTACACCGACACGTCGAGACCGCGGTCCAGTCGCATGCCGATGTTTCCGTTCACCAATTGATACGACGGCAGCTTCAAGTTGAGCACCGTTGCGCCTGTGCCGGTGGCGCCCGCAAAGGGCAGGCCCGAGACGAAGGTGCGCGGGTTGAGTTCCTGGTCGGCCGGCTGCGTGTAGCGGCTGCCGACGTGCTGCGCGCTCAGCGTGGTGTAGAGCACCGCGCTGTCGTTCATCCGATGCTCGTAGGCGGCGGTAGCGGCGACCTGGAACTTGGGCACGGTCGGCAGGCGATTGCCGTCGCGGATGCCGGTGCTGGTAGGCAGAGTGCCAGGCAAGGTCGAATCGAACTCGGCCTCCACCAGGCTGCCGGCGATCGACAGGTCCAGGCCCTGGCCGGGACGCGCCGACATCTCGAATTCGATTCCGCGGCTATGCGCCTTGGGCACGTTGAACACGACCCGCGACGAGCAGCTTCCGGCATCCAAGGTCACCTGCAGGTTGCGAATGGAATTGTGGAACGCAGCGGCGTTGAGGGTAATCGGACCCTTGCTGTACTTCACGCCCGCTTCGTAGTTCCACAAAGTTTCGTCGCGATAGGCGCCGGCAAAGGGACCAAACACCGCAGCGTCCGACGCGTTGCACAATGGCAGGTTCAATGGATCATTGACGCCGCCGGGACGAAAGCCCTTGGCCGCCTGCACGTTGATCGACAGGTTGCGGCTTGGCTGGAAGGTGGCGATTGCGCGCGGGCTGAACCCGTTGCTCTTGGTGCTTTGCGACAGATTGTCGCCATTGGCGAAGAGGCCACCCGAGCGGAAACCGCGCTGCTCCTTATAGTCGTACAAGCGACCGCCGGCTGTCAGCTTGAAGACCCCCAGATCGTAGCTCGCTTCACCAAACAGTGCCTTCTGGTCGATCTTGTAGGGCAGAAAGCTATTGTAGGGTGAGTTGAGGGCAAAGCCGTTGGCCACCGCCGCCGAAGTGCCGGCGCCAAAAGTGGCGTCCGCGAAGGCATCATAGCCGGGCGTGGGCAGGAGCTGCGTGTATTTGCGATTGACGTGGCTGTAGAACAGACCGCCGACGAGTTGCAGCGGACCACTACCGGTAGTCGCGGCGCGAAGTTCCTGGCTAAACTGCTTGAGCTTGGTGGTGTCGACGAGGTTCGAAGGCAGCGATATGGCCGCTGTCGGAAAGCCGAGGTCGATCGACACGGAGCCGGTCAGCGCGGAAGCATCGCGGCTGACGTAGATGTCTCGGTCGATGTAGCTGCTCACCGAGGTGAGCTCCACGGGACCGGCATCCACGCTCACGGTCAGGTCCGTCAGGCGGGTCTTGTCGCTGAACTTCTCCCGCGAGATCAGATATTGCTGCCCGTCTTCATACGTCCGCGTCGGCGTGGTGAACTGGTTGGAGAACAGATTGAACACGTCCTGCCGGTTGAAGCCGTCGGCCGTGACCTTCTGATAGACGATGCGCGGCGTGATCTTGACGCTCTCGATCGGCTGCCAAAGCAATGAAGCGCGAACGCCGGCGCGCTGTCCGTCGTTGATGTTCTTGCCGGCTGCTGGCCCGACGGCATCGGCAAAGCCGGCGTATTTCGTCAGGTAACCCACTACTCGCAGAGCGCTCGTGGGACCCAGGGCAAGGTTGATGGCGCCCTTGATGTGCCCGCCGATATCGTCCTCGGCCACCGTGTTCAGATTGGCTTCGACCTGACCCTCGTTGCGGCCGATCCGCGGCTGATTGGTGATGTAGCGCACCGTGCCGCCGACGCTGCCCGACCCGAACAGGGTGCCCTGCGGGCCGCGGAGCGTTTCCACCCGGTTGATGTCGAACAGGTCGAAATCGGGTGTGAACAGCGACAAGGAGATTACGCTCTCGTCGAGGTAGACGCCGACCTGTTCCTTAACGCCCGGCTGGTCGCGAACGATCTGGCCGGCCGAGACGCCGCGGATTGACACCTGGCTCTGCCCGGGCCCGAGGTTCTGCACCGTCAGGCCGGCAACGTTGCGGCTGATGTCCTCGATCGTTGTCGCGTTCTGGCGCTGGATGTCCTCCTGGGTCTGCGCGTTGATTGAGAACGGGACCTCCTGAACGGTGGACGCGCGCTTGGTCGCGGTGACGACGATCTCGCCCATGCCGCCGTCATTGCTCTGCGCGGAAGCGGCACTGTCATTCGCGGCATTGGTGGCGTTGACCGGCTGCGCCTGATCTTCCTGCGTCGTCTGAGCGGCGGAAGGGGAAGCCAAGGCGAACATGGCTGCACCCGCCAGCAGACTCTGGATGGCCGAACGTCGCATGACTTATCTCCCCTGGTTCTTCTGACGGGAAGCTAACCCGAACGAACCATCCGGGCGAGTTCTGCAGCGCAGCAATCCGCAGACGGTCATCTAGTGTGACAATCGAGAGACAGCGTCATCGGCGTAAAACTCGCGTAAAATGGCGGATTAACCAAGAGTGTGGAAGGACTTGCGGCTGATATCCCGCACTGTCTACCAAGCTCAATCGGCGTCACGTAAGGGCGCAAGCGGGCAATTGGGAGCCGCGATAACCGGGCACATGGGTCCCTTACCCCGGCTATTCCCACTGCCGACGTACATACGACCCGTGCCTATGAACTTGTATGTCTCGCCGAGCAGCACTGACGCCGGATCATCCCAGACCGTTCAAAGGCGCGTATGATCGCGTTCTGCATTCCCCTTCGAAACGAAGCTGCTTAAGTCGAGCAATGCAACCAGTTCAGACCTTCGAACTCATCCTGATCCTGTTGGCGGCGGTAATCGCGCTTCACTGGATCGCCGCGCGGATGGGTCTTCCACCCTCAGCGACGCTGCTCGTCGGCGGCGGAGTTCTCGCATTCGTGCCTGGGCTTCCCCAGGTCAATCTCGACCCTGAACTCGCGCTGGTACTGTTTCTGCCACCGCTACTGATGGACGGCGCTTTTTACACCGCGTTCGGCCGGTTCCGGCGGCACTTGCCCGGGATCGTCTCCTTGGCCGTCGGTGCCGTGTTGTTTACCACCCTGGTCGTCGGCGTCGTCGTGCACTGGCTGGTGCCCGAGCTTCCTTGGGCGGCCTGTTTTGCCCTTGGGGCGATTGTCTCGCCGCCGGATGCCATTGCGGCCCGGGCCGTGCTGCAGCGTGTCCAATTGCCGCGCCGTCTTCAAGCTCTTCTGGAGGGTGAGAGCCTTCTGAACGACGCCACGGGCCTCGTGCTCTTCCGCTTAGCGGTTGTCGCGACACTCACGGGAGCGTTCGAGCCCGCCGCAGCCGTCGGCAGTTTCGTTTTGCTTGCAGTGGGCGGCGTAGGGGTAGGCCTCGCCGGTGGAGCCGTCTGGATGTTCGTGCTCCGGCGCTTGACGGATCAGACCCTGAGCGTCGCTGCTGCAACTTTGTTGTGTTGGGCCGCCTATCTGGGTGGCGAATCGCTGCACGTGTCCGGCGTGATTGCCACGGTGACAGCAGGAATCGTCTTTGGCTGGTCGCAGCACGTTATTCAGTCTGCCCAGGTCAGGCTCCAGGGCGGCGCCTTCTGGCGAACCCTTGTGTTCAGCCTCGAGGCGCTGGTGTTCATATTGATCGGCTTCTCGCTACGGGGCACTCTTGAGCGCGTGGGCGGCATTGATGCAGTCGTATCGACCCTTGCGATCCCGGTCCTTGGAGTGCTCGCGGCGATCACGGTTGCGCGCTTCGCGTGGGTGTTTGGCAGCGACGCGATACTCACCGGTCTGAGCCGCATGGGCTTTAAGCGGGCGCGACCGCTTGGGTGGCGACAGGCAACGGTGGTCGGCTGGGCCGGAATGCGCGGCGTGGTCACGCTTGCTGTTGCCCTTACCCTTCCTGAAACGATGCCCGGTCGCGATCTGATGCTCGTAGCGGCGTTCGCGGTCATTCTCGTCACCGTCATCGTACAAGGAGGGAGCCTTGGCTGGCTGATCCGTCGTTTGCATCCGATCGACGCCGACCCATTGGCGCCGTTGGATCTGGCCAAGTCAGAAGCCGCTGTCGCTCAGGCTAAGCTCGCCACTGCGAAAGCCCAGTCTTTTGCACCCGACGGAACACTGCTTCACCCGCAATTGCTCAGGACCTACCAAGAGCGTGCAGCGGCAACCGAGCGGTACGCCAAGGATGCTGACGTGTTCATGACCAACCTCCGGCCCCATTTCGATCTGGTGCTTTCAGTAATCGCAGCCGGACGCGCTGAGTTGATCCGGCAGCACCGGGCCGGACTGATCGAAGATGAGGTGCTGCACGACCTTGAGCGCGATCTCGACCTGGAAGAGCTGGGCATAATCTACCAGCGGGGAGACTGACCGCTCTGGTGGCAAAAACCCCGCTTCTATGGCTCTAGGCGAAAGGTGTGAGCGCCTGCGGTTGAGATGCCGAGCGCGGCGAAAGCCATCCACGCGGCCATCGCGATCATCATCAGATTCTCCTTGAGGGAGACGAAACCAAGGAGGCACGTTGCTCGACCCCCGACGCAGGCGCACTTCAGCTCGCGCTTATTGACGTACACGGAAGCGATGAAGGTGGCTGCAGGCGACGGAAAACGGACGCGGCTGGACCTTGGGAGAACCAACCCACTCTGGCGGATCGCCTAAACTGGAGCTTGGCGAACATCGGTGAACATGGCCGTGGCGGAGAAGATGTCCGCAGACCACAAGAGCTAACCGATTGCGACGAAGCGTTTAGTTTCGAACGGTGTGCTTAGTTTCCAACATATCTCCCCACAGCATGCATCCGTCACTCAGATTAATGAGCTCCTCCGAGTTATAATGTGAACGTCTGCTTTGGGTGGAAAGCAGACTTTCACGCACTCAAAGCGATGATTTGATCTCGCATCCGATTCCGCTTGCTAGCCGCATACCGCTCATCTTTCGCGCGAATGTCGTCATCGTCGGCCCAGTGGCTCAACTCCTCCCAAGCATTCTGCTCGACCCGACCTAGAAGTAAGGGGTTGAGAACCGCAGCATCTAGTTCTTCGGTCGTGAGATCGCCGCCATCAACGATGCGCTGCAAAGTGTCTCGAAGATAGCGGCGAGCGTCTGTCATATAATCCTTATGTCTGTAGCCCGAATGTCTGCAATGGGTGGAAAGCGGTCGCTCGGCGGCCATCGTCAGCCAACAAAACGCACTCAGATTGGCGGCACGACAGCTCAAGATGTCGAGCCGTAAAGCCAATCCACGCGCCTGTCATCGTCTCGAAGCTTGCTCGCGATCCTGAGCGCGGCATTCCGTTTTGGTACCCACAACCCAGGGCCGTGGGCCACGCTGTAAGAATGGAAATCACGACAGCCCATTCGAGCACATCTAAAGGCCAAGGGAACAGAAATCTCGATAGCGCTATCACGATACCTAAAAGATACATGGTAGGAGGGAGATACCCTTTTCTAAGACGCGCTGACGTGGAGCTTTTCGTTTCCATGTGGTGCTTATCTCCCTAGGGGCGGTTGTCCGCACTGGGTCGAAAGCAGACACTCGCACTGGATCGGGACGCGATGCTTGTAACGAATGGAAAACAGTCGTTCGCTCGCGTAGCTTGGTCTCGTGTATCGTAGCTTCACACTCGCCGGATTGACCACAATCGCGATTATGGTCAGCGGATGCCCCCGCCCGACCAACGATCAGGCGACCCTAGCGGCAATGAAGAGCGAAGCTTTAGCCCTCCTGCAAGCTAACCAAACAAGCATCGATGTTCCTTTGACGAAGGATCATTGGCCACCGGTCATAGCCAGCGTCAAACCGCAAGCCGTCAGCGTAGAAAAGGCAGGCGTCGATATTCTGATTCAGCCCGACTTCGATGGTGGCTACGGATATTTCGTGCCGAGGAAAGGTCAACGTTTGCCAGGTCCGCCTGAACGTTACTCGGGTGTGGCTGACGGTATGTATTGGTATCGTCCCCACTGAGAACGAAGGTCCGCAATGGGTGGAAAGCAGACATTCCGGCGTTGTCTCAGTGGGCCTCCACAACACGGACACAAGGCGTTTGCCCGACAACCTCAAGTTTCGTATCCATATAGCCTGTCACGTAGCCCCACTGCGTCCGAGAACCCCGTGCCGCACCGGACTTCAATTGTGCCTTCCATGTGTGGAATGGCGTAGAAGTAACCGCTCCATAGCCGAAAGAGCCGCTGCTCTGTCCCGCCGCTGTTTGTAACAACGGCGCTCGTAACTGCCCCGGTTCGGTCGATCACCACTGCTGAGCCAGCGAGCCAAAAATAGCCGAATGCAAGCGCGATAGCGATGAAGGCTGCTGATAGAACAGCGCATCCGCGCGGGGAGAGCTTAGCCAACATGTGGAGCGAGTGTGACCTAGCGCCGTAACGTCCGCAATGGTGGAAAGCGGACGCTTACGCTAGAGGTAAGCCGCGCTTGCTTAACCACCAGATCGAGAGCCACCCGCTAAGGGTTGCTAGCGCGAGGAACACACCGAGTGCCAGGTGCTGCCCTCGTCCAAGTGTGACCCAGTTCATCGCACCGGCTGCGCTTAGCAATGAAAGGGGTAGAGCTGCCGCCATCGACGCACGAAGCACCAGGCGAACGCGGCGCTCATCAATCGCTTTCATGTCGCGCTCCTAAGGTCCGGCGCATGCAGCCTCCGCTAACTGAAGAAGGTCCGCAATGGGTGGAAAGCGGACATTAGCCGGGACCGACTTTCGGCTGATAACCTAATGCCAGCCCGCAGGCTGTCTCAAGCGCTTTGCTGGCTCGAAACAGCAATGGCAGGACTTAGGCCTGTTCGTCAGCAGGGATGTCAGTTCCGATTTTGCTCCATCGGTGAGCGACATGGGTCTTGCCATTAGGAAGGAGCGCAAGGTCAAGCGAATAACCGTTATCGACAGGATGGGCAGAATAGTTGAACTGTGTGACCTCAGTCCCGCTTGGGAAGCCACGGCTGAAGCGCCCTCCTTCGCTTACATAGGTGGAGCGTGTGACTTCACAGGCGGCAGTTTTCAGCGCCTTCTCGACGCACTGGTCATCGACCGGTCCAGTGAAGTACTTTTGCCAGCCTACATGAATACCGGGATCGCAGGCCGAGGCCAACAGCCCTGCAATCGCGGGCAGCAAAAGGCGAAGTTTCATCGGTGTTGAATGCGTCAACCGACCGGTGCCTGCAATGCGTCGTAAGCCGAATGTCTGCTTTGGGTGGGAGCGGACCTTGACTAAACTACAGTCGGTGAATGGCCGCACCTCATGACACGCTCGTTGCTGCTGCCGCCAAACAGGGGCTCCAGCCAGCCGGCTTCAGGCGCAAGGGACGGTCGCGAGTTTGGTTGGTGGACCACGGCTGGTGGCTGAATGTGGTCGAGTTTCAACCAAGTGGCTGGAGCAAGGGCAGCTATCTTAACAACGCGGCCCATTGGCTGTGGTCGGACAGCGGCCACATCAGTTTTGACTTCGGCGGTCGAACAGCAGGCTTTGAGGATATGTTTCCGACGAGCAGTTTGCCCCTGCTGTTCAGAAGCTGGCCGAGGCTGCCGCCGATGAGGCCAAGAAACTGGAGAATGCCTTTGCCTCAATCGAGGCAGCCGCAGACCTTCTCATGACGAAAGAGGCTTCAACACGCCAAGTTTCACAAGGCGGCAGTTGGTTCGCCTACCATGCTGGCGTAGCCGCAGGTCTGGCCGACCGAAGGACTGATGCTGAGGCAATGTTCCGCTCTATAACTGATGGACGTGTGCGGGAGCTTGGCGAGCGGCTACTGAGGCTGGTGTCAAACCGCCCGAAGTTCCGGAGCGAAGTTGGATCGCTGGTTGAGCGGCAACGCAGGGCGCTGAAGCTGCTGGAACTGAACGTGCCTCCCTTCTGAATGGCCGCTAAGGGTGGAAAGCGGATATCAGCCGCGCTTAGCGGCCAACTCCATGCCCTTACGCAATAAGAAGGTGTCGGGGCCGATCTGGTCAG
Source organism: uncultured Sphingomicrobium sp. (assembly GCA_964243335.1). Lineage (GTDB taxonomy): Bacteria > Pseudomonadota > Alphaproteobacteria > Sphingomonadales > Sphingomonadaceae > Sphingomicrobium. The sequence goes on along the minus strand of CAXTED010000002.1, from coordinate 308,624 downwards.
TCGGCAAAGAGCCATGCTCAGCCGCGAGCGCGACAAGGATAGCCCAACGGTCTGGCGGGCGGGCACCCGTCAGTGCGAGGTCTTGTGCGTTGAGCGGCACGGTTAGTCTCACCAAGTCACCCACCGTCGCCACACCGAAAGGCAGACGGGCCGGGCCAACTCGGAGGAGCAAAACACCCAGCGCCACAACGAGCGCACCGAGTCCGGTCAAGGTCCAAGCTCCAGTAAAAAGCGCAACCAAACCGCCGATGAAGCCGAGCAGGCACATCCAGCCCCCGACGACGCCAATCGCCGTCGCCTCTTCGATCGGTAGGCGCAGCCTCGTCTCGCTTCGTAGCGTGTTGAACAGTCGTCGGGCCGACATGCCCGCGCCCTGCAACGCTGACCTCGGGGACACCTCCCTCTTGTCGTCTGGGGCGAGGACGCGCCTGATGCAATAGAATACAGCAGACGATGGGCAAGACCCGTCTTGCTCATCCCAGTTAGGTGTGTGGGCGCGAATAACTTCGTGAAGGTCGCTGACCGTCCAGCAGCGTTCCGCTTCATCGTCCGCCACTTCGATGCCGAACGCGGCTTCGACCTCTTCGATTAGGTCGATGCCATCCCATTCAGGGTCGATGTCGAGAGTGTTGGCCATCTCCCGATGATGCGCTCACCGCTGCCGTGCCGCAATGTCTGCTTCGGGTCGGAAACGGACGCTCGCGAAAACGCGTGAGGCGGTCAGAGCGGGACGTTCTCGGTGAACATTCCAATGAGGCCAGCGACGACCGACGAGCCAAGGATAAACACAATCGCGCCGCTAGACGAAGCCACCTCCCCGGAAAGCACTGCGACCACGACAGAAAATGAAAAGGCAAACAAGCCAACGAAAAAAAAGGCTGCACCTCGCTTTGCGTTAAAATCGCTCGGGCGTTTGACCGCCATTTTGTGACGCTTCGCTTTTTGCCGATTTCGACCCACAGTTGTCTTCCTTTTTGCGACGCCGTTTGGTCCAAAACTACCTTCGGCGGAGCACGTCCGCATTGTAGGCAACGGGTTCGTACGTCCGCAATGGGTGGAAAACGGACGCGGCCCGTCATGTCGGCGCGCGGCGCGGCAAGCCGGTGATAGTGAAAGTCATGGCGGGCGACCTTGCCCAAACGGGCGTGACCTCTTGGCGAACGCCGAATGAGGTCTGGCTGGTGGAGGCCGTCCCGCCGCGCTTCTTGGAGGTGTTGAGGCTCCCGCTTAATCTTGCTTGGAGCCCTTCTTGCCAAGTTCCTCCAATCGATCCTGATCCTGCGCGTCCGGCGCCTTCTCATGCTCGTGGTCGTCCGCATTGCCGGTGGTGAAGGATTTGCGCCCGCCATCGCCCGGATCGTCGCTCATGGAATTGTTCTGGTTCTGCGGGTGGTCGCCGGTGCCCTGATGCTGGCTTTTCGACACGTCGGATTCCTTTCATTGTCTTGAGTTCGTCAACGCCGCGCGTACCGCCTTGTTTCAGAATATTGCGGCGGACCCACTCGGCATCTGCCTCGTTGGGCAGGCCTCACCCGCCGCCGGAAGTCGTCACTATGCCCTCGTTGAGCAAAGTCATCGAAGCACTGCCGGAGATCGACGATCCTGCATTCGCCGAGCACTTCGACCGGTTCGCGGATGCCCGCGTCATCCTGCTTGGCGAGGCTAGCCACGGCACCAGCGAATTCTATCGGGCCCGCGCCGCCATCACCCGTCGGCTGATCGAACAGCACGGTTTCAGCATCGTCGCGCTGGAAGCCGATTGGCCCGACGCGGCGTCGATCGATCGCTTCGTTCGTAACCGCTCCAGCCTAATCAACGAGGAAGCCCCGTTTCAGCGCTTCCCTAGCTGGATGTGGCGCAACGCCGAGTTCGACCAGTTTCTTGGCTGGCTGCGCCTGTACAATGCTCGCCTAGATCCGCAGGCGCGCGCCGGCATCTATGGTCTGGATCTGTATAATCTGCACGGCTCCATCGATGCGGTGATTGGCTTCCTTGAGGACCAGGACCCAGCCCTCGCCGACGAAGCTCGCCGGCATTACGCCTGTCTCGCACCGTTCAGCCGTGACCCCGCCCAATATGGCGCAGTGGCCAAGTCGGCGGGCTTCGCCTTCTGCCAGGATGGCGCTGTCGCCGTGCTGCGCGACTTGCTCGAACGCCAGTGCATGGGCGGAGACTGCGACGAATGGCTCGACGCCGCCGGCAACGCCCGGCTCGTGCAGGGTGCGGAGAGCTATTACCGTTCCATGTTCGAGGGCGCCGAGGGGAGCTGGAATCGTCGCGACACGCACATGTTTGAAACACTCTGTCAGCTGCTGGACGCGAAGCCCGGGGCAAAGGCGGTCGTGTGGGCACATAACAGCCATATCGGCGATGCCCGCGCCACCGGCATGGGGCGCAAGCGCGGCGAACTCAACATCGGGCAATTGGCCAAGGAAAAGTTCGGTGATGCCGCCCGTCTGATCGGCCTTGGCACCCACGGCGGCACTGTCGCGGCGGCCGACGACTGGGACGGCGTGATGAAGGTGAAGCAGGTCGTTCCCTCACGCGCCGACAGTCACGAACGCCTTTGCCACGACACCGGGGTGCCACGCTTCCTGCTCGACCTTCGGGACCCGCCGGCGATCTGTCTGGAGGAGCGGTTGGAGCGCTTCATTGGTGTCATCTACCGTCCGCGTACCGAGCGTTGGAGCCACTACAGCGAAGCCGTCCTTGGCGAACAATATGACGCATGGCTGTGGTTCGATGAAACCAGAGCGGTCACGCCCCTCGCCGACCTGCACAACGAAGCCGAGGCGGAGATGTGGCCATCGGGATTGTAGGAATACGTCTATCTTTTTGGGAGTAAAAAGCTCGCGAATACACGGCTTGCCGCGGCTGTCACTGTGGCGTGATTGCCGATCCAGCGCGACAATCACGATTAAATAGGTTATATTCTAGAACCCTCCGGCGTTCAGCCCGTTAATCTGTTGTGCCTTGCTCGAGATTGCTGATGAAGAAGCCTGACGCCAAATCGATTGACATCGCGACGTCGGCCTCCGCGCCGCTGGAGCTTTGGGGCGGGCTGGAATGCACCGTTGTCCGCATCGGCGACGAGTTCCGCAATCAGGTGGTCGAAACCGGTCACTCGGCGCGCCTTGGCGACCTGCAAAGCTTGGCTGATCTAGGCGTCCGTGCCGTGCGTTATCCGATCGTGTGGGAAACCGTCGCGCCGCATAGCCCGCACGAGCTCGACTTTTCCTGGCACGACGCTCGCCTGCAAAAGCTGCGCGATCTCGGCATCGAAGTCATCGGCGGCCTCGTCCACCACGGATCCGGGCCCAAATATACCAGCCTGCTCGATCCCAACTTCCCGCGCATGCTTGCTGACTATGCCGCGCGTGTCGCCAAGCGCTACCCGTGGATCGACAAGTGGACGCCGGTCAACGAGCCGCTCACCACAGCCCGTTTCTCCTGTCTTTACGGTCATTGGTATCCACACCGTCAGAATCACGGGGACATGATGCGGGCCCTGGCCAATGAGTGTCTTGGGACAGCCTTGGCCATGGAGCGCATTCGCGAGGTCAATCCGGCCGCCAAGCTGCTGGTGACGGAAGACCTCGGCAAGACGTTTTCCACGCCGCCGCTGGCCTATCAGGCGGAGGCTGAAAATCACCGCCGCTGGCTCAGCCTAGATCTCTTGTGCGGCGAAGTAGATGCCGACCACCCCTTTGCAAGGGAACTCGCCGAGCATGTTCCCTCCGACGTGCTCGACGCCTTGCGCACCGGCACCGGTCGGCCCGACCTCGTCGGCATCAATCATTACCTTACGAGCGAGCGCTTTCTTGACCACCGGGTAACACGCTATCCTGGCGTGCCTGTCGGCGGGAACGGCAAGGACGCCTACGTTGACCTGGAAGCGGTGCGCATTGCTTCGCTCAAGAAAGAGGTCGGGCCTGCCAAGAGGCTTCGCGAGGCGTGGGAACGGTACGGCATCCCGCTTGTGATCACCGAAGTGCACCACGGTTGCTCACGCGAGGAGCAAGTGCGCTGGTTCAACGACGTCTGGGAAGCCGCTCAGCAAGAACGCGCCCGCGGCACCGACATTCGTGCGGTCACGCTGTGGTCAATGTTCGGCGCGGTCGATTGGCGATCGCTGCTCACGCGGCGCGAAGGTATCTACGACGTTGGCGCGTTCGACGCCCGCTCCGAGGTGCCCCGCCCTACCCTCGTCGCCAAGGCTGCGGCCAAACTCGGCCGGGGCGAAGCCTTTGAGCATCCACTGCTGGACGTTCCCGGCTGGTGGAAGCGGCCCGGTCGTTTCTACGCTCGGCGGAGTTACGACACGCTGCCCCGAAATCATCAGCATGCCCGTCCGATCCTGATCACTGGCGGCACGGGTACGCTGGGCCAGGCTTTTGCCCGCATCTGCGCCCACCGCGGCCTCCCCTACGTCCTTGCTACCCGAGCCGATCTCGACATCGTCAGTGAAGCGTCGATCGCGGCCGCGCTGGAGCGCGTGAAGCCTTGGGCGGTGATCAACGCCGCTGGTTTCGTTCGGACTTGGGAAGCGGAGGAGAAATCCGAGGAATGCTTCAGGGTTAATGCCCTGGCACCCGAGCTTCTCGCCCGCGCCTGTCGTTCCGTCGGCATCCCCCTGGTTACCTTCTCCTCGGACCTAGTGTTCGATGGGAAGCTTGGGCGCGCCTATCTCGAGAACGACCGACCAACGCCGGCCTGCGTGTACGGCAGCAGCAAGGCCGAGGCCGAGCAGCGCCTGGCCGCGCATGCTCCCGAAGCCTTGATCATCCGGACCAGCGCCTTTTTCGGTCCTTGGGATCAACACAACTTCCTCGCGCAAACCATGCAGCAGCTTGCGCGCGGCGAGGAAGTCGTCGCCAGCGCCGATCAGGTGGTGACGCCGACCTACGTGCCGGACCTGGTTCATGCCACGCTCGACCTGCTGCTCGATGGCGAGACCGGTATCTGGCACCTCACCAACCAGGGTGCAGTCAGTTGGCACGATCTGGCGCGCGACATCGCCGATCGCAGCCGGCTGTCCACCAAGCGGGTTCGCAGCAGCGAGAGTTCCGTACGCACCGACACCAGCCTCACCAGCGATCGCGGTATCCTGCTCCGGCCGCTCGAAGAGGCTTTGTCCGACTTCGTTGCGCATCGGCACACCAGCTAGGCGGAAACACTCATAAAGCCGGCAGCAGCTTTCCCGGGTTCAATATGCCGAGTGGATCCAGCGCAGTCTTGATCGCTCGCATGGCGTTAAGGCGGCCGGGCGATGTCAGCCGCTGCAATTCGGCAACCTTCATCTGTCCGATGCCATGTTCGGCGGAGATGGTCCCACCTGCGGCCGTGACCAGATCATGCACTAGTGCGGAAGCCTTGGGTGCCTGTTCCTGCATCCATTCAGGGCCTGCCTCAATTGGGGCGCGCACATGGAAGTGCACATTGCCGTCGCCAAGATGGCCAAAGCCCGACGCGTCGGTCCCCGGGAATGCTGCTTCAACAGCGGCCGCCGCCTCCACCATGAAGCGGGGCATGACGTCGACGGGTACCGCGATGTCGTGCTGCACGGCCGGGCCACAGGCGCGCTCGGCTTCGCTGATGGAGTCGCGGATGCGCCAGAACGCCTCCGCCTGGGCTTCGTTTGATGCCAGCGTAGCATCCTCGATGGCGCCAGCGGCCAGCGCCTCGCCCAATAGACGCTCGAGCACGGGCGCGACGGCCGGTGCCCCCAGATCACTCGCAGTGGCTTCGATCAGCAGGTGCCAGGCGTGCTGGCCGGCAAGCGGCGGTCGCGTTCCTGGGATATGCTGGATGACACGTGCCAGGCTGGCTGCTGGGACAATCTCGAATCCCTCGATGGTCGGCGTTGCCGCTTCGAGGCGGCGCAGCAGATCCAACCCATGCTGCGGGCTTGCCGCACCAACCCAAGCCACTGCTCGCTCGGTCACTGCCGGCACCAACCGTAAGGCAAGTGCCGTGATAATGCCGAGCGTGCCCTCCGAACCGATCAGCAGGTGATCGAGGCTATAGCCCCGATTGTCCTTCTTGAGTGCGGACAGTCCGTCATGCACCTGCCCATCGGCCAGCACCGCTTCCACCCCCAGCACCAACTGCCGCATCGTGCCGAAGCGGAGAACTTGCGTGCCGCCGGCGTTGGTCGCCGCAAGGCCACCCATCGTTGCCGTGCCCCGCGCGCCCAATGTCAGTGGAAACCGCCGGCCCTGCGCGGCGGAAGCATCGTGCAGATTGCTCAGGATCACGCCTGCTTCGGCAACCGCGAGGTGCGGAGTGATCGATCGTAGCCGGTTCATCCGCCGCAGCGAGAGCAGCACCGATCGCCCGCTCTCATCCGGGGTCGCGCCGCCCGCCATGCCGCTATTGCCGCCTTGAGGCACGAGCGTGACGCGGTTCTCCGCCGCGAGCCTCACGACAGCCGCAACTTCCTCCGTGGAGGCCGGCTGCACCAAAGCTGCGGCGGCCCCGTGATAGCGTCCGCGCCAGTCCACCAACCATGGGGCAAGCTCGTTTGCCTCGGTGACGAGACCGCGCGTTCCCAACCGCTCCAGGGCTGCTTCGATAAAGGCTTGAGTGGCAGCAGAACGCGTCATGGTGCCATCATAGGCATGACCGGAGCTGGGCGCGAGGGCTTGGCAGGTGCGTTCCGGTGCAGCCGTTTGCTTTGAGGGCCAAACGGCCGGTAAGTTGATCAAGGCGCTTGGTTCGGCATGACCTTGCTGTAAGTGTCGAGCGACCATGAGTGACTATGCAAGAAACAAAAGCGATTACTACCGTGCCTTTATGGCTGGCCGCGCACGCTGCCTGATGACCGCGGACATCTGCGCCTGATGGCCATCACAGCAGTAGTTGCCCGAGCCACGAATGGGGTTATCGGACGTGACGGCAAGCTGCCCTGGCACCTTCCAGCGGACCTCAAGCGCTTCAAGGCGCTCACTCAGGGCAGCGCGATGGTCATGGGCCGCCGAACCTTCGATAGCCTTCCGGGATTGCTGCCGGGCCGGCGCCACATCGTCTTGACCCGCGACAATGAGTGGGCGGCGGCCGGTGCCGAAGTCGCTCGAGACGTGGAAAGCGCCTTACGCCTGGCGGGCAACACCCGCGTCACCGTGATAGGCGGCGCTGAGATATTTGCGCTGTTCCTCCCCCGCACGGACCGGATCGAACTTACCGAAGTGCTTGCCGACATTGCCGGTGACACGGTGCTTGCCGATCCCCGCCTGACCGGCGAGTGGCAGGAGGTCGCGCGCGAGGAGTACCCTGCAGACGGCGATCGCCCGCCCTTCCGCTTTGTTACGCTCGACAGAGCGTCCTAGGCGTCCAGAACGGCATCGATCTGGCGCGCCACGTCCTCGACACTGGCCATGCCGTCGACCTGACGAACTAATCCGCGTTCGCGATAGTAAGGCAGAATCGGCGCGGTCTTGGCGCGATACTCGGCCATGCGCGTGCGAACCGTCTGCTCATTGTCGTCGGGCCGGCGCTTGAATTCCTTGCCACCACAAGCGTCGCAAACACCCACGGCTGCAGGTAGCTTGAAATGATCGTGGTAGCTTGCGCCGCACTTGGCGCAGGTAAAGCGACCGGTGATCCGGTCAACCAGCGCTTCCTCATCCACTTCAAGTTCGATCACATGATCGAGCGTGCGTCCGCGATCGGCGAGCAATATCTCGAGCGCCTCAGCCTGATGTCCGGTCCGCGGGAAGCCGTCGAAGATGGCGCCCTGCGCATCCGAATGGTCCAGCTGCTCGCCGATAAGCGCCGACACGATCGCGTCGTTGACCAATTCGCCGGCCGCCATCACCGCCTTTGCCTTCAGGCCGACGGGCGTGCCCTGCGCCACGGCATGGCGAAGCATGTCACCCGTGGAAAGCTGCACCAGCCCCCGCGTTTCCACAAGTCGCTGTGCCTGCGTACCCTTGCCGGCGCCTGGCGGTCCTAAGAGGATGATATTCAAAGCCGAACTCCCACTGCGCGCGATTTCTGCTGGGAAGCGCGCCCCTGCATCAATCGCTAACGACGCTTGGCGCCACCCTTGAGTTTCGCCTTCTTGATCAGATCGCCATATTGATGCGCAATAAGGTGGCTCTGGATCTGGCTCACCGTATCCATGGTCACGTTGACGACGATCAACAGGCTGGTTCCCCCAAGATAGAAAGGAATGCCGGCCTGGGTGAACAGGATTTCCGGTACCAGACAGATCACCAGCAAATAGGCCGCACCAACCACGGTCAAACGATTAAGCAGATAATCGAAGTAGGTCTCGGTCGCCTTGCCCGGACGCACGCCCGGGATGAAGCCGCCGTGTCGCTTCAGATTTTCGGCCGTCTCTTCCGAATTGAACTGCACCGCCGTGTAGAAGAAGCAGAAGAACACGATGCCCAAGCCGTAGAGCGTCATGAACACCGGGCTGCCGTGCTGCAGGTAGGTCGACAATGTAATCAACCAGTCGCTGTCGGAAGCACCCGGACGCGACCCGGCCATCTGAATGACCGTCAACGGCATCAGCAGAAGCGACGAGGCAAAGATCGGCGGGATCACACCCGACGTGTTGATCTTGATTGGAAGATGGCTGCGCTCCTGTTGCATGCCCCGGGCCGTCTGGCGCTTGGGATATTGGATCAGCACGCGTCGCTGCGCCCGCTCCATGAAGCAGATGAACAGGATCATGCCGACAACAAGAATGATCACCGCGACGATGATCAGCGGGTTCATCGTGCCGGTGCGCCCGCCTTCGAACAATTGCGCCAAGCCGCGCGGCAGGCTGGCGACAATGCCGGCCATGATGATCAGCGACACACCGTTGCCGATGCCCCGGCTAGTGATCTGCTCGCCGATCCACATCAAAAACAAGGTACCGCCGACCAGGCTGACCGTTGCCGCTACGCGGAACGTGATGCCGGGCTCCACCACGGCTGCAATCGCCTGTGTGCTGCCAAGCCCTTCTAGGCCGACAGCGATGAAGTATCCCTGGATCGTTGTCAGGAGGACGGTCAGGTAACGCGTGTACTGGTTGAGCCTCTTGCGCCCGGCCTCGCCCTCTTTCTTGAGCGACATCCAAGGGGCGTACATGGTGGACCCAAGCTGCACCACGATCGACGCCGTGATGTAGGGCATCACGCCAAGGGCGATGATGCTCATCCGCTCGAGGCTGCCGCCCGAGAAAGTGTTGAAGAAGTCCAGCACGCCGCCTTTTTGCGTGGCGAACAGGGAGGCCATGGCGCGTGGGTCGATCCCGGGCATCGGCACGTGGCTGAGCAGCCGGAACACGACCAGTGCTCCGATGGTGAACCAGATGCGCTTCTTAAGCTCGGTCGCCTTGCCGAAATTCGACAGGCTGATGTTCGAGGCCATTTGTTCGGCGGCGGATGCCATGAATCTTTGAAACCTTCGCTTCGGCCTCACGAAGGTGAAGCCGCCCCACTCACCCGCCCGTCTTGAGTGCTCCTGAGCATCACCAAGGCGATGCACCAATCGGATGCATTGCCTTCAGCGTCACTCGGGCAGCACTCAAGCTGCGCGGGTCACTTCGCTATATAGTAAGCTGCGGACCGTTGTCAGGCTTTCTTGGCAGCCGCGGTCTTGGCAGCCTTGTCGGCGAGGCGAACTTCGCGCGCCTTGCCCTTCTTGGCCTTCGCGAGATCGGCTGGTTCGGCACGCTCGATGACTTCCACGGTGCCGCCGGCAGCTTCCACCGCCTCGCGGGCGCCCTTGGACACACCAGCAACGCGGAGCGACAACTTGGCCGAGAAAGTGCCCTTGCCAAGAAGGCGAAGGCCGTCCTTGCCGCCGCGCGCCAGACCAACGGCCTTCAGCGCTTCGTGGTCGATCGTCCCGTCGGTGGAAAGCGTGCCGAGATCGATCAGCTTCTGGATCGCGCCCAGGTTCACCTCGGCATAGTCCTTGGCGAAGATGTTGTTGAAGCCGCGCTTAGGCAGCCGCATGTGGAGCGGCATTTGTCCGCCTTCGAAGCCGAAGATCGACACACCCGAACGGCTCTTCTGGCCCTTCTGGCCACGACCGGCGGTCTTGCCCTTGCCCGACCCGATGCCGCGGCCAACACGCATGCGGCTCTTGCGGGCACCAAGATTGTCGCGGATATCTGTAAGCTTCATATCGTGCACTCGCTTTCGCTATGTTCGCGCTGGATTCCCGCCCGATGGTGGGAAGGAGAAAACCGCCAGAGGCGGTATCGGTGAGAACGGGTCGTCGTCACCGAAGTAATCGCCCCCTCCCGCAAGGGAGAGGGCGACGACCTTTAGCTTTCGACCTTGAGCAGATGCGCGACCTTGCGCACCTGGCCCATCACGGAGGGAGTGGCTTCCACCTCCACCGTGCGGTTCATCCGATTCAGGCCCAGCCCGACCAAGGTCGCGCGCTGGGTCTTGTGCTGACGGATCGACGATCCGGTTTGCGTGATCTTGATGGTCGCCATTGCCGCTTACTCCGCGATTGCTTCGGCCGTGGCTTCCGCCTCGGCGCCGCCCATGCCGCTCCGGCCGAGCAGGTCCGCAATCTTCTTGCCGCGACGCTGCGCCACCGAACGTGGGCTGGTCTGTTCCTTAAGCGCCTCAAAGGTCGCCCGGATCATGTTGTAGGGATTGGACGTGCCAACCGACTTCGTGACCACGTCGGCAACACCCAGGCTCTCGAAGATGGCGCGCATTGGGCCACCCGCGATGATGCCGGTGCCCGACGGAGCCGAGCGGAGCGTGACCTTGCCAGCACCGAAATGGCCATTGCCATCGTGGTGCAGCGTGCGGCCATCGCGCAACGGAACGCGGATCATCGACTTCTTGGCCGCCGCGGTCGCCTTGCTGATTGCCTCGGGCACTTCGCGAGCCTTGCCATGACCGAAGCCCGACCGACCCTTGCCGTCGCCAACCACCACGAGTGCAGCAAAGCCGAAGCGCTTGCCGCCCTTTACGGTCTTGGACACGCGATTGATGTGAACGAGCTTTTCGATCAGCTCCTCGCCACCGTCGTCACGGCCGCCCGGACCACCACGATTGTCGCGCCGCGGACCGCCACGGTTGTTGCCGCCGCCGCGATTATCGCGACCGCCGCCACCTGGGCCGCCACGTCCACCGCGTCCGCCGCGCGGAGGTCCGCGACCGTCCGCTGGCGGAGCACCGGAGTCTGCCGCCGGAGCACCGCCGTCAACCTGCCCAGCTTGAACCGGCGTGTCAGCGCCTTGCGAAGTTACGTTCTCGTCCGCCATGCTCAGAACTCCAGACCGCCCTCACGGGCGGCATCGGCCAGGGCCTTCACCCGGCCATGGAAAAGAAAACCGCCGCGATCGAACACAACGCGCTCAATGCCCGCTGCCTTGGCGCGCTCGGCCAAGGTCCGGCCAACCTCGGCAGCACCGGCGACAGTGGCGCCGATCTTGCCCTTGAGGTCTTTGTCGAGGGTCGAGGCCGAAGCCACGGTGGTGCCCGCATTGTCGTCAATGACCTGGGCATAGATATGCCGGCCCGAACGATGCACGCTAAGGCGAGCCTTACCCGACGCACGTGCCTTGAGGGCAGTACGCACGCGGCGGCGGCGACGATCGAAGAGAGAGAGTTTCGCCATGGCTTACTTCTTCTTGCCTTCTTTGCGGAAGATGAACTCGCCGCGGTACTTGATACCCTTGCCCTTGTAAGGCTCGGGCTTGCGCCAGCGACGAATCTCGGCCGCGACCTGGCCGACGCTCTGGCGGTCGATGCCGCTGATCTCGACCGTGTTCGGATCGGGAGTCTTGATGTCGATACCATCCGGCACGGCGTAGTTCACGTCGTGGCTATAACCGAGCTGCAGGCGCAGGTTACGCCCCTGCGCGGCGGCACGATAACCAACGCCGGTGATCTCCAGCACCTTGGTGAAACCTTCGGTCACACCGGTGATGAGGTTCTGCACCAGCGTGCGCTGCATGCCCCAGGCCGCGCGATTGCGCTGCTGCGAAGCATTGACCGGGGTCACGCGGATCTCGCCGTCGGCGATCTCGTAGCTGACCAGGTCTTCCAGCATCTGCATGGTCAACGTGCCCTTGGGGCCCTTGACCGTTAGAGTGCCAGCCTCCTGCGTCGCGGAAACACCGTTACCCATTGGAACGGGCTTTTTACCGATGCGTGACATCAGAACACCTCCGCCAGGACCTCGCCGCCAACGTTCTGGTCGCGCGCTTCCGCGTCGGACAGAACGCCACGTGGCGTCGAGACAATGGTCATGCCCAGGCCGTTGCGGATCCGGGGCAATTCGCTCGCACCCGAATAAACCCGGCGACCGGGCTTCGAGACGCGGGCAACATGCTGGATCGCAGGCTGGCCTTCGAAATACTTGAGCTCGATACGAAGGCCGGCTTGGCCTGCGATCTGCTCTTCGGAATAGCCGCGGATGTAGCCTTCACGCTGCAGCACGTCGAGAACGTGGGCACGCAGCTTGGAAGCTGGCGTCAGGATACTATCCTTGCGCGCCTGCTGGCCGTTGCGGATGCGGGTGAGCATGTCACCCAGTGGATCGGTCATCGCCATTCTTGCAGGCCCTTACCAGCTCGACTTGGTGAGTCCGGGAATCAGGCCCTTATTGCCCATTTCCCGAAGCATGATCCGCGACAAACGGAACTTGCGATAATAAGCCCGCGAGCGGCCAGTCAGCTCACAGCGGTTGCGGATGCGCGTTGGATTGCCGTTGCGCGGCACCTCCGCCATCTTCAGGCGAGCCATCAGACGCTCGGTCTCGTCTGCCGACTTGTCGTCAGCAACCGCCCGCAGCTTGTCATACTGCGCCTTGTACTTCTCAACGAGCTTCTTGCGACGCTCATTCTTATTGATCGAACTCAGTTTCGCCATGACTTAAGTTCTTCCCTTCCGGCGCGCGTTCACGCGGCCTGCTTCGTCTCGGATTCCTCGTCCACCTTGGGGAACGGGAGGTTGAACAAGCGCAGCAATTCGCGCGCTTCTTCGTCCGTTCGGGCGGTCGTGGTGATGATGATGTCCATGCCTCGAACCTTGTCGATCGAGTCATAATTGATCTCCGGGAACACAATCTGCTCCTTCAGACCCATCGCGTAATTGCCGCGTCCGTCGAACGACTTGGGGTTCAGTCCGCGAAAGTCGCGAACCCGCGGCAATGCCACGGTGACCAGCCGGTCGAGGAACTCGAACATGCGCTCCCGGCGCAAGGTGACCTTGCAACCGATCGGCATGCCCTCACGCAGCTTGAACTGCGCGATCGACTTCTTGGCCTTGGTGATCACCGGCTTTTGCCCAGCGATCGCCTGCATCTCCAGAGAAGCAGCCTCGACCTTTTTCTTGTCCTGGGTCGCTTCACCAACGCCCATGTTGATCACGATCTTGTCGAGCCTCGGCACTTGAAGCCTGTTCTTGTAGCCGAACTTTTCAACCATCGCCGCGGCGATGCGATCGTCATAATCTTTGCGCAGACGCGGCACGTAGCCGGTCGTTGTGGCTTCAGCCATTGATCAGCTCCCCGGACTGGACCGCGACGCGGACCTTCTTGCCGTCACGCGTTTCGAAACGAACGCGGCTCGCCTTGCCCGTCTTCGGGTCGGCGATCGCGACGTTGGACACGTGCATCGGCGCTTCGATCCGCTCCAGGCCACCCTGCGGGTCGGTCTGGCTCGGCTTCTTGTGCCGCGTGGCGATGTTGATGCCGCTCACGACGACCTTGTCGGCCTTCGGGATCGAGCGAGTAACCTGGCCCGTCTTGCCCTTGTCCTTGCCGGACAGGATCACGACGGTGTCACCCTTCTTGATTTTCAACGCACCCATGATGCTTACAGGACCTCCGGCGCTAGGCTGACGATCTTCATGTGCTTCTTGGCGCGCAGCTCGCGCACCACTGGGCCGAAGATACGGGTGCCGATTGGCTCCTCGTTCTTGTTGACCAGAACGGCGGCATTGCCGTCGAAGCGGATCACCGAACCGTCGGGACGGCGGATGTCCTTGGCGGTACGAACGATCACCGCGCGGTGAACGTCGCCCTTCTTGACGCGGCCCTTGGGCGCGGCTTCCTTGACGGACACGACGATGATGTCGCCAACACCGGCCACCCGGCGCTTGGACCCGCCAAGTACCTTGATGCACTGAACGCGCTTGGCGCCGCTATTGTCCGCGACGTCCAAATTGGACTGCATCTGGATCATGAGATCTTACCTAACCTTTCCGTGCCGGCTCAGACGTCGGCCGCTTCGACCAGGTCCGCAGCCTTCGCCGCATTGACCCGCTCGACGACGGTCCAGCTCTTCTGCTTCGACACTGGCGCGCACTCTTCAATGCGGACCTGCTCCCCCATGTGGAAGGCATTGCCTTCGTCATGGGCATGGTACTTCTTCGACAGCTTGATGATCTTGCCGTACAACGGGTGCTTCACCCGGCGCTCAACACGAACCACCACCGTCTTGTCTGGCTTGTCCGACACCACGGTGCCGGTCAGGACGCGCTTTGGCATCTCGTTATTCTCCCTGACCCGAAGCGGCAGCGCGATTGCTCTGCTGCTTCTGGGCGCGCTGCGTCTGCAGCGTCTTGATGCGAGCAATAGTGCGGCGCACCACGCGAACCCGCGATGGCTTTTCCAACTGGTTGGTCGCCGACTGGAAGCGCAGGTTGAACTGCTCGCGCTTCATCTCGCCAAGCTGCGTCTGCAGCTGGTCGTCGGTCGCCACCGAAAGGTCTTCACGCTTGGCCATGATCAATCAGCCTCAACGAGAGTTTCGCCAAGGCGGGCAACCACCTTGACCCGAATGGGGAGCTTTTCCGCGGCACGCTCGAAAGCGACCTTGGCAAGCGGACCCGGAACGCCGTCCAGTTCGAACAGGATGCGGCCAGGCTTGACCCGTGCAACCCAGAACTCCGGCGAACCCTTGCCCTTGCCCATGCGGACTTCAGCCGGCTTCGCGGAAACTGGAAGGTCCGGGAAGATGCGGATCCACAACCGCCCCTGACGCTTGATGTGACGCGTGATCGCGCGGCGAGCCGCCTCGATCTGACGCGCGGTGATCCGCTCGGGCTCCATCGCCTTGAGGCCAAAGGCCCCAAAGTTTAGCTCGGTGCCACCCTTGGCATTGCCATGGATGCGGCCCTTGAAGGCCTTGCGGAATTTAGTGCGCTTTGGCTGCAACATGACGTTTGATCCTTAACGACGGTCGTCGCGCGCAGGGCGCACGCCGGACGTCTGGGCTTCCATCATCAGCCGGTCCTGGGCGAGTGGGTCGTGACCCAGGATCTCGCCCTTGAACACCCACACCTTGACCCCGCACACACCATAAGCGGTGTGGGCCTGGGCTTCGGCGAAGTCGACGTTACCGCGCAGCGTGTGTAGCGGAACGCGACCTTCCCGGTACCATTCCGACCGGGCGATCTCGGCGCCGCCAAGACGACCACCGCAATTGATCCGGATACCTTCGGCGCCAAGCCGCATGGCGGCCTGAACGGCGCGCTTCATCGCCCGGCGAAACGCGATACGACGCTCCAGTTGGTCGGCGATGCCCTGCGCCACAAGCCGGGCATCAACCTCTGGCTTCCGGATCTCGACGATGTTCAGGCTCACAGCCGAACTGGTCATCTTGCCCAGCTTTGCGCGGAGCTTCTCGATGTCCGAACCCTTCTTGCCGATGATCACGCCAGGGCGTGCGGCATAGATGGAGATACGGCACAGTTTGGCTGGACGCTCGATAACTACCTTGGAGATCGCCGCCTGCGGCAGTGATTCCATGATCGACTTGCGGATGCGCAGGTCTTCCAGAAGCAGACGACCGTAATCCTGACCTTCCGCAAACCAGCGGCTGTCCCAGGTGCGGTTGATCTGCAGCCGAAGGCCGATCGCAGAGGATTTGTTACCCATTAGGCTTCTTCCTGCTCGCGCACGACAACGCGGATACGGCTGAATGGCTTGATGATCTGCGTCGACCGACCGCGAGCGCGGGTGGCGAAACGCTTCATGCTGATCGACTTGCCGACACTGGCTTCCGCAACGATCAATGCGTCAACATCCAGATTATGGTTGTTCTCGGCATTGGCGACCGCGCTGGCGAGCACCTTGTAGACATCGTCGGCCATCCCCTTGGGGGAGAACTTCAGAATGTTGAGCGCCTGCTCGACCTTGCGGCCACGGATCAGTTGCGCAACCAGGTTGAGCTTCTGGGCCGAACCGCGGATGGTGTTACCGACCGCAAGAGCTTCCTTGTCGCCAACGCGACGCGGTGAAGATGGCTTGCTCATCAGCGCTTACCCTTCTTGTCGGCGGCGTGGCCAGGGAAGAAGCGGGTGGGTGCAAACTCACCAAGCTTCATGCCGACCATGTCTTCGTTGACTGACACCGGCACGAACTTGCGGCCGTTGTAGACATTGAACACCAGGCCGACGAACTGCGGCAAAATAGTCGAACGACGCGACCAGGTCTTGATCGGTGCGCGCTTCGTCGCTTCCTGAGCGGCTTCCGCCTTCTTCAGGAGCGACAGCTCGACGAAAGGACCTTTCCAGATGGAGCGGGCCATGGGTTAACCCTTCTTCTTGGCGTGACGTGACCGGATGATCATCTTGTCCGTCGACTTGTTGTGACGAGTGCGGGCACCCTTGGTCGGCTTGCCCCAAGGGGTAACCGGATGACGTCCGCCCGAGGTCCGGCCTTCACCACCGCCGTGCGGATGGTCGACCGGGTTCTTGGCGACGCCGCGGGTCAGCGGACGACGGCCAAGCCAGCGGCTACGACCAGCCTTGGCCAGCGTCTGGTTGCCATTGTCCGGATTGGACACGGCGCCAACGGTGGCCATGCAGTCAGAGCGGACATAGCGCTGCTCACCCGAATTCAGGCGGACGATGACCATGCCCTTGTCGCGGCCGACGACCTGCACATACGTGCCTGCTGCCCGTGCGATCTGGCCGCCCTTGCCGGGCTTCATCTCGACATTGTGGACGATCGTGCCGACCGGGATCTGGCCCACTTCCATGGCATTGCCCGGCTTCACGTCGGTCTTCTTGCCAGCGACCACCTGATCGCCCGGCGCCAAGCGCTGGGGAGCCAGGATGTACGCCTGCTCGCCACCTTCATAGGTGACCAGCGCGATAAACGCCGAGCGGTTGGGATCATATTCCAGCCGCTCAACGGTCGCAGCAACGTCC
Organism: uncultured Sphingomicrobium sp.; assembly: GCA_964243335.1. Lineage (GTDB taxonomy): Bacteria > Pseudomonadota > Alphaproteobacteria > Sphingomonadales > Sphingomonadaceae > Sphingomicrobium. The sequence continues at coordinate 291,489 of CAXTED010000002.1, read as the reverse complement.
CACGTACGACGCTTGAAGTCGATAATGCGATACTTTTGCTTGTGACCGCCCGCGATGCCGCGGCTGGTCACGTGCCCCTTGTTGTTGCGGCCGCCAGTCTTGCGCTTGCCTTCGGTAAGCGCCTTAACGGGCTTGCCCTTCCACAGGCTCGACTTGTCGACGAGGATCAGGCCGCGGCGGGCCGGACTCGTCGGCTTATATGCTTTCAATGCCATCGAACTAGATCCCGCTCGTGATGTCGATCGGATCCTGGCCCGGGGCCAGGGTCACGATGGCCTTCTTGGCGTCCGAACGCTCGTAGGGCGTGCCCTTCCAGCGCTTCGACTTGCCCTTTTGGACCAGGGTGTTGACGTTCGAAACCTTGCGGCCGAACAAAGCTTCAACAGCCGCCTTGATCTGCGGCTTGGTTGCCGTTCCAGCAACCTTGAACACGACCGCGTTGAACTCCGACAGCATCGTCGATTTCTCGGTGATGTGCGGGGCCAAGATGATGTCGTAGTGGCGATTGTCGATCGCCGTGGTTTCGGCCTTAGCCATTGAAACGCGCCTCCAGTTTCTCAAGGCCGGCGCGGGTCACGACCAGCGTCTCGTGACGCATGATGTCGTAGACATTGGCACCGGCTGCCGGCAGCAGATTGATGGTGTGCAGATTGGCCGAGGCACGCGCAAACGAAACGTTGAGCGCCTCGCCGTCGATCACCAGAGCCGTCTTGCCGAAACCCAGTTGGTCCAGCTGACTGCGAAGCGCCTTGGTCTTACCCTCGGCAACGTCCAGATTGTCGAGCACCACCAGCTTGCCGTCTGCAGCCTTGGATGACAGCGCCATCTTCAGGCCAAGCACGCGAACCTTCTTATTGAGGCTGAGCGTGAACAAACGAGCGCGCGGGCCATGGGCCTTGCCGCCGCCAACGAAGATAGGAGCACGGCGATCGCCGTGACGCGCCGTACCGCCGCCCTTCTGCTTGCCGAACTTCTTGCCGGTGCGGGCAACGTCGCTGCGCTCACGCGCCGCGCGGGCCATGCCGCGACGGTTGGCGAGCTGCCAGGTGACAACGCGGTGGAGAATGTCGGCACGCGGCTCGACACCGAAAACGGCATCGTCGAGCGTGACGTCTTCCCCGGCGGCCGAGGCGTCGAGGGCCTTTACTTGGACCTTCATCGCTTAGCTTCCCTTGCTTTCGTCCGAAGCAGGCGTGGTGCCCGCATCGATCGAACTCTGCTGATCTTCGGCGGCTTGCTCAGCGGCAGCACCGGCTTCCTGCTGAGCAGCGATCGCCGTGACTTCCTCTGCGCTTGGCAGCGCCGGAATCTCGTGAACGGCCGCTTCCTCGACGAACGCCGCAGGGGCAGTCTCGGTGGCGATCTCGGCTGCGTTCTCAATCAAGCCGGCTGGATATGGAACGGCTTCCGGACGAGCGATCTTCACCGCGTCCTGCACCGTCAACCAACCGCCCTTGTGGCCAGGAACCGAGCCCTTGACGAACACCAGACCGCGCTCGGCGTCCGTGCGGACGACCTCGAGGTTCTGCTGGGTGCGATTGCGCGCACCCATGTGACCGGCCATTTTCTTGTTCTTGAAGACCTTACCCGGATCCTGGCGCTGACCCGTCGAACCGTGTGAACGGTGCGACACGGACACGCCGTGGGTAGCGCGAAGGCCACCGAAGTTCCAGCGCTTCATGGCGCCGGCGAAGCCCTTGCCCTGCGTCACGCCGGAGATGTCGACCATCTGTCCAGCGATGAAGTGGTCAGCCGAGATTTCGGCGCCCAGTTCCAGCAGAGCGTCTTCACTGACGCGGAATTCGACGAGGCGAGCCTTGGGCTCAACCTTTGCATTGCCGAAATGGGCACGCTGCGGCTTGGCGACATTCTTCGCCTTCGCCACGCCGGCACCCAGTTGAACGGCAGTATATCCATCACGATCGGCCTCGCGGCGGCCGACGACCTGAACACCTTCCAGTTGCAAGACGGTGACCGGCACGTGCCGTCCGTCTGCCTGGAAAAGGCGGGTCATTCCTACTTTCTTCGCGATCACGCCAGTACGCATGATCCACACTCCCTTGCAGAGGCCCACCGCAACAATCGCAGCGGGCGTGACGGGCACTCATCGAAGTCAGACTTCGGTGAAGACCCATACAGCCCAGGTTTGAAGTGCGTCGCCCCGCCTGGGCTATTCCCACCCGAAGGCAGGAGACGGGGGACGCAGGCCGAACGACCCGGTTACGGGCCGCTCGCGGTATCCCTTGTTCGTTGCACGACCGGATCGCTTGGAAGCAATCGACCGCCGTGCGACAATCCTTAGGCTAGTTTGATCTCCACGTCCACACCTGCGGCGAGATCTAACTTCATCAAAGCGTCAACCGTTTGCGGCGTCGGCTGAACGATATCCAGCAGGCGCTTGTAGGTGCGAACCTCGAACTGCTCGCGCGACTTCTTGTCGACGTGCGGCGAGCGGTTCACGGTGAACTTCTCGATGCGCGTAGGCAGTGGAATGGGCCCGCGGATCAGCGCGCCGGTGCGGCGGGCGGTGTCGGCAATGTCGCCAGTGGCCTGATCGAGCACGCGGTGATCGAAAGCCTTCAGACGAATCCGGATGTTCTGCGTTTCCATGAATTCCACTACCGATGCGAAAGAGCTGACGGGCTTTCCTCATCACACCCGACCTGGCCGAAGCCGAGCTGGGTTCCGGTTCTCACCGGGATGACGGGTCGTCCCACTAAATGCAAAGCGCGACGCTGACCTTCTGGCCAGGGCGCCGCGCTGTGCGAAACTTGGGGTGCGCGCGACTCCCCCGAAAGGGAGCCGCAGGCAAACCTATATTACTTCGAGATCGTTCCGACAACCCCTGCGCCAACAGTTCGGCCACCTTCACGGATGGCGAAACGCAGGCCCGGGTCCATCGCGATCGGAGCAATCAGCTTGACGGTCAACGAAACGTTGTCGCCCGGCATCACCATCTCCGTACCTTCCGGCAGAACTACTTCGCCCGTCACGTCGGTCGTGCGGAAGTAAAATTGCGGACGGTAGTTGGCGAAGAACGGCGTGTGACGGCCACCTTCGTCCTTGGACAGCACATAGACTTCCGCCTGGAAGTCGGTGTGCGGAGTGATCGTGCCTGGCTTGCAAAGCACCTGGCCACGCTCGACCTCTTCACGACCAACGCCGCGGATCAGCGCGCCGATGTTGTCGCCGGCCTGGCCCTGATCGAGCAGCTTGCGGAACATTTCGACGCCCGTGACGACCGTCTTCTTGGTGTCTTTGATGCCGACGATCTCGACTTCTTCGCCAACCTTGACGATGCCGGTCTCGACGCGGCCGGTAACAACCGTACCGCGACCCGAGATCGAGAACACGTCCTCGATCGGCATCAGGAACGGCTTGTCGAGCGGACGCTCCGGCTGAGGAATCCAGCTGTCGACAGCTTCCATCAGCTTCAAGATAGCCTGCTCGCCGATCGCATCGTCACGATCTTCCAGAACGGCGAGAGCCGAACCGGCGACAATGGGAATGTTGTCGCCGTCGAAGCCGCGCTTGGTGAGCTCTTCGCGGATTTCCAGCTCGACGAGCTCAAGAAGCTCGGGATCGTCGACCTGATCGACCTTGTTGAGGAACACCACCATGGTAGGAACGCCGACCTGCGCTGCGAGCAGGATGTGCTCCTTGGTCTGCGGCATGGGACCGTCAGCGGCCGACACAACGAGGATGGCGCCGTCCATCTGCGCGGCACCGGTGATCATGTTCTTCACATAATCGGCGTGGCCCGGGCAATCGACGTGCGCATAGTGACGCGCATCGGTCTCATATTCGACGTGCGCCGTCGAGATGGTGATGCCGCGAGCGCGCTCTTCTGGCGCCTTGTCGATGTTGGCGAAGTCAACGGCAACGCCGCCGCCATGCTTTGCCAGCACCTTAGTGATCGCCGCCGTCAACGAGGTCTTGCCATGGTCGACGTGACCGATGGTGCCGATGTTGCAGTGCGGCTTGTCGCGAACGAATTTTGCCTTACCCATGATAAGCCTCTTTTTGTCGTTGGAATGTCAGGCGGCCGCCCGATGCGAGCGCGCCCATAGCCCGGAAATTTAGGTTACGCCAGCTTCGCCTTGACCTCGTCCGCGACGTTTGCCGGAACTTCGTCATAATGGCTGAACTGCATTGAGTATTGCGCGCGCCCCTGCGTGAACGACCGCAACTGGTTCACATAGCCGAACATATTGGCCAACGGAACGATCGCTTCCACCGCCTGCGCATTGCCGCGGGTGTCGGTGCCCTGGATCTGTCCGCGACGGCTGTTCAAGTCGCCGATGACGTCACCAAGATAATCCTCAGGGGTAACTACTTCGACCTTCATGATCGGCTCGAGCAGCTTGATGCCCGCTTTCTGAGCTGCTTCGCGCATCGCGCCGCGGGCACAGATTTCGAACGCCAAGGCCGAAGAGTCGACGTCGTGGTACTTACCGTCCGTTAGCTCCACCGCGAAGTCGATGATCGGGAAACCAATCAGCGATCCGGTTTGAGCGGTTTCGCGCATGCCCTTCTCAACGGAAGGGATATACTCCTTCGGGACGTTGCCGCCCTTGACGTTGTCGTTGAAGATGAAGCCCGAACCGCGCTCGCCTGGCGTGACGTTGATGCGGATTTCAGCGAACTGACCCGAACCACCGGACTGCTTCTTGTGGGTGTAGGTCAGCTCAACCGGCTTGCCGAGATATTCGCGATACGCAACCTGCGGCGCGCCGACATTGGCCTCGACCTTGAACTCACGCTTCATGCGGTCGACCAGGATCTCAAGGTGGAGCTCGCCCATTCCCTTGATGATGGTCTGGCCTGACTCATGGTCGGACGAGACGCGGAACGACGGGTCTTCGCGCGCCAGGCGATTAAGCGCGATGCCCATCTTCTCCTGGTCGGCCTTGGTCTTGGGCTCAACGGCAACCTCGATGACGGGATCCGGGAACTCCATGCGCTCAAGGATGATCGGTGCACTGGTCGCGCACAGGGTCTCGCCGGTCGTGGTATCCTTCAAGCCCGCCAAAGCGACGATGTCGCCGGCGTACGCGATCTGGATGTCCTCGCGGTCGTTGGCATGCATCAACAGCATGCGCCCGACTTTTTCCTTCTTGTCCTTGACCGAATTGTGCACCTGGGACGCCGTCTCCAGCGTGCCCGAATAAATGCGGGCAAAGGTCAGCGTGCCCACGAACGGATCGTTCATGATCTTGAACGCGAGCGCCGAGAAAGGCGCGTCGTCGGCCGGAGCGCGGGTCTCGGTGGTGACACCGTCGAGCTTGAGGCCTTCCACAGGAGGAATGTCCAACGGGCTCGGCAGATAGTCGACCACGCCGTCGAGCAAGGGCTGTACGCCCTTGTTCTTGAACGCCGAACCACACAGCACCGGAACGAACGAGAAGTTCAGCGTGCCCTTGCGGATCAGCGCCTTCAGAGTCTTCACGTCGGGCTCTTCGCCGCCGAGGTAGGCTTCCATGACGTCATCGTCCTGCTCGACGGCCATCTCGATGAGGTCCATGCGAGCCGTCGCTGCGGCGTCCTTCAGGTCGTCGGGGATTTCCTGATATTCGAACTTCGCACCCAGGCTCTCCTCGAGCCAGATGATCGCGCGATTCTCGACGAGGTCGACGAGGCCCTTGAAGCCACCTTCGATGCCAATCGGCAGATACAGAACCGCAGGGCGTGCGCCAAGGCGGTCCTTGATCATGTCGACGCACATCTGGAAATTGGCGCCGGTGCGGTCGAGCTTGTTGATGAAGCACATCCGCGGAACGTGATACTTTTCAGCCTGACGCCACACCGTCTCCGACTGCGGCTCCACGCCGGCAACGCCGTCGAAGCAGGCAACCGCGCCGTCGAGCACGCGCAGCGAACGCTCGACTTCAATGGTGAAGTCGACGTGGCCCGGCGTATCGATGATGTTGATGCGATGCTCGGGGCCCTTGCCCTCTTCGGCGCTCCAGAAGCACGTCGTGGCGGCGCTGGTGATCGTGATCCCGCGCTCCTGCTCCTGCTCCATCCAGTCCATCGTCGCCGTGCCTTCATGCACTTCGCCGATCTTGTAAGACTTGCCGGTGTAGTAGAGGATTCGCTCGGTGGTCGTCGTTTTGCCGGCGTCGATGTGCGCCATGATGCCGATATTGCGATAACGATCGAGCGGATGGCTGCGGGCCATAACAATTTCCTTGAAGCTGTGGGGAGCCGGCTACTCGCCAGCGTCCCCCCGTATATAGGTGTTTGAGACTACCAGCGGTAGTGGCTGAACGCGCGGTTGGCTTCGGCCATGCGGTGCGTATCTTCACGCTTCTTCACCGCATTGCCGCGGTTCTGCGAAGCGTCCATCAATTCGCCCGACAAACGCGCGGCCATGGTCTTTTCCGACCGAGCCCGAGCGGCCGTGATCAGCCAGCGGATCGCCAGGGCCTGGGCACGCTCGATACGAACGTCGACCGGAACCTGATAGGTGGCACCACCGACACGGCGGCTGCGGACTTCGATGCCCGGCTTCACATTGTTCAGCGCATCGTGAAAGACCTGAATAGGATCCTTCTTGAGGCGCGTCTCAACGCTTTCCAGGGCACCGTAGACGATCAGCTCGGCGACCGACTTCTTGCCGTCCAGCATGACCGAATTCATGAACTTGGACAGAACCTGATCGCCAAACTTTGGATCGGGCAGGATTTCGCGCTTTTCTGGGCGACGACGACGGGACATAGTATCTTCCTTCAACCAGCGGCGCGTCGGGGCATTGCACCCGGCGCGGCCAGCGTTTCAGCTTACTTCGGACGCTTGGCGCCGTACTTCGAACGCGACTGCTTGCGGTTCTTCACACCCTGTGTGTCGAGCACGCCGCGAAGCACGTGATAGCGCACACCGGGAAGGTCCCGCACACGCCCGCCGCGGATCAGCACGACGCTGTGCTCCTGCAGGTTGTGGCCTTCACCCGGAATGTAGCTGATCACTTCGCGCTGGTTGGTTAGGCGAACCTTGGCCACCTTGCGCAAAGCCGAGTTCGGCTTCTTCGGGGTCGTGGTATAAACACGGGTGCAGACGCCGCGCTTCTGCGGGTTCTGCTCCATCGCAGGGACCTTGGACTTGGCCTTCTGCGGTTCGCGACCCTTGCGGATCAGCTGGTTAATCGTTGGCATGGAAGCCCTTCACCTTATGTTTTCCGGAACCTGTCCGGCGGTTACTCACCGCACCACGCGAACATGCGAAGTTGCCGCACACCTCACGGTGACCGGCCCTTCGCACGAATGGTGCAATGTTCAGCTCTGCCCGGAAGAATGCGACGAAGCATCGCTCCACGGACGAACGGCCCCTTAACCTCACCCGTCCGAAGGGTCAACCGTCCGTTGGTCACACAAGGTGCTTGAAACGTATCGATTTGCGTGGCGCAAGCGGTAGCTCGCGCCGGCAAGTTCGTGCAATTGCACGTGGAATCGTACACTCACGCAAAGGGTCATAGCACCTTGATACCCACCCAGGTCAGCGCGCCGCCCGCCCCCACTCCCTGGTACCGTCACCTCTATGTGCAGGTGCTGGTCGCCATCTTAGCGGGCGTGCTGCTGGGCCATTTCGCACCGACTACCGGCGAGGCGCTGAAGCCGCTTGGCGATGCGTTCATCAAGCTGATCAAGATGATCATCGCGCCGGTGATCTTCCTTACCGTGTCCACCGGCATTGCCGGCATGCGCGATCTCGGTGCCGTGGGACGGGTCGCGGCCAAGGCCTTCGCCTACTTTCTATTCTTCTCTACCCTCGCCCTGATCCTCGGCCTGCTCGTCGGCAACCTCCTGCATCCGGGCGCCGGGCTGAACATCGACCCGGCCACGCTTAATACCGGCAAGGTCGCCGACTATGCGGCCAAGGCTCATGCCAGCACCGTGACCGGCTTCCTTACCGAGCTGATCCCCGAGAGCTTTCCCGCCGGACTGGTCAACGGCAACATCCTGCAGACCCTTTTCGCGGCCATTCTATTCGGCATTGCGATGGCGCTTCTTGGCGACCGTACGGATCGCCTGATGCGCGGCCTCAACGAGCTCACGCTGGCGATCTTCAAGGTGGTGGCCATCATCATGAAGGCGGCCCCGATCGGTGCCTTCGCCGCCATGGCCTACACCATTGGTGCCTTTGGCCTCTCAGCATTAGGAAACCTCGCTTTCCTGGTGGCCACCTTCTACATCACGAGCCTGCTTTTCGTGCTTGTGATCTTGGGCACGGTCGCCTGGGGCACCGGTTTCTCCATCCTGCGGCTGATCGCCTATCTGAAGACCGAGTTGCTGCTCGTGCTCGGCACATCTTCCTCGGAAAGTGCGCTACCCAGCCTGATCGACAAGATGGAGCGCGCCGGTTGCCCCGCGCCGATCGTCGGACTGGTGGTGCCGACAGGCTATTCGTTCAATTTGGATGGCACCAACATCTATCTGACACTCGCGGCGCTGTTCATCGCCCAGGCCACGAACACGCCTCTGACATGGAGCGAGCAGGCGCTGCTGCTTGGCGTCGCCATGCTTTCGTCCAAGGGCGCTGCGGGAGTCACGGGTGCGGGCTTCATCACCCTTGCTGCCACTTTGTCGATCGTGCCGGCGGTGCCGGTTGCCGGCATGGCGCTCATCCTGGGCATCGACCGCTTCATGAGCGAGTGCCGCAGCTTGACCAACTTCATCGGCAATGCGGTGGCCACCATCGTCGTCACGGCGTGGGAAGGACAGCTAGACCGCAGCGCGCTAGCTGCGGCACTCTACCCGGTGCGTCAAACCGACGATGAGGTGCTTTCCGTCACTCCGTAGTCGTCCCATCGAACTCTTCGTCATGATGCCGCGCGTCGGCCTCAGCCTTGGTCACCTGGACGATCCCGTCCTTATGCTCCGGCCCCGCATAGACGGTGTAAAATTTCAGCAACTGATCGCCATTGTTCTTCACATTGTGCTTGGCGCCGGCTGGCACGATCACCGCGAAGTCGTCGTGCACCGGATTGTCCTTACCATCGATGCTGACGATTCCGCTGCCTTCCTCGAAGCGGAAAAACTGGTCGCGGTCCTCATGCACTTCCATGCCGATCTCATCCCCCGGCTGAAGGGTCATCACCACAAGCTGCAGATGCTCGCCCGTGTAGAGCACTCGGCGAAAGTCGCCGTTGCTGAGGGTCTTCTCCTCGATGTCGCCGACGAAACCGCGCTTCATTTTGCGTCCTTTTTCATGGGATCATGGCCCCAGTTCATGAGGCTGTAGCGCCAGCGTGACTCCTCGGGGTTCGCCGGCCGCTGGGCCATGTGGCGGGCCACATAGCCCAGCGGCCTTCTGCATGTGGTGCAGGTCATCGTCCGTCAGATCGGCCTTCTTGGTGCCGAGCAGCTTGACGATCCGCCGGCCACTCTCGTGACCGATGCTCTCCTCCGGACCGTCACCATCCTCACCCTTCCAGCCGACGGCCTTGCTGTCGTCGCTGTCGAGCCATCGATCGAGCTGCGACGCCGTCATGTTCACTGCCGCATGGAAGTGCTCGACAACGGCGTCGCGGTCCAGGGTCTGCGTCACTTTACACCTTGATCTTGTCGAGCATGTTAAGGTGCTTTTGGACCACACCCGTCAGCTTGGAAGCGAAGTCCTTAAGGCCGCCCGGCTGAGCTGCCGCCACATAGCCGTTCACCTTGGTCAGCGTCGCTTGGTGTCCAGTCCTCTGCGCCGCGATATAGGCACGATCAAACTCCGCGCCTGTCTTGCCGTTGAGGCTGTCCAGCAACGTCTGCTGCTCCGCCGGCAGGGTCGTTGGAAGGGTCACTGGCGGATTCATACCCGCTACCAGCGTCTTGAGCCCTGCCGTTGAGGCAGTGTGCTCGGTGATCATCATCTGGGCATAGGCTTTGACCGCCGGGACCTTGCTGGTCGCGAGCGCCTTCTGGCTCGACTGGATCTCGAACATGTCGCTCGCCGCAGCAGCAGTGGCAAAGCCCGCATCGCTGGTCGGATCGGTGACCGCGCCGGCGCCGTTCATGCCCGTGTCGGCGGCGCCCATGTTGGCCACGCCGGGCTCGTCGGCAACGTTCATGCTTTGATTGGCCGGCACGCCCGAGTCATTGTTGTTGCAAGCGCCAAGGCCAAGCGCGAGCGCGCCAACCGCGGCGACCGTCATCATTCGTGTCATGATTCCTCCTCGCCGCAGGGTTGATTTGCTACCGTCGCGGCTGGGTAAGAACCCTCCGAACGCCGTTGGCGTTCCCGGGGCGAGTGCGGCCACCCGAACCTAGCGAACCGCGCCTTCCCCCTTCACCACCACGCCGCCTTTGATGACCATGTCTGGCGTTTCCAGCGCGCGGATGTTGCTCAGCGGATCGCCTGTTACTGTCACCAAATCGCCGTAACGTCCCACAGCTATGGCGCCAACGTCCTTCGTCCGGCCAAGCGCCTCCGCAGCACGACTGGTTGCCGCCTGCAGTGCCTGCAGCGGAGTCATTCCAAACGCCACCATGGTTGCGAACTGCCTGCCCGCCAACCCGTGCGGCATGACCCCGGCGTCTGTCCCAAACACCATCCGCACTCCAGCTTTCAGCGCCTTGCGGAAGTTGTTGCGCTGAGTCGCCCCGATCTCGCGATCCTTGCGCAGATTGTCCTCCAATATGCCGTTCTTGCGACCTTCCGCCTGCGTGTAGTCGGTGTTGTAGATGTCCATGGAAAACCACACCGGCCGCGCCCTGGCGACCGCGAGCCTGATGCCTTCATCGTCGACCAGGCTGGCGTGCTCGATGGTGTCGATACCGGCGCGGATCGCGGCCTTAATCCCGTCCGCTCCGTGCGCATGCGCCGCGACCTTGAGGCCCCACTGATGGGCTTCGTCGGCGATGGCCCGAAGCTCGCCCTCGGACAGTTGCTGTTGACCCGGCTCGGTGTTGCGCGAGAACACGCCGCCGGTCGCGCAGACCTTGATCACCTCGGCACCGAACTTGCGTTGACGGCGGACCTGGTAGCGGAGTTCCTCGGGACCATCGCCGACGCCCTCTTCCTTGCCCACTTTCTCAAGGCTCGGCGGGAGGAAGGTGCTGTCGCAATGTCCGCCGGTGGCGCCAAGCGAATAGCCTGCCGGCACGATCCGAGGTCCGGTCAGGTAACCGCCCTCGATCGCCTGCTTCAGCCCAACGTCGGCGCGGTCACTCGATCCGACGTTGCGGACCGTCGTAAAGCCTGCGTCAAGCATCGCGCGGGCATTCGGGACCGCCAGGATCGCGGCAAAGCTGTCGGTGTTCTCCAGCGCTCGATAAGGGCCCTGGTCGACCGCTCCGGAAAGGTGCACGTGCATGTCGATCAGCCCCGGTACCAGCGTGCGACCCGGCAAGGCGATCACCGTGACGGCGGTCGGATCAAAGCGGATGATCCGGGCATCGGCTACGTTGGTGATCCGCCCATCCTCGCCGATGAACACGGCCGGATTACTGACCACCCGGCCGGTAAGCACGTCGATCATCCGGTCGGCGGTAACCACCACCGGCTTGGCGACGGTAGGAGACGCAAACATCGTCGCGGCTAGCAAAAGGGCGGAAGCCAGGCGGCCGGCGCGGCGAAGGGTCATGCAAGTCCTCTCGTCAGTGAAACTCAGATGTGGATCACGCGCCCATAGGCCGCCAGCACAGACTCGTGCATCGCTTCACTAATGGTGGGGTGCGGATAAATCGTCTGGATGAAGTCCTTTTCTACCAGTTCCGCGGTCTTCCCGACGGTGTAGCCTTGAATGAGTTCGGTCACTTCCGCGCCGATCATGTGCGCACCCAGCAGCTCGCCAGTCTTGGCATCGAACACCGTTTTTACGAAACCTTCGGTTTCGCCGAGCGCGATTGCCTTGCCATTGCCGATGAACGGGAATTTGCCGACCCGCACGTCGTAGCCGGCCTCCTTGGCGCGCGCTTCAGTGAGGCCGACCGATGCGACCTGTGGGTGCGAGTAGGTGCAGCCGGGAATGTTGCGCGCATCCATCGTGTGCGGGTGGACGTCCTTATTGCCGAGTTCCTTCGCGATGCTTTCAGCGGCGATTACGCCTTCGTGACTCGCCTTGTGCGCCAGCCACGGCGCGCCTGTAACGTCGCCGATCGCCCACAATCCGGGCACGTTGGTGCGGCCGTAAGGGTCGATGGTGATACGCCCCTTCTCGACAACGACGCCGAGCGCTTCCAGCCCGATGCCCTCGATATTGTGAGCGATGCCGACCGCGACGATGCAATGGCTGAAGCGATGGTCCGTGCTCTTGCCGTCGGAAGTCTTGATCCGTGCGGCGACCCCATCCTTGTCCCCGACCAGCGACTCGACCCCGGCGTTGAGGAGGAAGGTGAAACCTTGCTTCTCGAGCGACTTCTGCAGCGCGGCGGATATTTCGGCATCCTCGCCGGGCACGATCCGGTCCACCATCTCGACAACGGTCACCTTGGCGCCCAGGTCGTTATAGAAATTGGCGAACTCGATCCCGATCGCGCCCGATCCGATGACCAGCAATTCGGTCGGCATGGTCTCGGGCACCATCGCATGGCGATAGGTCCAGATGCGCGCGCCGTCGGCCTTGGCAAACGGCAGTTCCCGCGCCCGCGCGCCCGTGGCAAGGATGATGTGCTTGGCCGCCAGTTGCGCCTCGCCACCGGCGTTCAGTTTGACAGTCATCGCGCCAGGGCCAGTCAGCATGCCGGTGCCCATGTGCACGTCGATCTTGTTCTTCTTCATCAGGTGCGCGACGCCGCCATTGAGCTGCTTGGCGACCGCCCGGCTACGCGCGACCACCTTGGCCAGGTCAAAGCCGACCTCGCCGGCCGAAAGGCCATACGCTTCGGCGTGCTTCATCTGGTGATACACTTCGCCGGATCGAAGCAGCGCCTTGGTCGGGATGCAGCCCCAATTGAGGCAAATGCCGCCAAGGTTCTCGCGCTCCACGATTGCGGTCTTGAGGCCAAGCTGAGCCGCGCGAATCGCCGCGACGTAGCCGCCCGGTCCGGAACCAAGAACGATGAGGTCGTAAGCATCAGCCATGCGTAATTTCCTGTTCCGCGACCGCTCGCGGCTTGTTGTTTGTATCGAGGGCAACGAACGTGAACTGCCCCGAGGCCACGTCGAACGTCCGCTCACCATCACGCTCGCGCGCTTCGGCTGCGACCCGAATGGTCATCGACGATCGGCCCTGCTTGACCAGTTCGGCGAAGACCGAGATCTCGTCCCCGACGCTGGGTGCACCCTTGAAGCTCAACCCATCCGCCGCGACCACCACGCACTTGCCCCGAGCCGTCCGCGAGGCCAGCGACCCCGCCGCCAGCGCCATCTGGCTCATCAGCCAGCCTCCGAACACTCCGCCATAGGGGTTCGTGTCGGTTGGCATGGCGGTGGTGCGGATCGCCGGGACGCGATCGCCCATCAGGCGACCAGCCCCAAAGGCGCCTCGCAAAGTGCCTTGAGGGCTTTCATCAGCCGCGCCCCGTCCACCCCGTCAATCGCGCGGTGATCGAAGCTGCCGGTGACCGTCATCACCGTCGCTATGCCCACTTGATCGCCGTCGACAACGGGCCGCTTCTCGCCGGCACCGACGGCCAGGATCATGGCCTGGGGCGGATTGATCACGGCGTCGAACTGCGTGATGCCGTACATGCCCATATTGGACAGGCTGGCGGTGCCGCCCTGATATTCTTCGGGCGCCAGCTTGCCCGCTTTGGCGCGGGCAGCCAGATCGTGCATCGCCGTAGCAATCGCGCTGACCGAACGGCTGTCTGCCCCGGTAATGATCGGCGTAATCAGCCCGCCCTCGATCGACACTGCCACCGAGATGTCGGCCCGGCTGTATCGGATCAACTGATCACCAGCGAAGCTGACGTTGCATTCGGGCACCTCGATCAGCGCCAAGGCAAGCGCCTTGATGAGCAGATCGTTGACGCTGAGCTTCACCCCGCGTGCGGCTAGGCTGGCGTTCAACTCGCCTCGGAGCGCCAATAAGGCGTCCAAACGGATGTCCACTGTTAAATAGATGTGCGGAATCTGCTGCTTGGACTCGGTGAGGCGGCGCGCGATGGTCTTGCGCATGTTCGACAGCTTGGTCGATTCGTGCGGGATGTCGCTCTCGAACGGCTTGGCGGCAGCAACTGGAGCCGGGGCGGAGGCAGCTGCAGCGGTCACCGGCGCAGCGACTTGGGCCGAACCACCAGCGGCCTGACCCAGGTCCGCCCGAACGATGCGCCCATTGGGTCCACTGCCCTTGAGCGAAGCAAGATCGATCCCCTGCGCTTCGGCCAGCCTCCGAGCCAAAGGCGACGCAGCAATGCGTGCTTCTGATTTCATCAGAGAGGGAGCCTCAGGCGCGGCCTGGGCGGGGTGAGATGTCGCGGGCGGCGTCTCCCCTCCTCCGGCGGCCGGAGGCGCAGCCGCTACGACTCTCTCCTCCTGAGGAGCAGTTGCGACCGGTGCAGCCGGAGCGGGCTCTGCGGGCGGCGAGGCACTAGGGGCTGGAGCGGAGCTGTCCTCCCCGTCCGCGGCGATCAGCGCGATTGCTGTTCCGACCTTCACGCCGTCGGTGCCCTCGGCGACCAGGATCTTTGTAACGACGCCCTCATCGACAGCTTCAAACTCCATCGTCGCTTTGTCGGTTTCGATTTCGGCCAGCAGGTCGCCCGATTTCACGGTGTCCCCTTCCTTGACCAGCCATTTGGCGAGCGTGCCTTCTTCCATGGTCGGCGACAAAGCGGGCATCTTGAGTTCGGTCGGCATGGACGATTGGCCTCGTGGGGATCGGCGGTTTGTTCGCGGTCTTCCAAAGCCCTTTGCCCGCGGCGGGTCAAGGCGGTGCGGCTTGCGCGTGGCCGCCACTTCGCGCACTCTCGCCATCATGGGGGAGCCGAACCGAACGTATCTGGTGGTCATCGACGACAGTGCTGAGGCTCGCGTGGCCTTGCGCTTCGCCGCCCGCCGAGCGGTGAAAACTGGCGGCTCCATCGAGGTTTTAGCCGTCGTCGAAGCACAGGGCTTCGTCCAATGGGGCGGCGTTCAAGCGGCGATGGAGGAAGAGCAAAGGCTCCGAATCGAAGCCAGCGTCGCCGCAGCCGTGGGCGAGATCATCGATGCTGCCGGAATCACCGCCAACGTCATGGTTGGCTCGGGCGAACCGGTCTCGGTCGTCCGAGCGCTGATCGGCACCCGCCAGGACATCGCCGCCTTGGTTCTGGGAGCCGCGCCAAGCGGCGATCCGGGACTGCTGGTCGCTGACTTCACTGGTCCCGACGCAGGCAAATTACCGTGCCCGGTGATGATCATCCCTGGCTCGCTCAGCGAAGAGCGGCTGGAGCAGTTAAGCTAAAGCACCCGCGCCAGTGCTTCGCCAATCGCCGAGCACCCGGCCTCGTCGGTCTCGCTGAACCGCCCGACACTCGGACTATCAAGGTCGAGAACCGCCAGCAGCACGCCATCGCGAACGATCGGCACAACCAACTCGCTTGCCGACGCTGAGTCGCAGGCAATGTGGCCAGGGAAGGCGTGAACATCGTCGACCCGCTGTACCTGCAAGGTCGCCGCCGCTGCCCCGCACACGCCCTTGCCGAACGGAATGCGGATGCACGCGGCGCGTCCCTGGAACGGCCCGAGCACCAACTCGCCGTCAACGTTGCGATAGAATCCGGACCAGTTGAGATCGGGCAGCTGCTCCATCAGCAAAGCGGAAGCGTTGGCCATGTTGGCGATCGGGTCCGGCTCGCCCGCGATCAGGCTCTCCAGCGCGGCTAACAGGTCGCGGTAGAACACGTCTGCGTCCTCAGCGGCAATCTTGAAATCGTACATCAGTCCAAACTCACCTTTCCGCGTCCGGCTTTGATCGTCCCGCGGCCTTTTTTCGTGTCGACCCGCTTGGCCTTGGCCGCGCGGCTTGGCTTGGTCGGCCGCCGACGCGCCTGCCGAGTAAGAGCGGCGGCGATCAATTGCGTCAAACGCTCGCGCGCGTCGGCGCGATTGCCTTCCTGCGTGCGGTAATTACGCGCGGTAATCACAAGCTCGCCCCCGCTGGTCAGCTTGCTGCCGGCGAGTACCTTCAACTGCTCCCACGCATATAGCGGCAAGCCAAGCTTGAACACGTCGCACCGCAATTGGCAGGCGGTCGCAACCTTGTTGACGTTCTGCCCGCCCGGCCCGGTCGCCGCGAGAAACTTCTCGCTCAGCGCATCGGGCGGGATGACGACGTCTTCAGATTGCATCGCGCCAGTCGCCCCAATGTTCAGGCAACGGAGCAACCGCATGGATCGTGGTCTTGGTCCCGCGCGGGACAATCAGTTGTGCCGCGTGCAGCAGGAACGGCCCGCCGGGCACGCCGTACACGCGGTCGCCCATGATTCCCGCGCCCAACCCCTCGCGGGCGTGCACCCGGATCTGGTGCGTGCGTCCCGTTCGCGGACGAAACTCCACAAGGCTGCGCCCATCGCGAACCAGCAGGCGCCGCCAGTCCGTGATCGCCGGCTTGCCCTTGGGGTCCCCGATCATGCGCCAGCCGGCGTCCTCGCTCGACGTCTTCGATAATGGCACTTCGATCCGTCCCGACTCCTCGGCGAGTTCGGTTCCGACCACTGCGAGATAGACCTTCTCAACCGTTCCGGATTCAAATGCGGCCTGCAGCGTGGCGCGCGACCGCGGGGTGCGCGCGAACAAAAGACAGCCCGACGTGTCCTGGTCCAGCCGGTGCATCGGGGTTGGCGCGCGCTTGAAACCCAGCTTCAGCTCGTCCAGCCGCCACTGGATATTGTCCCCCCCGCGCTTGGGCGCGTCCACGGGAAGGCCGGCGGGCTTGTCGATGACCAAGGCCTCGGCATCGGTGAACAGGATCAGGTCGGCGAGTGTCATGCCAGGCGCGTGGCAGGGCGCGTGAAAGAGTGCAAGGCTGCGCAGCACTGATGCATCTGAGCAACGATTCCGAGACATAACCGCCATTTACGCCACATTAACCTTTGTCGCTCATTCAGACGATGGTTAATGTGATCTTCAAGGCCGTTAAGCAGGCGTAACGTTTGCTGATGACGCCCTTCGAAACGGGGATATGTAAAATGCGGGTGCTGCTGATCGAAGACGAGCCGACCACGGCCAAGAGCATCGAGCTCATGCTCGGAACCGAAGGGTTCAACGTCTACACCACCGACCTTGGCGAAGAAGGCCTCGATCTCGGCAAACTGTATGATTACGACATCATCCTTCTGGACCTCAACCTGCCCGACATGCACGGCTATGACGTCCTGAAGAAGTTGCGCACGGCCAAGGTCGCAACACCGGTGCTGATCCTTTCGGGCATTGGCGAGATGGACAGCAAGGTTCGCGCCTTGGGCTTCGGCGCCGACGATTATGTCACCAAGCCGTTCCACCGCGACGAGTTGGTCGCACGCATCCACGCCATCGTTCGCCGGTCCAAGGGTCACAGCCAATCGGTTATCCGCACGGGCAAGCTGGCGGTAAATCTTGACGCCAAGACGGTCGAAGTCGACGGCGCCCGCGTGCACTTGACCGGCAAGGAATATGCAATGCTGGAGCTGTTGTCGCTCCGCAAGGGCACGACCCTGACGAAGGAAATGTTCCTCAACCACCTTTACGGCGGCATGGACGAGCCCGAGTTGAAGATCATCGACGTGTTCATCTGCAAGCTGCGCAAGAAACTGAGCTTGGCTTGCGGCGGCGACAATTACATCGAAACCGTATGGGGCCGCGGCTACGTCCTGCGCGATGCTGAGACGACGGAACTGCCCGAAGCGGCAGTGGCCTGATGACGTCCCCGCCCTCGCTCATCCCGTGAAGGGATGATCGGGGTTGTGGGCGATCAGACGTTCAACAGGCTTCGCCGACGTTCGCCGTCGAAAGGCATTTGCATGGCCCGCCGCTCGGGCAGGATCGGACCCGCCTCGAACCGGCTCCAGCCGTCGCGGCCAAGGCGCTCCATCGGACGGAAACTCGCTTTATACTTCATGCGCTCGGATCCCTCGACCCAATAGCCGAGATAGACGTACGGCAGACC
This sequence comes from uncultured Sphingomicrobium sp., assembly GCA_964243335.1. Taxonomy (GTDB): domain Bacteria; phylum Pseudomonadota; class Alphaproteobacteria; order Sphingomonadales; family Sphingomonadaceae; genus Sphingomicrobium. The sequence continues at coordinate 273,491 of CAXTED010000002.1, read as the reverse complement.
GGCACGGGCGGCACGGATGATGTGGTCCAGGATAATAAAGGTGCCGAGCCCTCGCCGGGCGTCCGGTCCTACATCGTAAAAGCTGTAGATCATCGACAAGCCGTCGCCCTGCTGATCGCTCAGGCAGGCGCCGACAAGCTTACCGGGGCGGCCGTCAACCGACGGCTCACGATATTCGACGACATAAGTTCGCACCGGGGTCTGCTCGACCATTTCGGCGAAGTCGTTCTCGTCCATGCCCGCCATTCCGCCGCCCGGATGCCGGTCGGACAGATAGCGGCGAAGAAGCGCATATTGCTCCTCGGTAGTCCACGGCTTGCACGCGGTGACCTCAAGGTCGGAGTTGCGGCGGATTAGCTTGCGCTGCGTCGCGCTCGGTTCGAAGGCCTCGGCCACGACCCGCACCGACACGCAGGCGGCACAATCGACGCAACTGGGCCGATACGCGACCGACTGGCTGCGGCGAAATCCGATGCGGCCAAGCGCCTCGTTCAGTTCCCCGGCATGATGCCCCGACAGTTCCGTGAACACTTTGCGTTCGACCTTGCCCGACAGATACGGACAGGGAGACGGCGACGTGACGAAGAATTTGGGGAAGCGAAACGGTGCAGTCACAACGCGGTCTGAAGCTCCCGGGATTAGTTGATAAATCCTTTATGCGTAGACACAACGCGCTTGTGAAGGGGTTGGCCCAAGTTCGCCGGAACTTCTTCGCTTGTGTGCCGACCTGGGGCAGGCGCCCGCGCAGTCTAGTCGAGGCTCGCGCGCTCGACCTCGAAGCCCGCTTGTTCGAGTTTGGCGACCAAAGCGTCAATCGCTTGAGCGTCCCGCGCTTCGCATTCCACCTCGATCACCGTGTCCTTGGCCGGCAACCGCGTGAAGATGCGCTGATGGTGTACTTCAATGATGTTGACGCCGGCACGGTGAAAACATTCGGTGATCGACGCCAGTGCTCCAGGCCGATCTGCTGCCGCAACGCGTAACCGAGCAATGCGTCCGCAGCGCACCAGTTCGCGGATCAATACATTCGCCAGCAAATGCGTGTCGATATTGCCGCCGCACAGGACGGTGCCGACCTTGCGCCCGGCGAAGCGCCCAGGATTGGCGAGGATGAGCGCCAGACCGGCAGCGCCGGCACCCTCCACCACGCTCTTTTCGATGGCGACAAGCAGGGCCACCGCGTGTTCAAGGTCTCTCTCAGCCACCAGGTCGATGCGGTCGACATATTCACCGATGATCGCCCGGGTCATCGTGCCCGGCTCCTTGACCGCGATCCCTTCGGCTAATGTATCACCGCCGATTGCTCCGGTCTCCCCGGTCAGCACATTGCGCATCGATGGGTATAGCTCGGCCTCCACCCCAATAACCTCGATGTCAGGGCGAAGCGTCTTGGCGGCGATGGCCATGCCGGAAATTAGTCCGCCACCGCCGATCGGTACCACCAGCACGTCGAGGTCGGGCACCTGCTCCAGCATCTCGAGCGCGACAGTGCCTGTCCCGGCAACGATTTCCGGGTCGTCGAATGGGTGAACGAACACCAACCCTTCTTCGACTTCCATCTGCCGCGCGAGCGCATTGGCATCGTCGAACCGCGCACCATGAAGCACGACGCGCGCGCCATGCTCCTCCGTCTGGATGACCTTCACAGTGGGCGTGTTGGTCGGCATGACGATGGTCACCGGTACGTTCAACCGGCGCCCATGATAGGCCACCGCTTGCGCATGATTGCCGGCACTCGCCGCGATGACCCCGCGAGCACGCTCTTCCGCCGTCAGCTGCAGCAACTTGTTCAGCGCGCCCCGCTCCTTGTAGGCGGCGGTAAACTGCAGGTTCTCAAACTTGAGCCATACCTCCGCGCCGGTGATTTCGGACAGCGTTCGGCTCATGAGCGTGGGCGTGTGGATCACTGCTCCCGCGATTCGCGAGGCGGCAGCGCGGATGTCGTCGATATTGGGGATCTTGGCAGTGTTCATCGGCGCGCGGACTAGCCCTTCAAAGCGTCGGGAACAATGCTATCGAGTGCGCATGATCACGCCCCACACTTGCCTGCTCGCCGCCGTACTTGCCGCCGGTCTGCTCCTTCCTGCTCCTGCGCTGGCCGACACTTGGGTGCGAAACGTCCAAGGAGTGCAGGCCAATAGCGACGGCACCTTGCAGCGCTTTCAAGGCATTCGGATCAGCGATGAAGGTCGCGTCCGCGCTCTGCTACACACTTCCGGCGACGTGAAAGCAGCGAATGGCGACCGAGTGATCGACGGTGGTGGCCGCATGCTGCTTCCAGGTCTGATCGACGCTCACGGGCATTTCTTCGGGCTGGGCTTGGGCCTGTTGTCCCTCGACCTGACCGGCACGATTGGGATCAGCGACCTTCAGCAGCGGCTCCGTGCGTATGCCGCCGCCAATCCGGGTACCGGCTGGATTCAGGGCCGAGGATGGAACCAGGAGAATTGGCCCGGCAAGCGCTTTCCCACCAGTGCCGATCTCGACGCTGCGGTGCCCGACCGGCCGGTTTGGCTCGAGCGAGTCGATGGCCACGCGGCGGTCGGCAATAGCGCGGCTCTGAAGGCAGCCGGAATCACCGCTTCTACAAAGGAGCCGAGCGGCGGCCGGATTGAGAACGGCATGTTCGTGGATGCAGCGCGCAGCTTGGTCGAGCGACGAATTCCGGGTGTCACCCCGGCTCTGCTCGCGCGGGCGCTAGCCGCGGCGCAGCAGAATATGCTCGAGTCCGGACTGACCGCCATGGCCGATATGGGCACCGACCCTGACGGCTGGAAACTACTTCAAGGCACGGCTGAACGCGGCGAACTCAAAGTGCGCGTCATGAGCTACGCCTCCGACGTCGGCACGCTGACCGCACTGGGCATGGCCCGGCCCACCCCGTGGCTGTTCGGCGACCGCCTGCGTATGGGCGGCGTGAAGCTCTACGCCGATGGTGCGCTTGGCTCGCGCGGCGCGTGGCTCAAGGCCAACTATTCCGACGCGCATAGCCACGGCCTGCCTTTGCTCACGCCAGCACAACTGCGAACCAAGGTAACATTCGCCTCGGCTAGGGGCTTCCAACTCGCGGTGCACGCCATTGGCGATGCCGCTAATGCGACCGTTCTCGGTGCTTATGAGGCGGCCGGGTCGGCAAACGGCGACAAGCGCTGGCGCATCGAGCATGCGCAGATCGTCGACATCGCCGATCTGTCTCGGTTCGCCCGCGGCAAGGTCATCGCGTCGATGCAGCCGGTGCATGAGACCAGCGACTGGCGCATGGCGGAGGCTCGGCTGGGCGAAGCGCGCCTGGGTGGAGCCTATGCCTGGCGCACCCTGCTGAAGTCCGACGCGCATCTGGCGTTCGGTTCGGACTTCCCGGTCGAAAGCCCCAATCCATTTCCCGGACTCGCGGCGGCGGTCTACCGGGAAGATGCCTCGGGCGCGCCTTCAGGTGGATGGCACCCAAAGGAGAAGCTGAGTTTCGGCGAAGCGCTGCGCGGCTTCACGCGGGACGCTGCTTTCGCCGGTTTCGCGGAGGGTCGCTTCGGCAGCCTGGAGCCGGGACAATGGGCGGACTTCATCCTGGTCGATCGCGACGTCACAATGGCCGACGCGAAGTCGCTACGCGAGACCAAAGTGTTGCAGACGTGGGTCGCGGGCAAAGCGGCGTGGATCAGGAACGACCGCCAGCCCGCGCCGTAAGCATGCCGGGTGTAAGCAGCTGCGGCAGTTCCTCCGGCTCTTGTGAGCCCGGCGCATACCATAGGTAAAGAGGCACGCCGGCGCGCCCTCTGGCCTCCAGAAAGCGGGTGATCGCCGGATCGCCGCGGGTCCAATCGGCTGCCCGCACCGCCACCTTCTGCTCGGCAAAGGCGACACGAACCGCCGGTCGGTCGATCGCGGCACCTTCGTTGACCTTGCAAGTCAGGCACCAGTCGGCCGTGAAATAGACGAACACCGGGACGTTCTGCGCGCGCAAGTCAGCGACTTCGGCTTCGCTCCACGCCGGGTCGGTCAGCTTCGCGACGGTTTGCGGGGTGGCGACGGCGACTTGGCGGACCACGCCGGCGCTGGCGACGAGCGCAAGCGCCGCCATGCCCCAGCCCCACCGGGAGCGCTGTTCTCCCTGCGATCCGAATGCGGCAAGTGCCAAGCCAAACAACACGGCCGCCAGAGCCGCGATCCAGATTAGGTCCGCGCCGCCGAGCCGCCATAGCAGCCACAGGCACGCCGCGGCTGTCAGTGCCATTGGCACCGCCAGCACGCGCTGCAACGTACGCATCCATGCGCCCGGCTTCGGCAGGCGGGTTCGCAGGGCTGGGATAAACGCGACGAGCAGGAAAGGTAACGCCAGGCCAAGCCCGAGGGTCGCGAACACACCCACGCCGGCTGCGGGAGGCAACAGCAATGCCGTACCCAATGCCGCGCCCAGGAATGGCCCCGCGCAAGGTGTCGCCACAAAGGCCGCCAGCAATCCGGTAGCGAAACCGCTGCGGGGGTTGGCCTCGCTGCCGATCACCGGCAGTCGCACCAAGCCCAAAAGGTTGAGCGTGATCGCGACCGCGAGCAGCAGCATGGCGAACACCGTTCGCGGATCTTGCAGCTGAAACGCCCAGCCCGCCGCCTCCCCGCTTGCCCGGAGCAGCAGTAGAACAATGCCGAGGCCCCCGGTGCCGAGGATCGCGCCCGCCGCATAAGCAAGCGCATCCCGGCGGGCATGCCGTTCGTCCCCGCCTGACCGAGCCAAAGCTAAGGCTTTGAGCGCCAGGATCGGAAAAACGCACGGCATCAGATTGAGCAGCAGCCCGCCAACCAGCGCGCCCAGCAACGCCCAGAGCGCCGCGTTCATGCTTGCCTGCTCACCCAGGACCGTTCCACCGCTCGGCACCTTTCCAGGAACCGCCTGCAACTCCAGCCCGCTGCCATCGCCTATCGCGAGCACGCCGTCGAAGGTACTCAGCGCACTGGTCCGTCGGGGCAGCTCCGCAACCAGCGTATCCCCGACGCGTCGGAACCGCTGCGCCCCGGCGTAATTAACCGCGTTCTCGGTCGCGGCGAATAGATACGGGTCACTCACCGCTACGTTGGCGGGTATCGGCACGGCCACCTGCAACCGATCGCCGGAGCTCGCAAAGTAAGCCGGTGTTGCAAGCGGTCTTGGCAAAGCCCGGCGCCATTCGTCAAACCGTTCGCGCTCCGTGGCGGCTCCGGCTCGGACTGGCAGGTCCAGAGACAAGGTACCCCGCTCAGGAACGCAAATGCGATCGGTGCACGCCAGCCACTCGGCCTCCGCGCGGATCGGCAAAATGCCTCGCGCATTCGCCGGCACGCTGATCCGTGTCAGCAGCGCGTGCGGTCCCTCGAACACATAGTTCATCAGCCCGGCAATCGTCAGGCGCTGTGGCACTGGATAGCGCAGCGGCGCCACCGAGGCACCCGCCGGCAGATTCCATTTCACCCGCATCGGCTGGCCCGCGTCACCAGGGTTTTGCCAATAGCCGTGCCAGCCGGGCTTCGGAGTCATGGAGATTGCGAGGTCAACCGTTCCGCCCGGCTCCACCGGCCCTTCGGCCACCAGCTGTGCAGTGATGTTCGGCGGGCCGCCAAGCTGCGCGGCTGCAGGCGTCGCTGACAGCGCGATGATAAGCAGGACCAGGAAGCGCAAAAGCATCAGCGGCGTGTAGCAGAGCTTGGACATGCGGGAAGCTAGGCCTGTGGCCCGCGCTCCTACTCCAAATTGGGCCGAAGCCACCGGGTCGCGGTGTCCGCATCCACTCCGCGCCGCTCGGCGTAATCGGCGAGCTGATCTGTGCCGACCCGAGCCACGCCGAAGTAGGCGCTCTCTGGATGCGCGAAGTAGAACCCGCTCACCGCCGATGCGGGCAACATGGCGAAGCTTTCGGTGAGCGTGATGCCGGCCGGCTCGCCACCAAGCAGCTCCATCAGCATCGGCTTCAGGCTGTGATCGGGACACGCCGGATAGCCGGGCGCCGGACGGATGCCGCGATAGCCTTCCTTGATGAGCTCCTCGTTCGAGAGGTTTTCGTCCGGAGCATAGCCCCACAATTCGGTCCGTACATGCGCATGCAGGCGCTCGGCAAACGCCTCCGCCAGCCGGTCCGCCAACGCCTTGAGCAGGATGTCGTTATAATCGTCATGCTCGGCCTTGAACCGCGCCAAATGCGGCTCGAGCCCGTGGATCCCGACCGCGAAACCGCCCAGCCAATCGTTGGCAGGCGTGATGAAGTCCGCCAGGCACATGTTGGGACGTCCGGCACGCTTCTTCACCTGCTGCCGAAGGAACGGCAGGCGGAGTTCTTCATCGCCGTTGCCGACAAGCACGTCATCGCCCTCGCGCCGTGCTGGCCAAAGTCCAACCACGCCGCGGGGTTGCACCCACTTCTCGGCGATGATCCGGTCGAGCATGTTCTCCGCATCGACCCACAGTCCGCGCGCGCTGGTGCCGACGATTGGATCATCGAGGATGGCCGGATAGTTGCCCGCCAGCTCCCATGCCCGGAAGAAGGGCGTCCAATCGATGGTGCGGCGCAGGTCCGCCAGGTCCCAGCCGTCGAAACGATGTAATCCGGGATGAAGAGGCTGCGGCGCGGGACCAGTCATATCGCCGTTGAAGCGGTTCGCACGTGCCTCGGCCAGACTGGCAAGGTCGCCCTTGCCTCGCCCTTCCCGGCTGATCCGAAGCGCCTCATAATCAGCGGCAGTGCGATCGATCAGCGCCTGTTTCTGATCGCCATCGCTGACCAAAGCGGACGCCACGCCAACCGCCCGGCTGGCGTCGAGCACATGGATCACCGGACCGGAGTAAGCCGGTGCAATGCGCAGCGCGGTATGGGCGCGGCTGGTCGTCGCGCCTCCGATCAGCAGCGGCATGGTCATTCCGGAGCGCTCCATCTCGGCGGCAACGGTGACCATTTCGTCCAACGACGGCGTGATGAGTCCAGACAAGCCGATCATGTCCGCGCCGCTATCGTTGGCTGCTTCCAGGATGCGCGTCCAAGGCGTCATCACGCCCAGGTCGACGACCTCATAGCCGTTGCACTGCAGCACCACGCCGACGATGTTCTTGCCAATGTCGTGAACGTCGCCCTTGACCGTGGCCATGATGATCCGGCCCTTGCCCTTGGCGGACTCGTCCTTCTCCAGCTCAATGTAGGGCAGCAGATGGGCGACTGCTTTCTTCATCACCCGCGCGGACTTTACCACTTGGGGCAGAAACATCTTGCCGGCGCCGAACAGGTCGCCGACGATGTTCATGCCATCCATCAGCGGCCCTTCGATCACCTCGATCGGCCGCTTGGCCGACCGGCGCGCTTCTTCGGCGTCGTCAACGATGTGTGCGTCCAAACCCTTGACGAGGGCATGCGCCAGACGTTCCTTCACCGGCCAGCCGCGCCACGCCGCCGCTTCCTTTTCGGCCACCGGATCGGTGCCGCGGAAGCGCTCGGCCAAGGCGATCAGCCGCTCGGTGGGGTCGACATTCCCGCGCCCGGGCCGGTCGAGAATGACGTCCTCGCACGCTTCACGAAGCTCGGGGTCGATGGCGTCGTACACATCAAGCTGCCCGGCGTTGACGATCGCCATGTCCATGCCTGCGGGGATGGCGTGGAACAGGAACACCGAGTGCATCGCGCGGCGCACCGGCTCATTGCCACGAAACGAGAACGACAGGTTCGACAGCCCGCCGGAGATGTGCACGCCAGGGCAGCGAGCACGGATTTCGCGCGTGGCCTCCAGGAAGTCGAGGGCATAGCGGCGATGCTCGTCGATGCCCGTGGCAATCGCGAACACGTTGGGATCGAAGATGATATCCTCGGGCGGAAAGCCGTCGGCCACCAGCAAGGCATATGCACGATCGCAGATCGAGATCTTGCGCGCCACGGTGTCGGCCTGCCCCGTTTCGTCGAACGCCATTACGACCACGGCGGCGCCATAGCCGCGAACCTTGCGGGCTTGCTCCAGGAACGGTGCCTCGCCTTCCTTGAGGCTGATCGAATTGACGATCGGCTTGCCCGACACGCACTTGAGCCCCGCCTCGATCACGCTCCATTTGGAGCTGTCGATCATGACAGGCACCCGGGCGATGTCGGGCTCGGCCGCCATGCGCTTCAGGAACGTGGTCATGGCGAGTTCGCTGTCGAGCAGCGCTTCGTCCATGTTAACGTCGATCACCTGCGCGCCATTGTCGACCTGGCTGCGCGCCACCTCGACCGCGGCCTCATAGTCGCCGCTGAGGATCAGTTTCTTGAACTTGGCCGATCCGGTGACATTGGTGCGCTCGCCGATGTTGACGAACCGCGCCGCGCTCAAGGCGCGTCCTTCTTCCGCAATCTCCGCCACGTCAGGCGGCCAGGATCATGGGTTCAAGGCCCGCCAGCACAGTGCGCGTCGGCGCCGCGGCGGGCACCCTGGGGGAGAATGTCGAAATCGCCTGGGCGATCGCTGCGATGTGCGCCGGCGTCGTGCCGCAGCAACCGCCGACGATGTTGATCAGCCCCTGCTTCGCCCACTCGGCCACCTGCGCCGCAGTTTCCTCCGCCGCTTCGTCATACTCGCCCAAATCGTTGGGCAAACCAGCATTTGGATAAGCCATCACCAGCGTATCCGCGGCGTCAGACAAAGCGATCAGATGCGGTCGCAACTGCGCCGCGCCGAACGAGCAATTGAGCCCGATCGTCAGCGGGCGGGCATGGCGAACGCTGGCCCAGAATGCCTCGACCGTATGGCCCGACAGATTGCGGCCCGACAAGTCGGTCAGCGTCATCGAGATCATCAGGGGCAGCGGCCGTCCAAGCGCCTGCTCGGCCTCCAGCACCGCTAGGATCGCGGACTTGGCGTTGAGCGTATCGAAGATGGTCTCCACCAGGATGAAGTCGGAGCCACCTTCCACCAGCGCTTCGACCTGCTCGCGGTAGACGGCCTTCATCTGGTCGAAATCGACTTCGCGGAAACCTGGATCGTTGACGTCCGGCGACAAGGACAGTGTCTTGTTGGTCGGTCCAAGCGCGCCGGCAACAAAGCGCCGTCTACCGTCCTTGGCTTCGAACCGGTCCGCAACGTCGCGCGCTATCCGCGCCGCGGCGATGTTCATGTCTGTGACCAGATGCTCGGCACCATAGTCCGCTTGGCTGATGCGATTGGCGTTGAAGCTGTTGGTGCCCAGCATGTCGGCGCCGGCGGCGGCATAGCCTTCGCAGATACTCGTGATGATGTCGGGCCGGGTGAGGCACAACAAATCGTTATTGCCCTTCTGGTCGCGCGACAGATCGTGGCTTCCGCGATAGTCGTGATCCTGCAGCCCAGCCCCCTGGATGGCGGTACCAAAGGCGCCGTCCTTGACCAGGATGCGCGTGGCGGCGGCTTGGCGAAGTTGGTCGGAAGCAGTCACGCAATGGCCTTTGCGACTTCGCATGGCGCGCGAACGCCAAGCAGGTGGCAGATCGCATAAGCGAGCTCGGCGCGGTTGAGCGTATAGAAGTGGAAATCACGCACTCCGCCGGCATAAAGGCGTCCGCATAGTTCGGCGGCTACAGTGGCCGCAATCAGCTGGCGCGCTGCTGGGAGAGCGTCGAGTCCTTCGAACATTTCGTCCATCCACGTCGGGATGGCCGCGCCACACAGGCCCGCGAACTTCCGCGTCTGGGCAACGTTGCTCACCGGCAGGATGCCAGGCACGATTTCAATGTCGAGCCCGGATGCAGCGACGCGGTCGCGAAAACGGAAGAACGCATCGCCGTCGAAGAAGAACTGGCTGATCGCGCGGTCGGCCCCGGCGTCGACTTTGCGCTTGAGGTTGTCGAGGTCGGCCTCGGGGCAACTCGCCTCCGGATGGACCTCGGGATAACAAGCTACGGAAACTTCGAAGTTCGCGACACGCTTCAGGCCAGCAACAAGATCGGCGGCACTATCATAGCCGTCGGGGTGCGGCGCGTACGGCCGGCCGGGCTCCGGCGGATCACCGCGCAAGGCGACGATGTGGCGCACGCCAGCCTCCCAATAGGCACTGGCGATCTCGTCGATCTCGCCTTTGCTGGCATCGACGCAGGTCAGATGCGCGGCCGCCGGAAGGTGCGTCGTGCGAACGATCCGCTCCACCGTGGCGTGGGTGCGTTCACGGGTGGATCCACCGGCACCATAAGTGACCGATACGAAGCGCGGATTGAGCGGCGCAAGCATCTCGATCGACCGCCACAGGGTGTCGGCCATGGCTTCGGTCTTGGGCGGAAAGAATTCGAAGCTGACGGCGATGTCGCCGCAGGCATGCGCGAACAATGGAGCGGGTTCGCCGGACACGATCCGGGGGCTGAGCGCGATCATGCGGCGCGCCTGACCGGCTGTGTCAGTTCAGCGCGCGTTCCCGCCCACAATGTCACCGTGAGTTCACCCCCAGCGAGGCGATCGATCGCCGCGGCGTCGAGTTGCGCCGCTTGAAGCCAGCCGAGCACCGCTTCATCGGCAAAGCCAAGACGCGCATGGGCGTCACGTTGCCGCAGGTCCTCGCGATCGTGCGGTGCGAAGTCGACGATCAGAAGCCTTCCTCCGGGTGCCAGCAGGCGCGCCGCCTCGGCGATGGCTGCGGCAGGCGCATGGGCATAGTGCAAAACCTGATGGAGGAGCACGACGTCGGCGCTGCCGTCTGCCAGCGGCAAGGCGTACATGTCACCCTGTCGAAGGCTTGCGCTACCCACGCCCGCCTCATCAAGTTTGGTTCGGGCAAGCCGAAGCATTTCCGAGGAACGATCGATACCAATCACGCTGGCCGCGCGATCGGCGAACAGTTCGATCATGCGGCCGGTGCCGGTGCCGATGTCGACCAGCCGGCCAAGGCTTTGCTCGCCAAGCGCTCGATTGATGGCTTCCTCTACTTCTGTCTCGGCCACATGCAGCGATCGTATCGAGTCCCAAGCCTCAGCGTGGGCGGCGAAGTAGCGCTCGGCGGCTACCGCGCGGTCGCTCCGAACCGCGGCGAGCCGCGCCGCGTCAGCCGCAAAGGCGCGGCTGGTTTCCACGTCCGCCGCAGCGTCGTTCAGGGTGAAGACCGCTGCCGCCAGCGCTTGGTCTGCCAGCGTCAGGAACACCCAACTGCCTTCCTTGCGGCGCTCAACCAGATTCGCATCGATAAGGATCTTGATGTGGCGGGACACGCGAGGCTGGCTCTGCGCCAGAACCTGCGCCAACTCGCCCACTGACAATTCCATTGCCCTAAGCAAGGATAGAACACGAAGGCGCGTCGGGTCGGCCAGAGCTTGGAACAGCTCGGCAAGCGGAAGGTTGGCTGGCACCGGTGCGGACATGGCATAACGATATAAAGATATCTTTATATCGTCAATGCACTCTAGCGCCGTTTTGCCTAAAGCTCATGCATCACAATGATTTGTGCCAACAACTTCAAAGGCGAACTCGGTTCGTCGCAATTGGGAATTGCGTAATTGAGGACGCTCTACTAAATCCGTTCGCTGGTTCACACCCAAATATGGGGGGACCCGGCCGTGCCGACCCAGCGATCCTTGCTGAGTCGCACATGACCTAAAGGGATGGAAACCATGAAGAAGATCGCTCTTACCGCCGTTCTCGCGCTTGGTCTTGCTGCTTGCCAGGACAATGCTCCTGACAACGCCGTCAGCACCGAGAACACCATCGAGACGGAAGCCGCTGCGGACACGAACTCGGCCCTGAATGCTACCGACAACCTCGGTGCTTCGGCTGACAACGCTCTCGACGCTGCTGGCAACGCCACATCGAACCTGGGCAACTCGGCTGCGAACCTCGGCGATGCCTCGAGCAACGCCGCGGCCGATGTCGCCAACGGCCAGGACAACGTTGCGGGTCAGTAAGCCCAGCACGTTTACCTGAAGCTATAAGCGAAGGGCCGTCCGGGAAACCGGGCGGCCCTTTTCTTTTGTGCCGAAAGAAAAAGGCCGGAGGATTGCTCCTCCGACCTTTTCTATGCTCCGAGGAACTGCATCGGCAAAGCCGCTGCTGGACGTCGGACGGGTTCAAGGAGCTTGAAGGCTCCTCACCCCGCCGTCCGAGCCTTCGGCGAGTCCGCAGCTAGCTTCGCGCTAGCTGCGGCCGCCTTCGGCTTAGAAGTCCATGCCGCCCATGCCGCCCATTCCGCCACCGCCCATGCCGCCCATGCCGCCGCCGGACGCCTTGTCCTCCGGTGCATCGCTGACAGCCGCTTCGGTGGTGATCAGCAGACCGGCAACCGAAGCTGCGTCCTGCAACGCCGTGCGAACAACCTTCGTCGGGTCGATCACGCCAGCAGCAACGAGGTCTTCGTAGACGTCGGTCTGAGCGTTGAAGCCCAGGTTCTGGTCGTTTCCGTCGAGCAGCTTGCCCGAGATCACCGCACCGTCATGCCCGGCATTCGCCGCGATCTGACGCACGGGCGCGTAGAGCGCCTTGCGGATGATATCGATGCCGCGGGTCTGATCGTCATTGGCACCCTTGAGGCCTTCGATCGAGCGCGTGGCATACAGCAGAGCCGTTCCGCCGCCCGGGACGATGCCTTCTTCAACCGCGGCGCGGGTCGCATGGAGAGCGTCGTCGACGCGATCCTTGCGCTCCTTGACCTCGACTTCGGTGGAGCCACCGACCTTGATCACGGCAACGCCGCCAGCAAGCTTGGCGAGACGCTCCTGGAGCTTCTCCCGATCGTAGTCGCTGGTGGTGTTCTCGATCTGCTGACGGATCGCGGTGACGCGGCCCTCGATGCCGGACTTGTCACCAGCACCGTCGACGAGGGTGGTGTTGTCCTTGTCGATGGTGACGCGCTTGGCGGTGCCGAGCATCGCGATCGTGACGTTCTCGAGCTTGATGCCGAGGTCTTCCGAGATCATCTCGCCGCCCGTCAGGATGGCGATGTCCTCAAGCATCGCCTTGCGACGATCGCCAAAGCCTGGTGCCTTGACCGCAGCGACCTTGAGGCCACCACGAAGCTTGTTGACGACCAGCGTGGCCAGGGCCTCGCCTTCGATATCTTCGGCGATGATCAGCAACGGACGACCCGACTGCACGACAGATTCGAGAATCGGCAGCATCGCCTGGAGGTTCGACAGCTTCTTCTCGTGGATCAGGATGTACGGATCGGCGAGTTCGACCGACATCTTCTCCGGGTTGGTGATGAAGTAAGGCGACAGGTAGCCGCGGTCGAACTGCATGCCTTCGACGACATCAAGCTCGAACTCGAGACCCTTGGCCTCCTCGACGGTGATCACGCCTTCCTTGCCGACCTTGTCCATCGCTTCGGCGATCTTCTCGCCGACGACGGTGTCGCCATTCGCGGCAATGCTGCCGACCTGAGCGACTTCCTTGGAGCCGGCAACCGGCTTGGAGCGGGCCTTGAGGTCCTCGACGACCTTGCCGACGGCCAGATCGATGCCGCGCTTCAGATCCATCGGGTTCATGCCGGCCGCAACCGACTTCATGCCTTCGCGAACGATCGCCTGGGCAAGAACGGTAGCAGTGGTGGTGCCGTCACCAGCGATGTCGTTGGTCTTAGAAGCCACTTCGCGCAGCATCTGCGCGCCCATGTTCTCGAACTTGTCCTTGAGCTCGATTTCCTTGGCGACGGTGACGCCGTCCTTGGTGATGCGTGGTGCGCCGAAGCTCTTGTCGATGACGACATTGCGGCCCTTGGGGCCAAGCGTGACCTTGACCGCGTCGGCCAGGATGTCGACGCCGCGAAGAATGCGCTCACGCGCGTCGCGGCCGAATTTTACGTCCTTGGAAGCCATGATGAGCTACCCTTTCTGAATGTGAATGTTCCGAATGTTCGCACTGACGCGTCGGTCGGTGCGTTCTTCAAAAGGTCAGCCGACGATCCCGAGGATGTCGCTTTCCTTCATGATGATCAGGTCTTCACCGTCGATCTTGATCTCGGTGCCCGACCATTTGCCGAACAGGATCTTGTCGCCGGCCTTGACTTCGAGCGGGTGAACTTCGCCCTGCTCGTTGCGTGCGCCGGTGCCGACGGAGACGACTTCGCCTTCCTGTGGCTTTTCCTTGGCGGTGTCGGGGATGATGATCCCACCCGCGGTCTTTTCCTCGGCCTCGGTCCGACGGACGAGAACGCGATCGTGAAGCGGCCTGAAAGCCATTGGTGTAGCCCCTTTGTTTTTGCTCGGGTTGAACGATGTCGGCTGGCACTCAGCTGAGCAGAGTGCCAGCGGCTCCCGGCATATGGGAGGGTGCTTCCTACTCGTCAATGGCCGCCAGTCGTTGAGCTTACGAAGCTATGCAGGCCATGCGGACTTGCTGAAACAATCGACGGCGATCGCCTAGTACCATCTTAATGGCTGCACTTCCACGAGCGTTGCTGCATCCAGACCCAGGCTTGCCTCCAACTCCTCTACGAACCTGATCGCAATTGGATGAAGTTATCCCAGAAATGGCCCTAAGCTGGGAAAGAGGAAGTCTAATCGTTGCCCAATGGTTAACGCTCTTATTGTTATGCTCATAACAGACCCCTAACAAATATCAGCAGGCAGACGTCCTGCGAGTGCCATCGCGTACTTCCGTAATCATACACCCGTGGGGGGACTTCGTATGAACATGCACTCGACCAATCTTACTGTGATCACTGCTGCCGCCGCCACAATCGGGCGGCGTTCAGGCATGTGCGCCTTGGATCTCATGCGCGCATCGCTTGAACTACTCGATCATATCCAGGTGCCGGGCGAAATCGGGGCTCATCTGGATCACTCGATCGACTTGCTTCACAGCCACCTATCGGATGGAAAGGTCGTCGCGCCCGTCTAATTCGCCTGGACGGTGACCGTTGGGCGGTTCCCGGCGGTCACCAGTCCCAGCCGGTCACGCGCGTGCCAGCGCCAAAGCAGTAGAACAGCCACGACGACCAAGCCGGTGGCCAAGCCGATCCAGACGCCAGTCCCGCGCAATGGCGTGAGAAAGCCAAGGTAAATGGCAAGGCCAAAGCCCGGCACCCAATAGCTGAAGATCGCGATCAGCATCGGCACGCGGGTGTCCTGAAGACCACGTAGCGCACCGGCCGCCACCGCTTGCGCACCGTCAACGAGTTGGAAGGCGGCCGCGACCAGCAGATATTGCACGGCAAAGGCGGCCATGCGCGCATTCGCCGGGTCGTCGGGATCGACGTAAATCCGGATGATCGCGCGCGGGAAACCCCACATCAACAGTGCGGTAAAGACCATGAAGCCTATTCCGAGCACTATCGAGACGAGGCCGGCGCGTGCGATCCACGCACTGTCCCGCGCTCCATAGGCCATGCCGACGCGGATGGTGGCGGCCTGCGCAATCCCGAATGGCACCTGAAAGGCAAGTGCGGCGAGTTGCAGCGCAACGGTGTGCCCGGCAAGCTCAGCCTCGCCCAAACGCCCCATAAGGAAGGCGGCAGCGCTGAATAGGCCCGCTTCGGCGATGATGGTGCCCGCGATCGGCAGGCCCAGCACGAGCATCTGCCTGAGGCGGGCCCCGTCGAGCCGCCAGAAGCGACCCCATAAAGCGAAGCGGTGCAGGCGGCGGTGAAAACGGATCACCGTCATATAAGCCGCGACCATGGCCACGCTGGTGATCACGCTGGCCAATGCCGAGCCGTTAAGGCCGAGCGCCGGCAGCCCGAAGTGCCCGCCGATCAGGGCGTAATTTCCCAATGCGTTCAGGCCAACTGCGGCGCCGGCGATAACGGTGGTGGCGAACGGCAAGCCCAGAGCGGACACGGTGTTGCGAAGGTGGCTGGAGAGGATCAGCGGAATGAACGTCCACATCAACACCAGCAGGAAGTCGCCCGCCAGCGCGGCAACCCTCGGACTCTGCCCGGTGAG
Source organism: uncultured Sphingomicrobium sp. (assembly GCA_964243335.1). GTDB lineage: Bacteria > Pseudomonadota > Alphaproteobacteria > Sphingomonadales > Sphingomonadaceae > Sphingomicrobium. The sequence goes on along the minus strand of CAXTED010000002.1, from coordinate 257,685 downwards.
CAGCATGAACCATTCGCCTCCGAGCATCACGACCATGCACAGGGCGCCGCTACCAACCGCCAGCCACAACCCCATCCGGAACGTCCGCCGCACTTCGCGTACCGCATGGCGATTGCGTCCGAGTTCGGCGGCCATCAACGGCGAAGCGCCGCCGACCAGCCCGCTCATCGCCCACAGAAGTAGCCCGGTGAGAGCCGTGCTTAGAGACGCCGCGGCTAGCGGCTCCGGCCCAAGGCGCGCGATGAAGATAACGTCCACCGCATAGATCGCCATCTGCAAAAGGTTCGTCGCGACCAGCGGCCCCGCCAGCCGCAAGGTCGGCGCGATCTCGTCCCGCAAGCTGCTGGGCGCGGCGGCAAGGGCGTGAGAAGAGGTCATTCGCGGGCCTTGGGCGGGCGGTAGCGGGAGGGCAAGGCCAGAGCGGTAGTGGCGCCTACCGATCGCCGAGCCAAGCTAAGCCTGGTGGATTGCCTTCACCACCTGATAGCTTGCCAGCCCTTCCGGCCCGCCTTCGCTCCCAAAGCCGCTGTCCTTGACCCCGCCAAACGGGGCGTCGGCCGTGGAAATGGCGAAGGTGTTGATGCCGACCATGCCGCTTTCGATGGCGTCGCCCAGCCGATTCGCGCGGCGACCGTTCTCCGTCCAGACGAATGCTGCCAGGCCGAATGGCAGGCGATTGGCCTGCTCGATCGCTTCCTCTTCGCTGCCGAAACGGCGCATCAGCGCTACCGGGCCGAACGGTTCGTTGTTCATGATGTCGGCGTCCAGCGGCACATCGCCAAGTACGGTGGGCTGGAAGAAGAAGCCTTCGTTCCCGCGCTCTCCGCCGGCCAGTACCGTGGCGCCCTTGGCCCGAGCATCGTCAACTAGCGCGGCAATCGCCGGCACCCGGCGGCCGTTTGCAAGCGGCCCCATCCCGGTCGCTGCATCCAGACCATTGCCGATCTGCACCTTGCGTGCGCGCTCGGCGAACCCGGCGGCGAACGCGTCGTAAATGGCGTCCTGCACATAGAAGCGCGTCGGCGAGACGCACACCTGGCCGGCGTTGCGAAACTTCTGCGGCACCAATTGGTCGAGCGTCCGCTCGAGGTCGCAGTCGTCGAATACCAGCACCGGCGCGTGGCCACCCAATTCCATGGTGATGCGCTTCATGCCGTCCGCGGCGAGCTTCATCAGATGCTTGCCGACGCAGACCGAGCCAGTGAAGCTGACCTTGCGGATGACGGGCGAGCCGATCAGGTGCCGCGACACCGCATCGGGGACGCCATGAACCAATTGGAAGACGCCCGCCGGAATACCCGCGTCCGACAAAGCCCGGCCAAGCGCGCCGGTGCTGCCGGGAGTCTCCTCTGGAGGCTTACTGATCACTGTGCAGCCCGCCGCCAGTGCGGCGGCCACCTTCTTGGCGAGCAGATAGATGGGGAAATTCCAGGGCGTGAAGGTGGCCGTCGGACCAACCGGCTGCGGGATCACGATCGAGCGCTGACCCGTCGGGCGCACCAGCACGCGGCCATAGGAGCGCTTGGCTTCCTCGGCGTAGAAGTCGAACATCTGCGCTGCGCCGATGACTTCGCCCTTGGCTTCGGCCAGCGGCTTGCCTTGCTCCTGGGTCAGCAGCTCGCCGATCGGGCTAGCGCGCTCGCGAAGCAGATCGGCGGTCTTGTGAAGGATCGCCGCGCGTTTTTCGACGTCGGTCGCACGCCAGCCTGGGTAGGCGCGCTGCGAAGCCGCAAGCGCTTCGTCGAGGTCACCCGTGGAGGCCAGGTCCAGTTCGGCGATCGTGTCGCCAGTCGCCGGGTTGACGACGGCAAAGGTGTCGCGGTCCTCGCCGGCGCGCCACACGCCGTCGATGAAGAGCTTGAGGTCTGCTTGATAGGTCATGAAGGCCAGATAGGCGGTGCGGCCTTGCCCGCCAAGCGGGGCGTCGCTAACCGGGCATCAAACCACCCCAGCAGGAGCCTTTGCACATGACCAAGCAGGAACTCGTGGAGAAGATGAACAGCGTCGGCGCGGTATTGCCGGGCAAGACGGTCAAGTTCGACTTCGGCGACCAGGGCCAGGTTTTTCTCGACGGCAAGGCCAATCAGGTCCGCGACGAAGACGGCGTGGCAGACACCACGATCAAGGTCAGCTGGGCCGATTTCGAGCAGATGAACGCCGGCACGCTCGACGCCATGACCGCCTTCATGAGCGGCAAGCTCAAGGTCGAGGGCGACATGAGCAACGCCATGCAGCTGCAGGGCGTGCTCGCGAAGCTTCGCTAATATCCTTCTCCCTGCTTCCCCCTCCCGCGAGCGGGAGGGGCCGGGGGTGGGGAGTTCTTCGCTGACGATGCACTGCCCACCCCTAGCCCCCTCCCGCCAGCGGTAGGGGGAGGAGTTTAAGCTCATGGCCGACAAACGCTTCGCCGACGCTGCGGCAGCCCTTGCCGGGCTGCTGCACGACGGCATGACCATTGCCTCGGGCGGCTTCGGGCTGTGCGGTATCCCCGAACGGTTGATCGACGCCATCGTTGCCAGCGGGGTCAAGGACCTTACCATTGCCTCCAACAATGCCGGCATCGACGGCGAAGGCCTCGGCAAATTGCTGCGCACCCGGCAGGTCAAGAAGATGATTTCGTCTTACGTGGGCGAGAATAAGGAATTCGAGCGGCAATTTCTCGCGGGGGAACTGGAGGTCGAGTTCTGCCCTCAGGGCACGCTCGCCGAGCGTATGCGCGCGGGCGGTGCGGGCATTCCGGGCTTCTACACCAAGACGGGCGTCGGCACGCAGGTCGCCGAGGGCAAGGAAGTGAAGAGCTTCGATGGCCCGAATGGACCTGAAGACTATATCCTGGAGCGCGGCATCCGCGCCGACGTCAGCATCATCAAGGGCTGGCGGGCGGACGAGGCCGGCAACCTGATGTTCCGCAAGACCGCCCGCAACTTCAACCAGCCGGCAGCGACTTGCGGCGCCGTGTGCGTGGCAGAGGTGGAGGAGATCGTGCCGGTGGGTACGCTGGACCCCGATGCGATCCATCTGCCGAGCATCTACGTCAAGCGGCTCGTCCTCGGCGCGCCCTACGACAAGAAGATCGAATTCCGCACCGTGCGCACGCGGGAGGCGGCATAATGTCCGAAGAGTTCACCGGCATTCACAATGGTTCTATCGAAGTGATCGAGCAGGCCGTATCGCTTCGGGATAGCACCGAGATTGCCCGACTGTGGGTTCAGGATGATGGTCCGGGTACGTTTTTCATCAATGCCAGCAAAATGCCCGAACCGGAGATGTTCGGCATGATGATGGTCGACACGATCCGCCACGCCGCGCGGGCCTACGCGCATTTGCTCGACATCCCGGTTGCCGAGGCTGAGGCCGGCATCTGGGAGGGTGTCGAGGAGGAACGCCGCAACGACGACGATACCGATATGAGCACGATAGATCCGGGCAAGAGGCTAAACTGATGGCGACGCAAGCGGATGCCAAGGGCTGGACTCGCGATCAGATGGCGGCGCGCGCAGCTCGCGAGCTTCGTGACGGCTTTTACGTCAACCTTGGCATCGGCATCCCGACGCTGGTGGCAAACCATATTCCCGCGGGGCTGGAGGTCACGCTGCAATCCGAGAACGGCATGCTCGGTATTGGCCCCTTCCCTTACGATGACGAGGTCGATGCCGACCTCATAAACGCTGGCAAGCAGACGATCTCGCAATTGCCGTCCTCAAGCTACTTTGGCTCGGAGCAAAGCTTTGCGATGATCCGTGGCGGGCACATCGACCTGACGGTGTTAGGCGCGATGGAGGTCAGTGAAAGCGGCGACATTGCCAATTGGATGATCCCAGGCAAGATGATCAAGGGCATGGGGGGCGCCATGGACCTGGTCGCCGGCGTCAAGCAGATCATCGTGGTGATGGAGCATAATGCGAAGGACGGCAGCCCCAAGTTCATTCCGGCCTGCACCCTTCCCCTGACCGGCAAGAACGTCGTCGACATGGTGGTCACCGATCTCGCGGTGTTTCGCCGACCGGATCACGCCAGCGCGTTCAAGCTGTTGGAGATGGCACCCGGCGTCACCCTGGACGAGATCCGGGCGAAGACCACCGCTTCGTTCGAGGTCTAACGCCTGCACGCTCGAGCGACTCGCTCTGATAAGGAAACAACATGCGCCTTTCCGTCTTGCTCGCCGTGTCAGCCGCCAGCCTGTTCCTTACCGCCGCCGCGCCAGCCCCAGCTCCGTCCGCGCTCTCTTTGACGCGCCTGGATTGCGGCTCGGCCATGGTGAAGGACTTCAATGCCTTCTTCTCCGACACACTTGAGTATCGAGCGGGACCGCGCCGGATCACGGACAGCTGCTACCTGATTCGTCATGGCCAACAGACATTGTTGTGGGACACCGGCTTTCCCGCCGCGCTTAAGGGCAAGCCGACCGACATGGGCGCGCTGGTCGCCACTCTTGACCGAACGATCCCCGAGCAGCTCGCCACCTTGGGCCTCAAGCCGGCCGATATCGGCATTGTCGGCATCAGCCACATGCACGGCGACCACACCGGCCAGGCCAAGGACTTTCCGAGCGCCAAACTGCTGATCGGCAAGGCCGACTTCGACAAGAGCGCCGGCACGAACGACCCGTTTGGTCCGTGGCGCGGCAAGCCGGAGCAGCTCATGCCTTCCACCGGCGCCGACGTGGATGTGTTCAAGGACGGCAGCGTGATCGCCCTTAACCTGCCCGGCCACACGCCGGGGCACCTGGCCCTGTTGGTCAAGCTCGCCGGTGGCAATGTGTTGCTGACCGGCGACCTGTACCATGCCACGGACGCCCGTCAGCTTCGCGGAGTGCCTCCTTTCAACACCAGCCGCGCCGAAACGCTTGCGTCGATGGACCGCTTCGAGCGGCTCGCGAAATCATTGCGTGCCAAGGTCATCATCCAGCATGAGCCGGCCGACGTCGCCAAGCTGCCCGCCTTCCCCGCCGCCGCCCGTTAGGAGACATCCGAAGATGAAAGCCCTGCTCTCCGTCGCGCCCGGCGGCCCTGATACGCTGCAGCTGACCGACGTACCCGAGCCCACGCCTGGCCCTGGCGAACTGCTGGTGCGGGTGCGGGCGGCGGCTATCAACTTCCCCGACGTTCTGATCATCGAGGACAAGTATCAGATGAAGCCGCCGCGCCCGTTTGCGCCGGGCGGCGAGATCGCCGGTGAGGTGATTGGCCTTGGCGAGGGTGTCACCGGTTGGTCGATCGGCGACCGGCTCATCGCGGTGCCTGGCTTCGGTGCGCTCGTCGAGCAGATGGTGATCCCTGCCCGTTCGGCCTTCCGTCTGCCCGATCACCATAGCTTCACCGACGGCGCCGCGCTGCTGCTGACCTACGCTACCTCCATCCACGCCTTGTGGGATCGCGGCCGGCTGAAGGCGGGCGAGACCCTGCTTGTGCTCGGCGCAGCGGGCGGCGTCGGCCTGGCCGCTGTCGAACTGGGCAAGGCGCGCGGCGCACGGGTGATCGCGGCGGTATCCTCGGAAGAGAAAGCCCAGGCCGCCCGCGACGCGGGCGCAGACGATGCGATCGTCTACCCACGCGGCCCATTCGACCGCGACGGGCAGAAAGCCCTTGCCGAGCAGTTCAAGGCGGCCGTGGGCAAGGCCGGCGCCGACGTAATCTACGATCCAGTTGGCGGCGACTATGCCGAGCCGGCGCTGCGCTCGATCGCCTGGGAAGGCCGCTATCTGGTCGTCGGCTTTCCCGCCGGCATCCCTAAACTCCCGCTCAACCTTACCCTGCTCAAAAGCTGCGATGTTTGCGGCGTTTTCTGGGGTGCGTTCGCGGCGCGCGATCCTGCCGCCAATCAGGCGCACGTCGCCGAATTATTCGCGCTTTGGGATGTTGGGAAGATCGAACCTCGCGTCAGCGCAACCTACCCACTCGACCGCGCAGGCGAAGCGATCGCCTCTCTCGCGGCTAGGCAGGTGATCGGCAAGGTCGTGGTAGAAATTTAGCTAGATTTGAACGGCTGCGAACGATCACGCCGCTTCTTCGCTGCTGTACTCATCGAGGCAGATGCGACGAACTGCCTGAAAGATCTGACTTTTCGATTGAACGAACCTTAATCTAGATCATTAAGGTAAATGACATCTTTGTTAATTTGCAAACATGCGGTCAGGTTAGCCTGCTCGCCATGCGCGTTTGGAGGTCCTGTGCCCCTGCTGACCGACGTTGCCGTCCTAGTTGTTGAAGCCGACACCTTCGTTGGACTCGATATCGTTCTCGAAATTGAGTCGATGGGCGGCACTGCGGTTGGTCCTTTCTGCTCCCTTGTCGAGGCGCAGGGGGCGATCAGCGAGGCTCCGTTCGCGGCGGCGTTGATCAATGCCGACATCGACGAGCACGTCGGCGATCTGTTCGAGCGGCTTGAGATCATGCACGTGCCGCATGTTGCACATTCGTCGTCCGGCATCTTCGCGTGGAACCCGAGCGGCAACGCACCCCACTTCACCCGACCGATCGACCCTCGCCTGATGCTGCAATCCCTGTCCTGCGAGGTCTTGCGCCTGGAAGAGGTCTGGCCAAGGCAAGTCTAAGATCTTGCCGGACGTCCGCACGCGGTTGCCCTGCCCGGCGCCACCTCCTATCTCGCCATCAAGCGGAATATCAGCGGGGAGCACTCCATGACTACCTTCGACGACCGGGAATCGGCGTTCGAGAATAAGTTCGCGCACGACGAGGAACTGCGTTTCCGCGTGCTTGCCCGTCGCAATCGCCTGCTTGGCGAGTGGGCTGCGGGCCTGATGGGACTGTCTGCCGTCGAGACCGGAGCCTATGCCAAGGAAGTGGTGCGCGCCGATTTCGAGGAGGCCGGCGACGAAGACGTCATCCGCAAGGTTCTTGGCGACCTGACAAGTGCCGGCGTCGAAGCGGATGAGGCACAGATCCGCGAGATGCTGAACGACAAGATGGCGCAGGCCCGCAGCCAGCTCATCGATTTACAGGCCTGATCCCAGATGCCCATGGCCGCCGAGACCATTGTTTCGCTGATCCAGGCAGCGCTGCCCGGAGCCGAAGTAACCATTCGCGACCTCAAGGGGGATGGGGATCACTATTCGGCACGGGTGGTTCACGACAGTTTCGGGGGCATGAGCCGGGTTCGCCAGCACCAAGCGGTGTACCGCGCGCTGGGCGGACGAATGGGGGGCGAGTTGCACGCGCTTCAGCTGGAAACGGCGGCGCCTTCAGGAGTTACGGAACAGTGAGCGACATCAATCAAAAGATCGACAGCATCGTCAAGGCGAGCCCCGTCGTGCTCTTCATGAAAGGCACGGCGCTGTTCCCGCAATGCGGTTTCTCGAGCCGTGCGATCGCCATCCTCGAGCATCTCGGCACAGAATACGAAACCGTGGACGTGCTTCAGGATCAGGAGATCCGTCAGGGCATCAAGGGTTATTCGGACTGGCCGACCATCCCCCAGCTATATGTGCACGGCGAATTTGTCGGCGGATCGGACATCATGATGGAGATGTTCGAGAATGGTGAGCTGAAGCAGTTGGTCGAACAATCGGCTACTGCCTGAGCGTCATGCCTGAAAGAAAGAAGGGGACGGTGCGCGGGACCAGAAACCGCTGCACCGTCCCCTTCATCATTGGCGTGGAACCAAGTGGACACTCTTCAGTAGCAATGGCCGTGCCAAGCTCGGCACATCGTTGTATTTTCGGGCTTTATCATAGGATTCTCAGGTGACGGGTCGGATGAGTTGTCAAGATTTCCGACAGTGCCGAGGTTAAAGATGCCCGATGCTGAGCCAATGCTCCTTTGCGACCTGACGCAGAGCTGGTCGGCCGTGGGCGGGGGCGTCGGAACATATCTACGGGCAAAGCGCGACCACATCCTAGCCAACACGCCTCATCGGCATTTGATGATCCTGCCAGGACCGCAAGACGTCATCGAGGAGAGCGAGGGCGGTCGGGCGATCACCGCTTGGGTGGCGTCGCGCCCCGTGCCGTTCAGTCCCAATTACCGCCTGCTTTTGCGCAATGGCCGCGTTCGACAATTGTTGGCCCACTTTCAGCCGGACGTAATCGAATGCCAGGACGCGTATAATTTGCCTTGGGCGGCTTTCGCGCATCGCCGCCGCTTCCCTCAGACGGCACTTGTCGCGGGCTACATGACGGATTTTCCGAACGTCTATGTGGAGCGGCCATTCGCCAAGGTCATGCCCAACCGCATGGCAAGCGCGGCCGGCCGTTTGTCCTACGCTTATTGCGAGCGCCTTTATCGGCAGTTCGACGCTGTTTACGGCCTCAGCGAAGCGGGCGGCGTATGCACGTTGCGGGCGCTTGGCATTCCGGATGTGAAGGTTCTGCCGCTCGGCGTGCAGCTCGATTCGTTCGGACCCGACCGGCGCGATCCTCTCCTTCGAGCGAAGCTTGGGCTCGCCAATAACCAACCTTTGCTGATCTACGTCGGCCGGCTCGACGCGGAGAAGCGCCCGGACATAGTGGTGGAAGCCTTCCGCCAGCTCCCGGCGTTGCTGGGTGCGCGACTGGTCTTGCTAGGCGACGGACCACAGCGAGCGCAGATTGCCGAACTGGGTGACCCGCGCATTCTGACGCCCGGCTTTATCACCAGCCGCGACACGCTGGCGCGATGGCTGGCGAGCGCGGACCTATATGTGTCGGCCATGCCCAACGAGACATTCGGGATTTCGATCATCGAAGCGCAGGCTTCAGGCCTGGCGGTCGTCGGCACGACTGGCGGTGCGATGGTCGATCGGGTGCCGCCAGAACTCGGCCGGCTTGGCCCCGTCGGCGATGCCCAGGCGATGGTCGCCAACATCACGGCCGTGCTGGCTGGCGATCACCGAGCGATGGGGGCCGCCGCGCGCGCGCATGTCGCGCGGGAGTTCAGTTGGGCGAACAGCATGGAGATATTGTTCGGCGACATCATTCCCGCTGCACGAGCCAAACGAAGCATTGCACCAAGCCTGACTGCGGCCACCTAAGAATGAGGCGAGTTGGACCCGCCCCGGAAACGTGGCAGGGCGCCGCCATGGAAGCGCGTTCCGGCATCCCTGAGATCGTTGCACCGGGCATTGTCCGACTGCTTGCGCCCAATCCGTCCGCGTACACGTCGACCGGCACGCAGGTGCATTTGGTCGGTACGGACGAACTGGCCATCATCGATCCGGGTCCCGACCTCCCTGGGCATCTGGAAGCACTGATCGCGGCCGTCGGCAGTCGGCCCGTGGCTGCCATTCTCATCACCCACACTCACCGCGATCACTCACCGATCAGTCGACCCCTAGCCGCTGCGACTGGAGCGCCGATCGTCGGCTGCACCGCTTTGTCGCTGGAGGGTTTAGGTGCTTTCGCCGAGTCCTTCGACGCCGACTATTCCCCCGATCGCGTGCTCGCCGATGGGGAGAGCATTGAAGTCGACGGGCGAACGCTGGTTGCCATTGCCACGCCCGGTCACACGTCCAATCACTTGTGCTTCGCAGACGAGGCCGCCGGAGCTTTGTTCAGCGGCGACCATGTCATGGGCTGGTCCACCAGCGTGGTGCTTCCCCCCGACGGGGACATGGGCGACTACGTGCGCAGCCTGCAGAAGCTGCAAGGTCGCTCGGAGCGGATCTTCTACCCGGCGCATGGCGAGCCCGTGCCGGACCCACAGCGGCTTCTTCGCGGCATGATCGGGCACCGGACGCAGCGCGACAAGCAGATCGCGCGACTGGTGACGGAAGGCCGATCCTCGATCCCCGAGATTGTCGCCGCGGCCTATCCAGGGCTGGACGAACGGCTGAACGGTGCCGCGAGTGCATCGACGTGGGCTCATCTGATCGCGCTGGAAAGGCGCGGGTTGGTCAAGCAGGAGGGTGACTCATGGACAGCCAGTTGAACCCGCAGGCACCGGCTCCGGCACGCTCGAACAAGGCGATCCGCTTCGTCATCGTGCTCGGTCTCGTTCTGGCCGCGATCGTCGCCATGCAAAGCTATCGCGGTTACCAGCAGCGCCAGCGCGACTACCGCGTCGAGACCGATAATAGTGCTGCCGTCGGCAAGGTGATCGTCAGTGCCTTCGCCAAGCAGAATGCGCTCAAGGTTCGCACGCTTGAAGGAGTCGTCCAAACCGCTTCGGCAACCACCGGCGGGATTGGCGAGGTGCTGCGTGCGGACAAGGTGGTGAAGCAGCCTTTCAGTGTCGATTACTTCGTCGATATGGGCGCGCTTACGCTGGATGATTACAGCTGGGACGCTCGCGCCAAGACTCTTTCGGTGCGTGCTCCCGAAGTGACGCCTGCCAAGCCCAATATCGACAGTAGCCGGGCCACGGTGAGCATCACACGCGGTGTGTTCGTCACCCGCGACATGATGGACAAGCTCGACCGGCAGATCGCCGTCGGCGCCCGCAACCAAACCGCGGCGGAGGCGAACAAGCCGGAGAACATCGCCCAGGCGCGTGAGGCCGCCGCTGAGGCCATCGCCGCCAATTTGCGCGGGCCATTGGCAGCCGCAGGCATCGGCGACGTGCGCGTTGTGGTCGTTCCGCGGGGCAACTCCGGACCTGGGCGCTCGGACCAAAGATGGGATGTGAGCCGGTCCATCGCCGAGGTGCTCCGCCAGCAGGCCGCCAGGGAGTGATGCTCAACCCCTTTCCCTCTGCCGCTCTCTTCCTCATATAAAGCGCATGACCGCATTCACTCCCGCCCTGTCCGGCACCGACCTGTTGGCCGAGATCAAACGTCTCAAGGTCGAGCGCAACGCCGTGATCCTGGCGCATTACTACCAACGGCCCGAGCTTCAGGACCTCGCCGATTTCGTCGGCGATAGTCTAGACCTGTCGCGCAAGGCAGCTGCCACCGATGCGGACGTGATCGCATTCTGCGGCGTTCGCTTCATGGCCGAGACGGCCAAGATCCTGTCACCCAACAAGACCGTCATTTTGCCCGACATGGATGCTGGCTGCAGCCTGGAGGACAGCTGCCCGCCGGACCAGTTCGCCGCCTTCCGCGCCGCTCATCCGGACCATATCGCGCTGACGTACATCAACTGCTCGGCGGCGGTGAAGGCGCTGTCGGACATTATCGTCACCAGCTCGTCAGCCGACATCATCCTGTCGCAGATCCCGGCCGACCAGAAGATCATCTTCGGTCCCGATCGGCATCTGGGTGGCTACCTCGCCCGCAAGACCGGACGCGACATGCTGTTGTGGCCAGGCGTGTGCATCGTCCACCAAGCTTTCAGCGAAACCGAACTGCTCAAGCTCAAGGCGCAATATCCGGATGCGCCGGTCGCCGCGCATCCCGAATGCCCGCCGCACATCATCGATCACGCCGATCACGTCGGATCAACCAAGTCTATATTGGATTTCACGACGGCGACGCCGTCGAACGTCGTGCTGGTCGCGACCGAACCGCACATCATCCACCAGATGCAGATCGCGTCGCCCGACAAGACGTTCATCGGCGTGCCCGGTGGCGACGGCAACTGCAATTGCAACATGTGTCCGTACATGGCCCTCAACACGATGGAGAAGCTCTACGTCTCCCTGCGCGATCTGGAGCCGCGTATCGAGCTCTCGGCCGAGGTCATGGACCGTGCACGTGTCCCGCTCGAGCGCATGCTCGACATGGCCGGACGAACCGTCGGCCAGGGCGATGTGGGCCGACCGGTTGTAGCTGAACGTTGAACTACGCGGCGGGTCATCCGTTGTTCAGGGGTGATGGGTCAGAAACGATCTACTAATTTGAAGTCTTCGGAAGGATAGTTTTTATGCGTTCTGCAATTTCCAAGCTCACCATGAGCGCTCTTGTGGCAACTTCGTTCGTGTCGATTTCGGCGCCAGCCGACGCCCATAAGAGCCGCTATCGTCACTCGCACACCACGCAATATGCCGGATCGACCTATGCACGTCGCTGCCGCAAGTCGCAGGGTAATGCCGGTCTCCTGGCGGGCGGCGTTGGCGGCGCGGTACTCGGTGGAAAGGCTCTCGGGGGCGGTATCCTCGGCACGGCAGCAGGTGCCGTTGGCGGCGCCCTGGCGGGCCGCGCGGTTGACCGCACGCTGACGGCCAACAAGCGCTGCCGCTACTAAGCGCACGCTCCCTCATCGACCTCAAACCATGACCATTGCCCCGCAGCGCCAGACGTCGCTGCGGGGCTTTGATCGTCTGGGCGCCATTGTGTTCGTGGCGCTGATCCACGTCGGGCTCGGCTTGCTGCTGCTGAACGGCCTAGCGCCGGGCGTGCTGCCACATGGCGAGCAGATCACACGGCTGGTGGACATCAGCCTGGTGCCGCCTCCGCCGATCGTTCCGCCGCCTCCACCCCCACCGAAGGAAGTAGAACCTGAAGCTAAGCCGCGCCCTGAGGCAGCAGCGCCCGCGCCCGTGGCGCCGCCCGGCGGCAGTCCAAGTCCGGTACGCCGCGCCGCGCCTCCTCCTCCCATCGTCAAACTCACACCGACCGCGCCAGCCGGCGGCGGGGTCGCCGGAACGGGCTCAGGCACGTCGGCGGGTGCTGGCGCGGGCGGCGGCACCGGCGGCGATGGCACTGGCACGGGTAATGGTACGGGCGGCGATGGTGATGGCTACGGCGGCACCGCTGCCGAGCAGATCGCCGGCGAGATCACCTCGCGAGATTATCCGCGAGACCTGTTCGAAGAGGAGGTCGGGGGCCGGGTAGGCATCCGCTTCACCGTCACAACCGCGGGCCGGGTAAGCGACTGTCAGGTCACGCGCTCAAGCGGCACGCCTTTGCTCGACCAACTCACCTGCCGACTGATTCGCGAACGCTTTCGGTATCGACCAGCGACGGACGAGCGCGGCCAGCCAGCGGAGGACGAGGTTGAAGGCGTACACGTTTGGGTACCGCGACGCTGACGATTGAAGGACCGCGCTAGCGGCGCGTTGTAGCATCCACCACGCGCGTCTCCGGGTGGTGCTTGTCCAGATGCTTCTTGATGATTCGCAGGTTGCGGCTGTTCGATCGGAAAAAGAAGTCGGGCACTGCTCCGACAAATGGGATCATGCCAAGGAGCCAGTCGACACCGACGTTCCCGGCCATGCGTGACACCTGCATCTTCGACAGGCCAAGGTTCTTCGCCTCCCAAGCCATGTACGCGCCGAGCAAGGCGGCCGCGGTTGGCCCGACCACCGGCACGAGGTCCAGGATAACGTCCAGACCGGCCTGCCGGTTGGTACCCGGGATGGTGAACAATCTCTCCATCACGCGCTCCAGCGCTTCGACACGACTGCGCACCGCCGCCGGGTCCGACCCGAGCGACAAAGAATGCGCGTTGAAGGGCTCGGCCCGACCTGTGTTGCGATCGTCAGGTTCAATCATCAATCTCTCCGCTGCAGGCGGTCCCGCAGGCTTGTCAAAGGGTGGCGTGCAAAACGATTCTCGACGAAGTTCGAGATACCCGATGCGGCCAGCGACCAGCGCACGGGTGCAGTCAGGGGCATGAACAAAGTTGCGTCCGACATCTGCCGCTCTGCTTGGGCGAACAGGCTCGCCCGTTCCCCCGCGTCGCGAGTAGTGCGAGCAGCCTCAAGCAACGGATCGGCCGTGGGCACGCATATCGGTGCGGCTCCGCAGCGGAATTGACGCAGGAACCATGCAGGCGAACCGGACGGTGCTACCTGATCAACTAGACGCAGGTCCGCCGGTTGGCCCCGAGTCGCCGGCTCCAATGTCACGCCCAGCACCCCCCAATCGGTGCGCAATCGTTGCAGCAGGATTGCGGCGCCAGGTCCCTCTGGAAGAACGATCCGCAAGGTAGGCGGCGTGTCGCCGAACAAAGACTTGGCCGAAGCAAGCATCGTCTCCCGCCTCGTATCCGCCGGGATTGCCGACCAAGGCGGCAGAGCGGGAGTACCCATCCCTTCCAACCCGGGCTGAAGCAAGGAGTTGCGTGGCTGCAGATCCGGCACACCGAGCGAAGCAACCAGCGCGCCTCGATCGATCGCAGAGTCCAGCAAAGCGCGCACTTCCGGATCGGCCAGCGGCCCGGTCGCCCGCGCAGGTACCAAGCCGAACAGCCCAACCGCCGGGTCGAAGCGCAAGGCGCCTCGCGGTACTCTAGCGCCTAGCACGAAACCAAGATCCGCGAAGCTGCCGCCTAATACCAAGGACGTTTGGCCATTCACGAAGGCCCTGACCGCTGCGTCCGCGGGCATAGCCGACAGCCACACATGCTCCTTGACCGGTTCGTCGCCGTCCGCCGCAGGCAAGGCTCGCACGAGACGGATCGTGTCGGCACCAGGCGCATCCTCGCCGTCGAGCGGCTTGGTCTCGTCTACCGACAAAGGCCCGCTTCCGTGGCCGGCGCGAACCAACCCGAACTCCGGCTGGGCAAGCAATTGGAGCAGGTTCGGACGAGGTGCAATCAGCCGAATTTCGAGCACTCGGTCCGTCATTGCGACGACCTCGGCCACCGCTCCGACCGTGTCCTTGAGCGGGTTGCGGCTGTTGCCGCCGAACTGCCGCCGGAGCAGACGCGCGACGTCTGCCGCATTAATCTTGCGACCGCTCGGCCAAGTGCCGGAAGCCAATCGAAAGATATAGGACAGTCCGTCGTCACTCACGTTCCAGCGCTCGGCAAGACCTGCTTCGATCTGCCCGGCTGCATCAAAGCGGACTAGCCCTTGAGCCACGCTGCCCAGCATAACGGCCTGCGGGGGCGTCAACGGACCGGTAACCGGATCTACCAGCGTTGGGCGAGAGCCGATCACCGTTACAGCCACGGCGCCGGTGTCCGGCCGATTGCAACTCGCCACCAGCAATGCGGCTGCAGCCAGGATCGTGCAAATTCTGCTGTGCCGGGCCGCGTTCATTGCATCCGTCTAGCCTTCTGCCACGCAACACCCAAGTACTCAGGCCAACGCAACATCTGCTGGCCAAGGCACTCCTACTGTCTTATCGGACCAACGCAGTGAAGATAACCTCAATCTTTCCCGAGCTATGCTTAGATGGCTGATCGCGACGGCGCCTTTTCCGGCGGTCCGTGGCAACGCCGCGGCGGCAACGTCGAGGATCTGCCCGACCCCTTCCCTAGCGCACCCGATCGTTTCGACGAGCCCGCCGTTCCGGCAAGACGATCTCGCTGGCGCCGCTGGCTTCGATGGGGTTTCACCGGCTTCTTCGCTTTATTCCTGATCACCATCCTGTGGTTGGTGTTCACCGCTCCGCTCGGCCGAGCCTTGGAGCCGTTGCCCAACCCGGCGATGCTGTTGATGTCGGCAGACGGCAAAGCCATCGCCAGACGCGGCGCGATCAAGGATCGGCCGGTGACCCTAGCTGACATGAACGCCATGACGCCGGCCGCCTTTGTCGCCATCGAGGATCGCCGCTTCTACCGCCATTGGGGAATTGATCCCCGCTCGATCGGCCGGGCCTTCGTGACCAATGTTCAGGCTGGCGGCGTCCGGCAGGGTGGCAGCACCCTGACCCAGCAGCTAGCCAAGACGAGCTTTCTCAACGGGGACCGCAGCATGAAGCGCAAGGCGCAAGAGGTGATCATCGCCTTTTGGCTCGAAGCGTGGCTGACGAAGCCGGAGATCCTCTCCCGCTATCTTTCTTCGGTATATTTCGGCGACGGCGTTTATGGCCTCCGCGCCGCCGCTCGGCATTACTTCGGCAAAACCCCGCGCCAATTGACCCTGGCCCAGTCCGCGATGCTCGCCGGACTCGTGCAGGCGCCCTCGCGGCTTGCCCCCACCCGCAACCTGCCCGCCGCCCAGAAACGCAGCCGCCTGGTTCTGCAGGCGATGGCCGACACCGGTGTGATCACGCAGGCGCGCGCGGCGGCAACAACCAGTGCGCGACCGATCGCCAGCCAGAACCGGGTTCCAACCGGCACCTTCTTCGCCGACTGGGTTGCACCCGCCGCGGCCGACGCCTTCGAAGCCGATTGGGGCCAGGTGCGGGTGCCCACCACATTGGACTCGCGACTTCAGCAACTAGCTGTCCGAGCAGTGTCGAACTCGGCCCTTCCAGCCGGGACCCAGGCCGCGCTTGTTGCGATGCGCCCGGACGGCCGCGTGGTCGCGATGGTCGGTGGACGAGCATATAAGACCTCGCCGTTCAACCGCGCCACCCAGGCTCGCCGTCAGCCGGGGTCGGCGTTCAAGTTGTTCGTCTATCTGGCGGCGATGCGTGAAGGGTGGCGTCCCGACTCGACGATCTCCGACTCACCAATCACGGTTGATGGCTGGACCCCCGCCAATTCGGATCGCATCAACCGCGGCGACATCACCCTCAAGGAGGCGTTCTCCCGCTCCAGCAACGCCGCCACCGTGCGTTTGTCCGAATCGGTCGGCCGAGCCAATGTGGCCCGCGCCGCCCGCGATCTTGGGATCACGACAACGCTACCTTCCGGCCCAAGCGTGGCTTTGGGGACCGGGGGAGTCAGCCTGCTGGAACTCACCTCGGCCTATGCGGCGGTGGCAAGCGGTCGCTTTCCGGTACGTGCCACCGGGCTGCCGCGTAGAACCGGACCTCATGACCCGACGGAGGGCCTCGCTTCGGCCTTCTTCGGTCGCGGAGCCGGGGGCGGGCAATTCGATCGCCCGCGCGAGTGGAAGCCCATGCTGGACCTGTTGTGGGCCGCGGCGAACGAAGGCACCGGGCGACGCGCGGCGTTGGCGGTGCCGACTTTTGGCAAGACCGGCACCAGCCAGGACAATCGCGACGCGTTGTTCGTCGGTTTCGCTGGCGACCTTGTTATTGGCGTCTGGATCGGACGCGACGACAACAAGCCAATGAGCAAGTCCGTCAGTGGCGGTACCGCTCCTGCCGCTCTTTGGCGCGCCTTTGCGGCGCCCGCTTTGTCGATCGACGGACGAGTGGCGACTCACCTGCCTGCGGACTATCGGGCGCCTCGGCGACTTCCTCCGCCCCCTTCACGCAATGTGAGCCCGGTTCCGGAAGAGTGGAGCATCGATCCCAAGTGGATTTCGGACGTGGCGGAAAGCTTGTCCAATGCTCTTGACGAGTTTGGCCGCTAGTCCTTAGCTAACCGCCCTAAGGCGCGGTTTACCATCGTTCGACAACCTTTTCGTAAGATTTAGAACCTAATCGGAGGTTATCGGCGAGCTCCGGCCCGTCGGTCGAGGAAGGTGGTTCACCTTGATGGTGGACTTGAAGAACACAGAATTTCTGTATTCTTCCGGTCCAGAATTAAGAGAAGCGTTAGGGTTTTCACAACCCTTTGCAGCTTATCTCCATCCAAGTGGACGGACTGGCAGACAAGACAAGTGGACCGCCAGGATATTCCTCGAACTTTGGACCAGGAGAGATATAATGAAGACCATTCGCGATCTGTTCAAGAACGAAGACGGTGCCACGGCCATTGAATACGGCCTGATTGCTGCTCTGATCGCCGTCGCCATCATCACTGCCGTTGGCACCATCGGTAACAACCTGAACGAGACGTTCACGACCGTCGGCAGCGCGCTGGGCTAAGCGCCTCCGCTGTAACGCTGCAGCGAGGAAGGGCGGCGCCGTAAGATGCCGCCCTTTTTTGTTCGCCGCTAAAGCCCTGTCAGCCTCGCCTCGACCAGGCGGATCGCCTCGGCTACAGCGGTGTCGCGGCCAAGGTCGCTGGTATCCAATAAGCCTGCATCCAGCGCCCGCATGAGTGGCGCCACGGCGCGCGACTCGTCCCGCTGGTCGCGTGCGCGGATATCGATCAGCACGTCTTCAAGATGTGCCACCAAGCCCCGCGCCTTCAACTCCGCCAGACGCCGGGCCGCGCGCACCTCGGATGAGGCCGTGACGAACAGCTTGGCGCTCGCATCCGGGGCAATTACCGTGCCGATGTCGCGGCCGTCGAGTACGGCTCCGCCCTCCTGACCGGCAAAATCCCGCTGTCGCTCGATCAAAGCGGCGCGGACCATCGGGTAAGCCGAGATCCGGCTGGCGAGATTTCCGACCGTTTCCTGCCGCAACTCGGGATCGTCCATCAGTCCCGCGATGTCATCGCAGGCCCGAAGGGCGGCGAACTCGCTGCTCACGTCCCCGCCCCTCCGCAGCAAGGCCAAAGCTACGGCTCGATACAAGCAGCCGCTATCCATGTGCGGCAGCCCAAAGTGGCTTGCCAGGGCGCGCGCGATGGTGCCCTTTCCGCTCGCGGCAGGACCGTCGACGGCCAAAAGAAGCGGTTTCGAAAGCATGGTGGTTGCGGCCGCGGCTTTGACAGCCCCCCCGCCCTATGGCAAGGCGCCGCCCGACTTGGCAGGCCGCGCGGCTACGCGCCGGCGCCACCTTTTCGACTGGAGAGAACAACATCATGGTGAAGCCCGAATGGGGCGCCAAGCGCACCTGCCCAAAGTGCGCCACGCGATTTTACGACCTGACCAAGGACCATCCGGTCACCTGCATCGAATGCGGCAATAGCTGGGTGCCGGAGCCGGTGCTCAAGTCCAAGCAGCCTTTGCCATTCGCCTCGCCGGCGGCAGCAGCCGGCGTGGTCGCCGACGATGCACCGGCCGACAGCGATCTGGGCGCGGAGGATCTGGCCATCCCGGACGAGGACGAGGAGCCAAGTCCCGACGACGAGGTCGATCTGGGTGCGGGCGATGACGACTTGGGCGTGGAAGCGGCCCAGGACGAAGACGAGCAATAAGCCACAGACACGCCGGCGCATTTCCGTCGGCGTGTCTTTGCTGCGCCGTCCCTGCAGGAAAGGGGTTGGCAGTGGCAATCAATCTCGCTTAAAGGCGCATCGCGGCCCACCCAGGTGCCGCGATGAACTGTGGGGCCGTAGCTCAGCTGGGAGAGCGTCGCGATGGCATTGCGAAGGTCTGGGGTTCGATCCCCCACGGCTCCACCACCCTCACTCGCGTCGTGAGCCAGAGGTCGGACCAAGTCCATCGATACGAGGCGTGCCAAGGCGCCAATTTGCATTTTCGGCAGTGCGGGTCCATATAGCTGGTGCTACAAGTCGCAAACGAACGGTCTGATGGCGCTTTGCGGCTCCCCTTTCCTCTCTCGTCGCTGACCCGCAGCAATTCCGGCGCAATCGCATTCGGCTGCGCCGCCCAAGAGGAAAGACTATCAACATGATCACCGGGACCGTAAAGTTTTTCAACGCCGACAAGGGCTATGGTTTCATCCAGCCTGAAGACGGCAGCGGCGACGCGTTCGTGCACATCACTGCGGTGGAAGCGGCCGGCATGCGCACGCTCGATCGCGACCAGCGCGTTCAGTACGAACTGCAGGAAGATCGTCGCGGCCGCGTGTCGGCTGTGAACCTGCAGAGCGCTTAAAGACTCACACCGCTTGGAACGTTTGGCCGCATCGGTGGTCGGACGTTCCGAGCACCGTTCCAACCCGCTCGGAGTGATAGGCCTTTATGTCGACCCTCGATTTCTATCTCGAACGCGCTGCCCAGTGCCGCCGCGATGCCGAAGGCACGTCGCTCCTCAACGTCAAGGCGCGCTCATTGAGCGCAGCCGAAGCATGGGACGCTATGGCGGCCCGTCTTCGCAAGACCCAAGTTTATCGTGATGGCGATGCCGACCGAAAGGCCGCCGTCAACAAGTCCAAGGAAAATGAAACTGAATCGTCCGAATTACCTGCGCCGCATCTCGCGGCTGCCGAAGCGCCTATCGGCGCCTGAACCTACGATCACTTTGCCGCCGCTTCGCGACCCCGTCGCGTTTGCCGCGGTGCTCGAAGTGCTCGGCTAGAACCCTAACGACCGGATGGCGGGCTGCGATATGCCCGCCATCAATGCATTTACCGCATAGACCATAGCGTCTGCGCGATCAGGCGATCGACCCGGACCGGCATAGTCGCCGCCCATGACCAACCCGTTGAGTTGATCTTCAAGCTCCGGGAAGCTTCCGGCTAGCCCCCCACCCTGCCGTTCGAACAAAGCCGCCACTGGCTCGGCCCGCCCGATCTTGCCGAGCTTCGCGTGGACACCGGACACCGGCAGAGTCCGATCGATGTCGGTCAGCACACGCGTAACCAAGTCACCGCCTTGGTTGTTCTCCACGACGATGCGGTCGACCGGCCACCGGCGGAAACAGGCGATCACCGCATTGGCCCAGCGATCCGTGCTTGGCCGGACCACGCTGGCATCCGCAAGCACGCAGATACGCCCGTCGGCGCGGAGCCCGCACAGTACGATCCCGCAAGCGTCGCCGGTGGATGTGACTGCCGGGTCGACCCCGATCACCAAACGCGGCCAAACGTTAGCATTCACGTCCTCTGGGTTCACCGGACCAATCCGCGCCGCCTCCAGCACTTGCCGGGTGAAGAGGCTATGCTCCGCATCATCGAGCATCTCTCCATCCAGTTCCTGGCGGGCCAGCCGGGTCCCGCCGTGCGAGGCCGTGATGTTTTGGACAAAGCTGCTGGGCAGATGCGGATTGTCGCTGGTCCGACCGCCGGCTTCCACGGTGGCCGGCGATGCGCGGATCTTGCGTAGGAGCGCCGTCGCCCGCGGAGTCGTGGTGACAAGCACCCGAGGCGTCGCCCCCAGGCGGAGACCCATCAATAGGTTGTCCCAGCTATCCTGGCTGCCCCTGCCCCACTTGCCGAGCTCGTCGCACCAGGCGAGATGATGCTCGGGTCCACGCAAGGCTTCGGGAGAGACTGCCGAATAGACGAACGCCCGGGCTCCGCTGGCAAAGACAAGCTCGTTCTTGCTGCCGATCCATCTTGGCGGATCGTCGGAGCCGGCGGTTTTCGTCAATCCGCTCGCCCCATCTACCATGACCCGCCGGGCGTCCTCATAGGACGAGCCCACCAGCGCAAACCGCCCGCTGGGCATCGCCCTGGCCTGTGAATGCACCCACTGTGCACCGGCCAGCGTCTTTCCAAAGCCCCGACCGGCCATCAGCAGCCAGGTATGCCACTCGCCGGGCGGCGCCAATTGTCCGGGATGCGCGCGCCACGTCCATGCGTCGGTCATGGCCCTGATAGCCTTGAAGGTAGCAGGATCGAGCGAACCAAGGATTGAAGATGCGCCCTGGCGTTCGAGCATTGCCAGGATCCGCCTAAATGCGTCGCTCACTGCAATTTCCTCGGCAAGGCATAAAGCTTCTAGCCACCAAGCGCGTTTTTGTCAAGATTATTAACCGTTTTGGTTCGCTGATAGCCTCTCCCTTTCCTTGCGGCACTGGGCTAGAGCCGCCGCCATGAGCGCAATCCAACACCGCACAGGCGGTCAAATCCTTGTCGATCAGCTTCGCCTGCAGGGCTGCGACCGCTTGTTCACCGTGCCGGGGGAAAGCTTCCTTGCGGTGCTTGACGCACTTCATGACGCGCCGGAGATTGACGTCGTCGTTTGTCGTCAGGAGGGCGGCGTAGCCTACATGGCCGACGCCGATGCGCGCCTAACCGGGCGCCCGGGGATCGCCTTTGTTACCCGCGGTCCGGGGGCCACCAACGCCAGTGCCGGCGTGCACGTCGCCTTTCAGGACAGCACGCCGATGATCCTGTTCGTCGGCGACCTCGATCGGCGCGACCGCGACCGGGAAGGTTTCCAAGAAATTGACATGGCCGCGTTCTTCGCGCCGATCGCCAAATGGTCGGCCCGGATCGACGATGCCACCCGGATACCGGAATATGTCGCTCGCGCATGGCGCGTCGCGACGGCCGGGCGGCCCGGGCCGGTAGTTCTCGCCATTCCGGAAGACATGCTGCGGGATGAGGTGGAAGCCGTCGATCGGCCGCCGATCGCGCCGATGGTCCAATACCCCGATCCGGGCGCGCTCGCCACGCTCTACGACTTGCTCAAGAATGCCGCCGCGCCGCTTGCCATCATCGGGGGCGCCGACTGGAGCGCCAGTGCGGCACACCATTTCGGAAACTGGGCGAAGCGGATCGGCTTGCCCGTGGCTTCTGCCTTCCGGCGCCAGGATGCAATCAACAACGACTCACCAGTCTATGCCGGCAACCTTGGGTACGGTCCCAATCCCAGATTGTTGCAACGGGTGCGCGATGCCGACTTGTTGCTGGTGGTCGGCGCTCGTCTTGGGGAGGCGACTACCGACGGATACACGCTGGTCACGCCCGATCATCCGGACCAGACTCTAGTCCACGTCCACCCCGATCCCAATGAGCTTGGCCGGGTGTTCCACGCCGACCTTCCGATCTGCGCGGACATGGGCGAGTTCACGCAGATGCTCGACATCTGGGACGAGCCGGACCTGCTCCCGTTCAGATCTGGCGTCGAGGCCCATAAGGAATGGGATGCCTGGACGACTCCGCAGCCACGCGAGGGCGTCGTCATGGACCTGGGCCCGTGTATGGCCGACCTGCGACGTATGCTGCCGGCCGACACGATCGTGTGCAACGGTGCCGGCAATTTCTCGGGTTGGGTGCACCGTTACTGGCGTTACACCCACACGCCGTCCCAGCTTGCCCCGACCAGCGGGACCATGGGCTACGGCCTGCCCGCGGCGGTCGCCGCGGCCCTTCGCTACCCCAACCGGCAGGTGCTTTGCGTTGCCGGCGACGGCGATTTCCTGATGAATGGGCAGGAGCTGGCCACGGCCGCGCAGTACGGCGCCAATCTGCTAATTCTGCTGGTCGACAATAATAGCTACGGCACGATCCGGATGCATCAGGAGCGCGACTACCCCGAGCGCCTATCGGCCACGCAGCTGACCAATCCCGATTTTGCCGCTCTGGCGCGGGCGTATGGCGGGTGGGCGGCGACGGTCGAACGCACGGAGGATTTTGCCGCGGCTTTGGCTGAGGCCGTTGAAAGAACGGGCATTCGGCTGCTGCACTGCAAGACCGACGTCGAGGTGATCAGCAATGCGACCACCATTACCGCCTTACGGGAGCGCGCCGCGCGCTGATCAGTCGGCGCGTCCCTGGTTCAGCGGAAAGGGCAATGGCGCCGGCGGACGCAAAGCCGCACCCGGCCGCGCCCGCTCCCTGTAGGGTCGTCGTGCAGCAACCGGCGAGACCAACATGAAAGGGGACGCAAGTTGCTGGTCGAACGGATCTCCGAACAACCGGGACAACCAGTCGTCCGACACGCCGAAGTTTCCGCGAGATGCTGAGCTCTTGTCCATGAGCGACACTCCAAAGCCCCTGCATCCCAAACGGGTTGGAGTGGCGTCGGGTTCGTAGAGAAGCGTCCGCTACGGAGCAGCATGACGAGTGTCTGCTCCGTTATATAAGCCCGGCTAGGGGACTGCTCGGGTCGGCATAGCGTCGCTTGGCCATGCGTCCGGCACGGTAAGCCAGCCTTCCCGCCTCAACCGCATGCTTCATCGCCCGCGCCATCAGCAGCGGGTCCTTCGCCTCGGCAATGGCCGTGTTCATCAGCACGCCGTCGCAGCCGAGCTCCATCGCGGCCGCCGCGTCGCTGGCGGTGCCGACGCCGGCATCGACCAGCACCGGCACCTTGGCACCTTCGACGATCAGCCGGATCATCACCGGATTCTGCACGCCCAGCCCCGACCCGATCGGCGCGCCAAGCGGCATCACCGCCACGGCGCCCGCATCCTCGCAGCGCCGCGCCATGATCGGATCGTCGGTGCAATAAACCATCACCTCAAAGCCTTCCCGCGCCAGCAATTCCGTCGCGCGAATGGTCTCGATCATGTCCGGGTACAGCGTCTTGGCCTCGGCCAGCACTTCCAGCTTCACCAGCGTCCAACCGCCGGCCTCCCGCGCCAGGCGAAGGGTTCGCATCGCCTCCTCCGCCGTGAAGCAGCCAGCGGTGTTGGGCAGGTACGTGACGACCTTGGGATCAATAAAGTCGCTCAGCATCGGCGCCTTGGGATCGGACACGTTGACCCGGCGCACCGCCACCGTGACGATCTCGGCGCCCGACGCCGCCACCGCCGCGGCATTCTGCTCCAGGCTCTTGTACTTGCCGGTGCCGACGATCAGCCGCGACCGAAAGGTTCGACCGGCAACGCTCCAGGTGTCGGCATCGATCGGCGCAATCGCGTTCATTCAACCACCCCCGACAAAGTGCACGATTTCATAATCATCGCCGTCCTCGACTGCGGTTTCGCCGAGCTGTGAACGCGGCACGACCACTAAGTTACGTTCCACCGCTACGCGTACCGGATCATAGCCGATGCTGTTTACCAGCCCCGCAATTGTGGTTCCGGCGGGCACGCGGCGGTGCTCGCCATTGACGCTGATCGACAAGGTTTCGGTCTCGCTCATTGACGATGACAGATAGGTGGCGCAGTCGCGTGCGGCAATGCGAAACGTCATGATCCTCAACGGCCCGAACCTTAACCTGCTCGGCACCAGAGAGCCGGATATCTACGGCGCCGACACGCTGGACGAGATCGGCGCCGCGTTGCACGCGCAGGGTGCGCGAATGCAGATCGGCATCGACATGCGGCAGTCGAACCATGAGGGTCATCTGATCGACTGGCTTCACGAAGCCGCGGAAACTGAAGCTCTTGCCGTGATTCTCAATGCGGGCGGCTTTACCCACACCTCGGTGGCGCTGCGCGATGCCATCGCCAGCATCCCCACCCCGGTGATCGAGGTCCACCTGAGCAACCCGCAGGCACGCGAGAGCTTTCGCCGCCGGAGCCTGATCGCCGGCGTCTGCCGAGGCAGCATCTGCGGCTTCGGCGCGGGCTCCTATGCGCTTGCACTGGACGCGGCGTCACGGCTCTGACACAGCCCGCCACTTCGGATGAAGTGAGGAAGATGATGGCCGACCACCACGGCGACAACGAAGGCAGGCAGATGCGCGTGGACAGCGCATTGGTGCGCGAATTGGCCGAACTGCTCGCCACCAACGATTTGTCGGAGATCGAGGTCGAGGACGGGGACCGCAAGATCCGCGTACGCCGCGAACTCACCGCCGCACCGATTGCTGCTGCGCCTGCGGTGATGATGGCGGCTGCTCCAGCAGCCGCGGCGGCCGCTCCGGTGAGCGCTGCTCCGGCCGAGGCCGAGATTCCCGCCGGCGACCTTGTGAAGTCGCCCATGGTCGGCACCTGCTATTTGTCCGCCGAGCCTGGCTCCAAGCCGTTCGCGGTGCCCGGCGCCACCGTGAAGGAAGGCGACACGCTGCTGATCGTGGAGGCGATGAAGGTCATGAACCCGATCCTGGCCCCACGTTCCGGCACCATCCTTCAGCTGCTCGTCTCGAACGCGCAGCCGGTCGAATATGACCAGCCGCTGGTCGTGATCGGCTAATGCCGAAGATCACCAAGTTGCTCATCGCCAATCGCGGTGAGATCGCTTTGCGCATCCACCGCGCAGCACACGAGATGGGCATCAAGACGGTTGCGGTGCACTCCACCGCGGACGCCGACGCCATGCACGTCCGGCTCGCCGACGAGGCTGTCTGCATCGGGCCGCCATCCGCCACGGACAGCTACCTAAACATCCCCAACATCATCTCCGCCGCCGAGATCGTCCACGCCGATGCGATCCATCCCGGTTACGGGTTCCTCAGCGAAAATGCGCAGTTCGCCGAGATCGTCGAGCTTCACAACATCATCTGGGTCGGCCCAAAGCCCGAGCACATCCGCATCATGGGCGACAAGGTCGAGGCCAAGCGCACTGCCGCCAGGCTTGGATTACCGCTGGTGCCCGGCTCTCCGGGCCCGCTCGAGACGATCGAGGAAGCCAAGGCGATCGCCGCCGTGACCGGCTATCCCGTGCTGATCAAGGCCGCATCCGGTGGCGGCGGGCGCGGCATGAAGGTGGTGCCTTCCGAGGATCAACTCGAAAGCCTGATGATGCAGGCGGCGTCGGAAGCGAAAGCGGCATTCGGCGACGACACGGTTTATCTGGAAAAGTACCTCGGCGATCCGCGCCATATCGAGTTTCAGGTGTTCGGTGATGGCAATGGCAAGGCCATCCATCTGGGTGAGCGCGACTGCTCGATCCAACGCCGCCACCAGAAGGTCATCGAAGAAGCTCCTTCCCCGGCGATCAGCGCCGAACAGCGCGCTCACATGGGCGGCGTCGTTGCCAAGGCGATGGCCGACATGGGCTATCGCGGCGCGGGCACGATCGAGTTCCTCTACGAAAACAACGAATTCTACTTCATCGAGATGAACACGCGGCTGCAGGTCGAGCATCCGGTAACCGAGATGATTAGCGGCATCGACCTAGTGCGCGAGCAGATCCGTGTTGCCCAGGGTGACGGTTTGTCGTGTCGGCAGGAAGATGTCGTCCTGCACGGCCACGCGATCGAGTGCCGCATAAATGCTGAGGACCCGCAGACCTTCGCCCCCTCACCCGGCCTGGTGACCAATTATGTCGCGCCCGGCGGCATGCACGTGCGGGTCGATAGCGGGCTCTACGGCGGTTATCGCATCCCGCCTTATTATGATTCCATGGTCGGCAAATTGATCGTCTACGGCACCACCCGCGAGCGCTGCATCATGCGCCTACGCCGCGCGCTGGAGGAGTTCATCGTCGAAGGCGTGAAGACCACCATTCCGCTTCACCAGCGCGTGGTGCGCGATCCCGACTTCGAAAGCGGCGATTACACCATCAAGTGGCTGGAGCGCTGGTTGGAAGAGAACCCGGCCTGACACTTCCTTTCCCGGCGCTGATCCGGGTACGGGTTAGGCGCTCTGGCGCAGGGCCGCCATGAGTCGACCGACCAGCCCCTCCTTGCGAGGCGCTCTCTTGGCTGGCGTCGCCAAGTCCCTAATATCGCCGCTTCCGCCGCCAGCCAGCATCGCCAGGCCAACAACCGTCGCGAACGCTGGTCCCGAGTGCGCATCCGGCATGCCGGTCAGCGCCTTGGGTCGTCCCACCCGGACCGCGCGGCCGAGCACGCCCTGCATGTAGTCGGCGATGTTCTTGAGCTCCGCGCCGCCGCCGGTCAGCACAACCTGACGCCCGACCGGACCGCTAAAGCCGAGGCTCTTCAGGGCAATCTCGATCTGCGCGGTAAGGGCTTCCACCTGGCCGCGAATCACCGTCATCAACTGGGCACGACTAACGCGGATCGGCTCAGCTCCATCCTCGGATCCCAAAGCGACCGCATCGATCATCTCGTGATTGTCCCGCGGGCTGGTCATCGCCGAACCATGAAAGCATTTCATCCGTTCGGCATCGCGGCGGCGAACACCAAAAGCGCAGGCGATGTCGTCGGTGATGTCGCGCGATCCCAATGGGATTGAGCGTAGGCCAACCAGCATGCCCCCAGCGTGCAGCGACACGTTGGTCACCTCCGCGCCAATCTCGATCAACGCCACGCCAAGGTCGCGCTCTTCCTGGCTCAGGCAGGCCAGCCCCGACGCTACCGGGGAGGCAACGATGGCCTTAACCCCCAGATGCGCCTGGCGAATGGTCAGGTCGATATTGCGCACCGGTGCCGGATCGGCCGCGATAACGTGAATGTCGACGCCCATGCGGTCGGCATGAAGGCCGATCGGGTTCTGCACGCCATTGACGCCATCCAGCGTGTACAAAGCCGGCTGCGCGTGGAGGACTACATGATCGCCGGTGTCGATCGCATTCTTGCCGCCGAGCAGAAGTTCGTCGACGTCCGATCGCTCAACCTGGTGTCCGCCAAGCTCCACCTCGACATTGGCAAGAGCGCTGGTCAGTCCGCCAGCGCCAAAGCTTGCCCATACGTCGTCGATGGTGACGCCGCTCATGCGCTCGGCTTGTTCCACGGCTTCGCGCACCGCCATTTCCGTGGCGTCCATGTCGGTGATGTAGCCGCGCTTGACGCCGCGGCTTTCGCGCTGGCCGGTGCCGAGGACGCGCAGCCGCCCGTCGTCGTCGCGGGTGACGATCAGCGCCGATACCTTTGACGATCCAATGTCGAGCGCGCCGATCAGCGCCTGGTTGTTGTTGGCCGCCATCAGTTGGTCGTTTCCGTTTGTTCGTCCGGCAAGATCGCCTCACCCGGCGCACGCGGGAGGCGCACGACCATCTTGCCTGGCTGGCGCAGGTCGAACCGTAGCAGCCCACGCCCGAGTAGCCCGTTCGACCGGTCGAGCTTGGCGAAGCGGGTCAGCGCCGCCGCGGCTGGCGCATCACCCTCCGGCAGAGCCAAGGTTTCGCCCGAGGAGAATGCGAGATCCCAGCGACGGGCGCCGATCCAGGTTGCGGAGGCCAGTTGCGGCTTGAGCGTCGGCACCTTGGCCATCATCGCGTTCAACTTGGTTGCCTGGGCGTTGGCTTGCGGGCCGATCAGCAAGGGCAGATCGGGCATGCGGTCCACCGGCACCGGCGCGAGTACAATGCCTTCTCCGTCGATGAGGGAAAGCTGCTGCTTGTTCTGCCAAACGGCCGCGGGCTGCCGCTCGACGATGTCGATCACCAGCGTATCCGGTAGGCGCCGCGACACTCGCGCATCCCTGACCCAGCCGTAGCCGAGCAGGCGATCTCGGATTGCATCAAGGCTGACCATCGCCTGGGCTGGCCGGTCATCGCGCAACGATGCCTCCGCGGCGCGCCGCAATTCATCGGTGATCGCGGCATCGACGAGGCGTCGGTTCATGCGGCGGATGCCGGTGATCTGATAGCCATTGACGGCGAACCCGGCCTCGCCGGACGCAAGGCCAATGGCCTGGCCAGCCTTGGCCGGCAGATCGAGGGCAATTACCGCAACGATCGCCAGGATTGTGACAAACGCACCCAGTCCCCAGCGTGCCAGCCGCCCCGTGCCGGCACTCACGGGCGTCGATCTGGCGGACCTGCGCCCAGCGGAAGAGCCCTTGCGTGATCCAGCGCGGCTGCCGCCACCGCGACGGACGGTCTGGGCATTCATCGCGCAGCGTCCAGCGCCTGGGCGATGATCCGCTCGACCAGCGTGCCATAATCCATGCCAACCTGACGGGCCTGCTCGGGCACCAGGCTCAACGGGGTCATTCCGGGTTGGGTGTTCACCTCCAGCAGGTAGATGCCGGCTTCGCCCTGATGATCGTCCCAGCGGAAGTCGGACCGCGACGCGCCTTTGCACCCCAGAAGGCGGTGCGCCTTGGCAGCCATGTCCATCATCGACTTGGCTATGGCATCCGGAACCTGCGCCGGACAGATGTGCTCGGTCACGCCGTTGGTGTACTTCGCTTCGAAGTCATAGAAGTCATTGTGCGGCTTCAGCTCGGTGACACACAAAGCCTGATCGTCGACCACAGCCACCGTCAGCTCGCGCCCGCGAATGAACGGCTCAGCGAGAAGCCGATCGAAATGCTGCCACGGACCCTCGACATCGCGGCCGATCGGCGACCCGTAATTGCTTTCATCCGTAACGATGGCGACGCCAACGGAGGATCCTTCGTTGACGGGCTTCAGCACATAAGGCCGCGCAATTGGGTCGCGTTCGTGAAGCGACGCGCTTTCGACCATCGTGCCGACCGGCATGCGGACGTCCTCGGGCACCAGCAACAGCTTGGTCAGCTCCTTGTCGATGGCGATCGCCGAGGTGGTGACGCCGCTGTGCGTGTAGCGGATGCCCATCAGCTCGAGCATGCCTTGCACCGTGCCGTCTTCGCCCGGCGCCCCGTGCAGCGCGTTGAACACCACGTCCGGCTTCAGTTCGGCCAGCTTGGCGGCGACATCGCGCTCCATGTCGAGTTCGGTGACCCGGGTCCAGCCGCGCTCCCGAAGGGCATCGGCGACACCCTTGCCGCTCATCAGCGACACGGGCCGCTCGGATGACCAGCCGCCCATCAGCACGACCACATGGAGCGCTTTGTCGATCATTTCGCCACTCCAACGCGCTGGATTTCCCACTCGAGCTCGACACCGCTGTGGGCGCGCACGCGGGCGCGCACCTCTTCGCCCAGCGCCTCGATGTCGGCACTACTCGCGCTTCGGAGGTTGAGCAGGAAGTTGCAATGCTTTTCCGACACCTGCGCGTCGCCAAGCGTCAATCCGCGGCAGCCTGCGGCATCGATCGCTTCCCACGCTTTCATGGGAAGCGGGTTCTTGAAGGTTGACCCGCCAGTCTTGCTGCGCAGTGGCTGCGAAGCCTCGCGGCTCGCGGCGATGCGGTCCATCTCGGCCTGGATCGCTGCTGGCTCACCCGGACGTCCACGAAAGGTGGCGGAGGTGACCACGGCTCCCTCGGGAAGCTCCGAATGACGATAGGTGTAACCGAGTTCCTTCACGGAGAAGCGCCGGACTTCGCCTGAGCGAAGCACCACGTCGGCCTCCACCAGCACGTCCTTGACCTCCGCCCCATAGGCCCCGCCGTTCATGCGCACGAAGCCGCCAACGGTGCCCGGGATCGAACGCAGGAACTCGAGGCCGGCAATGCCCGCATCGCGCGCATTGGATGAGACCAGGATGCCGCTCGCGCCGCCGCCGCAGCGCAGGGTGGTTTCGTCCACGCGCTGTACTGTCGCAAAGGGCTTGCCTAGCCGGATCACCACGCCAGGCACACCGCCGTCGCGAATAATAAGGTTGGACCCGAGCCCCAGCGCCATGACCGGCACATCGGGTGAAAGCGCCGCAAGAAAGGCGGCGAGGTCTTCGCCGTCGGCGGGTTCGAACAGCGTCCCGGCCGGACCGCCCGACTTGAACCAGACGAGCGGCGCGAGAGGGGCAGAATTCGTAACCCTGCCGCGTGGGCTGAAGGGCTCTCCTCCCGCTTGCGCGATTGGAGCCGCTTGTGCCGGAGAGGTCATGAACTTGCCACAGGCTCGAGGCGCCGCGCCTCGCGGATGCCCTCCCCAAGTGCTGCCGCCCACTTGGTGATGTCGCCAGCACCCATGCACAGGATCAGGTCGCCCGGCGCCGCGACGTCTCGAAGCGCACCGCACAGGTCGGGCAAGTCGTCCACCGTGCGTACCATGCGGTGCCCGTGCTCGCGAAGCCCCTCCGCCAACGCCGACGAATCCACCCCATCGATGGGTGCTTCCCCTGCGGCATAGACCGGCGTCACCATCACCATGTCGGCATCGTTGAAGGCGTTCGTGAAATCCTCCATCAACGCCTCCAGCCGGGAATATCGATGGGGCTGAACCACCGCGATGACCCTTCCGGTTGCCCCCCCTTCCAGCACAGCGGCACTGTCCCGCGCTGCCGACAGCACGGCGCGGATCTCGACCGGATGATGCGCATAATCGTCGATGATCACCGCCCCGTCGACCTCCCCGACGCGGGTGAAGCGCCGTTTGACGCCACCGAACTTGGCAAAGCCGAGCACGATGTCCTCATCCGTCATGCCGAGCTCCAGACCCACGGCGATGGCCGCAAGCGCGTTCTGGACATTGTGGCGCCCGGGCATCGGCAGCCGAATGCCCGCCAGAGTCCGGCGGTCGTTGGCCTTGCCGAGCACGACCGCATCGAAACTCGATCCGCCGGGCTCGGTAACGACGTTCTCCGCGCGCAGGTCGGCCAAAGCGGAGAACCCATAGGTGACCACCCGGCGATCGCGGATGCGCGGCAGGATGTTCTGCACTTCGGGATGGTCGACGCACATGATCGCCAGCCCATAGAAGGGCACGTTTTCGATGAACTCGACGTAGGCGTCCTTGGCGCGCTCGAAGCTGCCGTAATGCTCCAGATGCTCGGGATCGATGTTGGTGACGACGGCGATGGTGCCGTCCAGTCGTAGGAAGCTGCCGTCGCTCTCGTCGGCCTCCACCACCATCCACTCGCTGCTGCCCAGTCGCGCGTTGGAGCCGTAGCTGTTGATGATCCCGCCGTTGATCACCGTGGGATCGATCCCGCCGGCATCCAGCATCGCCGCGATCATCGACGTGGTTGTGGTCTTGCCGTGCGTTCCGGCCACCGCGATCGTGGACTGCATGCGCATCAGTTCGGCCAGCATCTCGGCGCGGCGAACACGCGGAAGGCGGCGCTCGGCG
This sequence comes from uncultured Sphingomicrobium sp., assembly GCA_964243335.1. Classification (GTDB taxonomy): domain Bacteria; phylum Pseudomonadota; class Alphaproteobacteria; order Sphingomonadales; family Sphingomonadaceae; genus Sphingomicrobium. Next base: position 225,976 of record CAXTED010000002.1, on the reverse strand, counting down.
GCGGCTTGAACCTCCGGATTGTCGGTGCGGATAGCGGACGAGCAAACCACTACTGCCGCGTCGCCCAGATTGTCCGCGCTCTGGCCGATCATCACGGGAATGCCGGCCTTGCGAAGGCCTTCGGTGACATAGCTCTCAGCCTGGTCCGAGCCCTGCACACGGTACCCGAGTTGGTGCATCACCTCGGCGATGCCGGACATGCCGATCCCACCGATGCCGATGAAGTGAATAATGCCCAGATCGGTGCCGAACGCCTTCACGCTGCCACGCCCTTGCGGCTGCCGGCAAAGGACGCGTCGCTGCTAAGGGCGATCGGGCCAATCGGTACGGGTGACTGCTTGTTGGCGATGCGCTCGACCAGATCGGCCAAATCGCGCGCGGCGTGAGGGCGCCCGACGGACAGCGCCCGCGCTGCGGCATTGTTCAGGGCATCCGGATTGGCAGCCAGCGCTTCGATCTGCTTTGCCAGCGTTCCCGGAGTGAAGTCCCCTTGCGGGATCATCCGGGCACCGCCGGCCCGCGCCATCTCGCGCGCATTGGCGGTTTGGTGGTCGTCCGTTGCAGATGGCAGTGGGATGAGGATCGCCGGGCGTCCGGCGGCAGTCAGTTCGGCGATGGTCGAGGCTCCCGCCCGCCCGATCACCAGATGCGCCTCGCCCAGTTTGGCAGGCATATCCTCGATATAGGTCATCAAAGCCGCCGGGATGCCGAGTGTACGATAAGCCTCGCGCACCTGCTCGATGTCGTCAGGCCGGCATTGCTGCATGACCTGCAGGCGGGATCGCAGCGATGCATCCAGCGCGCCAAGGCCCGCCGGAACCACCTTCCCGAGCACCGACGCCCCCTGACTGCCGCCGGTAATCAGTATTTTGAACGGCGAGTAATCGTCGAACGCCGGCAAAGGTATCTCGCCTAGCTTCAGGATCGCTTCCCGCACCGGATTGCCGACCAGTACCGCTTTCCAGCGATGTGACGATTTCAGGCGCTCAACCCGCTCATAGGCCGTGCCAATTGCCGCGGCTCCGCCCGCCAGCAGGCGATTGACCCGGCCAAGCACGGCATTCTGCTCGTGCAACACCGTCGGCACCTTGGCCGCGCCCGCCGCGAGCAGGCTGGGCAGCGCCGGATAGCCGCCGAAGCCAATCACCGCATCGGGCCGGTGCTGGGCGTATAGAGAACGCGCCTGTCCGCGCCCGGCCATCACGGCGCGGGCCGCCTTGAGCAAGCCGATCGGCCCGCCGCCGATCCGCCCAGCTGGCAGGATATGCACGGGCACGCCGTCGAACTGGCCCGGAATGCGCGCGCCGCGATCGTCGGTGATCAGCAACACGCCGTGCCCGCGTCGCCGAAGTTCGGCGGCCAGCGCGTGGGCAGGGATCATGTGGCCGCCGGTGCCTCCGGCAGCGAGGACGAAGTTCATCGGGGCAGGCTCAAGCTTTGTCTCCGGACGCGCCCCATTTCACGACATAGGGCGAGCGCTTCAGATACGGGTTGCGGCGCGTGAAAGCGAGCAGCAGGCCCATTCCGATCGACAAGGCGAGCATCGAGCTTCCGCCGTAGGAGATGAATGGCAGCGTCATGCCCTTGGACGGCGCCAAATGGACGTTGACCGCCATGTTGATCATGGCCTGCAGGCCGAATTCAATCGCCAGCCCGGCCGCTGCGAGCAAAGTAAAGCCGTTGTCCTCATCGAGCAGCTTCACGAGCACTCGGGCAACGATCGCCAAGTACAGGATAGCAATCGCGACACAGGCGATCAGGCCGAATTCCTCGCCAATGACCGAGAAGATGTAGTCGGTATGCGGCTCGGGCAGCCCGAACTTGCGAGTGCCGCCGCCTGGCCCCATGCCGAACAGGCCACCGGCCGTCAGCGTGCGCATGGCGTTTTCCACCTGGAAGTTGTCGCCTTCGCCGAACAGGAAGCCATCGATGCGGATGGTGGCAACCGGGTAAAAGAAATAGGCCAGCACGATGCCGATGAGTCCCGCGGCGGCTAGCCCGCCGAGAATGCGCATGTTGAGCCCGGCCAACGCCAACATGGCGATCCACACCGTCCCGAAGATGATGGTGCTGCCAAAGTCGGGCTGAAGCATCAACAATAGTGAAACCAGTCCGGTCAACACACCCGACAGCAGGAACACCGGCAAACCCTTGTCGCTTTCGCGCAGGGACAAGAGCCACGCCATGGCTATGATGAAGAATGGCTTGAGGAACTCGGATGGCTGGATCTGCCCGAAGCCGAAGTTGAGCCAGCGCTTGGCCCCGTTCACTTCGGCGCCCACGATAGGCACGAACATCAGCATGATGATGCACGCCGCCGCGCCGATCAGCGATAAGCGCTTGGCGCGTTGAAGCGGCATCATCGAGATGCCGATCATCACCGGGACGCTGAGTGCGATCCACACCAACTGACGATAGAAATAGTGCAGGCCGGCGAACGTAACGCTGCCTCCGGAGTAGCGTTGCGCCGCCGCGGGGGAAGCGGCCGCTACGGCAATCAGTCCGATGGCGATCAGCACCGTAACGAGCAGCAACAAGACTCGGTCGATTTCCCAAAACCACCGCCCGATCGCCGACCGGTCGGAACGGCCATAACGATTGGAGTCGGTCAGCGGCTTGGACCGCAGCCGGCCCGCCAAGGTGGTCGTTGTCATAGGTCCCCCACGAGAGCTTTGAAGGCGTTTCCGCGCGCTTCGAAGTCGGAAAACTGATCGTAGCTGGCGCAGGCCGGAGACAGAAGCACCGTCTCGCCGCTTTGTGCATCGGCCGCGGCTTTGTGCACCGCCGTGGCGAGATCGCCGCACTCCGTCACCGGCATCGAGTCACGAAGAAGCCTGGCAAACATCGGTCCAGCCTCGCCGATGGTATAAGCGCCGCGCACGTGATCGAAGTGTTGAGCGCATTCGTCGAGCCGGTCGGACTTGGCACGGCCGCCCAAAATCCAGCGAATGTGCGAGTAAGCGGCAAGTGCAGGCGCAGCAGCCGTCTCGTTGGTGGCCTTGCTGTCGTTGACGAACAGCACTCCATTTGTCTCGCCCACACGCTCCATCCGATGTGGCAGACCGGGGTAGTTGCACAGGGCCGACTGGATGATATTCTCGGCAACGCCTAGCGCCCTTGCAACGGCAACGGCAGCTGCCGTGTTTTGTAGATTATGGGGACCTTGCAGCGTCGGCCAGGCAGCCTGATCGCCAACCTCGGTATCTCCGATGAACTGGATGACCGGATCTTCCGCTTCCTCAAGAACGTGGTGGTCAGCCTCGGACGGGAAATCCAGGATGGCTTCACGCCCTGGCGACTGCATGGCGAACAGCCGAGCCTTTGACGCTGCATAGGCATCGAAGCTCTCGTACCGATCGAGGTGATCCGGCGTGATGTTGAGCAACACCGCGACTTCGCAGTCCAGACTGTGCGTCAGGTCGATTTGGAAGCTCGACAGCTCCAGCACGTACACTCCGCCCTCCCGCAATGGATTCTGCGACAGGATCGGCAGGCCAATGTTGCCGCCCATGGTCGTCGGCACGCCAGCGGTCTGGAGGATGTGATGAACCAGCGCGGTGGTGGTTGATTTGCCATTGGTGCCAGTGATTCCCACCACCCGGTGCGACCGAAGCTCGGCACGGGCCCGCGCGAACAGCTCGATATCTCCGATGATCTCGACCCCGGCTGCGCGGGCGGCGGCGGCGAGCGGATGCGTGTTGAGCGGTACGCCGGGTGACAGCACCAGCGAGTCGAACAGCGAAAGGTCGGCCGTGTTGAGATCTGCCAGTTCGGCGCCATCCGCAAGCGCCCTTGCCTCCGCCCGGTCGTCCCATGCCGTCACTTTGGCTCCGCTCGCCAGCAATGCGTTCACCGTCGCCAAGCCCGAGCGCGCCAAGCCGTAAACCGCGTAATGCTTGCCGGCCCAAGCGCGCGCCGTGATCACCGCAATTTCAGCGTGCTGAGCCCGGCCAGCGCAAGCACGAAGGCGATGATCCAGAAGCGGATCACGACCGTCGGCTCGGACCAGCCCTTTTGCTCGAAATGATGGTGGATCGGCGCCATCAGAAACACCCGCCGCCCCGTTCGCTTGAACACCGCCACCTGGATGATCACCGACAAAGCCTCGACCACGAACAGACCGCCGATGATCGCCAGCACGAATTCGTGGTGGGCAGCCACGGCGACCGCACCGAGCGCTCCGCCTAAGGCAAGCGATCCGGTGTCGCCCATGAACACGGCCGCGGGCGGCGCATTGAACCACAGGAACGCCAGGCAGGCGCCCACCGTTGCCAGCAGCAGAACCGTAAGATCGCCAACGCCGAGCACATGCGGAATGCCCAGGTAAGTCGCGAACCTCGCATTGCCGACCAAGTAGGCGATGATCACGAAGGCCAGGCTGGCGATGATCACCGGCATGGTCGCCAAGCCGTCAAGCCCGTCGGTCAGGTTCACGGCATTGCCGAAAGCCACGATCACGAAGGCACCGAACGCGATGTAGAACCAACCGATGTCCAGCACCGAACCTTGTACGAACGGCACATAGAGCTGGGTGCCGCTGGCGCTGACCATCAGCCAGGTCGCAAAGCCTGCGATCAGAAACTCGAGCAGCAGGCGAACCCGCCCCGAGATCCCCGCATGATGCGACTTCTTGACCTTGTCATAGTCATCCATGAACCCGATCAGCCCGAAGCCGGCGGTGACCATCAGGCACGCCCAAACGTAGCGATTGGTGAGGTCCATCCACAAAAGGCAGGCCAGCCCGACCGAGATCAGGATCAGCAAACCGCCCATGGTTGGGGTACCGCGCTTGGCCAGATGAGTCTGCGGACCATCCGCGCGGATTGGCTGTCCCTTGCCTTGGCGCGTGCGTAGAACGCCGATGAACCAGGGGCCCAGGAACAGGCCGATCACCAGCGCGGTCGCCGTTGCGGCACCCGCGCGAAAAGTGATGTAGCGGATCAGGTTGAGCGGGCCGGGAAACCCGAAATGTTCGGCAAGGATGTACAGCATATCGGCTAGGCCCCTGCCACTCGCTCGACCAGCCGCGCAAGCCCAACACCGTTGGAAGCCTTGACCAGCACTGCATCACCAACCTTCATCATCGACAGCAATGCTTCGGCCGCGGCGTCCGCATCAGCCACGACGGTCACCGGGACCGCACCCGCCAACGCGGCCTCGAGCGGACGCGTTTCCTCGCCAACCAGGATGAGCAAGTTGACGCCGGCGGCCAGCACCGGTTCCGCAAGGGCCGCATGCGCCGCTTCACTATGCTCGCCAAGTTCCCGCATGGTGCCGAGCACCGCGATCCGTCGCCCGGGGCACGGTTCGGCGGCCAGGTTCGCCAGCGTAGCGGCCATGGAAGCCGGATTGGCATTATAGCTTTCGTCGATCAGCAACGCTTCGCCGCCAGCGGCCAGCGCCACGCGCCGGCGCTCGCCGCGACCTTTCAGCCCGCCAAGGTCGGCCAGCGCCAAGCCGGCTGCGGCAAGGTCTGCGCCGACCGCCTCGACCGCTGCCAGCACAGCGAGTGCGTTGGAGACCCAATGCTCGCCGGCCTGCGCCACGGTGAAGGTCAGCTCGCAGTCATGAAGCCGGGCCGAAACCAGGCTGCCGCCGCTGTCCGCACGCACGGCATGGACTGCCGCTACGTCCGCGTCTCCCGAGCCGAAGGTGACGACATGCTCGGCCCTGTGCCGGGCCGCCTGCAGCAGGCGGTCACGCTGCGGCGAGTCGTTGGGAATGATCGCGGTGCCGCCGGGCTCGAGGCCTTCGAAGATCTCGCCCTTGGCATCGGCGATCGCTTCGATCGAACCAAGATTTTCGATATGGGCCGGCGCAACGGAGGTCACCAGCGCCACGTGGGGCCGGACCAGTGCGGTCAGCTCCCGGATCTCGCCCGCGTGGTTCATGCCCATTTCGAATACGCCGAAGCGGGTCTCGCGCGGCATGCGTGCCAGGCTGAGCGGAACTCCGGTATGATTGTTGTAGCTCTTGACCGACCGGTGCACCCGGCCTCGGCAACGCCGTTCCAGCGCCGCGGCGAGCGCTTCCTTGGTGCTGGTCTTCCCTACTGAACCGGTCACGCCGAGGATCGTCGCCTCTGTCGCACGAGCGCGTGCGGCGACTGCCAAGGCCGTCAACGCTGCCGCGACATCCGGGACCTTCACGTGCACACCATCGACCGGCTGCGACACTAGAACAGCCGCGGCGCCGCTGGCAAAAGCACGGTCCACGAACTGGTGTCCGTCGGCAACCGTGCCCGGCATGGCGACAAACAGATGCCCCGCCTCAACCTCCCGACTGTCGAAGGTCACGCCCGAAATCTCGAACGGGGCCGAAGCCCGCCCACCAGTGGCCCGCTCGATCTCGGCGGATGTCCACAGTGCCGTCATCGTGCGCACTCCCGCGCTACGAGCACATCATCAAATGGCAGGACGCTGTTGCCGACGATCTGCCCGGTTTCATGCCCCTTGCCTGCAAGCAGGATGATATCGCCTTTCTCCGCACTGCCGATTGCCTCTGCGATGGCGGAGCGCCGGTCGCCGATCTCGATCGCGGTGGGAGCGTTGGCCAGGATCGCGCGCCGAATCGCCGCTGGGTCCTCGGTGCGGGGATTGTCGTCGGTCACAATGACGGCGTCGCTCAGCCGGGCCGCGACCTCCCCCATCTCGGGGCGCTTGCCAGTGTCGCGGTCTCCGCCGGCACCGAAGACGGTGATCAGGCGGCCCGTGACATGCGGCCGAAGCGCGGCGATCGCGGCCTCCAGCGCGTCGGGCGTGTGGGCGTAATCGACATAGACGGGCGCACCGGCGGGGCTGATCACCGCTCGCTCCAAGCGGCCGCGCACTGGAGAAACACGTCCCATGGCTCCTACGACGTCGGCCCACTTGCCGCCGGTAGCCAAAACCAGCCCGGCCGCAACCAGCACGTTGGCGGCCTGATAGGCGCCGATCAGCGGCAAAGCGATCATCTGCGGCTTCCCGCCCTCGAAGCGCACGGTCAGCTTTTGCCCAAGTGGACTCGCATCACGGCCATCGAGCGCGATCGTTTCAGCCCCCGGCCCAACGGTCATCAACCGGAGCCCGCGCGCGCGAACCCGTGCCATGACCTCCGCCGACCGGGGATCCCCGGTCCACACAACGGCCGTGCCGTCGCCCGCCAGCACGTCGTCGAACAGCCGCATCTTGGCCTCGAAATAGGCTTCCATCGTGCCGTGGTAGTCGAGGTGATCGCGGCTCAGATTGGTGAACGCCGCGGCCCGCACCGGCAGGCCTTCGCTGCGATACTGGTCCAGTCCGTGGCTTGAAGCTTCGAACGCGACATGCTCGATGCCCATGCGCTGAAGCCCGGCGAGATTGCTCAGGAAGGTGACGATATCTGGTGTGGTCAGGCCGGTCTTGACCTGATCGTCAGCAGTCGTGACGCCCAGCGTTCCGACCGAGGCGGACGGTTGGCCCGCCATGCGCCACATCTGCCTCACCAGTTCGACCGTGCTTGTCTTTCCGTTAGTGCCGGTAACGGCGACCGCCGTGCTCGGCAAAGGCGCGAAAAAGCGCGCGGCCAAGTTCGCGAAGCGCTGCCTCGGCTCGGGATCGGCCAAATGAACGGCACCCTCGACCCGTGCTTCAGGGCGAGCCACCACAGCCACGGCGCCCCGCGCCACGGCTTCGCCGACGAAGTCCTCGCCATTGAAGCGGCTGCCCGGAAACGCACCGAAGACGCTGCCAACCGCGACCTTGCGGTGATCGATAGCGAAGCCGGTCACCTCGGCCTCCGAAGCGATCCCAGCGAGCGTGCCCAGCCGCACCGCGCTCAGTCTTTGTCTTTTTGCACAAATGGCAGAACCAGCGACATGTCGGGTTCGCGGTTCTTGTCGGGGCGGACGCCAAGCATTGGGGCGATCCGGCTCACCGCACGGGAGAATGCGGGACCGATGTTCCAGCCGGCAGTGTGAAACCCAAAGGTTTCTGCGGTTGCCTTGGGTTCGTCCAGCATCATCACCATCGCGAAACGCGGCTCGTCGATCGGGAACACGCCGGCGAAGCTGGTGACAACTTGAGACGAACCATATTTCTCCGCCGTGCCGGTCTTCCCGCCGACCCGGTAACCCGGCGCGTCGGCCTTCCTCCCAGTGCCCTCTGTCACCACCAGCCGCAACAAGGACCGCATCTTATAGCTGGTGTCCTCGCTGAAGACGCGGCGCCCTGGTTGCTTTGGGTGCCCCTTGTCGACCTTGAGCAGCGTAGCCGGGCGAAAAACGCCGCCGTTGAACAGCGTCGCATAACCGCTCGCAAGGTGCAGGGGAGTAACCGCAATGCCATGGCCGAAGCCCACGGTCAGGGTCTCGAACGGACCCCAGTTGTTGCCGGGTGCCAGCGTGCGCCCACGCTCCGGCAGCTCGACTTGAACCCGCTCGAGGAAGCCCATCTTGGCGAGGAATGCCTTCTGCCGCACACCGCCGATCTTATCGGCAATCTGCGCCGTGCCGATGTTGCTGCTTTCCCGCATGATATCGGCCACAGAACAAGCTCGCCCGAATGGGTGCGTATCATGAATGGTCTGCTTGTAGATGTTGAGCTCGCGCGGGCAACTATACATCTGCCCGAACGACTTGATCAGCCCCAGGTCCATGGCCATCGCGACGGTGAAGGGCTTGTAGGTCGAACCCAGTTCATAGACGCCGGACGTCACGCGATTGAAGCGCGCTTCGGGGCTACCGTTGCCTGCAACATTGGGATTGAGTTGCGGCAGGCTGGTCATGGCAAGCACTTCGCCAGTGTGAATGTCCATCACCACGCCCGCGGCACCAATCGCCGAGAAGTGGCTCATCGCCTCACCGAGCTCGTGCTCTAATGCCTGTTGAATCGGACTGGAGATGGACAGGGCCAACGGCGCGTCGCGGCTCGCGGCGTTTGTGAGTTGCTTGTCGAAGGCACGCTCCATGCCCGCTGCGCCATGACCGTCGATGTCCGTGAAACCGAGCACGTGCGCCGCCAGGCTTGTCTGCGGATAAAGCCGGTCGGACTCACGCTCAAGCGCAAGGCCGGGCTCGCCAAGCGCGTTGACCGACTGCACCAGGTTCGGGGCAGCACGACGCCGCAAGAAGATGTACGCCTTCTTACTGTGCAGAAGCTCGATCCAGCCCAGCTGATCCCGCTCGGGCATCAACTGGGCCAGCTTGGCAGCCAGCACCACTTTATCGCCGAGGATGCGCGAGGGGTGCACGGCGATTGACCAGGCGTCGATAGTTCGCGCCAAGGGACGGCCGTCGCGATCAACGATATCGCCGCGCTCCGGCAATGATGACATCAACTTGCTCTTCGCGCCGGCATGATCGCCGAAAGCCGCGAAATAGAGCAGCCGCGCGGCGATCAGCAGGATGATGCCGCCGTACACCAGCATGCCGAACATCAGCCGCTGGTGCATTACGGCCAGCGACTGCCTCCGCTGACCGACCAGTCGAAGCCGCTCCGGCCGGGCGACGATGGCTGGCGTGGGCGCGTTCATTGTTTCACTTTGCCGTCTTTGTTGCCTTTGCCGGCTGGCGCCGAGGAGGATGAGGCCGGCTTGGTTGGCGGCTTGGGCTTAGTCGCCGCGACCTTTGCGACCGGCAGCGTCGGGCTTTTGACCGTGCGCGAGTCTGAGGTCTTCGCGCTTGAAGCTTTCGTGCTCGGCAGTTTTGTAGCCGGGACCTTGGCGCTTGCGACCTTAACAAGTGGCGCCTTGACGGATGCCATCTTCACGCTCGCAGGCTTTGCGCTTGCGGGCTTTGAGAGGCTTGGTGTGGAAGCAGCAACCTTGACCACTGGCTTTGCCAGAGGCGCCTGTCGTTCGACGACGCGGACCGGCGCCTTGTAGCTCGCCACATGCATCATGTCGGCCGGCGCCATGCCGGGCCGCGCATTGGCACTGTCGGACTGTTCGGGGATCGCCCGCCGCTCAGGCTTGGGCGCGGAGGCAAGCACCACGGGAGCGGACGGATCGACGATACGGTCACGTGGCCGGACCAGAGTCGCCAACTGAAAGCTACCCTGCAGGAATTGGTTTGCGTCGGGGGCAGACAAAGCGAGGACCTTGACGTTCCACTTCTCCAGCTGCGCCAAACGGCCGCGCGTGCCGACCTCGGTCTGAAGCAAACGGATGTCGCGCTGTGCCAGCACGATGCGCGTTTCCACCTGCTCCAGCGTGGTGCGCTCGGCGGCAACACGCAGCGACACCATGTAACAGCCAAGCGCCGCGGCGGCGACCCCGGCGGCCATGCTGATGGAGTGGAAATTGCGGGCGCTCATCGAACGGGCTCCTGAAAAGACCAGGCGGCGGCCTGGGTGCGAACGGCGGCACGAAGTCGCGCGGAACGGGCACGGGGATTGGCGGATATCTCGGCGTCGCCCGGCGACACGGGCTTGGCGACTTGATCGAAGCTGGGCGACGGCCCGGCAGCAGCCATCGGGCGATGCCGCGAACCTGCTGGCGTGGCGCCGCTACGCTCGCGGAGGAAGCGCTTCACGATGCGGTCTTCCAGGCTGTGAAAGGTCACCACGGCAAGCCGTCCGCCCGGCGCGAGGCTGCGCTCGGCAGCGATCAGCCCCTGCTCCAACTCGTCCAGTTCGGCGTTCAGATGAATGCGGATCGCCTGAAAGGTGCGCGCCGCCGGGTCGCTCTTGATCCCCGGATGGTGGCCCAGCGACTTGCGAACGAGGGCTGCCAGTTCAGCGGTGCGGGTCAATGGCCGAGCGGCGACGATCGCGCGTGCGACGGTCCGCGCCCGGGGCTCCTCGCCATAATTCTTGAGGACGCGCGCGATCTCGGCTTCTTCGGCGTTGTTGAGGAAGTCGGCCGCGCTCAGCCCCGATTGGCTCATCCGCATGTCTAGCGGACCATCGTTCTGGAACGAGAAGCCTCGCTCGGCCTGGTCGATCTGCATCGAAGCCAGGCCGATATCGAGAGCAATCCCATCCACGGGCAGGTCGCCTCGCTCCGCCAGCACGTCGTGCATCTGGCTGAAGCGATCCTCGATCAAAGTGAGGCGCGGGTCCGGGACGAGCGCCCGCCCGGCCGCGATCGCATGTGGATCCCGGTCGAACGCGATCACTCGTCCCGCCCCCGCCCCGAGCATGGCGCGCGTATAGCCGCCAGCCCCGAACGTGCCGTCCACCAGCGTTTCACCATGGGCAATGGCAAGCGCGGCGACGACATCGTCGCACAGCACCGGCACGTGAAGCGGTTGGGGGGTTGGCGCCTGATGGGTTGTCATGCGCTTACCCCCCGCTCCTCGAGCCGGAACCGGGCGATGTCCTTCATGTCCTCGGGGATCCGTGGATCTTCGAGGAAGGTATTGGGATTCCAGATCTGAAAGGTTTCGCCGGTGCCCAGGAACAGGGCAAGGTCGGCAATGCCGCCCTTGCGGCGCATCATGGGCGGAAGAACTATCCGGCCCGAACTGTCGTAGGGCACTTCCTCGCTGGCGGCGAAAGCCATCAGATTGCGCTGCTGGTACTCCAACGCCGCGTCCGGGTTGAGTTCGTCCTTCTCGAGCAAGCGCTCGAGCTTGGCGTGCTTCATCCCTGCGTAGGCGGGGTCATAAGCGGCAAGTGCGGCGAAATGTTCGTGCTTGGCGAGAACGATGGTGCGGCTATCCCCGCGGCGTTCGATCACCGTGCGCAGGAAGGCGGGAACGGAGACACGCCCCTTGGCGTCCACCGCATTGAGCGCACTGCCCTGAAACAGATGCTCCAATGCCACCGACTGCACTCCACGACGCGGCAAGACTTTCCCGTTCGCCAACACACGGTTTTTCACCGCATCGTGTTGACGTCGTTAGGCCCGTTGAATGGGTCAGCCCCGCGTTGCATTGTGTGTAACGCGGGAAATCACGGGACACAATGCCATTTGATGCCATTTGATGGGCTATCGCGGAAAGTGGCGGATTTCTGCGGCTCGCAATGGGCACTTGCAGGCGAAGTTGCCAGTTTGTTCTTAGTTAATGAAGCTGTGGATAAGTCTGTGCGTGACCCAATTGTCACGGGACTCGAAAACGACAACTTTGGTGCTTTAGGCCGCTGAAAACGGCAGTTCCGCGTAAGGGAAGGCGGCCCCTAATCCCGGGGAAAAAGTGCTTACTTTGCCAATAACGTCAACTGATTGGTCAAAGCCGCAAGCTGCTGCTCACCCGCCGAATCACTCGCCGATTGCCGCGGATCGAGCCAATCGGCGTCAGCGATGACCACCGCACGGCCCCGCCCGATGCGGCAATCGGCACGCCACCCACCATCCGTTACCTTGCAAGCACCGGACCTGCTAACGAGCGCGCCGGCGCTTGTGCCGGTGATTGCCGTGCCTCCAAGCGAGCGTGCCGCCGTTGGCGCACCAGGAAACGACAGTCGCAGACCCCAATGCTGCAACAGCCCTGTGTCATCGAAGCTGAACGGTGGTCGGAAACGCTCACCGAGTGGACGGTCGGTCGGCCAGACCAGGTGCGGATCGGCGAGCAACAACACGCGCCCGCCGCGCCGTATCCAAGCATCGAGCGCCACAAGGCGTTCGGCGGTCAGCGCCCGCGGTTGTGCAGCCAACAGCAGCCCGCCTTCGGGAAGCTGCTCGGGCCCATCGATCGGTCGCGTAAGAAAGTCCCGCGACAAAGTGGTCAGCACCGGGTGCGCCGGCGTACCCAGACCAAAACCTTCTCCGAACACGATCGGCAAGGCGGTCAAGATCGCCAATTGCGGCTTGTCCGACTGTTGCGCTTCCGACTGCGACGGCCCGGCAGCCCGGCAGCCCGCCGGGCTCAGCGCAAGCAGGAGCAAGGCCGCGGCTCGACCACAGGATCGAAGCGTCACGGCCGTTTCTGGCCAGCCTGATTGCTCGTGTTGTCACTCTCGGGCTGGCCCGGCGCCACCCCGAGCTCCGCCAACGGCTCGTTAGGCTCACTATTGTTGCTGATGTTGGCCGGCACCGGCGAGTCCTGGCTGCTGCGGCTGATGGCCGTGCCCAGCAGCACGAATAGAAACACGAAAGCGAGCCCGGTCAGACCAAAGCGGATGCGCTGCATGGAATTCAAAAGTTCGTCCCCACCCCCAGGAAGGAACCAGCCTATGCGTGGATCGTCTGCGATGCAAACCCATCGATGTCGGCTGGTTGGTCGAGCGCTTGCTTGACGACTGGCGCGGCACCCGCGAAAGGCGACCCCATGAACAAGCGCACCCTGCTCCTTCCGCTTATCGCCTCTCTGGCGTTGGCGGCCTGCAACAACGATGGCCACACCCTCGTCCAGAACGGCCCCGAAGACCCTATGGCCGAGCAACTCAAGAACGCGCCTCCGGTGAAATTGCCGCCTGCGATCACCGCCAGCAAGAGCTATCGCTGCAAGGACAGCAGCGTGGTCCATCTGGATTGGCTGGCCGACAATAAGGGCGCCAATGTCCGTGCCTCGAAGGAAGGAGCGCCGACGCAGCTTAAGCCCGGTGCGGACGGCAAGCTACCCTTCACCGCCGAAGGCTATAGCCTGACTGGCAGCGCGGAAGCCGCCACAATCACTTTGACCCGCCCCGGCGCCGGCTCGCAGAGCTGCAAGGGCTAAGCTACTTCCTCATTTGAGCCTATCGAAGCCCCTGCGGTCCACCCGGACCGTGGGGGTTTTTCTTGGTCCCTCAGATTGGCCATTTGGCCGCGCGCCGCTACAGCCACGTCCATGTCCGAATATGCGCCCGGGATTACCCCCGAGATCGTCGCCGAGCACGGCTTGTCCACCGACGAATATAGCCGATTGCTGTCGGCCCTTGGCCGCGCGCCGAACCGGGTCGAACTCGGCATCTTCTCGGTGATGTGGTCGGAGCATTGCTCGTACAAGAGCTCTCGCCTCCACCTTAAGAAGCTGCCTACGGAGGCGCCTTGGGTGATCTGCGGCCCGGGAGAGAATGCGGGGGTCATCGACATCAGGGATGGCGACGCCGCGATCTTCAAGATGGAGAGCCATAACCACCCGTCCTACATCGAGCCCTACCAAGGCGCGGCGACCGGCGTCGGCGGCATCCTGCGTGATGTATTCACCATGGGCGCGCGCCCGATGGCCAATCTCAACGCGCTGCGTTTCGGACGACCCGACCACCCGCGCATGCGCCACCTGATCGCCGGCGTAGTCGCCGGCATCGGCGGCTATGGCAATTGCGTCGGGGTCCCGACGGTTGGCGGCGAAGTCAATTTCGACCCTGCCTACGACGGCAACATCCTGGTCAATGCGATGACCGTGGGTATCGCGCGCACCGACAAGATCTTCTACTCGGCCGCAGCCGGCATCGGCAATTCGGTGGTCTATGTCGGCTCGAAGACCGGGCGGGACGGCATCCACGGCGCGACCATGGCTTCCGCGGACTTCTCGGAAGACAGCGAGGAAAAGCGCCCCACGGTGCAGGTCGGAGACCCTTTCACTGAAAAACTCTTGATCGAAGCCTGCCTGGAGTTGATGGCTTCCGACGCGATCGTCGCCATTCAGGACATGGGCGCGGCCGGGCTGACCTCGTCCAGCGTCGAGATGGCCAGCAAGGGCGGCGTGGGTATCCGCCTCGACATGGATGCCGTGTCCTGCCGCGAGACCGGCATGACGCCCTATGAGATGATGCTGTCCGAATCCCAGGAACGCATGCTGATGGTTCTGAAGCCCGGCCGCGAGGGCGAAGCCGAGGCGATCTTCCGCAAATGGGAACTCGACTTCGCGGTGATCGGCCAAGTCACCGACACCGGCCGCATGGAGTTGGTGTGGAAGGGTGAGACCGTCGCGGACATACCGCTCGGACCCCTCGCCGACGAAGCTCCATTGTACGACCGCCCGCATGTGCCCACCCCTGCTCCCGAGGTGCTTGGCGAGGTGCCGGTCGGAACGGACATCGTTGGCAATCTGCGCACGCTTATGGCTTCTTCCGCCCTGGCCAGCCGCCGTTGGATCTGGGAGCAATATGATCAGCAGGTAGGGGGCGACACGGTGCAGCGCCCGGGCGGCGATGCGGCCGTTGTTCGCGTGCACGGCACGCCAAAGGCGCTAGCGATGACCACCGATTGCACCCCGCGTTATTGCTTTGCGGACCCGGTCGAAGGCGGCAAGCAAGCCGTCGCCGAGGCCTATCGCAATCTGTGTGCGGTCGGCGCTCGGCCGCTGGCCATCACCAATTGCCTCAACTTCGGCAATCCCCAGCGGCCCGAGATCATGGGCCAGATCGTCGGCTGCCTCGACGGCATGAGCCAGGCCTGTATCGCGCTCGACATGCCGATCGTGTCGGGCAACGTGTCCTTGTACAATGAGAGCAAGGCCACGGGCGGCGGCTCGGCCATCCTGCCGACGCCCGCCATCGGCGCGGTCGGGTTGCTCGACGACTGGCAGGCCAGTGCCACTATCGCCTTCAAGACGGAGGGCGAACACATCCTGCTGATCGGCCACACCAAGGGCCATCTCGGCCGGTCGCTGTGGCTGGAGCAGATCGCGGGCCGGCGCGATGGCCCCCCTCCGCCAGTTGATCTCGCTGCGGAACGTCGCGCGGGTGATCTGATCCGGCAGTTGATCGCCGACGGGCTGGTCACCGCGGTGCACGATTGCTCGGACGGCGGCGCTGCGGTCGCGGTGGCCGAGATGGCGCTCGCCGGGGACATCGGAATGCGAATGACCGTCGTGGAGCAAATCGCCAACCCGGCCGCGATCCTGTTCGGCGAGGATCAGGGCCGCTTTGCCGTCACCTGCACCGATCCGGAGGCGGTACGCGCCGCTGCCAACGCTGCGAACTTGTTCGTCGTGCCAATCGGAAGCACGGGCGGCGACTCGCTGATATTCGACCTCGTCGGGCGCGGAGGTGAGCAAAGCATCGCGCTCGCCGACCTGCGCGCTGCAAACGAAGCCTTCCTTCCATTACTCATGGGCGGTGAGCACCCGGTCGCGTGACCGGCACAACCGCCGAACGAATCGTCACGCTCGACCTCATTCGCGGGATCGCCGTTATGGGCATCCTGTCAGTCAACATCGTCGACTTCGCGATGATCGAAGCAGCCTATTTCAATCCCGCAGCGTACGGCGGGCGAACCGGCGTGGACCTGTTCGTCTGGGCCACGAACATGTTGTTGGTGGACGGCAAGATGCGCGCGCTTTTCTCCATGTTGTTCGGCGCGTCGATGCTCCTGGTACTCGACCGTGCAGAGGCAAAAGGCGAGGACAGCTTGCGCGTGCATGCGCGCCGCATGCTCGTGCTGCTCGGCTTCGGGATCGCCCACTACCTGCTGTTGTGGACCGGTGATATCTTGCACCTTTATGCCGTTGCGGGCCTGATCCTGTACGGCTTTCGTGATCGTCCGGTCCGCCGCCTGCTCATCTGGGCGACTGCTCTCCTGGCCATCCACATGCTCATCTTCGGATTGTTCAGCTTCAGCATGTTCCAGGCGCAGGCCCTGGCTCAAGCTCCTGGCGCACCAGCTTCGGCCGTGGCTCGTTGGCAGGAATTGCGGGCCACGCTAGCGCCCGATGCCGCGATGCGCGCGCGCCAGGAAGCGCTTCACTTGGGACCATACGGGGCCAACGTGCTCCATCATGCGAAGCGCCTCCATCAGCTGCTTGTCGATACGATCGCTCTGCTTCCTGAAACCCTTGGCCTCATGCTGATCGGCATGGCGGCATTTCGCTCAGGCCTGTTCACTGGCGAGTGGTCGCCGGCCCGCTACCGCAAGGTCGCGCTGTGGGGCATCGGTCTCGGCTTGGTTGGACATGCTCTCACGGTCCTGCTCGACGTTCGCTCGAACTTCAGCGTGCCTGTGATCGCCGGCACGTTCTTCTCCGCCATGACTCCGTTCAGGGTTGTCCAGGCTTTGGGTATTGCCGCTCTGATCATCCTGCTTGGTGCACGTGGCGGATGGCTCGCCCGCCGGATCGCGGCGGTCGGACGCGCCGCATTCACCAACTATCTGGGCACATCCCTCCTGTTGGTGCCGGTGTTCGCCGGCTGGGGGCTGGGGCTATTCAATCAATTATCCCGCGCTCAGGCCTGGCTGCTGGTGCCGGTCGTCTGGGCGATCATGCTCGCTTGGTCGCAACCCTGGCTGGAGCGTTTCCGCTACGGGCCATTCGAATGGCTATGGCGCAGCCTGGCGCGAGGCGAGCGCCAACCGATGCGGCGGCTCGTCGCGGCCTAGAGCCGTCCAAAATCCTGATTGCTGGCCGACCGCCGTCCGAAGGCACCGGCTGATGGCGCCCGGGTCAGCACCGGGTTCGTGGCCTTCTCGAACAAGGCGATCGTGTCGTTGAACAGGTTACGCATCTCCACGACGTCCTGGACCAGCTCGTCCGGGAAGCGGCGGGTCTCGACGCACAGGCGTGCGGTATCTTCAATACGCTCGGCCGCATCCGCCAGCGGCACCGCGCCAAACTGCCGCGCTTCGCCCTTGATGGTATGCGCCGGCAGCACCAGCGCGGCCGTATTCTCGTCGCGCATCGCCTGCTCGATCCGCGCAACGGACTTGATGCCATCTTCCTTGAAGTAACTCAGGATGCGAATGAATCCCGGCCCAAGCTCCGCCCGGCACTTCTCGAAATGGCTCCAGTCCACGATTTCCGGCCCGTCTTCGTCCACGCAATCGTCCCCTGATCCACTTGCAACCGTCCTAGGCTCAAAGGGTAAAGAGCGAGTTAGCGCGGGGCGGATCGGTCCCCATCACGGCTGCGCGCCCGATCGGTGTCGAACGGGTTCTTCGCCGACCGCAGGGTCAGCCGAAGCGGCACTGCGCCAAGGTCCAGGTCGCGGCGCATCGAGTTCAGCAGATAGCGCCTATAGCTCTCGGGCAATTGGTCCACCCTGGTGCCGAAAAGCACGAAGCTGGGCGGGCGCGATTTGACCTGCGTGATGTAGCGCAGCTTGATCCTCTTGCCGCCGGGCGCTGGCGGAGGGTTAGCCTCGACAGCGCGCTCGAACCACCGATTGAGTTCGCCCGTGGTGACCCGCTTGGACCAGCGCTCGCGAAGGTCAAACGCCGCTTGCATCAGCTGATCGATACCCTTGCCGGTATGCGCCGAGATCGTCAGCACGGCGACGCCCTTGAGCTGCGACAAGCCTTCTTCCAACGCGGCCTTGACCCCGTTGAACAGGCTCGACGCGTTCTCGGCGACGTCCCACTTGTTGAGCGCGATGATCAGCCCACGCCCTTCCTCATTGACGTAATCGGCGATCTTGAGGTCCTGCACTTCCAGCCCGCGTGTGGCGTCCAGCAACAGCACCACGATCTCCGCATGATCCACGGCGCGGCGCGTATCGGCCGCGGACAGGCGCTCCAGTTTGTCGTCGATCTTGGCGCGCTTGCGCAGGCCGGCGGTATCCACCAGTCGCACTGGCCGGTCGTCCCAAAGCCAATCGATGCTGATGGAGTCGCGAGTGATTCCCGCCTCGGGGCCGGTGATCATCCGCTCCTCGCCGAGCATGCGATTGACCAACGTCGATTTGCCCGCGTTGGGGCGCCCGACAACCGCCAGCTTGAGCGGCGCCGAAGGGTCCTCGGGGTCGATCTCGGGCTCGACCTCGCCCTCCTCGCGCTCGACATAGGGGCGCAGCGCGTCGAACAGATCGACCACGCCCTCGCCATGTTCGGCGCTGATCGCCAGCGGATCACCCATGCCAAGCGCATAGGCCTCAAGCCGGCCCGCCTCGGCGCCGCGGCCTTCCGACTTGTTGGCAGCGACGATCACCGGCGTGTCCTCGCTGCGCAACCAGCGCGCGATTTCCTCATCCTGGGGGGTCAGGCCTTCGCGCGCGTCGATCAGGAACAAGGCGACGTCGGCGTCGCGCACAGCTGCTTCAGTCTGTTGCCGCATGCGGCCGGGCAGGCTGGCGGGATCTTCATCCTCGAACCCGGCCGTGTCCATGATGCGGAACTCAAGGCCGAGCAGGTTCGCCTCGCCCTCGCGCCGGTCGCGGGTTACGCCAGGGCGATCGTCGACCAACGCCACGCGTCGGCCGACGAGTCGGTTGAACAGGGTCGACTTGCCCACATTGGGGCGGCCGACGATAGCGACTGTAGGCAAAGGCATAGCGGGCCCTTAGCCCAAACGGCAGCAAAGGCGAAGGGCCGGAAGCGGAACCGCCTTAGCGGAACGCGCTCAGTCGCCCCCTGCTGTCGAGCACGTAGAGCGTCTGATTGGCAACCACCGGACCAAGGCTCAACCCTGCTCCAATAGCCGTCTGGTTCTGTGTTGCTCCGGTCGCCGGATCCACCGAAATCAGGGCCCCGCTCGTACTGCCGACAATCAGCCGGTCCCCGGCGAGCACTGGGCCAACGTAGCCGATCTGGCCTCTCTTGGATTTCTGGTTCTGGAAGGCGGGAAGCTGGTTGATCCAGCGCACCTTGCCCGTGTCGCGCGCGATGCACACGAGCTTGGCATCACTGGTCACGACGAACACCCACTCGCCGGCAACCCAGGGCGTGGAGATGCCTGCCAGGTTGAGCTCCCAGATTCGCTGGCCGGTGATCAGGTCGAGCGACACCATGCGCCCGCCCTGCCCGACCGCGAATACCTGGCCGCGGTCGATCACCGGGCTGGCATCGATGTCCGACAGATTGGCGACGCTGGTGGAGATGCTGGTGCGCGACAAGGCGTCCTGCCAGACGACACGGCCGTTCTCGTAGCGATAGGCATTGAGTTCGCCCGAGGAGAAGCCGGCAACGACCGTGCCCTGCGCCACGGCGGGCGAGGCCGTGCCGAACACGCCCGCGATTTCCACCGAGGCGGCGGCCGACCAATTGGTCGCGCCGTCGGCGGCCTTAAGCGAGTAGATCTGATTGTCCTGGCTGGTCACATAGATGGTGTCGCCAACCACGGTCGGTGCGCCGCGGAGCGGTCCGCCCGGACGCACTTGCCACACGATCCCGCCATTGCCGCGGTCAAGCGCCACAACAAAGCCCAAGCCATTCGTGGCGTAGACCCGGCCCTCGCCGACCGAGACGCCGCCGCCGAACAGCGACTTGGCATTGCCCTTTTGCGTGCCGAACTGCGTTGCCCAGGCCGAGGCACCGGTCTGCGAATTAAAAGCGCGCACCGTCGCCGTCGTGTCGATGGTGAACACCCGGTCGCCCTGCACCACTGGCGCGCTGCCGAGGCGCTCGCCGGGGTTGGTGCCGCTGCCGGCCTGCACGGAGAACGCCGTGCCGAGGGTCGCGCCAAGCGCCAGATTGCCAAGCGCCTTGGACGGATTACCACCAGGCTGAGTCCATTCCGTATTGGGCGTTGCGGCCGGCAGGCTGAAGGGTGCTGCGGCGGTCGCAGGGTCGATGGCAATATCCGCCTCGTTCGACAGCACCGACACGCGTTCGCCAACCACCGGTGTTTTGGGGCGGCTCTTCTTGAAGGTATTGCAGCCGCCAAGCAGTGAGGCGACGATCATGAGGGAAACGAGCTTGGTCTTCATGGGTGTTCCTCGGATCACGACTTGGCTGAAACGGGCGCGGCCGGGGCAGCGCCAAGCGTTCCGGCAATTTGTTCGGCGCGGGTGCGCAGGCCGGCCGGCACGGTCTTGTCGGCAGCAATGGCCGCAAACAGCCGCCCGGCTTCAGCAGTTCGGTTTTGCTTGATCATTGCCATGGCGGTGAGTTCGCCGGCCGATCCGAACCATGGATTGCCCGCCACTGCGAGCGGCTGCAACCGGCTGACGACATCTTCGGGCTTGAGGTCGTCGAAGGCGATGGCCGTGCCGCGCACCAGCCCCGTGTTGCGCCACGCATCGGACAACCCGCTGTCGCCTGCGACCTGCGCGTACAATGCAGCGGCCGCCTTGCGATCCCCTTTCTGCACGGCCACGGCGGCCTGGGTCAGCAGCGCCGAGGCGCGGCCCGCATCGTTGCCGTTCTCGACAACTTCAGCGAGCGCTGGCCGGGCTGCATCGAGCTTGCCGGCCCCGATGTTGCCCATGGCCGCATTCATCTTCTCGCTATTGTCGGAGGCGACCTGAAGCTGGTGGCTGCGCCAGTAGATCAATCCTCCGGTCATCGCGAGGATCAGCACCGCGGCGGCAATCAGCCATAGGCCGTAACGTTTGACGAAGTCGCCCGCCTGATCACGGCGCAAGCTTTCGTCGACTTCGCGGATGAAGCTTTCGCTGGTTTCGCCGGGGGCAAGGGCCAAGGATGTCACTCTTTATGGTTGGATCGGCGAGCAATCGCGCCCGGGTTCCTTCCGGTCGCGTGTCGCCCAAGGCAGATGAACAATAGCTGTTCGGCCTTTAGCCGGTCATTCGGCGCGACGCAAAGCGCTGCACCATCAGGTCTTGGCCCGGTAGGTCTGGTCTGCAGTGGGAAAGGTCCGCGCTCGCACTTCGTCGGCGTAAGCTCCGACTGCCTGTTCGATGCGCGCCGACATCTCGTCGTACCGTTTGACGAAGCGCGGGGTGCGTTCAAACAGCCCGAGCATGTCCTCCGTCACCAATACCTGCCCGTCGCAAGCGGCCGACGCCCCGATGCCAATCACCGGCGGCGCCACGGCGGCGGTCACCCGCGTCGCGATGTCCTCCAGCACACCCTCGATGACGATGGCGAACGCGCCCGCCTCGGCAACCGCTCGGGAATCGGCCAAGATCTTGTCGGCCTCGGCGCTGCTTCGCCCCCGTGCGCCATAGCCGCCAAGCGTGTTCACCGCCTGTGGAGTCAAGCCAACGTGGCCAATTACGGGAATGCCTCGGGCGGAAAGGAAAGCGATGGTCGGTGCCATGGCTTCCCCGCCCTCCAGCTTCACCGCGGCGCAGCCGGTTTCCTTCATGATCCGTGCGGCACTGATGAAGGCAGTTTCCGGCGAGGCCTCGTAGCTGCCGAACGGCATGTCCACGGCGACGAGCGCATGCCAGCTGCCACGCACCACGGCGGCCCCGTGTGCGCACATCATCTCCAGCGTCACGGGCACCGTCGAGGGTAGTCCGTAGATGATCTGTGCCAGACTGTCCCCGACCAGCAGCATCTCGCAGCTGGGATCGAGCAATTGCGCCATCCGCATCGTGTAGGCGGTCAGCATCACAATCGGTTGCTCGGTAACGTAGCCGCCGTCAGCGCCGGCGACCTTGCGGGCGCGCACCGCGGGTACCGTCACCCTCTTGCCCGGCACAGGCGTAGGAGTGGCGCGGCTCGTGGCGGAGTCGATAGTGAAGGTGCTCATAGCCGCGCGCTATATCAGCCAGAAGCGCGCTACGCGAACCTTAGCCAATCATCGCCATTGCACCCGCGATCACCAGGCCAACCACTGCCCATGAAGCGAGCGCAAGAGCGAAGATCATCCAGAACTTGGTCGCCGTAGCAAGTTCGGCAAGGTCGCTGCCAACGAGCAGCGAAGCCTCGGAAACGTTAGACAGCCTTATTTCGCCGATGCTGCTGGGTGATCGCGGGAGAACCTCGCTCCGCAAGGCTGCTGCACTCAAACCAGCGAGCGGCAGTGGTCGCTTGAATTCACAGCCGAACATGCGGCCATCGTTCCAGATGACCCGAGCCTGCGTTCCATGTGCCTCGGGAAGGTCCAACTCGAAGTCGTCATTCAGACGAAGGTCGGCCGATGTCTCTACGAGGAAGCCAACCGCAGACAGATCGTGCACGGTGACGGATAGGTCCGGCGCGTCTGTAAGAGTGCTTGCCAACTTAAGCGGGCGGCGCGCAACGCCGCGCCGGTCGAGAGAAGTCGAAGCAACACGAAGGTTCATCTGCACGGACAACTTCCTTTCCAGGAGAGCCGTGCCACCGTGTTCCTAACAAAATATTAAAGCGAGTCCTGCATTCCGGAGTCTGACCCACAATGGCGGCAATAGTGCTCTTCCAGAGTGAAGCGACGAGCTTAGCCCTCGATGATGACCTTGGTGCCCATGCCCGTCATTCCGTACAGCCGCTCGGCAAACTTCAATGGCAGGCGAACGCAACCATGACTGGCGGGATAACCGGGATTCTTGCCGGCATGGAAAGCCAAGCCCTTGGGATCGTACATCTGCATGAACGGCATCGGCGCATTGTCGTATTTGCGGCTGTAGCCGAGCTTTTGCCGGCGCATCACCGACCAGAAACCCAACTGCGTTTCCTTGCCCTTCTTGCCCGACGACATGGTCGACATGCCGACCAACTGCTCGCCACGGTAAACGTAGAATCGCTGGGTAAGGAGGTCGATCACCACCCGGCTTTCGCCTTCCGGGATGCTCGGCACCCAGCGGAAGTCGCCGGGCGCCAGTGCCACTTGGCCGAACAATGCGACGGATTCCTTATACGCCCGCGGTGCATTGCCCTGAGTCCAACGGTACGGCAGCTCCGCCCTTGGCGGCGGTGCTTGAACAATCGGAACTTGCCGCGGAGCCGTCGTGCAACCCGCCAGCAACGACGCGGCAATTGCCGTCGTCAGTCCAATGATCCGCTTCAACCGCTCACCCCTTGCCACTCAGGTAAACATCACAGCGCGTCGTCGCTAAGCCGTCAACCCACCGGTAAACGGCAAATTAAGCTACTCCCACTCGATCGTACCGGGGGGTTTGCTGGTGTAGTCGTAAGTCACGCGGTTGATGCCGGCCACTTCGTTAACGATCCGGGTCGCCACTTGGCTCAGGAAGCTGGAATCGAACGGGTAGACATCGGCAGTCATGCCATCGACGCTGGTCACCGCGCGAAGGGCGCAAACATAATCGTAGGTCCGCGCATCACCCATCACGCCAACCGTACGCACCGGCAGCAACACGGCGAAGGCCTGCCAGATTGCGTCGTACAGCCCCGCACTGCGGATCTCCTCGAGATAGATGGCATCCGCCTTGCGCAATATGTCGCAGCGTTCCTTGGTGACCTCACCGGGGATGCGGATCGCGAGGCCCGGGCCGGGGAACGGGTGACGTCCCACGAACGCCGGAGGCAAGCCCAGTTCAACGCCGAGGAGGCGAACCTCGTCCTTGAACAATTCGCGTAGGGGCTCGACCAATTGCATGTTCATGCGCTCGGGCAGCCCACCGACATTGTGGTGGCTTTTGATGGTTACGGACGGCCCGCCGGTGAAGCTGACGCTCTCAATCACGTCGGGGTATAGTGTGCCCTGGGCAAGGAAATCGGCCCCGCCGATCTTGGCCGCCTCGGCTTCGAACACTTCGATGAAGGTCTTGCCGATGAACTTGCGCTTGGCTTCGGGGTCCGTGACCCCAGCCAGCCCGCCAAGGAACAGGTCGGCGACGTCCACGTGCACCAGCGGGATGTGGTAATGCTCGCGGAACAGGGTCACCACCTGCTCCGCCTCACTCGCCCGCATCAGGCCATGATCGACGAACACGCAAGTCAATTGCTCACCGATCGCCTCGTGGATCAGCACCGCGGCTACCGCGCTATCGACTCCCCCTGACAAGCCGCAGATGACCTTGCCATCACCTACCTGCGCGCGAATCTCGGCCACCTTGGCGTCGCGGTACTTGTCCATGCTCCAATCACCCGAGCAGCCGCAGATCGTTTTGGCGAAATTGGCCAGCAACTTGCCGCCATCGGGCGTGTGAACCACCTCGGGGTGGAACATCAGGCTGTAGTGCTGCGCCGCTTCATCGGTGGCGATGGCGAATGGCGCGCCGGGGGAACTTGCGACGACGCTGAACCCGGGCGCAAGATTATCGACGCGGTCGCCGTGGCTCATCCACACCTGGTGCTTTTCGCCGACTGCCCACAAGCCCTCCAACAGCCGCGATGGCGCAACCACCTCGATGAATGCTCGGCCGAACTCCTTCGCTTCGGAGGTTACGACACTGCCGCCCAGCTGATGGTGGAGCGTCTGCTGCCCGTAACAGATGCCCAACAGAGGCAGCTTGCTGTCAAAGATCACCTGAGGAACGCGTGGACTGTCTTCCCACGTCACGGAGGACGGGCCACCCGACAGGATGATGCCCTTTGGGTTCAACCGGGCGAAGGCTTCTTCCGCCGCGTTGAACGGGGCGATCTCGCAATACACGCCCGCTTCACGGATGCGGCGAGCGATCAATTGGGTGACCTGGCTGCCGAAATCGACGATCAACAGGGTATCGGCGGGCTGCACGGTCATGGATGGCGAGACCCTTCAGGTCAAAAAGAGAGTGCGCGACCCACTAAGGGCCGCGCACTCTTTAGTCCATCGATGAGGGGCTGAGGCTAACGCTTAGTAGCGATAGCCATACTGCCCGCGGTCAACCCGCAGGTCGGTGATGCGACCGCGATAATCGACCTTGCAGTTGAAGCGATATTGCGGCCCCTGTGCATAGTTGCCGCCGTACTGGCCACCATAAGGAGCGTTGTAGCCGCCGCCGTAGGGCTGATTGTAGCCACCGCCATAGCCGCCGTAATTACCACGATAGGCATTGTTCGCGGCCGAACCGTAGACGCGCAGATTGCCCTTCCGGGTTCGCTCAAGGCGATCAACCTGAACAACGCGGAACCCGCTGCCATAACGATTGCCGCTCTGATTGTTCAGGCGCTGCTCGGTGGCGCGGGCGCACTGATCGATCAGGTAGCGCTCGCTCTGCTGATTATAGCCGCCTCCATAGGGAGCACCGTAACCGCCATAACTTCCGTACCCGCCATTGAGGCCGCCACGCAGGAGCGAGTCCAGTACTGCGCCAACAATGACGTTGCCCGAGCCACCGGCGCCGGGGTAATATTGCGCTGCGGCCGGAGCCGCGAAGCCGGCGGTCAGTGCTGCAACGGCAACCGCTCCACCCATCATCTTCGAAATCGTCTTCATGGCCACTCTCCTGTTTGCGAAGCGGGCCCACCCGTTCGTGCAGATGGTATGACGCACCGGGGCTGCATCACATCTGAATGTCACTGAAGGCTCTCGTTCAGGAAGCGTAACGGTTAACGCGTCGATTCTGACGCACGAAAAAACCCCGCCGGAAGACCGACGGGGTTCTTCGAACCTGCGATGCAGATGCTTAATTGATCGCGTTCTCGGTGGCGTTTGCAGCCGAGTTCACGTCGCTGGCTGCGCCGCGAACGGTGTTGCAGGCGGCTGTGGAAAGGCCGGCGCCGATCAGTGCGATGGTGATGACTTTGCGAAGCATAGATGTTCTCCTGAGTTAGCTTGAGTTCCAACGTAACAGACGCAAACCGGTGCCATCGGCCCCAATCTTTGTTTCGCTGCCGTGTTCAAATTGCCACGGGTGCCGCGATGTGGGCCTGCGGGTCGTAACCGGACACAACGAAGTCCTCAAGCTGGTAATCGCCAATTCCCTGGCCGCGATCAGCCAGTGCCAGGTGTGGCAATGCGCGTGGCTCGCGCGTCAGCTGCAGCCGGGCCTGGTCGAGGTGATTCGAATATAGGTGCACGTCGCCGCCGGTCCACACGAACACGCCAGGCTCCAGCCCGCATTCACGAGCCAGCATGTGGGTCAGTAGCGCATAAGACGCGATGTTGAAGGGCACGCCCAGAAACAGGTCCGCGCTTCGCTGATACAGCTGAAGGTTGAGCCGGCCCGCCGCGACCTGGGTCTGGAACAGACAATGGCACGGAGCCAAGGCCATACGATTCAACTCGCCGGGGTTCCACGCGGTAACGATCTGTCGCCGCGAAGCGGGATCGCGCTTGATCAGTGCTATCAACTCGGCGATCTGGTCGACGTGGCGCCCGTCAGGCGATTCCCAGTCGCGCCACTGCTTGCCATAAACCGGCCCAAGGTCGCCGCTCTCGTCAGCCCACTCGTTCCAGATGCTGACCTTATTTTCCTGCAGCCAGCGCACATTGGTGTCGCCGCGCAGGAACCACAGCAGTTCCAGGATGATCGAGCGTAGGTGAAGTTTCTTGGTCGTCAGCAGGGGGAAACCCGCCGACAGATCGAAGCGCATCTGCGCGCCGAATAGCGACAGGGTTCCGGTGCCGGTGCGATCCGCCTGGGGGACTCCGGTTTCGAGCACTTGACGCATCAGTTGAAGGTAGGGCTGCATGCCGGGTTTCTAGCCGGGGCCGTGGCAAGCGCAAGGCGCTGCCGGCCAAACCTAAATGGAAGAATTCAATACAACCGTTTCGGACACGGTTCGATTAGGCTCGCCTGTCCGGCACGCGTAGCCAGTGCTCATGCTTCAGCGTGCCGAACTTCCAGTCCGCCTTGCTGGCGTTGATGCCTCCCGGGCCTTTTTCGCCCCATGCTTTGCGTCAACGGGCGGGCAGGAAACTCTGTGGGTCGCCCACCTCGATAGCGAGTCGCAATGCATACATCTGGCCTCCTACGGCGGAGAGAAAGTTGATCACGTCGACTTTCCACTACGCGAAATCATCCGTGACGCGGCCCTCCGCGGTAGTGCCGGCGTCGTGCTCGCGCACAATCACCCCAGCGGCGATGCCTCGCCAAGCGAGTCGGACAAACGCGCGACCAGAAGGCTCACGATTGCCGCCGAGGCGATCGATGTCACCGTGCTTGATCACCTGATCTTTGCCGGTGACAAGTGCACCAGCTTGCGTCGCATGGGAGTGCTGTGAGCAGCAGGGTCACACCCGAGGGCTAAGCTTCCACCCCTTATCTACTGACCCCTGCCCCGCCTGCTTCCAGCCTGCTCAGGCCTCCGGTACGTCCGTGCACGTCTTGATGTCGCTTATCCGCGGTCTCGGCGTTGCCGCCACAAACGTGGCCACATAGCTGTCGCTGCCCGGCAGCCGGACCAATTCTGCCTCCCGCAGGCCCACGCTCGCCAACTCGCATCGCAGTCGAGCCGGAGACAAGCCGTGGCGCTTGACCGGTCGGTCGGCGTCAACCACCACCACCTGCCCGCCCGGCTTCAAGCCGCCGACCAGATGCCACAGGAACGCATAAGGATCGGTCACCTCATGGTACATGTGCACCATGAAGATGCGGTCGAAACTCGCCGGCGGAAGTTTGGGATCGGCCGCTCCGCCGAGCCGCACGGCGACATTCTCAAGTCCCTCGCGTTGCACCCGGTCGGCCAGCAAGTCGCGGGTTTCCGCAACGATATCCTCCGCCAGAACGCGGCCCTTGGGTCCAACCAACGGCGCCAGCCGAACGGTGTAATAGCCTTCACCGGCACCGATGTCCGCCACCGACATTCCCGGTCGAACACGGGCCGTGGCCATGACTGCCTCGAACTCGCCCACCCGATCGCGGGCATCCTCGGTCGAAAAGGCGTTGGAAACGATCGGCGCCACGTCGCGGCCCGCGGCCGGAAATCGAACCGGCTCAGACTGCGCCTTGCACCCGGTCAGGGCGAGAAGCAGCGTAAAAGCAGCCGTGCGTATCAATCGACATCCTCCACTTCGACATGCTCGCCGGTCACTCGCTGCGACAAAGCAGCAGCCATGAACCGGTCAAGCGCCCCGTCCAACACGTCGCCCGGCGCGGTGGAGATCACTCCGGTGCGCAGGTCTTTGACGAGCTGATACGGCTGAAGAACGTACGACCGGATCTGATGACCCCAACCGATATCGGTCTTGTTCGCGGCGGTGACGTCGGCTTCCGCCTCCCGCCTCTGCAACTCCGCCTCGTATAGTCGCGCTTTCAACTGCTTCATCGCCTCGGCGCGATTCTTGTGCTGGCTGCGCTGGTTCTGGCACTGCACGACGATGTTGGTCGGGATGTGGGTGATCCGCACCGCGCTGTCGGTGGTGTTGACGTGCTGCCCCCCCGCGCCCGACGCGCGATAGGTGTCGATGCGAAGCTCGCTTTCGTTGATCTCGATGTCGATGTCGTCGTCGACTTCTGGGTAGACCCACACGCTGGCGAAACTGGTGTGCCGCCTGGCCGAGCTGTCATAGGGCGAGATCCGCACCAGCCGGTGAACGCCGCTTTCGGTTTTTAGATTGCCATAGGCGTTCTCGCCCTTGATCAGCAGCGTGGCCGACTTGATTCCGGCCTGCTCGCCCGAGTGGAAGTCGACCAGTTCGACCTTCATTCCGTGGCGCTCGGCCCAGCGTGAGTACATCCGCTGGAGCATCCCGGCCCAGTCGTTGCTTTCTGTCCCGCCCGCGCCGGAATTGACCTCGACATAGCTGTTGTTGGCGTCGGCCTCGCCCGCCAGTAACGCCGACACCTTGTCGCGCTCGGCCCGCTCGGCAAGCTCACCCAGGCTGGTGACGGCGTCGTCGACCAGCGCGGCATCGCCCTCCGTTTCGGCCATCTCGATCAGCTCGACCGTGTCCGCCAGCTCGGTTTCGATCTTTCGCGTGGCGTTCATTGCGTCTTCCAGCCGGCGACGCTCGCGCATCACCTCCTGGGCCGCCTTGGGATCGTTCCACAACGATGGATCCTCGACCTTGGCGTTCAACTCCTCGACCCGGCGAAGCGCGCGATCCCAATCGAGAAAGCGGCGAAGCAGCAGGGTTGCAGCGTTGATCTGGTCGATATGGGCCTGCGCTTCGGCGCGCATGATGCTTGTCCTATAATGCGAAGACGGCGCGAAAGCGCGAGTGTTGGGCAGGCGTTAGTAGATGCCGCCCTGCTTCTGCAAGAAATCGGTGTCGGGGTTAGGCGCTGCTGGACGAGCGGTCGGCCTGGCGCGAGGCCTGGCAGCGGCCGCTCTAGGTCGTGCTGGAGCGTCAGCCCGCGCCTGAGAAGCCGCCGCATCCTCACGGCGGATCGTCCGGCGCGGTTCGGTCTCAGGCTTGAAGGCTTCCCAGATCACCGGTGACTTCGGATCCTCGCGGGTCGGGAAGGTACCAAAGACCTTGCGGCCGGTGTTGCGATCGATCCGTACCATGCGAACGCCCGCCGGGGCGATGAACGGCACCGGTGGCATTCCCTTGAAGGCCACCTGAGCGAACTGCTTGAAGATCGGAGCCGCTATGCGCCCGCCTTGGGCAGAGCCGCCCATGCTGCGCGGCTGATCATAACCAAGGTAGGTTCCCGCCACGACGTCGGGCGTCCCGCCGACGAACCAAACGTTGGTCGGGCCGCTTGTGGTGCCGGTCTTGCCGAACAAAGGACGATTGAGGTCGCGCAGAATAGTCGCGGTGCCGCGCTGGATCACGCCCGTCATGATGTGCACCATCTGGAAGCTCGCCTGCGGATCGAGCAGCTGACGCGTGCGCACCGGCGGCACCGGCATTGCTCCGCCATTCCAGTCGCGGGCATTGCAGTTTTCCATCAGCTCGCAGCGCGTGTCCTGGCGAAAGATGACCTTGCCCTCGCGATCCTGGACGTAGTCGATCAGCGTCGGCTTCACCGCCCGGCCGTGATTGGCCAGGATGGCATACGCATTGGTCAGCTTCATGACCGTCGTGTCGCCCGCACCAAGCGCGATCGACAGATAATTGGGGTAGTCGCCAACACCCAGACGCCGCGCATGATCGGTAATCTTGGCCATGCCCGTCTGCGACGCCGTGCGCACCGTCATCAGGTTTCGCGATTGCTCCACGCCCCAACGCATGGTCTTGGGCCCAGCATAACCACCGTCGAAGTTGGTGAAGCACTTGTTGCCGAGCCCGGCGCCTTGCCAAACGCAGAACGGTGCATCGGGGATGATCGAGGCCGGCGTCATGCCGTTCTCCAGCGCGGTCTCGTAAACGAGTGGCTTGAACGTCGATCCCGGCTGGCGCTGTGCCTGGGTCGCGCGATTGTAGCTTGAGCCGATGGCATCGAAGCCACCCTGCATCGCGAGCACCCGCCCCGTGCGCACTTCTTGCGCCAAGAAGGCACCGCCGATTTCAGGAATGGAGCGAAGCGCATAAGCGTCACCAGCGATCTGCTTGACGATGATGATCATGCCGGGCCGAAGAAAACCGAATGCCGCGCCGCCAACGCCGCGCTTGGGCTGAACGGCATTGCCGGCCGCAAGCGACCCCGTGGTGCCGTTGCTGAAGCCAATGCGCGCCCGGCTGCCCGATTTCTCCAGCACCACCGCCTTGCGCCAATCGGGGAAGCCAGTGCCGAGCGGCGTATTGTCCAGCCGCGCTGGCCAGCTTTCGTCGGTTTCGATGGTCAAACCCGTGTCACGCCAACCACGACCACCATCGAACTGCGCGAGGCCTTCGCGAAGCGCCGCCGCCGCAGCATCCTGCATCACCGGGTTCATCGACGTGCGCACCCACAGGCCGCCCGAATACACGCTATTGGCCCCGGCATCGGCATTCTCGCCGAAGCGCTTGATCAATTCGCGGCGGACTTCCTCGGTGAAATAACCGGGCTGCTGGCGGAACTTGTCGTTGCTGCCGTAGCGGATCGCGCCAAGCCCGGTCGCCGCGGCCGCCTGTCCCTGACTTGCCGTGATGAAGCCATTGCCGGCCATTTCCCGCAGCACATAATTGCGCCGATCGGTTGCCCTCGTCGTGGCTCGCTCCGGATCATAGTTCGACGGTGCCTTGGGCAGCACGGCGAGATAGGCCGCCTCTGGAAGCGTCAATTCTCCGACGTCCTTGTCGAAATAGGCTCGCGCGGCGGCCTGCACGCCATACGCATTGCGGCCAAGGAATATCTGATTGAGGTAAAGCTCCAGGATCTGCTGCTTGGTCAGCACATTCTCCAGGCGGAAGGCGAGTATCGCCTCGCGGATCTTGCGTCCGACATTGTAGCTATTGTCCTGGAGCAGCGCCTTGGCGACCTGCTGCGTGATAGTCGATCCGCCCCGCGCCCGCGCGCCACCGGTGGCGGTTTTCACCCCATAGTCGAACACCGCACCGGCAAGGCCCGGATAGTCGATCCCGCCATGAGAGAAAAAGGTCTTGTCCTCGGCGGACAGGAAGGCCTGCACCACCATTGGCGGAATCTCGTCGAAATTGAGCTCGACCCGGCGTTCGCGGGCAAAGGTCTGCACCGGCTGGCCGTCGTAACCACGCAAATTGGTCGGCAAGGCGGGCTTATAGGCAAGCAGCGACCTGGACGACGGCAGACTGGACGCGAAGGCCACCCAGACCAAGGTGAACAACGCATATCCGATCAGCACAAGATAGACCGCCCGTCGAAACCACTTTCGCGCCCACCAGCGGGACACGCGGTCCCCCATCCGGCGATGCAGGTTCATCAGAACATTGGGTCGAGAAGTGGTCACGGCGTCCATCTGCCGCTGTCTCTAGCGCCTTGGAGTGGCGGCGAAAAGCACGCTTTCGTTGAAGAGCGACTGGACGCTAGCGGCGCACGGCCAATTGCGATTCGATAGCCCGGGCCAGAGTGCTCACGATCCGTGCGCGACTGACCGGATTCGTCAGCATCGCCTCATCCTCGACATTGCTGAGATATCCCGCCTCGAACAGTACCGCCGGCGCGTTCGCCCGGCGAAGCACCCGAAACGCGGCGAAGCGATGTGGCTCCGGGCGAAGCTCCACCCTGCCTTGGGCATTGCGCAACAGCCGCACCGCGAAGTCAGCCGACGCGTTCATCTCGTCCTGGGTGACGAGATCAGCCAGCAACGATCGCACGCTTCCGTCCGCCACGCTCGTGACAGGCTGTTCGCCCGCGTTCTGGCCGGCAGCGAACCGTGCCGCGTCGGCATCGGAGGCAACGTCCGACAAGGAGTAGATCGTCGCTCCGCGGGCCAGCGGGTTGGCGGCGCTATCGGCGTGCAGGGACACGAACAGCGCCGCGCCCAATTGTCGCGCGATGGCTGATCGCTGGTCCAGCGCAAGCGTGTCGTCGCCATCCCGAGTCAATGCCACGCGCACGCGCCCGCCAGCCTTCAGCCTGTTGCGAAGTTCGCGGGCAAGGGTCAGCGTAAGGTCCTTTTCGCGAACTTTGCCAACCACGCCGCTGGCACCCGGGTCGCGTCCGCCATGTCCCGCATCGATCACGACCAGCGGCCGTCCGGGGACACGCGCTTCGGTAATGGGCACGGCTTGCATGGCTTGCGGCAGGGCGACCGTGATCGCGCCCGCCCGAGCTTCGCCAACCACGGCGTCACTCGTCGCCTTCTGAGGTGCGCACCCGACCAGGATTAGGCTCAGGCCCGCTACCATGGCTATCGATCGTCCAATCGGCACTTGTTTGCTCTACCCCGGTCCCACCGCGCTAGCGACTAGCACGATTGTCCCGATTGGCTGCAATCACGCGAAAAGCTCACAATCCGGCATGTTGCGAGGGGCCGCACAGGGTGCTAGTCCCCTTGCATTCGGCCAGATTCCTTTGGACGAACAGACGCCGCGGCTCCCACGAGCCGCAGCCGACAAGGTTGACGCTGCATGACGCCCAAAAACGCCCGTTCCACGCTCTTTCCAGAGCAGAACGGTGTGCGTTTCCTCCGGATTTCCGGGGAACGGCAGGCAGCAGAAGCACTACATCCTACCACCATCATCGCCATTGCCGCCGGTCCTTCCGCGCCGGCTCTGGCCACAGAACGAGCGCGCCGGCCGGCCCCGCTGGCCCCGCGCGCCGGGAGAATACATAATGATAACGCGCATGCTGATCGACGCGCGCCACCTGGAGGAAACCCGGGTCGCCGTCGTCAAGGGAAGCCGGATCGAGGAGTTTGACTTCGAATCCGCCGAGCACAAGCAGCTCAAAGGTAACATCTATCTCGCCAAGGTAACCCGGGTCGAACCGTCGCTGCAGGCGGCGTTCATCGATTACGGCGGCAATCGTCACGGCTTTCTCGCGTTCAGCGAGATCCACCCGGACTATTATCAGATCCCCAAGTCCGACCGCGACGCACTGCTCCGCGAAGAGGCCGAACACGCCGCCGAGGAAGAGCGCCTTCGTGGTGCCGCGATCGATGCGGACGACGATGACGATCATCTGAGCGCCGACGCCGAACTGGACGCTGACGTCGAAGGTGATTTCGCCGACGACGACCACGATGACGACGACGACGATCACCATGCCGACTTCCACGGCGAAGATGGCGATCCCGAAGTGCCTGAAGTCAGCGAAGAGGGCACGGAGGAGGTCGCCTCGAGCGATCGCCGCCGGCCGAGCCGCCGTGGCCGTGGCGGCGCGAATGAGGCTGCTGCCGACGAACTTCGTCGCAAGCGCCAGAATCTGCGCCGTCGCTACAAGATTCAGGACGTCATTCAGCGTCGCCAGGTGCTGCTGGTCCAGGTCGTCAAGGAAGAGCGCGGCAATAAGGGCGCGGCCCTGACCACCTACCTCAGCCTCGCCGGCCGTTATTGCGTGCTCATGCCCAACACCAGCCACGGTGGCGGCATCTCGCGCAAGATCTCCAACGGTGCCGATCGCAAGCGCCTGAAGTCGATCATGTCGGATCTTCAGCTGCCCAGCTCAATGGGCCTGATCGTTCGCACAGCCGGGCTTCAGCGCACCAAGGTCGAGATCAAGCGCGACTTCGATTACCTCGCCCGTTTGTGGGACGAAGTGCGCGAGAACACCCTTCACTCGTCGGCCCCGGCCCTCATCTACCGCGACAGCGACCTGGTGAAGCGCGCTATTCGAGACCTTTATCACCGCGAAATCGACGAAGTCGTGGTCGAGGGCGAGGACGGCTACAAGGCAGCCCGCGGCTATATGAAGCTGCTGATGCCCAGCCACGTGCGCCGGGTCAAAAGCCACGCCGAGTCGACTCCCTTGTTCCAGTTGAACGGCGTCGAGGATCAATTGTCGGCGATGTACCAGCCGGTGGTTCAGCTGAAGTCGGGCGGTTACCTGGTGATCAACCCGACCGAAGCGTTGGTGTCGATCGACATCAACTCGGGCCGGTCGACCCGCGAGCACAATATCGAGCAGACCGCGTTTGCTACCAACCTCGAAGCCACCGCCGAGATCGCGCGCCAGTTGCGGCTTCGCGACATGGCCGGGCTGGTGGTCATCGACTTTATCGACATGGAACAGGGCGGTCACGTCCGCAAAGTCGAGAAAGCGATGAAGGAAGCGCTGCGCAACGACCGCGCCCGCATCCAGATCGGCCGCATAAGTTCGTTCGGACTGATGGAGATGAGCCGCCAGCGCCTGCGCACCGGCGTGCTTGAAGCCTCCACCCGTCCTTGCGCGCACTGCGAGGGCACCGGCCTGATGCGCACGGCGTCGTCGTCGGGCTTGTCGGCTCTGCGCATGATCGAGGACGAGGCCGCACGTGGCCGCGGCGAAAAGATCTGCCTGCGCGCCGGCCGCGAAGCCGCCGTCTACGTGCTTAACAAAAAGCGCGCCGAACTCGCCGAAATCGAGGAGCGCTACGGCGTCCAGGTCGAAGTGCTGGTCGACGACAGCTATGAAGGCGCGCGCATGAGCGTCGAAAGCTCGGGTCCGCTGCCGATCGCCCGTCCCCGTCCCGCGCCGGTCCAACTGGTCGACGACGAACCGGAGGACGACGAAGACGAGTTCATCGAAGAGGACGAGGAAGAGGAAGAAGAGACTTCCGACGAGC
This sequence comes from uncultured Sphingomicrobium sp., assembly GCA_964243335.1. GTDB lineage: Bacteria > Pseudomonadota > Alphaproteobacteria > Sphingomonadales > Sphingomonadaceae > Sphingomicrobium. The sequence continues at coordinate 190,786 of CAXTED010000002.1, read as the reverse complement.
CGCGCCGCGAAGAGCGTGGCGAGCGTGCTCCTCGCGAAGGCGAAGAAGGCGATGACGGCGCTCGCCGTGGTCGTCGTCGGCGCCGTCGTGGTGGCCGTAATCGTCGCCGTGATGAGGGCGGCGAAGGCGGCACGGAGGAAGGTGCGGTTGACGAAGGTCAGCAAGATCCGTCCGAGGCTCCAATGGGCGATAATGACGACGAAGCCTTCCAGCCAGGCGATCTAGTCGAGCAGGTTGCGTCGGCCGAACCCGCCGAAGCTGCTGAAGGATCGGACGCTCCGCAGGACGAAGGCGATTCCGAAGGCCGTCGCTCGCGGCGTGGACGCCGTGGCGGTCGCCGCCGTGGTGGCCGCGATCGGGAAGCGCTTGGTCAGGATGGTGAAAGCGTCGAGGCTCCGGCCAAGAGTGACGAGCCGCACGGCATGATCGCTCCGGACGAAGCGCCGATGATCGAGCCCGTGCCGTCGCTGGACCCGGCTCCGGAAGCCACCGCTCCCGCCGAAGAGGTGGTCGCGGACGACGCACCCAAGACTCGTCGTCGTCCCCGCGCCCGCAAGGTCGTGGAAGCAGCGACCGAGCCATCCGTGGCAGCCGCGCCGGCGGCGGACGCGTCGGTCGAGGCCGCGACAGGCGAAGAGGCTCCCAAGCCGAAGCGTCGGACACGTGCCAAGAAAGCCGCCGCGCCTTCCGAGCCTGCCGCCGAAGCCGAACTGCCTTTGCCTGAGGTCGCGCAAGAGCGGGCACCCGCTGCTGCGGAACCGCAGCCCGAGCCCAAGGCAAAGCCGGCGGAAGCACCCGCCGCGGCTCCGACCGAAGAGTCTTCGGATGATAGCGGCACCAACGCCGACGGCTCGCCGCGACGCGGTTGGTGGCAGCGTACCTTCGGCTGATCCAAGCCAGCACGCCATCTCCTCTCCCCGACCTTGGGGAGGGGAGATGGTGCCTGCTTTCACCTGCCGTTCAGCAGGATCGACACAGGACCGCGGCATGCGACGCCTGACCCGCTTCACCCGGCAGCTGATGCTCGCCATGGCCCTCGTCTTTGCCGGGGCCCAGTCCGCCTCCGCTCAGTCCATCCTTCGTGACAGCGAGACTGAAAGACTGTTCGCGGACCTCAGCAAGCCGCTGATCCAAGCTGCCAAGCTCGACCCCAAGAACGTTCGGGTCGTGCTGATCAACGATCCAGAGATCAACGCCTTCGTGACAGCCGGTCAAACGGTTTACATCCACTCGGGTCTGCTGACCTCCGCCGACAACGCCAATCAATTGCAGGGCGTTATCGCGCACGAGCTTGGCCACGTCGCGGGTGGCCATGCGATCCGCATCGGCGAGGGAGCCAAGAAGGCGACCGCCGTCCAAATCCTCAGCCTAGTGCTCGGCGGCCTAGCCATGGCGGCGGGGGCTGGCGAAGCAGCGATGGGCGTAATGGCGGCTGGCCAACAGGCCGCCATGGGATCGTTCATGTCGTTCACCCGCGTACAGGAAACCAGCGCCGATCTGGCCGGTGCATCCTACCTCACGACCGCCGGCGTGAGCGGCAAGGGCTCCATCGCGTTCTTTAAGAAACTGCAGAACCAGGAGTACCGCCTCGCGGTCTACTCCACCGACAGCTACGACCGCACCCATCCCCTTTCCAGCGAGCGCATCGCCAGCCTGCAGACGGTCTACCAGAAGGATGCGGCGTGGAGCCGCCCCACCGATCCTGCTCTGGAAGCACGTTTCCAACGCGTACGGGCCAAATTGATCGGCTTCGTGTCCGAGCCGCAGAAGGTCCTCAACATCTATCCGATGAGCGACATCTCCGTACCGGCGCGCTACGCCCGAGCCTATGCGTTCCACCGCCTTGGCTACCGCGACAAGGCCTTGGATGAAGCCAAATCCCTTCTTGCTTCGTCCCCCGGCGATCCCTTCTACCTTGAGCTGGAAGGACAGGTTTTGCTCGAAAGCGGCAAGCCGAACGAGGCGATTGCGCCGCTCCGACTGGCTGTAAAGGGCGCGCCGGACCAGCCGATGATCGCCGCGATGCTTGGCCACGCGCTGATCGCTACGGAGAAGTCAGCCAATTACCCGGAAGCGGAGAGCGTGCTCAAGAACGCGGTGAACCGCGACAATGACAATCCTTTCGCCTGGTACCAACTGGGCGTAGTTTACGGCCAGAAAGGCGACATCGCTCGCGCCGCCTTGGCCAGTGCAGAGCGCTTCAACCTGGAGGACAAGCCCAAGCTTGCCTTGTCGAGTGCTAGGACCGCGATGATGGGCATCCCCGCGGGCACCCCCGATTACCTGCGCGCTCAGGATATCATGATGGTTTCTACAACGGCGCTGAAAAGCAAGAAGCACCGCAACGACAAGGACAAAGAGTGAGCGAAACACGGGGGCGTTTTTCATGGTCTGCGGCACTGATTGGGGCTGTCGCGGGAACAGTGCTGACCTTGCTCATCCTGGTGCTGGGTGCGCGCGCCGGCTGGGGTGACCGCCTTGTGCGGGAGGCGCTGCAACGAAATCCCCAGATCCTGGTGGAGACCGCCGACGCGCTTCGGGAGCAGCAATATGCCCCGGTGCTCGCGGCTAATCGCGCCGCGCTGGAAACTCCGTGGGGCAGCAGTTGGCAGGGCGCCAAGGACGCCGACGTCACCTTGATCGAATTCTACGATTATGCCTGCGGCTATTGCCGGGCGAGCCTGCCGGTCATGGCCCGGCTGATTGCCGAGGATCCCAAGTTGCGGATCGTCTACCGCGAGTTCCCGGTCTTGGGCCCGGCCAGCGAAGTTGCCTCCCGCTTGGCGCTCGCGGCCAGCAAGGCCGGTCGCTTTACCGCTTTCCACGATAGCCTTTTTGCCGCCGGGCGCCCTGACGAACAAAGCCTTGCCGCCGCTTCAAAAGCAGCCGGCATTCCGTTCGCCCCGTCCCAAGACCCCGCTATCGATGCCGAACTCAAGTCCAATTACCGCATCGCTGGTCAGCTCGGCGCCACCGGCACGCCCTTGTTCGTGGTTGGCAACCGCGTGATGAACGGCGCCGTTGGCTATGACGCGCTCAAGCAAGCTATCGCAGCAGCCCGCGCCCGCAAAAGCTGACCGGCTCCTGCGCGGGCTTCTGTCATAAATCGCTGGTCCGCGCCGTCCCGCTGTTGTTAAGGGCGCATAGGCATGACGATCGACCACTACAGGGTTTTGGGCGTTCAGCCCGACGCGGAAGAGGTGGTTATCCGCGCTGCTTACCTTGCCCTGATGCGGCGCTACCATCCCGACCAGAATGACTCGCAACTGGCACTCGAGAAGTCCCAGGAGGTCTCGGCGGCGTACGCGGTTCTGAGCGATCCGGAGCGCCGGAACGAGTATGATGCGAAGCGGTCGCGGGATCATCTCGCGCCATCAGCCGGAGTCATGCCGCGCCGCAAAAGCAACAGGGGGCGGACGGCAGCGCTGCTGATTGCGACGGGAACGCTCGGCCTCCTCGGTTTCGTGATCACCCGCACGCCCAGCGAGAACGTCGCTTCGGTGCGACCGGACACAGCATTGGCTACAGGCACCACCGTGCTTGCTCCCGGGCCGAACACCAACGATTGCGCGTCGCGGGTCGACCCCAAGGCGCTCCGCCAAGCACTGTTCGCCGAAGCTTCTCGCCTGGGTGGTAGCGACAGGGCCGCGCTCCGGCTCGCTGCTGCATCCTCCATGGTCCGCGTGTCGGATGTGGAAGCCGACGAGGACAACGCGCTCGGTCACTGGAAGTGCAGCGCCACCGTCGCAGTCGTCCTGCCGCCCGGCACGGTGACCGCCGGCGGCCAGTCCAGGATCGTGGCGGACCTGCAATATACCGTTGATCGGGCACCCGGCGGCGAGAAGCAGCACGTCGCCGTGGCTCAGGGAGAACTGATCGCCACCTCACTTGCCGCCGTGCGGCGGGACACACCTATTACGAGATCACCAGTGCTGGCAGCGATGGACGATGTGCCGGTGCTCGCCCCTATGGCACGCGCGATAGCCCCGTCGGCGAAACAGCGTGCACCGCAGTCCCCGCCTCTACCGCAGCCGGAGCCGCAAGAGCAGCGCCAGCTCCCGCGCACGGTTCGGACCGTCGCTACGCCGCCAATCCGGACCATCAAGCCAGCACGGCCGGCTCCCATTCCGAAACTAGCGGCCAATGCTCCAGGCAAAGCACCCGCAAGCCCGCAGGCCCGCCCTGCGGCTGGGTGCCAGGGCGGCTCCGGCCGATCCTCGGCCCGCGCGTGCAGCAAGGCCAATCTAGCCTATCTCGATCGTCTGTCCGTGATGCTCTACAATCAGTCGTTCACCAACGCCGATGCCGCAAAGCGCACTCGCCTGTTGCGATCCCGCGCCGAGTTCCAAGCACGGTTAAACGGCTGCTCGAGCGACGACTGCCGCAAATCGACCTATCTGGGCCGCAATGTGGAGATCAACGCGATCATGCGCAGTCAGCCTTCCTGATCTTCGTCCTCGTCGACCTCCGGCTCCACCTTCGGCGCCGCGCCCTTGAATCCCTGCGCGATGACGTACCACTCGCTTGACCCCTTGCGACTAGCAGGCGGCTTGGCATGCTTCACCGTGGTGAAGTGCCGCTTGAGCTCGGCGAGCAATTGCGTGTCCGTGCCCCCTGCCAGCACCTTGGCGACGTAAGCGCCGCCCGGCCGAAGCACATCGATCGCAAAGGCCAGGCCAGTCTCCACCAGCCCCATGGTACGCAGATGGTCGGTGGGTGGATGCCCGACCGTGTTCGCCGCCATGTCCGACAACACCAGGTCCACCGGGCCGCCGAGCGCGTCCCGCAAGGCCGCATCCGCCTCCTCCGTGGTGAAATCCATCTGCAGGATGGTGACGCCGTCGATCGGATCGGTCGGCAGCAGGTCGATCCCCGCGATCTTGGCGGCTGGCGCGCGCCTGCGTACCACCTGGCTCCACCCGCCCGGGGCAATGCCCAGGTCGACCACCGTCTTGACCCCGCGCAGAAGCGCGAACTTTGTGTCCAGCTCGATCAACTTATAGGCGGCGCGGCTGCGATAGCCCTCGGCCTTGGCGCGGATCACATAAGGATCGTTGAGTTGCCGCTCGAGCCACCGCGTCGAGCTCATCTTGCGTCCACGCGCGGTCTTGATGTGCTTCATAATCGATATCCGTCTCGCGCCATCAGGCCGCGTAATATGCCTTCGCGAATTCCGCGGTCGGCGATGCCCAATTGTTCTGCCGGCCAGATGTCGAGAATAGCTTCTAATATGGCGCAGCCGGCCACTACCAGATCGGCTCGGTCTGCGCCGATGCATGGCAAAGCGGCCCGCTCCTCGAAGGTCATATGCGCGATAGCCGTGCTAATCTCCCGCATGGCCCCGATCGGCACGTGCAGGCCGTCGACGGCGCGGCGGTCATAGCTCGGAAGGGCGAGATGCACGGACGCCAAGGTGGTCACCGTGCCGCTGGTGCCAAGCAGGCGAATGTCCTTGGCGTTGGTCGGCAGGAGCTCGGCAAACCGCGCGAAGGCCCGGCGCGTGCGTTCGCGCATCCGGCCGTAGGCGGCCACCCGGTCCGGCCCTTCGATCGCCTCCCGCCCTTCACTTTCGGTCAGCGACACCACGCCCCACGGCGCGCTCCACCACGCCTTGATGCGCGGAGCATCGTCCGCTCCGCCCGGCTCCACCAGCACCAATTCGGTCGATCCGCCGCCGATGTCGAAGATCAAGGCTGGGCCGTCGCCGGGCTCCAGCAGCTTGTGGCATCCGAGAACGGCCAGCCGGGCTTCTTCTTGCGGCGGAATGATCTCCAGCGAGATACCGGTCTCCTGCCGAACGCGTTCGACGAAGTCCCGGCCATTGACTGCCCGGCGACAGGCTTCGGTAGCGACGGACCGTGAGAGCGAGACATTGCGCCGTTTCAGCTTGCCCGCGCACACGCCAAGCGCATCAACCGCGCGATCCATCGCTTCTTGTGACAGTCGCCCGCTCATCGCCAGCCCTTCGCCGAGACGGACGATGCGTGAGAAAGCGTCCACCACGGTGAACCCGCCATCCACCGGCCGGGCGACCAGCAGCCGACAATTATTCGTGCCAAGGTCGATCGCGGCATAGGTATGGCGCGCCCAGTCGGGCGGCGGTGGGATGGCATCGGCCGCGGCGCCTGTTGAGGCGGGGTGCGGCGCATTGGCGGCAAACTGCGCCATTGGTAGTCGCCCGATCTTCATGTTCTGCACCGTGGCACCGGGATACGGCGAACGGCTGACCTGACCCGACTTTAAGCGCAATCTTCGCGGATCGGCAACAGCACGGCGCAAAAGGCTGCGCGGGCGAAACGTTGACAGTCGGGGTGCCGGTGCCTAGTTGCCAGCCCGCGGTTCTGCCCGATCGTCTAACGGTAAGACTACAGACTCTGAATCTGTCTATCGTGGTTCGAATCCACGTCGGGCATCCACCGCCTTCCACCAACTCGCCGGTGAATGATCACCTTGCAGGCCAACAGGGCTTGGGGTGATTGGATGCGATCATGCCGTTATTGGTGCACCATTTCCGCGACGGGCGAGCAAGCGAGCAAAGACATGAGCAATCCAGCTTCAGCAACCCGGGTGGCGATCATCGGTGCGGGCCATGTCGGTGCAACCGCAGCCTTTTCACTGATGCTCCGCGCCCTCGTGCGCGAGATCGTCCTGATCGATAGCAATGCGGATCTTGCAGCAGCCGAGGCAGCCGATATCGCCGACGCCAATGCGCTCGCGCGGCCTGCACACATTTGGGCCGGCAGCTATGCCGATGCCGCAACTGCCAGCATCGCCGTGATTACCGCGGGCGCCGCGACCCATGGTGACGAAAGCCGCATGTCAGTCCTCGCGCGCAGTGCGGTCATCGTCGCCGATTGCGTCAGGGAGCTCGCCAGCGTTGGCTTCGCAGGTATCATCCTGGTCGCTGCAAACCCTGTCGACGTCATGGCTCATGTGGCCTTCCGCCATGCAGGCCTGCCAGCCAACCGAGTGATCGGTACCGGCACCTTGCTGGACTCCAGTCGCTTGCGCCAGGAACTTGCCGCGACCTTCGACGTCGCCCCGGGCACGGTGGACGCCGCCGTTCTTGGCGAACATGGCGACAGCGAGGTCGCTGCCTTCTCCACCGCGCGCATCGGCGGCCTGCCCCTGGCTCGTTTCGCGCTTCATGGAGACGCCATAGACGAGCAAGCGATCGGGCAGTCGGTTCGCAAGGCAGGCTACAGGATCATCGCCGGCAAGGGCTACACGTCGTTCGGCATCGCAACCGCCATCGTGCGTATTTGCGAGGCGATCCTGCGAAACGAGCGGAGCGCCCTGCCAGTGTCGACCTTATTAACTGGCGAGTTCGGCCTTACGGACGTGTTCCTGAGCTTGCCATGCATCATCGGCTCGAACGGCATTGAACGCGTGCTGTTACCGGAGCTGTCGGCCGAGGAGGTAAGTGCCTTGGCTCGTTCCGCCGCAGCGATTTCCGGTGCCATGGCGCAACTCGACGCCGGGTAAGCGATAGTGACCAGCCCATGGATTCGAAGCTTCGGAGTGGTCGCGGAGGCGCGTAATCAGCGAACGGCCACCCGCGTGTCTTCCTCGTTCGCGCCGTCCATACCGTACACATCAGGAACATAAGCCAAGCCGTCGCTTCCGGGCTTGACCGTCAGGTAGGTCAGGAAGACCGGCACCGGCGCCTTGAGCCCGACATGAGTCTCGGGCGCCGCGGAGGGCGCCACCGGCTCCGCCCCGATCAACCAGCGACCAAGCCGGCGCGCGTCCTCCAGTCGAACGCAGCCCGAACTGAAGGTTCGCTGCGCCGAGGCGAAAAGGCCCCGCTCGGGCGTGTCGTGAAGGTAGATCCCCTTGGTGTTGGGAAACTCATATTTGAATTGCCCCATCATATTGTCGGATCCCGGACGCTGGCGAACGCGCAACTCCGTTCGCCCGTCCACAACGGCTTGCCAATCGATGGATTTGGGATCGACCACAACAGCGTTCTCGGTCCAGTCGCTCAGAACTTCGTAGCGTTTGCCGCTGAGGTAGCTGACGCCTTGCTTGATCACGTGGGCCGCCACACGGTCGCGCACCAAGTCCACCGGAACGTTCCAATAGGGATTGTACGTGATCTGGTGAATGCGCCCTGCCATTAACGGCGTCTTCATGTCGGTCTTGCCGACGACGACCTTCATGGAATCCTCGATCGTGCCACCATTCATCATGAACAATTGCTGCGTGGCCAAGTCGACCATCACGAACCGGCCGCTTGCTGGGAGTGCGCGAGCGCGCTCCAGATTGGCGAGCAAAGCACGGGGAGCCGCGCCCGTCCCCAGCTGTGACTGGTTCCAGGCGGCCTCCCGCAACTGCGCATAAAGCGGGTTCACCGAGGACACCCGGCGCACATGATCGGTTAAGCTGCTGGTAGTCGCCGCCTGAGTCAATATGGCATCCGGCGCCGGGATCTTGGGCGCCAGGCCGGGATCGGCATAGATCATGCCAGACGTCGGCCAATTAAGCGCCTGAACGTACAGCACCCAAGCGCCCGACATCAGCTTCTCGGCATCGTCCTGCGCCGCCCGATCGGCACCGTTCGCGGCTTCAAGCGCCCGTTCGATCGCTCCGGCAAGCTGCGGCCCCTTGGTAAAGCCATCCAGGGACGCCCGCCGCAAGGTCGAGATCAGCGCCTGGGCGGCACTTGGTGCGCGCAGCCACATCGGTTGGTTGGCGCGCGCATTGTAGAATTCGGTGACGCTGGTCGAGGACGGCAGCGACAAGGCAAGTGCGCCGGCGCCCAGCATAGCCGAGTCCGTACCCGTCGCGGGCGCTGCGCTTGCCGGAGCGGCAAGACACGATGCCGTCAGGCAAACAACGCTGGCAAGCATCCATCGACGCACAGCAAATCTCTTTCACGCGAAAACCCTTTGGTTTGAACGCGCTTGGTCCGTGATGGGTCCAACTCAAGTTAAGAATGGCGAGACGTCAGCGCCATCCTGTACGATCAGATCACACCGATCTTGCGACCCGCCGCCTCGAACATGCCAAGGATCTCGCCAACCTGCTGTTCGCTATGCTCGGCACACAAGGAACAGCGCAGCAGCGTCATGTTCTGCGGGGTCGCCGGCGGCCGCGCCAAATTGACGTACAGTCCCTCGTGCAGCAGCGCTTCCCACATCTGCGCGCCCCGCTCCAGGTCCGGCATGATCACCGCGATGATCGCGGACTGCGGCTTCTCGGTGCCAAGCTTGAAGCCGAGCGCCTTCAATCCTGCGTGCAGGCGCTTGCTGTTGTCGAGCAGATGCTGACGCTTGGCGCCGCCGTGCATCAGCTTGCGGATCGATGTTGCCGCCGTCGCCACCACGCTCGGCGGCAAGGATGCGGTGAACACGTAGGGACGGCAAACCAGCCGAAGTATCTCGAACTTAAGATGGTTGGAGACGCAGAAGCCGCCGACGGTGCCGACCGACTTGGAGAAAGTGCCGATGATGAAATCGACATCGTCGATCACCCCCTGCGCTTCCGCCACGCCCCGCCCATGCTCGCCGATGAAGCCCATCGAATGCGCTTCGTCGACCAGCACCATGGCACCGGCCGCTTTGGCGACGCGCACCATCTCGACCAACGGCGCGGTGTCGCCGAGCATCGAATAAACGCCTTCAAGCACGACCAACTTGCCTGCTTCCGGAGGCAATCGCTTGAGCCGCTTTTCCAGCGCTTCGACGTCATTGTGGCGAAACGCGACGATCTGCGCATTGCCGAGATTGCAGCCGTCGTAGATCGACGCATGGCTGTCGATATCCAGGATGATGTAATCATCCTTGCCGGCCAGCGTGGAGATGATCCCCAGATTGGCCTGATAGCCGGTCGCGAAGACCATCGCGTGGTCCATGTCGTAGAATTCGCGAAGCGCGGTCTCCACGTCGCGATGCCCCTGGTAGGTGCCGTTGAGCACCCGGCTGCCGGTGGTCCCGGCGCCGAACTCGTCCAGCGCCTTCTTCCCCGCCGCGATCACGTCGGGGTCGAAGGTCATGCCCATGTAGTTATAGGTGCCGAGCAGGATCGTGCGCCGCCCGTTGCAGATCGCGACGGTCGGGCTCTCGACTTTTTCCATCGTCAGGTTGAATGGATCGGTGAGCCCGGTCGACAGCAACGACCGGCGCATCTCGATCAGGGCGTCGAACTTGCTGAACAGGTCCGGCGTCTCGCCAGGCGGTGTCGCAGGCGCGTCGGCGGCGATCATCTCAAAGCCCGGATCGGTCAAGCGGTGTCGCCCTTGAGCTCGCCTACCGCGTCGATTAACTGGCCCACTGTTTCAATCTCGGCAGCGCGGTTCATGGTGATCAGCACGTCGAACTCGTCCTCCACCGCCGCGACGAAGTCCATCACGGTGAGGCTGTCCCACTCCAGGTCCTGCGCAAAGCGCGTGCCCTCATCGACAGCGATATCCTTCTTGTTGAACCCGGCTATGAGCGTCAGGATGGTCTGCAGGCGTTGGTCGCGATCGGTCATGCCACGGTCCTAGAGGAAAGGCGTCTGCCCTGACAATGCAATGGGGCGCAAAAGAGGCGCCGACGACCTCCACGCGCGTGCTGCTGTTCGCCAAGGCCCCCGATCCCGGACGGGTCAAGACGCGCCTTATTCCCGCACTTGGCGCGGATGGCGCGGCAGCTTTGGCCAAGCATATGCTTGCACACGCGCTGGCGGCCGCCATCGAGGCCGGTGTCGGCCCGGTCGAGCTTGTGGCCGAACCGCTTGAGCACCCGCACTGGGCCACGCTCCCACCTGTGGAGCGAAGTGCGCAGGGAGATGGCGACATCGGCGAGCGCATGTCCTGCGCCGCTGAGCGCACGATCGCAGGAGGCGAGCACGCTTTGCTGATCGGCACCGATTGCTCAGCCCTCGATGGGCCCGCGATTGCTCAGCTAGCCGCGCTACTGATCGACCATGACGCGGCGATCATCCCCGCCAGCGACGGCGGCTATGTCGCCTTCGCCCTAGCTCGCTTCGACCCCAGCCTGTTCACCGGCATTCGCTGGAGCAGCGCCGACGTGCTCCTCGCCACCCTCGACCGCCTTGCTGCGCTCGGCTGGCGCGTCACCGTGCTTGCCGCGATGCACGACGTCGACGAACCTGCCGATCTCCGCCACGTCCCGGCCGCTTGGCTTCCCGCGCCGGCACGCTAGAGCGGCCAGCATGATCGAGACCACGCCTTACGCCGAACTGCTTCGCCTCCGCTTCGAGGATGACGCCGATGGCCAGCCGATCGTGATCCTGCCCTGGCACAATGACGTGATGGGCCGGCCCATGTATCTGCACGGCGGCGCCATTGCCGGGCTGCTCGAGTTCGCCGCCTTCGCCACCCTGATCCGCGCCACCGGCATGGCGGGTCCGCAGCTCAAACCAATCACGGTGACAGTCGACTATCTGCTCGGCGGCAAGGCTCAGGACACTTTCGCCTACGGCAAGATCGAACGGCTCGGAGGTAACGTCGCGAACGTCGAGGCCTATGCCTGGCAGACCGATAGAGCCACGCCCATCGCAAGCTGCCGGATCAACTTCCTACTGGACCGCGACGCGTCAGCGCTGGAAGCCTAGCAGGCCGCGCTCAATATCCCGACAGCTCGGCCACCTTGTTCGCATGGTAGCGCCAGTCGCCGAATAGCCCGCCGAGAACCGCCTCGCGCTTCATGTACAGCCCGATGTCATGCTCGTCGGTCATGCCGATGCCGCCGTGCATCTGCACGCCTTCCTGCACCGCCAGTTGCGCGGCCCGCGCGGCCTTGGCCTTGGCCACATGCACCATCAACTCGGCGCGTGGGCTGCCCGCATCGAGCAACTCCGCCGCCTTGAACGCCGCCGCCCGCGCGATCGCGATCTCGCCATGCAAGTGCGCGGCGCGGTGCTGCAACGCCTGGAACTCGCCAATCAACTTGCCGAACTGCTTACGCTGCTTGAGGTAATCTACGGTCATGTCCGACGCGCCGCTGGCCAGCCCGACCAGCTCGGCCGCTGCGCCCGCGCGTCCGGCCGCCAGCGCCCGCGACAAGGGCGCCCAGCCACCATCGACCTCGCCCACCACCGCGTCGGCATCCAGCGTAACATTGTCGAAGGTCAAACGCGCTGCCTTGGACGAGTCCGCGAGCGTCACGTTCTCCACGGCCATGCCGGCGGCATCCCGCTCCACCGCGAACAATGTCAGGCCCTCGCGCTCGCCCGCGCTGCCCGCCGTGCGAGCCGCCACCAGGATCACGTCCGCCGAAGCGCCGTGCACGACCATCTGCTTGGCGCCAGACAACATGAACCCATTGCCCGATCGGGTCGCCGCCATCGCCGCGCTCTCAGGCCGATGATGCCGCCCTTCATCGATCGCCAGCGCCGCGACCGTCTCTCCCGCCAGGATGCCCGGAAACCAGCGCTCGGCCGCCCCTGATCCTTCAAGCGCCCGGACCGCCGCGACAGCCGTGGTCAGGAAGGGCGATGGCGTCAGATTGCGCCCGACCTCTTCCAGCACCAGGGCCGCTTCGGTCGCGCCAAGCCCCAGGCCGCCAGCACTCTCGGGAATGCAGATACCCGTCAGCCCAAGCTCGCCGAATTGCTTCCACAAGGCATGGCCAAAGCCGTCCTTGCACCCGGTGTCGCGCCAATGCCGCAACTGCTTGCGAATCGTGCCCTCCTCACCCACGAAGGTCCGGGCGGTATCGGCAAGCATCTTCTGGTCGTCGGTCAGCAAGGCCATTCAAAATCACTCCGTCACCCCGGCGTACCAGGATTCATCTTCAATCATTCGGGGTCGCTGAAGGCTAAGCCCCCGGCAGCTGAAGCACGTGCTTGGCCACGATCCCCAGCTGGATTTCGCTCGTCCCGCCCTCAATCGAATTGGCCTTGGTGCGCAGCCATTCGCGCGGGGCTTTGCCACCGCGGGAGCGTTCGCTTTCCCACTCCAGCGCGTCGCCGCCGCCATTGGCCATGATCAGTTCGTGGCGGCGCTTGTTGAGCTCGGTACCGGCATATTTCATCACCGAAGGCATCGCCGGATGCGCCTCGCCCGCCTTGAGCTGGTCTATAAAATGCTCGCTCATCGCCGCGAATGCCAAGGCGTCCACGTCGAAGCTGGCGACTTCGGCGCGAAGGAACGGGTCCTTGATGGCCCCGAGCGCTTTGCCCAGCGAAGACGCCCCGCCGCCGCCTCCGCCAAGGCCCATGCCGCTGATCATTTCGCGCTCGTGGCCGAGCAGATACTTGGCGACGTCCCAGCCACGGTTCTCCTCGCCGACGAGCTGCGACTTGGGCACTTTCACATTGTCGAAGAACGTCTCGCAGAATGGCGAATAGCCGCTGATCAGCAGAATCGGCTTGGTCGATACGCCCTCCGACTCCATGTCGAACAGCACGAAGCTGATGCCCTTGTGCTTCGATTCGGTCGACGTGCGCACCAGGCAGAAAATCCAGTCGGCCTGATCGGCATAGCTGGTCCACACCTTCTGGCCGGTGACCCGCCAATGGTCGCCGTGGTCCTCGGCGCGGGCCGACAGCCCGGCGAGGTCGGACCCGGCGCCCGGCTCCGAATAGCCTTGGCACCAGCGTATCTCTCCGCGGGCGATCTGCGGCAGATAGTCGGACTTCTGTTCCTCGGTGCCGTATTTCAGCAGCGCCGGCCCGAGCATGGAGATGCCAAAGCTGCTCAGCGGCGAGCGCGCGCCGAGCTTGCGCATCTCGTCCCGCAGCACCTTCGTTTCTGCGGCCGACAGCCCCCCGCCGCCATAAGCCGCAGGCCAATCGGGCACCGTCCAGCCCTTCTCGCCCATCTTCTCCAGCCACACGCGCTGGGCGTCCGATTGGAACGTCCACTTGCGCCCGCCCCAGCAGGCGTCGGCTTCGGACTTCATCGGTTGGCGCATTTCCGGCGGGCAGTTTGCCTCAAGCCAAGCGCGGGTATCGGAACGGAATGCGTCGAGATCGGTCATGACTCTTGTCTCCATTTGCAACCCGTCCTAGCGCATTTTGTATATCAGCAAAGCGAGGAGTTGCGTTCGTGGATTTTGGCCTCACCGACCGGCAGTCCCACTTCCGCGACCGGGTTCGCGCGTTCATCAACGATAATGTTCGCCCCGAGCTCCCGGCACTCGCGAAGGAACTGAACAGCGGCGATCGCTGGCATCACCTGGAGGGACTTGAGCCGCTCAAGGCCAAGGCGCGGGCCGAAGGCTTGTGGAACCTGTTCATGCCGCCGGGCGGCGCACTCCAGCATGTCGACGAGACCTTCGCCTTCGAAGGCGAGCAACTGACCAACCTCGAATACGCCTTTTGCGCCGAAGAGATGGGCCGAGCCGGTTTTGCCAGCGAAGTGTTCAACTGCTCCGCCCCCGACACCGGCAATATGGAGGTGTTCCACCGCTACGGCACCCGCGAACAAAAGGAGCAGTGGCTCGCGCCTCTTATGCGCGGCCAAATTCGCTCCGCCTTCCTGATGACCGAGCCGGGCGTCGCCTCTTCGGATGCCACCAACATCCAGTGCGACATCCGTCGCGAGGGTGACGAATACGTCATCAACGGCAAGAAGTGGTGGTCCTCGGGCGCCGGCGATCCGCGCTGCAAGGTCGCCATTCTGATGGGCAAGACCGACCGCGAGCAGAACCGCTACCGCCAGCAGTCGATGATCCTGATGCCAATGGATGCGCCGGGCGTCACCATCGAGCGCGCGCTGACGGTTTACGGCTTCGACGATGCTCCGCACGGCCATATGGAGATCGCGCTCAAGGACGTGCGCGTGCCCGCCACCAACCTGTTGCTCGGCGAGGGCCGCGGGTTTGAAATCGCGCAAGGCCGCCTCGGGCCTGGTCGGATCCACCATTGCATGCGTACCATCGGCGCCGCCGAGGAAGCGCTGGAGCTGATGGTCAAGCGCCTGCAAGGCCGGGTCGCCTTCGGCAAGCGCCTGTCGGAGCACAGCATCTGGGAACAGCGGATTGCCGAAGCGCGCATCGAGATCGATTGCTCGCGCTTGCTGTGCCTCTACGCCGCCGACCTGATGGACAAGGCCGGCAACAAGGCCGCCAAGGCCGAGATCGCGATGATCAAGGTCAAGGCGCCGACCATGGCGCTCAAGATCATCGACGATGCCATCCAGGCGCATGGCGGCGCCGGCGTCAGCCAGGATACGCACCTCGCGCACAGCTGGGCCGGCATCCGCACCCTTCGCCTCGCCGACGGCCCGGACGAAGTGCATATGCGCGCCATCGCCTTGCAGGAATTCGGCAAGCACCCGCCGATCGACCCGCAGGTACCTTAGTCGTGGCCGTCTTCGGCAGGACAACATCCGCTCATCCTGAGGAAGGACTGAGCGGAGTTCTTGCGAAGTCGAAGGCCTGTCTCGAAGGACGCTCGCAATGACGGAGTACTATCGATGACTGCACCCCTTTTCGACCTCACTGGCAAGGTAGCGATCGTTACCGGCTCATCCCGCGGGATCGGCCGCGCCATCGCCGAGGGCCTCGCCGAGCAGGGCGCCAAGGTCGTGATTTCCAGCCGCAAGCAGGACGCGTGCGAGGAGGTCGCTGCGGCTATCAACGCGGCCCATGGCGAAGGCACCGCAGTAGCCATCGCCGCCTCGATCTCGGACAAGGTGGCACTGCAATCTCTCGTCACCGGAACCAAGGCGCAATTCGGTCAGATCGACATCCTCGTCTGCAACGCCGCGTCCAACCCCTATTACGGCCCCATGGCCGGCATCACCGACGAGCAGTTCCGCAAGATCCTCGACAACAATGTGCTTGCGAATCACTGGCTGGTGCAAATGGCCGCCCCCGACATGCTGGAGCGCGGTGCCGGCTCGATCATCATCGTGTCGTCGGTCGGCGGCCTGACCAGCTCCACCGTGATCGGCGCCTATAACGTGTCCAAGGCCGCCGATCTGCAGCTGGTTCGCAACCTCGCCGCGGAGTTCGGTCCCAAGGGCGTGCGCGTCAACGCCATCGCGCCGGGCCTTGTGCGGACGGACTTCGCTAAGGCGTTGTGGGAGAACCCAGAGATCCTCAAGCGGGTCACCACCGTCGCCGCGTTGAAGCGCATCGGCGAACCGCGCGAGCTTGCCGGCGCGGCGGTGTTCCTGGCCAGCGACGCGGCCAGCTTCGTTACCGGGCAAACTCTCGTCGTCGACGGCGGAAGCACGTTCGGAGCAGGGTTTTGAGCCACCCGGTCACTGATCCGCGCGGGCGGCTGGACGGCAAGATCATCATCGTGACCGGCGCTGGATCCGGGATCGGCGCGGCCTCCACGGCTTTGTTTCGCAAGCACGGCGCCACGGTGATCGCCGCGGACCTCAAGGACGCAGAGCACGAGGCGGACGCAGGGCGCGAAGAGGATGTTGCCAGCTTGGTATCGATGGCGCGCGAGGAATATGGCGGTTTGCACGCCTTCTTCGCCAACGCGGGCATTTCGGGCGGGCTCGCTTCCATCTTCGACCAAAGCGTCGACGACTGGCAGGAAATCCTCCGCGTCAATCTGATCGGGCCATTCCTGGCGATCAAGCACGCCGCGCCGGTCATCAAGGAACAGGGCGGCGGGTCGATCATCTGCACCGCCAGCGTCGCCGGTCTGCGCTCCGGCGCGGGCGGCCCGGCTTATTCGGCGAGCAAGGCCGGGGTGATCAGCCTGGTCAAGACCGCCGCGCAGCAACTGTCCGGCAGCAATGTGCGCGTCAACGCCATCTGCCCTGGCCTTATCGAGACAGGCATGACCCGGTTCGTCTACGACCGTGCCCGCGACAAGGGCGTCGAGGACCGGCTTGGCCACCTCAACCCGCTCAAGCGCGGCGGCCAGCCCGACGAGATCGCCAATGCCGCGATGTTCCTCGCCTCGGACGAGAGCAGCTACGTCAACGGCCATGCCCTGGTTGTCGACGGCGGCCTTTCTTCCAGCCACCCGTTCAACCGGCAGGATTACGGCCGGACCGCGATCTGACTATTCCAACCAACCCGTCCGCTTCTCCTCAGTGCGGACCACGTGACCTCATACGGAGTGAACCATGACCAGCCCGATCAGCACCACCAAGCACGGCCACGTTCTCATCATCACGTCCAACAACCCGCCGGTGAACGCGCTGGGTGCCGCCGTGCGCGAGGGGCTGGTGGCCGCGATCGAGGAAGCCGAAGCTTCCGAGGAAATCGCCGCCGCCGTGATCATCTGCGAGGGCAAGACCTTCTTCGCCGGCGCCGACATTACGGAGTTCGGCAAGCCGCCGGTGATGCCGTGGTTGCCTGAGGTCGTCGACCGGATTGAGAATTGCACCAAGCCGGTCGTCGCCGCGATTCACGGCACCGCACTGGGCGGCGGGCTAGAGGTCGCGCTCGGCTGTCACTACCGCGTTGCCGTGCCGAGCGCGAGGCTCGGCGTGCCCGAGGTCAAGCTTGGCCTGCTGCCTGGTGCCGGCGGAACGCAGCGCCTGCCGCGCGTCGCTGGCGTGCCCAAAGCCTTGGAGATGGTCACGTCGGGGACCCCGATCGGCGCCAAGGAAGCCGCCGACCTCGGCCTGGTCGATCGCCTGATCGAAGGCAATCTGCTGCAACACGCTGTCGCCTACGCCACCGAGGTTGCCTTGGTGCGGCCGCTCCCAAAATCTTCCGAGCGGCAAGACAAGATCGATGAGGCGAACGCCGCGACCTTTGCTGACTTCCGTGCCGCCAATGCGCGCCGCCTCAAGGGCTTCGAAGCCCCCGAATACAACATCCGCGCGGTCGAGGCCGCCGTCGCCAATCCTTATTCCGAGGGCGTCAAGGTCGAGCGCCAATTGTTCGTGGAGTTGATGAGCGGCACGCAGGCCCGTGCCCAGCAATATTTCTTCTTCGCCGAGCGCAAGGCAGCCAAGATCGACGGCATCGCCGACACCGTCCAGCCGCGCGAGATCAAGAAAGTCGGCGTGATCGGCGCCGGCACCATGGGCGGCGGCATTTCGATGAACTTCCTGTCGGCCGGCATCCCGGTGGTCATCGTCGAAACGCAGCAGGACGCGCTCGACCGCGGCACGGGCGTGATGCTCAAAAACTATCAGGCAACCGCCGCCAAGGGCCGCATGACGCCCGAGCAGGTCGGACAGGCGATGGGCGCGCTGACCCCCACGCTGAAGCTCGAGGACCTCGCCGATTGCGACCTCATCATCGAGGCGGTGTTCGAGCAGATGGAGATCAAGAAGGAAATCTTCGGCAAGCTCGACACCATCTGCAAGCCCGGCGCGATCCTGGCCTCCAACACCTCTTACCTCGACATCGACGAGATCGCCGCCAGCACCAGCCGCCCGCAGGACGTCGTTGGGCTGCACTTCTTCTCCCCCGCCAACGTCATGAAGCTGCTGGAGGTCGTGCGCGGCGCCAAGACCGCGGACGACGTTCTGGTCACCGCCATGGGGCTCGCCAAGAAGATCAAGAAGGTCGCCGTTGTCGCCGGCGTGTGCCACGGCTTCATCGGCAACCGCATGCTGATGCCGCGCCAGGTCGAGGCCATGAAGCTGCTTCTGGAAGGCGCCACCCCCGAACAGATCGACAAGGTCCATGTCGCCTTCGGCATGCCGATGGGCCCGTTCCAGATGAGCGATCTGGCCGGTGTCGACATCGGCTGGCACCGCGACCCGAACCGCATCGAGAACGTCCGCGATGCGCTTTGCGCCGAGGGCCGCTGGGGCCAGAAGAAGCAGGCCGGCTTCTACGACTATGACGAAAAGCGCCGCCCCTCGCCAAGCGCCCGCGTGCAGGAGATCATCGACAGCTTCCGCGAGAAATCGGGCGTGGAAAAGCGCGACATCAGCGAGCAGGAGATCGTCGAGCGAACCCTCTACACGATGGTCAACGAGGGTGCGAAGATCCTTGAGGAGGGCATCTCCCAGCGAGCATCCGACATCGACGTCGTGTGGGCCTATGGCTACGGCTGGCCGGTCTATCGCGGCGGACCGATGTTCTGGGCCGACACCGAGGGCCTGCCGAAGATCGTCGAAGGCCTACGCCGCCAGGAAGCTCGCATGGGAAGCGATTTCTCCTTTTCCAAGCTGCTCCTGACCAAGGCCGAAGCGGGCGAGAAGTTCGGCCGCTAACCGCAGGAAGCTCGTGGGAGGGTGATCGGCGCATCACGGTCGCAACGAACGGTGATTTAACGTGACCGTGAACCCTCCCCTCGCAAGCTCTCGCTCGGCAGCAGCCACAGCATAGCTCCGGCCACCGCAGCGACGCCCGCTGCTGTCGCGAAGGTCGCGGATGATCCGTCGCGATCCCACAGCATTCCCGCCGCAAGGCTGGCAAGCAGTGTTGATATCCCGGTCGCGAAGTTGAACGCGCCGAAGCTGGTGGCGCGAAGCTGCGGTGGGCTCACGTCGGCGATCATTCGGGCGAACAGCCCCTGCGTCAGCGCCATGTGCACGCCCCAAAGCACCACGCCTGCCGCAAGCCCGGCGAGCCCCCAGTCACGCGACAGGATCAGGTCGGCGGTGACCAGCACCGCGATCCCCACGAGCAGGATCGACCGGGGTTCATGGCGGTCACTCAGCGCTCCAGCCGGATAGGACCCGAGCAGATACGCCAGGTTGAACAGCACCAGCACCAATGGCGCCATGGTCAGCGACAATCCCGCTTCCACGCCCTTGAGGATCAGGAAGCTTTCCGAAAATCGTGCCAAGGTGAACAGAAAGCCCAATTGGATCAGCCGCCGGGTGGGACGATTAATCTCGCGAAATCCAGCCAGGATGGGCTGCGGCTTGACCGGAGCTTGGTGGTGCACCGGTTCGCGCAGGGCCACGCACGCCAGCGCCACCGATGCGATTGCGGGCAGCACCGCGATCCAGAACACCCAGCGGATGTTGCCGGCGAACAGCAGCATCAACCCGACCGCTAGCAGCGGTGCCAGGAACGCTCCCACCGTGTCCAGCGACTGCCTGAGCCCGAACGCCGCACCGCGGATTGCTGGTGGCGTGTCGTCGGCGATCATCGCATCCCTCGGTGCCCCGCGAATGCCCTTGGCCGTGCGGTCGAGCAAGCGCGCTCCAAGCACCGTCGCCGGGCTCCCAGCCATCGCGAACAATGGCTTGCTCACTGCTGCCAGTCCGTAGCCGAGCAGTATCCACGGCTTTCGGCGCCGATTGCGATCGCTCAACCTGCCGGATGCAAGCTTGGCGAAGCTGGATGTCGCCTCCGATATGCCGTCGATCGCACCGAGCACCGCCACCGGCGCCCCCAGCGTCACGGTGATGAACAATGGCAGCAAAGCGTGATAGATTTCGGATGACAGGTCCATCAGCAGACTGACGAACCCCAGCACCCAAACCGATCGCGGCAGTTTCGGCCTGCCCTCTCGCAGCGGCATGCTCAAGCGGCGGCTGCTGTCCGGCCCAGTGCCGCGGCAACCGCGCTCGCCAGTGCCGACACGGTGAAGGGCTTGCGCAAGATTTCGTAGCCGACCAGATCCTCGCCGCCTTCATCGCCAACGAATCCAGTGACGAACAGGATCGATGTGTCCGGGCGTCGGCGCTTGATCTCGCGCACGAGCTCGGGACCGGTCATCGATGGCATCACGACATCGGAGATGACGAGGTCGAACTCGTTCGTTTCGAACACGGCGATAGCCTCCGCCCCGGAGGAACAGGCGACCGGCTGATAGTTGAGGTCTTCCAGCGCCCCGACTGTTGCCGCGCGCACGCGCGGATCGTCCTCGACCAGCAGGATGCGCGCTCCGGCCACAAGGGGATCGACGCGTTCGCGAGGCTTGGCGCCCGGGTGCAGCCGAACCGCTGCGGGTACCTGCCGGCTACGCGGTAGATACAGTGCGACCGTTGTGCCCACGCCAACCGTGCTGTCGATGCCGACTCCGCCGCCCGACTGGTGCGAGAAGCCGAAGATCTGGCTGAGCCCCAGGCCGGTGCCCTTGCCTACCTCCTTGGTGGTGAAGAACGGCTCGAACGCTCGCTCCAGCACCTCGGGCGTCATTCCTGAGCCGGAGTCGCTCACCGCTACCCGCACATAGTCGCCAGCAGTAAGGCTGCCGATCTGCTCCTCCTCAAGCTCGACATTCTCCACGCTGATGGTCATCCGCCCCTGCCCGTCCATCGCGTCGCGGGCGTTGACGGCAAGGTTGATGATGGCGTTCTCCAATTGGTGCGGGTCGACGAAGATCGGCCAGGCGGCGGGCGCCATCGCAAGATCGATCTTGATTCGCTCGCCAAGGGTCCGGTCGAGCAGTTCGGACATCCCCGTCACCAGGTCGCGAGGATCCACTTGTGAGGGAAGCAGCGGCTCGGCCCGGGCGAATGACAGCAAGCGTCGTGTCAGGGCAGCCGCCCGCGTGGCGCCTTCCAGGGCATTCTCCAGATGGATCAAAACCTCTCGCCGCGGACCGTTCATGCGGCGCCGCGCGAGATCGATGCCTCCGACAACCACTGCCAGCATGTTGTTGAAGTCATGCGCAATGCCTCCGGTTAGCTGACCAACCGCTTCCATCTTCTGCACCTGCCGCAACTGCGCTTCCGCGGATGCGCGCTCTTCCGCTTCCGCCTTCAGCGCGGCATTCGCATCGGACAGTTCCTGCGTTCGCGTCGCCACCGCTTGCTCGAGCGTGTCGGCCTCCTGCCGCGACTCCAGCGTTTGGCGAATCGCTTGGAACGCCACCAGGCCGAGCAGGATTGCCCCAAGGCCCACGATCACTCCAAGCCACGACAAGTAATCGGTCAGTCGGTCGGCCTGAGCGGAAAAGAACTGCGTTTGCTTCATGCTTGCCCGCAGCGCCTGACGCTCGCTGTCTGCGATCTGGATCAAGGTGGCGCGAAGCTCCGGCCCGGGACCGATGTCGTATCGAGAAGCCGCGTAGAACAGGCTTATGCCGCCTTCCCCCTTTTGGCTGGCGGCCGCACGTGCGACGTCGGCAAGTTGGGTTCCTCGAGCGCGGAAAACGGTACGAAGCTCAGCCACCCGAGCGCTTTGGTCAGGATCACGACGCACGAGACGGGCAAGTTGATTGATCTGGTACCCGGCCATTCGCCATTCGTTGGCGTAGATCGAACCCGACGAATCCACCTGCTCGTCGAGCACAAACCGACCAAGGGCGGCCTCCGAACGAGCGATCGACGCATCGACCGTGCGCACCAGCAGGGTTACGTCATAGGCGTGTCGCTCGCGCTCCAGGGCAGCGTCACGGGCATTGTTCGACATGGCGACGAGCAACACCATGGTGAGAAGGATGAGCGTCGCAACAAGAGCGCCCGCCGCCGCCCCGCCGCGGCGCCAGTCGAAGCCATTCTCTTCCCCGTCGACCGTCATGACGAAGGATAGTAGGGCGAGGCGACAATGGGGGGAAGGCTTTGCAGCCGGCATTCAGCAGGAGGTCCGTAGGAATGCCGCGATGAGATGGCTGTTAACTGCGCTGTGCGCGACCATTCTGATGACCGTGCCCTCGGCTGCCCTTGCCGCCGATCCATCATTGCAGACGGCGTCGGAAGCGCTGGCGCAGGACGCCGCGACCATTGCGCCAAAGCTGGGAATTACCCCTGAACAGGCGTTACTCCAGCTTCAGGCGCAGGAAGCCACCGTGCCCGTGACGGAGCGGTTGCGCGTCGACTATCGGTCGCGGCTTGCCGGTCTGATCGTTCAGCATTCGCCCAGCATGCGGATCGTCGTCCTGCTCACTGGAACCCAAGCGCCCGCAAGCTTCAGCGTCGACGCGGCTGGTCTTGCCGTTCCTATCGAGTTCCGCACCGGCGCCATGGCCACCCGTGAGCAGGTGCTGCAAGCCATCGACCTCCACCGGGCGGAGATATACGCCGCCGTGCCGGGTGTTCGCGGCATCGGCCACGATCCGCAGAGCGGTGCGCTGCTCCTCCTCGTGCGTCCATCCGAGCAGCTCGCACCAGTCGCGGACATCGAGCGCACCGTGGCGACTCTCGCAGGCGTGCCGGTGCGGGTGCGCCTGCTGCAGGCTCGCATTGAGAACCTTAGCGCCATTGGTGGCGGGCGGCTGGAAGGGCTGATCGGCGCACGGCGCTTCTACTGCACGACCGGCTTCGTTGTGCGACAAGGCACACGCACCGGGATCACAACTGCCGCCCACTGCGCCGACGCCATGACGTATCGCGGTCCGGACGGCGAGGAGCGCGGACTGACAATGGTCGGCAGTTGGGGTGCAGCGTTCCGGGACATCCAGGTGCACACCGGCGCTGGATCGGCGGATCCTTTGTTGTTCTCCAATCGCGAAAAGACGCTGGCCCGAACGGTAACTGGCTGGCGCACCCGCCCCCAAACCCGCAGCGGCGACATCGTTTGCCTGCGTGGCGAAAGCTCGGGCTATGCTTGCTCGACCGTTGAATTGACCGACTTCGCGCCCCCTGGGGAACTGTGTGGGGGCCTTTGCTCGGCCAGCTGGGTAACGGTTTCCGGCCCGGACTGCCGACACGGCGACAGCGGCGGACCGGTGTTTCTAGGCGGAACGGCTTATGGCACGCTCAAGGCCGGCGCTTTCCTTCCGGGCGGCGGCTGTGCCTTTTACTACTACATGTCGACGGACTATTTGCCGGACGGTTGGCGGATCATCACAGCTCCGCCCGTCGAGGCGCCCGGAGTGTCAGTGAGTGGTGCCGGCCACCCACGCCGCAAGCCGCCCGGTCAGCGTCCGACGCGCAGCCGGAGCGTCCTCTGACGGCATCGGCGGCGGCGACGCACCTTCGGTCTCGTAAAGTTCGAAGTTCTTCGGTGTCCGAGGCCGCAGGGACTCACGCCCCCGCATGACGTCCTCCGCCATGGACAACGCCCGGTGCACTTCGTCTCCCGTGAATGGCTTCATCAGACAGCCAAGCGCTAGATCCGGCATGGCAAAGCCCGGCGCCCGCCCGGTCACGAACAAACACGGGATGCCATTGTCGTTGAGCCGTGCGGCGACGCCGTAGCCGGTAGAGCCATTGGCGAGATGAAGATCGATCAAGGCCAAGTCCGGATCGCTGGAGTCGGCAGCGGCAAGCGCGCCCGGAGCGTCTTCCGCTACCCCAACCACCCGATAGCGCGGATTGTCCTCGACCATGTATTTCAGCATCGAGGAGAGCTGCTTATCGTCTTCAACAATTAGGATTTTTAGCATCTTCGACCCCACCCGAGCAGTGCATCGATTGCATGCTTGCTCAAGCGGGCGACAAAGCGAATCCCTGAACCGCCAAATTAACGCCTGACCGTTCCGTTACAGGGCCGGAACGATGGATCCTAACTCCGATAAAAGATGTGGGCGCCGATCTGGCTGACCCGATTGAGCCGGCGGCCCCATGACGGCGCGACATAATTGGCATGATACCACAGCACGTCAGGGGTGAGCGCGCTGGCGAGCCGCTTGGTTGCAACGCGCGCAATCGCCTGTGCACGTGCCCAGTGCGGGCAGGCGGGCTTGATCGCTGGAAAGCGTCCGCCGGATCGAACGAACGAGAACTGCGCCCGCTGTTTGACGACAGCGCACCAGCTGGCCGGATAGCGGCCCGACACAGCACGGTTCATCACCACTTGAGCAACGGCGAGCTGTCCATCCAGCGATTCCCCGCGAGCTTCGAAATACACGGCGGTAGCAAGGCAGGCCGCCTCGCTATCCAACGCTTCGCCAACGCTGTTTGCCGCTACAAGAGCCGCTAGGTTCATCTGGGTGCCCAGCGGAACGATCGCCAGCACTGGCGTGCCAGATACGCCAGTCAACGCCGGCGCAGGACTGATGCTGGGAACGATCGCCGCACCAGGCTTAACCACTTGGCCGAGTGATGGTCCATAAACCGCCCGAGCGGTCGTCGTGACCGTAAATGGGCTCGGTGTCGCCATTGCGGTTGTGAAAGCGGAGGTCTTGGGAGCGGTCGGAACAACCGTCGCGGTGAGCGAGATCGGCTGAGTCTGGGTCTGAGCTTGGGCCGAACCGCTTATGGTCAGCAAACAAAAAGCAGCAATAGCCGACATAGGGCCGGCGCCCACGAATCGAATCAACACATTCTCTCTGCCATGCGGCCGGAGATTTGCTCTCACCACTAGCGGCACCGTATCGGCGCCGCGCAGGACACAAACCTGTCGTCCGTCTTGCGTGGAACCACCCTCAACGCGGGCGCCGGTTCCATGCTTGTCGTTGCTGAGAGTGTTTCTGGTGAGCGAAAGTGATTCGCTCAAGCGATTGGCGGCCAAGCGGTCAGGGAAGCAGCTAGGCCGCGGAACCCAAACGTCTTGTCGCGGCAGGGCAGCGCCTCGTCGCGCTGAGTTGATGCAAGTTAGCATGCCCCGACGACTGCCGGAGCCCGCAATAACTACCTTTACGCGGCCTTTCGGCTGGCCCGCTTGCGCTCGTGCGGGTCCAGATGGCGTTTGCGAATCCGGATCGCCTTGGGGGTAACTTCGACCAATTCGTCGTCCTGGATGTAGGCGATCGCTTGTTCCAGCGTCATCCGCCTTGGCGGGGTCAGGCGGACGGTATCTTCCTTGCCGCTGACGCGGAAGTTGGTCAGCGCCTTGGCCTTCAGCGGATTGACCTCGAGGTCCTGGGTCTTGGCATTCTCGCCGATGACCATGCCGGCATACAATGCGTCACCGGGCGAGATGAACAGCTCGCCCCGCTCCTCGAGCATGTTGAGCGAGTAGGTCACCGCCGAGCCGGTCTCCATGGAGATCAGGACGCCGTTCTGACGACCGGTGATCGGTCCCTTATACGGCCCGTACTTCTCGAACAGCCGGTTCATGATGCCCGTGCCGCGCGTGTCAGACAGGAACTCGCCGTGATAGCCGATCAAGCCGCGCGAAGGCGCCGAGAAGGTTACGCGTGTCTTGCCGCCGCCGGACGGACGCATGTCGGTCATCTCCGCCTTGCGCATGGCCATCTTCTCGACGACCGTTCCAGCAAACTCATCGTCAACGTCGATCACGACTGTTTCGTACGGCTCCTCGCGGCCGTCGGGGCCATCGCGGAACAGCACCCGAGGACGGCTGATACCCAGTTCGAAGCCTTCGCGGCGGAGGGTCTCGATCACTACGCCAAGCTGAAGCTCGCCGCGACCGGCAACTTCGAACGCTTCGCCGCCTGGCGTTTCCGAGACGCGAATGGCGACGTTGCCCTCGGCTTCGCGCACCAGGCGCTCACGGATGACGCGGCTTTGTACCTTGTCGCCGTCCTTGCCAGCGAACGGCGAGTCGTTGACGGCGAAGGTCATCGACAGCGTCGGCGGATCGATGTCGCGCGCGTGCAGCGGCTCGGTGATCGTGGGCGTGCCAATGGTGTTCGACACGGTGGCCTTCATTAGCCCGGCAATGGCGACGATGTCCCCGGCCCGCGCAGTTTCCACCGCAACCCGCTCGATCCCTTGGAACGCGAACAACTTGCTGACGCGGCCGTCCTCGACAAGCGTGCCGTTGACATCAACGGCGCGAATCGGATCGTTGATGTTGAGCGTTCCGCTTTCCACTCGCCCGGTGAGAATACGCCCAAGAAAGCTGTCTCGGCTGAGCAAGGTCGCGAGCATCTTGAACTCGGCGTCGGGATCGAGGCCGGGCTCGGGAACGTGATCGAGGATCGTCTGGAACAGCGGTGACAGATCACCTTCGCGGACGGTGTCCAGCGGGCCGGCATAGCCATTACGCCCCGATGCGTAGAGCACCGGAAAGTCGAGTTGCTCGTCATTCGCTTCAAGGTTGAGGAACAGTTCGAACACTTCGTCCAGAACTTCGGCGGCGCGGGCATCCGGACGATCGATCTTGTTGACCACGACGATCGGCTTTAGCCCGAGCGAAAGCGCCTTGCCGGTGACGAACTTGGTTTGCGGCATCGGCCCTTCGGCGCTGTCCACCAGCAGGATCACGCCATCGACCATCGACAGGATGCGCTCGACCTCGGCGCCGAAGTCGGCGTGACCCGGCGTGTCGACGATGTTGATGTGCGTGCCGTGCCACTCGACCGAGGTGCACTTGGCCGTGATGGTGATCCCGCGCTCCTTCTCGAGGTCGTTGGAATCCATCGCGCGTTCTTCGACGCGCTGATTGTCACGGAACGTGCCCGACTGGCGGAAAAGCTGATCAACAAGCGTCGTCTTGCCGTGATCGACGTGGGCGATGATCGCCACGTTGCGGAGTTTCATTGCGATGTCCTTGGAAAGTCGTCGGCGCCCTAGCCGAAAGTGCGTCTGGCGGCAACCGGGCGGCGCTTGGATTGAGGAACGCTAACGGATGGCCTTGCTGGCAAGCAGGCGGGGCACCAGCGTGACTGCCGCAAGCAGCGGATGGCGGCGCTGCCAATCGCGCACTTTTATAGTCGTTCCGGCGTGCCGATTGATCTTCCACACGATGTAATCGACGCCGCCAGCGAACGTGGCGCTCGCTTTGGCCAAGCGGAGCACGGACAGTACTTTCCCTTCCAGCCGCCGCCGACGCCAACTGGCATGAGACCGGCGCCCGTCCGCCCGCGCCGCCGCGAGTGCCGGGCCGGTAAAGCGGCCGTACCGCTCCGGATCCGCATCGACCACGGACTGGCTCCGGGCTTTTCGCTCGGCGCGCAGTTCAGCCGAATATGTAAGGGCAAAGGCTGCCCGCCACAGTTCCAGCCCGGACTTCGCATCCGCAGCCCCGTTCATTGCGGCCCCCAACAAGGTCGGCGCAGCCCGCGCCACCGCCAGCACCGCTTTGCCCTGCGCCGCGACGTTCGCTGACCACACCAGCCGCGAGGGCTGCGCAAAGCGTGCCCAGACGGACACATTACGGGTCTCCGAGCCGTTGAGCCGATGGAAGTCGTCCTCGCTCAGCACGGCGTATTTCGCCGACAGGCCATCATGCGCGAACGGGAAGACGTTGGGCGGGAGCAGGCGATTGGCCATCGCCAGCCAACGCCCCTCATACGCGTCGTGGTAATTGGACACGATGAGATAGAAATCGAGCATCAGCCCATCCAGCTGCGACTCGCGCAGACAGGATCCGTAGAACAGCACCGCGCGTGACGCCTTGCCGTGCCGTGCGGCGATTGCCTCGGCCACAGCGGCGACCCGCGAGTCGACCGGAGTAAGCAATTCATCGCGCACCAGCGCGGTCAGACTGCTCACCGAAGGATCAGGCCGCCAGGCGCACGAACGACAATGGCGCGGCCGGGCTGAGATGGATGAATCGGCCAACGTCCGCCTGGAAGGTTTCTCCGTCCAGGATCACCTTGGGGCGATCGCCCTCGATGCGGATTTCGTCCGACTCTTCGACATGAACGCCGCGCACGTTCCCCTTACCAAGCCGTCCGCCGACACCAGCGAGGATCCCTCTGAACAGGGACCCAGGCCGGTGATCAATCGCCAGCAACTTCAGGCGCCCCTTGCCACTGGTCTGTAGGTCGCTCGACAGCAACAATCGCTCCAGCGTGGTCACCGCCAGCAGAGTGAAACGCCCGGAGATCAGTCCCTGCCGACGCATCGACACCTGCAATGGGCTTGGCACCGGTGGCAGGAAGCGCGACCGGAGCCCGAACAACATTCGAAGCAGCAAGGCGAAGGCAGTGATTGCGTGGCTCAAGCCATTAGGGAGGCCAAGCGGGTAGATCCGCTCGCGGCAGTACAACATCGTGTCCGCCAACCCGCCGCCGCCAAGGAACATCCCGATCACCGGCAGAGAGTCGAACGCTCCGTAGCGCAATGCGATCAACTCGCGGGCGACCAGGTGCGGGGAGAGATCTGCGCGGGCCAGGCCAAGCAGTCGCTCCAAGGCAATTACCGGGTCGCCGTGGGCGCCCAAATCGAGCGCGATGAGATTGGTCTTCCCGTTGGGCAGCACGGCCATTGGCGGTGTCGCGTCGCCGAAATGAGCGCCGTTGGTCAGCTCGGTCAGGGCCGCTTGAACCGTTCCATCGCCACCGTTGATCACAAGCAGTTTCGGATTGACCCGGGCGATGGTGCGAAGTGCTTCACCGACCTGATCGACGGCTTCGACTTCATAGTGAAAGATGTCCGGATGCTCGGCGCAAAAGGCGCGGATACGCGGAAGCTGCGATCGATTGCCGGTCGACTTGGGGTTCGACAGCAAGGCGATTCGCGCTTGCGCCATCAGCCGCGTGCCGGCCCGATGCTCAGGCCCCTGACGTACATCAATTGAACTGACACTCGGACAGGCGCGCCAGCGACATTGAAGCTGGTCGCACTGAATGCTGGTTTGAGGTTGAAGACGCTCACACTCGGATTGCGGGAGTAACCGCCTCCATCGTTGCGGTCCTTCTTGTCATTGCCGTTCAGATCGTGATGAACCGCCACGGCATAGCGACCGGGTCGCGGCACGGCGATGCAGATGTCGACCGGACCGGCGGAGCGCACTGGCACTTCCACTTTCCGCAGCTTGCCACGGCGCTGGAGGTACCCTTGCGGGGCGTAAAGCGACACGCCAACCGTTCCGCTCGCCTGCTTGAACCCGGATACCCGCACCTGCACGGACGGCCGGCCTGCGGCGCACACCGGCGCATCGCTGCCGACGACCACCGCGGCGGCGGAAACAGGCAGAGCCGAAAGAAAAACCGCGCCAGCAACCGCACCGGCGACCATCAGGGGATTACGCTTAGTCGACACCATTCAGATCCTGCTTCGCAACTGGAGGAAGCCCCCTTGCGCTTAAAGGCAGAGCATCGATGCTCACGCCATTAAGACCATGCTGTCTTATTGCTGCTGTTTGCGGCCAAATTACGGTGCTAGGGCGCTGACAGGTTGATGCCCCGGAAATGACACTCATAAACCGCTACATCGCGCGCAACATCGCGGTTCCGCTCTTCGGCACGTTGCTGCTCGCGGCGATGCTGCTGGTGCTCGACAAGATGCTTCGGCTGTTCGACTTTGTGGTCAACGCGGGCGGCCCGGTCAGCGTGGTGTGGCGCATGCTTGCCAATTTGCTGCCGGAGTATCTCGGTCTTGGCATTCCCATCGGCTTGATGCTCGGCATCCTGCTGGCCTTCCGCAAACTGGCTTTATCGTCCGAGCTCGATGCCTTGCGCGGCGTCGGTGCCGGCTTCGGGCGACTTCTGCGTGTCCCCTACATGTTCGCTGTCGCGCTGATGCTGCTCAACCTGTTCATCGTTGGCTGGCTCCAGCCTTGGACTCACTATGGCTATGAGCGGCTCAGGTTCGACCTTCGTTCAGGCGCTCTCGGCGCCAGCCTGAAGGTCGGAGAATTCAATCAGATCGGCAAAAGCTTTACCATACGCATCGACCGGAGCGAGAAGGAGGGCACCCAATTGCACGGCCTGTTTGTCGAGGCCGACGACAATAAGGGCCAGTCAGTCGTGGCCACGGCGATGCACGGCAAGTTCCTGGCCACCGATGATCCCGACGTGATCCTTCTTCGGTTGGAGCAGGGTCGCTTGATCCAGCAGAACCCGAAGTTCGTAGCGCCTCGCACGCTTGGCTTCGAAAGCTACGACCTGCCGATCAATCTACCTCGCGTCGATAGCTTCCGACAACGCGGCGATGCCACCGACCAGCAGGACGAGATGACCCTGCCCGAGCTGGTGCAGTCGGCCTATGGTGGCGCAGCGAAGGACGCGTCGGAAAACCTGTCATCTCGCGCGAATTTGCACTTCCGCTTGGTGGAGGTGATAATGATGCTTTTGTTGCCCCTGCTGTCGGTGGCGCTCGCCGTCCCGCCGAAGCGAAGCTCGAGCTCACTCGGCATCTTCATCGGGATCGTGACGGTGGTCGCCTATCACAAGGTCAATCAATATGCCCAAGGCGCCGGCGCTCAAGGCCGCTTCATTCCGGAGGTCGCGCTTTACGTCCCGTTCGTGTTGCTCGCGACCCTGATTGGCTGGATGTATTGGACGCTGGCCAGCAAGCCAGGCGGCCAGCCGATTGGCAGCCTGGAGCGCGGCGCGGCGAGCGTAAGCAAGTTCGTCCGCTCGCTGCTGCCGCAGTTCGGGCGTGAGGCGGCGCCAAGCGCGTGATCAACCTTAACTTCTTTCCGTCGAAGCGGCTTAGCTGGTACCTCATACGCTTGTTTCTGACGCGCAGCCTGGGCGTGCTGATTTCGCTCAGCCTCATTCTGATGATGCTCAACCTCCTCAGCGAAAGTGCCAAGATCCTGGCCGTGCCTGGCAATGGCGACGCTCAGGTCTGGCAATATGTCGGCTTTCGTCTGCCGCAGATCGTGTCCTTCGCCTTCCCCTTCTCCTTGCTACTCGGAGCTTTGATCGCATTCACCGGGCTTAACAGCCACAGCGAGATAGTGGCGATGAAGGCCGCCGGCCTGTCCGCGCACCAATTGCTCGCGCCCCTGCTACTTGCCTCCCTAGCTCTCGCTGGGGTGTCGTTCGCGTTCAATGAGTATCTGGTGACTCGCGGCACGGAGACTCTCTCAGCCTGGGAAGCTAACAACTACAAGCCGATCCCGCCCCAAAGCGGCATCACGTCGGACGTCTGGCTCCGTGACGAGGACGATCTCATTCGGGCACGAATCGTCTCTGGCACAGGTGCGGCTACCCGGATCGAGGGACTGACCGTCTATGAGCGCGAAGGTCATGCCATCACCCGAATAGTTCGCGCGGACCGCGCGCAACCTGATGGCGGCGCGTGGCGCCTCGACAACGTCTCGACCTTCAATGCTGCGGCGGGTTCGGTCGGCAAGGCCTCCAGTCAGGCCGGCTTGAGGGGCGTTGACCCCCAGCGCTTCACGCTCGCCAAAGTGGATCCCGCCAGCCGCGATTTCTTCTCTCTTCGTGTGGCGCTGGAAGAGCTTCGCCGTGCGGGGCGCCCCACGGCAGAGGTCGAGGCGGGGCTATGGCACAAGATCGCCGGGCCGCTTTCCACACTGTTGATGCCCCTGCTCGCAGCCACCGCCGCGTTCGGCCTGGCGCGTTCAGGCAAGGTCCTGCTTCGCGCGACTATCGGCATGGCGCTTGGCTTTGCCTTCTTCGTCGTTGACAATTTCGCGCTGGCGATGGGCAATGTCGGCGCCTACCCGCCCCTGCTCGCAGCTTGGGCGCCTTTTTTCCTGTTCCTGCTGATCGGCGAAACCGTGCTGATCCGCGGCGAAGAATGATCGGAGTTCATCGCATGAAGCCATTGCCTTTGCTGCTCGTGGCAGTTGCCGCATTTGCCACGGTCGGCGCCGCGCCGCAGAGCAAGCCCGCTCCCGTCGTGTCCGGTGACACCGCGCACGGCTTTCGCTTCGGTAGCGTCTCCGCCCGTACGAAAGTGGTGGAATATGGTTCTCTCAATTGTCCGCACTGCGCCGCCTTCGCCGCCGAGGCCAATCCGGCCATCGTGCGCGCGGTGAAAAGCGGGCGGATGCTGTTCGAGTATCGCCCAATGGCCCTCTTCCCGCAGGATCTTGCCGCCCATGCCCTCGTGAAGTGCGTGCCCGCGGGTGCGCGCCTCTCGTTTATCGACGATTACTACCGCAGCCAGAAGGGTGTCTACGACCGTCTTCAGGCGGTGACCGCCAACGAAAAGTCGAACGCAGCCCTCAACGCCGCACTTGGGGCGGGGGAACCGCAGGCGGCGCGACAACTGGCTTTAGCGGGGGGAATGCTCCCGATCGCAGCTCGGCACGGACTTTCCCCAGCGGCCGCGAACCGTTGCCTTGCTAATACGGCGGTGCTGCGCTGGGTCGGTGCGGCCACCCAGGCTGCCAACACCGCCGGTGTGCAGAGCACGCCTACGTTCGAGGTCAACGGGAAGCGGGCCGAGCCTGCAGCCGTTCTCGCCTTGCTGAAGCGGTAAAGCGCCTCAGCGCGCTCGCCAGGTCGAGGCCGCCAGCCGCCCGACCAAGGGCGACAAGCCGCGATGATTGGTGTGATGGAAGACACTGTCATGCGCCAGTTCGGCCGTGATCCGCCGGTGCGCCTCGCCCAGATTATGATACGGCACACCCGGAAGCAGATGGTGCAGCGCGTGGTAGCGCAGGCCAACCGGCGCCCACAGCGCAGGCAAGGTCGCGGGCGGCGGCACGTTGACGCTATCCAGATACTGCGCGGTGACGCTCATCTGTTCGCCGTCATTCTCCCACAGATGGGCCACAAGCGTGCGCACCTGGTTGAGGAACATCGTGCCGGACGTCACCAGGGCGAAAACAATCGCCGCATGAAGCGATACAATGCCAGTGGCGGTGAGCGCGATCAGCGTGATCGCCCAGGCACTGCAAGCAGTCTCCTGCCACGCCCACTGACGACGGAAATCCCCCTCAGGCGACCGGCGGCGAAAATGCGGATTGATCTGCAGCCCTGAATAGCGCGCCACGACAATGGCCCGCAGGCGCGGACTTAGCATCGACAAAGGCGTCAGCACGGCAAAGCGCAATAGCAGCGCCAATGGGGCCAAAGCGGAAGCCACCAGGAATACCGGCAGCGTCCAAGGCTTCATCAGCGCGAGTGGCAAATACTCGGGATCTTCCACCGTGCCGTAACGCGTCTTGGCATGGTGCATGTTGTGCACGCCTTCGTACAGGAACGACGGGATCAGCAGCGGCACGCCCACGAGCAGGTTCCAGCCCAAACGGAAGCCCGGCAACTGGCTGTGCTTGATATGACTGACTTCGTGAATGAAGCTGCCTGCACGATATAGCGCGAACATGGACACGATGCCGGCCGCCACCGCCACGACCGGCGAGGCCGCCAACATGGCAATGGCAAGACCAAGATATCCCAACGCTGCCGAGCCGATCAGATCGGACCAGAAAATGCGCGCGCTCGGCACATTGAGGTCGCGCGTCAGCCCAGCGGCCGCCTTGAGCATGGCCTTGTCGTCCGCCACCACGCGCCGCGCAGCGCTGGCAGCAGGCGATGCATCGGCGCGTCCGGGCGCTTGAAGGGTGCTGATCTGGTTCAATGATTTTCTCTCGTCCGGGGAAGGACATAAGGGGAGATAATGGCTTCACCGTGGCGCTTCAACATGCGCCCGGCGTGACAGCCTGACCTCGCCTCGCTACCCGTCCGCGCATGAGCCTCACCTTAAGCCGCGTCGAGAGCGCTGCCGCACGCCGCCGCTTCGTCGATTTCGCTTGGGACGTTTACCGGGACGATCCCTACTGGGTGCCCCCGTTGAAAAGCGAAGTGCTTGCCTTGATCACGCCCGGCAAGAACCCGTGGTTCGAGCATGCCAAGGCCGCGCTGTGGCTGGCGGAGCGCGACGGGAAGGTGGTCGGCCGGGTCAGCGCACAAGTCGATCAGCTGGTGCTGGAGCACATCGGCGCCGGCGTGGGTCAATGGGGCATGTTCGAGGCACTGGACGCCGAAGCGGCCGCCGCGCTGATCGAGACGGCGGAATCCTGGCTCCGCGAACAGGGCTTGACCCGCTCCATGGGTCCGATCAGCCTGTCGATCTGGGACGAGCCCGGCCTGCTGATCCACGGCTTTGAACAAGCGCCAACGGCCATGATGGGCCACCATCGTCCAGCCTATCAGGCCTGGGTCGAGGCGGCTGGCTACACCAAGGCCAAGGACCTTTACACTTACGAACTGGACATCCGGCACACCGCGGCACCGCTCGTCAATCGACTGATCGCCAGCGGCGAGCGCAATCCCAGGATCAACATGCGCTCGGTCGACAAGTCCAAGTTCGACGTCGAAGCCGCCATCATCCTCAACCTGCTCAATGACGCCTGGTCGGACAATTGGGGGTTCGTCCCTTTGACCCCGTCCGAAATCGCCTACGCCGGCAAGAAGTTGAAGCCGATCATCTTCGAGGATCTGGTCACGGTGGTTGAGGTCGACGGGATCCCCGCCGCTTTCATGATCACCATCCCCGACATCAATGAACTTACCCGCGACCTCAATGGCAATCTATTCCCGTTCGGCTGGATCAAGCTGCTGTGGCGCCTGCGCAAGCCCCGCGTCAGGCGCATCCGCGTCCCATTGATGGGCGTCACCAAGCGCCTTCACGGCTCGCGCCTTGCTAGCCAATTGGCGTTCATGATGATCGAGAAATGCCGCAAGGCTTCGGTCGAGAACTACGGCGCAACCGAGGGCGAAATCGGCTGGGTGCTTGAGGACAATACCGGCATGATGAGCATCGCCGAACTGCCCGGCGCCACGGTCAATAAGATCTACCGGGTTTATGAGAGGGCTCTCTGAAGCTCGACACTACAGCCTCCTCGTCCCGCTCGGCGCGCAGAAACCTAGGCCAACTCGACCCACGTCGGCGCATGGTCGCTCGCTTTCTCCTCGCCCCGCACCCAGCGGTCCACGCCGGCCCCGCGCAGCCGGTCCGCCGCCATCGGCGAGCACAACAGATGGTCGATCCGAAAGCCCGCATCACGCTGCCAGCAGCCCGCCGTATAGTCCCAGAAGGTGTAAAGCTTGGGCTCCTCAGGGTGCAGCGCTCGAAGCGCGTCCGTCCAGCCCTGGTGCATGATGCGCCGCCACGCCGCGCGTGTTTCAGGCTGCAGCAAGGCATCCTGCGCCATGCGGCTGGCTGAGAACACGTCGCGATCCTCCGCCACCACGTTCCAATCGCCCGCCAGCACAACCGGCCGCTCGGTGGCGAGCAGCTCCGCCGCGTGCAGCCGCATCCGCTCCATCCAGCGTAACTTGTAGTCGAACTTGTCGGTCCCGACCGGATTGCCGTTCGGCAGATATAGGCTGGCGACGATCACGCCGTCCACATCCGCCTCGATATAGCGGCTGTGCGCATCTTCATCGTCCCCGGGTAGTCCAATCCGGCGCAGGTCGGGCGTTCGCCCCCGCGTCAATATGGCAACGCCATTGAAGCCCTTTTGCCCATGCCAAACCGCGCCATAGCCGGCTGCCTCGATGTCCCCGACTGGCAGCGACTCGTCGGCACATTTGAGCTCTTGCAGGCAAGCCACATCCGGCTTTTCGCGCTCGAGCCACTCCAGTAGCCGCGGCAATCGCGCGCGGATCCCATTGATGTTGAAAGACACGATCTTCATGAGCAACGGCTTAGCGCCCTGCGCCCGTCATTGCGAGGAGCCGAAAGCAAAGCGCCGCACCAGCCATGGACGCCGTTGTTCTCAGATCGAGAAGGAAGACCCACAGCCGCAACCGCTGGCGGCATTTGGATTGGTCACCTTGAACGCCGCGCCGCCGAGATCCTCGACGAAGTCCACGGCCGAGCCAGCCACGAGGTCCAGGCTCACCGGATCGACCAGCAGCTGCACGCCGTCCGTTGTCGCGATCGCATCATCCGCCTCGACTGAGTCAGCAAGCGCGAAGCGATAGGAGAAACCCGCACAGCCACCCCCGTCCACTGCCAGGCGAAGAAGTGCAGGCTTGCCCTGCTTGCCAGCGATCGCCGCCACGCGAGCAGCGGCTGAAGCGGTGAGGGAAATGGGATCGGTCACGAGGAAGAGATAAGGCGCGCGGCCCGCCGGAGCAAGGACGCGCTGACGGGCTGGATCAACGACGAAGGTTCGTCGGGCCGCCCAGCGCAACTTGATCCATGGATCCGGAGGTGCCGTTCTTGCTGCGAATGGCGACAAGGTAGTCGGTTGATCGCATGAACGGGACCGGGTTCACGGCACGGCCGTCGATGCGCACTTCATAGTGGAGGTGGCTGCCGGTGGAGCGACCCGTCGATCCCATGCGCGCGATGACGTCGCCGCGCTTTACGCGTTGTCCAAGGCGGACGAACACGGCCGACAAGTGGCCGTAGCGTGTCTCGATGCCACGGCCATGCTCGAGCTTGACCAGATTGCCGTAACCGCCGTTGTTCCAGCCTGCTTCGGCAACCGTGCCGTCGGCCGTGGCATAGATCGGAGTGCCGATCGGACCAGCCAGATCGATCCCGGCGTGCATCGCCGCACGGCCCTGAAACGGGTCGGAGCGAATCCCGAACGATGATGTGAAAGCGGCCGTGCGCACCGGCTTGTCGGATGGCACCGCAATGGCGCCGTCCTGCAGGCTGTCGAGCTTCTTCCAGCTGTTGAAAAGTGCCTTGAAGGTTGGGTCGCCGGCCTTGGCGATGGCCTCGAAAGGTCCGCCAACCCCAAGCCGCTCGGGCTCCAGGCCGAGCTTCTTCAACTCGCTCCTGGCATGATCGTACCGGGCATCCAGAGCCTGAACCGCGGCGCCTTCATTGGCGGCCTGTGCGTTCTCGGCCCGGGCAAGCGGTCCGGCCAGCTCGGCCGGCAGTGCCATTTGGTTCGCGGAAGCAGGGAGGGAAGCCAGATCGACGTCTTCACCGGCCAGCATGGCGGTCAGCAGCAATTGACGTTGCTCGATGTGGCGCGCGCGCAATTCGGTGGCGGCGGCAAGCTGGCGAAGGTCGTTGGGGAGTGCCGAAGCGGCGGTGCGAAGCGTTGAAGTGCCGGTCATCAATCGGGTGGCGGCATAACCAGACCAGCCGACGAGGCACAGGATTGCGACCAGGAACACCGCCTGTATCGGCGTCGAGAGGCGGATCCGGCGAAGATGGTCGCCGTCGTGCACGAACAGGTCGCGGCTCCTGAAGAGGCCGGTGGTTACTGTTCGTGCGTGCGCCATGCGTGTCGTCGCTCCAATTGTATTCAGATGTTCTCGCCGTCCGGACATCACATCCGAGCGCCAAGAAGACCTTTGCGATGAAGGCTCCCCAGCCCTCGTCTTGCACCCACGCTTTGCCCAGCGCGGTGCCGACGACAGGAAAAGACCCGCAGTGGTTAATGAAAGCAACCTGTCACATTGCTTTGCGGGGTGAGATGCCGGGACCGAGCGATGAGTTGAGCCGAGTCCTCGAAATAAATTCTCGTTTGCCGGGAACTTAATCGGAGTTGCTGCCTGATTCGGGCCTAACTTGCGTTGGATTCGTGCGAGATCCTGACCTTGCGCCGTCCTCTTGATGCTCTACACGCGGCAACGGGCCACGCCGTCCCAACGCGGCGCGTGCTCTCTGTGAGGAGAGTCTGCAGTGACGAATACTATCCCTACGGGCGCGGTGCGTTCGACGACCGAGCGGCCCACCATCACGCCGACTCGTCCCTTTTTCTCCTCGGGTCCTTGCGCCAAGCCGCCCGGCTGGGAAGCGTCCAGACTCGCCACCGACAGCCTTGGGCGCTCGCACCGGTCGAAGATCGGCAAGTCGCGCTTGAAGATCTGCATCGACCTGATGCGCGCTGTCTTGCAGCTTCCCGATACCCACCGGATCGGGATCGTTCCAGGATCGGACACGGGCGCCTTCGAGATGGCGATGTGGACAATGCTCGGCGAGCGCCCGGTCACCACGCTTGCCTGGGAAAGCTTCGGCGAAGGTTGGGTCACCGACGCGGTCAAGCAATTGAAGCTCGATCCCACGGTGCTGCGCGCGGACTATGGCGCCCTCCCCGGCCTACACGCAGTCGACTGGTCAAATGACGTCCTGTTTACCTGGAATGGTACCACCTCCGGCGTACGCGTGCCCGATGCCGAATGGATTGCACCCGATCGGGAGGGCCTGAGCTTCGCCGATGCAACCAGCGCGGTCTTTGCCTATCCGATCGACTGGAGCCGCATCGATGTGGCGACCTTTTCCTGGCAGAAAGTCCTCGGCGGCGAAGGCGCTCACGGCGTCCTCATTCTCGGCCCGCGCGCGGTCGAGCGGCTGGAACGCTTCACCCCCGACCGCCCGTTGCCCAAGCTGTTCCGGCTCACCGCCAAGGGCAAGTTGATCGAGGGCATCTTCAGCGGCGAGACGATCAACACGCCGTCCATGCTGGCGGTGGAAGACGCGATCTGGGCGCTTGAATGGGCGATGGAGTGTGGTGGTCTCGACGGCCTCATCGCCCGCACCAAGGCCAATGCGGCGGCGCTCGACGCGATCGTGGACGCCCGGCCCTGGCTCTCCCACCTCGCGCCCGATCCCGCGACCCGCTCGATCACCAGCGTCTGCCTGACGCTCGATGGTGCCGACGAGCCCCGCATCAAGCGTATCGCGTTACTCCTAGAAGCCGAAGGCGCCGCCTTCGACATCGCCGGCTACCGCGACGCGCCCCCCGGCCTGCGCATCTGGTGCGGCGCTACCGTGGACAGCGCCGACATCACCGCTCTGGGCTCATGGCTCGACTGGGCGTGGACCGAAACAAGGGAACTCCCATGACCGTCAAAGTACTCATTTCCGACAAGATGGACCCGCGTGCCGCCGCGATCTTCAAGGAACGCGGCATCCAGGTCGATGAGATCACCGGCAAGACCCCCGACGAGCTCGGCGCGATCATCGGCGATTATCACGGTCTCGCGATCCGCTCCTCGACCAAGGCGACGGCCGCGTTGCTGGCCAAGGCCACCAACCTCAAGGTCGTCGGCCGCGCCGGCATCGGCGTCGACAATGTCGACATCCCGGCCGCCACGGCAGCCGGCGTGGTCGTCATGAACACGCCTTTTGGCAACTCCATCACCACCGCCGAACATGCCATCGCCTTGATGTTCGCTCTCGCCCGCCAATTGCCCGAGGCCGATGCTTCGACGCAGGCCGGCAAGTGGGAAAAGAACCGCTTCATGGGCGTGGAGCTGACCGCCAAGACCCTGGGCCTGATCGGCGCCGGCAACATTGGCTCGATCGTCGCCAGCCGCGCCATCGGCCTCAAGATGAAAGTGGTCGCCTTCGATCCCTTCCTCACCCCCGAGCGCGCACTTGAGATGGGGGTCGAGAAGGTCGAGATCGACGACCTGCTCCGCCGCGCCGACGTGATCACGCTGCACACGCCCCTGACCGACCAGACCCGTGGTATTCTCAGCCGCGAGGCGCTCGCCAAGACCAAGCGCGGCGTACGCATCGTCAATTGCGCCCGCGGCGGCCTGATCGACGAAGCCGCCCTCAAGGAAGCGCTCGACAGCGGCCAAGTTGCCGGCGCCGCGCTGGACGTGTTCGAGGTCGAGCCCGCCACCGCCTCGCCTTTGTTCGGCACGCCAGGCTTCATTTCCACCCCGCACCTTGGCGCCTCGACCAGCGAAGCGCAGGTCAATGTCGCTATCCAGGTGGCCGAGCAGATGAGCGACTTCCTGCTGCTTGGTGGCGTCACCAACGCCATCAACATGCCAAGCCTCAGCGCGGAGGAAGCGCCCCGCCTGAAGCCCTACATGGCGCTTGCCGAAAAGCTCGGGAAACTGGTCGGACAGATCGTTGGCGAAGGCGTTCGGTCGGTGGCCGTGGAGGTTGAAGGCGCTGCCGCTCAACTCAACCAAAAACCCATAACCGGAGCTGTCCTCGCCGGCCTGATGGGCACCTATTCGCAGACGGTAAACATGGTCAACGCGCCCGTCCTCGCCAAGGAACGCGGCCTCGACGTACGCGAAGTCCGCCACGACCGCGAAGGCGATTACCACACGCTGGTGCGTGTCACGGTCGGCACTGACGCGGGCGAGCAAAGCGTCTCGGGCACGCTGTTCGGCAACAGCGCCCCGCGTCTGGTCGAGATCTTCGGCGTCGCGGTCGAGGCCGAACTTGCGGGCGCGATGCTCTACATCGTCAACAACGACGCCCCCGGCTTCATCGGCGCCCTAGGCACCACTTTGGGCCAGGCCGGCATCAACATCGCCACCTTCAACCTCGGCCGCCGAGCAGCTGGCGGAGAAGCTGTCGCGTTGGTGTCAGTCGACGATCCGGTCGGCCCCGATGTGATCGCCGCACTCGGCAGTCTCGAAGGCGTGCGCGAAGTGATCGCCTTGCGGTTCTAAGACTGAATTAGGCTCAGTCCCGGCAATGTCAGACTCTTAATGCGCGGGCGACAAGCGGAGGTGCTTGCCCGTCTCGCCCGTCGCTTCGTCGTTGGAGTCACTTTGCGGGAGCCGACGACGGATCAGGATCAGAAGAGCGATCGGCAGGAGCGGCGCGGGATTAAGCAGATTGTTCAATCCCCAGTTCTGCAAGGTGACCACGATCGGGATGCACCATAGAATAGCCAGGATCCGGGGATCTTCACCCTTCCGTATCAACCAGAGGAACGGCAGCAGCAGGAACACCGTGTCATAGAGATAGATATATGGGCTGATCAGCACCGTTGCCGCGGCCAGCACGGCAGACTTCGCGCCGATCTCAACATCGCTCCGCCACACTCTCCAGACGGTCCAACCTGCAGCGCCGCCGATTATGATCTGCCCTCCCCAGGCGATGCCTGCCGTGGCGCCGGCCAGCCGCATCGAAGCATAGACGCTTGCCATCTTGTGCCAGCCCACCAAGCCATCGCTCGCGATCGAGGCATAGAGCGGCATCAATTTGGCAAATGCGATGTAGGAGTCGCTCCCGAAGATAAGCAA
This sequence comes from uncultured Sphingomicrobium sp., assembly GCA_964243335.1. GTDB lineage: Bacteria > Pseudomonadota > Alphaproteobacteria > Sphingomonadales > Sphingomonadaceae > Sphingomicrobium. The sequence continues at coordinate 149,692 of CAXTED010000002.1, read as the reverse complement.
AGCAATGAGAAGCAACCCAAGCGAGGATGCCGCGGCGCCAAAAAAGGCGCGCCAATGACCTCCAGCAACGAAGGCCAGCGGCACCAGCGTCGCCAGTTGTGGCTTGATGATCAGGCAGCCGAGCAGCAAACCGGCCCAGACCGGCCGACGCTCAAGCAAGCGCATACCGAATATGAAGATCGCTCCGGTGAAAAGGCCGTTCTGGCCGATCATGCCGTTGACGAGCACGGGCGGGAAAGCGGCGGCGAGGCGTCCGGCGGAAGGCGAGTGCTGCCTCGCTGCCATCACGTAGAGCGCAAAAGTGCCGACCAGCCAAGCTATCGCGGAAGCGCCGTAAGGAAGCAGGCCGAGCGGCGTCACAAACAGCAGAAAAGGCGGCGGGTAGGGAAAGGGCATCAGCTCGTTGAAGCGCCCCACCGTAAGCTCAACCTGCCTGTGTGCCACGATGTCGTAAGCGGCCAGCGGGTTACCAGCTAGTGACAGCTTGCCCGCAGCCCAGAAGCTTATGAAATCCATGTTTCGGGGGTCAACGGCGTTCGACGCCATCGCCAGTACGCTTACAAAAACGGTGACGAGCAGCAGGATTGAAACAGCGCGGGGGAACGGTACACCTTCCCTGTTCTCGACCCTTGCCGCATCCCTCATGACGCCGCACTACTTGAAAATCGTTAATTCCGTTTTGACGCACGAGTAAGCGGATGGGCGCCTCCACTTCAAGTGGCCGTGTTTGCGCTGGAAGGTTCTGCTTCTGCCCCGTGCCGGTCAGTCCGCATTGGGGTCCCGGTGACCCGCCTTGGACTGCGGGCGAACGAACACTCGGAACAGTTGCGGGTGACGATCGAGTACGGTCTTCTCGATACGATCAATCAACTGCTCAACCTCCGGAACTTGCAAACTTGCATCGAAGGTCACGCCCAGGTTGGCGATCACCTGGTTGGGCGAAATCTGCGAGGTGATGATGTCCGCGACTTCGATCACGCAAGACTCCTCAGCCGCGGTTTTGCGGATGGCTGCGCTGAGTTCTGGCGCTGCCCGCTCGCCAATCAGCAATTCCTTGCTCTCGCGGGCTAGCACCACGGCCACCACGGCCAGTACGATCCCGATCAAGACGGAAGCGACGCCATCGATCCGTGGGTCCTGCAACTGTATCGAAACGAAGGTGCCGACCGCGGCGATGACGATCCCGAGCAAAGCCGCTGAATCCTCCAGCAACACGATGAAGCTGGCTGGATCCTTGCTGCTGCTGACGTCCTGCCAGAAACTTCGGCCCGCGCGGGTGGCCCCGAACCCCTTCCACGCAAACCACCAGGACGTTCCTTCGAACATCAGTGCCAGTGCATAGACGACATAGTTGATCCACGGCCGCGTGATCGGTTCCGGGTCGCGAATGTGTTGCACGCCTTCATAGATCGATACGCCAGCACCGACGGCAAAGATCAGCAGCGCAACGACGAAGCACCAGAAATATAGCTCGCGGCCATAACCATAGGGGTGCCGCGCGTCAGGCGGCTTGGCGGCGCGATGCTGGCCGTAAAGAAGCAGCACCTCATTTCCGGTGTCGACAGTCGAGTGGACCGCCTCGCTGAGCATCGCCGAACTGCCCGACAAAGCGGCGGCGATCCCCTTGGTGACAGCGATCAGCAGATTGCCGATCAGCGCGGCAATGATCGCGGTGCGGGAGCTGTGTTCGGCCACGCTACCACAACCGGGCGGACGACCGTTCGTTGCGCGGCGCTGGACGCTGTGCTCGCCAACCCATAGGAGCGCCGGCGAGACTTGAAAGGAAACATGCGTGGGCAACGTCACCGTCATCGGCGCTCAATGGGGCGACGAGGGCAAGGGAAAGATCGTCGATTGGCTCGCCAGCAGAGCCGATGTCGTGGTGCGCTTTCAAGGCGGACACAACGCCGGGCACACCCTGGTGGTCGGTGGAGCCGTGTACAAACTATCGCTCCTGCCATCGGGCATCGTGCGCGGAACGCCGTCGATGATCGGCAATGGCGTGGTGCTCGATCCATGGGCTTTGAGGGACGAGATCGAGCGGCTCCGTGCCCAAGGCGTTGCGGTCACCCCCGACGTGCTCCGCCTAGCCGAGACCTGCCCGCTCATCCTCCCCATCCACCGCGACCTCGACGCGATGCGCGAGGATGCGTCGGGCGCGGGTAAGATCGGCACCACCCGCCGCGGGATCGGACCCGCTTATGAGGACAAGGTCGGCCGCCGCGCCATTCGCGTGTGCGACCTCGCCCACCTCGACGAGCTCGACCCCCTCCTTGACCGCTTGTGCGCGCACCACGATGCCCTGCGCGCCGGCTTCGGCAAGCCGCCAGTCGAACGCGATCGCCTCAAGGCCGATTTGGCGGAGATTGCCGAGTTCGTCCTGCCCTTTGCCAAACCGGTGTGGCGCGACCTCGACGAGGCGCACCGCGCGGGCAAGCGCATCCTGTTTGAAGGCGCGCAGGGCGTTCTGCTGGACGTCGACCACGGCACCTATCCGTTCGTTACCTCCTCCAACACGGTTGCGGGCACCACCGGCAGCGGCAGCGGCACGGGTCCAGGCGCGGCCGGCTTCGTGCTGGGCATCGTGAAGGCCTACACCACCCGCGTTGGCTCCGGTCCCTTCCCGACCGAATTGTTCGACGAAGTTGGCCAGCGGCTGGGAACGCGCGGCCATGAATTCGGCACCGTCACCGGCCGCCAGCGCCGGTGCGGCTGGTTCGACGCGGTACTCGTGCGTCAGGCCGCGGCCGTCAGCGGCATCACCGGCATCGCGCTGACCAAGATTGACGTCCTCGATGGGCTCGAGACACTCAAAGTTTGCACCGGATATCGCATCGACGGCCGCGACTTCGACTACCTTCCGCCGCACAGCGCCGATCAAGCGCGGGTCGAGCCGATCTACGAGGAAATGCCCGGCTGGAGCGAAAGCACCGCTGGCGCCCGCTCCTGGGCCGACCTCCCGGCGCAAGCGATCAAGTACATTCGCCGCGTCGAAGAACTCATCCGCTGCCCGGTTGCCCTGGTCAGCACGTCGCCGGAACGCGAAGACACGATCCTGGTAAGGGACCCCTTCGCCTCCTAGTTCCCCGGCCTGCGCCGGGAAACAGCGCTCTTACACCGTGGCGATGTCCGGGGCGTCTTCGGCCTTCATGCCGACGACATTGTACCCGGCATCGACATGGTGCACTTCGCCGGTGACGCCGCTTGCAAGATCGCTCAGCAGGTACAGCCCTGCCCCGCCGACATCGTCGATCGTCACGTTGCGACGCAGCGGCGCATTATACTCGTTCCACTTCAGGATGTATCGGAAGTCCCCGATCCCGCTCGCCGCCAGCGTCTTGATCGGGCCTGCCGAGATGGCGTTCACCCGAACCCCGTCGGGGCCAAGATCCGCGGCCAGATACTTCACCGACGTTTCCAGCGCGGCCTTGGCGACCCCCATCACATTGTAATGTGGGATGACCTTCTCCGCGCCATAATAGGTCAGAGTCACCATCGATCCGCCGAGCTTCATCAACCGCGCCGCTCGCTGGGCGCAGGCGACGAAACTGTAGACCGAGATGTTCATGGTCATCAGAAAATTGTCGAGACTGGTATCGACAAATCTGCCGCGCAGCTCGTTCTTATCGCTGTAGCCGATGGCATGGACCAGGAAGTCGAGCCCGCCCCAACGCTCCTCGAGTGCCGCGAACGTGCGATCGAGCGCTGCCATGTCGCCGACGTCACAATCGATCAGCACCGGCTCTCCGAGCGAGGCAGCCAAGGGCCGCACCCTCTTCTCCAGCGCTTCGCCCTGATAGGAGAACGCCAGTTCCGCGCCATGTTCGGCAAGCTTCTGCGCGATCCCCCACGCCAGCGAGCGCTCATTCGCGAGGCCCATGATGAGCCCCCTTTTCCCCTGCATCAGCCCGGTCATGCCGCGATCCCACCCTCTTTTTTCGTGATCGTCTCTTCGGGGGCCGGTTGTTCGACCTCCAACTGGTCCCGATACGGACCGTCATAAACTTCGCCTTTTAGCGCCGTCGCCCCGGTTTCGGCCAGCGCGGCATTCAGCTCTGCGCCAGTGACGACGCCAAGCCCAACCACGAAGAAGAACAGCAAGGCAATCATCACGCCCGCCAGGCTGCCGTAAGTCAGGTCGTACCCTCCCGCCAGGCTGATCGCCCATGGCAGAGCCGTGGTAGTGGCGATCCACCAAGCCGCAGTCAGAGCCGCGCCGGGCCACTTGCGGCAGTGCCTTCCGCGATAACGCGACGGCGTCAGCACCAGGAAGATCAGATAAATGGTGGCGTACAGCATCACGCCCGGCACGATGCGATACAAAGCGATGGAGCTTGCCACCTCGCTGAAGCGCGGCACCAGATTGACGACCAGAGCCTCGATCGAACTCATCGCCACGCTGACCGCGAACGAGAACATCAGCAGCAGCACCAGCCCGAGCATGAAAACGATCGAGATCAGCCGATACTCCCAGAACGGCGCCGAATACTTTACTCCATAGGCGCGCCGCATGATGTCGCGGATGGTCTCGATGAAACTTGTCGCGGTCCACAATCCGACCACCGCGCCGAACCACAGCAAGGCTCCCTGCCGCGCACTCAACACCTCGGTGATCGGTCCGCGGATTACGTCGCCCACGCTGGGCGGAAGCTGCTGCAGGACGGCGAAGACGGTACGCTGCGCATCGGCCTCTTGTCCCAGCAAAGCAGCAACCGCCGCCGCCAGGATGAAAAACGGGAACATCGACAGCAGCGACAGATAGGCCAGATTGCCGGCATGGATGAAGCCGTCGTTATACACTCCGATCGCGACGCGCTTGGTCACTTCGAACGGCTTGGTCCCGGGCCTCACGCGCTCGACGACATGCTCGCCGAACTGCGCCTTGAGCCGGGCCAGCCGCTTGCGCCTGGCTTCCGGGCTTTGGGGTGAGTTCTCCATAATGACGGACTAGACGCCCAAAGCCGCGCGCGGGTTGCCGTCCCCGCCGCTCCAGCCTTGCACGAACGCCTCCAGATCCGGGTCGCCTGATGGCAGGTCGATGCTCAGACTTACCAACTGATCGCCGCGCCCACCGGCCTTGTCGGTCCAGCCGCGCCCCTTGATCCGCAACACCCTGCCCGACGTGCTGCCCGCCGGAACCGTCAACATCACCACGCCATCCGGGGTCGGCACCCGGACCTTGCCGCCAAGCACCGCCTCCTTGAGCGTGATCGGCAGGGTCAGGCGAATGTCGCGTCCATCGCGCGTGAAGAAGCGGTGCCCATCGACGGCAACGGTGACAATCGCATCGCCATAGCCGCCCGCGCCGCGCTCGCCCTTACCGGCGAGCCGGATGCGCGTGCCCTCCTCGACCCCTTGGGGCAGTTTGAGATCGATGGTCTTGCCGTCCGCCAGCGTGATGCGCTGAGGCTCACAAGTCGCAGCCTCGATGAAGCTTACGGTGAGCCTATAGGCGATATCGGCACCCTTCGCCGGGGGCTGGCGTCGCCCGCCAGAATTGCCCGCCCGCGCACCGCCGCGCCCGAAGAGACCTTCGAACAGGTCGCCAAGGTCCGGACTGCCTTGATCGGACTCGGCACCTGGAGGAAAGCCGGAATAACCCGCGCCCGGCCCGCCGCGCGTCTGGCTGTACCCGCCGCCTGCTCCAAACGGACTGCCGCCACCGCCACCAAAGGTCGCCTTAGGGTTGCCGTCGTCGTCGAGCTCGCCGCGGTCATAACGAGCGCGCTTGGTCTTGTCCGACAGCAGGTCGTACGCTTGGGTAATCTGCGCGAACCGTTCGGCGGCCTTGGGATTATCCTGGTTCTTGTCGGGGTGAAGCTGCTTGGCGAGGCTGCGATAGGCCTTCTTGATCTCGGCATCGCTCGCGCCTCGCTTGACCCCGAGCCGTGAATATACGTCCATGGCGTCGCGTCTTGGCGCAAGTTGGCGCGCGACGCTAGCTGCCTTGCACCGGCCTGCGCTTGCCGGACCCATGAACCCGCGCGTAAAACGCCGCTCATGGCTGATGATCCCTTTGAATTGTTCGCGCAGTGGATGAGCGACGCGAACAGGACCGAACTTAATGACCCCGACGCCATGGCCGTAGCCAGCGTCGATGCGGCTGGGCGTCCGTCCGTGCGGATCGTTCTGCTCCGCCGCTTCGGGCCGGAAGGGTTCGCTTTCTTTACCAACCTAGACTCTCGTAAAGGGCGCGAGATCGCCGGCCATCCCGAAGGTGCCTTGTGCATCCACTGGAAATCGCAGCGCCGGCAGGTGCGCGCCGAAGGGCCGATGCACCAGGTCAGCGATGCCGACGCCGACGAATATTTCGCCAGCCGTGGCCGATCCAGCCAGATCGGCGCTCACGCCTCGCTCCAGTCCCAGCCCTTGGCCAGCCGCGCCGTGTTCGAAGCCCGCGTGGCCGACGCGACGGCCCGCTTCGAAGGGCAGGATGTTCCTCGTCCGGAGCGTTGGGCAGGCTTTCGGCTGGTGCCGCGCGCGATCGAGTTTTGGAGCGATCGCGAGCACCGGCTCCACGAACGCCGCTTGTTTACCCGCGACGCCGACGATGCCCCATGGCGCGAAGGCCTGCTCTACCCGTGACCAAGGCCGCTCAACCGCGTTTGGTCGGGGCCGAGCGCGCGCGCCTCGCTTCGCGTGCAGCGCTGGCCAGCGTGGCAGTGGCCGCCATCCTGCTGCTCGCCAAGACCTGGGCTGCCGTGGCTACCGATTCCACCGCCATGCTCGGCAGCCTGGCGGATACGGTACTCGACCTGGTCGCCAGCCTCGTCACGCTTGCCGGGATCCGCATCGCGGCGCTGCCTGCCGACCACGATCACCGGTTCGGCCACGGCAAGGCGGAGGCCCTGGTGGCTCTCGCCCAGGTGGTGCTGATCGGCGCCTCGGCGGTTGGCATCGCCTGGCGGTCGGTGGCGCGATTGCTGTCCGGCGCCCCAACGCAGCAGGCGGAGGTGGGTATCGGCGTGTCGCTGCTGGCCATGGCGGCGACCTTGGCGTTGATTTCCTATCAGCGACGGGTCGTCGCGCGCACCGGGTCGGTCGCGATCGAGACCGACAAGATCCATTACTCGTCGGACCTCGCGCTGAACGGCGCCGTCATCGCCGCCCTTGCACTTGATCAATACCTCAACCTGCGCGGCGCCGACGCGGTTTTTGGCATGATTCTGGCGGCATGGCTGCTGTGGGGCGCCTGGCGCGCTGCCGGCCGATCGATCGATCAACTGATGGACAAGGAATGGCCACTCGCCAAGCGGGAAGCCTTCTTGGAAGCGGCGGCCACCTATCCCGAGCTTGCCGGCATTCATGACGTCCGCACACGCACTGCGGGCACGCACGACTTCATCCAGTTCCATGTATGGGTCCCGGCGGATTGGACCGTGCGCGAAGCGCACGACCGCCTCGATCCGATCGAAGAATCATTGCAGAAGCTCTTTCCGGGCACCGAGATCTTCCTCCACCTCGACCCGGAAGGTCACACCGACCGGGAAACCCTGCTGCCCCAGCATTTGACGGAGGCCCGATGATCCTGCCTTTTTTTCAGGTCGATGCGTTCGCGCCGACCCCGCTGAGCGGCAATCCGGCGGCGGTCATGCCGCTCGAGTCTTGGCTCCCGGACGCCACGCTGCAGGCCATCGCCGCCGAGAACAATCTGTCCGAGACTGCTTTCACGGTGCCGCTCGACGATGGCGCCGCCGACTTCCACCTGCGCTGGTTCACTCCTACGGTGGAGGTCGACCTGTGCGGCCACGCCACGCTGGCGAGCGGTCACGTGCTGCTCCACGGCGAGCGCGTGCGCTTTGCCACGCGTGCAGGCGTGCTTGAGGTTCGCCGCGGAGTGGACGGCACCTTGGAACTCGACCTACCCGCATCGAAGGTGACCCAAGCCGAAGCGCCCGACGCCCTCGCCGCGCTTTGCCTGGCCGACCTGCCAGTGCACCGCGGCCAAGGCGGCAATGGCGCGGTCATCGTGACTTTGCCTGACGAAGCCGCGGTTCGCGCCGTTCGCCCAGACTTCACCGCCTTGCGCTCGATCGACAGCCTGGTGATCGTCACGGCCCCCGGTGACGATCACGATATCGCCAGCCGCGTATTCGCTGCTTACCACGGCATCGACGAGGACCCGGTCACCGGCTCCGCCCACGCCGCCTTGGTGCCCTTGTGGGCCGAGCGCCTCGGTCGCACGCACTTTTCGGCGTGGCAGGCCAGCCAACGGGGCGGGCTGCTGGATTGCCGGCTGGAAGGCGACCGCGTTATTCTCGGCGGGACCTGCCACACGGTGATCGAAGGCAGCTTCCAGCTCTAGCTGGCCAATCTCGCCTCAAGCGCGTCCAGGATCGGCCGCTGGCTCGGCAGTATCCGTGCCCGCGCTTCGGCCAGGCCCATCCACCGCGCGTCGTCGACTTCCGGGAACATCTGCATCCGCCCACTCCGCGGCGGCCACTCAAGCTCGAACTCATTGCTGGTCGCCGCAGCGGCATCGAGATCGCCCTCAAGCGCGAACGCTTCGACGATCTTGCCGCCTGCCTGCCGCACCGTACACAGCTTGAACGGAATACCGGTCAGATGTGTGCCGACCTCTTCTGAAAACTCCCGCAGGGCGGCTTGGTGAGCGGTCTCACCCTCCTCGATCGCTCCCTTGGGCATCATCCAGGCGCCCTTGTCCTTGCCCCGCCAGAACGGCCCGCCCGGATGGATCAGCAGCACCTCGATCGCAGCCTCGCGGCGGCGGTAGAGCAACACGCCCGCGCTGATCGCCACCATCAGGCGGCCTCGCTGATCAGGCTCGCTGCTGTCGTTTCGGCGATCCAGCCACCACCAAGCACCCGGCTGCCGTCATAGATCACCGCCGCTTGGCCCGGCGCAACGCCAAACTCCGGACGATCGAACAGCACATGGCCGCCGCTCAGCGTGGCGGGCACGGCCGGAGCCATCGAGCGCACCTTGACGGTTACCTCGCGCTGCGCCTCGCCCAGCCAGTTGATCGCGTCCAATCGCGCGCCCCCGACAGCAAGCGCCCGCCGCGGACCAACCACCAGCCGGCGCGTGTCCGGTTCGATCCGCACGACGTACAACGGCTCGGCCTGCCCCCCGATGGTGATGCCGCGCCGTTGCCCAACGGTGAAGCCGACCACGCCTTCATGCTGGCCGAGGACGCGGCCGGACAGGTCGACGATCTCGCCAGGGGCGGCGGTCTCCGGCCGAAGCCGCCGCACCAGGCCGGCATAGTCGCCATCCGGCACGAAGCAGATGTCTTGGCTGTCGGGCTTGGCCGCGACCGCCAACCCCATCTCCAGCGCAAGCTCGCGCACTTTCGCCTTGGGCATGTCGCCCAAAGGGAAGCGCAGAAACTCCAGCTGCTCTGCCGTGGTGCCGTAGAGAAAGTAGCTCTGGTCGCGCGCCGGGTCCGCGCCGCGGTGCAGTTCTGCACGCCCTTCCTTCACGACCCGCCGCACATAATGGCCGGTCGCGAGGCAGGTGGCTCCAAGCTCGCCCGCGAACGCCACCAGATCGGTGAACTTCACCCCCTGATTGCACAAGGAACAGGGTACGGGTGTCCGGCCGCGCGCATAAGCGTCGGCGAAGCGGTCGATCACTTGGCTGCGAAAGCGGCTTTCGTAGTCGAGTACGTAATGCGCAATGCCGAGGCGATCGCACACGGTGCGCGCGTCATAGATATCCTGCCCCGCGCAGCATGATCCGCTGCGCTTGGCTGCCTCGCCATGATCGTAAAGCTGAAGCGTGACCCCGATCACTTCGGCGCCGGTGCGAGCGGCCAGGCCGGCCACCACCGAACTGTCGACGCCGCCGCTCATAGCGACGACGATTCGTGCCGCTGCCGCGGGGCCTGGAAGATCGAAAGCTGTCAGCATGGTGCTACTCTTTACCGCAAGTTCACCCCTCGCCGCTAGACCGGGTTCAGGCAGAGCGAAGGGGAGCTGAGATTGTCGCGTTTCGAAGGGCAGTTTGTCGCTGACGGCCAAGCGGCCGGACACGATTTGGCGACCCTTCTGGATCGCCTCAACCAGATCAATGGCTCCGTTTCGGACTCAGATCGCCGTCAGGCGATCGTCTGCCTCCTGAGCGCATCGGACGGCTGGCGCGAGGCATCGCTTCGGCTCAGCGGCAATTTCGCTGACGACAACTCAGGAACAGCAAGCGAATCCCGAATTGGGAGAGAGGAATGATCATGGCGTTAACCCACGCGCTTCAGCTTTCCTTGAATGGCTTGCCGATAAACGTGTTGCACCCACTCCCTATCCACCGGCGCTGAGGTCGCAATGCTAGAAAACCAGAAATTTCGACCACATCAAGTCATTGGCCCGCTGGGCGAACCGCTGACGCTAGAGTCGCTCCCGGCCGCGGGCACCACCCGCTGGGTCGTCCGGCGTAAGGCTGAAGTCGTCGCCGCTGTCGCCGGCGGCCTGCTCACGGTTGACGAAGCCTGCGCGCGTTACACCCTCAGCCTTGAGGAATTCGCCGGCTGGCAGCGGGCTGTCGATCGTAGCGGAATGCCCGGGCTCCGGGTTACCCGGATCCAGCATTATCGCGACGTTTACGAGCGCCAGCAGCGTTACTGATCGCACCGACTGCGTCGTTGCTCGTCACGAGCGACCGGACTCATTTCGGAGCCGATACTAGACAGAGCGTTCCTCATGCGGAACAACATTGGCGCATCACGCGTCTTGATGCCGCACGGCCGCCCATTAACGGGGGGCGATAACAGGAGGGAACACTCATGGGCTTCATTCTTTGGCTGATCGTTGGTGGTATCTGTGGTTGGTTGGCGAGCATGGTCATGCGCACCGACGGCCAGCAGGGTATCATCCTCAATATCGTCGTCGGCATCGTCGGCGCTGCCATTGCGGGCTTCCTGCTTGGCGGTAACAAGTCGCTGAACAACGGCCTCACCATCGAGAGCTTCCTGTACTCGCTGCTTGGTGCGATCGTGCTTCTTGCGATCGTGAATCTGGTTCGCCGCGGTTCGGTGCGTTAACGCATCCAATCTTTTGGCCTAAGAGGGGGCGGCGCGTTCACGTGCCGCCCTTTTCTTTGCTCAAGGAACGTCGGATTTGCTGACCTGGATCGCCATACTGCTGCTTGGACTGGTGATTGGCTGGCTTTCCAGCGTGATCGCCGGGGCAAATACCGGACTACAGGTCCTAATGTGGATCGGCGCCGGCCTCGGCGGAGCGGCCCTTGGCGGCGCATTGCTGACGCCGTGGCTAGGCGGCGGAGCGATCGTGGTCAGCGGGTTTTCCCTGCCGAACCTGCTGCTGTCGATGCTTGGAGCGATGATTGTCCCTGCAGCCGCCTTGGGCCAGCGCCGCCGCGGCGCCCGGCGCGCTGCGCCGAGTGCCTCAGCTCCCGCCCGAAAGCGTTAACGCAGTTCGAAGCTCATCGACACGCTTGTGCCGATCTTCTGCTCGCCCGGATCGATCTCGGTGCGCTTCACCCTGGACCCACTGACGGTAACCATGTCTGCCATCATCGGCATCGGACGAGGCTGTTCGGCCCCTGCTTCCGACACCGATATCAGGCGCACGATCCTCAAACCTAGGGCGCGGGCATAGAGGTCCGCCCGCTGACGCCCGGCGGCGATGGCCGCCACGCGCGCCTCGTCGAGCGCGGCCTCGGGCTTGTCCACGGTCAAGCTTGGTCCGTTCAACTGGTTCGCTCCCTCCGCCACCAACGCATCCAGGATTTGCCCCGTGCGACGGATGTCGCGAAAGCGGATCGAGACGTTGTTGCTCGCCTGATAGCCGATCAGCTGCGGCGGCTGGCTATCGACGTAGCGATAGTCGGGATTGAGACTGACCGAACTGGTCTGGATGTCGCGATCGGCGATGCCGGCACGCCGCAGCGCCGCCCGCACCCGCGCCATGCGATCGGCATTGTCGCCAATCGCAGCAGTAGCGGTTGCCGCTTTGGTCACCACGCCAGCCGAAATCACCGCGACGTCGGGCACGCGGGTAACCTCACCCGTGGCAACGATGTCTAGGCGAGTACCCAACTGTTGTACCGCCACCGGCAGCACTTGCTGAGCAAGCGCCGTCGATGGAAGCGCAACCGTTGTTGCCAGTAAGAGCGAAGCAATCATTGTTCTGCGCATGTCATCCCCATTTTGCGTCGGATCGCTGCCGGAATGACCGACGCCCCATGGCGCTGACGTGAACGGCTTTGCCTAGGGCCTGCGACGACGTCCGAGCACCAGCCGATAGATGAACAGGATCAGCACCGCGCCGACGATCGCGGCCAGGAAGCCGGCACTCTCCCCTGCCTCATACCAGCCGATTGCACGACCAAGAAAGTTCGCCAGCAGCGCGCCGCCGATACCAAGCAATATGGTGATGAAGCAGCCACCCGGATCGCGTCCGGGCATCAGCATCTTGGCGATCGCTCCTGCGACCAACCCGATGATTATCGAGGCGATGATTCCGTGGTCTCCGATCATGCTTGGCACCCTCTTCCATGTCCAGGGCTGCAACCTGCCCGATTTTTGCGCTATATGCCAAATGACCTTTGGCGGACCCAGTGCCGTCATTGGTCGAAAAACAATTGCAACACCCGCTCAGGGCGGCGCTGTTGCGCTGCGCTGCCCTATTCGGCTAATACAGCCGCACTGGGCCAAGACAAGCTATCGTTAACGAGAGTTCCTGAGCATGAATCGTGAAACGCGCGTCGAACGGGAAACGCCAATGGGCCGGGATACGGTCATGGTGGTGGACAATGGGAAGCGGCGCCGACGCGTGCTGATCATCGGTGCCTTGCTTCTCGCCTTGGTGCTTGCAGGAGCTTATTACCTGTTTTCCCGTGGCCCGGGCAATGATGCCGCGGCGGCGGGCACGTCGGCCGGTGGCGGCGGACAGGTGCCCGCGGTATCGGTGATCGTTCCCGGACGAAGCTCCGTCGCGCGCGTGGTCACCGCCAGCGGCGCGCTTGCCGCTCAGCGCGATCAGCCAATCGGCGCGGCCGGCGGCGGCGGTCGCGTGACGGCCGTGCTGGTCGACGCGGGCAGTTGGGTTCGTCAGGGTCAGACACTGGTGACGGTGGACCGGACTGTGCAGGCTCAACAGGCACAACAACTCAGTGCGGCGATCGAGGCAGCGCGCGCCAGTGCAGCACTGGCGCAGAGCGAGTATGAACGCAGCGCCTCTCTTGTCGGTCGAGGGTTCGTGTCCAAGGCCGATCTGGACCGCAAGCGCGGTGCGCGTGACCAGGCTCTGGCGCAGGTCCGCGTCGCACAGGCTCAGCTTGGCGGCGCCCAGGCCGGCATTGGCCTGCTCAACGTGGTCGCACCGAACTCCGGTCTCATTCTCAGCCGCTCTGTCGAAGTCGGCCAGATTATCGGCGGCGCCTCAGGCCCCTTGTTCCGCCTCGCCCGCGATGGCGCGATGGAAATGCGGGCAAACCTGTCGCAGGGTGACCTCGCCGCCATGCGCGTCGGCTTGCCGGCCAGCGTCACCCCCTTGGGCTCCGAAATGGCCCTGAGCGGAACGGTTCGCCAGGTATCCCCGGTGATCGATCCAACCAGCCGCCAGGGCGAGGTGCGGATCTCGGTCCCTTATGCGGCGGGCATTCGGCCCGGTGGCTTTGCCGAAGCGCGGATTACCGCGGGTGCAGCCACGGCTCCATTGCTGCCGCAAAGCGCCGTGTTGAGCGATGCCGACGGCAATTACGTCTACATCGTCAATGCCCGCAATCAGGTTGAGCGCCGTCCGATCAAGGTTGGCTCGGTGGACGATAGCGGCGTCAGCATCGCCGAGGGTCTGACCGGGCAGGAGCGCGTTGTCGTGTCCGCCGGGCCGTTCCTCAGCACCGGTCAGAAGATCGCGCCGCGGCTCATTGCCGCGACCGGGCGCTGAGCCGCAAACTCGAACTGCAGATCGGTAAACCATGAGCTTCCGCAACATTTCGGCCTGGTGCATCCGCAATCCGGTGCCGCCGATCGTGCTGTTCATCGGCCTCATGCTGGCCGGGATCGTGGCGTTCATGAGCATGAGCGTCACCAATAATCCGGATATCGATTTCCCCGGTGCGGCGGTGACGATCGTGCAGCCGGGTGCCGCGCCATCCGAGATGGCGACTCAGGTCACGCAGCGCATCGAGTCGGCCGTTCGCGGCGTCAACGGTGTTGACGAGCTAAGCAGCACGGTTCGCGAGGGCAACAGCTCGACCTTCGTGCAGTTCAAGATCGGCACACCGGTCGACCGTGCCGTCAACGATGTGCGCGATGCCGTGGCGCAAGCCCGCGGCGACCTGCCGGAAGGCATTCTCGAGCCGCAGATCACCAGAGTCGACATCGCCGGTGATCCGTTTGTCTACATCGCGGCCGAAACCAGCGACATGAGCCTGGAACAGCTAAGCTGGTACGTCGACAATGACGTATCCAAGCGCTTGCTCGGCCTCGCGGGCGTCGCCGCCGTCAGCCGCGAGGGCGGAGTTGATCGTCAGATCCGCGTCGTGCTGAACCCGGAAGCCTTGCAGGCTCAGGGTCTTACGGCGGCACAGGTCAACGCCCAACTTCGACAGGGCAACATCAATGCGTCGGGTGGCCGAGCCGAAATCGCCGGCTCGGAGCAATCGGTCCGCGTGCTCGGCAATGCGGCAACGGCCTATGACCTTTCGCAGACGCAGATTTCCATCCCGGGCGGCCGCGTGGTTCGCTTGGCTGACATCGCGCAGGTTCAGGACGGTTATTCGGAACAGCGCACCCTGGCTAAAATCAACGGCCGCCAGGTCGTCACTTTCAACGTCTCGCGCTCAAAGGGCGCATCAGAGGTGAGCGCCTATGATCTTGTGTGGGAGGAACTCCACAAGATCGAAAAGGAAGACTCCAAGATCCGCTTCAACGAGATCGACAACAGCGTCGATTACACGAAGTCGCAGTACACCTCGTCGATCCACGCGCTGGTCGAAGGCGCCCTGCTTGCCGTTCTGGTCGTGTTCCTCTTCCTTCGCGACGTCCGGGCGACCCTGATCTCCGCGCTTGCCATCCCGCTTTCGGCAATCCCCGCATTCTGGTTCATGAGCTTGCTGGGCATCAACCTCAACTTCCTCTCACTGCTGGCGATGAGCCTGGTGGCCGGCGTGCTGGTCGATGACGCCATCGTCGAGATCGAGAACATCGTTCGCCACATGCGCATGGGTAAATCGGCCTATCAGGCGTCGATCGATGCGGCCGACGAAATCGGATTGGCCGTGCTCGCCACGACCATGGCCATTGTCGCGGTCTTCCTGCCGGTTGCCCTGATGCCCGGTATCTCGGGGCAGTTCTTCCGCGCCTTCGGCTACACGGTCGTCATCTCGGTGCTGATGAGCCTTCTCGTGGCCCGCATGATCACCCCGCTGATCGCCGCTTATTTCCTCAAGTCCCACGGCGAGGCGGCGCATGCCTCCGGGCCAGTGATGACCCGCTATCTTGATTTGCTGCGATGGACCCTGAGGCATCGGTGGGTGCCCGTGGTCGCGTCCTTCGTTGCGTTGGGAGCCACGGTTCTCATCTTCCAGACGCTGTCGTTCAGCTTCCAGCCCACGCAGAATCAACCTAATTCGCGAATCCGGATCGGCCTGTCGCCTGGTTCGACACTCGCCCAAACGCAGGCCGTGATGCAGCGTACCGCCGACATCGTTCAGCGAGACCCCGACGTTGATCAGGTCTTCCAACGCGTGTTCGTCGGTTCCGGCTTTCTCAACGTTCGCTACAAGAAGGAACGTGAGCGCACGAGCACCGAGATCGAGCGGGGCCTTGCGCCCCAACTCGCCCAGATTGCCGACGCCCGCGTAAACGTCATCTCCCAGGATGGTGGTGGCCCCGAAGCCGGCGGCGGCGGCGGCCGTGACATCACCCTCTATCTTGGCGGTGATGATCCGGAATTGCTGAAGCAAACAGCTCAAAAGATCTCGTCTGAGATGGAAAAGCTGCCGGAGTTGCGCGCCCCGCGTGTTCAGGGTGACCTTGTTCGGCCGGAAATCGTGATCAAGCCGCGTTTCGACCTCGCGGCAGATCTGGGCGTTACGACAACCGCACTTAGCCAGACGATCCGTATCGCGACGCTGGGCGACATCGAACAGAATAGCGCCAAGTTCTCGCTGAGTGACCGGCAGATACCGATCATCGTTGCATTGTCGGAGAATAGCCGGCGCGACCTGTCCACGCTTCAGAACCTTCCCGTACCCACCGCAAGTGGCGGCTCGGTGCCCTTGAAGTCGGTCGCGGAGATCGGTTTCGGCGCTGGCGCGACCTCCATCGCCCGCACCAACCAGCAGCGCTTCGTCGCGGTCGGCGCTGATCTCGCGCCCAACCTCGTGAGCGGCGACGCGTGGAAGAAGATCAACGAACTGCCGACGATGAAGGCGCTGCCGCGGGGCGTGAACAAGCTCAATCTGGGCTCGCAGAAGTGGCAAAGTGAGCTGATCTACTACTTCGCACTGGCGCTTGGCGCCGGCGTGTTGCTGGTATTCGCCGTGCTGGTCCTGCTCTACCGCCGCTTCCTGTCGCCGCTGGTCAACATGGGGTCGCTATTGCTTGCCCCACTTGGTGCCGGCATCGCCTTGGCACTGACCAATACCGCGGTGTCCTTACCCGTGCTGATCGGCGTTTTGATGCTGTTCGGGATCGTCGCCAAGAACTCGATCCTGTTGGTCGACTTCGCGGTTGAGATGATGAACCACGGCGTGCCCAAGGACGAAGCCATCATCGAGGCCGGGCACAAACGCGCCCAGCCCATCGTGATGACCACCGTCGCCATGGTCGCTGGCATGGTGCCCGTGTCCCTGTCACTCACCGGCGACGGCAGTTGGCGGCAGCCGATGGGCATTACAGTGATCGGCGGGTTGATCTTCTCGACGATCCTGACCCTGATGCTGGTACCCGCGCTCTTCTCATTGGCGGTGTCGGTCGAGAACTGGATCGGTCGAAAGCTTGGCAGGCTGGTAGTTGGCGACGACGCCCCTGCAAATGCCGACATCAACCCGGTGTTTCGCGGCGAAGCGCCTCCAGGGTCGGCACCGCAACCGGCGGAGTAGTCAGAGCGAGCGGTGGATTCGCCAGATCCGGGCGCTAAGGGTGGCAAGATGAACCGCGCCGACCTGCCCGCGTCCCGAATACTCGGAAAGCGCTTCAACCCGGCTGAGCCGGGCGCCGCCGGCATGAAGCGCGCCGCGACCGGCCTGCTGCTGGTCATGGCGGCCTTGTTCGCCTGGAGCCGGATGCTCGCTCCGGAATATCCGTGGGCGGGGCTGGTCAAGGCATTTGCGGAAGCGGCGATGGTCGGCGGCCTAGCCGACTGGTTCGCCGTCACGGCCTTGTTCCGCCACCCGCTTGGCCTGCCGATCCCGCACACCGCCATCATCCCCCGCAACAAGGACCGCATCGGCGACACGCTCGCCCAGTTCCTGCGCGACAACTTTCTTGTCCCCCGCGTCGTCGCTCGGCGCATGCGAAAGGTCGACATCGCCGCTGGGGTGGGCCGCTTCCTGGCTGCGCCCAGCGGCGAAGGCACCCGCATCCGGCAGGGTGCATCCCGCCTGATCGGGGACCTGTTCGAGGCGCTCGATGACGAGCGGCTCGGCGGGCTGGTCAAGGGCGCCGTGTCTCAGCGCCTTCGCCAAGCCGAGGTCGCACCTTTACTTGGCCACGCACTCGCCTCTGCCATCAACGAGGACCGGCACGTGCCAATGCTGGAGGCGGGCATCCGCATGCTAGCCCGCTCGCTCGATGCCAATGAACTGCTGATCCGCGACATGGTGCGAAAGCGCGTCAATTGGGTGCTTCGCCTCGCCGGACTCGATGACACTTTGTCCGAATCGATCATCGAGGGTCTTCGCAAGCTCACGCTTGAGATGAGCACCGACCCTGCGCACCCGGTCCGCGTTAAACTTGAGGAAGCGCTGGCACAGCTCGCCAATGACCTCCAGACCAACCCCGACGTCCGCGCCCGGGTGGAGGGGTGGAAGAATGATCTGCTGGCGAACAAGTCGGTCGGCATGTGGATCGACACGCTCTGGCAGAAAGGCCGGGCGTCGATGATCGCCGCAGCCCGCAATCCCGACGCCGCCATGGCGGGCAAGCTTGGCGAAGTGCTCAAGGCGATGGGTGGCACGCTGGAGCATGATCCACGCATTCGCGGTGCCATCAACCAGTTCGCTCGGCGCACGGTGGTCGGTATGGCGGCGAGCTATGGCGGCTCGATCGTGCGGCTGGTCAGCGACACCGTCCGCGGCTGGGATGCCAAGACCATCACCGACCGGCTGGAAAGCGCGGTCGGCCGTGACCTGCAATATATCCGCATCAACGGCACTTTGGTGGGCGGCTTGGTCGGACTGGTCCTCTATCTCCTCGACCGCCTGTGAGCCCCGACCGCCTGTGAGCCTCGATCCCGACGCGCTGGCCGACATGGCGAGCAATCGCGGGCTCAAGCTGGTGCGCTCGCGAGTCCGGACGCCCGGCAAAGCGGGTTATGGCCTGTACGGACTGTCGGACCCAGCGGGCGAACCGGCATTCGGCCTTAGCAAGGCCGGCAAGCCCGAAGCGTCCCCGGAAGCGGTCGCAGAGTTCCTCCGCAAGGGTGAGGCAGGTGATTGGAAGGCCAGCCTAAAGGCCGTCGGCGCAAAGCCTCGCAAGGCCGCGCCTCAGGCGGCAGTCAGAGCCAAGGACCCGCGGCACGAGGAACCGGCTCCAGCCCCCGCGCCACCCGCTCCCCTCGTCCTGCGTGAGGCAGAGCCGAAGGACGCCGACACCCTCGTGGCCCTGTTCGCACTTCTCGACCATGACATCGACGCCGCCGCCATTCGCGCTAACCTCACCGCAATCGCCAAGGCCAAGGAACCCTTGCTGGTCCTGAGCGAAGGCCAGCGGGTCGTCGCCGCGTGTGGCTTTACCCGCACGACCATGCCTCATCGGCCGCTGCCGCTCGGTCGCATTACCGTCCTGGTCGTCGCCGAGGACCGCCGCCGCCAAGGCCTCGGCGAACGGCTCCTGGCGGAAGCCGAAGCTCGCCTTAGGACACTTGGCTGTACGTTGATCGAGGTCACCAGCAACGACCGCCTGCTCCCCGCCCACAGCTTCTACCGCGCCCATGGCTATGAGCGAACGTCCATCCGCTTTGCGAAGACCCTCTCCAGCGGCTAAGCGCCAGATGATGACCACTTCCGACGCACGCACTTATACCGTCAAGGACGACGACGACGGCATTCGCCTCGACCGCTGGTTCAAACGGCACCTGCCCGACATCTCGTTCAACCTGGTGTCGCGCTGGGCGCGTACCGGGCAGTTGCGGGTCAACGACCAGAAGGCGACGCCCGGCGATCGGCTGGAAACCGGCCAGCAGATCCGCATGCCGAACGCCGACGCCGAGCCCGCCAAGGTCGATCGGCCGCAGCGCGTCATCGTTCCTCTGACGGAGGACGAACAAGCTTTCGTGCGCGAGATGGTGATCGACTCGACGCCCGATGCCTTCGTGCTCAACAAGCCACCGGGTCTCGCCACGCAGGGTGGAACCAAGACCAACCAGCACCTCGACCGTTTGCTCGATGGCCTTGCCGACCAGGACGGCAATCGACCCAAGCTGGTGCACCGTCTCGACAAGGACACCAGCGGCCTGCTGCTGGTTGCCCGCACGGCGCGTGCCGCCGGTTTCTTCGCCAAAAGCTTCGCCAACCGCAATGCGCGTAAGGTTTATTGGGCGCTGGTCGTCGGCCTCCCTGCCACCGAGGAAGGGTTGATAGACCTGCCCTTGTCCAAGCAGCCCGGTACCGGCGGCGAGAAGATGCACGTCGATGAGGAGAATGGCGCCTCGGCGCGGACTCGTTGGCGGTTGATCGATCATGCCGGTGACCGCGCCGCCTGGGTCGAACTGCAGCCTTTGACCGGACGCACGCACCAGCTTCGGGCGCACATGGCGGCGATCGGCCATCCGATCGTCGGCGATGCGAAATATGGCGGCCCGGAGTCTTACCTAACCGGCGGGATCAGCCGCAAGATGCACCTTCACGCGCGCCGCCTGCGCATCGACGCACCGGCCGGCCCGATCGACCGCACCGCCGAACTGCCGCATCACTTCGCCGAGAGTCTGAACACCTTAGGCTTCGAGCCTATGGCCGGTGACAACCTGCCGCTCGACAACCCCGATCCTGCCAAGGATCCGGTGGTCAAACGTCGCGCCGCCTCGGCCGACGCCAAGAACCGCCGCCGCGAACGCAAGGGCGAGCGCCGGTCCCGCGGTGCCCCGGCACCCGGCAAGCCAGCACCGCGTGGCAAGCCCGTCGCGTCTAAGCCAGGCAGCGCGCGCTCCGGTTCTGCAAGACCTACAACTGGCGACAAGCCCGCTGGCCGCGGCAGGCCTCTTGGCAGCGGCAAGCCCACCGATGGCGGTGGCCGACCTCCCAGTGGGAGACCGCCCACGGGCGGCCGTACCGGACCCCGAACCCCACCGGGCAAACGCCCATGAACCGCTTGGCCCTGTTCGACTGCGACGGGACCTTGGTCGACAGCGGCGCCACCATTGCTCTGGCACTGGCGGAATGCTTCCACCGCCACGGCCGGGTAGAGCCAGGCGCTCAGCGCTCGCGCAGCATTGTTGGCTTGAGCCTGCCCCAAGCCATGGCCGTACTAGCGCCCGAAGCTTGTGCCGAAGAGCATGAGGCTTTGTCCGCCACCTACCGCGATGTGTTCGTCGCCATGCGCGCTGCCGGCCAGGTCGAGGAGCCGCTCTACGATGGGATCGTGCCCCTGCTCGACGCGCTTCAAGCGGACGGCTGGCTGCTTGGCGTGGCCACCGGCAAGTCCGATCGCGGCCTTCGCCATTGCCTCACCGCGCACGGCCTGTTCGACCGCTTCGTCACCCTCCAGACTGCGGATCGTCACCCGTCCAAGCCCGATCCCGCCATGGCGCTCGCCGCCATGGTCGAAGCCAGCGCCAACCCGGCCGACACGCTGGTGGTCGGCGACACCGGCTACGACATGGGCATGGCGCGGGCCGCTGGCGCGGGTGCGATCGGTGTATCGTGGGGTTATCATGCCGAGGCCGAGCTGTGGGCCGCCGGGGCGCAGGCCATCGCACAGGAACCCGCCGACATTCTCGGCATCATGTCACAACTACAGCAGCGCGCCGCATGAGCACGCCGCAGTCGGACCCCGCTCTTTGGCGCCGCCGCTTTGCCGCCTTCGCCGCTCTGCGCGTCAGCGGCGTGCTGATCTTTCTCGCTGGCCTTGGCGTTGCCTTCTCCGACTGGGTCCGTCCTGACGGCTGGCGCGCGCCGGGCGTGGCGATCGCCGTGCTCGGTCTTGCCCTCGCCATCATTCCTCCCACCTTGATGAAGAAGGGCTGGAAGCGGGACGACGCGTGAAGAGATTTTGGAAGGAAGCCGCCTCAGCGCCGGTTGAAGGCGGCTGGCAGATACTGCTCGACGGCAAACCCCTGCGCACTCCAGCCCGAGCACCTTTGCACGTCGCGAACCAGCCGCTGGCAGAAGCGATCGCTGCTGAATGGTCCCTGGCGAGCGAAACCATCGATCCGCGCGCCATGCCGCTCACCGGCCTCGCCAATGCCGCCACCGACCGAGTCGCACCGGACCCAGCCGAGTTCGCCGCAAGCCTGTCCCGCTTCGCCCGGAGTGACCTTCTCACCTATCGCGCTGAGGGCCCACGCCCGCTCGTCGCTCTGGAAAGCCGGACTTGGGACCCGCTATTGGCCTGGGCTTGCGAGCGCTTCGGGGTCGAGTTCGTGGTCACCACCGGCATCAACCCGGTCGACCAACCCGCCGAAACCCTCGCCGCACTGGACACCGCGGTGTCCGCTCTCGACGCCTTCACCCTCGCTGGCCTTGCGCCCCTCGTCACAGTTGGCGGTTCACTGATTGCGGGCCTGGCCCTGCTTGAGCGCGCCATTGACCTGGAAACCGGTTGGGCGGCGGTCAGCCTCGACGAGCAATATCAGCTCGACACCTGGGGCGAAGACTCAGAAGCCCGCAAGGCGCTGGATTCCCGCGAAGCCGACTATCGCGCCGGCGCCCGCTTTCTGGCTTTGCTACGCGCCTGATCCGCTGACCAGGTCGCGCACGAACGCCACCAGCCCGACCTGCCGCTGACGCTTCAATCGCTCGGCCGCAACGATGCTCTGCACCTTGGCCAGGCACGCCTCGCTGTCGCGATTGATCAGCACATAATCATATTCCGCCCAGTGACTGATTTCGCCCGTCGCACGAGCCATGCGGCTGGCGATCACTGCCTCACTGTCAGTACCGCGTGAGCGCAACCTCCGCTCAAGCTCGGCGAGCGACGGCGGCAGGATGAAGATCCGCACAAGATCTTCGCCCATCGCCGCATGCAGTTGCTGGGTACCCTGCCAATCGATATCGAACAGGATGTCGCTTCCGGCCTTAAGCGCGGCCTTCACCGGCGCCTTGGGCGTTCCGTAGCGATGGTCGAACACCGGCGCCCACTCAACGAACTCGCCGGCGGCAACCATCGTGTCGAAGGCGTCATCGCCGACGAAGTGATAGTCTTGGCCCGGACGCTCTCCGGCCCGCATTGGTCGCGTGGTAGCGCTCACCGACATCCTGACCTCCGGATCGGCACCCAGCAGCAAGCGTGAGATCGTCGACTTGCCCGCCCCTGAAGGCGAAGAAAGCACGATCAGAAGGCCGCGCCGACGGCGAACGTCGCCCCGTGACGCATTGGCAATTTCGTGATCCGCGCTGAAGGATGGAGCCATGCCACGCACTTGCCGCACGGCTGCTACCCGCGTCAATGCTGCACCTGCTCACAAAAAAGACTTGAAAGCCCACGAACTGCGCTATATTGTGCACTGCAACATAACGCTCGACTCGACAGGAAACATCATGGATCAGCTGATCAACGAATTCGCCGCCGAAGCGCAGGCCGACAATCAGGACGCCGCTGCGCCGCAGGTGGTTGAGGCCGCTCCGAAGGTCAAGGCCGAGCGCAAGCCATACACCCGCAAGGCCGCTGCTCCGGCAGTTGTCGAAGCCGTCAAGAAGGTCAACTCGCGCCGGGTCAAGACCGAGCGCAAGCCATACACCCGCAAGGCCGTAAACACGGCCCCTGCCATTGAAACCCCGAACGTTGCCGAGTCCGCCCAAAGCGCGGCTGCAGCGTTCCAGTCCAAGGAAACCACCATGCAGTTCGATCCCGCCAATTGGATGAAGTCGTTCACGACCCTCCCAGCCATGCAGAGCCTGCCTACCTTGCCGGGCGCCGAAGGGCTCCAGGCTTTCTTCACCGAAGCCGGTTCGCGCGGTCAGCATGCACTTGAGCGCAGCCGCACCGTTGCCGAGGAAGTCACCGCCATGGCGCGTGCCAACATGGAAGCGCTTGCCGAAACCAGCCGCATCGCTGCTGCCGGCGCCAAGTCGCTGGGCGAGACCCTCGTCGAGCGTAGCCGTGAAGGCCTCGAGCAGGCTGCCGCAGAGGTCAAGACCCTGACCGACGCGCAGTCGCCAACGGAATTCTTCCAGCGCCAGAGCGAAATCGCGCGTGCCTCGTTCGACCGTGCGGTCGCCGACAGCAGCCGTTTCACCGAGACGCTGGTCAAGCTTGCCGGTGAAGCCATGCAGCCGCTTTCGAGCCAGGCTGCGGTGAACGCCGAGAAGATGAACACAATCGCAGCCTGACCACCCTCCTCCAGTCAGGTTTCGACGGGCGGCCGCTTTCCCCAGTGTTCGGGAGTGCGGCCGCCCTTTTTTGTGTCCGGGCGTGACGCACACGCCTTGGACCGCCTTGCGGGTCGGGCCGGTCGTGCCATATCTGACTTCATGCGGAACAAACTGAATATGGGCCCCGACGAACCCGATCGTGGCACTGGCGACGGCCTCGACGAGGTCGAGCGCGGTGTCGTCACCCGCACGCGCCCCAAGACCAAGCAGCCCAGCAACTACAAGGTGCTGATGCTGAACGATGATTACACTCCGATGGAGTTCGTCGTGCTGGTGCTTCAACGCTTTTTCTCGATGAGCATCGAAGACGCCACGCGCGTCATGCTGCAGGTGCACCAGACCGGCGTCGGGATGTGCGGGGTGTTCACCTATGAAGTCGCCGAAACAAAAGTCAGCCTGGTCATAGACTTCGCGCGCGAGAATCAGCACCCGCTCCAGTGCACGTTGGAAAAAGCCTGAGCTGACCTCGCTCGAGTTCGCGGGGATTGCACCCCCCGACACATCCCTTAAAGCCACTCAATGGATTCCATTCACATTGTCGGTGGCCAGCGCCTCCAAGGCACCATCCCGATCTCCGGTGCCAAGAATGCCGCCCTCACCTTGCTCCCGTGCGCGCTTCTCACCGGCGAGAAGCTGACCCTCGCCAATCTGCCGCGCCTCGCCGACGTGGACAGCTTTGGACATTTGCTCAACGGCCTCGGCGTGTCGACCAAGGTCGATGGCGTCCGTCCCGGCGAATATGGCCGCCGCATGACGCTGCAGGCCAAGGAGATCGCGTCCACCACCGCGCCCTACGACATGGTTCGCCGCATGCGCGCCTCAATCCTGGTGCTCGGTCCGATGCTTGCCCGCGCCGGCGAAGCGATCGTGTCCCTGCCCGGCGGTTGCGCCATTGGCGACCGGCCGATCGACCTTCACCTCAAGGCCCTCGAAGCGCTTGGCGCCGAGATCGAGATCACTGCCGGATATGTCAAAGCATCGGCGCCCAAGGGCCGCATCGGTGGCGGCACCTTCAGCTTCCCCGTCGTATCGGTCGGCGGCACGGAAAACGCGATCATGGCGGCCGTTCTCGCCAATGGCCGAAGCGAATTGTTCAACGCCGCCCGCGAGCCCGAAATCGTCGACCTGTGCCAGTTGCTGGTCGCCATGGGCGCGCGCATCGACGGCATTGCCTCGTCGCACCTGATCATCGACGGCGTCGATGGCCTGCATGGCTGCGAATATGCCGTCATGCCCGACCGCATCGAAGCCGGCAGCTATGCCTGCGCGGCCGGCATCACCGGCGGCTCGATCGACCTCGTCGGCGCCCGCGCTGAGGACATGCTGGCAACCACCAATGCGCTCGCCCAGTGCGGTCTGGTCGTGGAGTTCCACGACAAAGGCATCAAGGTCAGCGCCGACGGGCCGTTAAAGCCCTTGTCCCTCAGCACCGCGCCCTTCCCCGGCTTCGCGACCGACATGCAGGCGCAGTTCATGGCGATGCTGTGCATGGCGCCAGGCGAAAGCTACCTCGAGGAAACCATCTTCGAAAACCGCTACATGCACGTGCCCGAACTGCGTCGCATGGGCGCCGACATCGACGTTCGCGGCCGTTCCGCCATCGTCCACGGGGTGCCCCGCCTGACCGGCGCGTCCGTCATGGCTACCGACCTTCGCGCCTCGATGAGCCTGGTCCTCGCCGGCCTTGCGGCCGAGGGAGAAACCGAGGTCCTGCGCGTCTACCATCTGGATCGCGGCTATGAACGGCTGGAAGAGAAATTGAGCGCGGTCGGCGCGACTATCGAGCGGCGCTCCGCCGCCTAAACTCTAGCGCTCGGCCCAATAAGCGAAAGCCTCGCCCTGCAGTTCCTCTACGAGCCGCCGCGCCTCAAGCCCTTCCCAGTCGCCGACATATCCGCGTGTCGCGCTGCAGCCGACCCACCAGCCCTGCCCCGGCAAGCCGTCGAGGGCGCGCACGACCAGCACTGCCAGTTCGGGCTCGCCAGCCTCGGCCGCTTCATTGTCGATGGTCGTCAGCACCGCGCACAAGGCGCGCATCTTGGGCCGCGAAAATCCGTACCCCAGCCGCTCCAGCAGCTCGGAATAGGTCAATGCCTTGCGGGCCTTGGCCGCTCCGATGAGGTGCGCACGCACCTCTTGTGGGTCGGACAGGCTCATGCGGTCTTTGGCTGTTCGGGCACGGGCGTCAGTTCATAGACGTCCAGCTTGGACTGCGCCTGCGGCCACGGGATCACCAGCCGCCAGCGAAACGGCGCGATCCGCTCCAGCACGCCGGCCATGTCCCGCTTCGCATTCTCGCCATACGCCAATGGCTGGTCCTCGCTGGCCAGCGCCAGGCTGCCGAGGAAGATAAGCCTCTTGCCGTCATCGTCTTCCCACAATCGCCCGATTGGCCGCTGGCTACCGGTCTGCTTGACGATCGTCAGCTGTTCGCCCTCGGCTTCGACATAGCAAAAGAATGGCTTGAACCGCTCAAGCGCCTTGACCCTGGTGGTCACCCGGCCGACCCGCACCAGACGGCAGGCATAGCTGCCCGGCGTTGGCGCCGGACGCGGGAGCGCTGCATTGGCCTTCAGCAGCTCGCCTTCCTCAGCAACGTCGCCCCGGAACCTGCGCGCATCCGCCAACGCCGACGTCCACGCGTTGCCCATTCGCCTGATGCGATCGACATCGCTTGCGCTCGCCACCCGCTGCCAAACATCGGCCTTGGTTGGGGGCTCGAGTGTTGCCACGGGTACAGGTGCTGGCTTGGGTCCCGAGACACAGCCAGCCAAGGTCGCAGCTGCCGCAATTGAAACGATGAATTTCAGCAAGAGTCCGCGCACGTGCTTGGCCATTTCATAAGTGCTCAATAGCAGG
Source organism: uncultured Sphingomicrobium sp. (assembly GCA_964243335.1). Lineage (GTDB taxonomy): Bacteria > Pseudomonadota > Alphaproteobacteria > Sphingomonadales > Sphingomonadaceae > Sphingomicrobium. The sequence goes on along the minus strand of CAXTED010000002.1, from coordinate 123,157 downwards.
CTGCAGGCCCGCCTCGCTACGGCTAACAACCGTAAAGGTTAACAATATCTTTCGGCCGCGCTCAGCGGCGCCTAGGGACCGGCGAATGGATCAACGAACAACGCTACAAACGGAAGATCAAGCCGCCGACGCGCGCAAAGGCCTGATAGCCGGTATCACCGCTTACGCGATGTGGGGCGTTCTGCCGATCTACTTCAAACTGCTGTCCGGCATACCGGCAACGGCCATCGTCGCTCACCGCATCGTTTGGTCGATGGTCGCACTGGCCCTGCTCGCCGCAGCGACTAGCGGCTGGGGCGAGATACGTGCGGCCATGGCGCATCGGCCGACACTGAAGCTGCTCACCGCGACCTCGGTTCTGATCGCCATCAACTGGCTGCTCTACGTCTATGCCGTCAACAGCGGACACATTCTGGCCGGTAGCCTTGGCTACTACCTCAACCCGCTGGCCAACATCCTGCTCGGCCGCTTCGTCCTCAAGGAGCCGTTGAGCCGCCTGCAATGGCTCGCTCTGGCCATTGCCGCTGCCGGGGTTGCCGTGTTGGCTGTTGGCGCCTGGTCGCACCTGTGGATCAGCCTGACCTTGTGCGTCAGCTTCGCCACCTACGGGCTCCTCCGGAAGATTGCCAAGGTGGACTCGGGTGCCGGACTAGCGATCGAGACCGGCCTGCTGTTTCCCGTCGCGCTTGGCTGGCTGATCTTCGCGTCCCTCAGCCAGCCGGTGTTTGGCGCCACGACCACGCAGACCGTTCTGCTGGTGCTCGCCGGCATCGTCTCGACGACGCCCTTGCTGCTGTTCACCGCTGCTGCTCGCCGCTTGCGCTACTCGACGCTCGGCATCCTCCAGTTCGTTGCGCCCACCCTGCAGTTCCTCGTCGCGGTGTTTCTCTACGGGGAGCCGGTAACGCGGACACACCAGATCGCTTTTGCGGCTATCTGGACAGCCGCGACGCTATACCTCATCTCCACCTGGCAGATTGCCCGCGCGGAAACACTCCAGAAGGAAATCACATGACCAATCTCGTCTCGCTCGTGATCGGTGTCATTGGCTTGGTGCTCGCCGCCATTGCCTTCTTGCCTTTGCTCGGCTGGGCGAATTGGCTGATCATCCCCCTTGCGGTGATCGGCGCCGGAATCGGGCAGATCGGCGCCGGCAAGAGCGGCCGCAACCTCAATCTGTTCGTGATCCTGGTCGGAGTGGTCCGCCTTTCGATCGGCGGCGGCATTCTCTAACGTGTGCGGACATAGCGCCCCGGCGCGTCCTCGATCGCTTTGAGCTTGCCCTGGCCTGGCACGCGCGCACCGGTGGCCGGCACTTCGCCGGGAGCCTGCTCCTTCAGCCATGCGAGCCAATCGGGCCACCAGCTCCCCTTATGCTCGGTCGCGCCGGCGATGAACTCTTCCAGGCTGGCCGGGTCGCCATCGTTGATCCAGTGATTGTATTTGCCCGCGCTCGGCGGATTGACCACGCCCGCGATGTGCCCCGATCCAGCCAGCACGAAGCGCTTGGGACCGGCCAAGTGGTGCATCAGCTTCCACACGCTCTGCGGCGGCGCGATATGATCCTCTCGTCCGGCCTGGATGAAGGCTGGCGTCTGCACGGTGGTCAGGTCGATCGGCGTTCCGTCGACGCTGATCCCGCCGCACTCGACCAGTTTATTGCCCTTGTAGAGCGTCTCGAGATAGTCGCGGTGCCAGCCGGCGGGCAGGTTGGTGACGTCGCTGTTCCAGTGCAGCAGGTCGAACGGCGCCGGCTCCTCTCCGAGCAAATAATTATTGACCACATAGCTCCAGATGAGGTCGCGCCCGCGCAGCAGGTTGAACGTCGCCGCCATGGATCGCCCGTCCACGGTGCCGGTTTCCGCCGTCAGCTTGGTCAGCAGGGCCATCACCTCGTCGCCAAGGAACAGGGTCAGGTCGCCAGCCTCGGCGAAATCCACCTGCGCGGTGAAAAAGGTCGCGGACTTGACCTTGGCCGCCTCGCCCTTGGCCTGCAGATAGGCCAGCGTCGCCGCCAGCGTCGTGCCAGCCACGCAATAGCCGATGGTGTGTACCTGTTCGACGTCCAGCAGGTCGCGCACGGTGTCGATCGCATCCACTTGCCCGCGCAGCACATAATCGTCGAGCGCGACGTGCTTCATGGTCTCGTCGGCCGATTTCCAGCTGACCATGAACAAGGTGATGCCATTCTCCACGCACCAGCGCACGAAGCTCTTCTCGGGCGTCAGGTCGAGGATGTAGAAGCGGTTGATCCACGGCGGAAACACGATCAGCGGCGTTTCGAGCACCTTGTCGGTCACCGGCGTGTATTGGATCAGCTGGTAGAGCGGCGTTTCCTTGATCACCTTGCCCGGCGTCATCGCCAGATTGCGACCGACCTCGAACGCCCCCTTCTGGGTCTGGCTGAGTTGGCCCGACTTCACGTCCGCCAGCATGTGCTCGAGACCCTTGAGCAGATTGTCGCCGCGCGTTTCGAGCGTCTTCTTGAGCACCTCGGGATTGGTCAACGCGAAGTTGCTCGGGCTCATCGCATCGACCAGGCCCTTCGTGACGAAGCGCAGCCGTTGCCGCGCTGTCTCGTCGATGCCGGGCACCTCCTCCACGCCGCGGAGCAGCTGGTCGGAGATCGTGAGATAGGATTGGCGGATCGTGTCGAACACGGGGTTGTCCCGCCACTCAGGCGCGGCAAAGCGCTTGTCCCGAGCGCTAACGGCCTGATCTGCCGCGGCCTTGGTCTGGCCAAGCATCTCGCCCCATTTAGCAAGACCCGTGCTCCATGCCTCAGCACCCGCCGTGAACATCGCCATGGGATCCATCGGCGCAGCCGGCGTCTTGGCCTCTTTCCCGAGCGTGTCGACCCAAGTTTCCATCATCAGCTGCTGCGCGCGACCCATCACCAGGGTCCAATGCTGCCAATCCTCGAGGGAGGCCGAGGGCAAAGTAGGTTTGTCTGACATTGGAACAGCTTACACGTGTTCGCTTCTTTGTCATCCCGCTCCATAGCGGAGCCAACGAACACAAGCCTTCCCAAGCCTGACACGCTGGGCGACAACCCCCCGGTGACCCCGAACCTCCAGATCCTCCCCGACGCTCTCGTCCTCCTCGACTATTTCGGCATCGCCGTGTTCGCCGTCTCCGGCGCCATCCTTGCCGCCGAGAAGCGCCAGACCCTCGTCACCTTCATCTTCTTCGCCGTGGTCACCGGGGTGGGCGGCGGCACGCTGCGCGACCTGCTGATCGGCGCCCCGGTCTTCTGGGTCCACACCAACGCCACCCTCCTGATCTGCATCGGAGCCGCGCTGATCGTGTGGGTCGCCCGCCATCAGCGGCTCGCCGGCGCCGCCTTGCTCTGGTTCGATGCCGCCGGCCTTGCCGCTTACGCCACCTATGGCGCGGCCAAGGCACTCAGCGTCGGGGTCGCCCCCGTGCCAGCCTTCGCCATGGGCGTGCTGACTGCCTGCGTCGGCGGCATCATCCGCGACGTGCTCGCCGGGGAGCCCTCCATCCTCATGCGCCCGGAACTTTACGTCACTGCCGCAGCGCTCTCCGCGGGTCTGCTGGTTGCCCTTGCCCTACTCGGCCTGGCCGGCTGGGGACCGGCCCTGATCGCCGCTGCCGCGGGTTTCGGCCTGCGCGGCCTCGCCATCGCCCGCGGTTGGTCGCTTCCGGCCTATCGCGATTGATGGCATGAACACGGTCATGACCCCGCCCGACTTCTACCGCATCCAGCGGCTGCCGCCTTACGTCTTCGCCGAAGTGAATGCGCTCAAGGCCGCGGCGCGGGCTCGCGGCGAGGACATCGTCGATCTGGGCATGGGCAATCCCGACAGCCCGCCCCCGCCGCACGTCATCGCCAAGCTGGCCGAAGTCGCCGCCAAGCCGGACGCCCACGGCTACTCAGCCAGCCGCGGAATCCCCGGCCTGCGCAGGGCCCAGGCCGCTTATTACCAGCGCCGCTTCAACGTCACGCTCGATCCCGACAAGGAGATCATCGTGACCCTGGGCTCCAAGGAAGGCCTCGCCAACCTCGCACAGGCGATCACCGCGCCCGGCGATGTCGTGCTTGCACCCAACCCGTCCTATCCGATCCACAGTTTCGGCTTCATCATTGCGGGCGCCGCCATCCGCTCGATCCCTGCCGCGCCTGGCCCCGCCTTTTTCGAGCGGCTGCGCATGGCGATGCGCTACACCGTTCCCAGGCCCAAGGTGCTGGTGATCGGCTATCCGTCAAACCCCACCGCTTACGTCGCCGACATCGCCTTCTACCAGGAACTGGTCGCCTTCGCCCGCGAGCACCAATTGTGGATAATCTCCGACCTCGCTTATGCCGAGATCTACTTCGGCGAGACGCCCACGCCCTCCATCCTGGCCGTGGACGGCGCCAAGGACGTCGCGGTGGAGTTCACCTCCATGTCCAAGACCTACTCCATGGCTGGCTGGCGGATCGGTTTCGCCGTCGGCAATCCGATGCTGATCGAAGCGCTTGCCCGCGTGAAGTCCTATCTCGACTACGGCGCCTTCACTCCCATCCAGGCGGCTGCCGTGGCTGCCCTCAACGGCCCGCAGGAATGCGTCGCTGCGACCCGCGCGCTCTACAAGAAGCGCCGCGACGTGCTGGTGGAAAGCTTCGGCCGCGCCGGCTGGACCATCCCCGTGCCTGATGCCAGCATGTTCGCCTGGGCCCCCATTCCGGACAAGTTCGTGCATCTCGGCAGCATGGAATTCTCAAAGCGCCTGCTGGTAGAGGCCGGCGTCGCCGTCGCACCCGGCGTTGGTTTCGGCGAGGAAGGCGAAGGCTTCATCCGCATCGCTTTGGTCGAGAACGAACAGCGCCTCCGCCAAGCCGCTCGCGGCGTGAAGCGCCTGCTGGCGAAAGGCTGAACCATGCTGCCTTCCACCGATTCTCCGCGCGAACTTGGCGCGATCATCCAGCTGGCGGTAGCGCCGGTGTTCCTGCTCGCCGGCGTTGGTGCGTTCCTTAACGTATGCGCATCACGACTGGCGCGGATCGTCGACCGCGCACGCAGCCTGGAACCACGAGTGCTCGCTACTCGCGGCGAGGAGCACGACCAATTGGTCGGCGAGATCCGCATCCTCGATCGCCGCATGGCCTTGGTAAGCCGCGCCATCTTCGCTTCCGTCCTCTCGGCTGTGCTCACCTGCGCTGTGGTGGTCGTTCTGTTCGCTGCGGGCCTGACCGGCGCACACGTCGGCACGCCGATCGCGCTGCTCTTTATCGGGTCGATGGTCAGCCTCGCAATCGGCTTCACCATCTTTCTGTTCGAAACACGCCTGGGCAGCCGGGCGGTGCGGATCCGCCGCTCCATTCTCGAACATCAGGCGGAAGAAGCCGCCGATCAGGCGGCCGGCGACGAATAGAAGCTATTGCAACCGCAAATCGTCCGGGATTGGCACATCGGACCCAGGCGTCCGGTGCGTTCGCCATCCCTGCTCCGTTCGAAAGCCCACCGCGATTGCATGGTCGCTGGGTTGCAGAACGATCCAGCCCGCGCCGGTATCGCTCCTGCTAACCAGCAGGTTGTCCTGGGTTCGCCGGAGTGCCCCGGCATCGACCATCGCTTCACGGAAAGCAGCGATGTCGCGCCCGAGCATGGCATGAAGGTCGGTGCTGATCACACTCGTGACGAACAGTCCGGACTCGCCCGGCGGCCGTCCGATGGCTCCGCTCAGACCCGACCAATCGCCCGGCGTATCGCCCAGAGATTCCAAGGGCGGAAGGTCATTCGCCTGCGGAGCGACGGCGTCCGACTGGCCGCATCCTTGAAGGACCAGGGCGGCAATGGCAGCTGGAAGAATCCGTTTCATGGCCGGCCCAACGTTCGGCAAGGGCGATTGGGGTGCACCCAACTCGACGCCGCGCCGTTCTGTCGGTAAGCGGAGCGCTGAAACCCGCCATTCAAGCATGATCCCATTCACCAGTAGGAGTGCCCCAAACCGTGATTCAGCCCAGCCGCGTTCTCGACCGTGTTCTCGTACTCGAAATGGTGCGAGTCACCGAACAGGCGGCCATGGCGGCCAGCAAGCTGGTCGGGCGAGGCGATGAAAAGGCCGCGGACGCTGCCGCTGTTGAAGCGATGCGCGCGGCGCTGAACGAACTGCCAATGGACGGGACCGTCGTCATTGGCGAAGGCGAACGCGACGAGGCGCCCATGCTGTTCATCGGCGAGAAGGTCGGCCTCGGCGCTGAATGCGGCGGTCCCCAGATCGACATCGCCTTGGACCCACTGGAGGGCACCACGATCACCGCCAAGGCGGGCCCCAATGCACTGGCCGTGCTGGCGATCGCCGAAAAAGGCGGCCTGCTCAACGCGCCCGACGTGTACATGGACAAGATCGCCATCGGGCCGGGCTACCCCGAGGGCACCATCGACCTTGCCAAGAGCGCCTCGGACAATGTTCGCAGCCTCGCCGCCGCCAAGGGCGTGGATGCCTCCGACATTATCTGCTGCGTGCTTGACCGCCCGCGCCATAGCCAGCTGATCACCGAACTGCGCGCGCTCGGCTGCGGTATCATGCTGATTCCGGACGGCGACGTCGCCGGCGTGATTGCAGTGACCGATCCTGACACGACGATCGACCTGTATCTCGGTTCGGGCGGCGCCCCTGAAGGCGTTCTCGCCGCGGCGGCTTTGCGCTGCGTCGGTGGGCAGATGCAGGGCCGCTTGTTGTTCCGAAACGACGACGAGCGCGGCCGCGCCCGCCGCTGGGGTATTGAGGACCTCGATCGCATCTACACGCTTGAGGACATGGCCAGCGGCGACTGCATCTTCGCCGCCACCGGCGTCACCGACGGCTCGCTGCTGGAAGGCGTCAAGCGCCGCAAGCACCACATCACGACCGAAAGCATCGTCATGCGCGCCAGTTCGGGCACGGTGCGCCGGGTTCGCGGCGAACATCGCCGCTAGTGGAAGCGCTGGGGGAAGACGGAACGCCGCTGCTCAGCGTTGAACCAGCCTATCTCAACGTTTTGCGGCTGCGAACCCTGGTGAGCTGGCTTCCCCTGATTGTGGCTGCCCTGGTCCTCGATCGCACCGTGCTGGACGACTTGCCGGTCCAAGGCCTGCTGCCCGGCCTTGTCGCCGTTCTTGCCATAGCGGTCATCCTCGTCGCGCCGCGGCGGGTGTGGCGCCGGCTCGGCTATCGGCTAGACCCGGCACTGTTGCAGGTGGTGCGCGGCTGGATGTTCCACAGCGACACGGTGGTACCGTTTGTCCGCGTGCAGCACATCGACGTTACCCGCGGGCCCCTCGACAAGATGTTCGGCACGTCCACTCTCGTGGTGCACACCGCCGGCACCCACAACAGCGTCGTCACCTTGCCCGGCCTGGCGCCCGACCGCGCAGCGGATATCCGCGACGTCATCCGCGGCCACATCCGTACCGACCTCGAGTGAGCCCCGACACCGCCCCGGTTGAACGGCTGCACCCTCTGACCCTGCTGACCGGGCTTGGCGGCAGGGCTCGCCAATTGGCCGGCGGCTATGCCGGGCTCGGCTATTTGGCGGTCACCGGCCAGCTGTCCGTTGCACTGGCGCTCGGCGCCGTTCTTCTCGTCGCGGTTGCGGTCGGCACGCTGATCTACTGGCGGCGTTTTACCTTCCGCGTCGGCCCCGACGAGATCCGCATCGACAGCGGCATCGTCAGCCGCACCCACCGCTCCATCCCATTCGACCGGGTCCAGGACGTGGACATCGAACAGGGTCCGATCTCGCGGCTGCTCGGGCTGGCGAAGGTAAAGTTTCAAACCGGCGCATCTGCCGGACCGAACAAGGACGAAGGCGTACTCCCCGGCATTGCGTTGGCGCGGGCCGAAGCGCTCCGCCAGCATGTTCGGGCCCGCCGCGGGACCGTCGCAGCAGCGTCGGACAGCCCCGAACCCGATCTACCCTTGTTCGCGATGGACCTTCCCCGGGTCCTCACGGCCGGCCTGTTCAACTTCAGCCTAGCCATCTTCGCTGGCCTGATCGGCCTCAGCCAGACGCTCGGCAATGTCATCGGCTTCGATCCGTTCGAGCGTTCTTTTTGGGAGGGTCTGCTCAACCGCGACAGCGGACTGGTGAACTACGCCGCGACCCACCGAAGTTTCGCCCTCGGCGCCGGTCTCGCCTTGCTGATCGGACTTGGATCGCTGACCGGCGTTGTCCGAACCCTGCTCCGCGACTGGCACTTCCGGCTGGATCGGAGCGCGGCGGGACTCCGGCGGCAGCGCGGATTGCTGACGCTGACCGACGACACCGTTCCGCTTCGCCGGGTACAGGCGGCGCTGGTCGTTACCGGTCCCATCCGCGAGCTTTTCGGCTGGCGCACGTTGAAGCTGCAGAGTCTAGGCAGCGATGCCGCGGACAAGGGCGATCACGTGGTCGCGCCTTTGGCCAATCCGGATGAGATCGCCCGCATCATCGACGAACTTGGCTGGCCTCGGCCGGTCGATGCTCGCCTGCAAAAGGTCTCGCTGGCTTTCGTCTGGATGCGAATCGCGTCCCTGGTTCCTTGGTTTGCCTTGATGATATCTGCCGGCCTGATTGCGGTTGCAGTTACCGATCGAACGGCAATTGCCCTTGCATCGACCTTCTTGATCGCCGGCGCTGCGGGCGGCGTGCTGCTCGCTGCGGCGGCGGCCCGCTTCCTGTCATGGCAGCACACGGGCTTTCGCCTGGACCATGATCAACTCACCATCAGGACGGGTTGGTGGCATCGCCGGACAGCTTTGCTCCCAGTAAGGCGCATCCAGAGCATCGAGCTTGCACAAAGCTTCATGGACCGCGCATTCGGGGTAACCAACATGCGGCTGGGCGTCGCCGGCGGAAGCGGCTTTTCAGGCCATGTGATCCCGGCATTGCCGCATGAATTAGCGCTCGCTCTTCGCCGGGACCTGCTATCGTCCCAACCATGACATTCGCCATGGGTATCGAACATTCGCTCGGCGGGCAGCCGTGGCGCTGGCGCCGGCTGGGCGGCGACTCCCTAACCGAGGACCTCGTCGACCAATTGCTGCTGGCCCGCGGCATCGTCGCCGACGACCTTGCCCGCCATCGCGCGCCGACCATTCGCGACTTCCTTCCGGATCCATCGCTGTTTCGCGACATGGACGTTGCCGCCGCCCGGCTCGCCGATGCGGTGCAGTCGGGCGAGACCGTTGCCATTTTCGGCGATTACGACGTCGACGGCGCTACCAGCTCCGCGGTGCTGACCCTGCTTCTCCGCCGTCTCGGCACCGGCCCGTTGCTCTACATACCCGATCGTATCGCCGAGGGTTACGGACCCACCGGCGCGGCACTCATTGGACTGCAGGCTCGCGGCGCTACCCTCGTGGTGACAGTCGACTGCGGCGCACAGGCGTTCGACGCCCTTGCCGAGGCACGCACATCCGGACTGGACGTGGTCGTCGTCGACCATCACCAATGCGCCGCCGCGCTTCCTTTGTGCCACGCTCTGGTCAATCCGAACCGCCTGGACGAAGACCCAGCCGGCGCCGAGCACGGCCACCTCGCGGCTGTCGGAATGGCCTTCCTGCTCGGCGTCGCGCTCCTGCGGACCCTGCGAACCCGTGGCCACTTCGCCCACACCCCCGAGCCCAAGATCATCGACCTGCTCGACCTCGTTGCGCTTGGCACTGTTGCCGACGTCGCCAAACTGCACGGCCTCAACCGCGCCTTCGTCACGCAAGGGCTCAAGGTCATGTCCGCCGGCGCCAACATCGGCTTGGTGGCGCTGGCCGAAGCCGCCCGCCTGGTCAAAGCGCCCTCGTGCCGCGACCTTGGTTTCGCGCTCGGCCCGCGCATCAATGCCGGCGGGCGCGTCGGCAAGGCCGACCTTGGCGTACGCCTGCTCACCGCCACCGACCCGCACGAAGCCCGCGAGATCGCCGCCGAGCTCGACCGATTGAACGAGGAACGCCGCGCCATCGAGCAGGTCGTTACCGACGAGGCCGACCTCCAGGCAGCCGAGCAGGCCGACGCGCCCTTGATCCTGGTGAGCGGCAGCGGCTGGCACCCCGGCGTCATCGGCATTGTCGCCGGCCGCCTCAAGGAGCGCTTCAACCGACCGGCCATCGTCGTCGCCCTGGACGAAAGCGGCACCGGCAAAGGCTCCGGCCGCTCCATCCCCGGCGTCGACCTCGGCGCGGCCATCCTTGCTGCCAAGGACGAGGGCCATCTGCTCGGCGGCGGCGGACACGCTATGGCCGCCGGACTGACCGTCGCCCCCGGCGGCGTGGAAGCCTTGCGCGTCTATCTCTCCAGCCGCCTCGCCGAGGACATCGAGCAAGCCCGCGCGGGCCGGGCACTGCTGCTCGACTCCCTTTGCGCCCCACGCGGCGTTGCTGGGGGACTATGCGACGCGCTGGACGCCGGCGGACCTTATGGCGCTGGCTGGCCCTCGCCCCGCGTCGCCGCCGGCCCGGTCCGCCTGCTCCGCACCGGCATCGTCGGCAACGGCCATGTTCGCGGGATCGCCTGCGGGGACGACGGTGCCAGCTTCAAGTGGATCGCCTTCCGCGCCGCTGACAAGCCGCTGGGCCAGGCCTTGCTGGCGGCCGCCGCCGACACCCGCCTGTGGCTCGCCGGATCGATCAAGCGCGACGAATATAACGGCGGCAACAAGGCTGAAATGCACCTCGACGACGCCGCCTTCGCTTGACCCCTCCCCCGCCCTCGCCTAAGCGCACACCCGCCCCGCAAGGCCCCTTCGTCTAGCGGTTAGGACGCGGCCCTTTCACGGCTGAAGCACGGGTTCGATTCCCGTAGGGGTCACCAGCGAACAAATTCAGCAGAAAGCTGCGCGAATACCCATTGGTATGTCGCGGCTTGCGAGTTTGTCAGGCAGGCTACTTCCAAGTCGGACATTGCTCGTCGTGCGAAGAAGATGCAGAACTTGGTCGCACAATTCACCTTCGAGAGGCATGACACGTACAGTCTGCCAGCAAGCTAAGACTATTCTGCCGGTTGGAGACGCGGCTTCGTTCGGGAGGCAATCCCTTCATCGACCCGAAGCATCGCCAGAGCGGCGAGAGCCATCACCAGCGCAGCTGCGAGCATGGTCCAGATGGGCTCGCCCGGAAAGAACGCTTTCATGATCGACCCCATCACCGTGGCCACGAGCAGCTGCGGAACGACGATGAAGATGTTGAACAGCCCCATGTAAATGCCGAGCTTCCGCTGCGGCAAAGCCGAGGCGAGGATCGCGTAAGGCATCGCCAGGATCGATGCCCAGGCGATCCCCACGCCGATCTCGGCCAGAATAAGATGCTGCGGATCGCGTAGCAGGAAGAAGCTGGCATAGCCCAAGGCGCCGCACAGCAGGCACAGCATGTGGGTCTTCGACTTGCCGACGGTGCGGGCAAGCAGCGGCAGGAGCGTCAGCGCGGCGATCGCGGCAACGCCATTGTAGACACCGAATAGCACCCCGACCCAATTGCCGGCCTCTTGATAAGCTGCGCTCGCCGGGTCGGACGAGCCGAAGAAGTTTTGCGCCACCACAGGCGTCGTGTTGATCCACATGATGAACAGCGCCGACCAGGAAAAGAATTGCACCAGCGCCAGCCGCTTCATGATCGGCGGCATGCCCGAAAAATCACCGACGATGCTGCCCAACATGCTGGTGCGATTGCCGTTCCGTGCCAGCCGGATGCCGGCCATGCTGGCGAGGCCGAAAGCGATCAGCAGGCCGCCGAGCAGATAGACCTCTTTCTCGAGATCATATTGCGCAACCGCAAGCACCACGAGGCCGCCGGCGGCGATCCAGGCCAGGCTTGTGCCGAGGTGCCGCGAGGCCAGCGCCCGCAAGGTTGCCTCATCGTCATGCACCGCCTCGCCACCGAAGCTGTCCAGTTGCTCGGGAGAATATTCGCGGGTTGTGACGACTGTCCAAAGCACCGCCGCGAACAAGGCGATTCCGCCGAACCAGAAACTGTAGCGCACCGTGTCGGGGATGCCGCCGCCCTCGACGGCGTTGGAGACGCCAAACTGGTCGAGCAGGAACGGAAAGATCGATCCGACCACCGCACCGGTGCCGATGAAGGCGGTCTGCACCGCATAGCCCGCGGTATGCTGATCCTTGGGCAGCATGTCGCCGACGAATGCGCGAAACGGCTCCATCGAGATGTTGAGGCTCGCGTCGAGGGTCCACAACAACAAAGCCGCCATCAACAGGACGGGCGCGATCGGCATCAGCAGCAGCGACAGGCCGGCGAGGATCGCGCCGCCGAGGAAATAAGGTCGCCGCCGACCGAACGATCCAAGCCATGTGCGGTCGGACAGATAGCCTACCAACGGCTGTACAAGCAGGCCGGTCAAAGGCGCTGCAATCCACAGTGCCGGCAAGTCGTCCAAGCTCGACCCAAGCGACTGGAAGATGCGGCTCATATTGGCGTTCTGCAGCGCAAAGCCGATCTGGATACCGAGGAAGCCGAACGAGATGTTCCACAATCCGGCCCAACTTTGCCGCGGCTTCGTCGTGCGTTCCACCAGCGCGTCCCCTTCGATCATGAGCGGGTTGCTGCCACGTTTGTAGTGACGTGCCAACGGCATGACGCGTTGGTGCGCTGCAACAGAATAGGTATTCACAGGTGACGTGCTAACGAGGGGGCGATAACTGTCACGAACGAGACGCAAGGGGAGCAGGGCAATGGTTGCGATTACGCCGGGCACGCATGACGAGGCCACGGTCGGCACGGTTACCGCCGCGTCCGACGAACGCCTGCCCGCCAACGCGTCGCAGCTGCAATGGTATGTGTTCGGATTGTTCTTCGTATTCGGTGGAATAACGTCTTTGAACGACGTTCTCATCCCCAAGTTGAAGCACCTCTACAGCCTCAATTATTTCGAGGCGATGCTGATCCAGTTCGCCTTCTTCGCGGCTTACGCCGTGATCTCCATGCCTGCCGCGAGCTTGGTCAAGCGCTTCGGCTATCTGCGCACAGCAGTCATCGGCCTGCTGACCATGGCGGCGGGGTGTCTTTTGTTCGTGCCCGCTGCCCAAAGCTCGGTCTATGCGGCCTTTCTCGGCGCCTTGTTCGTGCTGGCGAGCGGGGTTGTGATCGTCCAAGTGGTCACCAATCCGCTCATCTCGATGCTCGGCCCGAAGCGCACGACGCACAGCCGATTGACCTTTGCCCAGGCGTTCAATTCGCTTGGCACCACTATCTTTCCACTGGTGGGTGCGGGCCTAATCCTGGGCAGCCTGGCAAGCGTCGATCCGGCGACGCTGACCGGGACCGCGCGGGACACCTTTCTGGCCGCGGAAAGCCGTGCCATCGTCAACACCTATCTGGGTCTCGCCGCTGCGCTAGGTGTGCTGGCGCTGCTGATTTGGCTAGGCCGCAATCGGCTGCAGGAAAGCCCCGCGCCGTCGACCAATTTCCTGCAATCGTTCGATCTGCTGCGGCAGCGGCGGTTCGCTTTGGGTGCCTTGTGCATCTTCCTGTATGTCGGCGCCGAAGTGTCGATCGGGAGCGTGATCGTCAACTATCTGACACAGCCCGACACACTGGCCGGAACCGTCGAAAACGCCGGTCGGCTGGTAGCTCTGTACTGGGGCGGCGCGATGGTTGGGCGGTTCATCGGATCGGCGGTGCTGCGGGTGGTGAGTCCCGGGCTGGTCCTGCTGGGCGTCGCCGCTGGAGCCATCGTCCTGACCGGGGGCTCAGCGCTGACGCTTGGTTTCGTGTCCGGTTATTTGCTGATCGCGGTGGGCCTGATGAACTCGATCATGTTCCCGACGATCTTCAGCCTGGCGAGCGAAGACTTGGGGCCGCGCACCGCCGATGGCAGCGGGATCATCTGCGTAGCGATTGTCGGCGGCGCGATCGTGCCCGCGATTACGGGTCTGGTGGCGGATGCAGCGAACCTGCGCACGGCGATGATCGTGCCGGTCCTGTGCTATGCAGTGATCGCGGCTTTCGGTCTGTGGTGCATGCGACAGCGCGCGACCGCCACGCCCGTATAACCTAACCGCCGCTCGAGGCGCGAACCTGGAGGGTGACCGGTAGCAGCTTGCTTCGCGCGCAGCCGGTGGCGATGCTTTCGATCAAAGTGGCGACCAGAGAGGTGCCCGCAGCCTTGGCGTCTTGAGCTACGGTCGTCAGCGGCGGGCTGGCGTAGCGCGCCGATGCCAGATCGTCGAAGCCGACTACGGCCACTTGCTCCGGAATACGCACCCCACGATTCTGGAGCGCGTGCATCGCCCCGATCGCCGCCAGATCGGACGTGGCGAAGACCCCATCGAATGATGCGCCGCGCCGAAGCAGTTCCTCCATTGCTCCGCGCCCTTCGGCTTCGCTTGGTCCGGACGAGAAGGTCAAGGCGAGGTCTATCGGCAGGCCCGCATCCTGCAAGGCACGGCAATAACCGGTCCAGCGGTCGAGGAACTCGGGATAGGCCTCGGTAGCGGTGCCCAGAAAGGCAATGTGTTTTCGTCCGGTCGCGATTAGGTGCTGAGCCGCGTCATAACCGCCTTGGACATTGTCCGAGCCGACCATCGCGCCGAACTCGGCCGCGCCCGGATTACCCCAGAAGATGAAATGAGTGCCGCGAGCCTTCAATTGCTTGAGCCTGGGGCGGTGTAGCCGATAATCGCCGTACCCGAGAAGGATGATGCCGTCGGCCTTGCGGCTGTCTTCATAGTCGACGTGCCAGTCGTCCGATAATTGCTGGAATGAGATCAGCAGATCATAGCCCTGGCAGGCACATTCGCGGACCATCGATCCGAGCATCGACAGATAGAAAGGATTAATCAGCGTTTCGTCGGGCGTCGGGTCTTCAAAGAACAACAAAGCAAGGGTGCGCGAATGCTGCCGGCGTAGTCCCGAGGCATTCTTGTCGACCTTATACTGCAGTTGCTCGGCGGCTGCGATGACCCGCGCGCGCGTGTCGGCACTGACCGCAGGATTGCCCGACAAAGCGCGGGATACCGTTGGCTGCGAAACGCCCGCGAGCGCCGCGATATCGAACGAAGTTGGCCGCCGCTGCATCCCGACAATAGTGTAACGCTTTGAATACGTATGTATAGCGCCGCCGCGCCGTTCCGCTTCCCAGATTCACTGATTAGTAATCAGCAAGGCATGGGCGACCATGACGGGTCGCCGCGTATCCGCGACCATGTGACCGCCAGGGAGTGAGATCAACATGAGCGCTTTACCGATGCACCGCAATTTCAAATTCGCCGCCAGCCCGCTAGCCTTGGCGATCGCCATGCTGCTGGCCGATCCGGCCATTGCGCAAACCACTAGTGAGCCGGCGACACCGGAAGGGGCACCGACGGCCGCAGACGCTGCGCCAGTCGCCGAAGAGAACGCTGAGGAAATCGTCGTTACCGGTTTCCGCCGCAGTCTGCAGAGCGCGGTCCGGACCAAGCGCAATCAGGAGCAGATTGTCGAGTCGATCTCCGCCGAGGATATCGGCAAGCTGCCGGATGCCTCCATCGCCGAGTCGATCGCGCGCCTGCCGGGTCTCGCCGCACAGCGGGTGTCGGGTCGCGCGCAGACGATCTCGATCCGTGGCTTTGGTCCGGACTTTTCGACCACACTCCTGAACGGCCGCGAGCAGACCTCAACCAGCGACAACCGCCAAGTCGAATTCGATCAATATCCTTCCGAGATCATCAACCAAGTCTTGGTCTACAAGACGCCGCAGGCGTCGATCATCGGCCAGGGGCTGGTCGGGACCGTTGACCTGCGCACGATCCGCCCGATCGAATTCGGCAGGCGCGTGATCTCAATCGGTGGTCGCGGCACCTACACCGACATCACGAAATTCAACCCGGATTCGAAGCGGTACGGGTATCGCGTCAACGGCACTTATGTCGACCAATTCGCGAACGACACCATCGGCGTCTCGCTGGCCGCCAGCTATATCGACGAGCCGTACCAGTTCCGCGAATTTCGTTCGGGCGGGTACAATAACGGGGGCCCCGGTGGCGCGTTCCTGATCGGCTTTCCCACCGGGCGCGGTACATCCACGCAGCTGAAGCGCTTCGGCACGGCGGGCACGGTCGAGTTCCGACCGACGCCCGAGTTCACCAGCACGATCGACGCCTTCTACTCGGAGTTTAAGGATATCCAGAGCCGCCGCGGCGTCGAATTGCCGCTCGGCTTCGCAGTGGGCGACTTCTTCGGCACGAGTTTCGATGCCGGCAGCGCGACGGTGACTGACGGAGTGGTGACCGCTGGCAGGTTCGACAACGTTCAGGCGCTGGTACGCAACGACGGGCAGCGCAACACCGCCGATCTTTATTCGGTCGGCTGGAACAACGCGTACAAGGGCGGGAACGGCTGGAGCGCCCAGCTTGACCTCAGCTACTCGCGCACCAACCGGTCGGAACTCTCGTTCGAGAGCTATGCCGGCACGGGTCGCGGTCGCGCCCGCGGCGTGACGGAGTCGATCAACTTTATCACCACCAACACGGGTTCAGTGTTCACGCCGCAGCTCGACTACACGAACCCGGCGCTCTTCCTGCTGACCGACCCAGCCGGCTACGGCGGCTCGGACGTGGTTCAGGCGGGCTATTACAACGATCGCCGCCTCAAGGACGAAATCTACCAGGGCAAAGCCGAAGTTCAGAAGACCTTCGAGAACTTCATCTTGTCGGGCGTGCGGCTGGGCATTGCTAATACCCGCCGCAATAAATCGCTGGTGCCCAACGAGGCGTTTGTGACGCTGCCCAACGGTGCGCAGGAGGCGGCCATCCCGTCACAGTTCCTGCTGGGGACGTTCGATATCGGCTATGCGTTCAACGGCGTCGGCCGCGCGCTTGCCTATGATCCGTTCGCCCTGCTCGATGCAGGCGTACTGGCCCTGCTGCCGCGCACCGGCGCGCAGGACGTCCTGACCAAGGCGTTCAGCGTCAAGGAAAACGTGACCACCGGCTACCTGCAAGGCGACATCCGCCAGTCGATAGGCACGTCGGAACTGACGGGCAATTTTGGCGTCCAGCTCATCGCGACGGATCAGAAGTCGACCGGTCTCGTCTTCGCGCCCGGCGGCAATCTGACCCAGACGCAAGGTGACGATTACGTCGACGTCCTGCCCAGCCTCAACCTGTCGCTCCGCATGCCGACCAATTGGGTTTTCCGCGTCGGCGTGGCGCGCGAGATAGCGCGACCGCGCTTGGACGACCTGCGTATTGCCCTCGGGTACGGCGTCGATACGGGCAATCAGGTGAATGGCGTCAATTCACCGATCATCCGCGGCAGCGCGGGCAATCCGGGCCTCAAGCCGTACCGCGCCACCGCCTTGGACGCCACGATCGAAAAGTATTTCGGCAACAGCGGCTACGTCGCGATCCAGGGCTTCTACAAAGATCTGAACAGCTTCATCTACCGCAACCAGGAAGAGGCGTTCGACTTTTCGGACCTGCCAGCGCCGATCAACGCCAATCTGCTAACCTCGTCAATCGGCACGATCAATCGCCCGATCAATCTCGGCGGGGGCAAGCTGTACGGCGTAGAGGTCGCGGGGACCCTGCCGCTCGGCGCGTTTGTTCAGGCGCTGGACGGCTTCGGTGTGACAGGCGGCGTCTCCTACACCAAGACGAGCATCCGGCCAGATCCGGACCAGCCCGCGACCGACATCCCAGGCTATTCCCGCTGGGTGGCCAACGGTACCGCCTTCTATGAAAAATACGGGTTCAACCTTCGCGGCTCGGTCCGCTACCGCTCGACGTTCCTTGGCGAGCTGGTCGGTTTCGGCGCCAGCCGAGACTTCCGCCGTGCGCGTGACGAACTAATCGTCGACGCTCAGATCGGCTACGACTTTTCCTCGGGGGCTCTCAAGGGCCTATCGGTCTACCTCCAGGGCCAGAACCTGACGGACGAGCCGTTCGTGACTGAAGAGGGCAGAAACGAGCTCCGGGTTTCCGAATTTCAAAGATACGGTCGCCGCTACCTTGTGGGCGGGACCTTCAAGTTCTGATGGTCGCATGCAGGTGGTGGTCCGGGACGTGATCCGGACCATCCTTCGTGACAAGAGGCGCACAATGAAGATCGTCATCGCCGGCGGAGCTTCGGCAAGGTGGATTGCCGCCGCCGCGCATAGCCGACTACTAGCTGCTCGCCGAAGCGGTTCCGATCGACGATCTGGCGTCCTATCGCGACACTATCGAGGAAGCCTGTCGCCGCAATGTTCAATACCTGCCGCCCATCCCGCCTTCGTCGCGGGCCTGGTAGGTACGGCGCAATCATCACCCAGCCACGGAGCGCGAGCCGCATGAGTTTTTCCCTGCTTGCCGCCGCCGCTCTGGGCACTGCCCAACCAGCCGTCGCTCCAGCCGCAACGGCGCCGACGACTAACTATCGCGAGCGCTTGCCCGAAGATGAGATCATTTATTTCCTGCTACCCGATCGCTTCGACAATGCGGATGCCAAAAACGACCGCGGCGGCATCAAGGGCGGTCGGCTGGCGACCGGGTTCGATCCCACGTCTAAGGGGTTCTACAATGGCGGTGACCTCAAGGGCGTAATCCGCCGGCTCGACTATCTGCAGAAACTCGGCGCCACTGCGGTGTGGCTGGCGCCGGTGTTCAAGAACAAGCCGGTGCAGGGACCGTCGGGCAGCGAAAGCGCGGGCTACCATGGTTACTGGGTGACCGACTTCACCGCCATCGACCCGCATTTCGGCACCGAGGCGGACTTCCGCGCGCTGACCGACGCGGCGCACGCCCGCGGCATGAAAGTCTACATGGACATCATTGCCAACCACACCGCCGACGTGATCAAATTCACTGAATGCGAGGTGGCGAAGTCGTGCCCGTATCGCAGCATCGCCGACTTTCCGTACCAGCGCCGCGGCGGACCTCAGGGCGCGCCGATCAACCCAGGCTTTGTCGGAGAAGGCGTGCG
Organism: uncultured Sphingomicrobium sp.; assembly: GCA_964243335.1. Lineage (GTDB taxonomy): Bacteria > Pseudomonadota > Alphaproteobacteria > Sphingomonadales > Sphingomonadaceae > Sphingomicrobium. The sequence goes on along the minus strand of CAXTED010000002.1, from coordinate 104,305 downwards.
CACTGCCGACAACTTCGCTCGGCTGACTAACCCCAATTACGCCTACACCGTCAGCGTTCCCAAGGCCGAGCGCGACATCAAGCGACCGGCATGGCTCAACGATCCGCGTTACTATCATAATCGCGGCGACACCGTGTTCCGCGGCGAGTCGAGCCAGATGGGCGACTTCGTCGGACTCGACGATCTGATGACCGAGCACCCGCGCGTAGTGTCGGGAATGATCGACATCTTCGGCTCGTGGATCGACCGCTTCAAGGTTGACGGCTTTCGCATCGACACTGCCAGACACGTCAATCCCGAATTCTGGCAGGCTTTCGTGCCCGCCATGCTCGACCGCGCGAAAGCGAACGGCATTCCCAATTTCCACATTTTCGGCGAGGTTGCCGACGACGATTTCCAACCCGGCCGATTGGCCAAGCACACCGTCGAGGACCGCCTTCCCGCCGTGCTCGACTTCGCGTTCAAGCAGGCTGCATTGCGCTCGCTCGCAGCGGCCCAACCGACCGAGATCTGGCGCGACCTGTTCGGACAGGACGTACTCTACGCCGGCGGTGCCGCGAGCGCCCGCCAGTTGCCGACCTTCCTCAGCAACCACGACCAAGGTCGCTTCGCTTTCTACGTCCGGCAGGGGCATCCGAAGGCCGGCGATGCCGAAGTGCTCGGGCGGGTCGCGCTGGCTCATGTGCTAATGCTGACCGCGCGCGGGGTGCCGACGATCTACGCGGGCGACGAACAGGGCTTTGCCGGGGATGGAGGGGACCAGGACTCGCGCGAAACCCTGTTTGCGTCGAAGGTCGCGAGCTACACCGACAACCGGCTGGTCGGCACCGCGCGAACCAATGCGCAGGCGAACTTCGGATCGGACCATCCATTGTTCCAACTGATTGCCAAACTTTCGGCCGTCCGCGTCGCCACGCCCGCCTTGCGCCGGGGCTCGACCGTGCTGCGTGCGGCGGAGGACACGCCGGGGCTGCTGGCCTTCTCCCGGAGGGAGCCCAATGGCGCGGAGGTGCTGGTGGCGGTCAATACGTCAACCGCGCCGATCACCCGCAACGTGCTGGTCGATACCGGGTCGGTGCGGTTCCGCTCGCTTAGCGGAGCCTGTCCAGCGGCCGCGCAAGCCCCGGGCAGCCTGCGCATCACCCTGCCGCCTCTCGGTCATTTGATCTGCCATGCTGATCGCTGAGGCCGATCGCACCGCCGAAGTCGCCGCCGCCACCGAGCCGTGGTGGAAGGGTGCGGCGATCTATCAGATTTATCCACGCAGCTTCGCCGACAGCAATGGCGACGGGGTGGGCGATCTGAACGGCATCACCCGCCATCTCGACCATGTCGCGGACCTAGGGGTGGACTGCATCTGGGTGTCGCCCTTCTTCACCTCGCCGATGAAGGATTTCGGCTATGACGTGGCCGATTACCGCGACGTCGATCCATTGTTCGGCACGCTGGCCGATTTCGATGCTTTGGTGACGCGGGCTCACGGGCTCGGGCTCAAGGTCATCATCGACCAGGTTTACTCGCACAGCTCCGACGAGCATCCGTGGTTCGCGCAAAGCCGCTCGAGCCGCGACAATCCCCGCGCAGATTGGTACGTCTGGGCCGATCCAAAACCCGACGGATCCCCGCCGAACAATTGGCAGGCGGTCTTTGGCGGACCGTCGTGGACGTGGGATGCGCGGCGGGAGCAATATTACCACCATAGCTTTTTAAAGGAGCAGCCGCAGCTCAACGGGCACCATCCCGACGTCCAGCAGGCATTGCTCGACGTGACTCGCTTCTGGCTCGACCGCGGTGTCGACGGCTTTCGGTTCGACGCGATCAACTTCGCAATGCACGACCCCGAGCTGCGCGACAATCCGCCCGTCGCAAACCCGCCCAAGCGTACGCGACCGTTCGACTTTCAGCACCATCTGCACAACCAATCCCATCCCGACATCACCAAGTTCCTGGAGCGGCTACGCAGCCTGATCGACAGCTACGGCGATCGCTTCGCTCTGGCCGAGGTAGGCGGCGAGCAGGCGCTGACCGAAATGCACGCTTTCACGTCGGGCACGGGTCGGCTGCACAGCGCCTATGGCTTCGATTACCTTTACGCCGACGCGCTGACCCCGGCGTTGGTGGCGCAAACCGTGGGCGATTGGCCCGACACGCCTGGGATGGGTTGGCCGAGCTGGGCGTTCGAGAATCACGACGCGCCGCGAGCAGTGTCGCGCTGGGTGGCGCCCGAACATGCCGGCCAGTTCGCGCGGCTCAAGCTGCTGCTACTCTCGGCGTTGCGCGGATCGGTCATCCTGTATCAGGGCGAGGAGCTTGGGCTGACTCAGGTCGACGTGCCGTTCGACCAGTTGCGGGACCCTGAAGCGATTGCGAACTGGCCCCAGACGCTCAGCCGCGACGGCGCGCGGACGCCCATTCCTTGGTCAGCCGAAAGCCCCAACACGGGCTTTACGGACGGGGTGCCGTGGCTCCCAGTCGGACCCGATCACGCCGCGCTCGCGGTAGATCGGCAGAGCGGCGACCCGGATAGCCTGCTGTCCTTCACCAAACATGTTCTGACCTTGCGCAAGTCTCATCCGGCACTGCGCTGGGGCAGGATCGACATCGTGACGGTTGACGGTGGGCTGCTGGCTTTCGACCGGACGCACGCCGGACAGCGCCTACGCTGCAGTTTCAACCTGTCGTCCGAACCCGTGGCGATCACGCGCGTGGGCCAAGCTCTCACCGCCACCGGGAACATGCCCGATCATCAAATTGGACCCTATGCGGCTCTCATCGAGGAATTGTGATGCGTTTGGTTTTTCTCGCCTTCCTCGCTCTGTTTGCCGCGGTGCCCGCCTTTGCCCAATCGGCAACGGTGGCGACCGCTACATCTCCATCGGGCACGCTCAGCCTGACGGTCACCACCAACGGCGAGGGCCGGGTCGGCTATGCGGTGACTCGCGGGGCTCAGCCGGTGATCGCGGAAAGCCACCTAGGCTTCCTGTTCACCGACAGCCGCCAGATGCTCCGCAACATGGAGTTGGTGAACACGACCAAGGCATCGAAGGACGAGACCTGGGAACAGCCGTGGGGCGAATGGCGCAAGGTCCGCGACCGCCACAACGAAGTGGCGCTGACCTTCCACGAGAAGGACAAATTGAAGCGGGTGATGCGGGTGCGCTTCCGTGTTTTCGATGACGCGGTCGCCTTCCGCTACGAGATGCCTGAGCAGCCCAATCTAAAGACCGCCAACATCGTCGAGGAACTGACCCAGTTCAACGTCGTCGAGACGGGCGAGGCCTGGTGGGCTCCGGCCCTCGAAAGCAACCGCGAGGAATATCTCTACAACCAGACGCCGATCGAGGGCATCGGCACGGCGCAGACTCCGTTGACGATGCGGACCAAGAGCGGGCTGCACCTGTCGATCCACGAAGCCGCGCTGATCGACTATTCGGGAATGAACGTTGCGCGGGTGCAGGGCGGCTTGCTCAAAGCCATTTTGACGCCCTCGTCGAGCGGACCCAAAGTGGTTCGCGACACGCCGTTTGAGACGCCATGGCGCGTGATCATGATCGCGGCCGACGCGCCTTCGCTTTATGCCGCCAACAAGGTGATCCTCAACCTCAACGCGCCCAATGTCCTGGGCGACGTGTCGTGGGTCAAACCCCGCAAGTACGTCGGTATCTGGTGGGGCATGCACCTCGACAGCCAGACCTGGGCCACCGGGCCGAAGCACGGCGCGACCACCGCTTACGCGAAAACCATGATCGACTTCGCCGCGCGCAACGGGTTCAGCGGGCTGCTGGTGGAGGGCTGGAACACCGGCTGGGATGGCGACTGGTTCGCCACAGGTGACGATTTCAGCTTCACCCAGGCCACCCCCGACTTCGATATCAAGGCGGTGTCGGCTTATGGCCTCCGCAAGGGCGTCCATCTGGTCGGCCACCATGAGACCAGCGCCAACATCGCGGTCTATGAAAGCCAGCTCGGCGCGGGACTGGATTTCGCCAGGTCGCTTGGCATCGACACGATCAAGACCGGCTATGTGTCGGACGCGGGCGGGGTTCAGGCCCTGGCTGCCGATGGTCGCAAGGTGTTCGAATGGCACGAAGGCCAGATCATGAGCCGCCACCATCTGCGGGTTGTCACCGAGGCGGCCAAGCGCCGCATCGCGATCAACCCGCACGAGCCGATCAAGGACACCGGACTTCGCCGCACCTACCCGAACTGGGTCAGCCGCGAGGGTCAACGCGGGATGGAGTATAATGCCTGGGCCGTGCCCAAGAACCCGCCGGCGTATGAAAGCGAGCTGATCTTCACGCGGATGCTGGCCGGACCCATGGACTTCACCCCCGGCGTGCTCAGCCTAAAGGGGCGCGGCGATACCCAGATCCTCTCGACGCTGGCCAAGCAGCTTGCCTTGTACGTGACGATCTACTCGCCAATCCAGATGGCGGCGGACCTGCCCGAGGCCTATCTCGCCAATCCCGGACCGTTCCAGTTCATCAAGGATGTCGCGGTCGACTGGGACGATACGCGGGTGCTGTCGGGCGAGATCGGCGATCATGCGGTGATCGCGCGCAAGCAGCGTGGTCAGGGGACCTGGTTCCTTGGTGCGGTCGGCGACGAGCAGGCGCGCAGCCTGACGGTGCCCTTGTCGTTCCTGGACGACAATCGCCGGTACCGCGTCGAGATCTACCGCGACGGGGATGATGCCGATTACCGCACCAATCCGCGCTCGATCGTGATCGAGAAGCGCAATGTCCGCGCCGGCGAGACGATGGCCATTCGCCTGGCTCCCGGTGGCGGCATGGCGGTTCGCTTCGTGCCTTTAGGACGCTGATGCGGCTGCTGTTCCTGCTCTTGCTCGCGTGGCTGGTGGCGACACCGGCGACGGCGCAGGATCGTGGCCGCTTCGTCGAACTTGCGGCCGTCCCCTCGGTCCATGTGGCTCCGCCGCATGTGGTGGTGTGGCTGCCGCCGGGGTACGATCGCTCCAACCGCCGCTATCCGGTGGTGTACATGCACGATGGTCAGAACCTGTTCTTCAAGCAGCGGTCGGGGTTCAACAAGGTGTGGGCCGCCGACGCTTCGGCGCTGCGCTTGATCGCGGCGGGGAAGGTCGCGCCGTTCATCATCGTCGGGGTCGATCATCCGGGTAAGGGTCGGTACCGCCAATACTTCCCCAATAATGTGCCAAGTGCGGGCCTGCGTGCGATAATAGGGGCGCGTGAAGGAAGGCTGGCGGGCGACGCCTATCTGTCGTTCCTAGCCGACGAGTTGAAGCCCTTGATCGACCGGACCTACCGCACCCGTCCGCAGCCGCGCTTCACCGCGGTCGCCGGGTCGAGCATGGGCGGGCTGATCAGCGTCTACGCCCTCGGCGAACGTCCCGAAACGTTCGGGCGGGCGGCGGCGGTCTCCACCCACTTCGCCTTGATGGGGTTCGACAAGGCCGACCCGATGCGCAACCAAATCCTGGCCGACTGGAAGCGCTGGATCGATACCCGGTTGGGCAAGCCGCGCGGGCGCCGCTTGTGGATGGACCACGGCACGCTGACGCTCGACGCCGGCTACGCACCCTATCAACAACCGGTCGACACTGCACTCGAGCGGATCGGCTGGCGACGCGGCAAGGATGTCAGTAGCCGCGTCTATGTGGGCGCCGCGCATGAAGAGAATGCCTGGGCTGCAAGACTCGACGACATCTTTATCTGGCTGCTTCGGGACTGGTGATGAGCGGCCGTCCTTCACCCCGGGTGAAGTGCAAGCCGGGATCCTCCGAGCCGTGCGTTCTCGAGGATCCAACAGGCAAAGACAGGGCTCGCTCGTGTGCGGGTCAAGTGTCTGCATCTCCGTTGTCTGCCTCTGAGAAGACCGTCCGTTTATAGCCAGTTGCTGGGGCCACCGGTGCCTGAGCGAAGATCCGTTCCTTGCAGCGAAAATCCGGCTCTAAATGTCTGCCTATGGGTCTTTCGGGACTCAAGCGCTCGCTAGACGAACGCCAGGCACTTATTCTCTTAGGCGTCCAAACTGCCAAACTGCAAACGGGCAAGAACGGTCAGCTTGGCGGTCGCGGAGCGGCATCGGCAAGCGGACGAGCAGCTTCGCGTCAATCCGGAGCTTTGGTTGCTAATGAGGCAAGTATAGCTCAGTCGCCGCGATGGGCCGACCAATTGCGGCCAAGAAGGACACTTGATGAACAATCCTGAAACTATCGGCCGAGCTGATATCGACCATTTGCCGACGCCCGCCAAAGCCACGATAATCAGTGATGAACTCGGCAGGCTCCTGAGCGCGGTTCGCGCCATATCTCCAGCGAACGCAAACGTTACCTTCGATTTCAACGGCAAGCTGCACCTCCACATCGACGTTCGCAATCTTGAGGACGTCATGCGCTTGGAGATGTCTCTGCCAAACCTCTGCGGCGGCATCTTCGCCGACCTCAGGCGAGGATCAGTTGATAACCATCCTTTCCTTCACCGATTGTCGGCTTCGGTCGACCGGTAAGCGGCGTTCGCCACTCGCACATGGCGTCGTGCAGACCGAAACCCACCTTCTCCCGCCGATCCAGTCCAGCCGACGACTATCGTCGTCTTCGTATGGCCGATTAAGATCTGCACGGTTGCAGGCGGACGATGGGCGACCTGATGACCTAGCCTCAACTCAGGTTCTCAGTCAGGAAGTCGACGATTGCACGGATCCGCGCTGGGGTAGCAGGGCCACCCATGAAAACGGCCGGGCGATCGATCGTATCGAAACTCGCTTGGGCGTCGAATGCTGCTTCGCTCAGCCCGCGTTTCGTCGCGTAAGTGGCGTTTGTAGCCGAGCACCTGCCGAAGCCGCGGGTGTGTTGGCACTCAAGCTCGCGAGGATGGCGGACCGCCTACCTAGTCCACGTATCCATGCAGGCAGGCCTTACCTGCCCCATCGTTTCCCTAGGCCGGGCTTTGCTCCCCTTGCGCCTTCGCGAAAGCAGCATACCACTCCGGCGGCTCGCCAGTGAAACCAGCCATCTGTGCCTCCAACGCCCGTTGGAAGGCCGGACGAGCAATCCCTCTGTGCATGTAGGCCGCTAAGTTGGGGTACTTCTCCACCAGCCCTTGCTCAATTATGATCCTGAGCACCGCTACCATCAACAAGTCGCCAGCGGTAAACGCGTCGCCATCTAGCCATTCTTGATCGCCGAGCCTGATCGACAAATCTCTGAGCCTCTGGTCGATGCGCTCTTCGACAGCTCCGCGACGAGGCGCGGACCACGATTTGTCGCGTTCGAAAATAGTGACGAATGATAGATCCATGATGGCTGGCTAAACCGAGTTGAGCGCAGCAAACATCCATTCGATCGCACGTGCGCGTGCTGGAACGCTTTCCGGGAGCAAGGTCCCATAGCGTTCGGCAATGTGCAGCACGATCGCACCCGACTCGAACAGCAGAACGTCGCCGCATTCATAGGTTGGCACTTGACCAAAGGGTTGCGCGGCACGATTCGCCGGTTCCTTCTGCTCGCCCGACTTCAAGTAGCGAACGTTATAGGGCTCGCCCACTTCCTCAAGCGCCCATCGCACCCGCAGATCACGAACCTGACCTTGCGCAAATGGAGGTACCCAATCGAACGCCGTGATTGTGGGCTGAGTCATTCGTCTCTCCGATTCTGGATTGCTGTACCGAACTGCTCGTCTCGACATCCTCGTACTCCTACGACGCGGATCAGGCGAGCCAGCGCGTGCGCGGCTTGCTGCGGGTGACGCTAGCAGGTGCGGATGTCCCAAGTGCTCGGCCGATCGCATCTTTGCAGGCAAGCTGTTTAGCGAGCCGCTGTTCTCCAGTGTCTCTTTCCGAAGCTTATTGGCGGTCTTGGCCGGAGCCTTCACCGGCAGACTTCGTTCAGGGCTGCACGGTTGGAGCATTTCTGCTTTGAACCCCTCGGCCGTGAGCCGAGGCAGCAATCTAGTTAAGCAAGGAGAAGCTTCATGGCCGTCTTCAACAAAGACATGATCGAGCTCGCCGCCAAGAACAAGAACTTCCAAAAGGAAGTATATTACGATGAGAATTGCCAAGTGGTCTTGATGAGCATCGAGCCCGGCGAAGACATCGGCGAGGAGACGCATGAGGCCGATCAGACGACCTTCTTCGTCTCTGGCGAAGGTCAGGCCGTCGTCGATGGCAGCCGCAGCAAAGTAACGGCGAACCGCATGATCATCATTCCGAAGGGCGCCAAGCACAACATCATCAACAAGGGCGACGAGCCATTGAAGCTCTTCACCGTCTACTCACCGCCTGCCGAGGAGCAGGGGGTCAGCCACCGGACCAAGGAAGAAGCTGAAGCAGCGGAAGAGGCCGAAGCAGCGGAGTAAGGGTGTCGGCGGCAACTCCGCTCGCTCCTCGCCGCACAAATCCGTTCGCCCGCAGCCATTCTCTGCGGGCGAACGTCCATGTCGTGAACCAAACGGCCTGGCTTCAGTAGGGCAGGCATATGTACGAAATCTCTCCTTATCATCTGCTGCTCGCAGCGTTCGGCAGCGTCATCATCCTGGCCTATTGGCTTCCCCGATTTGTTTCGGGGCGTGAACCGGCGGCTTCGGCACTGCTGATTGGCCTGGGGTTCGTGGCGTTTGGCTGGATCCCGGAAATGCCGGACGCGATTGATCCCATCTCGCTGCCGAAGCCGTGGGAGATGATCAGCGAACTGTGCGTGGTGGCGGGGCTGTTCGGGGTTGGTTTGCGCATCGACCGGCTTTCGTCGCGAAAGCTGTGGATGCCGACTATCCGCTTGCTGGTACTCGCAATGCCGCTCTGCATCCTTGCCGTGGCAATACTGGGCTGGGCCTTTGCAGGCATGACCGTTGCGGGTGCGCTGCTTCTGGCCGCGGTGCTCGCCCCGACGGATCCCGTTCTCGCTGGCGACGTCCAGGTGGGCGCGCCACTCGAGGGCGGCGAGCATCCCGTCCGCTTTTCCTTGACGACTGAAGCCGGGCTCAACGACGGCTTGGCCTTTCCGTTCGTCTATCTGGCGCTCGCGGTGGTCGCTGCTGGCGGGTTCACGGCGGACGTGATCACTGAGTGGCTATGGCTGGATGTGGCGTACCGGATCGCGGTTGGGGCGGCCTCCGGGGTCGTGCTCGGCTGGCTCATCGGCAAGCTGCTGTTTTCCTGGCCCGGCAAGAATGCACTCGCCAACACGGAGTCCGGAGTTATCGCACTCGCGGGCGTGCTAGCGGTGTATGGCTTAACAGAGCTGGTTGAGGGTTACGGCTTCATCGCCGCGTTTGTTTCCGGTCTCATCCTGCGGCGGCAAGAGTCGGGACATCAGTTTCACAGCCAATTGCATAATTTCGCTCAAGCGATCGAGCATGCGCTAACCGCCGTGTTGTTGATTGCATTGGGGGCGGCACTTCCAGCCTTGCTCCCGTCCTTGACTTGGACTGGCGCAGTAATCAGCTTTGCCCTTCTCTTCGTCATCCGACCGCTGTTCGGGTGGTTGTCGCTGATTGGCACCATGGAGCGCCACCGCGAGCGCGCTGTCGTCGCATTCTACGGCGTGCGCGGAATCGGCTCGATCTACTATCTCGCTTACGCCGGATCGCATGCCGAACTGACCAACGAAGCGGAATTGTGGGCGATCGTGGCCTTCACCATATTACTGTCCACGGTGGTTCACGGCTTCACCGCCGGGATCGCCGTCGAGCGGGTAACGGAGGACGAGGACCAAAAGGCAGCTGCGAAAGACCCCTGATGAGCCGTCGGTGGTGGTCCGTGCTCTTGCAAAAGTAAGCGAGTTCACGTGAGGTGTTGACCTGCGCCCGGCGATTGGATGACCGTCTCTCATGATCAACCTGCTTCTCGCCGCTGCAATCGCCCAAGCCGATCCGCTTCCTGCCCCGCTGCCGCCGCTCATTCCCTGGCGAGGCGCAAGCGAGCGGCTGATTGCGCCGGCCAACGATCCCTGGATCACGCCAGCAGAGCGCGCGGGCTTCGTGAACACGCCCAACTATGCCGAGACACGCGCCTGGCTCGATCGCCTGGTAGCCGCCTCCCCCTTGCTCAGCATCGAGCGGTTCGGGACGACTGCGCAAGGCCGTGAGCTTTACTTCGTTCGCGCGAGCAAGGGCGGCGGGCGGAAGCCGGTCCTGCTGGTGCAGGCCGGCATTCACGCCGGCGAGATCGACGGCAAGGATGCCGGGCTGATGCTGCTTCGCGACATCGCACTGCGCGGAAAGGATCGGCTGCTCGACCGGGCTGATTTGATCTTCGTGCCGATCTTCAATGCCGACGGGCACGAGCGATCAAGTCCTTGGAACAGACCCAATCAGCGCGGTCCCCGTTCCCAGGGCTGGCGAACGACCGCTCAAAACCGCAACCTCAATCGCGATTACGCAAAAGCCGACACACCCGAGATGCGCGCCATGCTGTCGCTCATCCGGCGCTTGAATCCGGCGCTCTACCTCGACCTGCACGTCACGGACGGCGTCGACCATCAGTACGACATCACCTACGCTTTTAGCGGCTGGCGCGGCTATTACGCGCGCTCGAAGGCGATCGGACGCTGGCTCGACACGCGGTTCCGGCCAGCGATGGACCGCTCGCTTGTGCGTGCAGGGCATTCGCCCTTTTTGTACGTGAGTCTCAAAGACGACGCGGATCCTGACGCGGGCATCACCCAAGGTCCGGACCCGGCGCGCTTTTCGACCGGCTTTGGCGATATCGCCCACATCCCCACCGTGTTGCTCGAAACGCATTCCCTCAAGCCGTACCGGCAGCGCGTGCTCGGCACCTATGTGTTCGTCGAGGAAGCGCTTCGCCAGGTAGGGTCCGACGCCGCGCGGCTTGGCTCCGCTATCGAGGCCGATCGCGCCGATCGCCCGGAGACTATGGTCCTCACGTGGAAGCCGGCCGACAAACCGCTCTATTCCGTCACCTACAAGGGCATCGCCCACGACACGTATCAGTCCCCGGCTGCCGGCGGTCCGGTTATCCGCTGGTTGGGACGTCCGGTGACGCAGTCCATGCCGGTATTCGGGGCCGAGCCCGACCTGTCCGTTCGCTTGCCCAAAGCCTGGTGGGTGCCGGTCACCGCCGCCACCACGATCGAACGGCTAAGGGCACATGGCATATTGATGGAGCTTGTGGTCCAGCCGCGTACTTTGTCGTTGGACATGGTTCGTCTGGTCGACCCGAAGCTTGGAACAGCCAATGAAGGACAGGTGCCGGTGCGCGCATCGTTCAAGCACGAAGGAAGGAACGAGACTTTCCCCGCAGGCTCATTCCGAGTGCCGTTCGACCAACCACTTGGCCTGCTCGCCGCAACCTTGCTCGAAGCGGAAAGCACCGACTCTCTGCTACAATGGGGCTTCTTTCCTGAGATCCTGCAGCGCACGGAGTATATCGACAGCTATGCGATCGCGCCGCTGGCGGACGCCATGCTGGCGCGCGATCCCGCGCTAAAGGCCGAGTTCGACCGCAAAATTGCCAGCGACCGGGCGTTTGCCGCCAGTCCGGAGGCGCGCTTGGCATGGTTCTACGAGCGGACGCCCTATTACGATCAGCGCTTCCTCCTTTACCCAATCGGGCGAGAGCTGCCTTGATGCCTTCACCAACCTCAGGAGACCGATGTGATTAGCCGAACTGCTCTGCTTGCTTGCCTGATCGCTGGATCGGCATCGCTCTCGTCCTGCGCCACGGTGCGTCCGGTTGCCGTTGCCGACCAGGGAGCGCTGCAGCTTGCCGCGTCCGCGGCCACGCGCACGCCGGCAAATCTGGCCCGCGACCGCTATCGCCATCCCGTCGAAACCCTAACTTTCTTTGGCGTCCGGCCAACCGACACGGTGGTCGAGATCTGGCCCGGCGGCGGCTGGTATACTGAGATCCTCGCGCCTTATTTGGCTCAGGGCGGAGGTACCTACATCGGCGCAGCAACCGAGAACGGCTTGGCAGGGCTTCGCAAGTTGGTTGCAGCCCAGCCCACGACGTACGCGGCGGTTCGCACCGCCAACTTCCCGATCCTTCCTTCGGCTGCCGGAACGCCGGTCCCCGCCGGCAGCGCCGATGTCGTGCTGACTTTTCGCAACGTCCATAATTGGATGATGGGCAAGGAGCCGTTCGAGGCGCAGGCGTTTGCGCAAATGTATGCGATGCTGAAGCCCGGCGGGACGCTTGGCGTGGTCGAGCATCGCCTTCCCGAAGGTGCCGATGCCGAGCGTGAAAAGAAAAGCGGCTACGTGAAAGTATCCACCGTCCGCAGGCTCGCTGAATCCGCCGGGTTCAAGTTCGTCGCGGCAAGTGAGATCAACGCCAATCCGCTCGACACCGCCGACTATCCGGATGGCGTCTGGACGTTGCCGCCAGCCTATCGCCTGAAGGACAAGGATCGCGCGCGTTATGCCGCAATTGGCGAGAGCGACCGCATGACCCTCCGTTTCGTCAAGCCGAGACGGTAACGAGCGGACACGGATCAACCAGCGGGCGCGGTAACCTGATCTGCCAGACGCGAGCGCTTCAGGTGCACGCCCGCGCGCCAGTAGTGCCAGATCGCCCAAGGGGTCGCCGCTGCGCCCGTTAGCAGCGCGTAGCGGAGTGACTCCTCGCCCATGGAAGGTCGGTAGAGGTCGCTGAGCATGCCGATGGCGGTGGGTCCGATGCCCAGGCCTACAAGGTTGATGACCAGCAGCGTCACGGCCGCCCACATCGACCGAAGCCTGATCGGAGCAAGGCCTTGGATCAGCGCAAAGGTCGGGCCGAGGTAGCTCGACTGGAAAAGGTAGGCGAGTCCGAGGCAGATGACGGCAAGACGCAGGTCACCCGACAAATAGATGCCGAGCACGAACGGGAAGGCGAGCACCTTGAGGCCGCCAACCATCCAGCTTTGTGCATGCAGGCCGACCGTGCGGCCCAGCCTGTCGGCGAACCGTCCGCCGGCAAGGCCTGAGATCGTCCCGACCACCGCCACGAGCGGCCCGAGGATCAGCGCCGTCTGGGTTGCGGTCAGGCCGAATGATCGTGCGAAGAAAGCCGGGCTCCAGGCGGTCAGCGCGTAACCGATCAACGAAGTCAGGGTGACAGCCATGACGAGGTGCCGCGCAGCGGGGTTGCTCCACAAGGTCGAGAAGCCGTCCTTGACGCTTGGTCGCTCCTGCGGAACCACGAGCGTGGGGTCAGACAAGCCTCGCCGCGGCTCGACCACGAACAGCCGGATGATGACGGCCAGCGCGACACCGGGGAGGCCGATAGCGATGATGGCGATCCGCCATCCGTAAAGGTCGCTCAGATAGCCACCGATCAGCGTTCCAAGACCTCCCCCGAGAACGACGCCGAGCGTGAAGACGGCCATTGCACTCGCGCGCTTCTCCGGAGGGTAGAGATCCGCGATGATCGAGTGGCTCGGCGGGCTTGATCCTGCCTCGCCGATGCCGACCCCGATGCGAGCGGCGAGCAGTTGCACGAAGTTTTGGGCAAGGCCGCACAAGGCGGTCATCGCGCTCCAGACGGCAAGCGAGATTGCAATGATATTTCGCCGATTACCCTTGTCTGCCATCCGCGCGACGGGGATGCCGAGCGTTGCGTAAAACAGCGCGAACGCCAGGCCGGAAAGCAGGCCGAGCTGCGTATCCGAAAGCCTCAGGTCAGCCTTGATAGCCTCCAGCAGAATCGCGAGGATCTGCCGATCCATGTAGCTGAAGAAGTAGGTCAGGGTCAGCAGGAAGAGCGTCATTGTACGCCGCCGGATCGCGCGCTGGTCCGCTTGGTCGTCCAAGGCTGCATCGTGCTTCGTGGTCGCCATGCGGAACGGACCTCCCTTTCAGACGCGGTGCCTTGGACACCCTTCCAGAAAGCGCAATTGATTGATCAACGGGTCGCCAAGAGCAAGCTTTTCAGGCGCTAGCGCCAGCACGTAACCCGAAGAACAGGAATCATCTTGTCAGCGGCGGCTTGGCGGAACATGGATGTCGCACCTACGGCAGGCAGCCCCCGGTTGCCGCACGTTCAGAGGCTTGGCCCTATTTCTAGCAGCAGGTCTGAGCCGAGAAGTCGCACCGAAACGTTGGAGTGGAAGATGAAAACTTTGATCCTGGCAGGCACGTCCGCGCTTGCGCTGGCCGGTTGCACCAGCATGTCGCAACCAACCGTTGAGCCTCTGGCGGCCGCGGTGGCGGAGAAGCAAACAGTGGCCGTGCCGAACAATCTTCTCCTGGCGGACTGGCAGGGCAGCTACGATGGCACGCCCCCTTTCGACCGGATCACGCCCGAGCTTTTCCCCGAAGCAATCCAGTTCGGCATCGACGAACAGCGTCGTGAGATCGCCGCCATTCTCGAAAATCCCGCCGCGCCGACATTCGCCAACACGGTGGAGCCGCTGGAGCGCGCCGGCGCGCGTCTGGACCGGGTGCTCAGCATTTTCGGTGTCATGACCAGCAACATGGCGACGCCGGCGTATCAGGCTCTCGACAAGGAGTGGTCGCCCAAATTGTCGGCTGCGTCCGACGAGATCACGCTGGATCCGCGCCTCTTTGCACGCATCAAGGCCGTCTATGATGCGCGCACAACAAGTAATCTCGACGCCAAGCAGCAACGCTTGGTCACGCGCTTGTACGAAAGCTACACGCGGCGCGGTGCGAATTTGACGCCTGAAAAGAAGGCGCAGCTTTCGGCTTACAATTCTGAACTTGCCGGTAAGTTCGCCGTGTTCAGCGAAAAGGTGCTGGCCGACGAGAGCACCTTCATCACGGCGACCGAAGCCGAACTGAAGGGCGTGCCGGCTGACATTAAGGCGGCTGCTGCTTCGGCTGCGCGAAGCCGGAACCTCCCCGCGGGGACGTACGCAATCGTTAACACACGGTCTGCCGTCGATCCCGTGCTGACCTACGGCGACAACCGGGGCCTGCGCGAGAAGTTGTGGCGCGCGTTCGTCAACCGCGGTGACAATGGTGGTGCCAATGACACCAACGCGACCATCGCCGAGGTGGTCAAGATCCGCGCCGACCGGGCCAAGCTCCTTGGCTTCGGCAGCCATGCCGATTGGCGCATGCAGGACACCATGGCCAAGACCCCGGCCAAGGCGCAGGATCTGATGATGCGCGTCTGGCCCGCGGCCGTGGCCCGGGTGAAGGAGGAAGTGCGCGACCAGCAGGCAATCGCCGGCCGCTCGATCACCATCGAGCCCTGGGACTATCGCTACTATCAGGAGAAAGTCCGGCAGAAGCGCTACAACCTCAGCCAGGAGGAGGTGAAGCCCTACTTCGCGCTCGATAACATCATCGCCGCTTCCTACTGGGCCGCGGGCGAACTATACGGGCTCGACTTCAAGGAGATCACCGGCACCGTTCCAACCTGGCACCAGGACATCCGCATCTATAGCGTCACCGATCGCAAGGACGGCCGCCAGGTCGGTGTCTTCTACCGCGACGATTATGCGCGCACCGGCAAGCGCTCGGGTGCGTGGGCGACGACCTACCGTAGCCGCGCGGGCCTCACCAACGACAAGATCGTGCTGGGTTCGAACAACAACAATTTCGTGAAGCCGGCCGCTGGCGAGCCCGTGCTCATCAGCCTCGACGATGCGGAAACCCTGTTCCACGAATTCGGGCACGCCATTCACTACTACCTGTCCGACGTTTACTACCCCAGCTTCGGTGGCACCCCGCGCGACTTCGTGGAGTATCCGAGCCAGGTGAACGAGAATTGGCTCCTGACCCCTCAGGTGCTTTCGAGGTTCGCCAAGCACTACAAGACCGGTCAGCCGATGCCAAAGAGCCTGCTAGACAAGATCGATGCATCGTCCAAGTTCAACCAGGGCTTTGCGACGGTGGAGTATCTGTCGTCCGCGCTGGTCGACATGGCGCTCCACAGGCAGCCGGACGGAGTGGTCGATCCTGACAAGTTCGAGCGCGATACGCTGGCGCAGATCGGCATGCCGCGTGAGATCGTGATGCGGCACCGCTTGCCGCAGTTCAATCACCTGTTCTCGTCCGACGCTTACTCCGCTGGCTATTACTCCTACCTGTGGTCGGAGACGATGGACGCGGACACTTGGGCGGCATTCGAGCAGACCGGCAATCCATTCGACAAGGCAACGGCGGACCGCTTCCGCCAGACGCTTCTGTCGACCGGAAACGAGACGGACCGCGCCGAAGCATATCGCGCTTTCCGCGGACGCGACCCGGACGTTACCGAGTTGCTTCGCAAGCGGGGCTTCCCGACGAAGTAGTCGTTTGAGTTCTGGTCAGGCTGGACGGTCACGTTGATCGTCCGGCCTGACTGCAGCAAGGGCCCTGTCGCTACCGGCAGGGTGGCAACCCTTCAACCTTATTGCGCGGCCGTGCTGCGCAGCTCTCCGAAGGTGTAGGTCAGAGCCACTCCGCCCGAAAACTGGTTCCTCGAGCCGAGTTGCTTGACGATCGGCGACTTGCCGGCATCGCTGACGAGCCGATCATATTTGCCGTAGCTGTAGACGCCCCATCGCGGGCTGAATTGGTGGAGCCCCGACGCAGCCACCCCAACTGCCTGAAGTCCCCCGCCAGCCGCAAAAGCCGGCAGACCGGAAGCGACGGCGGCAGCGGGCGTCACGCTGAAATAGGCTTGATTGTATCGATCGTTGGCAAAGGTTGCGCGCGGGCCGACGGAGAATAGCCACTCATCCCTGTTCCGCGTCACATAATCGGCGCTGACTATGCCGATCAAACCCTTATGTCCGCCCAGTCCCTTCCGCACCTCGACTCGGCCCCGCACGGCTTCACTCAGTTGATACTGGACAAAGGCGCCAAGCTCGAACGTAGAACCTACTTTGGGCAGCGCCGCGCCGACGTCCTTTGCGTCGCGCTTTCCCTCGAAGCCGGCGGATGGACCAATCGCCAGCGCACCCGAGCGAAGCAGCGGAAAGCCGAAGCTCTCGTCGGCGGCCTCAAAGTCGAAGACTGCGTCGCCTCGGGCCCGGCTGAAGTCGATCAGCGGACGGAGGCTGTGATCCTTGGAGCCCGGGAAGCTGGGCACGAATTGCGGCCCCAGCCCGATCCTCGTCCGGACGGGCTCTCGAACCTTCTCAGGCTGGTTCTGGGCACTGGCGGCCGGCGCCCACCCCAGTGTGAGGATGCCAATTGCTGCAGCGGCCCAAGGCCTGTTCGGGAAAGCCATCATTTTGCCTGCCTACGCGACCGATTATCTGCTGGCTAGCGTAGCAAGTGCCGCATTGACGTCCGCGTTCGGCAAACAGCGGATTGGGCCAGAGCGCGTGAATGCCGAGGCAATCGCCGGAACGATCACAAACATTTGTCGTTCGCTCAGCAGTTGGATCCGCTGTCCGGGATCCAGCGCGAATGAGGGAGAATGATATGAGCAGCACCGATCCGAGCGCCCCCGCCAGCCTTGAGCCCCTCGCCGGACTGCCCTCGGATCCACCTGCCGATGCGGTCACGTCGCCGGAGCCCCTCGCGCCCGCCCCGGCCGTACCCGAAGCGGTTCCCGCCGACGCAGTCTCGCCCGATATGGCCGCGGCCGCCCCTTCAGCCGAGCCAGCTTCCGGCGGCGTCGCGGAAATCGCATCCAGCCAGCAAGCGCCGCAGAGCCGGGAGAAGACCAAGGGCGTGGCGGACATCGTATTCGTCGTCGACATCAGCGGCAGCATGGCGCCGTGCATCGATGCCCTCCGCCAGAACATCGAGACCTTCGTCGGCAGCCTGAGCAGCGGCGACGCCAACAATGCCGCGCCGGTGAAGGACTGGCGCGCCAAGGTCGTGGGCTATCGCGACATCGAAGCGGCGGAGAGCGAAGGCTTGCCGTGGATCGTGGATAATCAGTTCGTTCGCGATCCGGCCGAGCTCAAGGGCCAGCTTGCGTCGCTTCAGGCAAATGGTGGCGGCGACGAACCCGAATCATTGCTCGACACCTTGTTCAAGGTCGCCACCATGGAAGCGACCGCCAAGGGCGCCCAAACCGTCGAAGGCGGCAAGTGGCGCTACCGCAGCGATGCAGCGCGGGTCGTGGTCGTGTTCACCGATGCGTCGTTCAAGGAGACGATGAACATCCCCGAGGCCAAAGGCGGGTCGCTTCAGGATGTCGCTAATGTCGTCATGGCCAACCGCATCATCCTCAGCGTCTTCGCCCCCAATTTCGAAGGTTATGATCGCCTCAGCCAGATCGACAAATCGGAATGGGAAGTGGTCGAGTTCGACGGGCTCAACGCGCAGGAAGCGTTGCAGAAGTTCACGTCGGATCCGGTCAATTTCCGCAATACGCTCAAGCAACTTGCCGCCAGCGTTTCGCGGTCGGCTGAGACGGTTGCGCTTTGACGACCGGGCAGCGGCGGTAAGCGCGGGCGATGGCTAAGAAGCTCAAGGTCGGGGACACCATCCGGGGATACCGCATAGTCAAGGTATTCGGCCCCGGGATGATGGCGATCTCCTATGCCGCACAGGCACCGGACGGCCGAAAGGTATTCTTCAAGCAGTACAAGTCGCCGGCGCCGACCGTGGTCTGGTACCGCGATTTCGTCGCTTACCAGAAGGAACTGGCCGCCCGGGTCGTGCGCGGCAAGGCAGACAATTTCGCCGTCGGACACGTCGACTCGTTCGAGGAGATCTGGGGCGGTCCCTGCTACTTTCAGGCGTTCCAGTTCGTCGAGAATGGCGCCGATCTGCAGCAGGTGCTGGACAAGGAGCGCGAAGCGCATCGCGCAACCCGAAAGGCGCCGACCAGCGATGCTGCCATATGGGCGCGCCACGTGACCTGGGCAAAGGTTCTGGTCGCCGGAATTGCGGCGCTCCATGACGTCAAGATCGTCCATGCCGACCTGAAGCCGGCCAATGCCTATCTGATCGAGGACCCTACGATCGCTTCGGAATTCCAGCTGAAGCTGATCGACATGGATTTCTCGTTGCTCGCGGACCGGCGCCCTCCCTGGCACGGCCACCAAGGCTATGTCGGCACCGACAATTACCGCTCGCCTGAACATCTGATGCGAGGCGCCGTGCCGGGGCTCGCCTCCGACATCTTCACCTGCGGCCTGATCCTTTACGAGCTGCTGGCCGGTCACCACCCGTATTGGTCGGAAGATCAGGCCGAATATGCCCGGCTCGTGCAAGCCTATAAGGCGGAGCCGCCCGCTCTTCTCGGTCAGATGCCCTGGCCTGCCAGCAATGCCGACGTCAGCGCGGTGCTCCACCGATGCCTCGACCCCGATCCCACGAAACGCCCAACGGCAACCGAATTGCGCGCCGTACTGATTGGTCGCAACCGCACGCCGGCACCGCCACCTGCCGCGAGCGCACCCGTTTCCAAAAAGCCCGCTGTTGCGCCTGCTCCAGCCGCAGCGACGGCGGCCGCTCGCCCGCCCCTTGCATCCGACACGGTGGAACTGGTCGCGCCTGGCGGTGGGACGCTGCAGGTTCGCATCCGCACCGAGTTGGGCAAGATGCTTGTGCGTCGGTTTGGCGCGGAAGCAGAGTTCTGGGACGATCGCCAGTGCGTGCTCGAGCGAAGCGCTGGCGGACAGTGGACGGTCCGGCCCGCCGGAACGACGACCAATCAGACTCTAGTCAATGGTCGCGCGCTCACCGGCCCTCTCGCGCTTAGGACCGGCGACCAGATCGCCGTTGGCAATGAGGCGAAGAAGATCGCCAAGCTGCCACTCACCGTGCGCGCGGCATGACCGAGGAGAAGCCGGAGCCAAGCGTCGCGTCCGTCGACGAACCGCAAGCCCAGGATGCCGAAAGTGCCCCGGCAACCGAGGCTCCCCCTCCCGAGCTTATTGAAGCTCCTGCCGACAAGCCGCCCGTCATCGGCATCCCGGTCGTGCAGGATGTTCCTGACCTCGACTGGCCCGCTGTCGGCGAAGCTGTGACCCGGTCGCGCGATCGCTCGCGACTGCGTGCAACCGTGGAGCGCTTCGAGGCACTGCTCGATCAGGAGGGCGGCCCTGCCCTGCTGTTCGATCGTGATCGTGCCCAGCCGAGCGACCAGACAATTGTGGTGCGGGAAGTGGACGCCAGTGCGCCGCTGTGGATTATCGGCGACCTGCATGGCGACCTGCTCGCGCTCGAGGCCGCGCTCGCCTTGATCGACGGCACTGACGATGCCCCCTCGGACATTGTCCTGCTCGGTGACCTGTTTGACGACGAGGGCCTCGGGCTTGAGCTACTTTTGAGGGTATTCGAGCTTATCCTGCATTCGCCGCAGAGAATTTGCGTGCTGGTCGGCAACCATGACGAAGCACTCGCCTTCGACGGCAACCATTTCTCGTCGAGCGTGTCGCCGGGCGATTTCGCGGATTTCCTGAACGCCAACATCGCTCATGAATGGATCGAACGCGCGGGCAAGCTTGCCGTGCGCTTCTTCGCGCAAGCACCCCATGCCTTGTTCCTGCCCGACGGCCTGCTCATCGCTCACGCGGGATTCCCCCTGACCGATCTTCATGCCCGGCTTGAGGAGACCGGCGACTGGAACGATCCTCTGTGCCTGTCCGATTTCACCTGGGCCCGCGCTCACCCGACGGCGCGCAAGAAGATGCCCAACCGCTTCACCCGAGGAAGCCAATTCGGCCGGGAGGACTTCGCTGCTTTCTGCGATCTCAGCGCGCGCATGGGCCGGCCGGTGACGCACATGGTTCGTGGCCACGACCATGCCGAGGATCGCTACATCATCTATCCGGCGTATGAGGCGCATCCGATCCTGACCACCAATGCGCTCTCGCGCCGCCTGCCTCGCGAGGCGTTCGGTCCCTATGAACGCGTGCCGGCGATCGCCCGATACGTTCCGGGGTCGCTGCCACAGGTTTACCGCCTCCACATACCGGCGGAACTGATCAACTCTGTCTTCCCGCAGCCAGTGGCGGTGACCGACTTGCCTGCAACGGAGTGCCCGGCTTGAGCGGCGTTGTCCTCAGATGCCCGAACTGCGGCACCATTCAGGGGTCGGAGGGCCAGTGCGATGCGTGTCACGAAGCGTCCGTGCGCTACTTCTGCACGAACCACACGCCGGGACAGTGGGTCGAGGGATCCGCCTGCCCGCAATGCGGAGCGCGTTTCGGCGATCCCGAGCCAAGCCCGGAAGTGCTGCGACCGGTCGAGCGTCCAATTGCTCCGCCGCGCCCGACCCGAACCCCTCGCTATCGCCCCGCTGAGCCGGATCCAAGGCTTGGACCGTGGGACACCGAAGCAAGTGCCGCTCCAGGCACCGAGCCAAGCGGTCCGCCCGCTCCCGACCCGTTCCGCATCCTCCTGGGCGCCGTGGCCGCGGCCGCCCGTGCGCGGTCGATGCGAGCCGAGCGCCGGGACTATGACGACCTCGAACCGACGCGGCGCCGGGGTGGCGGCTGCTTCGGCCGGGTCGTCATGCTGCTCCTGTTCCTGATTGCACTGTTCTTGCTGGTGCCGGTCTTTCTCGGGGCACTGCTCGGATTTGGCTAGACCCGGGCTCTCGCACTGAGGAGCACATCAGCCGCTACCCGACTGCTACCCCTTCTTGGCCGCGATGTAGCGGTCGACTTCCTCCTCCAGCACGCCCAACGGCACGGCTCCATTGGCGAGCACTACCTCGTGGAAATCGCGAATGTCGAAGCGATTGCCGAGCGACCCTTCCGCGCGCTTGCGCAGTTCGGCGATCTTGCGCTGGCCGATCATATAGCTGGTCGCCTGGCCCGGATTGTTGATGTAGCGATTGACCTCGCGCTCGATGTCGAGGGGCGACAGCGACGAGTTCGCCTTGAAGTATTCGATGGCGCGCTCGCGGCTCCAACGCTTCAAATGTAGCCCGGTGTCGGTGACCAGGCGAATCGCGCGCCACATCTGCAACGACAGCATGCCGAACTCAGCATTAGGATCGGTATAGGCCCCCATCTCCTTGGCCAGCCGTTCGGTATAAAGGCCCCAGCCCTCGCTATAGGCACTGTATCCGCCGAAGCGACGAAACTTGGGAAGGTTCGGCAGCTCCTGGGCACGCGCGATCT
The DNA here is from genome assembly GCA_964243335.1 of uncultured Sphingomicrobium sp. Lineage (GTDB taxonomy): Bacteria > Pseudomonadota > Alphaproteobacteria > Sphingomonadales > Sphingomonadaceae > Sphingomicrobium. The sequence goes on along the minus strand of CAXTED010000002.1, from coordinate 82,395 downwards.
GGAAGTGGTGGCCGGGCGCGCCTTCGTGAACGGCGATGCCCTCGAGCTGCACCTTCTGAACCTGGCCCATATCGGCAAGATTGACGTAATAAATGCCCGGTCGCGAGCCATCGGGCGCTGGACGGTTGTAGAAGGCGACGGAGGCAGTGCCTTCGCGCCACGGTTCAACCGCGCGCACCTCAAGCGCTGCCTTGGGCAGGGTGTGGAACCAGCGCGGTGCCGCGGCCATCATCTTGGCGACGACCGCGCGTGCCTGGGTCAGATACTCCTCACGGCCCGCGGCCGTGTTGGGAAACTTGAACTCCGGGTTGGTTCGAACGGCGTTGAAGAAGGATTCCAGCGTGCCTGCATAGCCGATGCGCTTCTTGACCACTTCCATCTCGGCCCGGATCGACGCAACCTGATCGAGGCCGATGCGATGGATCTGGTCGGCGGTCAGCTCGGTGGTCGTGTTCTGCGCCAGACGGCTGGCGTAATAAGCCGCCCCATTGGGCAAGCTCCACGCGCCATCATTGCCCTTCGCCTTGGGCTCGATCTCGTCGAGCGCGGCGAACATCGTGGTGAACCCGCGGCGGAAGGGGCCGTTGAGCGCAGCCTCCGCGTCCGTCACCAATTTGGCCTTTTCGGCGGCCGGAGCATCCAATCCGGCGACCTTCTTCTTGAAGTCGGCCAGCACCGTGCTGTCGGGACCCTGGCTGAAGGGAGCCCCGGTGATCACCTTGGAAGCGTCCTCGCGCGCCGGCTTGAACACCATCTTGGGCGGAACGATGCCTTGGCGGGCCTGATCGCGCATGGTCTGCGCCACTTCGCGCATTACCCGCTCGGTTTCGACAATACGAGCGATGTACGCCCGGGCGTCGGCGGTGCTGCTCACGCGATGCTGGTTGATCAGGAAGACCGGAATCTCGCCGGCGGGACTGCCGTTGGTCGAAACGGGGAAGCCGTAGCCGCGGAATGGATACTGCCGGCGGGCGCGTTCGACCTGCGTCTCGAACAATCGGTAACTCAGCCGCGCCTGCTGGCCGAGCTGGTTAGGCGTGAACTGCGATCGCATCTGCGTCAGTTGACGCTCGGCCAGCGCCATGCGCCGGACGTCCGCCGCATCGGTATAGTCGTCGAGCTTGTCGTAATTGGTCTTGAGGCCGAGCGAGGTCTGCGCCTCCGGGCTAAGCGCCAGACTCTCGTCAAACGCAGCGTCAAGAAAGGCGTTCAGTCGCGCGTCCTGCGCCTGAGTGTCGCTGGGAGCAGTGGCCGGCGCGGAAGTCGGCTGGGAAAGCGCCTGGGTAGCGCACCCGGTGAGCAGCAGCAGCGGGACAATGAGGCGCAGGTTCAAGATCAATTCCTTAGGTAAGGACTCTGTCCGGCTTCTTTGCAGCCGCCGGGCAACTCAGTCGACGATATAATGGGGCACGAAGCGAGCCATGTTGCGGGTGATCACCGATCGGTCCTCGCGCACACCGATGCCGGCGGCCTCATCGCCAACGATCCACGCGCCGATCACGGCATGCTCATCGCCAAAGGATGGCGGCAAGTGCAAGGCCTGGCTGATGAAGCCTTCCTCACCATAGCCGAGGTCGAGGACGGGATCGGGCTGACCCTCGCGCAAGATCTCGACATTGGCGCCCTCCCGCGAGAACAAGGGCTTGCGCACGAAACTGGACCCAAGCGAGGTTGCCGCCGGGTCACCATCGAAGAAGGCGGGCAGCAGGTTCGGATGCTCCGGATGACGCTCCCACAATAAGGGAAGAAGCCCCTTGTTCGACAGGATAGCCTTCCAAGCCGGCTCGATCCACCGCACGCCCGCAGCAGCCAGCTTCGGCGCATAGGGTTCGCGCAGCATGAACTCCCACGGGTAAAGCTTGAACGCCGCCTGCAGCTCGAAGCCCTCGTCGTCGATGAAGCGGCCAAGGGCATTGAGGCCGATCTTGTTCATCTCGACGAACTTGGGTTCCACCCCGGCCTGGCTGGCGAGATCCTCGAAGAAGCGAACCGTCTGCCGATCCTCCACCGAACTGGCGTCCCCGGCAAAGTGAACGAAGCCCCCGGTCGGGAAAATCGTGCGGAAGCGCTCGCGTAGTTTCTCGAACAGACTGTTGAACTGGTCCGCCCCGGCCGGGAGCGCTCCCGCCGCAATCATGTCCTCCAGCCAGATCCACTGGAACGTAGCGCATTCGAATACGGAGGTCGGCGTGTCCGCATTATATTCGTACAGCTTCGCCGGCCCTTGCCCGTCATAGGCAAGATCGAACCGGCCGTAGAGCGAAGGCTGCCGCGAACGCCACGATGCGGCGATGAAGTCGCGGTGCTCGACCGGGATCGCCAGCCGTTCCATGTCTCGCTCGCTTGCGATCAGATCGCCAACGAGGTCCAGGCACATGGCGTGGAGCCGCTCCGCTACGGGCTCGAGATCTTGTTCGATCTCCCGCAACGTGAACTCGTAAGCGGCGCTCTCGTCCCAATACGCCACCCCGTCGGTGGAGTGGTAGACGAAGCCGGTCGCCTCCGCCTTCTCGCGCCAGTCCGGCCGGGGCTCGAGCTCTACGCGCCGCATCAGGCCCTCACTGATCGTTCGCGTCGGTGTCGCTTCGCTGTTCGAGCCGGAGGGTCTGCTTGGGTGCGGCTAGACGCGCAAGCACGTCGTCAGCCGAGGAGTGGCCCGGCGTGATGCCAGCCAGCCGAAGCTGTTCGTCGAGGTCGGCGCCGGTGCGGCGATCCTCGAGTTCGCCGGCGGCCCTGATCTTCTCGCCGCGAATTAGCTGGCGCTCGCGAATGCGGGCGAGGCTTTGCGCGGCGGACCCGATGTTATTGCCGGCGCCGCTCGCCGCGACCGTGGCCTGGGCCTTCTGAACCGACTCATTGACCTTCACCACGTCGACTTCCCGGCGAAGCTGCTCGATCTTGCGGTCGGTCGCCGCGATAGCGCTGTGGATCTGGTCCTCCGCCTGCCGCATGTCGGCAACCTGAGGCGCCTTCATGGAGATGTCCTGTTCCAGGTCGGCGATGCGTTGCGCGACCTGACGGGCCAGATCCATATTGCCTTTCTCGACGGCAAGGCGCGCCGAGGCTTCATACTTCTCTCCTTGTGCGCGGAAGCTCTCGACCTCCGCTTCAAGGATACGTCGGCGGGCAACGAGACCGGCAAGATCGTCCCGTGCCTTGCCTTGCGCGCGGTCGGCGTCGCGGATTTCCTGGTCCAGGATGCGCAGGGCGTTGGCGTCGACGATCGCCGTGCTTGCTTCATGCGCGCCGGCGCGACCGAGGGTGAAAAGCTTACTCCAGATAGCCATGGGTCAATTATCCGATGTGAGGGGAGGTCAGGCGGCCGCCGCGAAGGCGTCGCGCAGGTCGGTCGCCGCTTCGATAGCATTCTCGGCAAGCGTCCGCAGTTCGATCAGGATGGTATCGAGCGAAGTGGTTGTCGCAAGCTCCCCGAACAGCTCGTAGAAGTCGCGGTTATCAACGTTGGCGATGCCGAAGTTGGATAGCGGGACAAGCTTCTGTGCTTTTAAGAGAAACTCGTTGAAAGCCGGGCGGTCCGGCTGCTCGTCGCATGGCCAGAGCAACACGGAAGCCGCGATCTGCGCCTCGCTCACATTGACGAACGTCTCCAGGTCACCGTGCTGGTGCATCGTCACGAGCAGGACCGGATCCGCCCCTTCCACGATTCGCGCCGTGATTTCACCCGATTTGACGACCTCGCAACCATCAAGTGCGCTCTTCAGGGATCGAACGGTCCACGCGATGTCGCTCATGCCAGTTACTTCCTTCGTTTCGATCATTCCAGCCATATAGGGTTGGGCGAACCCATTCCACTATCTGCGACAAGGCTTTGTGATGGTCCGAGTTCGTCCTATATCAGCCCGGCTGCTTCAAGGAATCCTATGTTCGATCGTCTGTTCGGCCGCAAGCAGGCACTCGGTGGTGAGCCGCTGCCGATCGTGCGCAATGTCGCGCTTGGGCGCACCGTCGTGCTCGATCCGCTTGCCTGGCAACGCTTCGGCGGAGAGCTTCGCTTCTCCATCCAGGGCGACACGCTCCACATCGTCGCGCAAGGCGTCGTCAAGCTCAGCGATGGCGGCTTCGTCCACCGTTTCTATACCGACGACGACGTAATGTTTCAGGCCGTGTCGAACGATGCCGCCGGGCTCGACGTAACCGACGTCACCTTATTTTCGCCGTGGGAGAGCCGCTATCCAACCAGTTCGGCCGAGCGAGCGGCGTGGCGCCAGTTCCTCACTGCCCGAACCTTCACTGGCGAGGGTCTGCCGGAGTATCGCCGCGCCTGGTTCGGCGACGAGGCGGAACGGCAGGAGCCCGTGAGTTTTTGGGAAGATCTGCACGACGACCGCGATGGCATCGTCGATCGCCGCATCTTCCAGACCTCGATGTTATTCGCCCGAGAGATTGAAGGGGACGGCCGCGAGTTGCTTCTGGCGATCGATCAGGAGAATGAGGCTGGCGAGCCGTCGTTCGAGATCATGCTAGGCGTCGCACTCGAGCTCGGCGAGTTCCGAGCCTAAGGAGGGCACATGATCGATTCCTACGTCTTTCAATCAAGCTTGATCGCGTTCGTTGTGGCGTTCGTGGCTGCCGGACTTTTCGCGATCGCGTTCAAGTTCATCTACCAGTGGGCGACGCCATATCACGAGCGTACGCTGATCCGCGAAGGCAATGTCGCCGCAGCTGTTACCCTCGGAGCTGCCCTGCTGGGCTATATCATCGCGCTTGCCTCGGCCCTCGAGCACACCGCTTCGCTTATCGAATTCGGTCTTTGGGCGCTGGTCGCGGGCGTGATCCAGATCGTCGCCTTCACGATCGTGCGCCGGATCATCATGCCGGACTTTGCCGACCGCATCGTTCGCGGTGAACTGGCCGCCGCGATCTACATGGCCAGTATTTCCATCGGCGTCGGCCTGCTCAATGCGGCCAGCCTGAGCGCGTGAAGAGGGACGTTCGATGAAGCGATCCAAGACGATCGTCCTGACCAGCCTCATGGCTGGAACCGGCCTCTCCCTAACGGCTTGCGACGCCGATGTCGGTGGCAAGCCGATCGATGCCGTCAGCTATGCCAGCGTTGCCGAATGCCGTGCGTCGGGCACCATCCCCGCGGCCACTTGCGAAACGGCTTATGCCGAGGCGCAGAAGGCCAACACCGAGAACGCTCCCCGCTTCGGCACGCAACAGACCTGCGAAGAGCAATATGGCGTGTCGCAGTGCGTGCCGCGCAACAATGGCAGCTTCTTCACCCCGCTCCTGACCGGCTTCATCGTCGGCCAAGCGTTGAACAACATGGGCGGCGGCTATCGCGGCGCGCCGATGTACCGTGATCGGCTGGGCAACTATTACGGCGGCGCGGGCGGGCAGATCAGCCGGGACTATGTCACCGGTCGCACGCGCATTGGATCGGACGCCTTCAATCCGGCCGCGAGGGCGCCGACGCGCGTCCAGTCCCGCAGTGCCGTAATCTCCCGCGGCGGTTTCGGTGGCGGCTTCGGCGGCCGAAGCTTCGGCGGATAGATTCTCCCAGCGGCACCGTGCGCAAGGCTCCCTGCGCTCAGGCATAAGTCTCTGCTAGATCAATCCGGTGGAAGAAGTTCGCCGAGCTTGAAGCGGATAAGCGAGGTCGTGAAATGGCACTCAAATGTGCGTCGCCGCATTTGCCGAGGGTCCGTCACGGATCCCCAGACGACGATCCGGTCCTCGCGGCGCTGCTCGACGTCAACAACGAACACAGTGCCGTATAGCCCTGCGCGCTGCGTGCACGCCTGAGTCGCCGGAACCTTCAAGTGCGCGTTACTGGGTCCCATTGGCCCGCGGATCTGAGGGCCGAGTTCCGCCGCCGTCAAAGCAGCCTGCACGGCGCACCCGCCGAGTGCCGGCGTGGCGAGAAGGAGCAATAAGGACAGAAAACCTCGGGCCATTCTCATGGCTTAAGCATCTCGTCAGGACTTGGAAAGACGCGGATTACCGCCAGGAGTTGCAGACCTTTCCCCATGAGGTCTGATAATGAGCCGACCCGGACTTCGGCTTGCAAAATCCTGAGACCGTAGGCCGTCCATCAGGCTGGAGCTCGCTGCCTTCAGGATATCCGGTCGCGTGCCTAGCTCGACCGCGCGGGATCCGTCAGCGGGTCGATGATCTGGTCGGACCCTTGTTCAAACTCAGGCGGCAGCGACGTCGTTTGACGCTCGATACGGCGGCGAACGACCGGCGGGCCCTCCCCTCCATGAAGCGCCGCGATCTGCTCGCTATTGGCGGTGTCGGCGTTGGTGCGGCGCTGATTGTGGCGGATGTAATCGAGCCAGGTGGAAACGTGATAGCGCTCGATCCACTTGTCGGCCTCGGACAGATCGCGAAGCAGCGTCCAGTGCCGGGCCCCGTCCCGCCGACGGATGCGCCGCCGTTCGTTCATGACTCCGAGAAAGCGAGGGATATCATCATGCGCGATGATGTACTCGATCGTGACCACGATTGGGCCGCTTCGCCCTTCCACCGGAATGACGGTTTCCGGTTCTGCCCACGGGCGCAGGTCCAGGTTCAGATCGGCCGTGCGTGCTACCGGCAGAATGAAGCCCAGCGGCAGGCTTACCAATTGCAGGCCGGCCGCGACCGTCAGAGCGGTGGACGCGCCATTGTGCTCGGCGATCCAGCCGAACAGCCAGCTTCCCCCCGCCATCCCGCCGAACGCCGCCATCTGGTAAAGCGCCAAGGCGCGGCCAACCACCCAGCGGGGCGTCGACATCTGCACCGACACATTGAAGGTCGACAAGGCAAGCACCCAGCCCGCTCCGGCGAGCAGCAAGCCAAGAACGGTCCCGGCGACGAAAGTACTCAGCGCCGAGATCAGAGCCCCGAGCGACAGCGTCACCACCGCGGCGCGAATGACCTGCTCCGGCGTGAACCGATGGCGCAGGCGCGTGCTGGACAGGGCGCCGGCGATGGCGCCAAGCCCGAACGCGCCCAGCAGCAGCCCGTAGGTAAGCGGACCTCCGGTGACGAGATCGCGCGCGATCAGCGGCATCAGTGCCGGCACCGCCGCCGCCGCGCCGCCGAACAAAGCGGCACGCAGCAAGATCACCAACAGCGCTGGCGACATTGTGACGTAGCGCACGCCCGCCGCCATTCCGCTGCCCAGCTCCTCCGGCGGAAGCGTTCGCGGCGGCAAGGCTGGCTTCCAGCCGAGCAGCACAACGATCAGCCCGACATAGCTCACCGCGTTCACCAGAAAAGCGGCGGCAGCGCCGGCCGCGGCGACGATCATGCCGCCGAGCGCGGGCCCCACGCTTCGGGCGATGTTGAAACCCATGCTGTTGAGGGCAACCGCACTCGGCAAGGCTGCTCGCGGCACCATGTCCCCCACCGACGCCTGCCACGACGGGCCGTTCAGGGCGCCGCCGCAGCCGATCAGGAAAGTGAAAGCGAGCAGCGACCACGGCGTCAGCCAGCCCGTCCAGGCGAACGCCGCCAGCGTTGCCGAGACCAACAGCATGAACAGCTGGGACCCGATCATCACGTTTCGGCGATTGAAATTGTCGGCGATTGCGCCCGCCGGAAGGGACAGCAGCATGATCGGCAGCGTGGTTGCCGCTTGAACCAAGGCGATTACCTGAGGCGAGCCGTTCAGCGACAGCATCAGCCACGACGCGCCAACCGACTGGATCAGCCCGCCGAAGTTGGAAGCGATGCTTGCGATCCACACCGCGCGGAAGATCGGAATTGCCAGAGGTGTAGCCGTTGCAGCTGGGCCAGCCGACCGTTCCGCCATGATCCTTACTGCCCTTTGCCAAACCTACCGACCAACGCCCGTGATCTCGGCAAAGAGCCGCTTCGATTTGCTCAGCGCGTTGAACGCCCTTCGCACGCCGCAATCTCCAGCAGCATGGCGCCCGTCACGATGAAGCTCAGCGCCAGGATCCAGGCAAAGCCTGCGACCACTTCGGATGTCGGTCCGAACAGCGCAACGATTAGTGTCGAGATGGACAGGCCGATAAGCAACAGCGCCGCCAGGAACAGGTCCATTGTCGCCGACGCCAGCGTCCATCCTCTCACCGAGCCGCCCGACCTGAAGCCGGTGGCGATGAGAATGACGCCTCGCACAAGCAGCCAGCCGGTTACCACCACGGCCACTCCCATAAAGTGGGTTTCACGGTTGATCGCGAACAGCAGGCCCGCAACAACCGTCACGCCGCCGGCAAGCGCCGCTAGGCCCTTCGCTCGCCAGTGCCGCGTTCCCGCATAGATCTCGACGGCGCCGGCACAAACGAGCAATGCCCCGACGATGTTGGCCCCTGCCTTTGGGTCGATCACAGGCAGCAGAGCCGCGCCGGCGCTCAACAGGATGATGATCACCCCGCACACGGCGATTTGCCGGTGACGTGTGCGCGCCGAGACTGCCGTTTCTGCAAATTCACTCACGGCCATAGGGTACCACACCACCTCCAAAGAACTAGACAGCTTCGATTCCGCACTGTTTTCACTCCGTTTTTGGATCGCAACTGCTCGCAATACGGGCTGCTGCGCCCTATATACTAAGTTCAGATTGTGGAGGGTGAGATGGCAGCGACGCGTGGGCGCATTGTTCAAACGCCGGACAAGGATAAACCCTATAAGGTCGTGCTTGAACACGAACACAGCAGCGACACGGAAGAGCCTGTTGACACGATGAGAGAGGGCGAAGCCATCATCAAGGAGGAAACTCCAACGCCCCCCAAGCGCGACAAGTTGTTCGATCATCCAGCCAAGAAGGCCTGAGTTCAGCCGCTAAGAGACGGCCCTTACCGTCCTGTATTCCGGCGGACAGTGCGGCGGTTGAAATCTTCTGCTTGTCGCCGGGTTGGCCGACCGCTTACGACGGTTGGCCGCATCCCGCGCACTTGCCTGAGGAACATCGCCGACATGGAAGCGGATAGCTGACTGTGAAGCCGCCCGTTGCCCAGGGTCTTTACGATCCCTCGCGGGAACGCGACGCGTGCGGCATCGGCTTCATCGCCAACATCCGCGGCTTGCGCTCGCATGACATCGTCGCCGACGGGCTTCGTATCCTGGCCAATCTCGATCACCGCGGCGGGGTCGGTGCCGACCCGCTGGTCGGTGACGGCGCCGGCTGCCTGATCCAGATACCTGACGCGCTGTTCCGGGCCTGGGCGGACGAAGCTGCGACCACCCTCCCGCCGCCCGGCGACTATGCGGTGGCAATGTGCTTCCTGCCAAATGACGCCCCCGCTCAGGCGGCGGCCGTGGCGCAGCTCGAACGCTTCATCGAGGCCGAGGGCCAGATCCTCCTCGGCTGGCGCGACGTACCGGTGAACCTTACCGGCCTCAGCCCCATCATCGCGGGCGATCGGCCCTGCATCCGCCAGGCCATCGTCGCCCGCGGTCCGCGCGTCACCGATCAGGACATGTTCGAACGCAAGCTGCTGGCCATCCGCAAGCAGACCCAGAACCCGCTCGGCACCCTTGCTGCCAAGTGCGATCTCCCGGGCCTCGCCGACTTCTACATCGCCAGCTTTTCCAGCCGCACCCTGGTCTACAAGGGCCTGCTGCTCGCCGACGGCCTCGGACGCTTCTACAGCGACCTCACCAACCCGCTGACCACCTCGGCGCTGGCGATGGTGCACCAGCGTTTCTCGACCAACACCTTCCCGTCGTGGCGCCTTGCTCACCCATTCCGGCTGATCAGCCACAATGGCGAGATCAACACCCTGCGCGGCAACGTCAATTGGATGAACGCGCGCCGTCGCACGATGGAATCACCACTGCTCGGCGCCGACCTCGACAAGATGTGGCCGATCATTCCGCACGGCCAATCCGACACCGCGAGCCTCGACAATGCACTCGAACTGCTGGTCGCCGGCGGCTATTCCCTCGCTCACGCCATCGCCATGCTGGTGCCCGAAGCGTGGAACGGCAATGCCGGAATGGATCCAGCCCGCCGCGCTTTTTACGAATATCACGCGGCGCTGTTGGAGCCATGGGACGGGCCCGCCGCGATCGCCTTTACCGACGGCCGCCAGATTGGTGCCCAGCTCGACCGCAACGGGCTTCGCCCCGCCCGCTTCACCATTACCGACGACGACCGCATCATCATGGCCTCGGAAAGCGGTGTGCTGCCGATCGACGAAGCGCGGATCGTGCGCAAATGGCGGCTCCAGCCCGGCCGCATGCTGCTGATCGACCTGGAGCAGGGCCGCATCGTCGAGGATGAGGAGATCAAGGCCACGCTGAGCGGCGCCGAGCCTTATGGCGAGTGGCTGCGCGACACCCAGGTCAAGCTCGAGCATCTGCCCGCCGCGCCCCTACCCGCCATTCCTTCCGACCCCGCCGACCTACGCACACGACAGAAGGCATTCGGCTACACCCAGGAAGACCTCAAGCTGTTCCTTGGACCGATGGGCCGCACCGGCGACGATCCGATCGGGTCGATGGGCACCGACACGCCGATCGCCGTCCTCTCGAACCGCCCCAAGCTCCTCTACGACTATTTCGCGCAGAACTTCGCGCAGGTGACCAACCCGCCGATCGACCCGATCCGCGAGGCGATGGTGATGTCGCTGGTGTCGATGATCGGCCCCCGCCCGAACCTGCTCGGACACCATGCCGGCACCCACAAGCGGCTGGAGGTCGAACAACCCGTTCTCACCGACTCGGATCTCGCCAAGATCCGCGCCATCCACGATCAAGTCGACGGCGCATTCCGCACCGCCACGCTGGATGCCACTTGGGCCATCGGCGGCTCCGGCAGCGCGCTTGAGGCAGCCCTGCAGCGCTTATGCTGGGAAGCGACCGAAGCTGTGCTCGCCGACGTCAACGTGCTGATCCTGTCCGACCGAGCGATCGGCCCCGCCCGCCTGCCCATCCCGGCCGCGCTCGCCTGCGCCGCCGTCCACCACCACCTCATCCGTCAGGGCCTGCGCATGCAGACCGGACTGGTCATCGAAACCGGCGAAGCCCGCGAAGTCCATCACTTCTGCGTGCTGGCAGGCTATGGCGCGGAGGCGATCAACCCCTATCTGGCGTTCGAAACGCTGACCGGCCTCGGCGCCGACGCGAGCGCTTTGGCCAATTACGTCAAAGCCGTCGGCAAAGGCATGCTCAAGGTCATGTCCAAAATGGGCATCTCGACCTTCCAATCCTATTGCGGAGCGCAGATCTTCGACTGCATCGGCCTGTCCTTGGCCGTGGTCGACCGCTACTTCACCGGCACCGCTACCGTGATCGAAGGCGCCGGGCTCGACGAACTCTCCGCAGAGGCCCAGGCCCGCCACGAAGCCGCCTTCAAACCTCCGGCCGCCGCGCCGCAAGTTCTCGATTTCGGCGGCACCTACGCCCAGCGCGCCGGCGGCGAGGAGCACGCCTGGACCCTCGACACCGTTGCCGACCTGCAGCACGCGGTGCGCGGTGCCTCGTCCGAGCGCTATCAAACCTTCGCTCACGCAATCAACGAACAAAGCCGCCGCCTGCTGACCGTCCGTGGCCTGCTCGAAATCCTCCCTGCCGGTGCGCCCGTGCCGCTCCACGAGGTCGAACCCGCCGCCGCCATCGTTCGTCGCTTTGCCACCGGCGCGATGAGCTTCGGCTCGATCAGCCGTGAGGCGCACACCACTTTGGCGGTCGCCATGAACCGCATCGGCGGGCGCTCCAATACCGGCGAGGGCGGCGAGCAGCCCGATCGCTTCGTCCCCGCGCCCAACGGCGATTCGATGCGCTCCGCGATTAAGCAGATCGCGTCGGGCCGCTTCGGAGTCACCGCCGAATATCTCGTCAATGCCGACGATCTGCAGATCAAGATCGCGCAAGGCGCCAAGCCCGGCGAAGGCGGCCAATTGCCCGGTCACAAGGTCGACGCGCACATTGCCGCCGTGCGCCACGCCACGCCCGGCGTCGGCCTGATCTCACCGCCCCCGCATCACGACATCTACTCGATCGAGGACCTCGCCCAGCTCATCCACGACCTCAAGAACGTCAACGAAGCCGCGCGCATCTCGGTCAAATTGGTATCGGAGGTCGGTGTCGGCACGGTTGCCGCCGGCGTCGCCAAATGCCGCGCCGATCACATCACCGTGTCCGGGTTCGAAGGCGGCACGGGCGCATCGCCCTTGACCTCGCTCACCCATGCCGGCCTGCCGTGGGAGATCGGCCTTGCCGAAACCCAGCAAACCCTTGTGCTCAACGGCCTTCGCGGGCGCATTTCGCTCCAGGCGGATGGCGGCCTTCGCACTGGCCGGGACGTCGCCATCGCCGCTCTGCTCGGGGCCGACGAGTTCGGCTTTGCCACCGCTCCTTTGGTGGCCGCGGGCTGCATCATGATGCGCAAATGCCATCTCAACACCTGCCCGGTTGGTGTGGCGACGCAAGACCCGGTTCTACGCGCGCGCTTCACCGGCGCGCCCGAGCATGTCGTCAATTACTTCTTCTTCGTGGCCGAGGAACTGCGCGAGATCATGGCCGACATGGGCGTCCGCTCGGTCGCCGAGCTGATCGGCCGTGTCGACCTCCTTGCCCAGCACGGTGCCGCCGATCACTGGAAAGCCAAGGGTGTCGACCTCGCCCGCTTGCTCCACTCCCCTGCGCCCGAGGCCCAGATCGCCGAGTGGAACCGTCAGTTGGCCGACCGCTCGCTCGGCGACGTCATAGACCGCGACCTCATTGCCGCCGCTGCGCCGGCCCTCCACCGCAGCGAACCCGTCGAGATCGTGCGCAACGTCCGCAACCTCGACCGCAGCGTCGGCGCCATGCTGTCAGGTGAGATCGCGCGCCGCTTCGGCCACGCCGGCCTTGCTCCGGACAGCATCACCGTGCGCCTCACCGGCACCACCGGCCAAAGCTTCGGCGCCTTCCTCGCCCACGGCGTCACCCTCCACCTCACCGGCGATGGCAACGATTATGTCGGCAAAGGCCTTTCCGGCGGACGCATCGTCATCCAGCAACCCGCCTCCGCCAAGCGCGACGCCGCCGCCAACATCATCGTCGGCAACACCGTGCTCTACGGCGCCGTGGCCGGGGATGCGTACCTCAACGGAGTCGCAGGCGAACGCTTCGCCGTCCGCAATTCGGGCGCGGTCGCCGTGGTCGAAGGCGCCGGCGATCACGCCTGTGAATATATGACCGGCGGCGTGGTGGTCGTGCTCGGCCCGGTGGGTCGGAACTTCGCCGCGGGCATGTCCGGCGGCATCGCCTACGTCTGGGATCCAGACGGCCGGCTCGATGCTCTATGCAACAAGGCCGGCATCGAACTGGCCTCGATCAGCGACGACAGCGGCGACACCGCAAACGCACCAAGTTCGCGCCCGCTCGATGTCCACGACAACGGCCTCGGCGACCCGCTCCGCCATGATGCCGCCCGCCTGCGCATTCTGATCGAGCGTCACGCCGCCCTGACCGGAAGCACCCGTGCGCGAGACGTCCTCGCCGACTGGCCGCGCACCTTGGGCGCCTTCGTAAAGGTAACCCCGACCGAATACCGCCGCGCCTTGCTCGACCTCCGCGCGACGCCCTCCGCCCTCCTCGTGGCAGCGGAGTAGGCAATGGCACCGCCAAACCACGACACCGCCTTCCTGGAGGTCGGCCGCAGCGACCGCCCGCTCGCCCCGGTGGCCGACCGCCTGCGCCACTGGGACGAATTCGTCGCCGCCCCGCCGCCCGACGAGGTCCGCGTTCAGGCCTCGCGCTGCATGGATTGCGGCATCCCGTTCTGCCACACCGCCTGCCCGGTCAACAATCTCATCCCCGACTGGAACGACCTCGTCACCGGAGACGATTGGCGATCCGCGCTCGACCGCCTTCACCAGACCAACAACTTCCCCGAGTTCACCGGCCGCATCTGCCCCGCCCCGTGCGAAGCCGCGTGCACGTTGAACCTGCTCGACGCCCCCGTGACCATCAAGTCGGTGGAGTGCGAGATCATCGACCGCGGCTGGCGCGAAGGCTGGGTCAAGCCGCTGGTCGCGCCGCGCGGCACCGGCAAGCGCATTGCGGTGGTCGGCTCCGGACCCGCCGGCCTCGCTTGCGCCCAGCAGCTCGCGCGTGCCGGCCATGCGCCCACCGTGTTCGAGAAGAACGACCGCATCGGCGGCCTGCTTCGCTACGGCATTCCCGACTTCAAGCTGGCCAAGACGCTGATCGACCGACGCGTTCGCCAGATGGAGGCCGAAGGCGTGATCTTCCGTCCCGGCGCCCACATCGGCGTCGATATCACCGTCCAGCGCCTGCTCGACGACTATGACCTGCTCGTGCTCGCCGGCGGCGCCGAGTCCCCGCGCGACCTCGCCGTTCCCGGCCGCGAACTGGCCGGCGTGCACTTCGCCATGGACTATCTCGCCCAGCAGAACCGCCGCGTGGCGCATGACGAGGAAAGCCGCGCCGCGCCCGCCGGCTCCATCTCGGCCGCCGGCAAGCACTTGCTGGTGATCGGCGGCGGCGATACCGGATCCGACTGCATCGGCACCGCGAATCGGCAGGGCGCACTCAGCGTCACTCAGCTCGAGATCATGCCCGAGCCGCCGGCGCACGAGAATAAAGCGCTCACCTGGCCGCATTGGCCGATGAAGCTGCGCACCTCTTCCTCACAGGAGGAAGGCGCCGATCGGGCCTTCTCAATCACAACCTCGCACTTGATCGGTGAAGGCGGCCAGGTGCGCGCGCTGGCGTGCACTCAGAACGGCATAGCAAGGGAGCTCCCCGCCGACCTCGTCCTGCTCGCCATGGGCTTCGTCGGTCCCGGCGAAGCACCGGTCTTGGCCCAGGCCGATGTCGCGCTGACCACCCGGGGCACCGTGCGCGCCGCAACCACCGACTATCGCACCAGCGATCCGCGGGTGTTCAGCTGCGGCGACATGCGGCGCGGTCAGTCGCTCGTGGTCTGGGCGATCCGTGAGGGCCGCGACTGCGCCGCCTCGATCGACCGCGTGCTGGCGAGCGCCCTTAAGGGATGACCACCTGCCGAACCGCATGGCCGGACGCCAGCGTGTCGAACAAGGCGTTGATCTCCGACAAAGGCGACACCGACGTCAGCAGGCGTTCCACCGGCAATCGCCCGGCGCGCCACAGGCCGATGTAGCGCGGTATATCGCGCGCCGGGATGCTGCTTCCCAAATAGCTGCCGATGATCGTCTTGCCGTCGCCGACCAGCCCGACCGCCGGAATGGAAAAGCGCTCGGACGGGTTGGGCAGCCCGACCGTCACCACCCGCCCGCCGCGGCGCGCCAGCGCATAAGCGCGCTCCAGCACCGCCGCCTTGCCGACGGTTTCCACCACCAGGTCGGGCGGTGTGACGTCCCCTTCCTCGCCCGGCGCAAAGGCGGCCCCCGCGCCAAGCTCCATCGCCAGCGTGCGCTTCTCCGCCACCGGATCGATCGCCACCACCGAACCCGCACCGCCCGCGATGGCCCCCATTAGCGCCGCCAAGCCAACCCCGCCCAGCCCGTAGATGGCGACACTCTCGCCCGGCCGCATCGCCGCACTGTTGAGGACCGCGCCGACCCCCGTCAGCACCGCGCAACCGAACAAGGCCGCGATCTCCACCGGCACGTCGGCGTCGATCTTTACCGCCGATCGCCGATCGACCACCGCATGATTGGCAAAGGCCGACACGCCCAAATGGTGGTGCACGTCGCCGCCATCGTCGCCGTGCAGCCGGAACCCACCGCCGAGCAGCTCGCCGCGCCCGTTCGCCGCCGCACCATTGGGACACATATAGCCTTCGCCCGACGCACAGCGGACGCACTCGCCGCAAGCCGGCAGGAACGCTAGCACTACTCGATCGCCAACTGCAAACAGCCGGTCGTCGGCATCGCCAAGCGCCACCACCGTGGCGCTAGCCTCATGCCCCATGGCCATCGGCATCGGCCGCGGCCGGTCGCCGTTGATCACCGACAGGTCGGAATGGCACAGCCCCGCCGCCTCGATCCGCACCAGCAACTCGCCCGCGCGCGGCGGTTCCAGCTCGAGCTCGGTCAGCCGCAGCGGAAGCGATCCGGCGAACGGTCCCTCATGACCGATCTGGTCCAGCACGGCAGCGACTATTCTCATGATATCTTTCCGATCAAAGCACGCTTAGAGGCCCTTAAACTTGGCTGTCGTGATTGTCTCGCACAGGGACACGGCTCCACTGGTCGGTCGACAATGCGGCACAAAGTCGTTTCCAAGTCGTTAACCCAGACAATTACAAACCAGCTTACCGAGAACCGACTTGCTCCTGCCGATCCTCCTCCTCAACGCTGCCGCAACCGCCGCTCTGGCGACGGCCGAGACGCCACTGCTGGACGGCGCAACGTCCAAGTCGGTGACCGAGTTCGGTCAGTGCTTCGTTAGCGCGCAGCATAGCCTGGCCCGCCCGGTGTCACTGGTTCCTTACGAAGACGGCGTGCGCATCTCTAATGAGGGCGCCACGGGGGTCACCAACCCGTATCGCATTCGCTTCACCGAAGCCGCCTCGGGTAACCGCATCCAGGTGCTGATCGGGCGTCCGAACAGTCCCGAGGTCCAGCCGCTCGTCAAGGGCGTCAAAGGCTGCTGGTGATCGCGGCGCGCACATCGGCGCTTGAAGACGGAAACGCTGAGCGGATCGACAGCCGCCCGACCTCACGACTTCGTTCGCTCCTGCTTATTCCGGCGATGCTCGTTGCCGGCGCTGCCGCGGCGCCGCCCAAAAGCGAAGTCGTGATCGATGCCAAGCAGGGCAAGTGTACCTTGCTCGTGATCGCCAATCGCAGCGCTACCCAGGCCTGCGGCGGAAAGCTGGTCACCTTGGCCTACGGGCGCGAGGCGGTTTCGATCGTGTTCACCGCTCAGGACGGACGGCTGCTCAGCTTCAAGGGTGTGATGGGCTCGGCCGGCAATGGGCAGGACACGCTCAAGGTTCAGCGCATCACAACCGTGTCCAGATCGCCGTCTCCAGCGGTCGTTCGGCCGGCCAGCGGCGCGTGCCTGATCACCGCTTTCTCGCCCACGCGCGACCGCATCGAATGCTCGGCCAAGGCGCCGGGTGTGCGCTACGCGGGCCAGTTCGTCACCGCCGGAACGAGCTAGAAGGCTCCAGCATCACGCTGGGGCCCTTAATCTTTTTGCCGGTTCGCCTGCTCGGTCGCATTGATTTCGGCGTCCAGGTTTCGCGCGCGTTCTTCGATGTTCTGCGCCGTCCCGGAGTAACGCTCGTCGAACGTGCGCCGGTCTCGGCAACCCGCCAGCGCCAGCACCACCAGCAACGCCGCGGCCCCGCCCCGCATTAATAGACCTTGCGGTAGCGCACGTTGACGTTGGTCGACCCCGACCCGCCCGCCTGGCTCAACACCGACAGGCTGCGCGACAAGGCAATCTCCAGCTGCGTGGCGGTGAACCCGCGCGCGTCGGTGACCACCTCCAGATAGATGTTGTCGGTGATGTACTTGCCCGCGGCCAGCGCCGTGCCCCGGCCAACCGTGTCGTCGGCGCCAAGGATGCGCAGACGGTCGATACCAGCCACCGCACGCAGCTTGCCCAACGGGTTGAGACCCCCGCCGCTCCCGCGCAGGCTGTTGAGCGACGCCGCCAGCTGCACAGCCTGGATCGCCGACAGATTGCCAACGGAGCTGCCGAACAGGATCCGCGCCACTATCTCGTCCTGCGGCAGGCCCGGCGTGCTGGTGAAGGTGATCTGCGGATTGGTCACCGATCCCGCGACGTTGACGGTCACGTCGACGTCTTCGATCGACTCCTCGGCGCTGAGCACGATCTGCGCATCCGTGGTGGCGCCGCCAGTGAAGCGGATCCGTCCCTCCCGAAGCGTGAACGACCGTCCTGCGAAGTTGAGCGCGCCGCGCACCAGATTGACCTCGCCGCCGATCCGCGGCGCCGTGTTGGTGCCATTGACCTGCATGTCGGCGCGCCACTCGCTCTCCAGCCCCATGCCGCTGACGAACAATTGGCTGGGCGCGATGATGCGCAGGTCCAGCGCCACGTCGCCAAAGCCCGACGGCGGCGCCGGTGCCGCATCGCCGGTAATCCGTGCGGGACCCCGCGGCGGCTTGAACCGCACGCCCGTCAGCTCGGCCACCTGGGCCGCGTTCTGCCGAATGATTGCATACCGCGTCGCCGGCAGCCGCACCGTGCCGCTCAGCACCGGCGTCTGGTTGGGCGTTTTCGCCAGTACTACGTCACCGGTGGCGGTAGCGCGCAACGCATCGCTATTGGCTAGCCGGGCATTGTTGAGCGACAGGTCGAACCGCGCCGGATAACCGCTCGCCGACGCCAGGCTGACATAGCCCTTGCCGGTCACCGTGCCCGCGCCCGCCGCCGCCGTCAGCGTGTCGATCTCCAGCCGCTCGCCGGTGAACCGTCCCGCCAGTGCCATGTTGCTCAGCCGCGTGCCATAGCTCGCATTGTCGTAGGTCAGGTTACGCCCGCGCACGATGCCCTGCAGCGCAGGCTGCGAAACTCGCCCGGTGAAGTCTGCTGCTACGCCCAATGGTCCGCTCAGCCGCTGGTCGGCCAGCCCGGCGAGCGAAAACAACGCATCGGCCGGACCGACATAGCGAATGCCGCCGCGCACCGGTGCCCCGGCGATGCGCTGGCTCCAGCTTCCGGCACCGGCCCCAAGCGGCTGGAACGCCGCCTGCACGCGCCCGACCACCGTGCCGCGGGTACGCATCACGGCGAGCAGATTGCCGCCATCGGGCTGCAAGGCGGCGACCAGATTGACGTCCAGCGCCTGGCTCACCGATGCCGCGGTGGTCCGCGTGAAGTTGCGGATCGCCAGCCGCGCTTCAGCCCGCGGCAGGCCAT
Source organism: uncultured Sphingomicrobium sp. (assembly GCA_964243335.1). GTDB lineage: Bacteria > Pseudomonadota > Alphaproteobacteria > Sphingomonadales > Sphingomonadaceae > Sphingomicrobium. Next base: position 63,639 of record CAXTED010000002.1, on the reverse strand, counting down.
TGCCGACCTGCGCGAAGTCGATGCTGCCGGTCGCGTTTCCGCCGATGCCAAGCCCTGGCACCAAAGCGTCGATCACCGCCATGTCGAGCCGGTCGATGCGGCTCTGCACCCGCAGTTCGCGGCTGCTGTAGAGGCCCGCCACCCGGGCACTGCCACGATCCAGCACCAGCCGCGTCGGCAGCAGTTCATAGGTGCTCCCACGCGGCACGATCCGCGCCGGGCTGTCGGTTCGCACGTCGACCCCGTTGATCCGGGCGATGATCGCGGCGCGCCACAGTTCGGGCTGCAGATCGCTGTTCAGCGCCACCCGGAACGGCACGCCGCTGGTGCCCTCGGCGATCACCCGCGCAAAGCCGCGTCCGCCACGATAGTTGACCTGCGCCCGCATGGCGTTGAGGTCGGTGGTGCCGATCCGCGCCCGCGAGATCTGCGCGTCGGCGATCACTTCGGGACGGTCGTACAGGATCACGCGCGCATCGATGATCGCGCTGCCCACGGCGATGTTCGCCGGCGCGGGAAGCACAGTGTCGCGCGCCCGAACGTTGACGATGGCTTGCTGATAGCGCCCCGCCGCCGACAGCCGTATCACGCCGCCAAGCCCCTGCCCGGTCGCGTCCAAGCGTCCTTCATAAGGACCCGCCGCCGTCTGCCGCACCCGCCCACGCGCCGTGATCCCGGCCAGGGTCGCGCGCCTTATGTCGAGCGTGAGCGGCCCCGCCCCAGAAAGCACCGACAGATCGGCCGTGAACGCGCCATATTGGCTATTGCCCGTCGCCAGCACCGCATAGCTATTGCCGACGCGGCGCACCTGCGCCCGAACCCCATTCAGCCCCAAACCAAGCCCCGGCCGTGACGCCGTTACGTTGACTCGCGGATCGTCGAGCGTTCCCGTCACCTGCACGCCGACCGGACCATAAGCCTTGGACACACCGGTCGCCGCCAGCACGATCTGGCCATTGGTCCGGTACGTCCCCCGCCCATCGGTCACCCGCAGCAAGGGCGCGGTCATGCGCAGCCGCGAGAAGCGGATGATTCCGTCGGTGCCATAAGCAACGTCGCTGGAGCCGACCAGATTGCCGCCCAGGAAGCTTCGCACGCCCTCGTTGAACAGCCGCGTCGAGCGCGCCCGAACCCGTCCCACCAAGGCATAGCCACCATTCGCCAGCGTCTTCACGTCGGCCTGCGTGTCGATGTCGAAAATGCCGACCGAACTCACGAGATAGTCGTTGATCCGACCTTCGATCGCGCCGGTGTAGAGCCCCTTGGACACGTCCGAGAGCAGGATCAACTTGGCGTCGATCCGGTCCGAACGGATGCGCAGATTGTCCGACACGATCCGCGGCCAGTCGACCGCAAGATCGCCGTCCAGCCGCACGTTGGTCAGCGTTCCGCCGGCCACCGTGTCGAGCCCGGTGATCGCCCGCGCCCGCGCCGCGACCGGCACCGTCAGATGGTCGCGATCCCACCGCGCCACGCCCGCGGCCTCGAACCCCCGCAGCCCCATGTCGTTGAACGCCAGCGTCGTGGCGGTCAGGCGATAATCCACCGTCGGTTGCCGGAACAGGCCATCCAGGGCGGCGGCGATACGTAGGTCCCGAGCACCCAGATTAGGCGCGAGCAGCCCCGGCTTGAGCACCGCGACCTGCACCTTCATGCCGTCGAACGCGCTCCGGCCAAGGTCGGCCACCCCGTTAGCCACCAGCCTGAACGCGTCGCTGCCGACCACGGCGCTCAAGTTCGCCCTGCGGTTCTCCCAAGTGGACTGCGCCGCCACCGTGGTGATCGGCCCCAGCAGAGCCGCCGTCGGCCCCGTGAACAAGCGCGCCACCCGCGTAGCCCCGCGCACCCCGAAAGTGCCGTTACGAGCGGTCAGCGCCAGCCGCGCAAAGCCGCCATTGTCCAGGTCGGCGCTCAGACGCCCGTCCCATTTACGCCAGTCGCCCTGCCCGTTGACCCGCAAGATCAGCGGCTTGTCCAGACCCGCCAGTGCCGCGACCACTCCGCCGCGCGGCGCGCTGACGAACATGTCCAGCCCAAGCCGATTGGCCTCGGGCACCGCATCGAGCTTCAGCGCAATCCGGTCTCCGCCAATTCGGCCAGCGCCGCCGATCGCCGCGGCTTGCAGCACCACCTGCGCACGCCGGTCGGCAATCCGCGCCTTGCCGTCGATCGACGCCACCCGCCGCTCGCCGGTCACCGGCCTCTCGATGATCACCCGATCGACCTTGAGCCGTCCGATGGTGATGTCGAGATCGGGCAGCAAGGGCTCGTTGCTTGGCGGGGTCACCCGAAACTGCGGCACCCGCGCCAGCGTCGCGGTCGGCGCCAGGAAACTGCGTACGTCGACATGGTCCTGAAGATAGGCGAACGGCCGCCAGTCGACCCGCGCTTGCGGCACAGTAAGGAACACGCCCCGGGTGTCCGACAGGGTCAACTGCCGCAGGGTCATTGCGCCGTACAGCGATCCCTCGATCCGCCCGACGCCGATCTTCATGCCATTGGCGAACTCGAGCCCCGCGATCCGCTCGGCCACGAAGCGCCGTCCCGGATCGCTGTTGAGCCCTGTCACCAGTAACGCCGCCAGCACGGCCAGCCCAACCACCAGCCCAAGCAGCACCTTGGCGATCCGCAGCGGCCAGTTGACGTGACGGCGCACGACCACCGTCTCGGTTTCGCGGCGTGGCGCATCGGCCGGAGTGGCGGCGATGTCGCTCATCTAGAAGGCCTGGCCGATGGAGATGTAGACGTTGATCAGACTCTCGCCCCTGCGGCGGCCAAGCGGCGTCGCGACGTCCACCCGCAGCGGACCGAAGTTCGTGTAATAACGCGCGCCAACGCCAATGCCGGTGCGCAGCCCGCTCAACGTCGGCGCGGTTCTCTCCGACACCTGCCCCGCATCGATAAAGCCCACGGCGCCAAAATCGCCGAAGCGATAGCGCACCTCGGCCGCCGCTTCGACCAAGCTCAGCCCGCCCAGTGGCCGACCATCCGGGTCCTTGGGACCAAGCTGCTGATAACCGAAGCCACGCACCGATCCGCCGCCGCCCGCATACAGTCGCCGCGACGGGGCTAGGTCGAACCGATCGATGCCAACCGTGGACGCCACCCGGCCCCGCCCGGCGATGACCAATTTGTCGCCCACCGGATAATAAGCGCTGCCGTCCAGTTGGCTTCGCAGATACGGTCGCAGGCCATCGCTCAGCGCGCCCTCGGGCTGCACCAGTATCTGCGCGCGAAAGCCGCGCGTTGCATCGAGCAGGCTGTTGGTGCGGTCGATCCCGACCTGCCCCGTGATGGCCGCGATCAAGAACTTGCGGCTGTCCCGCTCGCCCAGCGCGAAATTATAGTCCTTCTCGATCGTGCCGAGCACTTCCGCGCCCACCGCCCACGTCAGCGGCTTCTGCCAGATCGGCGTGCTGTCATAGCTCAGCCGCGCCGCCAGGCGCCCAGTGAAGGCACTAAACGCGTCGTAATTGCTGTGCAGCGCGTCCAGGTTGACCTGGAACGTGCGGTCGCGCTTGCCCGCGTTCGATCGGCGGAACGCGGCGCTCGCGCCCTGCTCGCCCGTGCCAAGTACGCCGCTGGCGATCAGCGCGCCTTCCGGCTTGAAGTAATTGCGGTGGGTCCAGCTTCCCTCCAGCCGCAAACCCTGGCCGGTGTTGTAGCCCGCCGTCGCCGCCAGCGTTCGCGGTGGCCCGGCATCCTGCGTCACCAGCATGGTCACTGCTTCAGTACCGTCGCCCAGCGGCTGCCCGGTGCGCTTGGGCTCCACCGCCACCGACGAGAATAGCCCAGTCGCCACTAGCGCGGCGCGCAGATCGTCGACTTGCCGGCTGTCATACAATTCGCCGCGTTTGAACCGCGACAGCACCTCGACGTGGCGCGCATCGAACGCCAGGTCGCCCGTCGTCTCGAACCCGCCAAACCGCACGCGCGGCCCTACGGTCACCGGCAACGTATACTCGCCAAGGTGCGTCTCTGGATCGAGTAGCACGTCGCGCTGGCCAACCTCGGCGAAGGCGTAACCCTGCTGCGGCAGCACCACGGCGACATTGGCCTCGGCACCCTGGATCCGCTCTGCGACGATCGGCTCGCCGACCTTGAGCGCCAGATTGGTGTCGATCAGCCCCGCCGGCACCGTTGGATCGGCGGTGACCACGATCGACCCAATCGAGTAACGCTGCCCCGGCGCCACCAGCAGCACGGCAGTGACCGGCTGATTTGCCGCTCCCGCCACCGCCGGGTCGACCCGCGTGGTGATCTTGGCGTCGTACCAGCCCTCGGCATGCAATTGCCGCTCGAGCAACTTGCTGTCCTCGGTAAGCCGAGCCGACAATTGCGACTCGTTCGCCGCCCGCCCCTTGGCGTCGCGGAGTGTCGACAAGGACTGGAACTGCTCCGCCAGATCGACCTCAGTCGCCGCGTCTGCCGTCTCTAGCCCCTCGACTCGCGTCACATAGCGGATCTCTACTGCCGCCCCTGCTGGCTCAGGCTGGGCAAGCTCCACCTCGCGCACATCGAACTGCGACAAGGGCGGCAATGGCTGGTTGAGCTCGGGATCATTGCCTGGCGTCACGCTGGCGGTGGCCGGGTTGGCATTCAGCCGGGCCTCGAAATCCGCGACGCTCTCCAACGGCTGCGACAGCTCGGGATCGTCGGCACCAAGCGCCGGCACCGTGGTCATCTCCTGATCGGAAATGATCGGCTCCACGACCGGAAGGTTCGCGCCGGGCGGCGGCGGCGGCACCGGGATCACCACTGGCGCTACAAAGGGCGGCGCGGTCGGCGGAGCAACGCCGCCAGCCGTTTGCGCCGATGCCGGATCCACGATCGCCAAAGCCATGGCACTGCCAAGCAACGCCAGACGCAGCTTGCCCACTGGCAGGCGCGGCGCGGTGTGGATGGCACTCAGGCGAAGCAAATCGTCGGTTCTCATCATGGCGCTACGGCGCGTGCAGATGTGGCGCGTCTGCCGCAAAGGTCCGGTGATGTCACCTGCCAAGCCTAAGTGCTTCGCTATATGGAGCATTTCGCCGCCAACTGTTGCCGGTTGGCCCACGTCGGTAAACCGAATACTATCCGCCGCTTACGCCAGCAGGACAGCCGGATGAACGACGACGAGATCATTGAAACGCCCGAAGGTCCGATGACTTGGGCGCAATGGAAGAAAAAAAACCCGGTTCAGGTGCCGTCGCGTCGCACCAAGGGCAAGAAGCTGCCTAATAAAATCAAGCGCTTCACCGGCGACAAATAAGCCGCTTCTTACTTGCGATTCTTGCGCGCCGCATATTTGGCATCCCGCGCGGCCTTGCGCTCGGCTTCGGTCGGCGGCGGCGGCACGGCGGCCAGCTTGGCAGCCTCGGCTGCCTTGGCGTCCTTAGCGTCTTGCTCAGCCTGCTTCTTGGCAGCCCGCTTTTCGGCTTCGGCGGCGTCGCGCTTCTGCTGCGCGGCCAAACGCTCGGCCACGACCGCCTCGTCGACCGGCGGCTTCTGGCGGAGCTTCTCGAGCGCCTTCTTCTTGGCCTCGGCCGCCTGGCCTGCGCGGTCTTCGAACGACGGGTTGAACGACTTCATCTTGGGCTAAAACCTTCTTGGGAAACGCGCTGTCTGCCGCGCCGATACAATCGCGAGGGGCGATGGGCCAGTGGCGCGCTCAAAAGCAAGCGCGAATTTGCACGGGAGTCACCCCTTTGCACGATCACCGGCCTCGCACTACGCCCTTCAGCCAGTTGACGAGGCCGATGCCACAGGTCTTAGAAGAGCCGGAACCCGGCCACGCAACATGCTTCGCCGGACAGCTAAAGGTGACGCCGTGGATCTGAGTTTCACGCCCGAGGAAGAAGCCTTCCGCACCGAAGTGCGCGACTTCTATGCACAGTCTTTGCCGCCTCGCTTTGCCGAGCGCACGCGCCTTGGCCAGGGGCTGACCAAGGACGAGCAGGAGGAATTCCACGCCATTCTCGCCAAGCGCGGTTGGCTGGTCCCGCATTGGCCGACGCAGTGGGGCGGCACTGGCTGGTCGGTGGTCGAGAGTTACATCTTCGACCTCGAATCATCACTCGCCAAGGCGCCGCGCGTGGTGCCTTTCGGCTTCAGCATGCTTGCCCCAGTGCTTCTGAAATACGGCAGCGAGGAGCAAAAAAGTCATTGGCTTCCGCGCATGGTCGCCGGTGACGACTGGTGGTGCCAGGGCTATTCGGAACCCGGCGCCGGGTCCGATCTCGCCTCGCTGAAAACGCGCGCCGTGCTCGATGGCGACCATTATGTCGTCAACGGGCAGAAGACCTGGACCACGCTAGGCCAGCACGCTAACATGATGTTCGCGCTCGTGCGCACCGCCGACACCGGCCGCCGCCAGGAAGGCATCTCTTTCCTGCTGATCGACATGAACTCGCCCGGCATCGAAGTTCGGCCGATCATCACTCTCGACGGCGACCATGAGGTCAATGAGGTGTTCTTCACCGACGTTCGCGTGCCCGTCGCCAATCTGGTCGGCGAGCAGGACCGCGGCTGGACCTATGCCAAATATCTGCTCACCCACGAACGCACCAACATGGCCATGGTCGGCAGCTCCACCGTGGCGCTAAACTCGGTCAAATCGATCGCCGCCCGGCAAAAGCGCAAGGGCCGTTCGTTACTTGACGATCCGATGTTCGCCGCGCGCCTTGCCAAGGCCGAGATCGAGCTCGCCAATCTGTCCACCACCGCCCTGCGCGTCGTCGCCTCGGTGGCCGGTGGCGGAGCGCCCGGCGCCGAAAGCTCGATGCTCAAGATCAAGGGTACCGAGCTTCGCCAGGAGATCAGTTCTCTCGCCCGCCGCGCGCTTGGCCCGCACGCCCAGCCGTTCCTTCCGGAGGCACTGGAGGAAGGCTATAATGGCGAACCCGTCGGCCCGCCCGACGCCGCCGCCGTGACCCCGCAATATCTGAATCTGCGCAAGCTTTCGATCTACGGCGGCTCCAACGAGATTCAGAAGAACATCATCGCCAAGATGATCCTCCAGCTTTAGCCCCGGGACACCCCATGGACTTCCAACACACCGACGACCGCCGGATGCTTGCGGACACGCTCGACCGCTTCGTTGCCGAGCATGCCGACCCGTTCGTCCGCGCCAAAGCCGCCCAATCCGCTCCCGGCTATGACCCCGCGTTGTGGCGCGAATACGCCGAGCTCGGCATCGTCGGCGCCTTGTTCACGCCGGATCAGGGCGGGTTTGCCGGCGCCGGCTTCGACCTCATGGTCGTGTTCGAAGCGCTCGGCCGCGGCCTTGTCGCCGAACCGTTCCTTACTGCGCTGATGGCCGGCCGTGCCCTCGCCGCCGCCGGCGGATGCGACACCGAGATCGCCGCGCTCATCGACGGCTCGGCGCTGATCGCCTTCGCCCACGCCGAGGGGCAGGCCGGGTACGAACTGGACCATGTCGAAACCCGGGCGACTCAAAGCGGCGAGGGCTGGACGCTGACCGGCGCCAAGACTGTCATCCGCGATGTCGAAGGCGCAGCGGCACTGCTCGTCTCCGCCCGCACCTCCGGCGATGTCGATGATGCTGCCGGTATTTCGCTGTTCCTGGTACCGGCAAACACCGCTGGGCTGACGGTCCGCGGCTACCCGTGCATCGATGGTGGCCGCGCCGCTGAGGTCCACTTGGACAATGTCAGCCTGCCCGCCGACGCGCTTGTCGGCAGCGTCGACCAGGGCGGCGCCCTTATTGCCGAGGCGGTCAACGCCGGCACCCTCGCCCTCTGCGCCGAAGCCTTGGGCGTCATGGACGTGGTGCGCGACGCCACACTCGACTATTTGCGCACCCGCGTTCAGTTCGGCGAACCTATTGGCCGCAACCAGGCGCTTCAGCACCGCATGGCTACGCTGCTGCTGGAGATGACGCAGGCCCGCTCCGCCGTGATCAACGCCGCCGCCGCAATCGACGGCCCTGCCGACGCCCGCGAACGCGCCATCTCCGCCGCCAAATACACCATCGGCCACACCGGCATGATGGTCGCACAGGAAGCGATCCAACTGCACGGCGGCATCGGCATGACGTGGGAACTCGCCATGACCCACTTTGCCAAGCGCCTGGTCGTGATCGACCACCAGCTTGGTGACGAGGACCACCATCTCGCGCGCTACATCGCGCTCGGTCGCGCCGCCTGACCCGCGCGGTCCAGCCATGAGCGTTGCCTTCCGCCGTGACAGCGACGAGGAACATCTCGAGCCCCGCTTCGAGCTGCCTCTCCCGCCCGGCCCTAATCTGGTGACCCCGCGCGGCTACGCCTTGATCGAGGCGCGCACCTTGGCGCTCGAAGCCGACCTCGCCGCCGCGGCGGACGAGGAAGCGCGCAAGGTCGTGCTCCGCGACCGCCGCTACTGGAGCAGCCGCCTTGCCAGTGCGCAGATCGTGCCCGAGCCATCCGGCGACAAGGTTGCGGTCGGCACCCGAGTGACCATCCGCCAGAACGGCACGGAGCGAACATTCGAGATCGTCGGCCACGATGAGACGGATCCCGGCGTCGGTCTCTTGTCCTTCGGCGCGCCGCTCGCCCGGGCCTTGCTCGGCGCGGAAGTCGGCGAAGAGGTCGACCTTCCCGGTACGTCGAACACCGTCACCGTGCTCGCCATAGCGATTGGCAACGGCTGGTCCTGAGAAAGGCTAGGCTGCGGCCGTGCCTGTCGTCGGCCCCGCGTGACTGCGGAGCCAATCGGGAAAGGGATCGAGCCGCCCAAGCGCCGGCTTGCCGAACAGGAAGCCCTGTACGAACCGCACTCCGAGGAGACGCACGACTTCCAGCTCGCTCGGGGTCTCGACGCCCTCGGCAATCACGTCCGCCCCCAGACGTCGGATCAAATTGACCGCCATTTCGGTGATCGCCCGCCGCCGAGGCTCCCGATCGATGCCGCGCACCAGCGCCATGTCCAACTTGACCAGATCGGTCGGCAGATCGGCCAGCAGCCCCAGACCGGCATGTCCGGCGCCGAAATCGTCGATGGCCGTGGAAAACCCCAGCGCCCGGTAAGCGGCAATGATGCTCTGCAAATGCGCCGTTTCGATCTTTTCGTTCTCGGTAAACTCGAAAATGAGCCGGTTGGGCGGAAACCCTGTCTCGCGAGCCGTTGCCAGGGTCAGCTGGATGCACGCCTTCGGCGAATAGACCGCGTTGGGCAGGAAGTTGATCGACAGTCCCGCGCCGGTGTCGATGATGCCTGCCGCCACCGCCTCGCGGATCGCGGTCACCCGGCAGGCCTGGTCGAAGCTGTACATCTGCTCCGGCGTGACCCGGCCGATGACCTCCGCCGCGCCTTCGCCCTTGTCGCCCCGAACCAGCGCTTCATAGGCGAAAACGCGTTCGCCCTCGAGGTCCAAAATGGGGTGAAATGCCGTGCGCAGCGTGAAACCAAGGCCTTTGCCAGCGCGGCAACCGGCACAAGCCGGGGCGCGGTCGTGTCGGGTCACGTCCATTTGCCCCGATTAGCCTGCAAGAGTTAATCAGCGGTATACGGGTCGAAGTCGGGCTTCCTTTTGGCTCGCCCATCGCGCAAAGGCGTCGCCTGCACATGGAGCAAGCAAGATGATCGAAGCCGAATGGTGGGACTATGACAGCCCCGACGAACTCGCCGACGCAGTTGCGGGCGACATCGGCTTCATCGTCGAAAGCGCTATCGACGCGCGCGACGCCGCGCTTCTCGCCCTTCCCGGTGACGCCCCGCCGGTCGTTCTGGCTAAGCTCGCCAAGGCCAAGCTGCCGTGGAAGAAGGTCACCTGTTTCCCGACCAGCGACCGACTGGTCGCCGTCGACAATGAACTCAGCTTTGTTCGCGGTCTCGCCAAGGCACTGCTGCCAGCCGGCGGGCGAGTGCTGCCGATCGGCACGCCCAATCCCGACGTTGCCGCCGCCGGCAATGCCGCCGACGCCCGGCTCCAAGACCTGCCCTGGCCGCCCGATCTGGTGTGGCTCACGGTTGGCGAGGACGGCCACACCGCCGGTCTATATCCCGGCCCGGACCTGCACGCCGCGCTGGACGCACCCAAGGCCCGACGAGCAATCGGCCTCACCCCCGACCCGCTTCCCACCGACGCGCCGATCGCCCGAGTGACGCTGACCCGCGCCGCCATCCTGGCCGCCCGCACCATCCTCATCACCTGCCACGGCGACGCCCAGCGCGAGATGCTGGAAGGCGCCATCGCCGACGGCCAAAGCTCCCGCCTCCCGATCGGCCGCCTCCTTGCCGAAGCCGAGCAAGCTATCGACATCCACTGGGTCCGCTAAGCTCTTCGAGGAAGATCTAAGCCAATCGCCGTGCATGCCAGTCGACGTGCTCCACCATGAACGTCGAGATGAAGTGGTAACTGTGGTCGTATCCGGGCTGCACCCGCAGGTCGATCTCCATACCCACGTCGGCGCACGCGTCCCGGATTCGCTCCGGCTGCAGTTCCTTCTCCAGGAACGGATCGGCGCTTCCGACATCGATCAGCAGCTCGGATAGCCGCGCGCCGTCCTCGATCAACGCTACCGCATCGTGAGCGCGCCAGGTTTCCCGATCCGGTCCGAGATAGGCGCCGAGCGCTTTCTGTCCCCACGGCACCAGCGACGGTGCAACAATCGGCGCAAAGGCTGACACGCTGCGGAACAGGCCGGGGTTCTTCAGGGCCGCGATCAGCGCGCCATGCCCGCCCATCGAATGCCCGGTGATCCCCTGCCGACCCCCGTCCACGACGGCGAACTCCGCGGCAATCAGCGCCGGCAGTTCCTGCGTGACATAGGTCCACATCCGATAATTGTCTGACCAGGGCGCCTCGGTCGCATCCACATAAAAACCAGCGCCGAGCCCGAAGTCCCAAGCGCCCTCCGGATCGTCGGGTACGCCCTCGCCCCGCGGACTGGTATCCGGCGCAATGAAGATCAGCCCATGCCGCGCGCAGGCCGCGCGATACTCGCCTTTGTCGGTGACATTGGCGTGGGTGCAGGTCAGCCCCGACAGGAACCACAGCACGGGCAGCTTCGCCCCAACCACCTCGGCTTGCGGCGGCAGGAAGATCGAGAAGGTCATCGTCGTCCCTGTCGCCTCCGACGGATGCGAACACACCAACTGCCGCCCGCCGTGGCTGCGCACGTCGCTCAGAATTTGCATGAAAGCTCCCGCTGCGACAGGCTCAAGCAGCCACGATCTGGTGCAACGCGCACAGTTTATTACCGTCAGGATCGCGCAGGTAAGCCAGATACAACTGCCTGCCCGCGCCTTCCCGCACGCCCGGCGGATCCTCGATCGCCGTGCCGCCTGCCGCGATCCCCGCCTCGTGCCAGGCCTGCGCCTGCTCGGGCCCGGTCACCGCGAAACCGATGGTGCAGCCATTGCCGTGGGTCGCAGGCTCGCCATTGATCGGCGGCGTGACGAGGAAGATATTGCCGTCTTTGATGTAGACCAGCCGCCCCTTGGGATCGATCCGTCCCGGCTTGCCGCCCGTGGCGGTAAAGATCGCATCGTAGAACTTTTGCGACCGGTCGAGATCGTTCGAACCGACCATCATGTGACTGTACATCGGCCTGTCTCCTCCTGTTGAAACCTCAGAACACCACCACCGCGCGGATGCTTTCGCCCGAATGCATCAGGTCGAACCCGCGGTTGATCTCGTCCAATTTCAGCACATGCGTGATCATCGGGTCGATGGCGATCTTCCCGTCCATGTACCAGTCGACAATCTTGGGCACGTCCGTGCGGCCCTTCGCGCCGCCGAATGCCGTGCCGCGCCAGTTGCGCCCGGTAACCAGTTGAAATGGCCGCGTGGAGATCTCCTTGCCGGCCTCCGCGACGCCGATGACGATCGACGTGCCCCAGCCCCGGTGGCAGCATTCCAGCGCCTGCCGCATCACCTCAGTATTGCCGGTGCAGTCGAAGCTATAGTCCGCTCCCCCGTCGAGCAATTGCACCAGATGCGCGACCACGTCGGGCACCTCGCGCGGGTTGACGAAGTCGGTCATGCCGAACTGCCGGCCCCATTCTTCCTTGGCCGGGTTGATGTCCACGCCGACGATCCGCCCCGCGCCGACCAGTCGCGCGCCCTGGATGACGTTGAGCCCGATCCCGCCCAGTCCGAACACCACCACGTTGTCGCCGGCCTGCACCTTGGCGGTGTTGGTCACCGCGCCGACGCCGGTGGTCACTCCGCAGCCGATGTAGCAAGCCTTGTCGAACGGCGCGTCGATGCGGATCTTCGCCACCGCAATCTCGGGCAGCACGGTGAAGTTCGAAAAGGTCGAACAGCCCATGTAGTGGAAGATCGGCTGCCCGCGATAACTGAACCGGCTGGTCCCGTCGGGCATCACGCCCTTGCCCTGCGTCGCGCGAATGGCGGTGCAAAGATTGGTCTTGCCGCTGAGGCACGACTTACACTGGCGGCATTCGGGGGCGTAGAGCGGGATCACATGGTCGCCCACCGCGACGGAGGTCACCCCTGCGCCGAGCTCGCGCACGATCCCCGCGCCCTCATGGCCCAGGATCGAGGGGAACAGCCCCTCGCTGTCCGATCCGTCGAGCGTGTACGCGTCGGTATGGCAGATACCCGTCGCCATGATCTCGACCAGCACCTCGCCGGGGCGCGGGCCGTCCAGGTCGACTTCGACAATCTCCAGCGGGCGCTTGGCCTCGAACGCAACGGCGGCTCTGGTCTTCATCTTCGGGCTCCTTGTCCGGCGCCTGTTGCCACGCCCCGGCGGCTCGGCCAAGCCCGTCAAAAGGGAGACACGAATGACCTGGGCCACTGGCAAGCACGCACTCATCACTGGTGGCGGAAGCGGCATTGGCGCCGCCGCCGCCCGCGCTTTGGCTGCCAAGGGCGCGCGCGTTTCGCTGCTCGGCCGCCGCGCCGAACTGCTGAACGACGTCGCGACCGAAACCGGCGGCGCGGCCTTCCCCTGTGACGTCACCGATCGCGCTGCCATGGCGGCCGCCTTCGACGCCGCCCGCGCCGCGCACGGCCCGTTCGATTTCGTCATCCTCAACGCCGGCATCGGCGACAGCGCGCCCTTCGCCCGCACCTCACGGGAAAGCTGGGATAGCATTATCGCCACGAACCTCACCGCGGTGTTCGACGGCGCGCAACTGGCGCTTCCCGATCTGCGAGGCGAAGGCAAGCGCCTGATCGTGGTTGCTTCCGTCGCCGGGCTGAAGGGAGGCGCTTTCGCTGCGCCTTATGTGGCCTCCAAGCATGGCGCCGTCGGCCTGGTCCGCAGCCTCGCGCTGGAGTTCGCCAAGACCGGGCTCACGGTGAACGCCATCTGCCCAAGCTTCGTCGATACGCCGATGGTCGATGACAGCGCCCGCCGCATCGCCCGCGCCGGAAAGCGCACCGAGGACGAAGCCCGCGCCATGCTCGCCGCCACCAACGGCAACGGCCGGCTCCTAACGGCTCAGGAGATCGCCCGCAGCATCCTCAACCTTTGTCACCCCGACAGCGGCGGCGTGAACGGTGCCTGCGTCACGGTCGACGGTGGCACCAGCGCCTAATCTATTCGAACTCCACGATCACCTGATCGACGGTCAGTGAATCCCCGGCTGCCGCCGGTGTCGCCTTGACCACGCCCGTCTTCCCGGCGCGCAGGATGTTCTCCATCTTCATCGCTTCGACTACCGCGATCGCCTGACCGCGTTCGACCCTGTCGCCGACCGCCACGTCCAGCCGCGTCAGCAGCCCCGGCATCGGCGCCAGCAGGAAGCGCGACAGATCGGGCGGCACCTTGTCGATCATGTGCCGCGCCAGGCTCGCCACCAGCGGGGTCATCACGCTCACCCGGTGCGTCGCGCCCCGAGTGGCCAGTTTCCAGTTGCGCCCGTCCTTGGCCACCTGGACGATGCGCCGGCGATTGCCGATCCGCGCCTCCACAATCCGCTGGCCAGGCTCATAGTCGATTTCGATCTGCTCGGCCGCGCCGCCGTCGACCACCACCCGGTCGACATGCATCGCGACATGATGCTCCGCGCCGCCGTCCAGCCGCACGACATGCTCGCGCGCTACCGGCAGCGGGTCGCCCAACTGCCCGTCGATCAGCACCGCGCGTGCTTCATGGGTCATCGCCACGAACGCCGCGATCGCCGACAAATCGGCGGTCAGTGCGGCGTCGGCCGGAGCGCCGTGGAAACCGTCGGGATATTCCTCGGCGATGAAGCCGGTGGTGATGTTCCCCGATCGGAACCGCTCGTGCTGCATCAGCGCCGACAGGAAATCGACGTTGTGCCCGATCCCGCCGATCTCGAACGCATCGAGCGCCTCCACCTGCGCGTCGATCGCCGCAATCCGCGTCGGCGCCCAGGTGATTAGCTTGGCTATCATCGGGTCATAAAACATGCTGACCTCGCCGCCCTCGACCACCCCGTCGTCGATACGAGTACGAGCGCCACTTTCCCCAGCGCTCGAATGCGGCGGCCGGTACCGCACCAACCGCCCGGTGCTCGGCAGGAACCCGCGATACGGATCCTCCGCATAGACCCGCGTTTCCACCGACCAGCCGTCCAGCCGCACATCGCCTTGCGAGAACGCCAGCCGCTCGCCGGCCGCGACCCGGATCATCTGCTCGACCAAGTCCAGCCCGGTGATCTCCTCGGTGACCGGATGCTCGACCTGCAGCCGCGTGTTCATCTCGAGAAAGTAAAAGCTCTGCCCGGTCGGATCATTGCCGGCGACGATCAGCTCCACCGTGCCTGCCGAGAAGTACCCCACCGCCCGCGCCAAAGCGACCGCCTGTTCGCCCATTGCGCGCCGCATGTCGGGCGTGACGAACGGCGAGGGCGCTTCCTCCACCACCTTCTGGTGGCGCCGCTGGATCGAGCATTCGCGCTCGTTCAGATAGATGATGTTGCCGTGCTGGTCGCCGATCAGCTGGATCTCGATATGGCGCGGGTCCCCGATGAACTTCTCGATAAACACTCGGTCGTCGCCAAAGCTTGCCAGCCCCTCGCGCTTGGTCGCCTCGAACCCGTCGCGCACGTCCGCCTCATTCCAGGCCAGCCGCATGCCCTTGCCGCCGCCGCCGGCCGAAGCCTTCATCATCACCGGAAAGCCGACCTCTCCCGCGATCCGCACCGCATCGTCGGTCGACGCGATATCGCCAAGGAAACCCGGCACGACATTGACCCCGGCGGCCTTGGCCAGCTTCTTGGATTCGATCTTGTCCCCCATCGCCGCGATCGCGCTCGCCGGCGGCCCAATAAACGCCACGCCTGCCTCGGCGAGCGCCCGCGCAAAGCTCTCCCGCTCCGACAGAAAGCCGTAACCCGGATGCACGGCTTCCGCCCCGGTCGCCCGCACGGCGTCGAGGATCAACTCGGCATTGAGGTATGACTGAGCCGCCGGTGCCGGCCCCAGTCGCACACTCTCGTCCGCCATCAGTACGTGCGGCGCCCGAGCATCCGCGTCGGAATAAACCGCCACCGTCTTGATGCCCATGCGCTTGGCCGTGCGGATCACCCGGCAAGCGATTTCGCCCCGGTTAGCGATCAGGATTTTCGTGAACATCAATCGACCCCGTTGAGCTTTGCGCGAAAGAACCGAACAGACAGCAGGACGTAGAGCGGCGCCAACACACTTGTGACAAGTACGATCAGAGGCGAATTCATTCCGCTGCCACGTCCATTGGCGGCTTGTTGTGCCCCAGGAGCCGCAACACCTCGTCCGCTGCATCGGCCAGATTGGTGCCCGGCCCGAAGATCGCCTGCACGCCCGCTTCCCTCAGCATCGCATAATCCTGCGCCGGGATGACCCCGCCCGCGATCACCTTGATGTCGGTGCGGTCCATGTCGCGCAGAGCCTCGATCAGCTCGGGGATCAGCGTCTTGTGCCCCGCCGCTAGGCTCGACGCCCCGACCACGTCGACCGCGCTCGACACCGCCAACTCGGCCGCCTCGCGCGGAGTCTGGAACAGCGGCCCGGCAACGATCTCGAAGCCCAGGTCGCCAAACGCCGACGACACCAGATTGGCCCCGCGATCATGTCCGTCCTGGCCCATCTTGGCGACCAGCATGCGCGGCTTGCGCCCAAGCCGCTGCGCCACCGATACCGTGCCCTGCTTGGCCTCTTCCCACCGCGCGTCGGCGCGCTGGCCGTAAATGCCCGACACCGGCTCGGGCGAGGTCGAATAGCGCCCGAATACGCGCTCCAGCGCGTCCGAAATCTCGCCCAATGAGCAACGCGCCCGCGCCGCATCGATGCTCAGCGACAGCAGATTGCCGCCTTCGCGTGCGCCCGCCTCAAGCGCCTCCAAAGCCGCTCGAGCCGCACCCGCGTCCCGCGTCGATCGCATCGCATCCAGCCGCTCGATCTGCCCCGCCCGGACCCGCGCATTGTCGATGTCGAGAATGTCGATCTCGGCTTCCTCGGCCAGCCGGTAGCGGTTCACGCCGACGATCACCGCCTCGCCCGTGTCGACCTTGGCCTGGCGCTCCGCCGCGGCTTCCTCGATCCGCCGCTTGGGCAGCCCGGAAGCCACCGCCTTGGTCATCCCGCCAAGCCCCTCGACCTCCTCCACCAGCGCCCAGGCGCGCTCTTCCAGGTCGCGGGTCAGCGCTTCGACGTACCAGCTTCCGCCCAAGGGGTCGGCCACCGCGGTGATCCCGCTTTCCTCGGCCAATATGAGCTGCGTGTTGCGAGCGATCCGTGCCGACGTGTCGGTCGGCAGCGCAATCGCCTCGTCGAACGCGTTTGTGTGCAGCGACTGCGTGCCGCCCAGCACCGCGGCGAGCGCCTCCACCGTTGTGCGCACGATATTGTTGTACGGGTCCTGCTCGGTCAGCGACACGCCCGACGTCTGGCAATGCGTCCGCAGCAGCTTCGACTTCTCCGACTTCGCCCCAAGCTCCGTCATCATCCGCGCCCACAAAGTCCGCGCGGCGCGCAGCTTGGCGACCTCCATGAACAGGTTCATGCCGATGCCGAAGAAAAAGCTCAGCCGCGGCGCGAATGCGTCCAGGTCGAGCCCCGCCGCGATCGCCGACCGGGCATAGGCCAGGCCGTCGGCCAGCGTGAACGCCAACTCCTGCACCGCGGTCGCTCCCGCCTCGTGCATATGGTAGCCGCTGATCGAGATCGAGTTGAACTTCGGCATCTCGCGCGACGTGAAAGCTATGATGTCCGACACGATCCGCATCGATGGCTCGGGCGGATAGATGTAGGTGTTGCGGACCGCAAACTCCTTCAGAATGTCGTTCTGGATCGTGCCCGACAGCGCCGCCCGCGACACCCCCTGCTCCTCGCCCGCGACGATGTAGAACGCCAGGATCGGCAGCACCGCGCCGTTCATGGTCATGCTGACCGACATCTCGCCCAGCGGAATGCCGCTGAACAGCAGCTTCATGTCCTCGACACTGTCGATCGCCACGCCCGCCTTGCCGACGTCGCCGGTGACCCGCGGATGGTCGCTGTCATAGCCCCGGTGGGTGGCCAGGTCGAAGGCGACGCTCAGACCCTTCTGCCCCGCCGCCAGATTGCGCCGGTAGAAAGCATTGCTCTCCTCCGCGGTCGAGAAGCCGGCGTACTGGCGTATCGTCCACGGCCGCCCGGCGTACATCGTTGCATAAGGCCCGCGCGTGTACGGCGCGACACCCGGGTAGCCGGGTTCAATACCTGCCGCATCCTCCGGCCCATAGACCGTCTTCAGAGTGATGCCCTCGGGCGTCGTGCGGGAAAGATCGGCCCCGCGAGCTTCCTTGGCGGCAAGGGCTTTCCAGGCTTCATATTGGTCGGACATGGTGCGGCGATACTCCGGGCGGCGCGCCTCTTCCACCCCCCTGCAAAGCCGCCGAGCCGGCTAGTGCGCCTGCCCCGGCGTTTCCATGATCTCCGTCAGCATCCCGCCCATGTCCTTGGGATGCAGGAAGAATATCGGCGTCCCATGCGCGCCGACCCGCGTCGGCCCGAGTATCCGTGCGCCCGCACTCTCGAACCACGCCCGCGCAGCCGCGATATCCTCGACCTCGAAGCAGACATGATGCTGCCCCCCAAGCGGGTTCTTCTCGATGAATTTGGCAATCGGCGACTCCGCCCCAAGCGGCTCGATCAACTCGATCTGGCAATTAGGCGCGTCAACGAAACACACCCGAACTCCCTGCGCGGGCAGATTGAACGCTGGCGAAGACGGCTCCGCGCCGAACAGCGCTCGATACTGCTCTAAGCTCGCCTCGATCGAAGGCGTCGCCACTCCCACATGATTCAATCGGCCGAGCTTCATGCCGCCCTCCCCATCAAAGCGGGATATTGTCATGCTTCTTCCACGGATTCTCCAGCTGCTTATCCCGCAGCTTGCGTAACCCAAGCGCCACCCGACGACGGGTCGAATGCGGCATGATCACCTCGTCGATGAAGCCCATGCTCGCCGCCACGAACGGGTTGGCAAAGCGCTCCTCATACTCCCGCGTGCGCTCGGCAATTTCCTCCAGGGTCTTGCCGCGAAAGATGATCTCCACCGCACCCTTGGCGCCCATGACGGCGATCTCCGCCGTCGGCCACGCATAGTTCAAATCGCCGCGCAGATGCTTGGACGCCATCACGTCATAGGCGCCGCCATACGCCTTGCGCGTGATCACCGTGATCTTGGGCACCGTCGCCTCGGCATAGGCGAACAGCAATTTGGCGCCATGCTTTATGATTCCGCCATGTTCCTGCGCCACGCCCGGCAGGAAACCCGGCACGTCGACGAACGTCAGAATAGGTATGTCGAACGAGTCGCAGAAACGCACGAATCGCGCCGCTTTCTTTGACGAATTGATGTCCAGCACGCCCGCCAGCACCAGCGGCTGATTGGCCACCACGCCAACCGTTCTCCCCTCGATCCGGCACATACCGATGATGATATTGCCCGCATGCATCGGCTGAAGCTCGAAGAAGTCGCCGTCGTCCGCCACCTTCCGAATGAGCTCGTGCATGTCGTAGGGGGTAGCCGCGCTCGGCGGGATCAGCGTGTCGAGGCTGTCCTCGCGCCGGTCCCACGGATCCTCGCTCGGCCGCTCGGGTACCGACACCCGGTTGCTGAGCGGCAGGAAATCGAAGAAGTCGCGCATCCCCAGAAGCGCGTCGATGTCGTTCTCGAATGCCAGGTCTGCCACGCCTGACTTGGTGGTATGCGTCACTGCGCCGCCCAGCGCTTCCTGCGTCACGACCTCGTTGGTGACCGTTTTCACCACTTCGGGCCCGGTGACGAACATGTAGCTGCTGTCCTTCACCATGAAGATGAAGTCGGTCATCGCCGGCGAGTAGACCGCGCCGCCCGCGCACGGCCCCATGATCAGCGACAATTGCGGCACCACGCCTGACGCCAGCACGTTGCGCTGGAACACCTCGGCATAGCCCGCGAGCGATGCCACGCCCTCCTGAATGCGCGCGCCGCCGCTGTCGTTTAACCCGATAACCGGCGCACCGACTTTCATGGCCGAGTCCATGATCTTGCAGATCTTCTGCGCGTGGCGCTCGCTCAAGGAGCCGCCGAACACGGTAAAATCCTGAGCAAATACATAGACCAGCCGCCCGTTGATGGTGCCCGATCCGGTGACCACCCCGTCCCCTGGAAACTTCTGCGCCGCCATGCCGAAGTCGGTGGCATTGTGCTCGACGAAGGTATCGACCTCCTCGAAGCTGTCCTCATCCAGCAGCACGCTCAAGCGTTCGCGCGCGGTCAGCCGGCCTTTGGCATGTTGCGCGTCGATGCGGCGCTGTCCGCCGCCCATCCGAGCCGCGGCGCGGCGTGTTTCGAGTTCGTCGATCGTCGTGGTCATGCACGGGCTTTTGCGCGCTCGCACGCACTCGTCAACTCGCGCCGCTATTCACCTCAACCACTGCTCGGATCGGCTTGATCGACGTTAGGTTCGTGAACAAAACAGGCCCTTAAGGCATTATAACGGTTGTCCGCCTTCCGGCAGGACGTCTGTCGTGCTATTCCTACCGCACTGCAGCATAGTTCGAGCGACCGCGCCCAGCGCTTGTGGAACTCGAATCGGTGCTTCGTTGTTATTTCGGAATATAGCGCTGTTTGCTTAGGGGTAGAGTGGAATGTTCGAAGATGTCGGCGCTCGTGACAACGCAGGTTCGCCTGCTTCGGCATCCCCCAGCACGCCCGCTGTTTTGATCTGCTTCTCGCACTTGCGTTGGGATTTCGTGTTCCAGCGGCCGCAGCACTTGATGAGCCGGTTCGCCAAGTCCATGCCGGTGATCGTGTGGGAGGAACCGATCCACGAGGCTGCCGGCAGCGCGCCGACGCTAAACGCGCGTCCCGCCGCCAATTCGCCCAACATGACGGTGGTCACCCCGCACATTGCAGGCGGCCTCGATCCTCTGGCCGAGCGCACACTGCTGACCAGCCTGCTTGACGGCTATCTTGCGCAAACATCGGCGGCCAAGCTCATCCGCTGGTATTACACGCCGATGATGCTGCCTTTCTCGCGCCACCTGGATGCGACCTGCACCGTCTACGATTGCATGGACGAACTCAGCGCGTTCCGCTTCGCCCCGGCCGAGCTGCTCGCGCTTGAGCAGGAATTGCTTGAGACGTCCGACGTCGTCTTCACCGGCGGTCATTCGCTCTATGAGGCCAAGAAGAAGCGCCATGGCAACGTGCATCCCTTCCCGTCCTCGGTCGACCGCCGCCACTTCGGCCGCGCCCGGACCGGCCTTGCCGATCCCCAGGATCAGGCGGCGCTTGTCCGTCCGCGCTTCGGTTTCTACGGCGTCATCGATGAACGCATCGACCTGGGCCTGATTGCCGCGCTGGCCGATGCGCGTCCCGATTGGCAGCTGGTGATGGTCGGCCCGGTGGTAAAGATCTCCGAGGACGACTTGCCCCGCCGCGACAACATCCATTATCTCGGCGGCAAGTCTTATGACGAGCTTCCGGCGTATCTCGGTGGCTGGGATGTCGCCTTGATGCCCTTCGCCATCAACGAAGCCACGCGCTTCATCTCGCCGACCAAGACTCCTGAATATCTTGCCGCCGGTCGCCCGGTAGTCTCGACGCCGATCAAGGACGTCAAGCGCCACTATGAAAAGCTCTCCGGCGTCTACATCGCCGCCACGCCCGAGCAATTCGTCGATGCCTGCGACCGCGCGCTGGAGCTGAGCCGCTCCAATGGCGAGTGGCTGGCCGAGGTCGATCTGGCGCTTGCCGACATGAGCTGGGACACCACCCAGGCGCGCATGGCCGCGCTGATCACGCAGGTGACCGAGCCCTCCCCAGCCACGACCCCCGTTTTCGCGCGGACCGTGGCCAAGGCCGGTCACTTCACCACCATGCCCAAGCACAAGAAGTATGATTATCTCGTCGTTGGTTGCGGCTTTGCCGGCTCGGTTCTCGCCGAGCGACTCGCCACCCAGCATGGCGCCCGCGTGCTGATGCTTGACAAGCGTCCGCACATCGCCGGCAATGCCTATGACGAGTATAATTCTGACGGCATTCTGTATCACAAATACGGGCCGCACATCTTCCACGCCAATTCCGACGACATCGTCTCTTACCTTTCAAAATTCACGCAGTGGCGCCCGTACGAGCATCGCGTGCTCGCCTCCGTGCGTGACGAGTTGGTGCCAATCCCGATCAACCGCACCACGCTGAACAAATTGTTCAACGCCGGCCTCAAGACCGACGAAGACGCCGCGGCTTTCCTCGCCGCCCGTGCCGAGCCGGTCGCCAACATCGTCACGTCCGAAGACGTGGTGGTCAACGCCGTCGGCCGCGAGCTCTACGAACTGTTCTTCCAGGGCTATACCCGTAAGCAGTGGGGCCTCGACCCGTCGGAACTCGACAAGTTGGTCACCGCGCGCATTCCCACGCGCACCAACACCGACGACCGCTACTTCACCGACACGCACCAGGTTATGCCTCTGCAGGGCTACACCCGCATGTTCGAAAAGATGCTGGATCACCCGTTGATCGACAAGTCGCTCGGGACCGACTTCCGCGACGTCAAGGATGAGGTCGACGCCGCGCACATCATCTACACGGGCCCGATCGACGAATATTTCGACTGGCGCTTCGGCAAGCTGCCCTACCGCTCGTTGCGTTTCGTCCACTCGACGATCGACAAGGCCCAGTTCCAGGAGGTCGGCACGGTCAATTACCCGTCCACCGACATCCCTTACACCCGCATCAGCGAGTATAAGTATCTGACCGGGCAGGAGCATCCGCGCACCACCATTACGCTGGAATATCCCAGCGCCGAGGGTGATCCATATTATCCGATCCCCCGCCCGGAGAACCAGGCGTTGTTCAAGCGCTACGAAGCGCTGGCCGACACCACGCAAGGCGTGACCTTCGTCGGTCGCCTGGCGACGTATCGCTACTACAATATGGACCAGATCGTCGGCCAGGCGCTCGCCACCTTCCGCCGCATGGACGAAGCCCGCGGCGCGATGAGCGGCACCCGCAAGTCGCTCAACCTGGCTCTGTAACCAGCGCATATTGGAAGCACCCTGACCAAGCTGGTCAGGGTGCTCCTGAGCCGCTCAGTCGGCTCCAGTCTTGCTGTTCGGCGCATCCACCGGCTTCGACTCCGGCGAGTTCTTCTGCCGCAGGACGATCGACAACAGCACCAGCACGCCGGTCGACAAGAACTCGCTCTGCCAGTTCTGAAAGCTTTCGAACCACATCTGCGGCTCGGCCAGGAAGCCGATCATGCCCACGGCCGGCTCGCCCTTCATGCGCGCTTCCTCCGCCGCCGCACCGGCGCTGAAGTGCCAGTGGAGCACAAATGCCACTACGAACAGCACGCCCATAACGGTGCCCAGGGAATGGTTGTGGAACCAGCGGCCGACGCTATCGCCATCGCGCGCCGGCTCGTCCGGGTCGCGAGATTCCGCCGAACCACGCTGCACCAGATAGGCCGTCAGCACGACATAGGTCCCCATCTGCAGGAACTCACTCTCCCAATTCTCGAACACCGACGACCAGAAGCTCGGGTCCGCAAGATATTGCCCCAGCGACAAGGCCGCTTTGCCATGCTCGTGCAGCTCTTCATTCTCGACCTTCCACCCGGCAAGCATGTGGCCAAGGATGCTCAGTGCGAACAAGGCGAACAGCGCGATCGACAGCGAATTGTTGCGGAAGAAAGTGCGCATGAGCCGCGGCCCCCCAGCCCTCGTGAAGCCCACTTAGAGCGTACCGCCAAGGGGCGCGCAAGCAAACCGACTTTCCTGCCCATTGAACCCATCGCAGCATTCATGCTTTGACCCGGCACACGCAGGAGGCTTTTTCGAATGGCGCAATTTTGGCCCGACCGTTTGTGGTTGATCCGGCACGGGCAAAGTCAGGGCAATGTCGCCCGGGAGGCTGCCGAGGCGATCGACGCCGCGACCATCGACATCGACATGCGCGACGTGGACGTCCCCTTGTCGGACCTCGGTCACGCCCAGGCGGCCGCTGCCGGCGCTTGGTTCGCCGCACTGCCGGCCGAGCAGCGCCCCGAAGTCATCCTTTCCTCGCCCTACCTTCGCGCCCGCCAGACCGCCCGCCACATCTGCGAAGCTGGCGGCTTGTCCTGCGGCAAGGCTCGCACCGTCATCGACGAGCGCCTGCGTGAGCGCGAATTCGGCGTGTTCGACGGCCTGACCTCATTAGGCATCCGGCAACAATATCCGGACGAAGCCGCCCACCGCGCCCGGCTCGGCAAATTCTATCACCGCGCGCCCGGCGGCGAGAGCTGGGCCGACGTCATCCTGCGCCTCCGCTCGGCGATGAATTCGATCAACCTTCAATATGCCGATCGCCGCGTGCTGATCGTCTGCCACCAGGTCGTGGTTCTGTGCATGCGCTACATACTCGAGGAACTGGACGAGCCCGGCATATTGGCGATCGACCGCGAGTCCGAAGTCTTCAATTGCGGCATCTGCGCGTTCGACTTCAACCCGGACGATCTCGCCTGCGTCCCTAACCTCGCCTTGTGGAACCACGCCGCGCCTGTCGCAGACAAAGCCCCGGTCACGTCCGAGCCCGACGCTATGGTCGCCAGCCGGTGACCGCCCCGCCGACGGAACTCACCCGCGTTCTACTCAACCGCGACTTCCCGCTCCCGCCCGTGGACAGCGGCGACAAGAACAGCCGCGGCGCCATTCTGATCCTCGCCGGCAGCCGCGATGTCGCTGGTGCCGGCCTGCTCACCGCCACCGCCGCCATGCGCGCCGGCGCCGGCCGCCTGCAGATCGCCACCGTCGCCAGCGCCGCCCCGCATCTCGCCATGGCCATGCCCGAGGCAATGGTGATCGGCATTCCCGAGGCGCCGGACGGGGGCTTTACCGAAGCCGCCACGGCCGATCTCGCCAAAAGTGCCTCCAAGGTCGACGTGGTAGTCGCCGGGCCCGGAATGCAGCGCGGCGGCGCGGCGGAACAACTCGCCGGCGCGCTCCTTAAGAATGGCAAGTCGCTGGTGCTCGACGCGGCCCTCCTTCACGCACTGCCGAAGCGGCAAAAGGACGCGCAGCGCTCCGATTGCCCAACCATATTGCTCCCCCACGCCGGCGAAATGGCCAGCCTGCTCGGTTGCGATCCGGAGCAGGTCGAAGCCGATCCCCTCGCCAGCGGCCGCACCTGCGCCGATCGCTACGACGCGGTCACGCTGGTCAAAGGCGTCACCAGCCACATCGTCGCGCCGGACGGCGCCAGTTGGCGGTTCACCGGAGGCGGTCCCGGCCTCGGAATATCGGGCTCGGGCGACACGCTGGCCGGTATCGTCGGCGGCCTCCTTGCCCGCGGCGCCGCTCCGCTAACCGCTCTGCTGTGGGCAGTCTACCTCCACGGCGAAGCCGGTCGCCGTTTGGGCAAGCGAACCGGCACCCTGGGCTATCTGGCGCGCGAGATCCCCGACGAAGTGCCAAGGATCATCTTCGGCAGATGAGGTGAGCCCTCAGGCTCCCCCGTAATCCTCGAGTTCGTCCCCGCTCAGCCGCACGACGTGGATCACATTGGTCGATCCCGCCTTGCCGAACGGCACACCCGCCATGATGATGATCCGGTCGCCGCCGCTGGCATGCTTGTGCCGCAGCGCCATGCGCTTGCCCTTGGCGACCATCTCTTCGAAGCTCGATACGTCGCGGGTGTGGATCGCGTGCACGCCCCACAATAGCCCCAGCCGCCGCGCCACCTTCTCGCTCGCGGTCATCACCAGCAAGGGCACCGGCGGCCGCTCTCGCGCGATCCGCCGCGCGGTCGATCCGGACGCCGTGTAGCACACCATCGCCGCCACCTTGACCGTGTTGGAAATCAGCCCGGCGCTTTCCGCCAGCGCGTCGGCGGTGGTTGGCTCGGCCGGCGTGGCGGTGAAGTGCACCCGCGCCGCATAAGCCGGATCGCTCTCCACGCTGCGGCCGATGCGGTCCATCATCTGCACGGCTTCCAGAGGGAAATCGCCCGCGGCACTTTCGGCCGATAGCATCACCGCGTCCGCCCCGTCATAAATGGCATTGGCCACGTCGCTGACTTCGGCCCGCGTTGGCGTCGGCGAGGTGATCATCGACTCCAGCATCTGCGTCGCGACGACCACCGGCATGCCCAGCTCGCGCGCCCGTCCGACGATCCGCTTCTGCAGCGGCGGCACCGCTTCGGCCGGCATCTCCACGCCAAGGTCGCCGCGCGCCACCATCACCGCATCGGCAAGCTCCAGAATGGCGTCCAACTGGTCGATTGCCGCCGGCTTCTCGATCTTGACCATCAGCGCCGCTCTGTCGCCGATCAACTCGCGCGCTTCGGCGACGTCCTCGGGCCGCTGCACGAACGACAAGGCGATGTAATCGGCATTCTGCGTCAGCGCATATTGCAGGTCCGAGCGATCCTTTTCGGTCAACGCCGGGATCGGCACCAGCACGTCGGGTACGTTGACGCCCTTATTGTCGCTGATCCGACCGCCGACTTCGACGATCGTTTCGATGCATTGCGGCGACACCGATGTCACCCGCAGCCGCACCTTGCCATCGTCGATCAGCAGGGCATTGCCCTCGCGTACCGCCTCGAACAGCTCAGGATGCGGCAGCTCGACACGCTTGGCGGTGCCCGGCGTGCTGTCGGTATCGAGCGAGAAATGCGTGCCCGTGTCGACCGCCGCGCCGCCCTCGGCGAAGCGTCCGACGCGCAACTTGGGGCCCTGCAGGTCGAACAGGATCGTGGTTGTGCGCCGAAGCTCCTTGCCAAGGCTGCGGATCGTCTCGACCAACTGCGTCTTCGCCGCTTGGTCGCCGTGGCTCATGTTGATGCGGAACGCATCGGCGCCCGCATTCATCAGCTTGGCGATGGTTTCCCGATCATTGCTCGCGGGTCCAAGCGTTGCGAGAATCCGGACCTTGCGCCCGCGTGGGCCAACCGCGCCTGCCACTGCTTCATTCCTTCAACTGTACCGAGACCCTGCCCATAGCCGCTGCGGCGAAGCGTTCAACCGCTTGAGACAATCCGCGCGCTCGCCTAAAGCCCCGGCACACGAATGTAAGCGCACCAAGGCGGGGATAATTTCATGGCGGACGGCAATGTCGCGGCGGATCAGCTGCGACTTTTCATTGAGCGTATCGAGCGGCTGGAAGAAGAGAAAAAGGGCATCGCGGACGACGTTAAGGATGTCTATTCGGAGGCCAAATCGACCGGCTACGACACCAAGACGATGCGCTCGATCGTGCGTCTTCGCCGCATGGAAAAGCATGCCCGCGATGAAGCTGACGCGCTGCTCGAGACCTATCGCAACGCCCTTAACCTCCTCTAACGCTTTTTCCCCTTCCTTCAGGGGAGGGGAGCAAGCCGACTTCCTTAACAGGCGAACACAAGCATGGCTGGTCACAGCAAATATAAGAACATCATGCACCGTAAGGGCGCGCAGGACAAAAAGCGTTCGGCGATGTTCTCCAAGTTGAGCCGCGAAATCACCGTCGCGGCCAAGATGGGCCTGCCCGATGCCGACATGAACCCGCGCCTTCGCGCCGCTGTGCTGGCGGCCAAGGCGCAGTCGGTGCCCAAGGACAATATTGCCCGCGCGATCGAAAAGGCCGCCAAGGGCGAAGGCGAGAACTATGAAGAGATTCGCTACGAGGGCTTCGGTCCCGGCGGCGTGTCGATCATCGTCGAAGCCCTGTCCGACAACCGCAATCGCACGGCCACCAACGTCCGCACCGCGTTCAGCAAGAACGGCGGCAATCTGGGCGCCACCGGCTCGGTCAGCCACAGCTTCGACCGCTTGGGCCTGATCGAATACGGCGCCGATGCAGGCGACGATGAAAAAGTGCTTGAGGCGGCGATCGAGGCCGGCGCCGACGATGTCGAAAGCGACGAGGACGGCCACCGCGTGTGGACCAGCATCGAACAACTGCACCCCGTCGCCAAGGCGCTCGAAGGCAGCTTGGGCGAAGGCCAGGGCGCCAAGCTTGCCTGGCGCCCCCAAACTCCGGTCGAAGTCACCGCCGACGACGTCGCCACCCTGCTCAAGCTGATCGACACGCTGGAGGAAGACGACGACGTCCAGACCGTCTGGGGCAATTACGACATCCCCGACGCCCTGCTCGAAGACTTGGCATGAACCAACACCCTCTCCCGCTGGGAGAGGGAACGTGATCGTTCTCGGCCTCGACCCCTCCCTCTCCTGCACCGGCTGGGGAATCATCCTTGCGGAGGGCAATCGCCTTACCCACCTCGCCAACGGCCAGATCCCGACCAAATCGACCACGCCGATCGCCCAGCGCCTCGCCGCCCTCGCCGACGCGCTGGACGCCATCCTTGCCGAGCACCGACCCCACGCCGCCGCCGCCGAGGAAGTATTCGTCAACCAGAACCCCGCCTCCACCCTGAAGCTCGCCCAAGCCCGCGGCGTGGCCCTGATGTGCGCCGGCCGCTTCGGCCTCGCAGTCGGCGAATATGCTCCCACGCTGGTCAAGAAAGCCGTCACCGGAACCGGTGGCGCGAGCAAGGATCAGGTGCACGCGATGATCTCGCGCCTCCTCCCCAGTACCCAGATCGCCGGCGCCGACGCCGCGGACGCTCTCGCAGTGGCGATCACCCACGCCCACCACCTCGCCAGTGCCCGTCGTGTCCCCTGAACCCCGTCATCGCGAGGTGCGCAGCGACGCGGCAATCCACTGGCAAGCACCACTTCCGCCAATGGATTGCCACGCTCCGCCCAGAATGACACACCCGCCCCCATGATCGCCCGCCTCCACGGCTCCCTCGCCGAACTCACCCCGGACAGCGCCGTCCTCGACGTCGCCGGCGTCGGTTACCTCGTGCTCGCCTCCGGGCGCACGCTGGATGCCCTTCCCTCGCTCGGCGGCGAGGTCAGACTGCTCACCGAATTGCAGGTGCGCGAGGACAGCATGACGCTGTTCGGCTTCGGCACCGCGGCCGAACGCGACGCTTGGCGCCAACTCACCAGCGTCCAGGGTGTTGGCGGCCGGCTGGCCCTGGCGATCCTCTCCATCCTCTCCCCCGACGACCTCGCCCGCGCCGTCATGGCCGGCGACAAGGCCAGCATCTCGCGCGCCAGCGGCGTCGGCCCCAAGCTCGCCGGCCGCATCGCCATGGAATTACAAGGCAAGCTCGGCGCCCCCGGTCTCGGCGGCACCCTCACCTCCATCCCGCGCGGCGGCGCCACCCAGGACGCCCTCTCCGCCCTCGCCAACCTCGGCTTCAAACCCGCCGAAGCCAGCAGCGCGGTCGCCGCAGCCGCTGAAGAGCTCGGTTCCGATACTACACTTGACGCGCTAGTGCGGCTGGCGCTTCGCAAAGCAGCGAAGTAGGCTGGCGAAGCACGGAGAAAGCTAATGCAAGTCACTGCAATCCTGACCCCGGCTGAAGCAGGCGGCTTCATCGCCTTAAATCCGGAAACGGGTACTGCGACTCAGGGTGAAACACTTGAGGAAGCGGTTGCGAACCTACGTGAGGCGGTTTCGCTTTACCTTGAGGAATTCCCGATGACGCATACCGGTTTGAGCTTTGTCACCACATTTGACATTCCCGTGCATGCCTAAGCTGCCGGTTCTGTCCGGCGATGAGATCATCCGTATGCTTGAGCGCCTAGGGTTCAATCGTGTGCGGCAAAGAGGCAGTCACATAATCCTTCGTCGAGGTTCGGTAGGCTGCGTAGTACCGCTCCACCGAGAGGTGAAAGCGGGCACGCTGGCCGGGCTTCTGCGTCAAGCCGGGGTGACCACCGACGATTTCCTCAACGCTGGCGATTGACCATGCCCAGCACCGACCCCGCACGCCTCTCCACGCCCCTGCGCACCCCCGAGGATGCCGACGCCGCCCTGCGCCCCAAGTCCCTCGACGAGTTCGTTGGCCAGAAAGGCGCCCGCGAGAACCTGCGCGTATTCATCAACGCCGCCCGCCACCGCGGCGAGGCTCTCGACCACGTCCTGTTCTTCGGCCCGCCCGGCCTGGGCAAAACCACCCTCGCTCAGATCCTCGCCCGCGAGATGGGCGTCGGCTTCCGCGCCACCTCCGGCCCGGTCATCGCCAAGTCGGGCGATCTCGCCGCTTTGCTCACCAACCTCGAGGACGGCGACGTGCTGTTCATCGATGAAATCCACCGCCTCTCCCCCGCTGTTGAGGAAGTGCTCTATCCGGCGATGGAGGACCGCGCGCTGGACCTGATGATCGGCGAAGGTCCATCCGCCCGCTCCGTCCGCATCGATCTGCCCCGCTTTACGCTCGTCGGCGCGACCACCCGCCAAGGCCTGCTCACCACTCCGCTGCGCGACCGCTTCGGCATTCCGATCCGCCTCAACTTCTACTCGGTCGAGGAACTCGAGCAGGTCGTCCGCCGGGCCGCCGGCCTCCTCGGCGCAACCTTGGCCGACGATGGCGCGCATGAGATCGCCCGCCGGTCGCGCGGCACCCCGCGCATCGCCGGCCGTTTGCTCCGGCGAGTCCGCGACTTTGCCCATGCGGCTGGTACCGACAGCATCGACGCCGCCGCCGCCGACCGAGCGCTGACCCGGCTGGAGATCGACGGGCTCGGCCTCGACGCCATGGACCGCCGCTACCTCCTGATGATCGCCGAGCTCTACAACGGCGGCCCAGTCGGCGTGGAGACCCTCGCCGCCGGCCTCAGCGAACCGCGCGACACTCTTGAAGACGTGGTCGAACCCTTTCTCATCCAGCTCGGCCTGATCGCCCGCACCGCCCGCGGCCGGCAATTGAACGGTCGCGGCTGGCTCCACCTCGGTCTCAATCCACCCACGGCCACCCCGCTCGGCCTGTTCGACGCTTGAAGAAGGATATCTCCAACGATGCGTAAGCTCCTCGCTCTGGCCGCCATTGCCGTCGCCACTCCGGCCGCCGCGCAGATGCCATTGCCCAACGTCACCCTCACCGAGGCGCCGGTCGATTACAGCAATGCCGCCAATTGGCTCTGCCTCCCGGGCCGCCGCGACGCCTGCTCGACGCCGATCCCGACGACCGATCTCAACCCGGCGGGCTATGGCGCGACGATCCCCAGCGCGGTCGCCGCCAACCCCAAGATCGATTGCTTCTACGTCTACCCCACCGTGTCGCGCGATCAGGGCCTGAACTCGGACCTCCGAGTGCTTGAGGAAACCGCCACCGTAACGGCCCAGTTCGCACGCTTCTCCGCCGTGTGCCGCCCGTTCGCGCCCGTCTATCGCCAGATGACCATCGGAGCGGTCACCGCGGCAATGGCTGGCGGCGACATCGCGCGCGCTTATGCTTTGGCCTATCGCGACGTGCAGACCGCCTGGCAGCAGTTCCTCGCCACCCGCAACGGCAACCGCCCGTTCGTGCTGGTCGGCCACAGCCAGGGATCGCTGATGCTCCAGGGCCTGATTGCGCAAGAGATCGAGGGCACGCCCGTGGCCAAGCGCATGCTCCTGGCGATCATTCCCGGCTACAACATCGTCGTTCCCGTCGGGAGGCGCGTCGGCGGCAGCTTCAAGTCGACCCCTTTGTGCAGCCGCCCGGGCGAGCGCGGCTGCGTCATCAGCTACGTCACCTACCGCGAAGGCACCGGCCCCAATCCAACCGCGCGCTTCGGCTTCGCCACCCAGCCCGGCTTCACCGTCGGCTGCGTAAATCCGGTGCGCATCGGCAGCCCCAATTGGGAGGTCGCCGACAGCTTCTGGCCCAGCCGCGCGAGCGGTCCGGCGGTTGGCGGCCCGATCACTTGGTCGACGACCGGCGCTCCCCCAAGTGCTTTCCTGCGCACCCCCGGCCTGGTCTCGGTGCGCTGCGTCGCGGACGGTCCGGCCGGTTTCCTGGCGCTCCACACCAACGCCGACCCGTCCGACAAGCGGACCGACCGTGTTGGCGGTGAGCCGGGTCTCAATACGCCGCTCGGCCCCGTGTTCCTGCCCGGCTGGGGCATGCATTTGGCCGACATGCAACATGCCCAGGGCGACCTCATCCGCGCCGTCGCGGCGGTCACTCCGCGCTGAACCGAACAGCCGGGTGACCGACCTCTCCCAACCCTATCGCGGCGGGTTCGTCGGCGCGGAGCACCACTTCGCGCTGACGATCTACTTCGAGGACACCGACACCGCCGGGATCGTCTATTACGCCAATTATCTGAAGTTCATCGAGCGCGCCCGCTCGGACATGTTGCGCTGCGTCGGCATCGATCAGCGCGCCGCCATCGATGCAGGTGAGGGCGTCTATGCCGTCGCCGAAGCCAATATCCGCTACCTTCGTCCGGCCAAACTCGGCGACGATCTGGTGATCCGCTCCACGGTCGAGCGCGTCCGCGCCGCTTCCGTCGTCATTCGCCAACGTATCTTCCGCGGCCCGGAGCAACTGATCGAAGCCCAGGTCACCGCCGCCTTCCTCACCTCGGAAGGCCGCCCCAGGCGCCAGCCCAAGGCCTGGGTCCAACTGTTCGAAACCCTAAGCTCCCCGGCAAACGCCGGGGCCCAACCGCCACAATAAAGAACAACGGCAAACCAAAGGGTCAGGCCGCGTAGCGCGTCACGCTCTGCCCGGTCTGCCCCAACCACGCCCGCGCCTGCTTCTGCGCTTCGGCAATCTCCCGCGAACTCATCTCGATGCTGATTTCCGCGCGGCAAGCCTGCCCCCGCGTGCAGCCATTAAGCGCCGCCAGATTGAACCATTTATGCGCCTCTATCAGGTCGACGCCGGTGCCCCCGCGCCCGGTCGAGTAGGTCACACCAAGCTCGAACAACGCATCCACGTCGCCGCGCTCCGCATCAGCCAATCGGCTGCGCATCAAGAAGTCCGCACCTGCCTGGGAAATCGCCATTGTTACCGCTCCACCTGTTCTGTTGGAGCAAGATTGGGCTGCGGGTGTAACGAAATGGTTAACGCCGAAATTACTTTGATCCGGACACGTCCAGATTGTCGATCAATCGGGTGGAACCAAGCTTGGCCGCCGCGATCAGACGCATGGTGCCGGACGGCTCCTCGACCGGCTCCAGTGTCTCGGCGTCCACTAGCGCAAGGTAATCGGGCGGGCTGAACCCTGCGGCCTCGAGCACCTCCCTCCCAGCGCCTACGGCCTCGGCCACGGGCACCCCGTTCCCGATCGAGTCACGAACCGCTTCGAGCACCCGCGGCAAGGCGACCGCGCGCTCCCGCTCGTCCGCGGTCAGATAAGCGTTGCGCGACGACAGGGCCAAGCCGTCGGCATCCCGCACGATCGGCACCCCGACGATCGTCACGCCCAATCCAAGATCAAGCACCAGCCGCCGGATAACCGCCAATTGCTGAAAGTCCTTCTCGCCGAACAAGGCCACGTCCGGCGCCACCGCGATCAGCAACTTCGCCACCACCGTCGCCACTCCGGCAAAATGGCCGGGCCGCGCCTCGCCGTCCCAGCGCTCGCTCACGCCCGCCACGCTGATCGTCGTCGCGAAGTCCTTCGGATACAGCTCGTCCGCCGTCGGCAGCCACAACAGGTCGCACCCCGCCGCCTCCAGCAATTCGGCATCGCGCGCTTCCTGCCGCGGGTAGCGCCCCAGATCCTCCCCCTCGCCGAATTGTAGCGGATTGACGAAGATCGTCGCCGCGACCCGGCCGGCATGCTTCTTCGCCTCCGCCACCAGCGCCAAATGCCCGTCATGAAGCGCGCCCATGGTCGGCACCAGCGCCAGCGTGTCCCCGCCGCCGCGCACCGCTGCCAAGCCGGTTTTCAGCGCCTCCATCGAACGGATGATTTGCATGGGGCTTCCCTTCGCCTAAACCGCGTCACAGCAAGCGCGCCAAAAGGGCCGCCAGGGGTGTCCATACAAGTGAACCAACCGCATTTCATCGTCTTCGCCAATGAAAAAGGCGGCACCGGCAAATCGACCACTGCCGTGCACACCGCCGTGGCGCTCGCCGCGTCAGGCCACCGCGTCGCCGCGCTCGACCTCGATAGCCGGCAGCGCACCACCACGCGCTACCTCGAAAATCGTGCCGCCACCATCAGGCGCACCGGCGTCAATCTGCCGCAGCCATCGTTCGCCGTGCTCGACGACCAGACCGAAACCGGCCTCGACGCCGCCATCGCCGCGCTCTCGCCCGACATCGACATCATGGTCATAGACACCCCCGGCCGCGACGATCCAGTCGCCCGCGCCGCCATCCTCAAGGCCGACACGCTGGTCACGCCGATGAACGACAGCTTCGTCGACCTCGATCTGATCGGCCAGGTTCACCCCGAGACTTTCAAGATCACCAAGCCCAGCTTTTACGCCGAGCTGATCTGGAACAGCCGTACGCAGCGCGCCAAGACCACCGGCAAAAGCGTCGACTGGGTGGTTCTGCGAAATCGGCTCCAGCACATTGAATCGCACAATCTCAAGCGCGTCGGCGCCGCCATGGACGAACTCGCCCGCCGCGTCGGCTTCCGCGTCATTCCAGGCCTTGGCGAACGGGTCATCTACCGCGAGCTCTTCCCCAAGGGGCTGACCATGCTCGACCTCAAGCAATTGGGCGAAGTCGGCATCGCCCACATCGCCGCCCGCCAGGAATTGCGCGAGATGGTCTCGGGCCTGGGCCTTCCGGCCTTGCACGTCGCTGAAGGGAAAGCGGCCTAAGTGGTTGGGTCCTTCGAGACAGGCCTTCGACTTCGCTACGCTTCGCTCAGTCCTTCCTCAGGATGAGCGGGTAGATTGTAGATCCGCTCATCCTGAGGAGCGACTGAGCAGCGAAGCTGTCGAAGGCGCGTTTCGAAGGACCCCAAGCGAACCGTAAGCAACCATCCCCCCTCTTCGACGTTCGGACCCGTAATGACTCATACATTCCACCCCACCATCCTGCGCGAATATGACATTCGCGGCATTGTCGGCTCCACGCTCAGCGCGCACGACGCCACCGCTTTGGGACGCAGCTTCGCCGGCCTCGCCCGCGACGAGGGCGTGTCCCGCATCGCGGTAGGCCGCGATGGCCGCACCCATTCGCAGGAGCTTGAGGACGCGCTGATCGCCGGCCTCACCGCCGGCGGCCTCGACGTGGTCCGCGTCGGCATGGGCCCCTCGCCGATGCTCTATTACGCCACCTATGCGCTCGACGTCGGCGGCGGAATTCAGATCACCGGAAGCCACAATCCGGCCGATTACAACGGCTTCAAAATGCTCCTGAACGGCCGCTCGATCTTCGGCGACGCCATTCAGGCCCTGGGCGCCCGCGCCTCCGCCGGCGGCTGGTGCGAGGGCCAAGGAACGGTCACCGACGAAGACATCAACGATCGATACGTCGCCCGCCTCGT
This sequence comes from uncultured Sphingomicrobium sp., assembly GCA_964243335.1. GTDB lineage: Bacteria > Pseudomonadota > Alphaproteobacteria > Sphingomonadales > Sphingomonadaceae > Sphingomicrobium. The sequence continues at coordinate 28,998 of CAXTED010000002.1, read as the reverse complement.
CGAGGACTTCCAGGGCGGCGAGTATCGCATCGGCTGGGACGCCGGTAACGGCGCCGCCGGGCCGACGCTGGAGAAACTGGTCAAGCTGCTCCCCGGCGAGCACCACCTGCTGTTTACCGACGTGGACGGCCGCTTTCCCAACCACCATCCCGACCCGACGGTCGAAAAGAACCTCGAGCATCTGAAAGCGCTCGTCCTCGAGAAGAACCTCGACTTCGGCATCGCCTATGACGGCGACGGCGACCGCATCGGTGCGGTCGACGGCCAAGGCCGCGTGATCTGGGGCGACCAGCTCGTCGCCATCCTTGCCGAGCCGGTGCTCAAGGCCAATCCAGGCGCGACCATCATTGCCGACGTCAAGGCCAGCCAGACCCTGTTCGACCGAATCGCGGAGCTGGGCGGCCAGCCATTGATGTGGAAGACGGGCCACAGCCTGATCAAGTCCAAGATGAAGGAAACCGGCGCGCCGCTGGCGGGCGAGATGAGCGGCCACATTTTCTTCAAGCACCGCTGGTACGGCTTCGACGACGCGCTTTACGCCTCCGTCCGACTGATCGAGGCGGTCAACGAAAGCGGCCGCACCCTGACGGAACTGCGCGATGCCATGCCGCAGACCGTCGCCACGCCCGAACTTCGCTTTCCCGTCGATGAGAGCCGCAAGTTCGCCGTCATCGAGGAAGTTCTCACCCGCCTGTCCGACAGCGGCGCCAAGGTCGACCCCACAGACGGCGCCCGGGTTATGACCAACGACGGCTGGTGGCTCCTGCGCGCGTCCAACACCCAAGACGTCCTCGTCGCCCGGGCCGAAGCCAAGGATCAGGCCTCCATGGACCGCCTCATGTCCGACATCGACGGGCAACTTGCGGCAAGCGGCATCGAGCGCACGGAGGCCGACCACTAACCGCCTCTAAAGAGGCGCCGGTCTAGGGTTCTGTGCGCCCGGTACCTTCCCGGTCGCCAGCGTAATGCCGAGCAAGGCTGAATGGCGGAAGCCAGTCTTCTCGCCGGCCGATCCACAGTTCGTAGGTCGGTCGGAACTGGCTTGGCTTATCCAGGCAGCCGAGAAAGAGTTCGATCTCGTCGCCGCTTCGTCCGAAGAGAGATGAGCCGCATTCGGGACAGAAGTGCCGGTTCTTGTAATTGGCCGTGGCCCCGCTGATGACGACGGCGTCAGCGGGAAAGACCGCCGACGTGTGGAACACGGCTCCGTGATGCTTGCGGCAGTCGAGGCAGTGGCAGATGCCCACCCGAAAAGGCGCGCCCGAGGCGCTTATTCTGACCGCCCCGCACAGGCAGCCGCCTGCAACTTCTTCGCTGCTCATGCGGGCCTAAATGCCGCATGAAATAGCGTGGTTCAAGCGCTCACCGACGAGATCACGCTGGCACGCAAGGGGCGGAAGAGACCGCTTTCCACCCATTGTCGCCGAGTTTAGACCTGTGGCCATGAGAGCAAGCGTGCGTCCTTCATGCAAGCAATACGCGGCAGCGATGTTCCTGGCCGTCATCGCGGCCTCCTGCGCCCCGAAAGCCTTGACCGACGGCCCGTCAAACCAATCGATCGCAACCAGGATCGTAATCGAAAAGCAGCCGCACAAAATGACCGTGTACCGCGGCACACGTATCCTTCGTCAGTTCAGGGTTGCCCTCGGGCACGGTGGTCTTGCACCCAAAATGCAGCAGGGGGACGGCCGGGTTCCTGAGGGGCAATATGTAATAGAAGGGCGTAATCCGAGCAGCGCCTTTCATCTGTCTCTGAAGATCAGCTACCCGACAGCGGATCAGATCACGGCTGCCGCCGCCCGCGGAGTGGATCCGGGAGGGGACATCATGATCCACGGTTTGCCAAATGGACGGGGCACTCTCGGCCGGTCGCACTTGGCCACGGACTGGACGGACGGATGCATCGCCGTCACCGATCCGGAGATCGAGTGGCTGTGGCAGACGGTGCCTGATGGAACGCCCATCGTGATATTGCCTTAATGGGCTTCGAAGCGAACGTCCGCTTTCGACCCATTGCAGGTATTCCGTCCCGAGCCGGTGCGAGTGCCTGCGCTCGATGCATTGCGGACACTAGCTTAGTCTGGCAGCTATCTTGTGATGACTTTCCTCAGTCTCATGCTGGTCATCCAAACAGTAACCACTCCGGCTCGCGGCACATGTCCCAGGCAACCGGAGCCTGCTCCACTCGCGTCGGCGGCGTTCGCGGTCCCGCCATCCGGTGAGACGCTATTGTTCTCAGCCAAGCCTTCGTTCCGGAGCGTTCGTTATGCGCTTCGGATTGTAAGGCCAAGCGCCGCCGGATCCGCTAGCGGAACCCTGATCCGGCTCTCGCGCCGCATCGATTGCAACGTGCATGATCGCGTCGGGGAGTGGACCTTCAAGCTGTCGGCCGTTGAAGCCGACGCCGTCTTCAGAGCCGTGCCTTCAACGGAGGAGCTTGCCGAAGATGCGAAGTGGGTAACCATGGACGGCACGAGGGTCGAACTAAGACGGTACCGCGCGGGCAAGCCAACCTTCAGCTACTCTTCCAATGGACCGGCGAAGGAAAACCTGTCGAAGGTCGTTCTGAACGTGGTTCGTCAACATGTAGCTGCGAACGAATTGCCCAGCTCTCAGGACTGGCAGTACGAGTTGCCGGAAAAGGCATTCTAACGTCCGCTTCTCACCCAAAGCTGACCTTCGGTTGACTAGGTCGAGACCCAAGGCAAACATTATGCCTCAAGGAACATTCAGGACAGCACCTTGTTAACTGTTTGTTAACCGTATTGGGGTGCTGCCGACTTGAATCTAGTAGAAACTTCGGTCCCCGGTCGGCACGTTCCAACTGCGGGGTTGCTACAAAAAGGCCTCCGCTCGCCTACCCTGTACGCGCTGATGGCTCTCAACTTACTCCTGATACTCATCCACGTTCTCGTCGCGTCCTCGCCTAACGAGGATGCCGAGTCCTGGACCGGCTTTCTACGCATTGATCGGGACCGCAGCATAAGTGAATGGTTTGAAAGCGCGCAACTGGCTGCTGCAATTCTGTTGCTCGCGGTGCACGCGCGTGCTCACCGGCGTCCGACCTGCCTGATGATCGCAGCACTGCTTGCATTCATGCTTCTCGATAACTTGCTTGAGGTGCGCGAACATGTCGCGCTTTGGTGGCTTGCGCCTGAACACCAAGCGGCCGCCGAATTCGCAATGGTTGCGGTGGTCATGCCTTTCCTTGGCGGACTCGCCTTGATTGCCTACCGCCGGGCGAGCCAGGTCGAGCGCACTGAGCTTGCCGCCATGCTCATCGTGCTCGCGTTTTTCCTCCTGTTTGCGGTCGTGATCGATTTCCTTCATTCATTGGTCTCAGCGCCAGGTTCGGTGCTCCACGCAGCGTTGTCTGTGGTGGAGGACGGCGGTGAGCTCATCACCTTGTCCTTTCTGCTGTCGGTGGTCGTCGAGCTTACTAGAGCAAACACTGGGCAGAGGCCTTTTACAGAGTCACCTTTGAAGTTGTGACGATCGATGCCTCTCCGGAGACTTCATTTTAGGCGAGCCGTTAGCTTCCGCGCCTGAATGGATTCGTGGGCCCGAACGTCCGCTATCCACCCGAAGCCAACATTCAGCGAGCGTCTGCGTCCAACTCAAAGAAGCCACTTGAAGATATGCAGACGCCCGCTTCTTCCTCGAGAGGTCGAAGCGGGCGTCCTGCTTTCATCGGGCCCGTTAAGACCCTGTTTCGATCATCTTAGAACATGAAATCCGCGCCGCTGACGCCGGTCGCCCCGATCAGCACGATGCCGAAATCGGCGGCGCCGCCGTCGACGTTGCCGAAAACCACAGTCACCGGGACCTTCGCGCCAGGGCCATCGAGACCATCGATGTCGATGCCGAGCGCCCTTTCCGCACCATTGACGCTGTCGTACATCTTGTAAGTCAGATCCCCAGCGTTCTTGTTCGCGGACGAGCCCTTGAACGTGAAGGCCTGATCGCCGCTAAGTCCGGTCTTCGCATCGATGCCGCGCAGATCGATCTTGTCGGTGCCGCTGACGAAGTCCGTGATGACGTCGAGAGCGAGCGGACCACGCTTGGCAGTCATGGTGGAGCCGTTGATGTCGCCAACGAACGTGTCGGCTCCGGTGCCGCCAGTCAAATAGTCGATCCCGGCACCGCCACTGATGACATCGTTGCCGGCGTTGCCGTTGATTCGGTTGCTGGCTTTGTTGCCGACGATGATGTCGTTTCCGCCGCCGCCAACCGCGTTCTCGATGGTCACGCCATAAGCGATGCCAACATTGTCGACCAGCAAACCAGCGTCCGGATTGGCCACCAGATTAGCCATGCGAGTGTCATAGGAAGACTGCGCCAAGGGAGCGTAGCCAGCTGCTGCACGGTTGGCGTTGACCGCTTCAAGCGAAGGAGCCTCGGCCAGCGTCACGCCGCCGATGCTGCTGAGCGAACCTGGGGTAAGGTCAATCTTCTGGTTGGTGTTGTAACCCGAAGCGTCGAGCGTATCGATGCCGCCGGCGTCCCAGATCGTCATGACCGGAGCCGGAGTCTTGGTGAAGTCCAGGGCATCGCGGCCAGCGGTGTCGGCACTGGCATTGAAGCCGTAGGTGCTGTTGCCAGTCCTGGTCGTCGTATCCACGCCGTAAAGCTTCTGCGCAGCCAGGATGTCGTGGACCATCGGCGTGGAACCATAAGCAATGGTGCCCATGTTATAGTCGTGATCTTGGATGCCGACTTCGCGTGGATTCCAGTAGGACATGATGGTGTAGTTACGAATGTCCTGCGCGTACTCGGCTCCGTTAACATAAGTCACGGCGAAGCCGGGCGCGAAGTTGTAATTGCCCGGGTGCGACAGTCCAAGCGAGTGGCCGAACTCATGAACTAGCGTGTTCATGCCGTACAGGCCTTCGTCGAGTTGGAAGTTGCTCGCGGTCGTGGCGGTGACCCAGACGTCGCCGACGATGTCGTACGCCTGCCTGTTCACCTCGGCATTAGCGCTAACCGTTGCCGACGGCAGGCGGGCATAGGCCTGAGTGCCAGGGCGGTTGGTCAGATTACCGAAGTTGATGTCGCCCTGATCGGCGGACGTTTCGGCAAAACCCACCTTAACAACGTCATCCCAATAGCCAATGGCTTCTCGGGTTGCGGAACGCTGCGCATCGGTGAAGGCGGCGAACCCAAAATACTCATTGAGGCCGTAGTCCACGCCACCCAGCGTGTAGGTGTAGCCATTGTCGGCCACCTGCTGCTGCGTGTCGAAGAACCCGAAGTTGATCGTCGTCTGGTCGGCATCGCTCTGCTTGCCGGTGGTCAGCCACGACGTGTTCGTGCGCGTGATGTAGTCCGCGATTTCGCCGGGCGTCCAAATCTTCTTACCATACATGGTGCCGCCTGCATCCGGATCGAGCGAGGCGTCTTCGGCATCGGGAAAGAACAGGTCACTGTGGGTGTAACGTTGATCAAGCATCTACATTCTCCATGGGGGACTTTGATTATCGGATTGGACGCGCGCCAAGCGGCTGGGCCTTCCAGGGAAGCACCTCCGCCAGAGCTTGCTCGATGGCAGGATCGACCGCGTTCAGCAGCGCGGTGCGAAGGGTGGAGCCGAACAATTCGGCTGGATGATCGTCGGAGACGCGGTGCGCCCGGATGGTGAAGACCAGGCGTTTGGCAGCACCGGAGCCAAGGACGGAGCCCTGTACCACTAGCGTCACGCTGTCTGGAGCGACCAAAGCGCGGTCGCCGAAGTCCGCTACCCGCAGCGTCACTGGCGCACCCACGGCGGCAAGGGAACGCACCTTCTCGCACAGCCCGCGCGTAAGCCTAGCGTCGTAGCCGGCGCGCTCATCCTGCAAATTGCAATGAACTGTCACCTGGCGAACGTCGCGCCAAATCAGTGACGGAGTGGAAGCGGATGCAGCCGCAGGAACAGCGGCGCTGCCGAGTGCGAACATGGTCAAGGAAGCCATGTTGATGCACCCACGACGATCCATGCTTTTACGCGCCCCACAGGAGGGACCCTGATACGCAGGGTCCAACAAGCCCATGTTTTGAAACAACAATCTTCTGTTTGGCAATCACCCGGAACAGGGTGCGACGACAGATCGAATGGTTAACGCGATGAGCTGAGGAACTCGTCGTTCCGCCTGATCGGCCGAGATCTGACTCTCGACTTACGACAGTACATGGACGTCCAAACTCCGTCTGCCGCGCAGAAATGCCTGCCGAGAACAGGTCGATCGTTGAGCCATCGGTCGGCGATTAACGCCAGGCGAACATTGCTCACCCACCTCGTGCATGGCAGCAAAGGCCTATGCTCTACCTCTTCATCAAGGCCGCCATCTCGGGGATACTCATCGCCATCATCTCGGAGGTCGCCAAGCGCTTTCCCGGCTTCGGCGGGCTGATCGCATCTCTACCTTTGGTGTCCGTGCTTGGAATGATCTGGCTATGGCGCGAGCGCCCCGACGTCCTGAACATGGCCGATCATGCCGAAGGCACGTTCTGGTTCGTGCTGCCATCCCTGCCCATGTTCCTCCTCATCCCGGCGATGCTCAGGCACGGCTTCGGCTTCTGGACGGCTTTAGCGGCCGGATGCGTGCTGACGGTTGTTCTTTACAGCGTGATGGTGTGGGCCGGTCCCCGCTTCGGGCTACGCCTCTAAGGTCATCTTCGCGTTAAGGCTCATCTTCGTGGCTCCGCAGCCGACGCCCTTGTACAATAGGACTTCGCCTGCTCACCTGCCACAACTGGAACCCGCTTGCTCTTTCTCATCGCCGACATCCTGCAGGCCCCCGAAGAACCGGTACGTCAGTGCGAACTTTGGGACCATTCGCCCGATTTGGCACAGTCCGGGTCTCAGACCTCGCCCCCGATCAAGCGTCCTCGTCATCGTCCTCATAGCCGACGAGGTTCAGCTCCCGCGCCTTGATCTGGTGGAGCATGCACCAGTGCATCAGCGCATCCTCCCGCCCATGCGTGATCCACACCTCCTTGGGCGCGACCTCCTTGACCGTGTCGATCAGTTCGTCCCAATCGGCATGGTCGGAGATGATCAGCGGCAGCTCGACATTCTTCTGCCGCGCCCGCTGGCGGATCCGCATCCACCCGCTCGCCATCGCCGTGATCGGGTCGGGCAGGCGCCGCGACCAGCGATCGTTGAGCGCGCCTGGCGGGCACAGGATCAGCCGCCCCTGCAGTTCCTCCTTCTTGGCGCCTGCGACCGGCCGCAGCTCGCCGAGCGGTACGCCGAGCTCCTCGTACAATCGGCACAATCGCTCCATTGCGCCATGATAATAGATCGGGTCCTCATGCCCCCGCCGCCGGCATTCGGCGATCACCCGCTGCGCCTTGCCCAGCGCATAGGCTCCGACCAGCACGCAGCGCTCCGGATTGGCGTGCAGCCGCGCCAGCAAGCGGTCGATCTCCCCGCCCGTGTCGGGGTGACGGAACACGGGCAATCCAAAGGTCGCCTCCGTGATGAAGATGTCGCACGGCACCGGCACGAACCTGGCGCAGGTCGGGTCCTCGCGCCGCTTGTAGTCGCCCGACACCACCACCCGCTCGCCGGCGTAGTCCAGGATGATCTGCGCCGACCCCAGCACGTGGCCGGCCGGCACGAAGCTCACCTCGACCTCGCCCACCGTCACGCTTTGCCCATATTCCACCGGGCAGCCGTTCTGGTCGCCATAGCGCACGCCCATGATGCTCAGCGTGTCGGGCGTCGCCCACACCGTTTCATGCCCGCCGCGCGCATGATCGGCATGGCCGTGGGTAACCAAAGCACGCGTTTTCGGTTGCGACGGGTCGACCCACGCGTCAGCCGGGCGCACATAGATGCCTTCGGGAAAAGGCTCGATCCAGGAACCGAGACGGGCCATCAGGCTTATACGAAGGCAAGCGCCCGGACGTTCCGCCGGCGAAAACATCAAAGGACCGACACATGGCCGAAGGTAGCGACGTCAATTACTGGACCCTGGTCACGATCCTTGGTCCGATCCTCCTGCTGGCGGTGATCGTGTGGGCGATCGTCCGCAACCGCCAGACCCGCGGTCAGAAGGACATCAGCGAGCAGGGCACGCGCGATGTCTATGCGGAGGAACAGCGCATCCACGAGCGCGAACCCGGCAGCGGCCTCTGAGCGAGAGGCCTCCGCTTCCGCCGGTCATCGCGGACTGGTTCGCCAGCCGCGGCTGGCAACCGCGGCGGCACCAACTGGAAATGCTCGCCTTGGCACGCGCGGGCAGAAGCGCCTTGCTCGTCGCCGCCACCGGCGCGGGCAAGACGCTGGCGGGCTTCCTCCCCACCTTGTGCGAGCTGGTCGAGACCCCCGCCGAGGGCCTCCACACCCTCTACATATCTCCGCTCAAAGCGTTGGCAGTCGACGTGCAGCGCAACCTGCTCAGCCCGATCGAGGAGATGGGCCTGCCGATCCGCGTCGAGACCCGCACCGGCGATACGCCATCCGACCGCAAGGCTCGGCAGCGCGCCAAGCCCCCGCAAATCCTCCTCACCACCCCCGAGTCGCTCAGCCTGCTCCTGTCCTACCCCGAGAGCTTCACCATGTTCGCCGGGCTCAAGACCATCGTGCTGGACGAGATCCACGCGTTCGCCCGCGACAAGCGCGGCGACCTGCTCTCTTTGTCTCTGTCCCGCCTTCAGGCGATTGCCCCGACGCTGCGCCGCGTCGGCCTCAGCGCCACCGTTGCCGACCCCGACGCCTATCGCGGTTGGCTCGCCCCCGACGCCGACGAGGAGCTGGTCGACGTGGTCATCGGCGATCCCGGTGCCGAGCCCGAGCTGTCGATCCTCATCCCCGACGGCCGCATCCCCTGGTCGGGCCACTCGGGCCGCTACGCCGCCAAGCAGGTCATGGAGCTCATTCAGGCGCACAAGACCACGCTCGTTTTCTGCAACACCCGAAGCCTGGCCGAGCTGATCTTCCAGGACCTGTGGAAAGCCAATGAGGATCAGCTCCCCATCGGCGTCCACCACGGCAGCCTTGCCCTGGAAGCCCGCCGCAAGGTCGAGGCAGCCATGGCCGATGGCCGCCTGCGCGCGCTGGTCGCGACCTCGAGCCTGGATCTCGGCATCGACTGGGGCAATGTCGATCTCGTCATCCAGATGGGCGCGCCGAAGGGCAGCTCGCGCCTGTTGCAGCGTATCGGCCGCGCCAACCACCGCCTCGACGAGCCCAGCCGCGGCACCATCGTCCCGGGCAATCGCTTCGAATATCTCGAAGCCCGCGCCGCCCTCGACGCCGTCGACGCCCGGGAGCTCGACCCCGAGATATTCCGCCCGGGCACGCTCGACACCCTCGCCCAGCACATCCTCGCCTGCGCCTGCGCGGCACCGTTCGAGGAAGGTGAGTTGCTGCGCGAAATCCACTCCGCCGCGCCTTACGCCGGCCTGACCGAGGACATCTTCGGTCAGGTGCTGGCCTACATCGCGACCGGCGGATACGCGCTCAAGGCCTATGACAAGTTCCGCCGCCTGACTGCCAACGGACCCGGCCGCTGGCGCATCACCAAGCCCACGGTCGCCGCCCAGCATCGCCTCAACGCCGGCATCATCGTCGACAATCCGATGATGGACGTGCGCTTCAAGAACGGCCGCATGCTCGGCCGCGTCGAGGAAGGTTTCGCCTCCACCTTGACTATCGGCGACCACATCTTCTTCGCCGGCCTCAGCCTGGAGGTGCAGCGCATGAAGGACGGCGACATCACCGTTCAGGCCTCCACCAAACAAGCGCGGCTGGTGACCTACGGCGGCCAGCGCATGAGCATGACCACTCATCTCGCCGACCGCGTTAAGCTGTTCCTCGCCTCCCCCGGCGAATGGCACCGCTTCCCCGCCGACGTGCGCGAGTGGCTCGAGATGCAGGGCAAGCGCTCCCGTCTGCCCGAGCCCCACGAACTGCTGGTCGAGACCTTCCCGCTGGAAGGCCGCCACTACATGGTGATGTACAGCTTCGAAGGCTGGAACGCCCATCAGTCGCTCGGCATGCTGATGACCAAGCGTATGGAGACCGCCGGCCTGAAGCCACTGGGCTTCGTCGCCAACGACTACGCTATTGCGGTCTACGGCCTGGAGCCGATCACCGATCCCGCCAAGCTGCTCTCCCCCGACATCCTCGAACAGGAATTCGTCGATTGGGTTGAACAATCGATGCTCCTCAAACGCGCCTTTCGCGAAGTGGCGGTGATCGGCGGCCTGGTCGAGCGCCAGCACCCCGGCAAGCGCAAGACCGGCAAGCAGGTCAGCTTCTCCACCGACCTCATCTACGACGTGCTGCGCCGCTACGAGCCCGACCACCTCCTGATGAAAGCCGCTTGGGAGGATGCCCGCGCGCGGATGACCGAACTCGGCCGTCTCGCCCGCCTGATCGAGCGCGCCGCCGACCAGATGGTCCACGTCCACGTCAACCGCGTCACCCCCATGGCCGTCCCCCTGATGGTCGTCATCGGCCGCGAAGCGCTTCCGGCCGGCGGCGCCGCGGACGATCAGCTGCTGATCGAAGCCGAAGCCCTGGCCGCGGAAGCAATGCGGCCAGACGACCCTTAAGTCCCTCCAGTCCACCGGAAGGCGAGTTGAACCATTGCCCCACTCCGTCCCGAGTGACACAACAAGCCATGCGCAGACTTGTCCTCATCCTTCTCGCTCCGGCTCTCTCCGGCTGCGTCGTCGGTACCATCGCTTCGACGGCGGTCGACGTCGTCACCCTTCCCGTGAAGGCCGCCTCGGCCGGTGTTGACGCTGTTACCACCAGCCAGAGCGAAGCCGACCAGAAACGCGGCCGCGCCGTCCGCCGCGACGAAGAACGGCGCGGCAAGGCGCTGCGCCAATGGGACAAGGACTGCCGCAAGCGCACGGCGGCCGGACAACCCTGCGACCCGCAACCAAGCTAACCCACCCCCTCCCCTATCCCCGCTCATCCTGAGGAAGGACTGAGCGAAGCGCAGCGAAGTCGAAGGCCTGTCTCGAAGGACCCGCACTAGCAGAACCCTCCTTCGAGACGCCCCTTCGACCAGCTCCGCTGGCTCAGTTGCTCCTCAGGATGAGCGGATCGGGTGAGCCACAACTAAACAACCCATCTAAGTTCCCCGGCGAACGCCGGGGCCCAGCCGCTCCAGATAGCGAACCCTGCCCCTCTTCTCGAACCCCGCGCCCCACCACCACCGACTGGACCCCGGCGTTCGCCGGGGAACAAGGGCGTGGACAACCCATCCCCAACCCGCGACACGCCGCTCCATGCGCTACTTCCTAGATTGCGAATATGACGGCTGGGGCGGCCCGATCATCTCCCTCGCCCTCGTGCCGGAGGACGGAGGCGAGGAATTCTACGCACTCGTCACCCTGGCCGCGCCGCCCAACGACTGGGTGCAGCGTAACGTCATGCCCTATCTCGACCATGTCCCGGTCGGGCTGCAAACCCCGCCTATGGCCGCCATTGCGGTCGCCGAGCATCTCGAAGTTTGGCTCCGCGGCCTCAGCGAAGTCGAGATCATCGCCGACTGGCCCGAGGATATCGCGCTTTTTTGCCGCCTGCTGACCGTCAGCCCTGGGGAGGTCGTGCGCGTCCCGCCGATGACTTTCCGCTGGATGAGCCTTCCGGGCTTCTCGACCGCCCGGAACAGCGCCGTTCCCCATAATGCGCTGCACGACGCCCGCGCATTACGCGATCATGTGATGAACCACTTGGAATAACAACGAAGTTGCGCCTATGGGCAGGTCGATGGTTCCCTTTTCGTTCGCCGGTCACAATCTCTTCGCCGATCCCCAAGGCGCGCTCTTCTGGCCGGCTGAGGACGCGCTGCTAGTCGCCGACCTGCACCTGGAAAAAGCCAGCTGGTTCGCGCGGATGGGCCAGTTCCTGCCGCCGTACGACAGCCAGGCCACGCTTGCCGCGCTGACCGAAGTAGTCGACCGCGCCGGCGCTACGCGCCTCTATTGTCTTGGCGACAGCTTTCACGACCGCTACGGCTGCGACCGCCTGCCGCCTGAAGCGCGTGCCATGCTGCTAGTCCTTACGGCCCGCCTCGAATGGGTGTGGATCGTGGGTAATCACGATGCCGGCTTTGCCGATCATTGCGGTGGCCGGCTGGAACAGGAGGTCTCGGTGGGCGGGCTGATGCTTCGCCACGAAGCCGACCCTGACTTCGTTGGTCCCGAGCTATCCGGCCATTACCATCCCAAGCTTCGCCTGTCCGTCAAAGGTCGCAAGGTGTCGCGCCGATGTTTCGTCGCCACCGGCACCAAGCTGATCCTGCCGGCATTTGGCGCGCTAACCGGCGGGCTAGACGCGCACCATCCGGAGATCCTGCGCAAGGTCGGCCGTGGCGCTTCGGCACTGGTCCCCGTCGCCGACCGGATGCTCAGCTTCCCGATCGCCGCTTAGGCCAGTACCGCCGGCATCAATCCGCGCAGCATATTGCCGACGAGGAACCCGCCCGTCAGATCCTCGGGCCGAAGCTCCGCCTCGATCGCACGTCCTTCATCAATCAGTTTGCCCCGCAGCACGCCCGGCAGAAGTCCACGGTGCAGCGCGGGTGTCAGCAGCTTGCCGTCCCGCTCCACGAACAGCGACGTGAAGGTCCCCTCGGTGACGAAGCCCTCGTCGTCAACGAACAGCGTTTCGTCCGCCCGGCCGCTGCGCCGCGCCTCATCGTAGAATCCGCGGTCGGTGGTCTTGAACCGCAGGCGGTAATCCTCGGCCGCCACGGGACGCTGCTGAAGCGCAACCCGCACCGGCAGGGCGGGCCCGCTGCCGGCATCGCGCACTTCGGCAGCCATCGTGCCGGTGGGCGACAGCAACAGACGTACCGCCGCCGCGAACCGCCGGCCAAAGGTCGCTGCCTGCAACTCGTTGCGCGCTTCATGCCGGTCGAAGCGGAAGCCCAGGGCCGCCGCCGAGGCCGCAAGCCGGTCCAGGTGGCGGTTGAGTTCCAGCAAGCCTTCCTGGGGGTCGAAGCGCATGGTCTCGATCAGGTCGACAGGCAAAATGGCACGCTCCACGAAAGCTCCCTTGCTCAGGCACTCGGCCCACTCATCGCCGCCCCGACTGTCGACAACAAGGCCCGATCCCAGCCCAAGTTTTGCCGATGTGGACCCATCGGCCATTTCCAGTGTCCGAATCATGACATTGAACGCCGCCGATCCATCTGGCGCGATCCACCCCATGGACCCAGTATAGACACCCCGGGGCGACCGCTCGAGCGCCGCAAGCCGCTGTATCGCCGCGACCTTGGGAGCACCGGTGATAGAACCGCACGGGAAGATCGTTCGCAACACGTCGACCGCGTTTAGCCCCGGCCGAAGTCGGGAAGTCACCCGGCTGACCATCTGGAGCAGCGTAGGGAATTGTTCCACTTGGAACAAATCAGGCACCTGCACCGAACCTGTTTGGCTAACACGGCCGAGGTCGTTACGTAGCAGGTCGACGATCATCAGATTCTCCGCCCGCTGCTTGGGGTCATTCTTCAAGGCCAAAGCTGCTGCCGTATCCGCCTCGGGCGCGCCGCCCCGCGCCGCAGTGCCCTTCATCGGCTTGGCCTCGATCCGGCCTTCGCTCGACAAGGTGAAGAATTGTTCGGGGGACCCGCTCAGCAACCACCCACCCGGATGCCGAACCACCCCGCCCCACCCCGCTCCGGACGATCCTCGGAGCGCCGCATAGAGCGCCATTGGATCGCCCTGGACGGCGACGTCGCAGGGGAAGGTCAGATTGGCCTGGTACAAGTCGCCCGCCAACAGATGCTCATGCACCCGCTCGACACCGCTGAGGTAATCCGCCCGCTCTATCCGTGGAATCGGCCGGGACAGCCGGCCGCCGGCAGGGTCCGGAAGCAAGCTAGCGGCATCGACCAGCGCGAACCCCTCGAACAGTCCGAACCAAAGCAACCGCCCCTGGCCTCCGCGCGCCACGGAGGCGAGCGCCGCTTCCAGCGCATAACCCGCCTCATAGGTCAGAAAACCGGCCGCATGCGCCCCGCCCTTAATCGCCTCCGCCAAAGTCGTCAGCGCGGGCTGAACCTCCTCCAGACTGTTCGCGACAATCTCCCGATACGGCGCCGTGTACAGCCGGGCTTGCGGGGCACCGGCGCGGGCGTCGTCGAACAGCAGAAACGGAGTGGAGCGATCGATCACCGGCCCCATTTGCCTGCTGCGCACCCACAACGTAAGTCGCTTTGTAGAACAGGGCACAAGGGGTGGGCACATGCGACAATTAATACTGGCGACGGCCTTGCTGGCTTTGCCGCTCCCGGCGACTGCGCAGACCATTGCGCCGGCAGTCCAGAAGCGGATTGACCGCATCCTCGCCCGCACGCCCCTGATCGACGCGCATAACGACCTTCCCGAGCAATTGCGCGAGAACTACAAGCTCGACGTTGCCGGCCTGGCCAGCGGCGGCGCCTCCCGCGAACATCCGTTAATGACCGACATGGCCCGCCTCCGCGCCGGCCGCGTAGGGGGGCAATTCTGGTCGGTCTACATCGACGGCACGGTGACCGGCAATGAAGCCATCCGCCAGACCATCGATCAGATCGACACCGTTCATCGGCTGGTCGCGGCCTACCCGCGGGACCTCGCCCTGGCCGCCACGGCCGACGACATCGAGCGGGTGCATCGCTCGGGTAAGATCGCCAGCCTGGTCGGGATCGAGGGAGGCCGGCAGATCGGCGGCAGCCTGGCCGCGCTTCGCCTCTTCTACAATGCCGGCGCGCGCTACATGACGCTGACGCACAACCAGACCACCGAGTGGGCGGACAGCGCTACGGACGATCCCAAGTTCAACGGCCTGTCTCCCTTCGGGCTCAAGGTCGTGAGCGAAATGAATCGCCTGGGCATGCTGGTGGACCTCAGCCACGTTTCTCCAGCCGTGATGCGCCAGGCAATCGGCGCCAGCCGCGCGCCGGTAATCTTCTCCCACTCCTCCGCCCGGGCGCTCAACGACCATCCGCGCAACGTGCCGGACGACGTGCTTGCGTTGCTTCCCGCCAAAGATGGGGTGGTGATGGTCAATTGGGTGCCGGGGTTCCTTTCCCCGCAAGTGCTCGCGCACGACGCCGCCAAGGCCGCCGAGACAGCGCGGCTCAAGACCTTCAATCGCGCCAGCACCGCAGCGGTTGAAGCTGGCGTCAAGGCGTGGGAAGCGGCCAATCCAGCCCCCAAGGTCACCGTGACGAACGTCGCCGACCACATCGACCATGTGGCGAAGGTCGCTGGCCACGACCATGCCGGCATCGGCGCAGACATGGACGGGATCGACACAACGCCGGAAGGAATGGACGGCGTAGACGCTTACCCGAGGCTGTTCGCCGAATTGATCCGCCGCGGGTGGAGCGATGCCAATCTGGCCAAGCTCGCCGGTGGCAACGTCCTTCGCGTGCTGCGCAAGGCCGAAGCGACATCGCGGGCGATGGCCGACGTGGCGCCGCTCAATGAGTCGCTTGGCTCCGGACGGTAACACCGACTTGCGCCCTCCCGTCCGCACCGCCACTTAGGCGCGATGGACAATCCACCGCTTAAAGCGACCATCATCCCCGTCACCCCGCTGCAGCAGAATTGCAGCCTGGTCTGGTGCACCAAGACCAATCAGGCGGCCTTCGTCGATCCGGGCGGCGACCTGCCCAAGCTAAAGGCAGCCGCTGCTGCGGCGGGTGTCAACGTCGTCAAAATCCTGCTGACGCACGGCCATATCGACCATTGCGGGCAGGCCGGCATGCTGGCGAAGGAACTCGGCGTTCCGATCGAAGGACCGCAGGAAGAAGATCGATTCTGGATCGCCACGCTTGCTGACGACGGTCAGAAATACGGTATGGAAGCGCACCCCTTCGAGCCTGACCGATGGTTGGAACAGGGTGACACGGTGCAGTTGGGCGAACTCGAGTTTGCCGTGCACCACACGCCCGGCCACACGCCGGGACATGTCGTGTTCCACCATGCTCCGTCCAATCTCGCGCTGGTCGGTGACGTGCTCTTCGCCGGGTCGATCGGCCGCACCGACTTCCCACGCGGAGACCATCAGGCCCTGATCAATTCGGTGGTCACGCGCTTGTGGCCGATGGGCGACGACACCGTCTTCATCCCCGGCCACGGCCCCGTTTCCACCTTCGCTCGCGAGCGGGCATCCAACCCGTTCGTCGGAGACGCGGCGCTCGCCGCAGCCTGATCAAAGAGAGCAACTCAGCCGGAAAGCGTTGCATGTTGCGGCAGGTCGTCGGTGATCTCGGACCACTTGGGCCTCGAGCCCACGAGCCCTGAGCTGACGTGAACTCCTTTGGCCCACGAGGAACCTCTACAGACGTTCGTTACAGGCGGCAGTGTTTGCGCGACCAGAGAAAGGGGAACGAGGCTCAGCCAACTCTAGTCACTGAGGTGAGAAGCTCGCACGTTCGGTTGATCTCGTCTTTCAACTCCTGCTGCTCTTCACGAGAAAGAAGAACCGCTCGCTCCTGCCAAGCCGTCAGCATGCTGCTCCGAAGGGAGCGTAGGTGTGTCAGTATCCGTTGCGCTTCGGAAACTTCGAATGCGGTGAATGAACCATCCATATCAGCAACTCGGATCATCGCGGCGGAGCACCCCGGCATTATTACATAGTAACTCGCTCTAAAGCATGCGCTCTAACATGGGTGGGATAATCAGGATTAATGACCATTATAACATGAGGCTTAGCCTAGACTTAGAGCAGTATCGCTTCGAAGCAGCAATCCTGGTCGGTCGAGGATGGAGGACCTAAGCCGCCGTTTGTGGCTCGAGATGCAGATAGCGCTGATTGAAGTCGCCGACGGTGCGAAGCCGCTGCCAATCGGGAAAGCTGATGTTCCGCTTCGTGCGCTTGATCAGACCATCTAGCTCCAGAGCCTTGAGGGTCCTGTTCACGTGCACAGGGGTGAGACCCACCGCATCGGCAAGCTGCTCCTGGGTCATCGGTAGATCGTATCCGTAGTCCTTCGCCAAGCCCTCGGACTCGAGCCGAACGGCCATCTCGCATAGAAGATGCGCAATTCGAGTTCCGGAGTCGCGTCGTCCCACATTGAGCACCCATTCCCTGAAGATCGATGCTTCAACAAGTATCTTGACGACAATGGCGTGGGCAATGGCGGGGCGGCTCCGAGCCAACTCCTGGATTTCCGCTCGTGCCACCATGGCGACCTCGCCGCGGGTGAGCATCTGGACGCTGTGGTCCGACACGTTCAGGAACAGGTTCTGAAAGTCCAGAGCGTCTCCCGGAATATGAATCGCGACAATCTGCCGTGATCCATTGCCGGTGAGTTTTTGTCGATAAGCAAAGCCGGAGACCAGCACAGCACAATACTCTGGCGGTTCAGCCTCTCGAACCGTGTAAGTGCCTGCCTCCAAGGTTTTCAGCTGATGAGGCAGTGACAACACGGCCTCACGATCCTCCGCTGGCAGAGGCGCGCGTAACTCCAGGTTCCGGACAAGCTGTTCGAGTGGTTGCCGGGGCGTATTCATCTGCGTCTCCCAAGAGTGGGCGGGAGCACAAAGCCTCTCACAGTTGCCGAAGCCCAAAGCTGTTCAGCAATGAATGCCTTGTAACACAGGCCAAGCTTTTCCGCATCGAACCATTTAACCTAACCTGAAACATAGATTTGCTTCAATGTTAGCGTTATGAAACTTACCATCGTCGAGAAGGCCACGGGCCTCGACGACTGAGAGACGCGCGCTCCCGCCCTACTCGCGACGGAGTTGCCTGTGCCGCAATACCACTTCAACATTTACGACGACATCGTCGCTCACGACGATGAAGGTCTCGAATTGCCCAACCTTGCGGCCGCTCGCCTTCAGGCAATCAAGGGCGCCCGTGATCTGATGTCTGACCAAGTCCGGCATGGTTATCTGGAGTTGTCTCATTGGATCGACGTGACTGACGAGCATGGCGAAGCTGTGATTACCGTGACGTTCAGTGACGCTGTTGATGTCAGGAACTGACTTGCTGATGAGTCTTCCGACTCTTCGCTGTTCGACTTGAGAGTGTCGTCGGAGCTTTTGATATTAGGGACGGGCGGTCAGCCGCTGAAATGCGGATGTCTCTAAGGTTCGCAAGCCCAAGTCCGGGTGGAACGAACATCAAGGTTCAGGACGTGCGGAGGTGCGAGACTGTATCCGCGGATTTTGGACGTAGACATACGGAGCGACGGTCGAACCACGCGGTAATAGAGACCAGTCGCGCGCCAGTTCTCGCCTCAGGATTGGCTCACGCTCCTCCAGGTTGAAGTCGACGTGAGGCTCGGATTCAACAAGCGGCCAGAAAGACACTTCCCGGATTGGCAGGCCGACGGTTCGTTCGAAATGTCGAAGCGGTTCCGCGGGTGGTCGAAACGTTGGCGCGCTATAAGCCGCAGCGATATTGGCATTGTCTGCGTAAGACACCGGGAAGTAGCCGTAAATCTGCGGGGCAAGGTGAACAACGTCCAACATGAGCAAGCCGTGTTCGCGGGCATAGCCGGTGCGAAAATGGTCGGTGACGTTCATCCGCCAACCGGTGGACTGGCCCGCTATCTCGCGCTGTGGAAGCGTGGTGTTGAAGGCAAGGACGGCCGAACCCGGTGGCGGCGCTTGCCGCGCGGAGGCGAAGCCGTCGTACAGGGTGTTGATCCCACGATAGAAGGTCAGGTGAAGCCAGGACGTGGCGACCAGTCCGCCGACCACGCTGACCATGATAGCGCCGCGCCAGATCGCGCTAAGGCGCATCACCCCCAACGCCATGATGATCATGAAGAAGACGAATGGCAGCAGGCGCGGCAGGCCTTCGAACCCGGCAAAGCCAAGCGATCCGATCAGAACGAAAGCCGTCAGGATCGCCGTGGGAAGGAGAACCGGCAAGGCGGTCAGGCGAAGTGACCTGTCCTTCCACAATGAGAGCAGTAGCTTGAGGACCAATGCCCACAAAACGAGGGTGAAGGCCGCGAGCGCGACGGCCTCCCTCTTGTCGAGCGAGAAGATGGGCGAGATCGAGACTACGTACCAGATTTTGCGAACGAGCCCGAGTACCGGCGCAGCGCCGACGTCCGAAAGCACCCGCCTCAAGAGAAAGCTCACAACGATCGCGAGTGCGGGTAGCGCCGCGAGCAAGAGCCGGGCCGCGTCCCACAGGAGGCGGCGGATCGCTGAAAGCCAGCGGTCGTCGCTGTTCGCGGCCAAGGCTTCACGAAGAGCCAATCCCGCACGAGCAAAGCCGATGAAGAAGAGAAACATCGCGATGCCCACCAGGTGGGTCAAAGCCAGCGCGAGCATCAATACTCCAAGCACCGCGATATGGCGCCAGCTAAGTCGCTCCAGATGGCGCAACGCATAGCCGGCAGCCAGCAGGAACAGCGCTTGGCTCAAGACGAAATTGTAAAAGCCCCAGTGCAGGAAGTAGCCGAGCGCGAACGGCAACAGCAGCAGACCAAACACCGTCGAGCTCTCGCCGAACGAGCGCATCGCGTAATAAGCGGATCCGGCGAACAGGAGCCAATAGCCCGTTACGAAGAGCTTCTCGGCGACAAGCATCGGCACCAGCTTCGAGAAGGCCCAGATAATGCCGTAGACCGCCATATTGGGTTCGACATTGTAGTTGAACTGAAAGACTCGGTCGAACAGGTTGGTGCCCGGTAGAGCGAGCTGATCGATCAAGTAGACGACGTACAGGTGCATCGGCCCGTCCACGGATGGGAAGCGGGTGACCAGCCAAATTGGCACCAGCCCGGCGACGAGGCAGATCAGGAAAGCGATTCTCTCCGCCTTCAGCGAGCCAAAGGAAGCTCCCGCGGCGGCGCCTTTGCCTGACACTTCAGCGTTCGTTTGCTCAAGGACTGGGGTTGCGTTGTCGTCGCTCAAGCGCTTGTCCTTGCTGACGGAAATACGATGATGGTGTTGACCGCGAAGTTCACCAGGAACGCGACACCTACGCCTGCGATCTTCGCCACGGCCGGCGGCATGCCAAAGTTCGTTGCTGCAAGGAAGGTGATGCCGACGTTCACAGCCAAGCCGACCAGGGACGCCGCCAGGAATAATAAGAAGCGACGGCTGCTTGCCTTCGACTTGAAGACGAACCGGCTGCTCAAAAGATAGTTCACGACGGCAGCTGCAGCGAAGCTGGATGTGGCCGCGATCAAGATCGGCAAGCCATAGTCCGTCAGCAGAACGAAGCCGCCGATATCGACCACAGCCGCGGTTCCGGCCGTCAGGAAGTAGCCCAGGAGCTTGGCTAGGATCGGGGTGACCTTCAAGCCTTCAGAACCGGGGCGAAGAGGGTTTCATCGAACCGCTTGAAGGTGATCCAACCCTCCTGCGGCTGGCTGCTGCGGATCAGAACGTGCGCGCCGGCCCGCTTGGCAGCGATACCGTCACGATCGGTCCGATCCCCTATCAGAACCGTCTGGGAAGGCGTCACCCCTGCCGCCGCAATCACGTGTTGCAGACCGCGGGGATTGGGCTTCAGCATCCCCACCTCAGGATCAACGGCCGAGACCAAATAGTCCGCGGACAATTGGAGGCGGTCGAGCTTCGCCTGTACCGGATAGTCCGACAGGATGCCGATGCTTCTCTCGTGCGCGCGAAGGCCGCTGAACAACTCGAGCAACCCTGGGTAGCGGCAGCTCTCGACGTACGCGAGCGGGCGGTCCTCCATCCATTCGGTGACGCAGGCGCTCACATAATCTGGGGAGGCACCGGTCGCCGCCGCTGTCCGCTGGATAAGTATCGGCTCGAAATCGGCTGTTTCGGCGTCGCCGAGCTCCTCACGGATCGTGCGGTACGATTTGAGAACCCTGATGTGCGTCCAATTGGCGGAGCGAGCAGCGCGAACAAGCATGTCCCTCGCCATCCTCAAGCGAAGGGGCGATTGCCGGTACAAGGTACCATCAACGTCGAAAACGACGAGCCGAATGCCGTCCCAACTGAATGTCGTAACTTCGGGCTGGCTCACATTGAATCCTGAAGTGACTGCCGCCAGGGCGTCAAGGCAAAGCTATGATCCTGGCGCCATTGCACCTGCCACACGCGTCGTCCGCGATAACGAGTGACCAAGGCGTTGTCGCGTTGGGGACCAAGGGAGTGCGCCCAGATGATCTCCGCTGCCCCAATGTCGGGTTCGTTGTAGATCATGGGCACGTGCACCGGGTGGCGGGCAGGGTCGGTGGAGACAAGAACCATATCCTTTCCAGGCTGAGCCTGAAGCGAGGCCATTATCTCCGATCGCGGACTCGTTCGTTGCAGGGCGCAACAGGAAAGCAGGCTTGAAGATCCGCCGGACACCAAGCCCGGACTGTCTGCAACGACGGCGGCGGCGGGCAGAGCCAGTGTCAACGCGATCCCAGCCGGCATCGCTCGGGTCAGAAATGATCCGCTTTGCCGCTGCCTTGGCGTCCACCCCCGAAGCCATTCAAACCCCATCATCGTAATGATCAACAGAATGGGAAAGATCGGCGCCGTGTAATGGGGGAAGTTCCAGGTCTCAAACAGGTAGCCGGCAAAGAAGAAGGCCAGGGTGACAGCTAGGATCGGCTTGCGGCGGGAAGCCCAAAGCCCGGCGAGGAACGCTGGCGTCAGAATGAAGCCGATGTAGAAGTTCCAGTTGTAATAGACCTTGCTGATTGCACCGCGGATCATCTTGGCTGGCGAGTGCCGGGCGGCGAAATAGAGATTCTCCCATTTGTAGAACTCGCGAAAGTGCGGGGGGCCTCTCTGCTCGCTCTGGATGGGCGGTGAGATCAGAAAGGCAGGTGTGATCGCATACGTCTGCCGATTGAGATCGTAAGGTGTGGTCAGCGCGTCGCCGGTCGTCGCTTTGTCATAGGCGAGCAGCCAACCGCCACCCAAGGCCACTGATAGTGCCACCGGCAAGCCGGCGCGAAGAAACATTCGACCGCGCTCCTGGCTGCTAGATCGCCATATGTTCCAAAGCAGAAAGGCTGCGAGCGGCAGGCACAGCAAAGCACCTTCCACGGGTCGGGACGTGAGAAGGATGAACACTCCCACCGCCAGCGAAAGGCCAAAGCCCCAATCTGGCTGTTTCAGGAAGCGCGGTACTGCACCCACAATCAGCATCGCGCCGAAAGCGATGAAGGCGCCGCTCCAATAGGAGTTGATCCAATAACTAAAGATACCGAGCCGCAAGGCGACCAAGACGCCTCCCAGCATTGCGAAGGGCGGCGAAACCCAAGCTTGCAGCATCCACACGGCAGCCATGCACATCAGCGCGAAGGCGATCCACACGCCGATCCAGGCATTATCCGCTATAAGCATACCGAGGGCGAGTGGCAGGCCGCGCCCCGGGAAATACATCGACGCATATGCCGGGATGACGTCCAGGTGGATGCCCTCGAAGTGCTCCCACAAAGCCGGGGTCGGATTGGCCAATCGACCCGCCATGAACGTCTGTGCCTGGAGGAGCAGGCTGTACTCGTCATGCGCGATCGGAATCGGTGAGCCGAGCCATGGCAGGAACAAGGCTCGGGCGATCACGGCCAGAACTCCGACGGCGATGATCTGCTTCACCGGGCTGGCGAATGTTGTCGCCAGATACCGCTCAACCCGAGTGCCCGTACTCCGTCCAAGCTGCGGAGCCACGACGGCCAGCACAACAATGGTCGCGGCGAGGAGCAGCTCCAACAGGATCACCGGCCCCACCACGCGGTCGATGAGCGCTGTCCAACTCTCCTGTGGCAAGGATGAAGGAACCGGGCTCAACCGCCCGACCCGTGCTGCCACGGTCGCAAGGCAAAGCGGATCATATCTGGATAAACTGTTGGTCCGTAAGCCGCTGCAGAATTGGCATGTTGACGTACGTCGCCACTACGAATGCTCCCGCCAAGCCGGCCGCGATCAACATCAAACCAGATTCCCGGAACAGCTTCTCGGGCTTCTGTGCGGTCGACCCTGGCAGCATCGACAGAGCCAGATATTTGCCGAACAGGGCCGTTACGAATGGCATGATCAGCAGATATTCGACCCTGTACTTGACCAGGAAAACGCCAAGGAAAAACGCTGAAAGCAACGCGTAGACAAAGCATGACACGGTCAGCGAGATCTCGGTATAGCCATGGAAGCTCGCCCGGTAGCGTGCGAGTAGATCTTTACCGTGGGAGGCCACGATCTCCCGATACTCCGAGAGGCGCTTGGCACCCATGAGGAAGGCGCCGCCGAGCCAATAAGCGAGAATGACCGACGATGGCGGTAAGGTGGTTGGATCTACCATGGCCCAGCCGATCATCAAGCGAAGTGGATTATTGACCGACTCCGATATGACATCGAGGAACGCTCGATCCTTGGAGCGCAGAGGCCTGACGTTATAGACAATGCCCTGTGCGGCGAACGCCAGGGACACCCAGAACATGGTGCTGCTTGCCAGGAACGCCGCGAACAAGCCAAGGGCTACGAACACCGCCCACTCTAGGGCAACGAGCCGACCATCCAGTTCGACATTCACAGCAGTGCGCGCCGACTTTGTCGGGTGATGCTTGTCGAATTCGCGATCCAGATATTCGTTGATCGTGTAATTGGCCGATGCAATGAACAAGGCACTGATCGCACCCAGGATCAATGCCGCAACAAAGCTGGTTTCCTGAACGCCTCGGAGCATGATCGCCAGTGCGATCCCCGGCAGGATGAAGACGTGCTTCGTCGCGTGGTCGAAGCGCGCAATCGACAAGTAATCCTGAAGTGAGGGCTTCGGCGAGCGCCTTGAAGGAACTTCCGCTCCTTCACGCGAACTGTTGGAGCCTCCCCAATGGTCGAATGCCGAGGGATCGCCGTTCACTGGAGCCTCGCTCCGGACTTGGCCCTGTTCGGTTGTATTGGCGACGTCCTTCGGCGTCATGAAAGGCTCCACGACCTGGTCAAGCAGCAAACACGCGAAAACGGATTGAACATGGCAAGCTCCACTTAGGAGCAACGTGAACCGCCGTTAAGGAAGGCTGTTCCATGCTGAGCGATTGTTTCACCGCGCTTTATAGCTCTACGCAGTACGAACGTCCGCTTTGTGAAGTCGCGGCGCCTGACTGGGGTCAATCATCGACTTTGGATAGCTTGCCGCCAACTCGGCCTACTCCGTAAGCACCGGCCGAGTTGCCTGCTGAAAGGGTGGTGCGCGACGCAGTCCTCAGCGAACTCGTCTCAGCATAAATGACTGGCGGCTAGTGCGCGAAACGTGCAAAAAGATGCACTAAGCTAGTTGTGGACACCTAGAATGCCCCGGTCCTTCGATACGCTGCCAACATTGGACATCAAGCAGCTGCGCAGGGCTGGCCTGTTCCAAAAGCGTGGCGATGCAGTAACGGTAAGACACAAGGGCACTTTCGTCGTTATATGGTGTCGTGATGTAAATGAACTCCTAGTAAACTATGATGTTGATGGAGACCAGCAGCTCCATATAGTCAATTGTTGTTTCGTGACAAACAACATTGGAGGGCGGCCATACTTCCGTTGCCCCGTGACTAACAAGAGAGTTGAAAAGCTGTACCTTAATCGCGACGGCTTGGCTTCGAGGGAGGGCATCCCATCCTTTGGCGTAAGGAATGGGTCTCCTTCCCAAAGACGTTTTCTGCAGGTGCACCAACTGATCCTTCGCTTGCAGGGGCGGGATGGGCAAGGACCTGCTCGTGGAGCGAAGCGGAAGGCTATCCTGGATCAGCTCAAATCCGACCCGCTAACAATGACGCACTACCCCGAGATCGCAGACGAGATCGAAGCCGCGGAGCGTAGCAAGATCAAAAAGCTCCTTCGTCAGGAAAGTAGGTTGAAGTTCGGACCCTATTCCACGCGTGTTGGTTTGGGGTCCTCCTATGAGCCGCGCCCTGAGGTGCTTGCCCTTGGGTTGCCCGAGCTCGAGCACATGCCTGGCCTGTCTAACTTCAAGTTTGAGCCAGCGGACTTGTGGCTATTCCCCGCGATCGATTTGCCTACCTTGCTAAAAGAGATGTCAAAGAGAGGCGTCGAGGTAAGCGAATTCTACATGCTCTGGACGAGAGATGACCCCGGGATATACACCTACGTCAACGTTGACATCCGCGATGGGTTTAGATCGGGGCTGAACCTTCAAAGCCTTGATGACAGATACCCGGGTACTCGAGCAGCGCTCATCGTGCGATCTCCTAACGGACGTCGTCGGTTCGTCTGCCCTCGGAACGGCAAGGCATGTGACACCCTTTACTTGCGCGACGGGGTACTCGGCAGCCGTGAAGCGCTTGGTCTGACGTACCCTAACTACAGGAAAGAATCGAAGCTAAAAGTTCGGACCCTCGTTCAAGAATTTCAAGTTGCTACGCAATGGGAACAGATAAAGAAGCAAGCCGAAATCGCTGAGCGCGAAGAAGTTGATCGCATGAACCTTGAGATTGAGATTTGGACGCAGCTCGCCCGACGTGCGCTCGGAGGACATTTGCCGTCTATGAAGAAGTATCTCGACATGAATGGCTGGGGACACGAGCGCGAGGAGTTTTCATATCCCGAGATCTCGGACTACCTACCTGACTGGGCCAAGCGCCAATAACCTTACTGGCGCGGGAAGTGCATCGCAGCGATTGGACCACCCGACAGAATGCTCCTGGCCGCTAGCGGAGGGTCTGTTCTGGGTCGGAAGTTTCTTGAAGGGGACATTAGGATAGCTCGGTTGGAGGCGGTCGTGGACATTTCCGTACCGATCCAATGCGAGTGTCTGCTGGCGACCATGACGCAAATTCAGTCTGCCTGATTAGGCTCCGCACTTGACCACCATGTTGCAGGAAGAACGGTCAGGCGTAATGGCAGGACTCAGCCCCTAGCGTTCAGAGAATGGCTCCAAAGACTAATAGCCAACGACTTCATCGTCCGTCGGCTCGCCGGCCCACAGCAAGCCATACGTCGATGAACTTACCGCAAAAGCCGCCTTGGCTGCTCTGCGGACGAGGGGCTGTAAGCAATCTCTAGGTCCGGGAAGAACCACCGAATCACCCGCGGCGTGGGATTGCACTGGCCTAGGGCTGAGTTTCCCGGCTCGTGAACGCCCAGATAGGCGGTCTGGGTAGCCAGCTCGCCTCCAGCGCCAAGCGCAACTGATCAAGCGAAACGGGCGGTAGCCAAGGCATCCTAGTAAGTGAGCACAGCAACCATCTGCTTACCACCCAAAGCGGAAATTCCGTCGCGGTTCGGTGTGAGTGTCGGCTTTGACCTTTGAAGACGTTCGGCTACGTCGGATTCCGAACATAGAGGACATCCGGTCTGAACCTCAAAGTATTTGGCAGCAATCGAGCGAGGCAGATATCTCCCCTTGCTCGCTGCGGCCTTCCAGATCGCAGACGCCTTCGGGAAGGCAGATGAGACGAGTCGTCAGGATCCGACGCTCGCGAGACTTAAAGCGCGAACCATGCTCGCTTTATGCAGCAGTTCGCCCTCGCTTCCCGTTGCCTTGCTCAGGGCGCTTTGATGACGTGCTTGGATTGCTTGATCAGCTGGACGCACGCTGCCGACAGGTAAGCGCGGATGTTTCCAGTGACAACTGCCCACTGGCAAGGACCGAGGAGGCAGCGCGATGAAGGGGAAGGAACCAATACGACCGCGGCTTGAGAGCCACGCGACAAGGCAGACGATGTCCGCGTTTTCGCGAGAATAATGGATGTCGACACCAGAGCAGGCATGCTCCTAAAGCCAGCGGGCATCGGCACCCAGATTGGCGGCACTCAGCGGCTGGTTCACGGCATAACGATCAACGTGAGCATGCACTTCGCGAATGTCGAACAGCACTAACATCTACTAATTTATTGTGACCACGACGATCTCGCTAATTCGAAAGCTAAGCCTTGGGCAACATCGGACGCTTTTCATAAGTAAGGTCCCAACCTACTTTTGGTCTGCCCGGCCACCTGCCCGACCCGGGGCGCTACTGAAACGTCGGAGGTTGGCGTGTCTGTGCCTGAACGGTGCCTCGTAGCGTCGAATTTAATGCTGACCGCGCCATAGCTCAATCGGCTGGCCAGTCATTCTTGATGATGCCAGCTGAATAGCCGTGCTGTTCTCCGGAGCAACCAGGTCCTCAACATCGACGATATGACCGCTATGCGGGTCCCTGAATTAGAGGCGGTAAGCCGGCATTCCGATCTACTCCGCGATATGTAAAAGAGCACATTGCAAGCTCTACCGGATCGCGCTTGCTGGCTTTTGGTCTGTAACGATGAGCCCCAAGTACGGATGCCCGAGCTCGGTGCTGCTTGGATCTGTCGGAAGCTAGAAGCGCTTGGTTTGCCAAAAACGCCTTCTTAGCTGAGCCGGGCAAGCAACATGTCGAACACTGCCGGGTGAATGGCGCGGGCAAACTGAACGCCGGCGTTGAAGTCCTCCACCCAGCGAACTTCAGCCTCAAGAGCTTCAAGCCCATCAAACTTTAACCAGTGCGTCTCACCAACACGCGGTCGCTCCACAAACTGCACCTTGCACCCGCTTGGCGAAACGTCCGAAGTGCTGACATTGTAGTTCGCGCTACCGCGACGACGAAGCGTTACAGCTGCCTGAAGGCTGACCCGGTCAGCACGCGGCCGTTCGTCCTCAGCCTTGTCCGGTTCGGGAGTAAAGCGAAGTCCCGCCTTCCCGGCCGAGTACCAGTGGACGTGTGCTTCCAGGAGACCGATCTTGGACAGCGACAACGGAAGGCATGATCCGAGGGCAAGCGGCACCGGCGTTTCGACCTTGCACCCGTCATGGGACAGATCAACGACGGTCATGCTGACGATTGATCCATCCGGCAGGATGGCATTGGCAGGCAAATTGGTTTGGCGCCGAACTTCGCGGCCGCGCTTAGCCGCTTCAACCAGCCAAATATTGGCTGCGAACTGTCCGTCCTCGTCCACTGAAAACCGCCCCTTCGTTGTGCCCAGGCAAATCAATGGTGTCCCTGCCGCTCTTGTCGCTTGCAGGGGAAAGAACGCCTTGAGCGCTGTAAGTGGAGGGCCGAAAGTTAATCCAGCGTTGCTGCATTCTCGCGCAGGTGCAGATAGTTGCTGTCGAAGTCGCCAGCCGCAGCCAGCTTCTGCCAGTCTCCAATAGTCACGCTGCGGCTGCTTGACCGAGTGATTAGACCCTGCGCTGCTAAAGCCATGAGAGTGCGGTTCGTATGCACGGGAGTAATGCCTAGTGCATCCGCAAGTTGCTCCTGAGTCATCGGCAGTTCGTATTGGTTCTCCTCCCCCAGCCCCGCCAGCTTGAGTCGCAAAGAGAACTCGCAGAGGAGATGCGCCATCCGGGTCTGCGCGTTCCGTTTGCCTAAGTTGGCAATCCATTCCCGAAAAATGGAGCCATCAACGAGTGTATCAAACCACATCGCCATACCTACGCGGGGACGTTCAAACGCCAAGGCTTTGACCGCAGCACGGGGCACAAGGGCGACTTTGCTTTGGGTGAGCACCTGAACGCTATGGTCGGCGACGCCCAGAAACGAGTTCTGGAGGTCCAGCATGTCGCCTTTCATGTGGATTGCGAGAATCTGCCGTGCAGCATCCCCGACGATCTTGTGCCTGATAGCAAAGCCGGATAGCAGAAGACACGAGTGCGTGGTCGCCGCACGTTCCCTTACGATGTAGGCGTTACGCTCAAGCAGCCTTGTGTCATGCGGCAGGTCTAAGATGGCCTGCTTGTCGGCCTCGTCGAACTTGGCCCAGTAAGCAAGTTTGGACACAAGCGGCATCAAGGTGGTGTTCTGCTGATCGGACATAGTGCTCCCCGCATCGGCGGGAGCACGTTTGTCTCTCAGTCACTGGCGAGCCCGATTAAAGTCCCGTGATGCCTCACAATAACATAGTATATATTTCAAAGCGATGACATGGCCTTAGCAAGAGCGCATCTCGGAGCGCTGTCCTTGGCTTAGACGGGCAGTGCTGCGGCGGACTCGAAGCCGTCCGTGAGCAACTCCCAAAGCACCAAGCCTTGGCGTGGGCGGGGGAATCGTGGCGGGTGAGGCGGACGACAACCGCGACCCGCAAGCGTGATTCCACCACGGGTTTGCCAATTCTAGGATCGTCCCCCCTCGGATCGCTGCATTCGACA